>OZ243969.1:355000-1868863 GCA_965214675.1 Gammaproteobacteria bacterium
AGCCAAAGACGGTGACAGTCCGGTATATGAAAGCAGGGATGAAGTGAAATCGAGTAGGACGGGACACGTGAAATCTTGTCTGAACATGGGGGGACCATCCTCCAAGGCTAAATACTCTCTACCGACCGATAGTGAACTAGTACCGTGAGGGAAAGGTGAAAAGAACCCTGGTTAAGGGAGTGAAATAGAACCTGAAACCGTATGCATACAAGCAGTGGGAGCCCGCTTCGGCGGGTGACTGCGTACCTTTTGTATAATGGGTCAGCGACTTACTTTCAGTGGCGAGCTTAACCGAATAGGGGAGGCGTAGGGAAACCGAGTCTTAATTGGGCGCATCAGTCGTTGGGAGTAGACCCGAAACCGAGCGATCTATCCATGGTCAGGGTGAAGGCAGGGTAATGCTTGCTGGAGGCCCGAACCGGGTAATGTTGAAAAATTATCGGATGAACTGTGGGTAGGAGTGAAAGGCTAATCAAGCTCGGAGATAGCTGGTTCTCCTCGAAAGCTATTTAGGTAGCGCCTCGTGTATAACTCTAGGGGGTAGAGCTCTGTTATGGCTAGGGGGTTATCCCAACTTACCAAACCATTGCAAACTCCGAATACCTGGAAGTTCAATCACGGGAGACACACGGTGGGTGCTAACGTCCATCGTGGAAAGGGAAACAACCCAGACCGCCAGTTAAGGTCCCCAAATCACAGCTCAGTGGGAAACGATGTGGGAAGGCCCAGACAGCCAGGAGGTTGGCTTAGAAGCAGCCATCCTTTAAAGAAAGCGTAATAGCTCACTGGTCAAGTCGGCCTGCGCGGAAGATATACCGGGGCTAAGCTGTGTACCGAAACTGCGGATGCAATTTATTGCATGGTAGAGGAGCGTTCCGTACGCCTGTGAAGGTGAATCGAGAGGTTTGCTGGAGGTATCGGAAGTGCGAATGCTGACATGAGTAACGATAATGCGGGAGAAAAACCCGCACGCCGAAAACCCAAGGTTTCCTGCGCAACGCTAATCGGCGCAGGGTTAGTCGGTTCCTAAGGCGAGGCCGAAAGGCGTAGTCGATGGAAAACTGGTTAATATTCCAGTACTTCGTATTACTGCGATGGAGAGACGGAGAAGGGTAGACAATGCCAGCCGGGCGACGGTTGTCCCGGTTTAAGTGTGTAGGCAGAGGGCTTTGGTAAATCCGGGCTCTTAATGCTGAGACATGATGACGAGCACCTTTTTAGGAGCGAAGTGGCCGATCCCATGCTTCCAAGAAAATCTTCTAAGCTTCAGGTAGTACGGAACCGTACCGCAAACCAACACAGGTGGGTGGGGTGAGAATCCTAAGGCGCTTGAGAGAACTCGGGTGAAGGAACTAGGCAAAATAGCACCGTAACTTCGGGAGAAGGTGCGCCCTTGCTGGCGATCAATGTACATTGTGAACTGGTGGGGGCTGCAGTGACCAGGTGGCTGCGACTGTTTACTAAAAACACAGCACTCTGCAAACACGCAAGTGGACGTATAGGGTGTGACGCCTGCCCGGTGCCGGAAGGTCAATTGATGGGGTTAGTCTTCGGACGAAGCTCTTGATCGAAGCCTCGGTAAACGGCGGCCGTAACTATAACGGTCCTAAGGTAGCGAAATTCCTTGTCGGGTAAGTTCCGACCTGCACGAATGGCGTAACGATGGCCACACTGTCTCCACCCGAGACTCAGTGAAATTGAAATTGCTGTGAAGATGCAGTGTTCCCGCGGCTAGACGGAAAGACCCCGTGAACCTTTACTACAGCTTTACACTGAACTTTGGACCTGCTTGTGCAGGATAGGTGGGAGACTTTGAAGCAGCCACGTCAGTGGTTGTGGAGTCAACCTTGAGATACCACCCTGGCATGTTTGGAGTTCTAACCCAGGCCCGTTATCCGGGTCGGGAACCGTGTATGGTGGGTAGTTTGACTGGGGCGGTCTCCTCCCAAAGAGTAACGGAGGAGCGCGAAGGTACCCTAAGCACGGTCGGAAATCGTGCGGTTTGTGCAAAGGCATAAGGGTGCTTGACTGCGAGACAGACATGTCGAGCAGGTACGAAAGTAGGTCTTAGTGATCCGGTGGTTCTGAATGGAAGGGCCATCGCTCAACGGATAAAAGGTACTCCGGGGATAACAGGCTGATACTGCCCAAGAGTCCATATCGACGGCAGTGTTTGGCACCTCGATGTCGGCTCATCACATCCTGGGGCTGAAGCAGGTCCCAAGGGTATGGCTGTTCGCCATTTAAAGTGGTACGCGAGCTGGGTTTAGAACGTCGTGAGACAGTTCGGTCCCTATCTACCGTGGGTGTTTGAGACTTGAAGGAAGCTGCTCCTAGTACGAGAGGACCGGAGTGGACGTACCTCTGGTGTTCCGGTTGTTACGCCAGTAGCATTGCCGGGTAGCTATGTACGGAAGGGATAACTGCTGAAAGCATCTAAGCGGGAAGCCCCTCCTGAAATGAGGTCTCACTGGGAATTTAATTCCCCTGTAGGGCCCTGGAAGACGACCAGGTTGATAGGCTGGGTGTGGAAGTTCAGTAATGGATGAAGCTAACCAGTACTAATTGCCCGTGCGGCTTGACCATATAACACTCAAGCAGATTGAGTGCGCAAGATAGACACGTCTAGTTGATTTCCAGATTACGATTTGCCTGGCGGCAATAGAGCGTTAGTACCACCCGACCCCATCCCGAACTCGGAAGTGAAATGACGTATCGCCGATGGTAGTGCGGGGCCTCCCCGTGTGAGAGTAGGACACTGTCAGGCGTTGACACAAAAAGCCCCGTTCTTGAATGAGAGCGGGGCTTTTTTATTGCAAAGGCAAAATCCCGGGAGCCGGCTCTTTTGCCAGTCCAGCCATCGCGGGAGTCGCATGTTCGAGATACTCCCGGCACGCCGGGTAATCCCCGCGAAAACACACCAGGTCTTTACGCTTTTGCAACTGGTCCTCGTACATGGGGTCGTAGTAATTTTCCAGTACCGCGGCCAGCCAGTCACGGTGCTTTCCCGCATGCCCCGTTCTCGCTTGCCAGGACAGGGCCTCGCACAGGGCGTTGCGGATACCAGGATAACGGGCAGGCCCCAGTCTTTTCCTGATCCTCTCCAGGCCTTCCAGCAGGTAGGCAGACAAGGCTTCAAAGCCATCACCGTCCTCCTCCAGGGCACAGAACTCCGTGTGCATGCCGAGCACGTATTCATCCAGCAGTCGTTGCAACCGGGCATCAAAAGGCTCCTCGATCACGACGATGTGCGAGCGGCGCATCTTCTCGAACAGGTACCTGGGGAGGCCTGCGCGCCCGATCGTGCGTGACTCATCCTCGAGCACGATGTCATGGACACGGGCGTGCTGCGCCTTCAGGAAATCGATCGCCAGGCGGTTTTCAAAATTGATCTGCGGGTGCTGGGATTTTGCATGGCGCCCAAAACTCGAGCCCCGGTGGTAGGCCGCCGCTTCAAGATCAATGGCCTGCTCCAGGTCCTGTACGAGCGTGGTTTTGCCGCTGCCAGTCTTGCCGCCGACCAGCGTGAAGCTGGACTGCTCGACGGCGCGCTCAAGGGAGGTCAGCAAAAAGGTGCGCAAGGCCTTGTAGCCGCCAGCCACCACGGGGAATTCCACACCAGCCTCATGCATCCATTGCTGGGTGATCTGCGAGCGAAGCCCGCCACGAAAACAATACAGCGCTCCGTGCGGATTGCGCCTGGCAAACGCGACCCATGCCGAGATTCGGGCTTGGCGAACCTCGTTCCGGACCAGTGCATGGCCTTTTTCAATGGCTGCCTGCTTGCCCTCGCGCTTGTAGCAGATGCCCACGGCTTCTCGCTGGTCATCATCGAGGAGCGGAAGACTCTCCGCCATGGGGAACGCGCCGCGGTTGAATTCCACGGGCGCACGCACATCCATCAGCGGGATGTCATTCACGAACAGGCCCGCATAGGACCGTGCATTACAGTCATCGGGTGGCGTTATTGATAAAGTCATGAGTCCCCAAGGGTTCTCACACAGCGACGCCGGCGCGGTGCCGGCATACCCTGCGCTCGTTTGCAGGTCATTGTGCCAAAAAGGGTTTTTACATGCCATGGCCTGGAACTGGAGTGCCAGGGTGTTGTCGAACCCTCCACACTGCACAGGCGGTGGAGGTTCTTTGCCAGGGGTGATCCTGTATAATCGTATTGTTTAGCCTGGCGAGAAATAATAGGTATTGGCATGTCTGCACATCTGAAATGGTTTGGTAAGCGCGAACAGATCGAAGCGGTGGAAGAGGGTGATGTCCTTGCGCCGAAGTTTGACGAGCATGGACTGGTACCGGCCGTGACCACGGATGCCGAATCAGGCGAGCTGCTGATGCTCGGCTACATGAATGCGGAAGCGCTTGAGAAAACCATCGAATCGGGCGAAGCCCACTACTGGAGCCGCAGCCGCCAGTGCCTGTGGCACAAGGGGGCGACCAGCGGGCTGATACAGAAAATCGTTGAACTGCGCATTGATGATGACCAGGACGCCGTGTGGTTGCGTGTTCACGTCGAAGGGGGTGCGAGCTGCCACGTGGGGTACCGTTCCTGTTTCTATCGTGTGATCCGTACAGGCGAGAGGCCCGAAGATGCCCCGATCCAGCTCGAATTCAGGGAGCATGAAAAAGTGTTTGATCCGAAAGTGGTATATGGCGATGCGCCAAACCCTACCAAGCTGTGATTTGTAATGGCTTTGATGGGTGCCGTGTCGCGGCCTATCGTTCCCTGAACGCTGTCCGTTGACCGTCATGGCTGATAAACATGCGTCCGTTACGACTACCGTACAAGTGGATGCGGATACGACGGAAGTGGCCTGTGACGGCGGCGGGGTATCCGGCCATCCGCTGGTCTACCTGCCGTTTGGAAAAAAGAACAGGGTCATCTGCTACTACTGCGGACGATGTTTTCAGAAAAGCCCGGCCCAGGATCATTGATACCGTCCTGGTATGAGGTCACGTCTTGAAAGTGAGCGTTCGTATAGAGAATGCTTGCAAGGTATCCCGGACATGAAGTGCATTGTCCGCTGCAACCAAGAGTCAAATTTGAGAGGTAGATATGTCGACTGAAAAGATTAGTGTAATGGTGACTTCCAACAAGCGCGAGCAACTCCAGATGGCGGCCATGGTGGCCTCTGTAGGGGCCGTGAGCGGCAATGATGTCTCCGTATTTCTGTCCATGAATTCCCTCAATTTTTTCATCAAGGACTCGTCTGAACAGGCCACGCCAGAGGGCTCCATGGGTCGGCTGATCGAGGAGAATAATGTCCCGGACTTCAAGGATTTGTTTCAGCAGGCCGTCGAGTACGGGGACGCAAAAATTTTCCCTTGCTCTATGGCAGTTGATATACTCGGAATTGGTCAGGATGATCTTGAAACCTACATTTCCGAGCCACTTGGCCTGACAAGCTTTCTGAGTGATGCCTCAGATGGCCAGGTTTGGCACTTCTAAGAAAGAGAAACACACAATGGAAAGAAAACTGGTTGATGCAAAAAACACGTTTTGCCCCGGTCCGCTGATGGAACTCATCGGACAGATGAAACTTGCATCAGTGGGGGATGAGCTCGAAGTGCTGTCGACGGACAAGGGCTCTGCGAGTGATATTCCGGAATGGATAAACAAGGTGGGACACGAGCTGCTGGACAGCTTTGAAGAGGATGGTGTCTTGCATATGGTTGTAAAAAAGACAAAGTGACTTATGCAGGTAGGGCATAGGGATACAACAATAAAAGAGAGGTGAACATGAGGATTCTTATAGTCGGTGGTGGAATGGGTGGCACAATTCTGGCCAATAACCTGGCCAGGCGTCTGAGTGGGGAGCTGAAGGCAGGCAAGGCAAGCATTACCATGCTATCTGCATCAGATCAGCACATGTATCAGCCGGGACTGTTGTATATCGCCGTGGGCAAGATGTTCCCGGACGAGCTGTACCGCGATCAGGTTGATTTGCTGGAACCCTCCATCCGCTTTGAAGTGGACCCGGTCACCAAGTTTGACCTGGCGAACAACAACGTGACCACGGAAAGCGGCAAGCGTCATGACTACGACATTATCGTGGTGGCCACAGGCTCCCGTGCCCATGCCGAAGGAACCCCGGGACTGGCCGAGCATGCGCTGCAGTTCTACACAGAAGCCGATGCACTGAACATGTACCAGCGCCTGCAGGAGTTCGAAGGTGGCAAGGTTGTGGTTGCGGTAGGCGTTCCACATAAATGCCCCATGGCTCCTCTTGAGATTACGTTCATGCTGATTGATTACTTCAAGGCGCGCGGTATCTGGGACAAGGTGCAGATGCATTACACCTATCCGATTGGCCGTGTACACAGCCTGGAGCCTGTGGCGAACTGGGCGGTACCGGAATTTGAGCGCCTGGGAGTCACCTATGAAACCCTGTTCAACATGAAGGAAGTCACGGCGGACAAGATCATCAGCGAAGAGGGCGGCGAAGAGAGCTATGACCTGCTGGTAACGATTCCCTCCCACAAGGGCATGGAGGTCATCGAAGAGAACGATCTCGGCCCAGGCGGATTCATTCCGACCAACCGCACACGGCTGAATATCGAAGGCCACGAGAATGCCTTCGTGATCGGTGACACCACCAATCTTCCCATCAGCAAGGCGGGCTCCACGGCCCACTTCGAAGCGGAAGCACTGGCAGAGAACATAGCATCGACCATCAAGATCGGTGGACCGGTGCGCGATTATGACGGCAAGGTGTTTTGCTTCATCGAAGCCGGCGAAGGCCGTGCCACCTACGCCATGTTCAACTACCAGAATCCACCGGATCCAAAACCGCCCACCAAGGGCATGCACTGGTTCAAGACGGTCTACAACAAGATGTACTGGGCCAGCGCACGTGGCCTGCTGTAAGGGGGTAGGATCATGAGTGAGGTGTCAGTACAATCTGAAGTCGAACGCGTGATCGAGGGGGCGGCCGATGCGCTCTCCGATGACATCGTAGCCCGACTGGGCTCCACCATGGGAGAGGGGCTCATGCTCCTTGATCAGGTCAGCCGGAGCAATCTGGACAAGGCCATTCCCGTCATCAATCAACTGGCAGAATCAGGTGACCTGGAACGCGGAGCAAACCTCTTGCGTGTGCTGGGTGCTGCAGGCGATGCCCTGGGCGATGATATCGTCGGGCGCCTGGGCAGTGTACTCAATGAGTTGCTGTGCCTGGCCGACCGGATCGCTCGCAACGAGAACCTGAACAAGCTGCTGGATTTCCTCGAGCAGGATGATGTCATTGAGACATTGAACACCCTGTGCAGGGTCACCACCGAGGTGAAAAACGCACCGCCTGTTGCCGCACCACCAGCTACGCTGATGGGCCTGGTCAACACGATGAAGGACCCTGAGGTACAGCAGTCACTGCTGTTGCTGTCCAGGTTCAGCGCAGCTTTTAAAAACAGCTGACGTTCTTTTGCACCTGCGCTTCGCTGACCTCATTTGGGCTCGGCGAAGCACAAGGTATCAGGCCGCCTGATTCAGTGGATCAGGCTTTCTTCCCCAACTTTTGCCAGCTGTCACGCAGGGTCACGATGCGGTTGAACACCGCAGGTTCATCGAAGGTACTGCGCCTGTTGAGGCAAAAATACCCCTGGCGTTCGAACTGTACCCGGTCCTTTTCAGCCAATGCCCCGGAGGCGGGCTCGATCTTGCAGTCGTGCAGGACTTCCAGGGAGTCCGGGTTCAGGGACGCCGCAAGGTTCGGGTCTGAGCCGGGATTGGGGAGGTTGAACAGGCGGTCGTAGAGGCGCACCTGTGCCTCCAGTGCGTGCTTTGCAGAGACCCAGTGAATGACCCCCTTGACCTTCTTTTTGCGCCCGGCAGTGCCTTTACTGTCCGGGTCATAGCGACAGCGCAACTCCGTGATCGCACCTGAACCATCCTTGATGACGTCCGTGCAGGTGATGTTGTAGGCATAGCGCAGGCGCACCTCCTTGCCGGGTGCGAGGCGAAAGAATTTCCCGGGGGGATTTTCGAGGAAGTCATCGCGCTCGATGTACAGGGTGTTGGAGAAGGGGACGGGACGTCTTCCCCGGTCCGGATCTTTGGGATGGTTGCTGACCTCCAGCATCTCCTCATCATCCCCGGGATAATTTTCGATGACGACCTTGAGCGGTTTCAATACGCACATGATGCGCGCCGCCTGTGGGTCCAGGTTCTCGCGGATACAGTTCTCTAAAACACTCATTTCAATCAGGGCATCCTTTTTGGTGATGCCGATTCGATCACAGAAGTCACGGATGGCTTGAGGCGGGATGCCGCGCCTTCGCATGCCCGACAGTGTCGGCATACGCGGGTCATCCCAGCCATCAACGTGCCTTTCCTGTACCAGCAGGTGGAGCTTTCGCTTGCTGGTGATCGTGTAGTCGAGCGCAAGCCGCGCGAACTCGATTTGCTGGGGATGACAGGGTGTTTTGAGTTCATCGAGCACCCAGTCGTACAGGGGGCGGTGGTCTTCGAACTCAAGCGTACACAGGGAGTGCGTGATCGCCTCCAGGGCATCGGAGATGCAGTGCGTGTAATCGTACATCGGGTAGATGCACCACTGGTCTTGTGTTCTCGGGTGAGTGGTGTGCTTGATTCGATACAGTACCGGGTCACGCAAATTGATGTTGGCAGAGGCCATGTCGATCTTGGCGCGCAGCACATGTTCGCCCTCCTTGAATTCCCCTGCACGCATGCGCTGGAACAGGTCCAGGTTCTCCTCCACAGGGCGGTTGCGGTACGGGCTTTCCACACCGGGTTCGGTGAGCGTGCCTCTCTGGCTGCGAATCTCGTTCGAATCCAGGCTGCAGACAAAGGCCTTGCCGGCCTCAATCAACTGCACGGCAAACTCATAAAGCTGTTCGAAATAGTCCGAGGCAAAGGCGAGCCTCGACCATTCAAAGCCCAGCCATTCGATGTCCTTCTGGATCGCATCGATGAATTCCTGGCTCTCCTTGTCAGGGTTGGTATCGTCAAAGCGCAGGTAACACAGGCCCTGGTAGTCCCGTGCGATACCAAAATTCAGGCAAATGGACTTGGCATGACCAATGTGCAGATAGCCGTTTGGCTCCGGCGGGAAACGGGTGATCACCCGGCCTTCGTTTTTCCCATCGGCCAGGTCCTGCTCTATAATCTGGCGGATGAAGTTTGTCGGCGGTTCTGCCGGTGGGTTGCTCATTGGACGGGAGCGGCAAGTGTGCCGTCAAACTCCGTGGAAACTGTCTGCATATCCGGGGTGTACTCCTGTATAGGCCATGAAAGCCTGACAAGCCGGAATTGTAAAGGATTGATGGAGTGGGGTCTGCACCGGCGTGCAAACCCTGCGCCCTGCATCTTAAAAACGACCCAGCCCGGAAAAAGATTGATTGCCTCAAGCCACAACGCTGCCATCGCCACACAGCCTCTTGATGCAGGCATGATCCGTGAGTGTCTGGCAGCGCAGGGCATCACGAATACTTTCCGCATCGATGTCCTGCCTACCGTGACCTCGACCAACACGTACCTCGCAGAACGCAGGCACACAGGGAACGGCGAGGTCGCCGTTTGTATCGCAGACCAGCAGACGCAGGGGAAAGGGCGTTTTGGCCACCACTGGTGGTCGCCGCCCGGGGTCAACCTGTACCTGTCCATGCAGTGGAACCTGGGACAGTGGAGGACGCAGTACGAAGTGCTGGGCCTGTGGCTATTGATTGGCCTTGCGCAACGCCTGGAGCAGCTGGGGGTGGAGAGTGTCCGGCTGAAATGGCCGAATGACATCTGCGTGGGAGATAATAAACTGGGCGGGGTGCTGATCGAGCGTAAGGCAGGGCAGATGCAAAACGAGCTGATCATCGGGGTGGGCCTGAACGTGGCCATGTCCCAGGTCGAGGAGTATCAAACAATCCCCGGGTGGGCCGATTTGATTTCCTCGCATCCGCACTGGAAGCTGTGCAGAAACGAGCTGGCAGCAAACGTAATCGGATCCCTGACCCGAATCCTGGAGGCACTCGATGAAAAGGATAGTGATTCTCTTTGTGCAGCCTGGCATCGGTATGATCTGATGGATAATCGCAAAGTCGAGTTTTTGTATCAGGGTCGACGCATGCAGGGCGTGGCCCATGGGATCGATGCGCAAGGTCATCTTGTGCTGCAGGCAGACGACAAGCGACTGTGCCTGCACAGTGCTCATGTACGGGAACTTCGCGTATGAAATTACTTCTCGATCTGGGGAACAGCCGTTGCAAGTATGCCGTGCTCAAACCCGGTGTTCCGGATGAGTACGGCGCCCTGGCCTACCATGATGGACGCAGGCTTGAAGTCACCGTCTCCCTCTTGGAGAAATATGCGGCTGCAGACCGGGTCGTGCTGTGTTCCGTACTGGACTCGCAGCTGAACGATCAGTTGCTGCAATGGCTTGCCGCAAACAAGCCCGGAGAATTTTATTTTCTTGATACCTCTGTCCGATGCTTTGGTATTACCATCGGTTACCAGGACCCCGGTGCCTTGGGAACAGACCGGCTGGCTGCACTGATTGCAGCCTACGATCAATTTCAGGGCTCCACCTGTATCGTGGACTGTGGAACCGCGGTCACGGTGGATGTGTTGGATCAGGGGGGTGTACATCGAGGCGGTACCATATTCCCTGGGGTCAGGAGCATGCAGGCGGCTTTGCTGGCCGATACGGACATGGATATCGATCAGGATGCGGGTCACTTGGCCATTCCCGCAAATTCAACTCGGGATGCAATCTATACCGGCTGCCTGAGTGCGGTGGCGGGTGGAATTGATCGCATCGTTCACGTTATGCAAGGGGATAAGCATCCTTTTGACCAGTTCATCCTTACAGGGGGAGATGCGGAGCTTCTTATTCCCTTGCTGTCTCAGGAAGTCCTGCACAAGCCCAATTGGGTGCTGGAAGGGTTGAAGTGTGTGTGTCGACGAATTGAGGAATAACTAGCCGTTGCTTGGTTTTTGCTAACTCTTTACACTCGTCGAGTCACAAGGTTGCTGGCGTAGCTCAGTTGGTAGAGCAGCTGATTTGTAATCAGCAGGTCGTTGGTTCGATTCCAATCGCCAGCTCCAATGAATCACGGGGTCCTTCCCAGGGACATGGGTAACACTTTTGGTGTGCCCGGCGGCCTCCAGCAGGCATCAGGTTCTGGCACAGGGCAGGGCGCGCAGACCTGGCGTACGCCTGATTCCGCATCCGGATGGCTGTTACCAGTTGTGCCGTGCGCGGGCGTAGTAGAATCCGCCGGAGAATCCCATCGGCGAGGATTCGGGATACTTAGAACCAAGCACACCTGCAAACTCGTTCCTGTCCGGGAAATTGTCGAAGACATTCTCCGCCCCGAGGCTCAGTTCAAGCCCGCCCGCCAGACGGTAGTTGACTTCGATATCCAGCGTGAACTCCTCATCCGGCTTGATGAGAAAATCCTTGCTGTCGGCGTGGAACTCTTCATAACTGTCGAAGAAATTCACGCGTGCAAAGCCGCCCCACCGCTCCTTGTCATGCTGTAGCGTCACGTTGAATCGGTACTTCGGCAACGCATCTTCCAGCTGCCTGATACGCTTTTCATCAATAAACTCCGGATTGTGACGGGTGACTTCAGTGTCATTGTAGTTACCTACCAGGGCAAGCTTTGTCTTGCCGCCTCGCAGCAGTGGCAGCCTGCCCGTCATGTCAAGGTTCACAATCAGGTCAATACCGCGGGTACGCGTGTCGAAACCGTTGCCGAAGTAGCGGAAATTCCGCACGTCGGCGGCAGGAAAGCATCCACCCTGGCCAATCGCCGCTTTCTGCGCGTCGGTCAGAGTCTTGTCCGCAGACAGGCCAAGGCGGTCATCGACTTCGATGTTGTATGCATCCACGGTGAATGAGACGGCGTTCATCTCCAGTCCGAAGCCCGCCGTATACGTGACGGACTCCTCGGCATCGAGCTTTTCTGCTCCCACCGCTGCAGCTTCCGGACACTTTGAGGGAATCGTGCCCCGCTGGGTCAGCTGGTTCCTGCCCTGCGAATCCAGAATGAATGCGGTTGTGACATTGGCGATATTCTCCTGCCCCACGGTCGGGACGCGAAAGCCCGTGCTGGCCGAGCTGCGCAGGCTGATCATGTCGGTGGCCCGCAGAACTGCTGCAATCTTGAAATCCTCGGTGGTGTCATAATCTTCATGGTCCTCGATGCGGCCCATCACGGCCACGGTGAGCGCATCAGTGATGTCCGCCTCGAACTCGGCATAGGCAGCCACGTTGGAGCGGTCCCATTTGCCTGCGGCAGCGACCGGGGAAAATCCCGAGAATCCATTGGCGCCAACGCCGGCATCCGGAATCTGTCCATCAACCCATGAAGTCTCCTCACCTGCGCCTACCTCAAACTCCTGTTCGCGCCATTCAGCCCCGAATGCAGTGTGCAGGGGCGAGGCAAGAGATGCCGTCTCGATCAGGTAGGTCATGTCCAGGCTCAGGCTCTGCTCCGTCTGCGTATAGCTGCCAAGATCGAATTGTGTCGGTGTTGCCAGACCCAGGCTTGCGTTGATGGTGTTGCGGATGTAGAACTCGGCCTCGCTCTCACCGATCGAGTAGCTGAGATCATAGGTCAGCCCTGAATCCGACTCTCCGCGAAGACCGGCCACGCCCGAGGCGTCGCTGACTTCACCACCGAACTTGGGCGTGAATCCACCCGGGAAACGCTCATTGAAGAAACAGCCCGGATACGGCGTCCTGTCAAACAGCTCATCTGCAGCTTCTGATACACGGATACGCCCGGCCGGGTCGTCATACCCCGGACAGCCCGGGGCCAGGGGCAGGCGATAGTTTCCAAGCTCATCGTCTTCAACGATGAACACGCCACTGCGGGTATTAGGATTACGGAAGAAGAATCCGCCCAGGGTATCGCGCTCCGAGATGTTACCGAAGGTGTAAATCTCGGCTCGTTGGCTGATTTCCAATGCAGAATTCAGGAAAACAGTGTAGTCGTCATCAACGTCAGGCTGTCCCCAGACCTGCGCATAGGGCTGGCGAACATCTGTATTGCCGTTGTCGATCAGGGCCTGTGCGTCATCGCGCTGCACGCTGCGTACGGTAGGCAGCATCTCGTGCCACTGGGCACTGATGTTGGCAAAGCCGTTGGCACCAAGCGGTATGCCCAGATTGCCTGCAAGCCGGTATTCGTCGCCGTCACCAGAATAGGTCTGTCCCCACTGGGCTTCTACGGTACCGCCTTGCGGGCGGTCCTTGAGAACGAAGTTGATCACACCCGCGATGGCATCGGAGCCGTATTGTGCAGAGGCGGTGTCACGCAGCACCTCGACCCGCTTCAGGGCAATTGCCGGAATCACGCTGATATCGGGTCCCTGACTGCCTTCCGCGATGCCATTGCCAAGCCACGAGATGATGGCTGCACGGTGGCGGCGCTTGCCATTGACCAGTACCTGCGTCTGATCGGAGGCGAGACCACGCAGGCTGGTCGGGCGGATAAAGGTCGCGGCATCACTGATCGGTTGGGTGGCAACGTTGTAGGACGGCAGTAGCTTGCGTAGCAGTTCGGGCACCTGGGTGATCCCCTGGTTGTTGAATTCCTCCGCGCTGATGATATCCACTGCAGAGGGTGCATCCGCCACAGTGCGCACGGGTCGTCTCGTGCCAATCACGTTGATCTTGTCAAGCTCGACGGAGGTTGCTGCCTGCTCCCCGGCCAGCAGACCGCCCGCCGGCATGTACAGCAATGCCATGCACAGGGCGAATAGGATAGGATGAAAAGCGTGTGCTTTGGGATTCATGCCGGGTGCCCTCCCTATCAGTGCCTGAACACTAAAAGTCAATGCGATGATTCACCCGTATTATCGTAGCCCATTTGAGAGAGTTACAACCTTATGTTTCGGCCTGAGCTCAGTTTGAAGCTTTGGGTTGCGCTGGTGCACATGTGTGAGGGTGTCTCGTGCCTGTTGCAAATGTGGCATGCAGCCGAACAAGGTTGGGACGCTCTCGATGGTGCAGGACCGCGGCGTTACTGGTGCAGCGAGTCTCCCCGCCCGATCGCATAATATTTGAACCCGATTTGCTGCATTTTCTCTGGGTCGTACAGGTTGCGACCATCAAAGATTACAGGATGGGCCAGGGCCTGTCGGATTTGCTCAAAATCGGGATTTATGAACTCTTCCCATTCGGTAATAATTGCCAGTGCATCGGCCAGATGAAGCGTCTGTTCAGGGCGCTCGCACAGCTGCAGCTGGGGATGGTCGCCGTAAATTCGTTTGCATTGATCCATGGCCACTGGGTCATAAGCCTGAACCTTTGCCCCTGAACTCCATAGCGCTTCCAGAAGCGTTCGGCTGGGTGCCTCGCGAACATCATCGGTACCGGGCTTGAATGCGAGGCCCCATAATGCGATCACTTTATCCTGCAGTTCATCGTTGAAAAACGTCCTTATTTTCTCAAATAGGACCTGTTTTTGATGGTGATTGACTTTATCGACCGCTTCGAGCAGGTGCGCTGTGGTATTGACCTGTCTGGCCATGGATTGCAGGGCTTTGACATCTTTCGGAAAGCAGGAACCTCCATAGCCACATCCGGGACGGATGAACCGGGAACCAATGCGAGGATCTGCTCCGATGCCCCTGCGGACATGCTCAATATCGGCTCCCAGGTGTTCGGCGATATTGGCCAGCTCATTCATGAAGCTGATCCGTGTCGCCAGCATCGCATTGGCGGCATATTTGGTCAGTTCGGATGAGGCTGTGTCCATCACCTGGACCAGGTCATCACCAAAAGGCTTGTATAGCTCGCACAACAGTTCTGCCGCTTGCGAGCTTTCGGTACCAACAATTATCCGGTCAGGCTTCATGAAGTCTTCAATCGCACTCCCTTCTTTCAGGAACTCGGGATTGGACACGACATCAAAGCCTATCTGGAGGTTTCTGCGTTTTAGTTGCTGTCGAATGACCTCGCTGACATTGGAGGCCGTACCAACCGGAACGGTGGATTTGCATACCACGACTCGGTACTCGTTTATAGACTGGCCTATGGAGTTGGCAACCGCCATGACATTGCGCAGGTCGGCCGAGCCGTCTTCATCCGGGGGTGTCCCAACTGCTATGAATTGCAACAGCCCGTGTTCAGTGCCTTTCTCGGCGATTGTCGTGAACTCAATATGCCCGTTCTTCAAGCTTGACTGAACAAGCTCCTGCAGACCGGGTTCATGAATAGGAATGATGCCTTGCTTGAGTTGCTCGATTCGCTTCTCGTCCACATCGACACAAAGGACGTGGTTGCCAGCCTGGGCCAGACAGGCCGCAGTTACCAGGCCCACATATCCCGAGCCATAAATTGTGATGTTCATTTCATGTCACGAGGATGGCAATGGTAGTTCATCCTCAAGCAGTTTATAGAGCACAATTGATTGGATCATCGATGACTGGATATGAAGGTAGTTCACTGGATTCTGCTGGAACGTTACGATGCAATGGCCCCGGTAATGCTTGTATTGGCACAAGGACTCCACTACACGATATTGACAGTGTACAGACGTATACCACACAATCCATGCCCTTTGGAGGGGTACCCAAGCGGTCAACGGGAGCAGACTGTAAATCTGCCGGCTCAGCCTTCGGAGGTTCGAATCCTTCCCCCTCCACCATTTAATGTTTAGAATTAAGACACCAAATGGTCCTGTCTCAGGTTCTGCGGGTGTAGTTCAATGGTAGAACCCCAGCCTTCCAAGCTGATGATGTCGGTTCGATCCCGATCACCCGCTCCATGTTGCTGCAGTATAATTCCGTGTTGCCCGAAGTGTTGAGTGTGGGGTTGTTCATTACAGAAGAAGAGGATACGTCACACTTCTGAATCTATAGTGGATCGAATTGTACGCAATAAATTGCCCATATAGCTCAGTCGGTAGAGCACTTCCTTGGTAAGGAAGAGGTCACCGGTTCAAATCCGGTTATGGGCTCCATAGATGGTCACCTGTATGCAGATCTCGAAACATTACAGTCCGATCTGGACGAATGGCTGCAGTACTACAATAATGAACGTACTCATCAGGGAAAGATGTGCTGTGGAAGAACCCCCATGGCGACCCTGGAAGATGGAAAATTAATCTGGAAGGAGAAGTGCATACATTGAACCTGAACTGACAGACAGACACTGCGTCAAAACCGGTACCTGTCAGATCAAGTCTGAATCACTACAATTGAAAAACACCATGTGAGTATCTAAAAAAAGCACTCCGTATATAAAATGGCTAGACCCTGTTGGCCTAGCCGCTACTCTTTTTCCTCCAGGTCATGTAGTTGATTGGCGAACTGCATATTGAGCGACAGGCGCACGAACTATAACTCTTCCTGGTCAAAATAGTCTTCATCGACCCGTTTGATCTCATAGCGAACGCGCGTCCGCACTCCTACACCATGTTGGATCATAAGCCGGGCCAATTCCTTGCCATCGATCAGAACGATTCGCTTTGGACTGCGTGCGATGTACTCCCGTGCAGATTGCGTGAATCCGGCTGTGGTGACGAATACGCCTTTGGATGTGCCTGCTGCGTCAATGGCACCTGCAAAGTTGCGCAGGTCACCTTCACCGACATTGCTGCCTTCGGCATACCTCTTGGCCTGAACATAGACCTCGTCCAGACCGAGTGCGTCCTCCCTGATTGTACCATCTATGCCGCCATCTCCCGAACGTCCTGTCACACGGCTCTTGGTAGCATCACCTCCGCCATAACCCATCGCAACCAGTAGATCGACGATCACACGTTCAAGAAATGCAGGCGAGGAGTTACGGACAAGATTCAATATTTCCGACTCCAGCATGGTGCGAAGCTCTCCGGCAGCACGCTCTAGCTGCTCCTCAGGAGTCTCTTCAGAGCCAGGCACTGGCAGTTGTACCGACACTGCCTGTGGTGTGCTCTTTTGTTTTTGTTGTTGCTGCACCGAACGCTCCCACTCTGCATACGCTGGGTAGGTGCGAAGTACATTAAGATCAACTCTCTCCGGCTCTTTTTCCAGTAACCGGCTTCCCTCAACCGTCAGTTGATAGACTGCGCGGCGTACCCGTTTCACCAGCCCGGCCCGTTCCAGTTCGAACAACGCCCAGCCCACGCGATTGACCAAGACGGTTTGCCGCCCGCTTGGCAGGAGCTGGGAGACTTCTTGTTCGGTCAGCTTTTCTGAAACAGCAACACGTGCTCGAACTTCAGACACTGCGACCTCAGACCTGTCAGCAAATGCCTTGAGGACTGGAAGCATAAGCGACTGGTAGTCACGAATAGGCATACGGTATGACTCCTCTATGCGTCAAAGTGCCAGCGTATCACACACTTTTACAGCCAGATATTCCTTCGTGGTCTATGCTTGGTGAAGTTCCTAAGGTAAATCTCTGATTAGTTCAGTCATTCTTATTATACTTAGCATGGGGACTTCAACGCAGAGGTACCTAAGAGTTTGTAGCGAACACGTTCAAGTCTAATTATGCTCCATTTGAGTAAGCCGAGAACATCCTAAAAAACGAAAGAGCAACAGTGTGACTCGCTACTTTCGTGATAAAGCAAGGCTTGATTCTCAAGCTGAGATGGAAACATTTGGTCCAGTAGATTGGGAGTTGTTTTGTCTTAATGACTCTAAAATCCGGTCGCAAAGAAGATTTTTTGAATGTGGGCTTGATCAAAACCTGTACAAAAACAAACACGCAGAAATTTCTTCAGCTTCAAATAAGGAGTTCCCTGCATATCATTCTGATGCCGAAATACAATTTGCTGGTGAGATAGTCGAACTCGATCAAATAGACTCTTGGGATGGTTGTGAATGGCAAGAAGATAAAGCACAAACTGAATTTGAAGCTCAACTCAAATCGAGTGAAAAGGGCGATCAGTTAAATCTGGAGCCTGAGCAAAAATTTGCTGATTTTGATGATGCAGTTGATCAGAGTTTTGCTGAACCACAGGGTGTCTATGAGCCTGATAGCACACATTTTGACTGGACTGAATTTGCGCTTGAGGCAGATGAATTCCAGGGCAGCCCCGATCGTGGGATGCCTGTGCAAACTGTGCGAACTACAGGTCAGATTTCTCGTCATAGCCGTGCGCTGCAGCAAGCAATTGAGGTTGGTGAAGAATTCAACTGGGACGAGACAGGGATACAACTGCTTGCTAGTGTTTTTGAAAAGTATGGATGGAACTCTGCCAAACGTGCAGTCAGGAAGCAGTTGGAACATGGTTTAATACCTGATGAGCTTAGCATTGCCGTACAGATTCGTGAGCTTTGGGATGAGCGCACAGAATTTAGTATTGATTTTGGATGGAGTAGTTATTTTGCAAATATGGTGTGTGGAGCTTCCAAGGACCATTACCATGCCTTGAGTTGGGGGGCCTCGATTCAGCTGATACGCTTGACGAATCCTCTTCCAGATATCGCTGAGATTGAGCATCTACTAGATGAGCTGTATGCAACATGGTACAACTGCAGGTACCTGCATGATTCATTTCCTTCATTTTACCGTTACCTCTGCGACTGGCTTGATTATGTAATGGAAAATCCAGAGATAGTGGCAGGTAATTGGGAAACAACAATTGAATTTACATTTGTGTCTGATCTTGATGAGGACGACGAGAAAATTTTGTGCAGATCCTTTGTATTGCAGCAGTTGTCCGAGTATGGCTTGTGGCCTTGATGGCTAAGTAAACAGCCACACAATATTTCTTAATTTCCAACACTTGAAGTTATTTGTGATAGACAGTAATCCGAGACAATGAACCAGGATACTCTAGTTCCAGTACCTGGCGCATGGGTGCGATTGAAAGATCGGGATCGGTTTGGTCGAGTTAGAAAGTTTTTGCCTGACACGGCCAAACCAGCCTTGGTTGTTGAATGGTTTCCGGAAGGTATTCATGAACGTGTGTTGCTTGATTCTGTTCAGTGTGGGCTTCAGCTTGGAATGGAGGTTCAGGACATTCCACTGTCGCGTGTACGAAAAACCCTTGGGGAAGGCAAGGTAGTTGAACGGAGGAGACTTGGAGGTTGTGATCAAGCACTGGTAGATTTTCCTGCAACAGGAAATCAAGTTTGGCTTCCTTACGAAAACCTTAAGCAGATCAGGGGAGTCAAGCATGCTTTTCTTCGACCTGGAAAGACCGAGCATGGTGAGGCTGAGCGATTTCGTCTCCGCTGCCTTGCTCATGCCCTGGAGCTGTGGAATGAAAATACAGGATCACTTTCTCATTTTGAGATAGATCCTTTGCCGCACCAAATCCATCTTATTCACCATATTTTAGCTTCAGGAAACCTTAACTGGCTTATAGCGGATGATGTTGGTCTTGGAAAAACCATTGAGGTTGGGATGCTATTAGCTGCTCTTAGCCAACGCGGTGAGTTTCGCAGAATACTTATTGTGACTCCAGCTGGCTTGACAAAGCAGTGGCAAGATGAACTCCACTACAAGTTTGCCATGAGTGATTTTCAGATCTACGGTCTGGATTTTCAGATTAATGACCCAAGACACTGGAGGCTGCACAATCATGTGATCGGATCAATTGACCGCCTAAAGGCTGAAAAGCATAAAGAATTACTTCTTTCATCGGATTCATGGGATGTCATTATTTTTGACGAGGCTCACAGATTGAGCCGTCGTCAGTGGGGCCAAAAGTTTGATGCATCAGATCGATTTCATTTGGCAGCAGAACTTCGCAAGCTCACTGACGCAATGGTGCTTCTCAGTGCAACTCCCCACCAAGGAATGCAAGACAAGTTTCAGGCACTTCTTGAATTACTTCGCCCCGAGCTGAAAGGAGAGATAGACACACTTTCAAGTAATCCTGAAATTTTGCGCGAGATGGTTATCCGCAACAGGAAGGCTGACGTGACTGATGCAAGCGGCAGATTTATCTTCAAAGGAAAGACAACACACACTATACAAGTTGAAATAGATGAGCGCGTTCTTACATTCGACTCCAATCTTCGGCGTTACCTCAAGCAGGGCTATGCTGCCAGCCGAAAGCTTGGACGCCCTGGGATTGCAATAGGATTCGTAATGACAATCTACCGCAAGCTTGCTGCCTCAAGTACAGCTGCGATTCATCGTGCGCTCAATAGACGGCTCGAGCTTCTCCATAACCAGATTGAACAGCAGGATTCCAACGACGAGGTAGAGGATGCACGATTTGAAGGGGAGTGGGAGGAGAGATACCTTGGAAACCGCAAAGAATTTTTCGATGGTGAAATCATAGCAATCAAGCAACTGATAAGTGAGGCAGAGGTACTTCTAGATTCAGACCTGAAGGTCCATTCATTAATAAACGATCTGGTGAGCGCGGTACTAAGCTCTAATCCTAATGAAAAAATTCTTATCTTTACTGAATACCGTGCAACCCAGGATTTTCTGGCATGCGCCCTTCGGGAGCGGTTTGGAGATAACCGTGTACACCTGATACATGGCAGTCAAGATCAAGCATCACGCGTAAAAGAGATTGCACGTTTTGAGGATGAAGGACAGTTTTTGATATCTACTGAAGCTGGAGGTGAAGGTATAAATCTTCAAAGGCGCTGTCATGTCATGGTCAATTTCGATCTGCCATGGAATCCGATGCGGCTGGTACAGCGTATTGGAAGGCTATACCGTTATGGGCAAAAAAAACGGGTTTTAGTATTCAATGTTCAAGCTCCTCAGACTTTGGATGCAGAAATTATGGAGATTATGTATGCGCGTATTGAACAAGTAGTCTGTGATATGTCAGCCTTGGGAGATGAGTACAAAGAAAACTTGGCGGATGACATTCTTGGGGAACTGGTAGACACCCTTGATGTTGAGGAAATCCTTGAGCAGGCAATTGATAATGGCATCGAACGTACAAGGCAGCGGATTGACGATGCATTGGGTAGAGCACGTTCGGCAATTGATAAGCAGCGTGAAATCTTTGAATACGTGACCGGATACGACCCGAATGAGCTGAAATCTGAACTTTCAATTACCGGTGCACATCTGCATTCATTTGTTGAAGGCATGTTCGCAGAGTTAGGTATAGAGGTCGTTGAAAAACATCACAAGGGTATTGTCTGGGATATCAGGCTCCCGGATGACATAGCAAGTGAAATGTCATACCAACGCACACGTTGGCGTGTCACTCTTGATCGCACCTGGGGAGCATCTCGCCCTGATATTCATATGCTAGATTTTAAGTCTTCATTGATGCAGTTAATGCTACGACATGCCAAGGCATATGAGTTTGGTGGACGCACTGCAGGCGTGACTGATCTCCCTGGGAAGGCGTTAATTGCAGCAGTGTTGAGGTGGCAAAATGAGCAAGGTAAGCGGATGCGCCAAGAATTCGCAATGGTAAGTATGCTGACAAATACTACTGCTGAGATGAACTCCACAAAAATAGCAGACTGGCTTATGGATCCTGCTAAAGACGGGGTAAGCATACCTACAGGTGATACTACTGAGTGTTGGGCTGGCGCTGCTCAGCAAGCAATGGATGACAGGTTGGCCACTATAAGTAACATACACCTGCATCCTGAAAATATTCAGTGGGTGGCAGCTGCCTGGAGAGCAGCGTCTCTACAGTCAAAATAACTTCACTGTGGCATCATTGGCTGGGTGGAGATTGCTTGTAAATCAGAATTAAGACAGGTTCTTGTAAACATGTAGAGCTGGCGTCGTGTGTGTGATTCATAGACATCGTTTCAATAAAATGGGCATCTATGAACTAGGGAAATACAGCAACGACGAACGTGGGTACGGTTGTTTGACGAGACGAGGAATGCTGGTTTGGTATGCCGTCGATATGGGATCTCCAGGGCGGTGAAGTAACCAAATCTCACGCAACCGCCCCGAGGCCATTCTTGGCTACTAGTGCCAATAATTTCAGCGAGGCCCCACGCGGGTGCTTCTCGCCACGCTCCCACTGGCTCACCAGCCCGGTTGTCACATTGAGGTGGCGTGCGAACACCGCCTGGCTCGCATTTTCGCGCAGCCGAAGCGCACGGATGTCTTCCGGTGCTATTTCCTTGACTGGCGTCAGGCACATCTCGTCGAAGTCCCTCATCGTCCGCTTAGACACCACGCCTGCTTCCGCCATGCCGAGCGCCGTCTCGTGCACCGATGCCAGCACATCACTCCCATATTGTCTAACCATCGCAATCCACCTCGCTAATCGTTCCATTCGCCAGCATCAATTCAAGGCTGGCTTCGTCCAACCCAAGCATTTCGCCGGCAAGTCTTCGCACTGCCCCAAGTTCATTCCGTCGCAGGTTCTCCCGGTCACTCTTCGCAAACCCGTGGACGAAGAAGGCATACTCTCGGTGCCTCAGTACCAGCAATGCCCGCACACCCCCAGACCTACCCTGACCTGGCCTGGCGATACGTTGCTTGATGATGCCCCCACCGAGATCAGCATCTATCTGTCCGTTCGCAATTCGCTCCACGGTATCACACAGCGCACCTTCCCCGACCCCCTCGCGACGGGCGAACCGCGCGAAAGGCTTGGTTTTGAATGTGCGCAACCTAGGCTCCACGTGGGTATCCACCGTGCGGTGTAATTATAATACCAAGTGCTATATTAATACAGCATATGTGCTGCAGCTACCATTATCAAAGTCAAGTGATTTACAATTTACATAGAGAAATTAAAAGGCGATACCAAATTACTAGTGAACGTAGTTTTCACAACCCGCGTCGATCCAGCCTACGATGATTTGCCAGAGGTACGGTATCACTTTCCTAAAAGATACCTGCATTCGGTGAAGCACATAATAGGAGAGTGGATTGTATATTATGAACCTCGCCGTACTAGCAGCGACGTCAACAGTCGTGGCGGTCGGCAGGCTTATTTCGCAACTGCCAGGGTGAGATCTATTGAACGCGATCCTGAGCGGGAAGATCACTTTTACGCCTTTGTTCGCGACTATCTGGAATTTGACCAAGCGGTTCCTTTCCGTGAAGGCAGCCACTACTACGAATCTGGCCTTCAGCGGCCAGACGGTCAGACAAATAAGGGGGCCTTCGGTCTTTCCGTACGCTCTATTCCAAACCATGAGTACAACCTTATTCTCCAGGCTGGATTCAGTGGTCTGGCTATCGGGGACGAAAGGCATGAAGAAGGGGTAAATGCAAGGGTAGCAGATGAGCCCGAAATCTATAAGCGGCCACTTATCCAGCAAGTCACCAATCGACCGTTCCGTGATAGGGCATTTTCAAAACAGGTCAAACAAGCATACGACAACACTTGCGCAATCACTGGCATCAAACTCATCAATGGAGGAGGAAGGTCAGAAGCCCAAGCCGCACACATCCGGCCTGTACAGCACTACGGACCAGACTCGGTGAGAAACGGCATTGCTTTGAGCGGGACAGTACACTGGATGTTTGATCGTGGGCTGATATCAGTCGATGATGACTATGCGATCTTAGTTGCAGAAGACAGCATTCCCAATCCAGTTTTGGCCATGCTTAATCCAGATCGGCGCTTGCGTTTGCCTTCTACGCAGATGCTGTCTCCACATCCGCAATTCATGCAGTACCATCGCGAAACTATTTTCAAGGGCTGACCAAAAAGGGTTGTTTCTATATGAGCATAGGGTCTGCTAGACATCACGTGCTTTTACTCAAAGGGCAGCACAAATCCATTATTCTTTTTGCTGTTTTGGCAAGTGAGCAATTCGGCGCTACTAAAAAGATATTCCAAACATTGCTAAATCGCGATATAGTTACTTGTTTGGCAATTGCAAGGTACTGAGTTAAGGCCAGTAGCTCAATTGGCAGAGCGGCGGTCTCCAAAACCGCAGGTTGGGGGTTCGATTCCCTCCTGGCCTGCCAGTAACGGATGCGCTCCAGAGCTACTTACTCGACAGGTATAAATTTTAGGCAGGACATGGCAGGAAAAGCTGACGTTACTGCAGGCAGCGTGGACACCCTGAAATTGGCCGTTTCGGCAGGGATAGTGGGTGCCAGCTTGCTCGCATTCTATATATTTTCGGACCTGCCACTGCTGTACCGTGTGCTGGGCATTGTGGCGGGCGTGGTCCTTGCAGCGGTCGTGGCACTGACCACGGAACGTGGACGCGCGTTTGCAGGCTTCATGCAGGATGCGCGTACTGAAGTGCGCAAAATGGTGTGGCCCACACGTATTGAGACCTTGCAGACAACACTCGTGGTACTAGTCGTCGTGATCATTCTTGCACTGTTTTTATGGCTCGTGGATCGCGGACTAACCTCTTTAATACAGCTCGTAATCAGGTAAAGGCAGGCAGATGGCGATGCATTGGTATGTTGTGCATGCGTATTCCGGGTTTGAGCACCAGGTGAAGCGCTCATTGGCGGAACGGATCGAGCGATTCGAAATGCAGGACAAGTTTGGTGAAATCCTGGTCCCTGTCGAGGAAGTGGTCGAGATGCGGGAAGGGCAGAAGCGTCGCAGCGAACGGAAGTTTTTCCCGGGCTACGTGCTGATGAAGATGGAAATGAACGATGACACCTGGCATCTGGTCAAGGATTGTCCTAAAGTGCTCGGCTTCATTGGCGGCTCGACGGAAAAGCCCGCACCCATCACGGAAAAAGAAGCCCAGAACATCAAGGAGCGCATGCAGGAAGGGGTGGAACAGCCCAAGCCCAAGGTCCTGTTTGAGCCCGGTGAAGTGGTGCGCGTCACTGACGGACCATTCAACGACTTCAACGGCGTCGTTGAGGAAGTGAACTACGAGAAAAGCCGCATGCTGGTGGCCGTACAGATTTTTGGACGTTCGACCCCGGTCGAGCTCGGCTTTGGCCAGGTAGAAAAAGGTTAGGGAATAACAAGCGATGGCAAAAAAGACAGAAGCATTCATCAAGCTGCAGGTGCCTGCAGGTGATGCCAATCCAAGTCCTCCCGTGGGTCCTGCACTCGGACAACACGGGGTCAATATCATGGACTTCTGCAAGGAATTCAATGCCCAGACACAGAGCCTTGAGAAGGGCATGCCGGTACCCGTGGTCATCGAGGTGTTCAACGATAGAAGCTTCACCTTCATTACCAAGACACCGCCTGCCGCAGTACTGCTGAAGAAGGCCGCGAAGCTGGACAAGGGAAGCGGGCGCCCGAATACGGAAAAAGTCGGCAAGGTGAACCGTGCACAACTTGAAGAGATTGCCAAGGTGAAAATGCCCGACATCACCGCCGCGGACATGGATGCGGCCGTGCGTACGATTGCAGGCAGTGCCCGAAGCATGGGCCTGGATGTCGAAGGAGTCTAGGAATATGGCGAAACCCGGTAAGAAATTACGTGCCGCACGCGAGAAGACCGGAATCGATACGGTCTATGCGCCAACAGAAGGGCTGCAACTGGTCAAGGAATGTGCAGGTGCCAGTTTCAAGGAGTCGGTCGATGTGTGCGTGAAGCTCGGCGTGGATCCCAGGAAATCGGATCAGGTCGTTCGTGGCTCGACGGTGCTCCCGCACGGGACAGGCAAGGACGTCAAGGTGGCGGTATTTGCCGAAGGCCAGCAAGCCGAGGCGGCAACTGCTGCAGGGGCCGATATAGTGGGCCTGCAGGAGCTGGCCGACCAGGTCAAGGCCGGCCAGATTGATTTTGATGTCGCCATTGCCACGCCGGATACCATGAAGGTCGTCGGTAAACTGGGACAGGTACTGGGGCCGCGTGGATTGATGCCCAACCCCAAAGTGGGGACGGTTACGGCCAATGTAGCCGATGCCGTGAAGAATGCAAAATCGGGCCAGGTACGTTTCAGGACCGACCGTGGCGGACTCATTCACTGTGCCATCGGCAAGGTCACGTTCGAGGCGGATGCTCTGGAAGAAAACCTGAGAGTGCTGCTGGCAGACCTGGTCAAGGCCAAGCCGGCTTCGGCCAAGGGAATCTACATCAAGAAAGTGACGGTTTCATCCACCATGGGCCCCGGCGTTCGGGTGGATCAGACGGAACTGGTGTAAGACCGGCGGATGTGTAGAGGAATATAGGGAGTGTAGCCATGGCATTGCGACTTGAGCAAAAGAAAGACGTTGTGACCGAAGTGGCCCAGGTGGCCGCGAGTGCACATTCTGTGATTGCAGCCGATTACCGCGGCCTGACGGTAAGCGAACTGACGAGCCTGCGTGCACAGGCACGCGAACAAGGGGTCTACCTCAAGGTCGTCAAGAATACGCTGGCCCGGCGTGCGCTGCAGGGCACCACGTACGAGTGCATGGACGAGGGCCTGGTGGGGCCGCTGATGCTGATGTTCTCAAAAGAAGACCCGGGTTCTGCAGCACGCCTTGCCAAGAACTTCATCAAGGAAAATGAATTGCTGGAAGTCAGGATGATTGCCGTGGGCGGCGAACTCCTGGAAGCTTCCGCGCTGGAGAAACTCTCCAGCCTGCCCAACAAAGAGCAGGCCATCGCACTGTTGATGGCCGTAATGAAGGCACCGATAGAGAAACTGGTGCGTACCCTGGCAGCGCCCCACGGGACCCTGGTGAGAACCGTGGCCGCCATCGGCGAACAGAAAAAGGCGCAGGACTAGCGCGGTCGTATTCTGTGCAGCCAGCAGGGGCACGTTAAAGATTTAGGATTTCACGGTTTGGATTTTGATTTGATTAGGAGATGAAAAATGGCAGTTACGAAAGAAGATATTCTTGAGACGATCTCAGCGATGAGTGTGATGGATGTAGTGGATCTGATTTCCGCCATGGAAGAGAAGTTCGGTGTTTCCGCAGCCGCAGTCGCGGCAGCTGCACCTGTGGCGGACAGCGGCGGCGAGGCCGAGGCTGAGAAAGACGAATTCGATGTCGTCATGACGAGCTTTGGCAGTAACAAGATCGCCGTCATCAAGGTCGTGCGGGCCATTACCGGGCTGGGACTCAAGGAAGCCAAGGACATGGTCGAAGGCGTTCCTTCCACGATCAAGGAAGGCGCTGCGAAAGAAGGTGCCGAAGAAATCAAGGGGCAACTCGAAGAAGCCGGTGCAACCGTAGAGCTCAAGTAATCCTTGCTCTACACATTCCCGAGACTGATCCGTCAGTGTCCGCAGATGCTGTCGGGTCTCTTTGTATGCGCGTTTTGATAATGGGGTGATATCGATGGCATATAGCTACACTAGCAAGAAACGAATTCGCAAGGATTTTGGCAAACGGCCCGAAATCCTGGCCGCGCCTTATCTGCTGCAGATCCAGCTGGCCTCGTACCGGCACTTTCTCCAGGACGACAAGGTAGATGCAGAACGCGAGGACGCCGGTCTGCACGGCGTATTCAAGTCGGTATTCCCGATCATCAGCTACTCTGGAAACGTTGAACTCCAGTATGTCAGCTATCGTCTCGAGGCCCCTCCGTTTGAAGTCAAGGAATGCCAGCTGCGCAGCCTGACCTACCATGCGCCGCTGAAAGTCCTGCTGCGCCTGGTCATCTACGACAAGGAAGCCCCGGCCAATTCCAAGAAGGTCAAGGACGTCAAGGAGCAGGAAGTCTACATGGGTGAGCTTCCGCTGATGACCGATACCGGCGCCTTTGTGATCAACGGCACGGAACGGGTCATCGTCTCCCAGCTGCATCGCTCCCCGGGTGTGTTCTTTGACCACGACAAGGGCAAGACGCATTCCTCGGGCAAGCTGCTGCACTCCGCCAGGGTGATTCCCTACCGCGGCTCATGGCTTGATTTTGAATTTGACCACAAGGATTGCCTGTTCGTGCGTATCGACCGGCGCCGCAAGCTTCCTGCCACCATTTTGCTGCGTGCACTGGGCTTTAGCAGCGAGGAAATCCTTTCCATATTCTTCGACACCAACAAGGTACACATCACCGATTCAGGCTTTATCCTGGATCTTATCCCTGAGCGGTTGCGCGGCGAGATCTCGCCGTTTGAAATCCGCGCGGGCGGCAAGGTGATTGTCGAGGCGGGCCGGCGCATTACGGTGCGCCATGTACGCCAGATTGAAAAGGCGAAAATCAAGAAACTCGAGGTTCCGGTGGAGTACCTGCTCACCAAGGTGCTGGCCAGGGACCTGGTCGATGTAGATACGGGAGAGCTGGTCTGCAGGGCCAATGACGAACTCACCGAAGAGAACATCGAAAAGATCCTGGAGTCCTCGGTCGATGTGCTGGAATTGCTTTACACCAACGATATCGATCGTCGTCCGTACATCACGTCCACGCTGGCCATTGATACCACCACCAATGAGCTTGAAGCGCAGGTCGAGATTTACCGAATGATGCGCCCGGGTGAGCCGCCGACCAAGGATGCGGCCCAGAACCTGTTCCAGAACCTGTTCTTCGTGCCGGAACGCTACGACCTGTCTCCCGTGGGCCGCATGAAGTTCAACCGGCGCGTGGGCCGCGAGGAAACCTCGGGCTCGGGTACGCTGAGCAAGGAGGACATCCTCGATGTCATGCGCACCCTGATCGACATTCCCAACGGCAAGGGAATGGTGGATGATATCGACCATCTCGGCAACCGGCGCGTACGTTGTGTCGGCGAGATGGTCAAGAATGCCTTTAGAGTGGGCCTGGTGCGCGTGGAGCGCGCCGTCAAGGAGCGACTTACCCTGGCCGAATCCGAAGGCCTGATGCCGCAGGAGATGATCAATGCAAAGCCCGTGGCTGCGGCGATCAAGGAGTTTTTCGGATCAAGCCAGTTGTCCCAGTTCATGGACCAGAACAACCCGTTATCAGAAATCACCCACAAGCGCAGAATCTCTGCCCTGGGTCCGGGCGGCCTGACACGTGAGCGTGCAGGCTTTGAGGTCCGTGACGTCCACCCCACACACTATGGGCGTGTCTGTCCGATCGAGACCCCGGAGGGTCCGAACATCGGGCTCATCAACTCGCTGGCCATTTTTGCACGTACCAACGACTACGGCTTTCTGGAAACCCCGTACCGTAAAGTGGTCAAAGGAAAAGTCAGCAACGACATCGAGTACCTCTCGGCTATCGAGGAAGGCCAGTTCACCATTGCCCAGGCCAATGCGCGGCTCGACAAAAAGGGCAAATTCCTGGATGGGCTGGTATCGGTACGACACAGAAACGAGTTCTCGCTAGTACCGAGCGAGGAAGTCGAATACATGGATGTCTCTCCCAAGCAGATTGTCTCGGTCGCGGCCTCGCTGATTCCATTCCTGGAGCATGATGATGCCAACCGCGCACTGATGGGGTCCAACATGCAACGCCAGGCCGTGCCCACCCTGATCGCAGAAAAACCCCTGGTCGGCACAGGCATCGAGCGTGTGGTCGCCATCGATTCAGGCGCCGCACTGGTCTCAAGGCGCGGAGGTGAGGTGGACACCGTGGATGCCGGCAGGATCGTGGTGCGGGTCAATGATGATGAGGCCGAGGCGGGTGAGCCGGGCGTCGACATCTATAACCTGACCAAGTACACGCGCTCCAACCAGAACACCTGTATCAACCAGCGCCCGCTGGTCAAGCCCGGCGATGTGATTGCCCACGGGGATGTACTGGCGGACGGGCCTTCGACCGACCTCGGCGAGCTGGCACTCGGGCAGAACGTGCTGGTCGCCTTCATGCCGTGGAACGGCTACAACTTTGAGGATTCGGTGCTGATCTCCGAGCGTGTCGTGGAGGAGGACCGCTTTACGACCATCCATATCGAAGAGCTCAGCTGTTTTGCACGCGATACCAAACTCGGTGCAGAAGAGATTACGGCCGATATTCCCAATGTCAGCGAGAACCTGCTGGCCAAGCTGGATGACTCCGGAATCGTGTATGTCGGTGCGGAAGTACGGCCCAGCGATATTCTGGTGGGCAAGGTCACGCCGAAGGGCGAGACCCAGTTAACCCCGGAAGAGAAACTGCTGCGTGCCATCTTCGGAGAAAAGGCTTCGGATGTGAAAGATACCTCGCTTCGCGTGCCCTCCGGAATGGAAGGTACGGTGATCGATGTGCGGGTATTTACCCGTGACGGTGTCAGCAAGGACAAGCGGGCCCTGCAAATCGAGGAAGCGGAAATTGACCAGGTGCGAAAAGACCTGAATGACCAGCTGCGCATCTACGAGGCGGACATCTACGCGCGCGTCAAGCGCCTGATCACGGGCCAGGTCGCAGAGGGGGGTCCGGAAGGGCTGAAGAAAGGCACCAAGGTCACCAAGACCTACCTGGAGTCCCTGGACTCTGAGTACTGGTTCGAGATCCGGATGCGTTCTGAAACCGTCACCGCCCAGCTTGAAAAACTCTCCGGGCAGCTGAAGGGTCAGCGTGAATCCTTCGAGCAAAAGCTGCTCGAGAAAAAGGAAAAAATTACCGCGGGTGATGATCTCGCCCCTGGCGTGCTGAAGATGGTCAAGGTTTACCTTGCGGTCAAGCGTCGCATGCAGCCGGGTGACAAGGTCGCCGGGCGCCATGGAAACAAGGGCGTGGTGTCCATGATCGTACCGGTCGAGGACATGCCGCACATGGAGGACGGGACCCCGGTCGACATCGTGCTGAACCCGCTGGGTGTACCTTCACGTATGAACGTCGGGCAGGTGCTTGAAACCCACTTGGGCTGGGCCGCAAAAGGGCTCGGCCTTAAGATCGGAAAGATACTTGACAAGTCAGGTAAAAATAAGGAGTTGAAAAGCTTTCTGAATGAGATTTATAACAAGGATGAAGGCATTTCAGTGACGCTCAATGAGTTCAACGACGAGGAAATCAGGACCCTGTCCACGAACCTGCGCAACGGGGTGCCGATGGCAACTCCGGTCTTCGACGGCGCGCAGGAATCCGAGATCAAGCGGATGCTGGAACTAGCCGACCTGCCAAAGGACGGGCAGACGTATCTGTGGGACGGGCGAACGGGTGAGCGGTTCGACCGCAAGATTACCGTGGGTTACATGTACATGCTCAAACTCAATCACCTGGTGGATGACAAGATGCATGCCCGTTCGACCGGGCCGTACAGCCTGGTGACCCAGCAGCCGCTGGGGGGCAAGGCCCAGTTCGGCGGCCAGCGATTCGGCGAGATGGAGGTCTGGGCGCTGGAAGCGTACGGCGCATCCTACACGCTGCAGGAGATGCTGACCGTCAAGTCCGATGACGTCATGGGTCGCAACAAGATGTACAAGAACATCGTCGACAGCAATCACAGCATTGATGCAAGCATGCCTGAATCATTCAACGTGCTGATGAAGGAAATCCGCTCTCTGGGTCTGAACATCGACCTGGAACAGAAATCCTGATTCAGGAGTAAGGGACGATCGGGCACACAGTCATGGCCGCATGCGTTAAGCGGCCATAACGGCAAGCAAAGGGTACGAGGAAGATTATGAAAGACTTAATAAGTTTGCTGAGAAACCAGGGTGAAGCGGTGGACTTCGATGCCATACGCATCGGACTGGCTTCCCCCGACATGATCCGGTCGTGGTCATTCGGCGAGGTCAAGAAGCCGGAGACCATCAATTACCGTACCTTCAAGCCCGAACGCGACGGACTGTTCTGCGCCAAGATCTTTGGACCGATCAAGGATTATGAATGCCTGTGCGGCAAGTACAAGCGTCTCAAGCACCGCGGTGTGGTCTGTGAGAAATGCGGCGTGGAGGTCACGCTGACCAAGGTGCGTCGCGAACGCATGGGACACATCGAGCTGGCCAGCCCCGTGGCCCATATCTGGTTTTTGAAATCGCTGCCCTCGCGTATTGGTCTTTTGCTGGACATGACTCTGAGGGATGTCGAGCGCGTACTTTATTTCGAAGCCTTCATCGTCATCGACCCGGGCATGACCGGACTCGAGCACAAGCAGCTGCTCTCCGATGAAGCCTTTTTGGAAGCGATCGAAACCTACGGGGATGACTTTGATGCGCGCATGGGCGCGGAGGCCATTTTCGAGCTGCTGAAGCAGGTGGACCTGGAACAGGAAGTGACCACCCTGCGCGAGGAAATCACCGAGACGCGCTCGGAAGCGAAACTGAAACGGCTGTCCAAGCGTTTGCGCCTGGCCGAGAATTTCATCGAGTCGGGCAACAAGCCCGAGTGGATGGTGCTGACAGTCTTGCCTGTATTGCCTCCGGACCTGCGTCCACTGGTGCACCTGGACGGTGGGCGCTTTGCGACCTCCGATCTGAACGACCTGTACCGTCGTGCCATCAATCGCAACAATCGATTGAAACGACTGCTGGAGTTGAATGCGCCCGACATCATCGTGCGTAATGAGAAACGCATGCTGCAGGAAGCGGTGGATGCCCTGCTGGATAATGGCCGGCGCGGACGGGCGATTACCGGTACCAACCGGCGTGCCCTCAAGTCCCTTGCGGACATGATCAAGGGCAAGCAGGGGCGGTTTCGCCAGAACCTGCTGGGCAAACGCGTCGATTATTCCGGGCGTTCGGTGATCGTGGTCGGACCGACCCTGAAACTGCACCAGTGCGGGCTGCCCAAGAAGATGGCCCTGGAACTGTTCAAACCGTTTATTTTCAGCAAGCTGCACATGCGCGGGATCGCACCGACCATCAAGGCCTGTAAGAAAGTGGTTGAAAAGGAAGGTCCCGAGGTCTGGGACATTCTCGAAGAAGTCATTCGCGAGCATCCGGTATTGCTGAACCGTGCACCGACCCTGCACCGCCTGGGTATTCAGGCGTTTGAGCCGATCCTGATCGAAGGCAAGGCGATCCAGCTGCACCCCCTGGTCTGCACGGCGTTCAATGCCGACTTTGACGGCGACCAGATGGCCGTTCACGTACCCCTGTCCGTGGAGGCCCAGCTTGAAAGCCGGGCATTGATCATGTCGACCAACAACGTGTTATCCCCCGCCAACGGCAACCCGATTATCGTGCCCTCCCAGGATATCGTGCTGGGTCTGTACTACCTCACCCGTGAGAAGGTCAACGAGCTAGGCGCCGGCATGGCCTTTGCCGATGTCGAGGAAGCCCAACGCGCCTATGACAGCGGTTCAGTCAGCTTGCATGCCAAGGTGAAGATCCGGATCAAGGATGTGGAGGAAGGTGAGGGCGACGAACCCGCAGATCCTATACATCGTGCCATCGAGACGACGGTAGGACGCGCCATTCTCTCCAGGGTACTGCCCAAAGGCCTGCCCTTTGCCCTGATTAACCGGGACATGGACAAGCGTGCCATCTCGTCGCTGATTGACGAGTGTTACCGGCGTACCGGTCTGAAGGATACCGTGATCCTGGCGGACAAGCTGATGTATACGGGCTTTAACTATGCCACCCGTGCCGGGCTGTCTTTCTGTGCCGATGACATGGTCATTCCGGAAGAGAAGCAGTCGATTCTTGGGGAAGCGGAGAAGGAAGTCGAGGAAATCGCCTCGCAGTACGCCTCCGGTCTGGTGACCAAGGAAGAACGCTACAACAAGGTCATCGATATCTGGTCGCACACCAACGAGCAGGTCGCCCAGGCCATGATGAGCCGACTGGGCAACGAAGAAGTCGAGGGCCCGGAAGGCAAGACGATCACGCAAAAATCGTTCAACTCGATCTACATGATGGCGGACTCGGGCGCGAGAGGCTCGGCTGCACAGATACGCCAACTGGCGGGCATGCGCGGTCTGATGGCCAAGCCGGACGGCTCGATTATCGAGACGCCGATCACTGCAAATTTCCGCGAAGGACTGAACGTACTGCAGTACTTTATTTCCACGCACGGTGCGCGCAAGGGACTTGCGGATACCGCGCTCAAGACCGCCAACTCCGGTTACCTGACACGCAGACTGGTGGACGTGGCCCAGGACCTGGTGGTCACCGAGACCGACTGTGGAACCTCCAAAGGCATGATCATGAGACCGGTGATTGAAGGCGGGGATGTCGTGCAGACCCTGTCAAGCCGTGTACTTGGCCGTGTGGTTGCCGAGGATGTGCTGGATGCGAAGAAAAAGGATGTGCTGATTCCGGCAGGCACCTTGCTGGATGAGACCTGGTGCAAGAAATTCGAGGAACTCGGCGTGGATGAGATCAAGGTGCGCACGCCAATCAATTGCGAAACCCGTTACGGGGTCTGCTCGAATTGCTACGGGCGGGACCTGGCACGCGGCCACCTGGTCAACATCGGCGAGGCGGTCGGGGTTATTGCTGCCCAGTCCATCGGCGAGCCGGGCACGCAGCTCACCATGCGTACGTTCCATATCGGTGGTGCAGCCAACCGGGCGGCATCCACCAGCGGCATCACGGTGAAATCCGCCGGTACGATCAGCATGCACAACGTGAAGCTTGCGCAGCACAAGAACGGACACAATGTCGCGGTATCGAGATCCGGTGAGCTCAGCGTGGTCGATGAACAGGGCCGCGAGAAGGAACGCTACAAGATCAGTTACGGGGCTTCGATTTCCGTGAACAATGGCGACACCGTGGAAAGCGGACAGCCGGTCGCCACCTGGGACCCGCATATCCGGCCCATCATCACCGAAGTCGGCGGCTCGATCCAGCTGGTGGATTTTGCCGACGGGGTGACCGTCAACATGTTCGCGGACAAGGTCACCGGTTTGAGTTCTGCCATTGTCCTTGACCCGAGAAGCCGTCCTGCGGCGGGCAAGGATTTGCGACCGGCGGTCAACCTGGTGGATGCCAAAGGTCAACCATTGAAGTTCCCGGGTACCGAAAAACCGGCCCACTACACGCTGCATCCCGGGGCCATCATCAGCTTGTCCGACGGCGACACCGTAGGCGTTGGCGACATCATTGCCCGGATCCCGCAGGAATCCTCGAAGACTCGGGACATCACCGGCGGACTGCCACGGGTTGCCGACCTGTTCGAAGCACGCAAGCCCAAGGAGGCGGCTGTACTCGCTGAGCAGACCGGGATCGTATCCTTTGGCAAGGACACCAAGGGCAAGGAGCGTCTTGTGATCACGGATGAAGACGGTGAATCCAAGGAAGTGCTGATTCCGAAATGGCGGCAGATCAATGTATTTGAAGGCGAGCACGTGGAGAAGGGTGAGGTCATCGTTGACGGTGAGCTGAGCCTGCACGACATCCTGCGCCTTTTGGGAATCACGGAGCTTGCCGAGTACCTGGTCCGGGAAATCCAGGATGTATATCGCCTGCAGGGCGTGGAAATCGATGACAAGCATATCGAGGTGATTACCCGGCAGATGCTGCGCAAGGCGGAAATCACCGACCCTGGCGATACAAGTTTCTTGCAGGGTGAGCAAGTGGAGAAATCCAGGGTGCTCGAGATGAATGAGAAAATGCAAGCGGATGACAAGGAGCCGGCCCGGTTCGATCCGGTACTGCTTGGTGTGACCAAGGCCTCCCTGGTGACAGAATCCTTTATCTCGGCTGCCTCATTCCAGGAAACCACGCGCGTGCTGACCGAAGCATCGGTACGCGGCTCCAAGGACATGTTGCGTGGACTGAAAGAAAACGTGATTGTCGGGCGCCTGATTCCGGCCGGAACGGGCCTCGCCTACCATGAGGGCCGCCGACGCAATGTTCTAGAGGAGCTGCAAGCCGCTGACATGGAAGAAGGTGAAATAATGACCGATGACGATGCTGAAAAGGCGCTTGCCGAGGAATTGACTGCGGCAGGCGGGAGCAGCGCGGAAGTGGAGGTCAGTCCAAGCGCCGAGTAATGAAAGGGTTTGCTTGACAGCATGCCCGATGGTTTCTACAATCTCGCGGCTACACAGGCCGATGTTTCATCGGCCTGTTGTTTGTTTCAGGTATAGAAAATTTATGACTACAATCAATCAATTGGTGCGCAAACCGCGCAAGCGCAAGGTGGAGAAGAGCAATGTTCCCGCGCTTGCAAGCTGTCCCCAGAAAAGAGGGGTATGCACCCGTGTGTACACGACGACACCCAAAAAGCCGAACTCTGCATTGCGTAAGGTCGCGCGGGTACGTCTGACCAACGGGTTTGAAGTCACCAGTTATATTGGCGGTGAAGGCCACAACCTGCAGGAACACTCCGTGGTCCTCATTCGGGGGGGTCGTGTCAAGGACCTGCCGGGTGTGCGCTACCACACGGTGCGCGGCAGCCTCGATACCCAGGGTGTCCAGGATCGCATGCAGGCCCGTTCGAAGTACGGCGCCAAAAAGCCCAAATCCTAGCGCCCACCCCTTACTGAAGCAGTCTCGCCATGTCACGTAGAAGAGAAATCCCCAAGCGCAAAATCCTGGACGACCCCAAGTACGGGGATCAGTTGGTTGCGAAGTTTGTCAACATGCTGATGAAACACGGCAAGAAGTCCATCGCCGAGAAAATCCTGTATCAGGCGTTTGACAACGTAGAGCGCAAAAGCGGACAGGAAGGAATCGGAATCTTCAAGAAGGCGATCGAGAATGTACGCCCGTTTGTCGAGGTCAAGTCACGGCGCGTAGGCGGTGCGACCTACCAGGTGCCTGTGGAAGTGCGCCCGGCCCGGCAGACCACGCTGGCGATGCGCTGGATTGTCGATGCCGCGAAAAAACGTGGCGAGAAATCCATGATCAACAAGCTTGCCGGCGAGTTGATGGATGCCTCTGCACAAAAAGGCACGGCCATCAAGAAACGTGAAGATACGCTTCGCATGGCCGAAGCAAACAAGGCATTTTCTCACTACCGCTGGTAGCGTACCGGCGCAGGGCTTAAATCGTGGCACGTAAAACACCGATCTCGCGTTACCGCAACGTTGGCATCATGGCGCACATCGATGCCGGCAAGACCACGGCCACCGAACGCATCCTTTTCTACACCGGCATCTCGCACAAGATCGGCGAGGTGCATGACGGTGAAGCCGTCATGGACTGGATGGAGCAGGAGCAGGAGCGCGGAATCACCATTACATCGGCGGCGACGACCTGTTTCTGGAGCGGCATGGACCAGCAGTTCGACGAGCACCGCATCAATATCATCGATACCCCCGGGCACGTGGATTTCACCATCGAGGTGGAGCGCTCATTGCGTGTACTGGACGGCGCCTGTGCCGTATTTTGCGCGGTTGGCGGCGTTGAGCCTCAGTCCGAGACCGTATGGCGCCAGGCAAACAAGTACCAGGTGCCGCGCATGGCATTCGTTAACAAGATGGACCGCACCGGTGCAAATTTTCTGCGTGTGGTGGGCCAGATCAAGGAACGGCTTGGCTCCAACCCGGTGCCCATCCAGTTGGCCATCGGTGCCGAGGAGAACTTCAAGGGCGTGGTCGACCTGATCAAGATGAAGGCCATCTACTGGAATGAAGAGGACAAGGGAACTACGTTTGAAGAAGCGGAGATCCCCGAGGACATGCTCGCTGCGAGCCAGGAATGGCAGGAAAAATTGATCGAGGCGGCGGCGGAGTCTTCCGAGGAGATCATGGAAAGCTACCTCGATAACGGCACCCTGTCAGAAGATGACATCCGCAAGGGATTGAGGCTTCGCACGCTGTCCAACGAGATCGTGCCCGCCCTGTGCGGCACGGCATTCAAGAACAAGGGTGTACAGGCCCTGCTGGACGCCATCATTGAGTTCATGCCATCGCCGACGGATGTGCCTGCGATCCAGGGCATGATGGAAGACAAGGCCGAGACCATCACCGAGCGAAAGTCTTCGGATGATGAGCCGTTTGCATCCCTGGCCTTCAAGATCGCAACGGACCCGTATGTCGGAACCCTGACTTTTTTCCGTGTGTACTCCGGTGTTCTCAGTTCCGGGGATACCGTCTATAACCCGGTCAAGAGCAAAAAGGAGCGCGTCGGGCGAATATTGCAGATGCATTCAAATTCGCGTGATGAAATCAAGGAAGTCCGCGCCGGTGACATTGCGGCGGCCGTCGGATTGAAAGATGTCGCCACTGGCGAGACCCTGTGTGACCTCAACGATGTCATCACCCTGGAACGCATGGAATTTCCAGAGCCGGTCATTTCCGTGGCAGTTGAGCCAAAAACGAAATCGGACCAGGAAAAGATGGGCATCGCCTTGCAGAAACTGGCCCGCGAAGATCCGTCCTTCAGGGTGCGTACCGATGAGGAATCGGGGCAGACCATTATCTCGGGCATGGGTGAGCTGCACCTGGATATCATCGTCGATCGCATGAGAAGGGAATTCAGCGTGGAGGCCAATGTCGGCGCTCCGCAGGTCTCCTACCGTGAAACCATTCGCAAGGACATCCAGCAGGAAGGCAAGTTTGTGCGCCAGTCCGGTGGCCGCGGACAGTACGGGCACGTGTATTTAAGAATCGAGCCGCAAAAACCCGGAGACGGTTTCGAGTTTTCCAACGAGATTGTTGGCGGCGTGGTGCCGAGGGAATATATTCCCGCGGTGGAAAAAGGGGTCAAGGAAGCCATATACAATGGCGTGATCGCGGGCTACCCTGTGGTGGATGTCAAGGTGACGCTGTATGACGGCTCCTACCATGATGTGGATTCATCCGAGATGGCGTTCAAGATTGCAGGTTCCATGGCCTTTCGCGATGGCGCCCGGCAGGCCAGTCCGGTGTTGCTTGAGCCCGTCATGAAGGTGGAAGTCGTGACCCCGGAAGAGCATATGGGGGATGTTGTGGGCGACCTGAGTCGTCGCCGCGGCATGGTTGGAGGCATGGTGGACAGCCCTTCGGGCAAGGTGATTTCATCGGAGGTTCCGCTGTCTGAAATGTTCGGGTATGCAACGGATTTGCGTTCCGCGACACAGGGTCGGGCCACCTATTCGATGGAGTTTCACAAGTACAAGGAAGTCCCGAGCAGCCTGGCGGATGCCATCATCAAGAAGAATGGTTAACCCGCGTGTGGCCATTACGATATTTTTTTAAGAGGTAGAGAAAGATGTCCAAAGAGAAATTTGAGCGTACTAAACCGCATGTAAACGTCGGTACGATTGGTCATGTCGACCACGGCAAGACTACTTTGACAGCGGCCCTGACCAAGGTGATGGGTGAGACCCACGGGGGTGAGTACAGGACGTATGATCAGATTGACAATGCTCCTGAAGAACGTGAGCGCGGCATTACCATTGCGACTGCACACGTCGAATACGAGAGCGTCAACCGTCACTACGCTCATGTGGATTGCCCCGGCCATGCCGACTATGTAAAGAACATGATCACGGGTGCCGCACAGATGGACGGTGCGATTCTGGTCGTCAGTGCCGCTGATGGCCCCATGCCCCAGACACGTGAGCATATCCTGCTGGCCAGGCAGGTCGGTGTTCCCCATATCATGGTGTACATGAACAAGTCCGACCAGGTGGACGACCCCGAGTTGCTCGAGCTGGTTGAAATGGAAGTCCGCGACTTGCTGTCGACCTATGAATTCCCTGGAGACGATACTCCGATCATCACAGGCTCGGCCCTGAAGGCCCTGGAAGGGGACACTTCGGACACGGGCATACCTTCCATCATCAAACTGGTGGAAGAGATGGATTCATTTGTTCCTGAGCCGGAGCGTGCCATTGATGGCGACTTCATTATGCCGGTTGAGGATGTATTCTCGATATCCGGTCGTGGTACGGTTGTCACAGGCCGTGTGGAGCGCGGCATCGTCAAGGTCGGCGACGAGATTGAGATTGTAGGGATACGCGATACGGAAACAACCACCTGTACCGGTGTCGAGATGTTCAGAAAACTGCTCGACCAGGGGCAGGCCGGTGACAACGTCGGCGTGTTGCTACGTGGAACCAAGCGCGACGAGGTCGAGCGTGGCCAGGTGCTGTGCAAGCCCGGCAGTATCAACCCGCACACGAAGTTCGAAGCCGAAGTGTATATCCTCAGCAAGGAGGAAGGTGGAAGGCATACCCCGTTTTTCAATGGGTATCGCCCGCAGTTCTACTTCCGTACCACCGATGTGACCGGTGCAGTCGATCTTCCCAGCGGTACCGAAATGGTCATGCCGGGAGATAACGTGCAGATGGACGTGTCCCTGATCGCCCCGATTGCCATGGAAAAGGGGCTGCGCTTTGCCATCCGTGAAGGCGGACGCACGGTGGGGGCCGGAAAGGTCTCGAAGATCATTGAGTAATGCAGTTAATTAGGCAGCCAGCACGATGACTACGGGACAGACCATACGGATTCGCCTGAAAGCGTTTGATCACCGCCTGATCGACCGCTCTGCAAGTGAAATTGTGGAAACGGCCAAGCGCACCGGGGCCAGGGTCAAGGGCCCGATCCCGTTACCGACCAAGAAAGAGCGCTTTACCGTGCTGATCTCGCCGCATGTCGACAAGAATGCCCGTGACCAGTACGAAATTCGCACGCACAAGCGGATCATGGACATCGTTGAGCCGACGGACAAGACCGTCGATGCGCTCATGAAGCTGGATTTGGCTGCCGGCGTCGACGTCCAGATCAAACTGAACTAGGAAGGGGTGGAATCTACTTGAGCACAGGGGCTCTCGCTGGGTAAAGAAAATGGTTTTTTAAGACTCTGATATTTGGGATAATGGTGGATTCGCTGCGACCCGGCATGGGCTAGCCCTGTGCCGGGTCGCGGTTATCCGGGCAAGTGAAATCCTTGCGAACGTTGGACTGTAGGAAAGAGCACACATGTCATTAGGTCTGGTTGGGAAAAAAGTGGGTATGACCCGTGTCTTTAACGAGGCAGGTGAGTCCGTGCCGGTGACCGTTTTGCATGTACCCAGCAACCGGGTGACCCGTGTTCGCAGTCAGGACCTGGATGGCTATGATGCCGTACAGGTGACCTATGGCGACATCAAGCCCTCGCGTATCAATAAACCGACGGCCGGCCAGTTTGCAAAATCGGGTGTCCGTGCGGGCAGAGGCCTGCGGGAATTTCGATCCGACAACGAACAGCTGGAATCCCTGCAGGTGGGCTCGGAACTGGGCGTGGGGTTGTTTACCGTAGGGCAGAAGGTTGCGGTTTCCGGGATCTCAAAGGGCAAGGGCTTCGCAGGTGCTGTCAAGCGCCACAACTTCCACATGCAGGATGCCACCCATGGAAACTCCCTGTCGCATCGTGCGCTTGGTTCGACCGGACAGTGCCAGGACCCTGGCCATGTGTTCAAGGGCAAGAAAATGGCCGGACAGATGGGCAACGTGCGGGTCACGACGAAAAACCTGAAAGTCGTGCAGGTCGACGAAGGAAAGGATCTGCTTTTGATCAAGGGTGCGGTTCCCGGTGCCCCGGGGGGTGACGTCATGATACGGCCTGTTCATGCCGGGGAAGTGAACCTGCCAGGACCGAGCGAATCCGAAGAGCCTGCAACAGAGAGTGCCGATAAGGCCTGATGGATTGGTCGTATGAAACTTAAAGTGAGTAATACCCGGTCTACCGTCACGGTATCGGATGATATCTTTGCGCGCAGCTTCAATGAACCGCTGGTACACCAGGCGGTCACGGCCTATCTGGCGGGTGCGCGAAGTGGAAGCAAGGCGAACAAGAGCCGCAGTGACGTGCGTGGAGGCGGTGCCAAGCCCTGGAGACAAAAGGGTACGGGACGTGCCCGGGCCGGTACGTCGAACAGTCCGCTGTGGCGCTCAGGCGGTGTGATGTTTGCGGCCAGGCCTCGCAGCTACAGGCAAAAGCTGAATAAGAAAATGGTGCGCGCGGCATACGCCAGCATGTTTTCAGAACTGATCCGCCAGGAATGCCTGCACGTGATCAAGGATTTCGAAGTGGCCGAGCCCAAGACCAAGCTGGCTCTGGCGCAGTTGCAAAAGCTCAAGATTACCTCCGCATTGATCATCACCGAAAAAGCCGACGAAAACCTCCACCTCTCGGTGCGTAATCTGCCCCATGTCGAGGTGACCGAAGTTTCAGGTATCGATCCTGTAAGCCTGTTCAGGCACCGGAATGTGGTGGTCACCAAGGATGCGTTACAGGCGATTGAGGGGTGGCTGCAGTGAACGAGGAACGGTTGATGACGGTGTTGCTGGGCCCGCATATCTCGGAGAAGACGGCGGAGGGTGCCGACAAGAGAAGCCAGCATGTTTTTCGTGTCATGCGCAATGCCAGGAAATCTGAAATCAAGGCGGCCGTGGAAAAGCTGTTTGAAGTGAAAGTGGCGGCGGTCAATACCATCAACATGCAGGGCAAGCGTAAAAACTTCAACCGCCGGCCGGGCAAGCGCGCGGACTGGAAGAAGGCCATCGTGACCCTGGAAGCGGACAACGATATTGATTTCAGCGGGTACAGCACCTAACCGCAGGACAGTGTCATGGCAGTAGTAAAGGCAAAACCCACATCCGCAGGACGACGTTTCGTCGTACAGGTCAACACACCGGGCCTGCACAAGGGTGGGCCGTACAAGCCGTTGCTGTCGGACAAGAAAAGAACCGGTGGACGCAACAATGTCGGGCGCATCACCACGCGCCACCGCGGGGGTGGACATAAAAAGCGTTTCCGGGTCATTGACTTCAAGCGCAACAAGGATGACATCCCGGCGCAGGTGGAAAGAATCGAGTATGACCCGAACCGCAGCGCCAATATTGCACTGCTTAAATACGCAGACGGTGAACGGCGTTACGTCATCGCACCACGGAATCTGTCGGTGGACAGTGAAGTCATTTCAGGCATGCATGTGCCGATCAAGGCGGGCAACACCCTGCCGCTTCGAAGTATCCCGGTGGGCACGGTAGTGCACTGCATCGAGATGAAGCCGGGCAAGGGTGCACAGATCGGGCGCAGTGCAGGCGCGGCCATCCAGGTGGTGGCGCGTGAGGGAAATTACGTGACCCTGAGGTTGCGTTCCGGTGAGATGCGCAAGGTACTGCTCGATTGTCGCGCAACGATCGGGGAAGTCGGCAACAGCGAACACAATTTGCGCAAGCTGGGCAAGGCGGGTGCCAAGCGCTGGCGCGGAGTCCGCCCTACCGTTCGGGGTGTGGCCATGAACCCGGTGGACCATCCGCATGGCGGTGGTGAAGGGCGCACGTCCGGCGGACGTCATCCCGTATCGCCATGGGCGATGCCGACCAAAGGCTACAAGACTCGAAAGAATCACCGTACGGACCGTTTGATCGTACGGCGCAGAAAGAAGAAATAGAGACAGCCGCACTACAGAGGATAACAGGAATTCCGAAATGCCAAGATCACTACGCAAAGGACCATTTGTCGATCATCACTTGATGAGGAAAGTCGAGAAAGCGTCCGCTACGAATGACCGCAAGCCCATCAAGACCTGGTCGCGGCGCTCTTTTGTGGTACCCGAGATGGTAGGGGTCACGATTGCCGTACACAACGGCAGGCAGCATGTACCGATTCTGATCAGTGAAAACATGGTCGGACACAAGCTCGGTGAATTCGCGATTACCCGCACGTTCAAGGGACATTCCGGAGACAGGAAGGCCAAGTAGTGATGGAGGTTTCAGCAAAACATACCTTTGTGCGCATCACGCCGCAAAAAGCCCGGCTGGTCGCAGACCAGGTGCGTGGCAAGGCCGTGGACCGGGCCCTGGAGGTTTTGAAGTTCAGCCCCAAGAAGGCCGCGGGAATTATACGCAAGGTGCTGGAATCGGCGATCGCCAATGCCGAGCATAACGAAGGCGCGGATATTGATGAACTCAAGGTGGCAAAGATTTTCGTGGATGACGGTCCGACGCACCGTCGTTTCAGGGCGCGCGCCAAAGGCCGTGCTGCAAAGATTTTAAAACGCACCAGCCATATCACCGTAGTGGTGAGTGACAGCTAGTGCAGGTGATGGACAGGCAAGTACCGTACAGGATCATGACACGAATTCTGGCAGGAGATAATCACTAGATATGGGACAAAAAGTACATCCAACCGGTATGCGCCTTGGTATTTCCACTGACTGGACATCCAAGTGGTATGCCGATGGCCGTGATTATGCTGAATTTCTGAGCAGTGATCTTGAAATCCGGGATTACCTGAAGAAAAAACTTTCTCAGGCCTCGGTCAGCAGAATACAGATCAACCGTCCTGCCCGGGCAGCGTTCATTACCATCCACACGGCGCGTCCTGGCATCGTGATTGGCAAGAAAGGCGAGGACATCGAAGCACTGCGTCATGAGATCGCAAGACGCACCGGCCTGAGCGTGAACAACGTGAAGATCAACATCGAGGAGATCCGCAAGCCGGAAATTGACGCGCAGCTGGTTGCAGAAAGCATTGCACAGCAGCTGGAGCGGCGAATTACGTTTCGAAGGGCAATGAAACGTGCCGTGGGCAACGCGATGCGCCTCGGTGCGCTAGGCGTGAAAGTGAATGTCGCCGGTCGCCTGAACGGGGCGGAGATTGCACGCAGTGAATGGTACCGGGAGGGGCGCGTGCCCCTGCATACCCTGCGAGCCAACATCGACTATGGTTTCGCGGAAGCCAAGACCACGTACGGCATCATCGGCATCAAGACCTGGATCTATAAGGGTGATGTATTCGGTATTGGTGCCAAGGAAACCGAAGAAGGAGCAGACAAGTAAGGATTGGGCGCCAGCTCAAGCCATCCAGGTAAGCCAGCATGTTACAACCCAAGCGTACAAAGTTCAGGAAGCAGAGGAAGGGCCGCAATCGTGGGCTGGCCCAGAATGGCAACAAGGTCAGCTTTGGCGAATACGGACTCAAGGCCGTCACCCGCGGTCGTATCACGGCCCGGCAAATCGAGGCGGCACGGCGGGCGATGACGCGCCACATCAAGCGTGGCGGGAAAATCTGGATACGGATGTTTCCGGATGTGCCGGTGACGAAAAAACCCCTGGAAGTACGGCAGGGGAAAGGCAAGGGCAATGTCGAGTACTGGGTGGCCAAGGTACAGCCGGGCAAGATGCTTTATGAAATGGAAGGCGTGGACGAGAAAACCGCCCGTGAGGCCTTCCGTCTGGCGGATGCCAAGTTGCCGATACGGACCTCCTTTGTTACGCGAAGTGTGATGTAGTCCGATGGCGAAGGAAAAAGAACTCAAGGACAAGACGGTTGAGGAACTCAACAAGGAGTTGCTCGAGCTGCGCAAGGAACAATTCAACCTGCGTATGCAGATGGGCACGGGCCAGATGACACGTGTGCATCAGTTCAAGGTAAACAGAAGAAGCATTGCGCGGGTAAAGACACTGATGAATGAAAAGTCAACACAGAAGGGTGCAAAGGTTGCAGATGCCTGAGGAAACCAAAAAGATTCGAACCCTGCAAGGCAGGGTCATTAGCGACCGGATGGACAAGACGGCAGTCGTGCTTCTTGAGCGCCAGATCAAGCATCCGTTGTATGAAAAATATATTCGCCGCTCGACGAAGCTGCATATACATGATGAGAACAATGAATGCGGCCTTGGGGACGAAGTCTCGATCCAGGAGTGCCGACCCATTTCAAAAAATAAATCATGGAAGCTGGTCGAAGTGGTCAAGCGCAACGAAGACACGGTAGCAGGATGAGAACGACATGATTCAGATGCAATCGACCCTTGGCGTGGCAGACAACAGCGGTGCACGCAAATTGCAGTGCATCAAGGTGCTGGGTGGCTCACAGCGTCGTTACGCGGGCATCGGCGACATTGTCAAGGTCAGCGTCAAGGATGCGATCCCGAGAGGCAAGGTGAAGAAGGGTGAAGTCTACAATGCGGTCATCGTGCGAACGGCCAAAGGCATCCGGCGTCCTGACGGGTCGACCATCCGCTTCGACGGCAATGCAGCGGTGTTGCTGAACAGCCAGTTGCAGCCGATCGGTACCCGTATCTTTGGGCCGGTGACACGCGAACTGCGTACCGAACGCTTCATGAAAATAATTTCGCTTGCACCTGAAGTGCTGTAAACCGGGAATCGTGGGACAGGTACAGGATCAATCGACATGCTAAGAATACGCAGGGGAGATGACGTGATCGTGGTTGCCGGCAAGGACAAGGGCCGGCGCGGTACCGTGCTCAAGGTGAGTGAAAACCACGTGGTCGTGGAAAATATCAACGTCGTTAAAAAGCACCAGAAGCCCAATCCCAATGCCGGGGTATCCGGTGGCATCAACGAACAGGAATCGCCGATTCATGTCTCGAATGTGATGCTGTTCAATCCGGCGACCAGCAAAGGTGACCGGGTCGGATACCGAACCCTGGAAGACGGCAAAAAGATCCGGTATTTCAAGTCCAACGGCGAAGTGGTCGATATCTAGGAACGCACATGTCAAGGCTCCAGGAATTTTACTTGAATACGGTCAGGTCCCAGTTGATGGAAACGCTGGGCTACAAGAACCTCATGCAGGTGCCCCGTATCGAAAAGATCACCCTGAACATCGGTGTGGGTGAGGCAGGGCGTGACAAGAAGACCATCAAGGAAGTCATTGGCGATCTTGAGAAGATTGCCGGGCAAAAAGCCGTGGTTACCCGCGCCAGAAAGTCCATTGCCGGCTTCAGTATTCGAGAGGATTTTCCAATTGGCTGCAAGGTGACACTGCGCAGAACCCGGATGTATGAGTTTCTTGACCGCCTGATCAGCATCGCCATACCGCGCGTGCGGGATTTCCGCGGCTTGAGTCCGAAGGCCTTTGACGGGCGCGGCAATTACAGCATGGGGGTCACCGAGCAGATTATTTTCCCGGAAATCGACTACGACAAAATCGATGCGATTCGCGGTATGGATATCGCGATCACCACGTCGGCAAGAACGGATAATGAGGCGAAGGCGTTACTGGAAGCCTTCAGCTTTCCATTCAAGAAATAGAGAGTATAGAGCCCATGGCAAAATTATCGATGCTTGAGAGAGAGAAGAAACGCAACAAGACTGTACGCCGTTGCGCAGAAAAGCGTGCCCGGCTCAAGGCCACCATAAAGAGCCCGACGACCAGTTACGACGAAAAACAGGATGCCATGCTGCAGTTGCAGAAATTACCCCGCGATGCCAGCCCGGTGCGCTTGCGCAACCGGTGCAGCCTGACCGGAAGACCGAAGGGCTATTACCGGAAGTTCGGGTTGGGCCGCAACAAGCTGCGTGAGGCCGCCATGCGGGGCGATGTTCCCGGCCTGGTGAAGGCCAGCTGGTAATTGAGTGCGCTGAACAAACGGAGACTGGAAAGCCATGAGTATGAATGATCCGATATCCGATATGCTCACGCGTATCCGCAATGGCCAGGGCGCCCGGCAGGTCACTGTCACGATGCCTTCTTCAAAGCTGAAAGAGGCGATTGCGGAAGTTTTCAAGAAAGAAGGATTTATTGAAGACTTTTCTGTGGAGAAAAAAGAAGCCAAGGCCGAACTCACGATACATCTTAAATACTATATGGGTGAGCCGGTAATTACCCGGCTCCACCGTGTCAGCCGCCCGGGTCTGCGCCGCTACAAGAGTGCCGAGAACCTGCCCAGGGTCATTGGTGGCATGGGTGTGGCCGTGATTTCCACCTCGAAAGGTGTGATGACCGATCGGGCTGCGCGCGCGATGGGGCATGGCGGTGAAGTGCTGTGCACAATTGAATAGAAACCAACGGATCTGAATACTGATGTCGCGTATTGCAAAACAGCCTGTTGAAATACCGCAGGGCGTGGATGTGAAGCTGCAAGGCGCACACATTGCCGTGAAGGGTCCGGTCGGCGAAATGTCGATGGATATCCACAGCGACGTCAATGTTGAGCAAAAAGACAACCAGATCAACGTGGTGCTGAACGAAGGCGGGGAAAGCGCCATGGCAGGCACCATGCGGGCACTGATCAATAACCTGGTGACCGGGGTCAGCAAGGGATTTGAACGCAAGCTTGAGTTGGTCGGTGTGGGGTATCGTGCCCAGTCCAAGGGCAAGGTGCTGACACTTGCACTAGGCTTCTCCCATCCAGTGAATTATCCCGTGCCGGAAGGCATTAAAATCGAAACTCCCAGTCAGACTGAAGTCGTCATCCGCGGTACGGACAAGCAGAAAGTGGGGCAGGTGGCCGCAGAAATACGTGCCTACCGTAAACCGGAACCGTACAAGGGCAAGGGAATCAAGTACTCCGATGAGCGCGTCGTCCGTAAAGAGGCGAAGAAGAAATAGGCAGTGATAGAGATGGGAAACAAAGCTTCAAGAATGCGCAGGGCGCGCAAGACACGCGGCAAGATTGCCGAGGTCAAGGCCCATCGACTGTGCGTGCACCGGACACTCCAGCATACCTATGCGCAGGTCATCGCGCCGGACTCCGAATCCACCATTGTGAGTGCTTCGTCTCTGGAGAGTGAAGTGCGCAAGGCCGTGAAGAATACCGGGAATGTGGAAGCCGCCAAAGTAGTCGGCGAGACGATTGCCAAGCGCGCCCAGGAAAAAGGCGTGGTGGATGTGGCTTTTGACCGTTCAGGGTTTAAATATCATGGCCGTATCAAAGCCCTGGCAGAGGCTGCACGTGAAGCAGGATTGAAATTTTAAATACAAGGTACGCAAATTCAGATGGCAGCAAAAGAACCCGCTAGAATTCCTGACGGTCTTGAAGAAAGACTGATTACCGTCAACCGGGTGGCCAAGGTGGTCAAAGGTGGACGTCAGTTTGGATTTACCGCATTGACTGTGGTTGGAGACGGCAACGGCAAGGTCGGCATCGGCTACGGCAAGGCCCGTGAAGTGCCTTTGGCGATCCGCAAGGCGATGGAGAAAGCACGCAAGGATATGAAGTATGTTCCGCTCAAGGATGGCACATTGCACTACCCGGTCATCGGGCGTCATGGGGCTGCGAAGGTCTTCATGCAGCCAGCTTCCGTGGGTACGAGTATCATCGCAGGAGGTGCCATGCGCGCGGTATTTGAGGTCGTCGGCATCAAGAACATCCTGTCGAAATGCATCGGTTCCAAAAATCCGATCAACGTGGTGCAGGCGACGGTCAACGCACTGAGCAGTATGCGGGACCCGGAGTACATTGCGGCCAAACGTGGCCTGACTGTCGAAGAGATTCTGTCGTAATCATTAGCGAGTCCTGATTCATGAGCCAGCAGTTGAAAGTTACCCTGATCAAAAGCCTGAGTGGCCGGCTGGCGAGCCACAAGGCGTGCGCACGCGGCCTTGGAATCCGGCGGATACACAACCCGGTAACGGTGGCGGACACTCCGGAGAACCGCGGCATGATCCGCAAAATTGACTACATGCTCAAAGTGGAAGAAGCCTGATGGCCGGAAACATGAAACTGAATAACCTGAAGCCTGCACAAGGCAGCCGCATTGCTCGCAAGCGGGTCGGGCGGGGAATCGGCTCCGGTAACGGGAAGACCTGTGGCCGTGGTCACAAGGGCCAGCATTCGCGCTCGGGCGGCTACCACAAGGTCGGCTTCGAAGGCGGCCAGATGCCGCTGCAACGGCGCTTGCCAAAAGTCGGCTTTAGTTCGCGTAAATCAGCTGAAAGCGCTGTGCTGCGCCTGCACGAGCTGGGATCGATGGGCGAGGGCGACGTGGACATTGATGCCCTGAAAGCGGCGGGACTGGTGCCTGCATCTACCAAGCGCGTCAAGGTCATCCTGTCAGGAAAAATTGAATCCGCGGTGAAGACCAGGGGCCTGCAGTTTACTCCGGGTGCGAGGAAAGCTGTTGAAGCCGCGGGCGGGAGCATTCAGGACTGATGGCTCGCTCGGGTGCAAATGCCGTGGGCTCGCTTGCCGGGCTGGGCCAGGTCAGCGAACTTCGCAAACGACTGGTGTTTGTGCTGGTTGCCCTTGTGGTGTACCGCATCGGCACCTTTATTCCGGTCCCGGGGATAGACCCGGGCGCGATGGCCCGATTTTTCGAGCAGCAGAGCAGCACCATACTGGGCATGTTCAACATGTTTTCCGGAGGTGCACTTGAGCGCCTCAGCATTTTTGCGCTGGGCATCATGCCGTATATCTCCGCATCCATCATCATGCAGTTGATGAGTGCCGTGGTGCCGTCATTGAAAGAACTTAAAAAGGAAGGTGAGTCAGGGCGGCGCAAAATCACGCAATACACGCGTTACGGAACCGTATTCCTGGCCACGTTCCAGGCCATCGGCGTATCGATTGCCCTGCAGAACCAGCAGGTCGCGCTGAGTCCGGGAATCGGATTCGTCTTTACGGTAACGATAAGCCTGGTGACCGGAACGATGTTCCTGATGTGGCTGGGTGAGCAGATCACGGAAAGAGGCATAGGGAATGGCATCTCGATCATTATCTTTGCCGGCATTGTGGCAGGCCTTCCGGCTGCGATCGGCGGCACATTGGACCTGGTGTCCCAGGGTGCGCTCGGTGAAGGCTTTGCACTGTTCCTCTTCATCATGGCAATTGCGGTGACGGCATTCGTGATTTTTGCAGAACGTGCGCAGCGGCGAATTACGGTGAACTATGCACGCCGCCAGCAGGGCAGGAAAATGTTCGCAGCACAATCCAGCCATCTGCCGCTCAAGCTCAACATGTCCGGTGTCATTCCACCAATTTTTGCTTCCAGCATCATCCTGTTCCCTGCCACCCTGTTGCAGTGGTCCAGCAGTTCGGAGGGAAGTTTTTCCTGGCTCACGAACATGGCCAACGCGATTTCGCCCGGACAACCCCTGTATGTCATGCTGTATGCGCTTGCCATCGTGTTCTTCTGCTTTTTCTATACGGCAATCGTTTTTGACTCACGGGAGACGGCAGACAACCTGAAGCGGTCCGGAGCCTTTATCCCCGGCATCCGCCCGGGAGAACAAACCGCGCGCTACGTCGATGGCGTGCTGACACGACTGACAGCGGTGGGTGCGATCTACATTACCCTGGTCTGCCTGCTGCCTGAATTCCTGATCCTCAAATACAGCGTGCCGTTTTACTTTGGTGGAACGTCCCTGTTGATCATTGTCGTCGTGGTGATGGATTTTATGGCCCAGGTGCAGGCCCATTTGATGTCGCACCAGTATGAAGGGCTGATGAAGAAAGCGAACCTGAAGGGATATGGACGTGCAGGGAGTCTGCGCTAGATCAAGGTGAGAGAACGATGAAAGTACGAGCCTCTGTAAAGAAGATATGCAGGAACTGCAGGATCGTGCGCCGTAATGGCGTGGTGCGCGTGATCTGCAAGGATCCAAGACACAAGCAGCGACAGGGCTGAGAAAGTTTGAGGAAACAGTAAATGGCACGAATTTCCGGAATCAACGTACCTGTGCACAAGCACGCAGAGATTGCCTTGACGGCCATCTACGGCATCGGGCGTTCCAGGTCACGAAAGATCTGTGCGGCCGCAGGCATCAAGGCAAGCACGAAAATCAAGGATTTGAGCGAGGATGAAGTCGGTCGCCTGCGTACGGAAGTAGGCAAATTCCGTGTGGAAGGTGACCTGCGCCGGGAAGTGACCGTAAATATTAAACGACTGATGGACCTTGGTACCTATCGCGGGATCAGGCATCGTCGCGGGTTGCCGTTGCACGGCCAGCGCACCCGTACGAATGCCCGCACGCGAAAGGGTCCGAGGCGTCCCGTAAAGAGATAACCAGCAGGTAGCGGACAAACTATGGCAAAAACACCGACACGTACCCGAAAGAAGGTCAAGCGCACCGTAACGGACGGAGTGGCGCATATACATGCCTCCTTTAACAATACGATCGTGACAATCACGGACCGCCAGGGCAATGCACTGGCCTGGGCCACCTCGGGAGGCTCGGGATTCCGTGGCTCACGGAAAAGCACTCCCTTTGCTGCCCAGACCGCAGCCCAGCGCGCCGGTCAGAATGCACAGGAATACGGACTCAAGTACCTGGAAATCAGGATCAAGGGACCAGGGCCTGGGCGTGAATCGGCAGTGCGGGCACTGAACGCCATGGGGTACAAGATCACCAACATCAATGACGTGACCCCCATTCCGCACAATGGCTGTCGTCCACCAAAACGTCGTCGTGTATAGGGTGAGGTAGTTATGGCACGTTACTTAGGACCCAAGTGTAAGATCAGCCGGCGTGAAGGCACGGACCTCATGCTGAAGAGCCGTGCGAGGCCGCTGGACTCAAAATGCAAAATTGACAAGCTTCCCGGTCAGCATGGCGACAAGCGGGGGCGGATGTCCAATTACGGCATGCAATTGCGCGAGAAACAGAAACTGCGTCGCATCTACGGGGTGCTCGAACGCCAGTTCAGGAACTACTACAAGAAGGCATCGCGCATCAAAGGCTCCACAGGTGAAAATCTGCTGCAGATTCTCGAGTGCAGGCTCGACAATGTCGTTTACCGGATGGGCTTTGGGGTTACCCGATCAGAGTGCAGGCAACTGGTGAGCCACAAGGCCATCGAAGTGAACGGCGTGACGGTGAGCATCCCTTCCTACCATGTGTCTCCGGAGGATGTCATTACAGTGCGTGAGAAATCCAGGAAACAACTGCGCATCCAGGAGGCATTGAATGCCGCGGAGCAAATCGGCATGCCTGACTGGGTGGACGTGGATATCAAGAAGATGCAGGGCAAGTTCAAATCGATTCCGGAACGTGATGAATTACCGCCGGATATCAACGAGTCTCTCGTGGTTGAGCTGTATTCCAAGTAATGAGTAATTAAGGGGTTAGGATAAAAATGGGTGCAAATGAGTTGCTGAAGCCAAGAGTGGTTGATGTTCATCTGGTCGATGAGTGTCATGCCAAAGTCGTGCTCGAGCCACTGGACAGGGGTTTTGGGCATACGCTTGGCAATGCGTTAAGACGGATTTTACTATCGTCCATACCGGGTTGTGCGGTCGTTGAGGTTCAGATCGACGGAGTGCTGCACGAGTACACGGCCATCGAGGGAGTACAGGAAGATGTGGTCGACATCCTGCTGAACCTGAAAGGCATTGCGGTCGTAATGCACGAGAGGAACGAGGCGACCCTGACCCTGAACAAGAAAGGTCCGGGAGTAGCTACCGCAGGAGACATCGAGGTGGATCATGATGTAGAGATCATGAACAAGGACCACGTCATCGCTCACCTCACCGAGCGTGGTTCACTGTCAATGACATTGAAGGTGGCCAAGGGCCGCGGCTATCAGCCGGCCACACAACGACGCAATGATGAGGAGCGTGCCATCGGTTCGTTGTTGCTGGATGCCAGTTTCAGTCCAGTGCGCCGAGTTGCCTACTCCGTGGAAAGTGCACGTGTGGAACAACGCACGGACCTGGACAAGCTGATTTTTGACCTCGAGACGAACGGTACGGTCAATCCCGAGGAGACCATCCGCAAGGCCGCGGGTGTCCTGCAACAGCAGCTGTCCGTATTTGTGGACCTGCAAGGCGACGAGCAGGTCGAGCCCGATGTCAGTGAGCCCGAGATTGACCCCATCCTGGTGCGCCCCGTGGACGACCTGGAACTGACCGTGCGATCAGCCAACTGCCTGAAAGCAGAGAAAATCTATTATATTGGCGACCTGATTCAGCGCACGGAAGTGGAGTTGCTGAAAACCCCCAACCTGGGCAAGAAATCCTTGACGGAAATCAAGGATGTACTGGGTACGCATGGCCTGTCGCTGGGGATGCGACTGGAAAACTGGCCACCTGCCAATTTGCGCGAAGACCGCAAGGTACTGGTCTGAACGAATTTACCGGGAAGCAGTATGAGACATCGTCAGTCCGGACGCCGGCTAAACCGTAACAGCCCACATCGCAAGGCGATGATGAGCAATATGGCGACTTCGCTGTTTTCACACGAGGTCATACGCACGACCCTGCCCAAGGCGAAAGAGCTTCGCCGGTATGCCGAGCCCTTGATCACGCTCGCCAAGGAAGACAGTGTGGACAGGCGCAGGCGGGCATTTGCCAAGCTGCGCGACAAGGCCAGTGTGGGCAAGCTCTTTACCGAGCTTGGACCGCGCTACAAGGCACGCCCGGGAGGCTATTTGCGCATCCTGAAATGCGGTTTTCGCAATGGCGACAAGGCGCCGATGGCGCTGGTGGAACTCGTCGACCGGCCTGTCGAGGAAGAGTAGTCTCGTGCGTGAGCGGCTCTGCAGGTCTGGGTAGCGGGGCACCCGCATCCACCAGGCAATCATGAGGCCCATCGTATTGGCAACGGATTATGGCGTATCCAGTGCGTATGTCGGCCAGCTCAAATCTGCCATTTTCACGATCGCACCCGATGCCAGGGTCATCGACCTCATCCATGAACTGCCCGCACACAACCCCAAGGCCTCGGCCTATCTGCTTGCGAGCTTCCTTGAGCACATCCCTGCGCAATCCGTTGTCGTAGGCGTAGTGGACCCCGGCGTGGGTTCGGACCGACTGCCGCTGGTACTTGAAGGGGATGGCCATACCTTCACGGGGCCGGATAATGGCCTGTTCTCGGTCATGTCCAGAAAGCTGTCTGAAGCCCGGTGGTTCGAGATCCGTCCATCCACCGCACCTGCATCGAATACATTCCATGGCAGGGATATTTTCGCACCGGTTGCCGCACAAATTGTATCGGGCGCTGACCCCAGGCTTGAGCCCGTCCCTGGCGAATCACTGGTCGGTGCACAGTGGCCTGAGGATCTTCATGAAGTCATACAGGTGGATCACTTCGGCAACGGCATCACGGGTATCCGCTATCGCCCGGCGCACAGGAACCAGGTTTTGGAAATTCACGGGCATCCGGTGCGCTATGCGCAGGCGTTTTACTGCGTCGATCCCGGAGAAGGTTTCTGGTATGGCAATTCAAACAACCTGGTCGAGCTCGCCATACGGGACGGATCGGCCGCTGCAAAGTTCGATTTCAATACCGGCGACAAAGTCAAATTCAGCGCACCCGGCAAGAAATAAAATCAGGAGGACTGCTCCTTGCGCAGGTCCCTCATGTCGAGGAAAGGACTCAGGTATTGCCCCGTAAAGGATTGCTCGTTGCAGGTGACGTCCTCAGGCGTCCCCATGGCCACGACTTGTCCACCCCGGTTTCCTCCGCCCGGTCCCAGGTCGATGATCCAGTCCGCCGTCTTGATGACATCGAGGTTGTGTTCAATCACGATGACCGTGTTGCCCTGGTCACGCAGGTAGTGCAATACCTTCAACAGCTGCTCCACGTCGTGAAAGTGAAGACCGGTGGTGGGCTCATCCAGGATGTACAGGGTTTGCCCGGTACTGCGCTTGGATAACTCGCGAGAGAGCTTCACGCGTTGCGCCTCACCACCGGACAAGGTGGTCGCACTTTGCCCCAACTGCACATAGGACAGCCCGACGTCCATGAGCGTTTGCAGCCGGCGTTTGATGACAGGAATCATCTCGAAAAAGTCATAAGCCACTTCGACCGTCATTTGCAGCACTTCATTGATATTTTTGTTCTTGTAGTGGATTTGCAGTGTTTCACGGTTGTAGCGTTTTCCCTCGCACACATCACACGGCACGTAGATGTCCGGCAAGAAGTGCATTTCCACCCGTATGACCCCATCGCCCCTGCACGCCTCACACCGCCCGCCTTTCACGTTAAAGCTGAAGCGCCCCGGTGTGTAGCCGCGTGAGCGCGCCTCGGGAATCTTCGCGAACAGTTCGCGTATCGGGGTAAACAGGCCGGTATAGGTGGCCGGGTTGGATCTCGGCGTGCGCCCGATCGGGTTCTGGTCGATATCCACGACCTTGTCGACATGTTCGAGACCGGAGATCTTGCTGCAGGATGCCGGTGGTGCACCGGAGCTGTGCAGGTAGCGCATGCAGTACCTGTACAGGGTGTCATTCACAAGTGTGGATTTCCCGGACCCGGAAACACCGGTGACCACGGTCATCAATCCCAGCGGGATATCGACCGTGATGTTCTGCAGGTTGTTGCCGCACGCCTTGACCACGCGGATGGTTTTATTCTTCTGGAAAGGCAGGCGTATCTGCGGGACGGGAATCTTGCGCTTTCCGGACAGGTATTGTCCTGTAAGCGAAGCTGAATTTTTTTCGATTTGATGCGGGGTCCCCTCGGCGACGAGCCTGCCGCCATGGATGCCCGCACCGGGCCCCATATCGACCACATGATCCGCACTGCGTATCGCTTCTTCATCGTGTTCGACCACGATCACGGTATTGCCGAGATCGCGCAGCGAGGTCAGCGTCTTGATCAGGCGTTTGTTGTCGCGCTGGTGCAGACCGATGGAGGGCTCATCCAGGATGTACATGACACCCACGAGGCCCGAACCAATCTGGCTCGCGAGACGGATTCGTTGCAGCTCTCCACCGGATAATGTTTCAGCAGTACGGTCCAGGGCCAGGTAGTCCAGGCCGACATTGACGAGGAACTTGAGTCGCGCCCGGATTTCGCTGATGACTTTTTCTCCGACGGCGACCAGGTGGCCCGAGAGTGTGAGTCCTTGGAAAAATTCGAGTGCATTTTCCGTGGGCCAGGAGGTGATGGTCGGCAGGTTGCAGTCATTGATGAATACATGGCGGGCCGCGGTGTTCAGCCGGTGGCCATGACATGCCTGGCATACCTGTTTTGTCAGGTACTTGCTGAGTTCTTCACGTACCGCACTGGATGTGGTTTCATTGAACCTCCGTTCCATGTTCGGGATGATGCCTTCGAATGCATGCCTGCGCTGGGCTCTCCGGTTGCTTTCATTCGAGTACTTGAACAGGATGGGCTCTCCGTCACTGCCGTACAGGATGGTGTTCTGGATGGCCTCATCCAGCATGTCCCAGGGAGCCTCGATGTCAAATTGGTAATGGCTGGCCAGGGAGCGGATCAGGTCGAAGTAGTGCGGGTTGCGCCTGTCCCAGCCGCGGATCGCCCCGCTGGTCAGGCTCAGCTGGCCACTGACAACCACCAGTTCGGGGTCGAAAAACTCCTCCACGCCCAGACCATCGCACGCCGCGCATGCACCGCCCGGGTAGTTGAAGGAGAAAAGACGTGGCTCAAGCTTGCCGAGGCTGTAGCCGCATTGCGGGCAGGCGAATTTTGCAGAAAATACCAGCTCCTTTTCCTGCGGGTTGTCCATGGATCGGACAATGGCCACGTTATCCGCGAGTTTCAGCGCCGTCTCGAAGGATTCTGCCAGGCGAAGCTTCATGTCCGGGCGGACCTTGAAGCGGTCGACGATAACTTCAATCGTGTGTTTGCGCCGCAGACTGAGCTGGGGCGGGTCATCCAGCTCATAGACTTCATCATCGATTCGTGCCCGGATGAACCCCTGTGCACGTAAATCGGCCAGCACTTGCTGATGTTCTCCCTTTCGATTGCGCACCACGGGTGCCAGCAGCATCAGTTTCCTGTCACGTTCGAGGGACAGGACCTTGTCTACCATCTGGCTGATCGTTTGTGTGTGCAGGTCAATGTGGTGGGTTGGACAGCGCGGCGTCCCTGCACGGGCGAACAGCAAACGCAGATAATCGTAAATTTCCGTAATGGTGCCGACCGTCGAGCGTGGATTGTGCGCACTCGCCTTTTGTTCAATTGAAATCGCAGGGGACAAACCGTCGATGGCATCGACGTCCGGCTTCTCCAGGCGCGCAAGAAACTGCCGTGCGTAGGATGACAGGGACTCGACATACCGGCGCTGGCCTTCCGCAAAAATCGTATCGAATGCCAGCGACGATTTCCCGGAACCCGACAACCCGGTGATGACGATCAACTGATCCCTGGGCAGGTCGAGGTCGATATCCTGAAGGTTGTGCGTACGCGCGCCCCGGATCGTGATATTTTTCATGGGTTCATTTTTGCTCGGGCCAAGTGGACTAATATACGTGTTTAGCGGCCCCGGGCGCAAAACCCGGGTATTCGGGAATGGTGTACCCAAATCGGATGTTGCAGCTTGTCGTGTGTTCTGCCTCATAATTCCGTAAAATAACGGGCTTACCCACACTCAGGGAAATTTGATGGCAAGAGGCATAAACAAAGCGATACTGATTGGTCACCTTGGCCAGGACCCGGAAGTAAAATACATGCCGAGCGGCAAGGCGGTATGCAACATCAGTGTAGCCACCACTGAATCCTGGAACGACAGGAATTCGGGGGAGAAAGTCGAGAAAACCGAGTGGCACCGCGTCGTGCTGTTTCATCGGCTGGCGGAGATTGCAGGTGAATACCTCAGAAAGGGCTCACAGGTGTACGTGGAAGGACGATTACAAACACGTAAGTGGCAGGATCAAAGCGGGAGCGACCGGTATTCGACTGAAATCGTGGCCAACAACATGCAAATGCTGGGCGGAAAAGGCGGCTCAACCATGATGCAGGATGGACCCCCTTCGAACATGGAGCCTGCACAAACCGCTGCGAGCTCATCCTCTGACGAATTTGACGACGACATCCCTTTTTAGCGTACCGGTGAATACCCTCGCAAGAGCGCGCCTCGGGGACACCTCCCCAGGGCTGCAAGCCATATACGCACTACACTCCGACACGGTGGACCGGCAAGCGAACCGATGGCTGTTCGGCTGCTGGTATCGGGATCATAACGTGTGCCTCAATGCGTAGCAGGTGCTGAGGATGAACAACAGCCGCTCGAGTGCCATGCCCAGGAAAGTATTTATCAAAACCCAGGGCTGCCAGATGAACGAGTATGACTCGGCGAAGATGCTGGATGTCCTGCAGGATCGCTGTGGTTTTGATGTGACTACCGATGCCTCACAGGCTGACCTGCTGCTGCTCAATACCTGCTCCATTCGCGAAAAGGCCCAGGAGAAAGTGTTTTCCCAGCTGGGTCAATGGCGCCCTCTCAAGGAGAATAACCCGGACCTGCTGATCGGCGTTGGCGGCTGTGTGGCAAGCCAGGAGGGCGATGCTCTGGCGGCACGTGCACGGCATGTCGATGTCGTGTTCGGACCGCAGACGATTCACCGCCTGCCGGATTTGCTGCGCCAGGCAAAAGACGAACGAGCACCGATCGTCGATACCGCTTTCCCCGAGATGGAAAAGTTTGACGGCCTGCCCGAACCCCGGCATGAGGGCCCCGCAGCCTTTGTCTCCATCATGGAGGGCTGCAGCAAGTACTGTACGTACTGCGTGGTGCCCTATACCCGGGGAGAGGAATTCAGCCGGCCCCTGGAGGACGTGCTCAAGGAGATCCGCGCAGTGGCTCGCCAGGGCGCGCGCGAGGTCACCTTGCTGGGCCAGAACGTGAATGGCTACCGCGGCCAGGACCGGCATGGGGACGAGATCGATTTCTCCTTGCTGCTGTATTACGTGGCCCGCCTGGAGGGCATCAGGCGGATTCGCTATACAAGCTCGCATCCCATTGAATTTTCAGAGAATCTGATTGATGCTTATGCCGAGATACCGGAACTGACCAATCATGTGCACCTGCCGGTACAAAGTGGTTCGGACCGGGTTCTCGCGGCCATGAAGCGTGGCTACACGGCACTCGAATTCAAGTCCATCATCAAGCGACTGCGCCGGCATCGACCGGACATCCGTATCTCATCGGATTTTATCGTTGGCTTTCCCGGTGAAACGGACCAGGATTTCGAGTGCACGATGAACCTGGTGGAAGAGGTCGGGTTTGATCAGTCCTACAGTTTCATCTACAGCCGCAGGCCGGGAACGCCCGCGGCATCGCTGCAGGATGAGGTTCCGCTGGATGAGAAAAAACGCAGGCTGCAGCGGCTGCAAAAGGCCATTGACTGCGCATCGAGGGACTACTCGAAAGCCATGCTGGGAACGGAGCAGGTGGTCCTTGTCGAGGGTCGCTCGAAGAAGTCGCAGCTCGAATTTACGGGAAGAACGGACAATAACCGGGTCGTCAACTTTGCCGCACCGGACACGGTGTCAGGCAAGTTTGTCCGTGTCGAGATCACGGACGCATTTCCTAATTCGTTGCGAGGTGTTTATCATGAAACCCTGTCGTAGAGGAAACTGAGCTTTTGCCAACTGAAGTCTATTCCGTCAACATCGTCCTGGAACCCGTGGACAACCCGCGTCTTGCCAACCTGTGCGGCCCCCTGAACGGGCACCTGCATCAACTCGAAAAAAGACTGGGCGTTGAAATTTCCAACCGAGGCAATGCCTTTTCCATCAGCGGGGAAGCGAAAGCGACCAATGCCGCAGTGGAGGTGCTGAAGGAGTTGTACGATTCCACCAGCAACCAGATCCTGTCGTCTTCGGATGTTCACCTGTATTTACAGGAATCCGAACTTGCCAAGATTGCGGAGCAGAGTCTCAGGGCCTCTGCGCCTACGGTGTATACCAAGCGCAGCGTGATCAAGCCGCGCGGTGTCAACCAGGAGCGCTACGTTCAATTCATTGAAGAGGATGATCTCGTGTTCGGCATCGGTCCAGCAGGCACCGGAAAAACCTACCTTGCAGTGGCCTGCGCCGTTGCAGCACTCGAGCATGACAGGACCCGCAAACTCGTCCTTGTACGGCCTGCCGTGGAAGCCGGGGAGAGACTGGGATTTCTTCCGGGCGACCTTGCGCAAAAAATTGATCCTTACCTGAGGCCCATGTACGACGCACTGTATGAAATGATGGGCTATGAGAAAGTCAGCAAGCTGATTGACAGGAACGTCATCGAAATTGCACCGCTGGCCTACATGCGAGGGCGTACCCTGAACGATGCCTACATCATCCTGGATGAGGCGCAAAACACGACGATCGAACAAATGAAGATGTTTCTGACGCGCATCGGCTTCGGCTCGAAGGCGATCGTGACGGGCGACATTACGCAGATTGACCTGCCGAGCATCAAGGAGTCCGGCCTGAAACACGCCAAGCGTATTCTGAAAGATACGGAAGGCGTATCGTTTTGCAATTTCGACGCCTGCGACATCGTGCGCCACCCGCTGGTCAGGAAGATCATCCGGGCCTATGACGAACCTGCCGATTGACTGACCCACCGCGCGCGTGGCCATTCATCTAGACGTACAGATCGCAACCCGGGCCGACAACATCCCTGCAGAGTCTGAATTCAGGAGATGGGCCGACGGCATTGCGACACCGGGCGCCGATGAGACGGCCTGTTTGCGTATCGTTGACCGCGAAGAGGCCAGGGCGCTGAATCACCGCTATCGCCAGGTGGACAAGCCGACCAATGTGCTGGCTTTCCCTGCCTCCTTGCCCGAGGAGGTGGACTTGCACTTTCTTGGCGATGTCGTCATCTGTGCACCGCTGGTGATGGAGGAGGCGCTCACGCAGGAAAAGGCGGCGGCTGACCATTGGGCGCATTTGCTGGTGCATGGTATTTTGCACCTGCAGGGCTATGCCCATGACGAAGCGGACAAAGCTGAAGAAATGGAAGCACTTGAAACGACGATACTGGATAAACTGGGAGTCGCGAATCCTTACTGAACCATCATGAACGATACGAGCAATACAACTTCGTTGCGGGTTACGCTTTCCAGGTATTTGAAACTGCTGTTTGAAAAGCCGCCCGAGAATCGTGCAGAGGTTATTCAGTTGCTCCACCAGTCAACGTCCAACGGCATTATCGACAGTGACATGCTCGAGATGATTGAAGGCGCCATACAGGTGTCCGAGATCCAGGTGAAGAATATTATGATTCCCCGCTCGCAGATGGTCGTGGTCCGTGATGGAAGCAGCCTGCAGGACATGCTGCCGACCATCATTGACTCGGCGCATTCCAGGTTCCCGGTGGTCGGCGACAGCCGCGATGAGGTGCTGGGCATCCTGCTGGCCAAGGACCTGTTGCGGTATGTCATGGAAGGCCGGCAAAGTCGCTTCAGCCTGGAAGACGTCCTGCGCCCGGCCGTGGTCGTCCCTGAAACAAAACGGGTCAACACGCTGCTCAATGAGTTCAGGGACGGTCGTAATCACATGGCGATCGTGGTCGATGAATACAGCGGGGTGTCCGGGCTGGTCACGATCGAGGATGTACTGGAACAGATCGTCGGGGATATCACGGATGAACATGATGCCGACGAGGACCGTTACATTGTCGAGCACGCTGACGGGCAGTACGGCGTGAAGGCGTTGACGCCGATCGAGGAATTCAATGAGTTTTTCTCAACCCAGTACAGTGACACGGATTTTGAAACCTTCGGGGGCCTGGTCTTGAGTAAATTTGGTCACTTGCCCAAAAAAGGGGAGAAAATAGAAATTGACCGCTTTTGTGTGGAGGTCCTGCGATCCGACCGCAGGAGACTGCATTTACTCAATGTCTCGGTGGCTTCTGAAGGCCTTTAATCCTATCCGTACCGACCGGGCTGTCTGACAGGCATGTTGCCAAGCGCTCCTCCAATCGCTGTGCCATCGCGTGCGAATGTTGTCACGGCGCTGGTCATGGCGGGTGCCGGGGGCTTGCTGGTGTGTGCATTTGCACCGTTCTCCGTGTGGTGGCTGACATTTTTGTGTCCGCTGGCCCTGTATGTATTCATACAGAATGTTCCTCGCCGGGATGCCTTTGTTCTCGGCTATATCTTCGGACTCTTTTTTTTCGGGTTCGGGGTGTCGTGGACGTACAACAGTATCCATGAGTTTGGTCATGCCCCGGTCCTTCTGAGCGCGCTGCTGGTAGGGCTGCTGGTGCTCGCACTTTCACTGTTTCCCGCACTGACGGCAGCGCTGTACTCGATGTGCTGTCGTGAGCGCACGTTCGATGTCACCGGTGCAGTGGCATTTTCCACGCTCTGGGTGTTGCTTGAATGGGTTCGCGGCTGGATCTTTACCGGATTCCCCTGGCTGTTGATCGGACACGTACACCACTCCAGCCAGCTGTCGAACATCCTTCCCGTGTTCGGCAGCCTGGGTGCCAGCTGGCTGACCCTGGTGATCAGCAGCCTGGCAGCGGTACTGGTGGCAGGCGCTGCGCGTCAGCGATTCATCAGCGCAGCCGTTGTAGTTCTTGTTGTGGCGGGCCTGTACATCGCAGGCCAGGTGACCTGGACGCACCCGCAAAAAGAGTCCCTCAACGTTGCACTCATACAGGGGAATATTCCCCAGGAAGTGAAGTGGAATCGTGAACAACGACGCCATATTCTTGGCACATACTGGCGACTCAGCAAAGACAACCAGGATGCGGACATCATCATCTGGCCGGAAACGGCCATCCCCGCGTACTATGCCTCGGTAAAGGATTCCTACATCGTGGAGCTGGAGAAAATCTCCAGGGCAGGCGATGTGGATTTTCTGATCGGGCTGTTCACGAAGGATGCGGACAGCGGCGAGATCTACAACTCGGTGATGACGCTGGGAAGTGAGCACAGCGTGTACTCCAAGCGCCACCTGGTTCCCTTCGGAGAGTATATTCCCTTGCGCTCGATCGCATCCTTCCTGGCCGATTACATCGTGCTCCCCATGGCGGACATGTCGAGTGGTGCGACGCGGCCGCTGGTGCGGCTCAAAGGGCACTACGCGGGCGCCTCCATCTGCTATGAAGCCGTGTACGGGAATGAAGTGATTGATGCCCTGCCGGAGGCGAAATTCCTGATCAATGTCAGCAATGATGCCTGGTTCGGGGATTCCTTCGCACCTCACCAGCACCTGGAAATCGCTCGTTCACGTGCGATTGAGACGGGCCGGTACCTGTTGCGTGCCACCAGCACGGGAATCTCGGCCGTGATCGATCCGGGCGGGGTCATCGTGGAGCGCTCAAACCAGTTCCGCGAAGAGGTGGTGCGGGCCACCATCCGGCCCTATACCGGACTTACTCCCTATGCCTACTGGGGGGATTCAGCAATTATTGCGATCCTGTCAGGCATTTTCCTTATAATCGGCCTGCATAGAAGGTCCCTATTGCGATCTGAGAAGCGCTAATCTCTGAACTGCCTCACCCGGATTACACTCACCATGTCCACAACTTCACTGGTACCGGTTGTTTTGTCAGGAGGCTCGGGCACACGCCTGTGGCCGCTGTCCAGAACGCTGTATCCAAAACAGTTTATCCCGATCCGCGAGAACAAGAGCCTGTTTCAGGCGACCGCGGAGCGCATGCAGGCCCTGGGCCATGCAAAAGACATGCTGGTGCTGTGCAATGAGGAGCATCGTTTCATGGCTGCCGAACAGTTGCGCCTGGCGGGACTGGAACCCTCGGCGATCATCCTGGAACCTGTGGGACGCAATACCGCGCCCGCCATTACCGTGGCGGCCATCCACGCACTTGAGCGCGATCCCGAGGCCGTGTTGCTGGTCCTGCCCGCCGATCATATCGTGCAGGACCTGGAGAAATTCGAGCAGGCCTTATCCGATGCCCGGGCGGCATGCAAGGACCGTCTCGTGGCGTTTGGCGTATTGCCGCGTCGCGCTGAGACAGGCTACGGGTACATTCAATACACGTCCTCACAGCCCGTTGCTTCCAGTGGGGCAGGGGCGCTGTACGACATCGAGAAATTCGTAGAGAAGCCTGACCTTGAAACTGCACAGGCGTATCTCGAGGGTGGGAAGCATCTCTGGAACAGCGGCATGTTCCTGTTTCCGGCGCGTCTGTATCTTGAGGAAGTCAGGCGTTTGCACGCGGACATCTACCAGGCCTGCCATGAGGCCCATGCCAAGGCCAGGCACAGTGAAGATTTCATCCACCTGGATGAGACCGCTTTCGCGCGTGCCCCCGGCATCTCCGTGGATTACGCGGTGATGGAAAAAACAAGCAAGGCAGCGGTGGTACGCCTTGACAGTCACTGGAGTGATATCGGCTCCTGGCATGCGTTGTGGGATTCCGTGCAGAAAGATTCGCATGGCAATGCGAGCACCGGAGATGTCATTGCCGAGGACTGCAAGGACAGCTATATCCATGCCAGTCATCGCCTGGTTGCTGCCGTGGGTACCCGGGACCTGGTGGTTGCTGAAACGGCCGATGCCATTTTGGTGGCTCCGCACGACCGTGCCCAGGAAGTGAAGGAGCTTGTCGCAAGGCTCAGGGAAGGCGAGCGCACGGAGGTGGAGATTCACCCCAAGGTCTATCGGCCCTGGGGGGCCTACGAGACGGTCGATACCGGTGACCGGTTCCAGGTCAAGCGCATCACGGTCAACCCCGGCCAGTCATTGTCCCTGCAGCTGCACCGCCACCGCGCCGAACACTGGGTGGTCGTCAAGGGTCAGGCCCAGGTGACCCGCGCAGATGAAAAATTCCTGCTCCAGGAAAACGAGTCCACCTATATCCCAGCCGGTACACGCCATCGCCTGGAAAATCCTGGTTCGGATCCCCTTGAGCTGATCGAAGTGCAATCCGGTTCCTACCTGGGTGAGGACGATATCGAACGATTCGAAGATGTCTATGGACGCTGAGCAAGATAGCTACAACCCGCATGATCTTGAACTGCAGGTCCAGCAGGAATGGGACCGGCAAGGCTCGTTCGAGGTGGTGGAAGATGAGACTCGCGAGAAGTTCTACTGCCTGTCGATGTTTCCCTATCCGAGCGGGCATTTGCATATCGGGCACGTTCGAAACTACACCATCGGTGACGTCATCAGCCGGTTCCAGCGCATGCAGGGCAAGAACGTGATGCAGCCCATGGGCTGGGATGCGTTCGGCCTGCCGGCAGAAAATGCCGCCATCGAGAACCGGGTGGCGCCTGCGAAGTGGACCTACGAAAACATCAAGTACATGAAGGACCAGCTCAAGCGCCTGGGCTTCGCCTATGACTGGAGCCGCGAGCTTGCCACCTGCAGCCCGGAGTATTACCGCTGGGAGCAGTGGTTTTTTACCCGGCTGTATGAGAAGGGGCTGGTGTACAAGAAAAAGGCCATCGTCAACTGGGACCCGGTGGACCAGACGGTGCTGGCCAATGAACAGGTGATCGAAGGCCGTGGCTGGCGCTCGGGCGCCGTCATCGAACGCAAGGAGATCACCCAGTGGTTTTTGAAGATTACTGCCTATGCCGAGGAACTGCTGGACGATCTTGGGCAGCTGAACGGATGGCCGGAGCGGGTCAAGACCATGCAGGCCAACTGGATCGGACGCTCCGAGGGTGTGGAAATAGTTTTTTCGGTTGAAGGGCAGCAGGATCTCCAGGTATTCACCACACGTCCTGACACCCTGTTCGGCGCCACCTGTGTCGCGGTGGCGCCCGAGCATGCCCTGGCGGTGCATGCGGCAAAAACTTCAGAGCGGGTGGCAGATTTTTTGGGTGAGTGTGCGAAGACGCGGACTTCCGAAGCTCAGATCAGCACCCTGGAGAAAAACGGGGTCGACACGGGACTGCATGCGATCCATCCGCTGACGTTGGAAAAAATTCCGGTCTGGGTGGCCAATTTTGTCCTCATTGAATACGGCTCGGGCGCGGTCATGATGGTGCCTGCCCATGATCAGCGGGACTGGGAGTTTGCGAGCAAATTCCAGGTGCCGATCCGACCGGTGGTGTTTCCTCACAAGGAACGCCCGGAGATCGACATCTCCGAAGGCGCCTTCCTCGAGAAGGGCTGGCTGCACAATTCAGGAGAGTTTGACGGGCTGAGTTCCGAACAGGCCTTTGATGGCATCGCGAGCCTGCTTGAATCCCGGGGTCTCGGGCAGCGGCAGGTGAATTACCGCTTGCGCGACTGGGGCATATCCAGGCAACGCTACTGGGGCTGTCCCATTCCTGTGATCCATTGCGAGGACTGCGGAATGGTGCCTGTACCGAAGGAGGATTTGCCCGTTTGCCTGCCGGAGCAGGTCGACTTCGACGGTGCCGCCTCGCCGCTGAAGTCCTTGCCGGAGTTCTGCCAGGTCGAGTGCCCGAAATGCCACAAGCCGGCGGCCCGGGAAACGGATACGTTTGACACTTTTTTTGAATCAAGCTGGTATTTCGCACGCTATTGCTGTGCGGACAATGAGGCCTCCATGCTGGATGAACGCGTGCGCTACTGGATGCCTGTGGACCAGTATGTCGGGGGCATTGAGCACGCCGTGCTGCATCTTTTGTATGCCCGGTTTTTCAACAAGCTGATGCGTGATATGGGCCTGTGCGAGAACGATGAGCCTTTCGACAAGCTGCTGACGCAGGGCATGGTACTGAAAGACGGCACGAAGATGTCCAAGTCCAAGGGGAACACGGTGGATCCCGAAGCACTGATTAACCGCTACGGAGCGGACACCGTGCGTTTGTTCGTGATGTTTGCCGCACCGCCCGAGCACACCATGGAATGGTCCGATTCCGCAGTCGAAGGCGCGTCTCGATTCATCAACAGGCTGTGGCGCATGGTCCAGGACCATGCACGACAAGGCGTGGTGGCCGGGACCGGTGTCAGTCACGATACGCTGAATGACGACCAGCTTGGCCTGCGCCGCAAGATTCATGAGACGATCAGTAAAGTCACGGACGACATGGGCAGGCGCCATGCCTTCAATACGGCCATTGCCGCGAACATGGAGCTGGTCAATGAGATCAACCACTTCCAGGACACCTCGCCTACCGGGCGCGCGATCTGCCAGGAGGCACTGGATTCGGTCGTGTTGATGCTCGCACCTGTCTTGCCGCATGCATGTCATATATTATGGCAACGCCTGGGCCACGAGGCGCCGGTGGATCAGGCAATTTGGCCCCGTGTGGATGAACAGGCGCTGAAGAAGGACGTTATTCAAATGATCGTACAAGTGAACGGCAAGAAACGTGCAGCCATCCAGGTTCCGGTGGGCATGGATCGTGCGGCGATCGAGAATAGGGCTCTTGCGCATGAAAGCATCACCCGCTTCATCGAGGACAATAAGATTACCAAGGTCATCGTCGTACCCGGTCGGATCGTCAATATCGTTGTACACTAGGGGCCATGCGTACTTTCACAGGAATTTTGGTTTTCGCGCTGATGCTCGGCGGGGTATTGCAGGGCTGCGGGTACCGCCTGGCCGGCAGCAGCGATGTTGCCGAGCAATTGCATAATGTTTCGGTGAATGGCGGGCGTTCAAGTATCGAGCTGGTACACCTGACTCGAGACTATCTTGGCTCAAACCAGGTCAGTGTAGTGGAGTCCGGTGACGCTGCCATGCATCTTGATATCGTATCCGAGGAAGTCGACAAACAGGTGCTTACACTGGATGCCTATGGCAAGGCACGTGAATATGACCTGGTGCTGAGTGTCCTGTTTGATGTGAAGCATGCGGACAACAGCGAGATCCTTCCCCGACAGGGCATCCGCCTTAACCGGGTGCTGGTCTTTGACAAGTACGATGTGCTCGGCTCAGACGAAGAACAGCAGCAATTGCTTCACGAAATGCGCAGGGACATGGCACAGATGATCGTGCACCGGCTGCGTGCGATCCCGCCGAACTAGCCGCGTCGGGCTGTCACTCATCTAGCGGTTCTCGTCCAGTATGATCCTGGCGATGGCAGCAGAATCCAGATCTCCGTCACCGCGCTCAACAATCTGCTCCAGATAGTCCGCAGCCAGGTTTGTGCCGGGTACGGAAATTCCATTCTCCCTCGCACTGTTCAGGGCGATCTTCATGTCCTTGTGGTGCAGGGCTGCCTTGAAACCGGGCTGGTAGGCCCCCTCCAGCATGCGCTTGCCGTGCACTTCAAGAATCCTGCTGTATGCAAACCCGCCCAGCAAGGCCTCGCGTACCTTGGCAGGATCGACACCGGATGACTTTGCCAGCAGGAAGGCTTCGGCCACGGCAGACATGGTCTGTGCAACGAGAATCTGGTTGCAGGCCTTGGCCACCTGTCCGGCCCCGTGATCCCCCACGTGTGTGATGTTCTTGCCCAGGACCTGCAGCAGCGGCAGGGCGCGATCGAACGGCTCACGCTTGCCTCCGACCATGATGGAGAGCGTTCCATCGATGGCGCCCTGTTCGCCGCCTGAAACCGGTGCATCCAGCATCTCGATATCCTGGTTTGCCAACTGCCTGGCCAGGCTTCGGGTTTCCTCCGGTGAGATGGTGCTCATGTCAATGACCAGGTGACCTGCACGCGCGCCTTCAAGGATGCCACCCGGGCCGGCAATGATTTCTTTTACATCGGGCGTGTCGGAGACCATCGTCAGGGTGATGTCGCAGTGGCGCGCAAGCGCTGCCGGGGTATCGAATGGACGAAGTGTATGGGTTGTAAACGCTTGCAGCGAATCTTTGCTGCGCGCATAGCATGCAAGGGTGTAGTCTGCATGGATGAGATTCATGGCCATGGGTCTGCCCATGATGCCCAAACCGATCATGCCGATGGTCTCTATTTTCACTTTTGATGAGCCTGCGCTGTGCCAGTCGCAAAGCTTACCACGAGGTTTGTATTTTTCATGGACTTTCCTGTAACGTTTGTACCGGGCTGCAGGCGCAGGCAGACCCTGGGACTAATCCTGTATGCAACTACGATTCGCACAACTGAAGGGCTGTCTTGAGCGGACCGAGGTAGCCGTTCTCCTGGTGACGGGCGATGAGCCCTACCAGCACATGCTGGCGGTGGACATGTTTCGCGTGCACAAGGAAAAAGCAGGATTCACTGACAGGAAAATTCTCACCGTCGAAGCCGGTTTCGACTGGTCCGAGCTCGATGCAGCCAAGCATGCATTGTCCCTGTTCGGCGAACAGACACTCATCGATCTGCGGATTCCGACCGGCAAGCCCGGGGCCAGCGGGTCCAAGGCCATCGTCAACTTTGTACAGGACCTTCACCCGGAAGTGGCCCTGTTGATCCAGGCCCCCCGGCTGGACCGCAGCACGATGGGCTCGGCATGGGTCAAGGCGCTCGACAAGTCCGGGGTCGTGGTGCGCGTGTGGCCCTTGAGTTACGCCGAGACTGAAAACTGGATCGGGAAAAAGCTGAAGGCCGAAGGATTTACGGTTGACCGCGAGACCATTACGTTCATTGCACAGCAGGTCGAGGGAAATTTGCTTGCCGCGCGCCAGGAACTCGAAAAGATTGTATTGGTGGTTGAGCAAAAGGAATTGACCTTCGAGGTGGCAAGCCGGGTGCTGACCGACAGCAGCCATTACTCCCTGAAGGAGTTGACGGACGTCCTGGCCACAGGGGAGGTCGCCCGTCTCGTGCGCATCCTCAAGGGTCTTGAGAAAGAAGATATACGCCCACCCCTGCTGCTTTGGGCGATGACCGAGAGGGCAAGAAAAATTACCAACGCGGGATCTCCCTCTACCATGACCCGGGGTGCGCCCGGAGCTTTAAATACACTGATGCGCCTGAGTCATATCCACCAGCAAAACATCGGGGTACGTGAAGATTCGCAGGCCTCAGGGAATACGGATTTACTGAGGCAATGCGCCTGGGTGGACCGGGTGATCAAGGGGCAGGGTGACGGAAATCCATGGCATGAACTGATACAATTAGGGATTGCCATACAGCTGGCCGGACAGGCCGGCCAAGCGCCGGGCGAGAGGCATCCATTGGCGTCATTCGAGTGATCATGAGCAAAACAGCGAAACACCAGAACGGTTCGATCCAGGGTTATATCGACGAGGTTACCCGGCGTGCATCGAATGCAAGAAGTGAGATTGCGCACGCATCGGAGGACAGGAAAAACCAGGCCCTGAGGAACATCGGCGAGCAGATTCTCTCCTCCCGCGAGCAACTCAAAAAAGAGAATGGGCGAGACTTGCAGGCCGGCAGGGAGCACGGGATCGGCGATGCCTTGCTGGACCGCCTGGAGCTCACCGACAGTCGCATCCGCGCAATGGCCGAGGGCCTGGAACAGGTGGCCTCTTTACCGGACCCCGTGGGTCAAATGACGCCCATGGAAGCACGCCCCAGCGGCATCCGGGTTGGAAAAATGCGGGTTGCCATCGGCGTAATCCTGATCATCTACGAGTCGCGTCCCAATGTGACGGCCGATGCGGCGGCCTTGTGCATGAAATCCGGCAACGTGGCGATTCTGCGTGGCGGCTCCGAAGCCGTGCATTCCAATCGCGCGATTGCCAATTGCATCGGTGGCGGACTGGATCAGGCAGACATTTCAAGGGATGTCGTTCAGGTGATTGACACCCCGGACCGTGAGGCGGTGGGATGCTTGCTGCAGGCCAGCCAGGACATCGACATCGTGATCCCCCGGGGCGGCAAGGGCCTTATCGAGCGGATCATGCACGACTCGACCATTCCGCTGATCAAGCACCTGCATGGTGTGTGCCATGTCTATATACATGAGGAGGCGGACCTGGACATGGGCGTGGCCATTGCGATCAATGCCAAGACCCAGCGCTTCGGGGTATGCAATGCCATGGAAACGCTGCTGGTTGATCACCCGATTGCCGCAGAGGTCTTGCCGCGGATCAGGACCGAGCTGGATCACAAAGCGGTTGAGATGCGAGGCTGCGAGAAGACCTGCGCGTTATTGCCTGGAATTTCGCCTGCGAGTGAGGACGACTGGCACGAAGAGTACCTGGGGCCGGTATTGGCGGTTCGCATCGTCGATGATTTCACCCAGGCCCTCGATCACATTCATACCTATGGCTCACAGCATACGGATACGATCGTCACGCGCAATGATGCCGTTGCACAACAGTTCTTGCGGGAAGTGGATTCGAGCTCGGTCATGGTCAATGCCTCGACGCGCTTCGCAGACGGTTTCGAATATGGCCTGGGCGCTGAAATCGGAATCAGCACGGACAAGCTGCATGCGCGTGGCCCCGTGGGCCTTGAGGGTTTGACCTCGCAGAAGTTCATCGTGCTCGGGGATGGGAATATCCGTGAATAAGCCTACCGGAGCGGGGGCGAGTGTACGGCTGCGTCCGGGGTTCGGGTCGGGATCCGCAAACTCGGAATAGGGGTGTGTTAGGTATCTTCGGCGGTGCGTTCGATCCGGTTCACTTGGGGCATATAAAGCTGGCGCTGGCGCTGCAGGAGCGTTTTGATTTCGAGCAGATCCGTTTCATACCCTGTCGACAGCCTCCTCACAAGAAAGCGACCTTTGCCGGCATGGAACACCGGCGGCACATGCTGACTCTCGTTACCGATTCAACGTCTGCGTTTATCGTAGACGATCGTGAACTGAAGCGGCCCGGTCCCTCGTATACCATCGACACGCTGCGGGAACTTCGAGAGGAAATCGGGGCCACACAGGTCTTGGTACTGATACTCGGGATCGATGCCTTTCTGGATTTCTGCAGCTGGCATGAATATGGTGAAATACTGTCGATTTGTCATATCATGCTGTTGCGTCGCCCCGGATACCACCTGGAAGGTCAGGGTTGTGAACAAAGACTCTATGAACAGCACGGCACGGACCGGATCGCGCAGGTCCGCCAGTGCACCAGCGGATCCATTTTCCTCACGGATGAGGAGCAGGTCGAGACCTCTTCCTCCGTGATCCGCCGGTGTATCTCAGAAGGTCGCCAGCCACGGTACCTGTTGCCCGGAAACGTGTGGAAGTATATCCGTGAACATGGCCTGTACCGGGACGCACCGGCATGAACCGCATGTACTCCGGGTATAGACGCGTGTGGCCGTTGTGGCATACAGTTAAACGTCGGCAGGGAGGTAATCACCGTGAGTGAAGAAATCCTGATCAACGTCACCCCCCAGGAGACACGCGTCGCTATCGTTGAAAACGGCCTGTTGCAGGAAGTGCAGGTTGAACGTGTCGGAAAACAGGGCCTGGTAGGGAACATCTTCAAGGGCTGCGTCAGTAAAGTCATGCCGGGCATGGATGCCGCGTTTGTCGATATCGGGCTGCCCAAGGCGGCCTTTCTGCACAGCTCCGACGTCGCCTACCTGCCCAAGGACTCCGGCAGCCGGCCCGCCTTGCTGGGAGACCCGGATGAAGGCCTGCAGCCGTCCCAGAACGAGTCCATCGCCAACCTGCTCCATGAAGGACAGCAATTACTGGTCCAGGTGATCAAGGACCAGCTTGGAACCAAGGGCGCGCGCCTGACCACCAGCATCACGGTTCCTTCACGCTACGTGGTGCTGTTGCCCTACTCGAATGACATTCGGCTCTCGGCACGCATAGAAGACTCGCAGGAACGCACTCGCCTGATGGAGACGACCCAGGGCCTGCTCGATGAACTGAATGTAAAATGCGGGTGTATTCTGAGAACCGCTGCAGAAGGGATGAGCGAGGCGGACCTGAGGAGAGACCTGAAGTTTTTGCTGGACCTCTGGGATACGATCGTTGAGAAGGTGATCTGCATGTCTTCGGTCAACCAGGTGTATTCCGATTTGCCGCTGATGATACGCACGCTGCGTGACCTCTCGGTGGAAGAAATCGAAGTCGTACGGGTGGATTCGCATTCCGCGTTCGAGGCGGTACAGGAATTTTCCACCAAGCTCGTACCCGAAATCGCATCTCGCATCTCGCATTACTCGGGTACGCGCCCGATATTTGATCTTTATTCCATCGAGGATGAACTGCAGAAATCGCTGCACAGGAAAGTGGAGCTCAAGTCCGGTGGCTACCTGATTTTTGACCAGACCGAAGCCATGACGACCATCGACATCAACACGGGGGGTTTTGTCGGTCATCGAAACCTGGAAGAGACCATCTACAAAACCAACCTGGAGGCCGCGCAGGCCATTGCACGCCAGCTTCGGTTGCGAAACCTGGGGGGCATCATCATCATTGATTTCATCGACATGGAGAACGAGGAACACACGCGCCAGGTGATGCGCACGCTGGAGAAATTCCTGGAGAAGGATCGTGCCAGGAGCCAGGTGTACGATGTGTCGCCTCTTGGCCTGGTGGAGATGACACGCAAGCGCACCCGTGAAAGCCTGGAGCATATCCTGTGTGAGCCGTGTTTCACCTGCTCCGGGCGCGGCTATATCAAAACGCCGGAGACCGTGTGCTTTGAACTCTTTCGTGAAATCATGCGCGAGGCCCTGCAGTACGAATCGGACAGCCTCCTCGTCCTGGCCTCACAATCCGTGATTGACCTCCTGCTGGATGAGGAATCGACCAGTCTCGCTGAACTGGAAGACCACATCGGCAAGGCGATCAAATTGCAGGTCGAGTCCCTGTATTTGCAAGAACAGTTTGATGTTGTGCCTTTGTGAGCCTGGATGACCGCATGGGTCACAGACTGTTACGTGCTGGCGGATACACCGCCGTCCTGATTCTGGTACTCACTGCAGTACTGAACAGCTTCACCCGCCTGCCGACGTCCTGGTACCAGGCGTACCTGCCGGCGTTTCAGGAAAATATCTCCTCTGTGATCGGCAAGCCTGTGCACATGGAGTCCGTTCATCTGAACTGGTATGGCTATACGCCACTGCTCACCGTACAGGGACTGGCGGTCTATGCCGATGATACGAAATCCACCCGGCTTCTGGCCGCTGAAAAAGCACTGATCTCGCTGAATTTTCCGGCCAGCCTGATACAAGGGAAACCGGTCTTCAAGGAACTGCAACTGATGGGCTCGAGCCTGGTGGTCGTGCGCGACAGGGATCAGAGGATCGTACTGAACGGGATCGATATCAGTGAGCGGATCGCCAGCAGGAAAGAGGGCGACATGGCGCAGGACATCCGTTTCAGTCTGCTGGCAAGCTCGATCGCCATCAAGGATGAAATCCTTGAACGCGACTATCATTTTGACCGCGTGGACATCGTGCTGGGCTTCCATGAAACAAGGCTCAGGGTGTCATCGAGAATCTCGCTGCCCGATACGCTGGGCAACTCGCTGTGGCTTGGTGGTGATCTCGAGGGTCTCGACCAGGGGCTGAACCACGCAAGGGGAACGGTGTATACGAAGGGTGAGAACATCAACCTCGAGCTGTTGGGTGAATTTTTCCCGCAACTTCAGTTCGGGGTTCAAAGCGGGCGTTCCGATTTCGAGGTCTGGGGGAAGCTGAAATCCCGGCACAGCGCAACGTTCGAGGGCCGGCTGGCCGTGCATGATCTCGAATACCAGCCATTGTCCCATCGGCTGATTGAAGACGGGCAGGAAATCACGGCGCTTGATACGCGCTTTCGATTGCAAAAATCCCGCGACACCTGGCATTTGGCCCTGATTGAAAGTGATATACGAAGTGGTGATCAGCGGTGGGCTGGTGAGCAGTACGAAATTCGTTGCATCGGCTGCCAGGGCGATCGCGAGGAATCCACGATTGCCGTGGCACTGCAGTATTTCAATACGGCCGACCTGTTGGCAACGCTGCAACACTTCCCCGAATTCTCAGAGCACCTGCAGTCCTTTTCCCCGCAAGCACGGCTGGCAGGGGAATTTACCGACACCTGGGTGCAGCTTGAGCTGCATGGGGCGCATGTCGCAAAGTATGCCTACAGGACCTGGCTGCAAGAGGTCACGGTGTCCGTGCCGTCTCATGAACTGGAAATTTCCCGCCTGACGGGGGAGGCCACCGGTGATCATCTGCACGGTATGCTTGTTGTCAATTCCCCGGCGCTGAAAATACGGGCCCGGCAGCTGAATACGCAGGCATTTCCGGACCAGGCGATTTCGGGTCGGCTTGCATGGAATACGGACGGTCAGGGTATCCTGACGTCGATGGAAAATATCTCGATTCAGGCCGAAGGATTGGAGGCCAAGCTGCAGGGCGTGGTGCACATGCAAAAGGGCAGACCGCATGTAGATCTGCAGGCCTACTTTCCCGAGGTACAGATCGCAGCGCTGCAGGCCTGGCTTCCCCTCGAGAAACTTGATCCGCCACTGGCGCAGTGGTTGTTGGCAAGTGAAGGGTCCTTGAACGACATCAGGGTCTTGCTGATGGGAGACCCCGGCAAGGTTCCTTTCAGGAATCTACCGGGCAGGCTCGAGGTGTACGCTAAAATTGACGCAACATCCCTGGGTCCGTATGCGAAGTGGCCGGGCATTCATGACCTTGCAGCGCAGGTGGAAATCAACAACCAGCACCTGCATGTGTACGGCGATCAGGGGCAAATACTGGATGCTTCCGTGCTGGGTTTTGATATTGCCGTGGACGATGTGCTGTTGCCGCGCGTTGAGGTTGAAGGCACGATCCGCGGGTCTGCCTCGGATTTCCTGGACGCACTGGCCCAATCCCCGATGACCCCGAAAAATGCACAGATGCCGGCGGGCGATGCCATTCAGGGGATGGTGGACCTGAACGTCAATCTCGTGCTTCCCCTGGCAGATGAACTGGATGAACAAGCGCATATTGGCGGCATGATTGAGTTCAGCGATGCGACGCTGTTATTGGGACTGGACTCGTTACCGTTGACCCACCTGAACGGCCAACTGAAATTCAGTAATGCGGGGCTGGAGGGCGAAGGGCTGAGTGCCCGGTTATATGGCTCACCCTTCGATATCGGTGCTGGCGTCCTGGAGCAAGGAGGCACACGGGTGCAGATTCAGGGAGAACTGGATCTCGATGCCTGGCTGACTGCCAGTGACCCCCATACGGGCCGGCTGGTACAGGGCAAGGCGCCGGTGTCTGTAACCATCGATCTGCCGCCCCTGGGGGATGAGGCGAAGGGAGAAGAGCCGCTTGAAATTCGAATCGAAAGCGATCTGGCGCAGGCTTCACTGGCGCTTCCGGAGCCGTTCGGCAAAGAGGCGGGAGTGCCTTCCACGCTGAGCATCCATTCCCGGTTTCATATTGGAAGGGACAATACGCTGGTGTTCAATTACAAAGACAGGATTTTTGCCAAGGGCAGGCTGGATGCCGATGAAGGCCAGCTTACCGCCCTGGAAATCCGCATCGGCGACGATCAGTTTGACCTGCCTTCAGGAGGCATCAAGCTGTCAGGACGCTTTGACAGGCTGGATGTAGACCAATGGCTGGACCTGTATGAGCCTGGCGATGCTGAAGGTTCCATGGAACTGCAGCAAGTGGATATCCATGCAAGCGAACTGTCCATGTCAGAACTGACGATTACGGACATCGATCTGCGCATGCAAAAACAAGCCCGATCCTGGGTCGGTGAAGTTCACTCGCATACGATCAAGGGGACGTTCGAGCATCCGCTGGAACTGGATGCTGAAAGCATTGTTGTCACCCGGCTTGAGCACTTGCGCATGGATTATCCCGAAGAGGATCACCCTCTGACAGTGAACCCGCGGGAATACCCGGCACTGGATTTTCACATCGAGGCGCTGGAGCTGAATGGCCTTGCAATGCGCAACGTCACCCTGAAGACCCGACCTTCTGCGCACGGCATGATCATCGATTCCATGGCAGTGGAAGAGGACAGCTATCGGCTCGAAACCAGCGGTACCTGGGACATGGGCCCCGAGGGTGCGCACACCACGGAGATTGCCACCACCCTGACCGCGAGGAATTTGCATGAGGCATTGGCAAGCTTCGGACTGGAAGCGGGTGTGAACAAGGGTAAAGGAGTCGTCTCCGCAAACCTGAGGTGGTCGGACATGCCCGATATGTTCTCACTGGATGCCTTCGAGGGCACCGCGACCCTGAGATTCAAGGACGGGGAGATCACGGATGTTGACCCGGGTGCGGGCCGACTGCTGGGGTTGATCAACCTCGCTGAAATCACAAGGCGGCTGACCCTGGACTTTTCCGACTTTTTCTCCGAGGGCTATGTGTTTGACAAGATTCGTGGCACCCTGGTGTTCAAGGACGGTAACCTGACTACCGAGGACCTGCGAATCGACGGACCCTCTGCGGACATGGCGATCTCCGGAAGAACGGGGATCGTGGCCAGGGATTACGATCAGCTCATTACCGTGACTCCGAACGTTACCGGCGGTCTGCCATGGCTTGGAATTGGACTGGGCCCGGTGGGCGTCGGCGGAATCTATATTTTGGGGAAAATCGGTGAAAAAGTCGGAATTGATGTAGACAAGGTTGTCGACAAGGTAGTAGAAGTGAAATACCACATGACGGGAAGCTGGGAGAACCCCGAGATCGAGCCCGTCGAACGGAAAATTGCGGACCTTGTGCCGAGTCTGCCGTTGTCCGAATGATCGGACCGGGACGGCACTCGCGCAGGTCCTGAAAGGGTTGGATCACGGTCTCAACGGCTCGTGCTCAACAGGGTAAGACGTACGTTATCGAGTGAATGGATACTGACCGACCATGATGCAAAAAGTTGCTGCAATTCAAATGGCCTCCGGGCCCAATGTAGATGCCAATTTACATAAGGCAGCCCGTTTGATCCGACGGGCCGTGGATACCGGGGCGGGCCTGGTCGTGCTGCCTGAGAACTTTGCCATCATGGGCGTCCATGAAGAAGACAAGGTCGGCGTGCGGGAGTCGGCAGGCGCGGGAACCATACAGAACTTCCTGGCGGAGCAATCGAGATACCACAACGTATGGCTCGTGGGAGGGACGGTGCCTCTTGAGTGTGATGATCCAAACAAGATTTCTGCAGCCTGCCTGGTGTACAACGATTCGGGTCAGTGCGTGGCGCGCTATGACAAGATTCACCTGTTTGATGTCAACCTCGTCGATACGGGTGAAAGTTACATCGAGTCGGAAACCATCGAGTACGGGCAAACCGGACTGCAGGTGGTTGACTCGCCGTTCGGGAAGATAGGCCTGGCCGTTTGTTATGATCTGCGCTTTCCCGAGTTGTTCAGGGAGTTGCTGGACCTGGGGGCGCAGCTGGTTGTACTTCCGGCGGCGTTTACCGCAGCTACGGGGCGGGCACACTGGGAGAGCCTGGTGCGTGCACGTGCCATCGAGAACGTCATGTACGTGATTGCGTCTGCACAGGGTGGCTACCATGTGAATGGGCGCACCACCTATGGCAACAGCATGATCGTCGACCCCTGGGGGGTCATTCTGAATCGTGTCAAGCAAGGGGCAGGTGTTGCGATCGGTGGCGTGAACCTGGAGTATCTTGAGTCGCGGCGGAAAACGTTTCCCTGCATTCAGCACCGAAGACTGAAATGAAATTTGAACACACACCCTGACGGACAACTGAATACCATGGAAAACTCACTGGAACTGGCACAGGAAACGATACTGACCCCCTCGGGGCTCGATGAGAACCACCTGATGGACGCTTTTTCCGTGCTGCTGGATTCGGCAGCCGACAGCGGCGACATCTACTTTCAACTGCGCAAGCATGAGGCGTGGTCACTGGAAGACGGGATCGTCAAGGATGCCAGTCACAACATCAGCCAGGGCGTCGGCATCCGGGCCATCAAGGGCGAGAAAAGCGGCTTCGCCTATTCGGACGAGATCGTATTGCCGGCCTTGCTGGAATCCTGCAAGGCTGCACGCGCCATTGCCCGGGGCGGCCAGGGCGGCTCTGTCCAGAGCTGGAGGCTCAGCACCGGAAACCAGCTTTATCCGGCACAAAATCCACTGGATACCATCAGTGAAGAGGACAAGGTCGACCTGTTGCGCCAGCTCGACAGCCAGGCGCGAAAGCAGGACTCCCGGGTGAAACAGGTGATGCTGTCGCTGGCCGGCTCGCATGAGATGGTTCTGGTCGCCAACAGCGATGGCCAGCTGGCTGCAGACATCCGCCCGCTGGTCAGGCTGTACGTGTCGGTCATTGCAGAACACAAGGGGCGCCTGGAGCAAGGCAGTGCCGGCGGAGGGGGTCGCGTGGGCTATGACTTCTTCAACGAGGAAGGTCGCGGGCCATCCTACGTGCGCGAAGCGGTTCGCATGGCGCTGCTCAACCTTGAAGCCGTGGATGCCCCTGCGGGCACGATGAATGTTGTGCTGGGCCCGGGGTGGCCCGGCGTGCTGCTGCACGAAGCGGTCGGGCATGGCCTTGAGGGAGACTTTACCTACAAGGGCACCTCGGTTTTCAGCGGGCGCATCGGAGAGCGCGTGGCAAGCAAAGGCATCACGGTGGTGGATGACGGTACGCTTGAAAATCGACGGGGCTCCTTGAACATCGATGACGAGGGTACCGCGAGCCAATACAACGTTCTGATCGAGGACGGAATTCTGAAGGGCTTCATGCAGGATCGACTGAGTGCCAAGTTATCCAAAACGGCACCCACGGGAAATGGCCGGCGCGAGTCCTTTGCACACTTGCCCATGCCGCGCATGACGAACACGTACATGCTGGCCGGTGAGCATGACCCGCAGGAAATCCTTGAATCCGTGGACAGCGGATTTTATGCAGTGAACTTCGGCGGCGGACAGGTGGACATCACCTCGGGCAAGTTCGTGTTTTCCGCGTCGGAAGCCTACCTGATCGAAAAAGGCAAGGTCACCCGGCCCGTCAAGGGCGCCACGTTGATCGGCGATGGACCGGATGTGCTGACAAAAGTCAGCATGATCGGCAATGATCTGAAGCTGGACGACGGCGTGGGTACCTGTGGCAAGGAAGGCCAGAGTGTCCCGGTGGGAGTCGGGCAGCCGACCCTGCGCGTGGACGGCCTGACCGTAGGCGGCACTGCAAGTTGATGGAAGGCCAACCCCTGTCCCGTCAGGATGGCGGGCTTGAGCAGCTGGTGCAGTTTTGCCTTGACGAGGCCAAAAGGCAGGGTGCAACCAGTGCCGAGGCATCGATCGATATTGAACAGGGGCTGTCGGTCACGGCCCGACTGGGTGATGTGGAAACCCTGGAAAAGCATAATGGCCGCCGGCTGGGCATCACCATCTATGTAGATCACAGGAAAGGTGCCTCGAGCACGACGGATTTTGAGCTACCGTCGGTCCGCGATGCCGTAACGGCTGCCTGCAATATTGCAAAGTTCACCGAACAGGATGACTGTTCCGGATTGGCGGACCCGGACAAGATGGCTACCGAGGTCGTGGACCTGGGACTCGATTGCCCCTGGCCGCTGACCCCCGATGAGGCGGTAGAGATCGCCATCGAATGTGAAAACAGTGCACGGGCGTACGAGGCGATATCCAACTCGGAAGGCGCCAGTGTCAATAGCGGGCGTGACACGCACATCTACGGCAATTCACATGGCTTTATCGCCAGCTATGCGGCGACCCGGCACAGCCTCTCCTGTGCGGTCATTGCAGAGCAGGAGGGGGCCATGCAACGGGACTACTGGTATACCACCTCGCGCGACCCTAAGCGGCTGCAGTCCGCCGCCGAAGTCGGGGACAGGGCGGCCCAGCGTACCATCCGCCGGCTTGGCGCCCGAAAAATTGCCACCCAGACCACCCCGGTTATTTTTGAAGCCGGCATGGCACGCTCATTGCTGGCCCATTTTGTATCGGCGGTCTCCGGTGGTGCGCTGTACCGGAAAGCTTCCTTTCTACTGGATCACCTGAATAAAAAGGTATTTTCCGAACGGGTCACCCTGACCGAAGACCCGCATGCCAAGGGCGGACTTGCCAGCAGCGCATTCGACATGGAAGGCGTGGCCACCCGGCCGCGTACCCTGGTGGAGGACGGGGTGCTGCAAGGCTATATCCTGGGCAGCTATTCAGCCCGCAAACTGGGCATGCAAACCACGGGCAATGCCGGGGGTATCCATAATCTGACCCTGCACCCTGGTGAGCAGACACTGGATGAACTGATGTCCAGCATGCAGCGCGGCCTGCTCGTCACCGAGCTCATCGGGCACGGCGTGAACGGGGTAACCGGGGACTATTCGCGCGGTGCCGTGGGTTACTGGATCGAGAATGGCGAGATTCAGTTCCCGGTCGAGGAAATTACGGTGGCGGGCAACCTGAAGGACATCTTTCAGAAAATCATCGCCATCGGCAGCGATACCGATGCACGCAGCAGTATCATCACACCGTCGCTGCTGATCGACGAGATGACCGTTGCGGGAAACTGAGCGCGCAAGGGACCCCTACAGCCAGCGCACCTCGGTGATACGGGCGGATATTTCGGTTTTCCCGTTGCTGACCTTGTCCGAGCGGACAGGGATATAGTTCAGGGACTCGGCATACCACTCGGTGTAGCGGGTGTTTTTCCTGTCGTTTTTCTCACGCACGTACTTGTAGGCGGATAACGTGCCCAACCGGGTCTCTATCGGCTGGGCGGACTCGAGCTGGTATACAAATTCCTTTACGTCCCCGCGGGTGATGACCGAGCAGGTGTACCGGTGGACTCCGTCCTGCGGCTTGCGCATCAGCAACAGCTGTGCGGAGAGCCGATCGAAGGTGTGCGGTGCGATCTCCAGGGTCGCGATTCTACCCTTGTACCTGGAATGCACCCTGTGGGTAGTCCAGTCAAACGAGTACATCTCGTTGCGGTCCTTGTCGTTTCCCTGGACTTCGTATCTGAACTGGATCGTCCGGTACGTACCTTGCGTTCTTTCAAGTACGGTGCGGTAGGTGGCGACCCGGGAGCCCAGGAAAAAAGCGGCGATCCCCACGGGGTAGGTGCGTGACTCGTAGACCAGAGTGTCTTCGTGTTTCCTGAGACTCAGCGTCATCTCGCCAACGATGATGTTGCCTTTTCGAACCTCGTAGATGGCCTCGAATTCAGGCGGCACCTCTTCCGTGGCGAGCGTCGCAGCCAGGCTGTGGCCCGCAGGCACCCCGAGCCAGATGCATGCGGCCAGCGCAAGGATACGTTGGTTCACATCAGTTCTGTTTTATGTGCGATGGTCAGCTGCAAGGGCCTTTCCAGCTTTTTCTCGTTGAAATACACCGTGCCGTCATTGCAATACAACTTGCCTTCACAAAACCATCGGATCGCCAGCGGGAACACCATGTGCTCCTTTTCCAGCACCCGTCGGATCAGGCTGTGCACGTCATCCGTTTCAAACACCGGAACCTTGGCCTGCAGTACGACTGGACCCTCGTCGAGCCCGACCGTTACGAAATGCACACTGCAGCCATGCTGTGTTTCCTTCGCCGCCAGTACCCTGTGGTGAGTTCCAAGGCCCGGATACTTGGGCAGCAGGGAAGGATGTATGTTCAGGATCCTGTTGGCATAGCGGTTGATGAACACCTCGCTGAACACCCGCATGAAGCCGGCCAGCACCACGGTCTCGACCTGGTAGCTTTCAAGGATGCGGATGAGTTCCTCCTCGAACAACCCGCGTGATGCGAACTGGCCATGCGGCACCACGTGCGATGGGATTCCGGCATTTTTGGCCCGTGTCAGGCCATTGGCGTGCGCCTGGTTGCTGATGACACATGCGATGCGGGCACGGATGCGTCCCTGCTGCGCATGCTTGATGACAGACTGCATGTTGGTCCCGTTCCCGGAAAACAATACAGCGATGGGGGCGTTACTATCCGACATGGCTTTACGTCAGGCGGAGTTTTTCATCGGAATCCGAACGCATGATCTTGCCGATCACCTGTGCTGGCTGTCCGGCCTGCTCACACAGGGCGAGTCCCTCATCGGCCTGATCCTTGGGCACGACCACCAGCATGCCGATTCCGCAATTGAATACGCGCAGCATTTCATCAGCCTCGATGGGCCCTGCCTGTTGCAGCCAGTCAAACAGTTCTGCACGCTTCCATGTGCGCGTATCGATGCTGGCAAGCAGCCCATCCGGAATCACGCGGGGTACATTTTCCACCAGCCCCCCGCCTGTGACATGGCACAGGCCATGCACCTCCAGCGCTGCAAGCAGCTGGCGGACCACCTGGACATAGATCACGGTCGGGGCCAGCAGGAGAGCTGCGAGGGTCTGTTCACCGAGTCTTTCATCCAAAGAGGTGCCGCTCGCCTGGAGGATCTTGCGGACCAGGGAGTAGCCGTTCGAATGAAGACCGCTTGATGACAGGCCGAGGATGAGGTCGCCCTCGCGGATCCGGCTGGCGTCAATCAGCTTTTCGCGCTCGACGATGCCTACGCAAAAACCTGCAAGGTCGTAGTCTCCCGGGGCATACATCCCGGGCATTTCTGCTGTCTCGCCACCGATGAGCGAGGCTCCGGCCAGCTTGCAGCCCTGCGCGATCCCTTCGATCACGGACTTCGCCTGCGAGATGGAAAGTGCACCCGTGGCGAAGTAGTCCAGGAAGAACAGGGGTTCGGCGCCCTGCACGAGGACATCGTTGGCGCACATGGCGACCAGGTCGATGCCGATGGTTGAGTGGTCATCCAGGCGTTTTGCGAGGCTCAGTTTGGTGCCGACACCGTCCGTACCCGCCACCAGAACCGGTTCGTCATAGCGATGACTGGGCAGGCTGAACAGCCCGCCAAAGCCACCGGGATTGGAGAGCACTTCCGGGCGATGGGTGGCGCGGGCGAGCGGTGCAATCAGGTCGACAAGTGATTTCCCGGCGTCAATGTCCACACCGGCGTTCTTGTACGTGAGGCCCATATCTTCTAATTCTGATTAGATAGATTTCTTAAGTGATTGTATTGTAGGGCCATATGTGATGTTGACCAATGTACCCGTCGGATTGCTCATTGCTTCGGTACCGGCTTGCTTATACCATCACCGACTGGGGCAGCAACAATTTTATCGATACGGCTTGCAGATTATATACTAAGAAACGGTCAGCGATATCATGTCTAACTGGAGATATCTCCCGAATCTCATTACAGCGGTACGTCTGGCGGCCGTGCCCCTGCTGGTATGGTGGCTGTTCGACCGGCAGTTCAACAATGCCCTGTGGCTGTTTATCCTGATGGGCTTATCGGATGCACTGGACGGGTACCTGGCCAAATCCTTCGGATGGAAAACAGCACTGGGTGCATCCATGGACCCAGCAGCGGACAAGGCCATGTTGATCGGTGCCTACGTCACCCTCGGCGCACTTCACCTTTTGCCACACTGGCTGGTATTTATCGTGATCCTCAGGGATGTGGCCATACTTGCCGGTTCACTGGCCTATAACCTGGCAACACGGCGTCTGGACATCCAGCCAACCCTGATCAGCAAGATCAATACAGTGGTTCAGATTGTGCTTGTCGTTGCTATAATTTACAGTCAGTTAGAGTTTGTTCCTGAAATTCTTGTTCAGGGTCTGATCGGGTTGACCATCTTCACCACGTTTGCCAGTGGCCTGGATTACCTCATGGAAGAAAAGTTCAAACGGGGCGCCCGACATCCAGAAAAACAAGCCTGATTTCCCCGATCAGTCCGTCCTTGTGAACCCCTCCATGCCAGAGCCTGCCCAGCGCCCGCTGGATATCGTACTGCGCCAGCATGCGCGCTTTGACACCTTTGTCAGTTCCGAGAACAGTGAACTCGTGGTTTTGCTGGAGGACCTGGGGCAGAGAATCAAAGAGCCCCGGCTGTACTTCCTTTGGGGCAGTGCCCAAAGCGGCAAGTCGCATCTGCTCCAGGCCGTGTGCAACCGGCTGGCCCGCTCGGATCAAAAGGCGGTCTATTTGCCCATGCGGGAATTTGCAGCGCAGGAATCCGGCCTGCTCAATGACATGCAGATGCTGGATGTCGTGTGTATTGACGACATCGATTGCGTATCCGGCGATCGTGACTGGGAACAGGCCCTGTTCAGGATCATCAACGAGATGTGGCTGGGCAACCAGAGCCTGGTGATTTCAGCGTCCTGCAAGCCGGCGGACCTGGACATCCTGTTGCCTGACCTGGCCTCCAGGCTGGCCGGAGGGCTCACCTACCGGTTGCCAGGCCTGTCGGATGAACAAAAAAGAACGGCCATCCAGCGCCATGCTGCAGCACGCGGCCTGGAGGTATCTGGCGAGGTGTGCAATTACCTTCTCAGGCGCTATCCCAGGGAGCTGAAAAAACTGATCGAACTGCTCGATAAACTGGACCAGTACTCACTCGCCCTGCAAAGGAAAATCACCGTTCCCTTTGTTCGCTCGGTTCTTGAGGGCGGCGCCTAGCGGGCAAAGACCCTGGCCCGGTCCCTACAGTATGTCCAGCACGTTTTCCGGAGGTCGACCCAGTGCCGCTTTTCCGTTGTGTACCACGATGGGGCGTTCGATGAGGATCGGGTGCGCCATCATCGCTTCCAGAACCTCTTCATCGCTGGAGTTCTCATCCAGCCCGGCTTGTTTGCAGGCGGGTTCGTTCTTGCGCAGTATCTGGCGGGCCGTCATTCCGAGCAGTGAGAGCACGCGCTCGAGTTCGGCACGCGTGGGAACGGTCTGCAGGTATTCTACGACTTCCGGTTCCTCTCCCTGCTCCTTGAGCAGTTTCAGCGTCATGCGGCACTTTGAGCATTTCGGGTTGTAGTAGATGACGGTTTCTGATGGGTCCATACGTCTTTTTCTCCTTGCGGTTTCCGGTTATATTTGTGTCTGACCACCGGGTGCAGTGGCGGCCGAAGCCGCCTATTGTACCCGTTCAACGGACACGGGAAAGGCGGCCTGCAATGACAGATGCGACGGAGTATGCCTGTATGTGCTGCATCGTGTCCGGTACGGTCCAGGGCGTGTTTTTCCGGGCTTCTGCACGGCATGAGGCATGCCGGCTGGGGATCACGGGCCATGCAAAAAATTTGACAAACGGAAGTGTTGAGGTGATCGCCTGTGGTAAAGTTGCGGCCCTGGAGCAGTTGAGGAGCTGGTTGCATACCGGCCCCGAGATGGCCCGGGTACATACGCTCGATTGTGAGCCAATTGCCATTGAACATTTTCCGGATTTCCAGATACGCTGACCATGCCCATATACGAATACCAATGCGATGGCTGCGGCTATCGTTACGACGTCCTGCAAAAGGCCAGTGATCCGGTGCTGAGTGTCTGTCCGCAATGCGCCCAGCCTGCACTGAGGAAACTGGTATCGGCGGCCGGGTTCAGGCTCAGCGGCTCCGGCTGGTATGAAACGGATTTCAAGTCCGATAACAAGCGTAACCTGGCCTCCGGGGACTCCCAGAAAAAAAGCGATGGCAACCAGGACAAGTCTGCCAAGAAAAAAGACACGTCGGCCAAGCCGGCAGCGTCCGCCACGGGGCAGGGCCGGAGGGCATCTTGAGCGCCGCCCCGCAGCTGCTGCCTGATCATTTTCAAATCACCGGTGCCTGAAGGAATCACTCCCCGGGCCCCTGCGCAAGCTCGCGCACTGTCCACCATGTGCGTCATCCGGTCCAAGCGGTCCCGCTAACCCAGGCCCATGCGTACCCATTATTGCGGCCAGGTCACCGAGGCACTCATCGGCGAGGAAGTGACCGTCTGTGGCTGGGTCAACCGAAGGCGCGACCACGGCGGTATCATTTTTGTTGATTTGCGCGACCGCGAGGGAATCGTGCAGGTCGTGTTCGACCCGGAGCAATCCGGGGTCTTTGAAGTCGCCGAGCAGATTCGCAATGAATACGTACTGTATGTGAAAGGACATGTCCGGGTGCGCCCACAGGGGACCATCAATCCGGACCTGCCAACGGGCCAGATCGAGATCCTGGCATCGACCATCGAAGTGCTGAATGACGCGGTCACACCCCCGTTCCAGCTCGATGACGAAGACGTGCATGAAGAAACCCGCCTGCGTTACCGCTACATTGACCTGCGCCGTCCCCTCATGCAGGAACGTATCCGTACCAAGGCCTCCGTCTACCGGGCGCTGCGGGAGTTCCTGGACAAGCACGGGTTCCTGGACATCGAGACGCCCATTCTTACCCGCGCGACACCGGAAGGGGCACGCGACTACCTGGTGCCGAGCCGCACACAGGCAGGCTCATTTTTTGCACTCCCGCAGTCCCCGCAACTGTTCAAGCAACTGCTCATGGCCAGCGGCTTCGATCGTTACTACCAGATCGTCCGCTGTTTTCGCGACGAGGACTTGCGTGCGGACCGCCAGCCCGAGTTCACGCAGCTGGATATCGAGACCTCCTTCATGGACGAGGACGAAATCATGTCCCTGATGGAAGACATGATTGCCACGCTGTTCGAGCAGATTCTGGACACGGAGCTGGAAAGACCGTTTGCCCGCATCCGTTACGCAGACGCACTGCACCGTTTTGGAAGTGACAAACCGGACCTGCGCATTCCACTCGAACTGGTGGATGTCTCGGAATTGATGCAGCAGGTCGAGTTCAAGGTGTTCCGTGAGCCGGCAGGGGACCCCGCCAGCCGAGTCGCGGTCCTGCGGGTGCCCCAGGGTGCATCACTCACGCGCAAGGAGATTGATCACTACACGGAGTTCGTCAGCCAGTTTGGGGCCAGGGGACTGGCCTATATCAAGTGCACGCATGTGGACGACCCTGCATCCGGCCTGCAGTCCCCGATACTGAAATTCCTGCCTGAAGAGGTGATCGCCCGCCTGATCGAGCAAACCCAGGCGAGAGATGGCGACCTGCTGTTCTTCGGGGCCGACAAAAAACAGGTGGTGAATGCGGCGATGGGTGCCTTGAGAGTCAAGATTGGCCATGACCTTGAACTCATCGAGCCGGGCTGGCGCCCGCTGTGGGTGGTCGAGTTTCCGATGTTCGAGTGGGACGACGGCGCCAAGGTGTGGTCGGCCCTGCACCACCCCTTCACGGCACCGACGGACAGTGATCCCGAGGCGCTCACCGAGCAGCCCGGGGCGGCCCTGTCTCGTGCCTATGACATGGTCCTGAATGGCACCGAGATCGGCGGCGGGTCCGTGCGTGTTCACCAGTCCGACATGCAGCAGGCCATCTTCAAGGTCTTGCAGATGGATCACCGGCAGGTGCAGCAGAAGTTCGGATTCCTGATTCAGGCGCTGGACGGGGGCATGCCCCCGCACGGCGGCATCGCCTTCGGGCTGGACCGCCTGGTGATGCTGATGACCGCCAGCCAGTCCATTCGCGATGTCATTCCGTTTCCGAAGACCCAGAATGCAACCTGCCCACTCACAGAAGCGCCTTCCCCGGCAGATGAAAATCAGCTCAAGGAGCTGCATATCCGCGTGCGCAAACCCACGCACTGAACCCGGACTGTTGCACGAGGCTGCCTTGGCCTGAGGAGCACGCACGATCGATGCAGGCCAAACACGGGGCCGTAATTGCATTACAATGCGCAGGTAGGTGAATCTACTTCTTCCTGTTCGCACTTCAGGGTGTATGGCATGGATCACAAACGTCCCGAGTCGGTTCTGGTTGTCGTGTACACGCGGCAAGGGGAGGTACTGCTGCTGCGCCGCAGGTATCCCGATGATTTCTGGCAATCGGTCACTGGCAGCCTGGAATGGGGCGAGCAGCCCGCCGATGCGGCAGTGCGTGAGTTGCGGGAAGAAACCGGCCTGGTCGACCAGGCCGTTTGTGACTGTCACCAGACGCAGAGTTTCGAGATCTACTCGATCTGGCGCAAACGCTATGCACCCGGAGTGCGCATGAACCAGGAGCATGTGTACCGTTTGCAGCTTCCGGAAAAGGTAGAAATCCGCCTCGATACCCGTGAGCATGAAGAGTTTCAGTGGCTGCCCCGCCTGCATGCCGCAGACCGGGCGACTTCACATACCAACCAGGCAGCGATCCTGCGCTGGGTACCGGAATAATCCCCTGCAGACATGCGTGAAATCGTCGTCTGTATCCACGGCATCTGGATGAAGGGCGGGCTGATGAAACCGCTGGCCGGGTACCTGACAGATTTCGGCCACGAATGCCGGCGGTTTTCCTATCCGAGCCTGCGGTCGTCTCCGCAGCGCAATGCACAGCGGCTGGGCATGTTCACGGACCGCCTGGATGCCGATGTCATTCATTTCGTTGCACACAGCCTGGGCGGCATCGTGCTGCTGCATTATTTCCAGATCTTCGATTCACCCCGGCCCGGGCGCGTGGTCATGCTGGGTCCGCCCTTGAAGGGCAGTGGCGTGGCACACTTCATATCGAGGAACGTGGTTCTGAAACACCTGACGTTGGGGGCGAGTTCGAGTTCACTGCTTGGCAACGTTCCTGCCTGGAGGGGAACCCGCCCGCTGGCCGTACTGGCTGGCACCCGCGGGCTGGGGATCGGGCAAATGCTGGGGGCGCCACTGGAACGGCCCAACGACGGAGCGGTCGCGGTATCGGAAACCCGCGTGAAGTCCTGCACCGTGCACAAGCTGATTCCGTACAGCCACACGGGCATGCTGCTGGCCAAGCCGGTGGCTGCCATGATCGACGAGTTTTTACGTACCGGAAATATCACTTGAAATCAGGAAGTGCTAATATGAGGTTCATTGATCGTGTAGAGGGGAATCAATGGCTGGTCATAGCAAATGGGCCAATATCCAGCACCACAAGAAAGCTCAAGACGCCAAGCGCGGAAAATTATTCACCAAACTCATCCGAGAGATTACCGTAGCGGCCCGTGAGGGAAGCGACCCCGACGCCAATGCGCGCCTTCGCGCAGCCGTGGACAAGGCCTTGTCTGCCAACATGCCTAAAGACACCATCGAGCGTGCCGCAAAACGCGGCGCCGGTGAACTCGACGGCGAGTCCTACGTGGAGGTGCGTTATGAAGGCTATGGGCCCGGAGGGGCTGCCGTCATGATTGACTGCATGACCGATAACCGCAACCGTACCGTATCGGAGATTCGCCACACGTTTACGAAATTCAATGGCAACCTGGGCACGTCCGGCTCGGTGGCCTATCTTTTCTCGGAAGCAGGAGTGATCCGCTTTACACAGGACGTGGATGCGGATCGCGTGATGGAAATCGCCCTGGACTCGGGTGCGGAAGATGTCATCGATACGCAGGATGGGGAGCTTGAGGTGATTACCGGGGTAGAGGGATTTGTGGATTCGAGGCAGGCACTGGAGGACGCGGGCCTGAGGCCTGAGCGTGCGGAAGTCACGATGCGTGCCAGCACTGAGGTCGCACTTTCTGCACACGACGGAGAGACGCTGCTGCGCCTTTTGAATGCACTGGATGCACTGGACGATGTGCAAAACGTGTATTCCAATGCCGACATACCGGATTCCGCATTCGAGGCCGTGGCCTAGCATCGGGTACAGGCGCTATGGCAACGGTGACACAACCCCTTCGCATCCTCGGCATCGACCCGGGGCTGAATATCACGGGCTTCGGGATTATCGACAGCGACGGGCACAACAGCCGCTATGTGCACAGCGGCAATATCCGTGTTCGCAAAACCGCCACGGAAACCGGCATGGCCGAGCGTCTCGGGCTGATATTCCAGCAATTGACCGAGGTCATTTCAGAGTACCAGCCGGGTGAGGTTGCGGTCGAGGAAGTGTTTGTCTCGCGCAATGTGGCCTCGGCACTGAAACTCGGACACGCGCGCGGTGCTGCCATCAGCGCCGCGGTACAACTGCAGGTCCCGGTCAGTGAATACAGCACCCGTTATGTCAAAAAGACGGTTGTCGGGAATGGCGGCGCCAGCAAGGAGCAGGTCCAGCACATGGTCCTGCGCCTGCTTGCATTGCGCGGAGTCCTGCAAGAAGACGAAGCGGACGCGCTGGCGGTGTCGCTGTGTCATGCACACACGTGTATCCAGGGCGCCCACTCACGTCGGTCAGTATCCGGGAGTCACGCATGATCGGACGCCTGTGCGGTGACGTCATCGAAAAACATCCGCCGTACCTGTTGCTCGATGTGCAGGGCGTGGGGTATGAGCTCGAAGCGCCGATGTCGACCTTTTACGAGCTGCCGGATTCAGGTAAGAGCGTGGTGCTGTATACCCACCTGCTGGTACGCGAAGATGCGCAGACCCTGTATGCCTTCAAACATCTGCAGGACCGGGCGCTGTTCAGGGATCTGTTGAAGGTTAACGGCGTCGGGGCGAAAATTGCCCTGGCCATACTTTCCGGCATGGACGTCAGGGCATTCACCCAGTGTATCGATCGCAGTGATGCGGACGCCCTGATGCGGCTTCCCGGAATCGGGCGAAGGACGGCAGAACGCCTGATTGTCGAGATGCGTGACCGATTGGCACAGATCACCGATGTACCCGATACCGGCAAGGATGCGCCGGTTGCGGACCGTCCCGGGAGTGTCGTCCAGGATGCCGTCTCTGCACTGGTGGCCCTGGGCTATGGCCTGAACGATGCGCGTCGCATGGTGGGTGAACTGGATACGCAAAGTCAAAGCAGCGAGGACTTGATCCGGCTGGCACTCAAGACCCGCCTGTCCTGAACCGTGTAGTGGATGTGAACTCAATGAGCGATACAGACACATCAAGGCTGGTGGACACCCGCAGGGAGGAGGACGAGGCGGTGGTCGAAAATGTGATTCGCCCGCAGTTTCTCAAGGAATATGTCGGCCAGGCCAAGGTGCGCGAGCAAATGGAAATTTTCATCACCGCTGCAAAACAGCGTGAACAGGCGCTGGATCACGTGCTCATATTCGGCCCCCCGGGGCTGGGCAAGACCACACTGTCGCGGATCGTGGCGAACGAGATGCAGGTGAACCTGCGTCATACCTCGGGCCCGATACTTGAAAAGCCGGGCGACCTCGCCGCCATACTGACAAACCTGGAGCCAAGGGACGTACTGTTCATCGACGAAATTCACCGCTTGAGTCCGGTGACCGAGGAGGTGCTCTATCCTGCGCTGGAAGACTTTCAACTGAATATCATGATCGGCGAGGGACCGGCGGCACGATCGATCAAGCTGGACCTGCCACCGTTTACCCTGGTCGGGGCGACCACGCGCGCCGGTCTGCTGACCTCGCCCTTGCGGGACCGTTTCGGGATCGTGCAGCGCCTTGAGTTCTACAGCATGGAGGAGCTGGCCGTGATCGTACGCCGTTCCGCAGACATACTGAAAGTGAAAATCAACCGGGAAGGCTCGGAGCAGATCGCCTGCCGTTCACGGGGCACGCCCAGGATTGCCAACCGCCTGCTGCGGCGTGTGCGCGATTACGTGCAGGTCAAGTCCGACGGTACGATCGATGCCGAGAATGCCAACGCAGCGCTGGACATGCTCAGCGTGGATACCAACGGCTTTGATCACATGGACCGGCGCCTGCTGCTTGCGGTCATCGAGAAATTTGGCGGCGGACCGGTCGGGATCGACAGCCTGGCGACGGCCATTGGTGAAGAACGCGGTACGATCGAGGACGTCATCGAGCCGTACCTGATCCTGAAGGGGTTTATCATGCGCACACCGCGCGGGCGCATCGCCACCAAAAACGCCTACCGGCATTTTGGTCTCAAGACCGCCGATGACCTGGCCGACCCGTCGGCAAAGACCTCACCCGACCTGTTTTCAAATACACAGAAGTGACGGCTGCATGGTCCGCATCTGGCTGAATTCGAACGTTCACATATGAAGCCCTATACCTGGCAGGTTCGCGTCTATTACGAGGATACGGATGCGGGTGGTGTGGTGTACTATGCCAACTACCTGAGATTTATGGAGCGTGCACGGACCGAGTGGTTACGGGCACTTGGGGTCGAGCAGGACAGGCTGATGCAGGATCGGAACGTATTGTTTGCGGTGCGCTCTGTGCAGATCGAGTACAAGCGCCCTGCACGGTTCAATGACGCACTGTCCGTCACGGTCGAACCGATGGCCACCCGGCCGGCCAGTCTGTCAATACGGCAGGCGATCACGCATCACCAGGACGAGGCGCTCCTGCTTGCGCAGGCCGATGTCAATGTCGTGTGCCTGCAGGCCGACAGCTTTGCACCGCAACCCATACCCAAGGACTTGTTGAAGGAGATCGAACGTGCGTGTTGATATGAGCATCCTGTCATTGATCATCGAGGCGAACATTCTGGTGCAGCTCGTGATGCTGTTGCTGCTTGCAGCTTCCGTCATCTCCTGGACCATGATTGTAAGCAAGTGGAAGGCGATCAAGGAGGCACGCAGGCAGGCAGACAAGTTCGAGGATCAATTCTGGTCCGGTTTGAATCTCGCGACCCTGTATGAGAGCGTGAAGCAGAAAAGTGAGTCGGTCGGTATGGAACACATTTTCGCTTCCGGCTTCCGCGAGTATCTACGTCTGCACCAGAAACAGAAAGTATCCCCGATCGCGATAACGGATACGGCCCTGCGCTCCATGAAAGTGGCCATGTCCCGTGAGATCGAGGACCTGGAACATTACCTTTCCTTTCTTGCAACGGTGGGCTCTACCGCCCCCTATGTCGGTCTGTTCGGTACGGTGTGGGGCATCATGAATGCCTTTCGTGCCCTGGCCGATGTGCAGCAGGCGACACTGTCCGCGGTTGCACCCGGAATTGCCGAAGCGCTGATCGCAACGGCCATGGGGCTGTTCGCTGCGATCCCCGCCGTCATTGCCTACAACCGCTACTCCAGCGATGTCGAGCGACTGGTCCTTCGATACGACAACTTTGTCGAGGAGTTCACGGCACTGCTGCAGCGCGAGGCACTGACGAAAGACATGGAAAACTCCAGGCAGGACTAGGCGGCCATGGCTTCTGCAAGCACACGACGCCGCAAGTACATGTCGGAGATCAATGTCGTCCCGTATGTCGATGTCACCCTGGTCCTGCTGGTCATTTTCATGATCACGGCCCCCCTGTTTCATGAAGGGGTCGAGGTTGAACTGCCCGCAGCGCCCGCCAAGCAGCTTGAGAAAATCGAGAAAAACCAGGATCCGGTGGTGGTATCCGTGGATCGCCTGGGGCAGATATTCGTCAACCGTTCGGATTCGCCCAAACGACCCGTCGCGGACGAGTCCTTTCGAAACCAGATCAGGGAAATGTTGTCTGACAAGCCAGATGAACTGGTCTATGTGCGGGGGGACAGGAATGTGGATTATGGACGGGTGGTATCCGTGATGGTCATGCTGCAGGATGCGGGGGCAGAAAATGTCGGTCTCATTACGGACCCGGCTGTGGAAAAGACCGATCCCTGACCGCCTGTGAGAAAAACGGATCGCCATTTACCGCTTTCCATTGCGATCGCCGTCCTGGTTCACGTGGGGGCCATTGGCTTGCTGGCTGTCGGTTTCCAGTTCAGCCAAAGGATCGTGCCGGTGCCCAGCGTGGTGATCAATACGGTCAAGGCCAAGGTGGTTGATGCAAGTGAGCTCGAGCGCATCGAGCAACGCAGGCTCAAGGCGTTGCAGCAGGAGGAGCTCAAGCGCAAGCAACGCCTGCAGGAGGAAAAACGCCTCGCCGAGCAAAAGGCCAAGAAGGAAAAGGAGCGACAGGCGGCACTGAAAGCCGAGCAGGCAAGAAAGCAGGCCGCCCTTGAGAAGAAAAAGCGTGCCGAGGAAGCACGCAAGGCGGCCAAGTTGAAAAAGGCGGCCGAGGCCAAGCGGCGGGCTGAAAAAAAGAAAGCGGAAGAGGCCAGAAGGCGGGCTGCGGAAAAGAAACGCAAGCAGGAAGAGCGTGCTATCGAGCAACAGCGCCTTGCTCGTCTGGAAGAAGAAGAAGCGGAAATCCGGGCAGCTGAACAGGAAGCGCGACGCCTGCAACAGTCACGCAGAGCCCGACACCTGATCGCTCAATACCAGGATGCCATTCGCAGCAAGATCGAACGCAACTGGCGCCGCCCGCTCGACTATCAGTCCACTGCCTGGTGCAGGGTGTTCGTGCGCCAGGATTCTGCGGGTTCCATACAAAACGTCGTGGTCGAGGAATGCATCGGCAGCGAGGCCTTTCGCAAGTCCGTGGAAAAGGCGGTCTGGAAGTCGGCCCCCTTGCCCCTGCCTCCATCACCCGAACTGTTCCACCAGGAGCTGCGTTTCACATTTGATCCGAGGGCATCGTGAGCGGCGTGCTGAGAATCGGGGCGCTGCTGCTGTTGTGGTTGCTGGGGTCCAGCGCCCATGCCGTCCTTGAAATCGATATTACCGAGGGCATCGAGGGTGCCTTGCCGATTGCGATTACCGCCTTTACCGGAGAGGCCTACAACGACAGCGAGACGATCGAGGAGGTGGTGCGCAATGATTTGCGCCGCAGCGGTTTTTTCGACGTGCTTGAAAGTCGCTATTTCCCCCAGGGCAGGAACGGGGCCTCTCCGATGAATTATGCAGCCTGGCGGGAGACCGGCATTGAAAGCCTGCTGACGGGAGAAATCATCAGGACAGGGGAAGACCAGTACCGGATAGAGTTTCGCCTATTCGATCCCGTGCGCCAGAGAAGACTGTCCGGCCACGCGATCTCTTCGGTAAGCCGCCAGGATGTACGCAAGGTGGGGCACAAGATCAGCGATATCGTCTATGAGACCCTGACCGGCGTCCGCGGTGCCTTCAGCACGCAGATTGCATACATCAGCACGACCGGAGAGGCTGCCAACCGCAAGTTCGAACTGCGAGTCGCAGATGCCGACGGACATAACGCAAGGACGATTTTTTCATCCAGCAACCAGTTGATGTCACCTGCCTGGTCACCGGATGGCAAACGTCTGGCCTATGTATCGTTTGAAAAAGGCAACTCGGCCATTTACGTCCAGGATGTGAAAGAGGGTCGGCGGTTCATGGTTTCTGCACAGCCGGGCATCAACAGTGCACCTGCCTGGTCACCGGATGGCCGCTACCTGGCACTGACCCTGTCCATCGATGGCAGTGCGGATATTTATCTCATGGATACCCGCACCCGCCGGCTCAAGCGCCTGACCCGAGACTTGAGCATCGATACCGAGCCCTGTTGGATGCCCGACAGTAAAGCGTTATTATTCACTTCTGACCGGAGTAATGAGACCCAGGTGTATCGTGTATCCGTTCGGGGTGGCAAGGCGAAACGTGTTACCTTTGAGGGCAGGTACAACGCAGCCCCTGATGTTTCACCGGATGGCCGTCACATTACCTTTGTACACAACAACGGCAATGGCTTTCGCATCGCAGTCATGAATCTCAGGACCGGCGATGTGCGTGTTTTGACCCCGGGTCGTCTGGACGAGGGACCGAGCTACGCTCCGAATGGGAAAATGATCATCTATGCGGCCTCGGAGCGCCGTCGCGGGGTATTGGCTGCGGTGAGCGCAAACGGCAGAGCGGGACAGAAATTGCACACAGCAGGCCAGGATGTACGCGCGCCTGTCTGGTCGCCTTTTCGTGATTAACCACAAATTGTTATATGAGGAATACGAAATGATGGTGAAGCAACTACTGCGAAATGCACTCATGCTGGGTGTGCTGGTGACCCTGGGGGCCTGCACGACCAGTCAGACGACGCAACAGATGCTCGAGGATGCGCCCGGTGGAGGTCAGCAAGGCGGTGCAGGGCAAACGGATGCCACGGGCATTGGCGGCGATGGCAGTTTGGCCATTGACATTCTGGATGAAGAGGGCGGTGCAGGTGCCGGCAGGGCCGGCGGATTGCCTTACCGCGACAAAACCATTTATTTTGACTACAACAGCAGCGAAATCCGCGACGAATTTTTGCCCGAGATTATCCGCATGGCCAAGGCCCTGGAGGACAACCCCAGGATGCAGGCGCGGCTGGAAGGACACGCGGATGAACGGGGTACCCGTGAATACAACCTGGCTCTCGGTGAGCGCCGTGCACAGGAGGTACGCCATCTCATCCTGCTTCAGGGTGTAAAGGAGGACCAGGTCGACATCGTCAGCTACGGTGAAGAGAAGCCGGCAGCCTTTGGCGAAGGGGACAGTGCCTGGATACTCAACCGCAGGGTGGAACTGGTGTACTGAGGCCGATGACGGTGATCGCGTACGGGACAACAAGAATGCGTGCATTAAAGGCAGTACTGATCAGTCTGCTGTTCTCGTTGAGTGCTGTGGCGCTGGCGCAGGAAGCCAGCGATGCAAGAGCCCTGGCCGACAGGATGCAGAAACTCGAGCAGGCACTGAGCAACCAGGCACTGCTGGACCTGGCCCAGAGAATCGCCACCCTGCAGCGTGAAGTGCGCGAGTTGCGCGGCGAGAACGAGAGACTGGCCTACGAGTTGAACAGCATCAAGACACTGCAGCGCGAACAGTACATGGCCATCGAGCGCCGCCTACAATCCGCAGGGATGGCACCCGCTGCAGGAACCACCGGGGTCCTGGACACTTCGGCGCTCGGGCCAGCAGCGGGTACGGCAGCCTCACCACTTCCCGAATCACAGGCCTTGCTGACAAGTCCTCCTGTCGAGCCTGCCAGTGCGCCACTGTCCGGCCAGGTGGTTTCCCAGGAGACCAGCGGTGAGGTGGCGGAGGACTACAAGAATGCCTTTACCCTGCTCAAGGGTGGAAAGTACGATGATTCGATTGGTGCATTTGAGTCATTCCTGCGCAAGCATCCGAACAGCAAGTATGCGGGCAATGCCCAGTACTGGCTTGCCGAGGCGAACTACGTTACCCGGCGCTACCCGCAGGCGCTGGTCGAATTTTCCAGGGTGGTCAGCAAACACCCTGCCAGCTCAAAGCTTGCCGATGCACGCCTCAAACTGGCGTTCACCCACTACGAACTCGGCCAGTTTCCGGAGGCGCGAACCGAGTTGACCCGCTTGCGGGCGCAGTTCCCCAATTCAAGCGTCGCCAGCCTGGCGCAGCAGCGCCTCGAGAGAATGTCGCGCGAGGGTCATTGAAGGGGTGGCAGAATCCGCCACGCCACTGAATGTGGGGTCTGAGCCGAAGAGGCTCCGTATTACCGAGATCTTTTGCTCGATCCAGGGCGAATCTACCAGCGTAGGCATACCGACTATCTTCGTGCGGCTCACGGGTTGTCCGCTGCGATGCCAGTACTGCGATACGGCGTATGCATTTACCGAAGGGGAGTGGATGAGCTTCGATGAGATCGGGGCAGCCGTCTCCGGCTTCAATTTACGCCACGTCACGGTGACCGGAGGTGAGCCCCTTGCACAGAAACGATGTCTCGACTTGTTGACAACTCTTTGTGATGAAGGCTACGTGGTATCACTCGAGACCAGCGGTGCGCTCGATATTGCAAACGTCGACCCGCGGGTGATCAAGGTGGTGGATATCAAGACGCCGGCATCGGGGGAGTCCGGCAAAAATCGTTGGGAAAATGTTCAGTACCTGCGTGAGTGCGACCAGGTGAAGTTCGTACTGTGTAACCGCAAGGACTACGAGTGGGCGAGGTCGATCGTCCAGCAACACCAGTTGATGCACCGCTGCGAGGTGTTATTCTCACCCGCATTCGATGACCTGGAGTCCCGACAACTTGCTGAATGGGTTTTGGAGGATCGCCTGCCCGTTCGCTTTCAGCTCCAATTGCACAAACTGCTTTGGGGGAATGAACGGGGCCGCTGACAGGCGTTGAAAGATTCAGTGCAACAGGGCACCAAAGCCATTGTTCTTCTCTCGGGAGGGCTCGATTCCACCACGGCACTGGCTCTCGCACAGTCACAGGGATTCGACTGTTATGCCTTAAGTGTCCGCTACGGGCAGCGTCATGGTACGGAACTGGATGCCGCAATCCGGGTAGCACGTGAATTCAAGGTCGTCGAGCACAAGATCCAGGAGGTGGATCTTTCCACGTTCAAGGGTTCTGCGCTGACCGATGATACGGTGCAGGTCCCCGACCATCCTACAGAAGGCATACCGGTGACCTACGTGCCGGCAAGAAACACGATATTTCTCTCCATTGCACTGGCGTGGGCCGAGGTCCTGCATGCCAGGGACATCTTCATCGGCGTCAATGCTATCGACTATTCGGGCTACCCTGACTGCAGGCCTGAATACATTCAGGCATTCCAGCGCATGGCCAATCTTGCAACCCGGGACGCAGTCGAGGGGCATACGATGACCATACATTCCCCGCTTGTTTCAATGACGAAGTCTGAAATCATCCACCTGGGTGATGAACTGGGTGTGGATTATTCCCTGACGGTTTCCTGTTATTCAGCGAACGGGCAGGGGCAGGCATGCGGGGTGTGCGATGCCTGTCGTTTCAGAAGACAGGGGTTTGTCGCCGCCGGTATCGAGGATCCGACCCCGTATGCATGATTGCCGGCACCGTGGGGTGAGAGACGTAGAGCCTTGGAGGAATTTGAGGTAGGATAGCGCGCCGTGTGGGTCGTTAGCTCAGTTGGTAGAGCACCGGGCTTTTAACCCGATGGTCATAGGTTCGAATCCTATACGACCCACCAGTTAATCTCAATAAAATCATAAGGTTATAAATATCCCTGGATTTTATTTTCTTGAGATTCTCCTGATTGTGTCAAATTTGTGTCAATCAGGTGAGTTTCATATAGGCTGCACCAAAAGAGGATGATGCCGACCCCACCCTCGCTCTCGTTGACCCGATCAGGATATAGGGAAAAGATTGCGCCAGATTCACTTGACCTGACCGCGCGCCATCATACCTTTCAGGGCATGGCGTAGCGGATCGTGAGCAATGCGGAGAACCGGTTGATGTCGTCGGTGCGTGACCGAGTACTGACCGGCTCGCTGCCATCGAGACGGAGGTTGGGTGCGTGGCTGCGTAGCAGGTCTCCCTGGTAGGGGCGGGACTCAAACGTCTCAAAATGTTTCCACTGGACCTTGAGCCCGAAAGAAAGAGTCTCCGAAAACTTGCGGTCCACGCCCAGGACCAGCGCATAGCTCGTAAGGGTGTCCCGGAACTTTTCACGGCCCACGCTGACCGTTCCGGCAAGGTTGTGACGGATCTCCGCTGCATTGGGCTGGCCGGTGCCGGTTGCAATGTTCTGCGGATTCGTGCTCCGGGCCCAAAGCCAGGAAAAGTCCTTGCGCAAGCGGGCGAGGCCCAGGCCAATCCCTGCATAGGGCGTCCATCGGGTTCGGTTCGGCCAGTCACGATAGCCCATGACGAACAACTCGTCCGAAGTTGTGGTCCCGAGAGTCTCCTGGCCAATGGAAAGCTCGTTGCTGATCTTGTCAAAGTCCACGCCAGTGGCATCGGACGATGAAACCGTTTGATCGAATCGCGTGGTGTTGTGCGCATAGAGCACGGCAAGCCGGAATCGCGGCGATAACCGCAAACCCAGTTCCGTCTCGACAGAGAATCCACTGCCCCGATCGAACTCCGCTTGCCATCCGTCCCCATATCCGCGATTGGGCACCGTGCAGCCGGGCACTGCGAGAGCCCTTGGGTTGATATACTCGTCGCAAAAGCTGGCCCGGTCATTACTGCGGCTTACTACGGTGACATCCTCCGAGATGTTCCCGCCAACAGCAAGTCCCCAATACCATTGGGCAGCACTTGTCTTTGTGGGCGCAACGAAAGCCAGCACCGCCAGCGAAACCATCGTCACGATTCGTTTACAGATCCGGTTGGATAGGCAGACGGTAGGCATCATCCCTTCTCGCATGGATACGAATGATGCGCAGTGTGCTGTTCTGTAAGGAGCTTTCACCGGAGACATGCATGGGGCATTGCCTTGTTTCGAGTTCCCAGAACTATCATCTCAGAGGCGTGAGTTTTTTCGGTCATCGGTTCGGTTGCAATAATGAATACCAGGCTGGATCACACCGCCCATACGCCACATAATTCGTCTCGCAGTACACCAACAAAGTGATTCCAGACATAGCGGCAGGCGCCTGCAAGCTCGTGCAGCTTGTGTGCCTTGGCCGGTGTCTGCGGGTGCAGGCGGTAACGAATGGTACGGTATGTCTTCATGCGGATTTTGCTACATGATTTCCTAATATATCATCGATTAGTACCATGATTAAGGTTCCAGGAATTCAAGGTGAAATGACTCCTTCAATATGAAGATCAATAGGGCAGGCATTGTCAAGTGTATGTACGGTTATGAAATAGTGGTTCGAATCTCCCATCGACTTTCCGTGAATGCTCGACCTTGACCTTCTCACAGAGTGCAGGGATCAACCGCGTCGTGCGGTATGCCTGCACACTGGCATCTGCACTTGGATGCCGGACTCGAGCGGCTGACTTGGCATGTCAGGGCAGGCAGAAGTTCTTCGGCAGCCGTAATGACGAGTGGGCTGCATACATCCTGTAAGCCAACCCCTCCTCACGGTTGAGATTTTGCCAGCTTGCTCATACACTTCGGGTGACTTGTACAAGTTCAGCCATGCATCCTGCCTATAACAATTTCCATGATTTTCTTTCATTGAGGGCATGCTGTTACGTTGCATGTTTTGTCTGGAATAGCCCGTGTTGACATTCACGGAAGAAATTCTCCTTTTGCTCGGTGATGAGGAAGGTTTATTTCTCCCTATAAAAAAACATGCCTTCGAGTGTGCCCTGGCAGGCGCCATCTTGATGGATCTCGCCTTTGCCTACCGTATTGACACGGACTTGCAGGCGCTCATGGTCACGGACCCCACCCCGACAGGCAATTCCATGCTCGACCGTGTTCTGGTGAAAATTTCTGCCCGTACCGACATTACCGATACCTCAACCTGGATCAGGGTGCTGGCCACCGACGATGCAGCGACGATTCGTGAGCAGGCGCTGAATGGCCTTGTCAACCGCCGCATCCTCGAGAGACGACGCAAACGTTTTTTGTGGATGTTCCACTCCGTTAGTTACCCCATCGTCGATGGGGCACCTCTGCACGCTATCAAGTCACGCATCGAGAACGTACTTTCCGACGACATTCCAGACCCCAGGGACATCGCCCTGTTCTGCCTGGTCGATGCCTGTCAGATACTCCCCGATCTGATTCCCGGGTGGGAGACCAAAGAGACTGGCTCGCGACGCGATTTGTTGCGCAAGATGGACCTGATCGGTCGTGAGCTGACCGGGACGATCAGTGACCTCCAGGACACCATCATCCGTGCAGCCCGAGCCCAGGCGGCGCGCTTTCGGAAGTCGTTGCTGACCTTCGCCGCTATCGGTGGCGGGGCAGTGATTGCAACATTGCTGGTACCGCGCATACCGGTGCCGGATCGATACGGACCCTCTCTCCCTGAACTCCTGTGGTTCGACGGGTTCTGGAAGCAGTTCAGTGGCTATTTGCTTGTAGGTCTCAGCAGTGCAGGACTTGCTGTCGCCGTAACGATCAAGAAGCAACTGGTGCCCTGGGTCTCAGGCTCCCATCGGTGGAGGCTCTCCCACATCCTTTTGGGTATAGGCTGCGTACTTGCTCTTTTTATCCACACCGGGTTTCGCCTGGGTACCCATTTCAACGCCGCGCTCATGAGCTGCTACCTCGCCGTGTTACTTACCGGCGCACTGACCGGGATTGTGATCGGAGGGGCCCCGCATCTGCAGCAAATGGGCCTGCAAAGGACCAGCACGCCTCGACGCCTCCTGATCTGGGCACACGCCCTGGCCATTTGCCCATTACCGGCCCTCCTCATCGTCCACCTCCTCTCCGTTTACCTGTATTAGGGAACGCTGGCGCATGTCACAGAAAGTGATGCCAGTTCTGGTGATCATCACGCTGCTTGGTGCAGCGTATATCGCTGCAACCATGATCCTGGCCGGAGACCGGCGCATGCTTTTGATCGGCAAAACTACGAATGCCCACCATCAGTTGGAGATGGCCTGTGAGACCTGTCATGCCAAATCCGTTTTCACCAGCACGGCAGCGGCAGAAAAGGCATTGAACAAGAACTGCAGGGTATGCCACGAGGCTGAACTGAAGGCCGCCAAGGACAGCCACTCGCGCAACAAATTCCGCAATCCGAGAATGGCAATCTACTGGGACAAGCTCGATGCCCGTCTTTGTACAAGCTGCCATATCGAGCATCGTCCGGAGATCACACGAAAAGGTGCCGTTACCGTTGCGATGGATTTTTGTGTGGCGTGTCACTCTGAAGGCGATCAGGACATCCGAACGACCCGGTCCAGCCACGCAGACCTGACCTTCGACACCTGTGCCTCGGCAGGCTGTCACAATTTCCACGATAACCGTGCACTCTTTGAGGACTTTCTGGTCGAGCATGCGGGCCACCCTGAACTTTCACAGCCGTCGGTGCACAAGTTGTCTGCACTTCATCATGCCCGTTTGCCGCAGGCAGACACGGCACTTGAGGTCAGCGATGCAAAGGCACCGGCGGCAGCGCTTGCAGATTCCATGTTGCTGCAGCACTGGGCCGATTCCGGTCACGCAGCAGCAGGAATCAACTGCATTGCTTGTCATGCAGCGGACCTCACAGAAGCTGCCTCAGCAGCCGAGACAGCCGCTCACTGGATTGATGAACCATCGCTGGCGGTATGCCTGGATTGCCACAAGCCGCAGGCCAGAACGTTTGTCAGGGGGCGACATGGGATGCGCCAGCACCCGAAAATAGCAAAGCCCAGAAATCCGGGCCAGAGACTCAGGCAAGCCGGACTCTCCAAAGTTGTACCGGAGAGGGTTGTCCGTTGGCTCCAGGATCCAGCCATGCCAGCTTATATGACTGTCGGCGAGGCAAGATTGCCCATGCATGCCGATGTAGATCACTCACAGGCCGTTCATTGTGGCTCATGCCACCGACCCCATGCAGTCGATACGCAGTGGGCTGCGGCACAGACCTGCATGACATGCCATGATGATCTGCATAGTCGCAGTTATTCTTCCAGCCCCCACTACGCACTCTGGCAGTCCGAACTTGCAGGCCAGACACCACCTGGTAGCGGCGTCAGCTGTGCGACCTGTCATATGCCAAAATTCGAACGCCGTGGAAAAATTACAACCAACCATAACCAAAACGACAACTTGCGGCCCAACGAGAAAATGATCCGAACGGTTTGCCTCGACTGTCACAGCCTGGGTTTTTCACTGGATGCGCTTGCTGATACCGATCTGGTCAAACGAAATTTCAGGGGGAAACCCATGGTGCACGTGGAAAGTATCGACTGGGCGATCAGGCGTATGTCATCGGGTGAAGGCAAGTCTGAGGATTGATGGCCGAATACGACAAGCCCAGGTCATGCGTCCTTGAACAGCATGGTACACTTCAACTGCAGTTCATCCTTGGCGTTTGATGGAGGGAAATGGGCATGAAGCGGATCTTGGCAACGGCTGTTTGGCTTGCATGGGGTATTTGTGCTGCAATGACAAGTGCTGCAGCTGAAGGAGTTCCCTACGAGAACGTGGCGGACATGCTGTATCAGGTGATGTCGGCAAATCGGGAAGTCTATACCCGTGAGGTGGTCCAGCGCCTTACGGTAGACGAGCAGATACTGACTGCATCGGAGCATTTTGAAGACGATGCAGCCTTGCCCTTGCCGTCGCAGATGTTCCGCTTCGTAGCGGAAGAGGTGATGGACAACACAGCGGATTTTTCTTACTCACTGCTGTCTCTACATCCAATCAACAAGAAAAACGGGCCCGGCACGGATCTGGAAAGGCAAGGACTTGAATATGTCGCCGAACATCCAGGGGAAAACTTTTATGGGGAAGAGACACTGGGTGATAAGCGCTATTTCAGTGCGGTGTATCCCGATCATGCTGTGGTCGAAGCTTGTGTACATTGTCACAATAACCATAAGGATTCCCCGCGTACTGACCTCGAGCTAGATGATGTAATGGGTGGCGTTGTCATTCGTATCCCGATTGACTGACAGGATCGTTTGCCAATATTGGCACTTGCAGATAGAAAAAAGTTCTTCTCCGCCTGGCGATGAGGGAGACTGACTCGAATATCATTCAGGGCAGTTCTGTAACCATGCTCGTCTCACTGTCATGACTTTTACTTATGAGTAAGTTCTGAAATTACCGTCGTCACATTTAAAAGTCAGTCGTCACTCTTCGTCGTCGTCATCATCTCTGAGCATGCATTTTCCAGATGATCAAATCATTTATAAACTTCGTAACGGACTTATCCAAAAGCGAGGTGTACAATTCTACTTTTTTTGGCATAAGGCGTAGTGCCTGCTTAAGGAACACCTTTGACTGACTCCATAGCTTACGCATTCAAGATTTATCCAGTTCCAAGTGCCATGAAGCTCGAAGGGTTTTATCAATTTGTTCGGAGATTGGCGGACCAGTACGGGGGTTATCGCATTACACACCGTTATATAGCAAAAGATGGCAATGTATTGATAGAGTTTGGGCCCCATTTTGGCCTGAAAGCAAAGCCTGAAAAGGCCAGGGAGTCCAAGGGCCTCATGGATGCGGCCTTGAGGAGGATGCGCCCTGATCGCGAGATGAAAATAATCGTGATTGAAAATGACCAGCTCTTGCTTGATAAGATTAGTTGGGCAAAAATCTTGGGCAAGAGCGAAAAGCTCATCATTGAACTGTGTAAATCATCGACCGCCCCGCTGGCTGCTGACCGTATCATACCCTTGTACGAGGGTGCTTTCATTGATGCGCGCAGAAGGCTTGTGGTGGACCTGAAAGATTCACGGAAAGTTTCGGTTGAGGGTCAAAAGCTCGTGATCGATATGGACTATGAAAAGGAAAAGCGGTTCCGGTTTGCACGGCATACAGCCTCTGTGCAACACGGGCAGCCTGAAGAGACTGACTGCAAACTGGATAAGATGCGCAAGTTATGGCTGAGTGGAGAGTACCATTCCCGCGACCTGTGTGCTGACATAAGCTGCAAGTCCCTCGGTATATCTTCAGCTGCTGCTCGCGAAGTACTGGGGAATATGCCTGAGCCCTGTCGCCAGCCTTTGTAAGGCAGGCATGCGCTGAAGCGCCAGCGCAGCTTCGCCCACTGGGCACAGTGCTTCCTGCGTGAGTTGCCGGACACGTTACCGTTCCTGCTCATCTCCCTCCAGGGGTGGACGGCGCCAGCGAGTGCATGGCCGGCTTCGAAACCTCTTGGCTCTACCGGTCTGATTGATCGAGTTTATTTTCTTGAATCTTGCAACCCACATGAACGTGGACTTCCGTTGATTGAATTGCAACTCAGCTGACCATGACAAGCGAAAATGGAATCCCTGAACTGCGTCGTTTCAGAATCCCTGGTCTATGAATAGCGGGCACATATCCCGACACGCCCTGGTCGATCATGCCAACTGTACGAGGGAGCAATCAGGATCCGGACACATGAGCAAACAGCGCTGTATGGAACTCGAACTTCAGGCAACCGCGAATCAAATGAGATGGATGTAGGGGTCTATACATCATGGCCTGCCTCCACGTGGCAGGCCATGATGTCTAACAGCATCTTTCCCCGAGTCGTTCGAGGTCCGTACGGTCCCGCAGATGGGTTGGGCTGGCACCGTTAACGGCAAGTTGCTCCACTTGGCAGAAGATCATGACCTCAATTACCTTTCTCTACAGTACCTTGCGAAAAGAACATCATCGAATTTATACCTTTCGCCAACAGGGGAAGTCCGCGGCATGGGGTATACCAGTAGTTACAAGGTCATGCTCTTCCTGTACCTCGATTACAGAGGTAATGGTGCCAGACTAACCTGGCTGCTACTGCTCTCCATGGTTGCCAGCGGTCACCGCTTTGTACCAATGAATCCGTATCCATTCCAGGAAGGAGGTCTTCAATACCCCGTTGAAGTGCCAAATCCCCAGGAGCCCACACGTCAATTCGCCTGAGTGCAGAAATCAGATAAATGGATGCACTCCAGGGTCCTATCCCAGGCTGCACACAAAGCTTCTCAATCGCTTCCTGGTCACTCATCCTCGCCAGCCCCGCAATGGACAAGCGACGTTCCATCACGGCTCGTGCTAGCTCATGACAATACCGTGATTTTTGTCGACTGATACCCAGTGATCTCAGGGTATCGGGACCGGTCTGGTAGATACGTCGGGCCGTCATGCCGCCGATGGAATGACTCACTCGATTGAAAAGTGTCCGGGCTGCGGCCAGTGAGACCTGCTGTTCAAGGATGATGCGAAACAGCGTTTCGATATTTGCCTTGCGAGACCAGAATCTTGGAAGACCACAGCGTATCAGGATGCCATCGAGTTCTGGAAACTGTGATGCAAGTTCCCTGGCATAGTCAGGAAAACTATGTGCATTCAGCACACCATGCGCCAATGTATTCACACGAGAAATTTCAAATTCATAAGGTCACAGGTATATCCACTTGCGATGCATCTAGAAGGACAGGCCGGCAGCGAGGAACCAGTACCGGCCCAGGGCATCGTACAAGCCGGGAAAGGTATTACCGTTACCGCGAGTTGCGGGCCCTGCACCGTTGCCGGCGATGGGCGGCTCCTTGTCGAACAGGTTGTTGATGCCGGTGCGCAACTGAATGCCGTCTTTCACTTCCCAAATGGCCGACAGGTCGAAGTAGTCGATGTCCTTGAGATCCACCCCATCCTCGTTGCGGTCATCCACCTCGCCGATATGACGCCACATCACGGTCGCGGCAAGATTCCATGGCGTGGTCCAGGTCACCCGCATCTGGTTGCGCAGGTCCGGGGTCGGCGACCCGCAGACGAACCCCCACTTGCCGGCGCAGTCCTCGACCGGTGCCCCGGCAATCTCCTGCTGTTCCCACTTGTCGATCAAAGAGAGCACATTGCGGACATCAACATGGCCCCATGCACCGAGGTTCAGGGAGTAGTCGGCGATCAGGTCATACCCCACCACCTTCTCGATCGCCAGGTTCTCCTGTCTGGAGACGATATGGCCGCTTTTCTCAACATCCGAACCGACCCACAGATCTCCTGTCGCGCCCCGGTTGATCCGTTCGCACAGCACCAGATCACCGTCCAGGCACTCGTTGAGAACGAACTCCGGCGTCAGGCTGTTGATGCCTTTCTCGACCTTGATGCTGTAGTAGTCGAGTGAGACTGTCAGCCCGTCAATGGCCTGTGGCGAGAGCACCACGCCGATCGTCCAGGTATCGGAGGATTCTGGCTTCAGGTCGGTGTTGCCGCCTTGCAGGAAGTTGTACTGGTTGGCCGGCGAGTCGGGGATGCGGCCCCATTGTTGCTCGATCACTCCACTGCGTGCACATTCCTCGAAAGTGCGGCCTGCCTCTGTGGTGCCGTTGAGTCCACCTTGGACCTCCCCGGAACAGGGGTCGCTTCTCATGTCAAACAGGTTAAAGCCCTCGGGTAAAAACAGCTCATGCACATTCGGAGCGCGAATGGCCCGCTGGAAACTGCCCCGCAGCTTGAAGTCCTGATTGATTGCCCAGCCGCTGCGAAGCCCGTAGGTCTCCGTGGTTACACCGTAGTCGTAGTCGGAGTAACGCAGCCCTATATCGAGGGTCAACTCCTCGGCAAACGGTCGCCCCTCGATAAGCGGGACATTGGCTTCCAGGAACAGATCAACGACGCTGATGCCTCCCGAGACCGGACGGGTCGCTCCACCCTGACCGGCGCCTTCACCCGAGCGGTAGGCTTCATCGGGCTTGAAATCGAGGTTCTCATCGCGGAACTCTGCGCCGAGTGCGATGGCGATGCTGGTGTCTGCCGCCGGTAGCTGCATGCCATACTCACCCAGGTCGCCGAACAGGAAGCCGCTGGCAATCAACTGGTCCGTGCCACCGCGGGCCGTCAGTGGCAGGATAATGTAGTCGAGCGCTTCGCGGGTGACTTCCCCCTCCTCGAAGATATTCCAGGGCACGCAATCCGGGTCCGTACCGTCCAGTACGGAGCGGCAGACAATCTCGCCAGTGGCCGGGTCGGGCACCGCGTCCAGAGCGCGATTGATCTTGGTCGTGCCCAGGTCATTCAGATAGGTGTTGTCGACGCGCACCTCGGCGTACAGCAGGGAGGCATCGTAGCTCCAGTTGGTGCTGAGTTCGCCCTGCGCACCGAGAACCCCGCGAAACGAGGTGTGGTGCAGGTCGTGCTGGCGGTTGCCGCCTTCCACGTTGCGACGGCCGATCCAGAACGGATCGAGCACATCAGCCCGGGTCCTGCCGATTGAGCCGCAGAGGGTCTGAAACTGTTGCTCGGACATCAGCGGATTACCGCAATTGAGGGTTTCGGTCACGAAAAATGCGCCCGACGGGGCAATCTGCGCCACCGTGCGGTTGTCCATGTACATCAGTTCCGTGTAGAGCTGCGTTGCCTCGGTAATGTCGTAGTGGGCAAAGGCGCCCAGGGTGTACTGCTCGTCCGGGCGCTGGTAGTAGTTCAGGGGGCCGAAGTTATAGGTTTCGCCCTGTCGGGTGACGAATTCATGGCCCTGCACGATGTAGTCGACGAGGGAGGGGTAGGCGGGGTGCCCGAAATTCGTGAATCGCCCCTGGGGAATGGTCGATGAACCCAGGCAGCTGCTCGCATCATCACTCAGTGCACAGGAACTGTAGTCGCGGTCACGCTGCCACACCGCCTCGACGTCACGCCAGGTGGCATAGGCCGTCGCGTTGCCCCGCCCGCCATCGAAGCCGGAGCCGACGATCAGTGAGGCGCTGGAGGTGTCACCGTCCGTCTCGGTGCCATTGGCCGCAGGGTAGCCGGCATCTCCGACGATTCCTTGCCATCGGTCGGAGTCGTTGTGATGCGAATACTGGCTGAACTGGTAGTCGAGCTGCACGCCCTCGAAGTCCTTCTTCATGAGGAAGTTGACGACCCCGGCCACTGCATCGGAGCCGTAGGTCACCGAGGCACCGCCGGTCAGAATCTCGACGCTTTGTACGAGGGCACTCGGAATCTGGTTGATATCGGCCCCGAAGCCTCCCTGCAGGGGTGAACCGACCGGCATGCGACGACCGTTGATCAGCACCAGGGTACGTTCTGTACCCAGGTTGCGCAGGTTCAGGGTTGCAGTTCCTGTGGCGCTGTTGGACTGGCTGGTGTTCTGCGTGGAATAGACCTGTGGCAGGGTGCGCACCATGTCCTCCACCCGGACCGTACCCTGGTACAGCAGCTCTTCGGCATGTACCGAGGTGACTGGACTTGCGCTGACCAGGTTCTTGCGCTGGATGTGTGAGCCGGTGACCACGATCTCCCCGAGTTCGACAACCGGGTTCGCTTGCTCAGCAAATGTTGTTGCCGGAAGGCTGCCCGCGATGGCAGCAAGGCATGCAAATGTGGTGAGGGATATCTTTCGGTGGGTTGTGGGCATAAGACGAGCTCCAGCGTTTGGTTGGCAAGGTCTGGAGGGCCTCCCGTACCGGTGGCTTGCTGGCCGGGACAGTGCCTACCCGCCTGAGCTTGATCCGAATTTTCATGCGATATTCGCATAACAGGCCCATATAGGGAAGACACGGTGTGCACACGACGCACTGAAGTGCAGAATATCAATGTGCTGCGCGATTGAACTCACTGTTCGTACAGGCTTGGGTGCAGACGAAACCTGCGCAGTATCTGGGTCAGTGATAGAAGTGGTGACTGACAAGGTGAGGGATGAATCCTGTACAACCCACCCATCCAACCAGACGCCTTCGCGACGACGCGAAGAGAACGTATTCACCACTCCAGGCTTCAGGGAAGGTTCACCGCCTAGTCAAATTCAGGCTGATTTCAGGTTGTTACGAATAGTTGACTTAATGAATGGCGTGCACAGGCTTGAGAATCTGCATCTCCTGGTACTCGATGAAAATGCAGAAATTGCCCTGGTAATCTTTGACGGTTCCGATGTTGACCTTGCCATCCCGGATGGCGCTCAGCATCGTCAACTCGGACTCGCAAAAGGCACGTGCAACCACCCGGATGCACCTGAAGATGCAGGCTTTGATTTGGTCGAGTTCGGCGGGCTGGAAATTCACATGTGAACGCTTGACCAGCGACTGGTTCGCTGGGATTGGCACGCGAGTCATCGTATTCTGGCTCCTGTAGGTTCTCGTACATAATTACTATATACGAATAGTAATGATAATTATTACTATTTACAAGTAAAAGCATATACCTGGGGCGCATGCAGGGCTCGCAACTCATAACCTGCAGGACAAGGTATCGCCTGACCTGGCATAAAGCGGATCCCGTATCCTTGCCAAGCGTCTGCCATGGCTTCAGCATGACCGCAGCGTATGCCGCTCTTTTCGATTCATTACGCAATTAAGGGTAGAATCATTTGTACAATTCGAGAGGCCAGGGAACACAGCCGTCATGCCTGAAGAAAAAACGTATCCCGTACCAAATACAGTGGCCGATGCTGCCCACATTGATGCCGTCGAGTACGACCGGCTGTATCGGCAGTCGGTGGAGGACCCCGCTGGATTCTGGGCAGAACAGGCGGACAAGTTCATCAGCTGGTTCGGCAAATGGGACCGTGTGCTTGACTGGGATTACCACCGCGGCCATATCCGCTGGTTCGAAGGCGCGACACTCAATGCCTGCTACAACTGTGTTGACCGGCATCTGCCGACGCGCGGGTCCAATCCCGCCATCATCTGGGAGGGGGATGATCCCAGTGAGGATAAAACCATCAGCTATGCAGAACTGCACGAGGAAGTCTGCCTGTTTGCCAATATCCTGAAGTCACGCGGTGTACAAAAGGGCGACCGTGTGTGCATCTACATGCCCATGATTCCCGAGGCTGCATTTGCCGTACTGGCCTGTGCACGGATCGGTGCGGTCCACTCGGTCGTCTTCGGTGGTTTTTCACCGGATTCACTGGCTGAGCGGATACTGGACTCCGATTGCCGCACCGTGATTACTGCCGATGAGGGCGTACGCGGCGGCAAAAAAGTGCCCCTGAAAGCCAACACGGACCAGGCCCTTGAGAACTGCCCCGATGTCAACACCGTACTCGTCATCCGGCGAACGGGCGGGGAGATCGACTGGCACCCGTCCCGGGATTGCTGGTACCACGAACTGAAGCCCGGAGTCAGCGATGAATGTGCGCCTGAGCCCATGGATGCCGAGGACCCGTTATTCATTCTGTATACGTCGGGCTCGACCGGAAAGCCGAAAGGGGTGTTGCATACAACGGGAGGGTACCTGCTGTACGTTGCGATCACCCACAAGTATGCGTTTGATTACCGCCCGGGCGAAGTGTACTGGTGCAGTGCTGACATTGGCTGGGTGACCGGTCATTCCTACATCGTTTACGGACCGCTGTGCAATGGGGCAACGACGTTGATGTTCGAAGGCGTACCCACGTATCCGGATGCCAGCCGGTTCTGGCAGGTCTGCGACAAGTACGAGGTCGCCAGTTTTTACACCGCCCCCACGGCGCTGCGTACGTTGATCAGCATGGGGGATGCGCCCGTGCAGGCGACCCGCCGCAAGAGCCTGCGCCTGCTCGGCTCAGTGGGTGAACCCATCAACCCCGAAGTATGGGAATGGTACTACCACGTTGTAGGCGAGGGTCGCTGCCGCGTCATCGATACCTGGTGGCAGACGGAGACCGGAGGCTTCATGATTGCCCCCCTGCCGGGAGCGACACCCCTCAAGCCCGGTTCTGCGACGAAACCCTTTCTCGGAGTACAGCCTGCCATCATGGATGAGCACGGTAACGAGCTCGAGGGGGAGTGCGCAGGCAACCTGGCCATCAAGCACCCGTGGCCGGGACAGATGCGCACCGTGTATGGTGATCACCAGCGCTTTATTGATACCTACTTCTCCCAGTACCCGGGCAAGTATTTCAGCGGGGACGGCTGTCGTCGGGATGCGCAAGGCTATTACTGGATCACCGGCCGTGTCGATGACGTTCTGAATGTGTCCGGGCACCGGCTGGGAACCGCGGAAGTGGAAAGTGCCCTGGTGCTGCACCCCCAGGTGGCCGAGGCTGCAGTAGTGGGGTACCCCCATGCAATCAAGGGACAGGGCATCTATGCCTATGTCACAGCCATGCTCAATGCCTCGACCAGCGATACACTCAAAGAGGAGCTGGTGCAGTTGGTGCGCAAGGAAATCGGGCCGTTTGCCAAGCCGGACGTCATTCAGTGGGCACCGGGTCTGCCCAAAACCCGCTCGGGTAAAATCATGCGCCGCATCCTTCGAAAGATTGCAGAAAACGAGGTAGACGACCTGGGCGATACGACGACCCTGGCCGATCCTTCCGTCATCCAGGACCTGATTGCGAACCGGGACCGGCCCGAATCCTGATCCGATGCCCTGCAAGTCCCGTTTGAGCACACGCCCGGGCAAGGTTTTGCAAGGAGATGGCCATGCCACCGGCCCTGCTGCTCGTTGACATTCAAAATGACTATTTTCCGGGCGGCAGGCAGGTGCTGCCGAGGATGCAGGCAGCCAGTGAGAATGCCCGAAAGCTGCTGGACAGGTTTCGCTACCAGGGCCTGCCAACCTTTCATATCCGCCATACCTTCCTGGGCAAAGGGCCGGGCTTTTTCCTGCCTGATACGGCCGGTGCAGAAATTCATGAAAGTGTGGCGCCCCTGCCAAGTGAGCCCGTCGTTCACAAGCACTACCCGAACAGTTTTCGTGATACGGACCTGCTCGAACAGTTGCAACAACGCAAGATCGAAGACCTGGTGATTTGCGGTGCGATGAGCCACATGTGTATTGAGGCCACCACGCGTGCGGCGGCGGACCTCGGTTTCAAGTGCACCGTTGTGCAAGATGCCTGTGCAACGCGAGCGATCGAATTCCAGGGCAGCACGGTGGATGCCGAACAGGTCCATCACACGGCCATGTCGGCACTGGAATTCGGCTACGCCAATGTCGTGGACCTCGACCAGTTGCTGTGAGGAGGCCGAGGCTCAGGGGCGTGATCATTTGAACTGATCGCGCTGATCTTTCTGTTGGCGCAACTGGACTTTGCGGGCCTCGATGCGCGCCTTTGAGCTTGAGTCGATGTCAGGGGACTGCAGGGCCAGTTCAATCTGTTCCATGGCCGTCTCGAATTGGCCGTGTGCCACATAAAAATCACTCATGGATTCGTGACTGCGCCAGGGCATGTGGGCCTTGCTGGCCGCCCGCGCCTTCATTTTATCAATGACCGGATGCTGTGCGTGCTTGTGACTGAGCTGGTCCAGTTTCTCCAGGGCATGCCGCGCCCTGTCTTCCTTGATCAGGCTCTGTGCCAGGTAGTACGTAATGGGCAGGCTGTCGGGATAGATCTTGTCCAGGGATTCCAGTGCGGCCCGGGCAAGGCGGGTTTGTCCCATGGCCAGGTGAATCTGGGCATCTGCAAGCCGCACGGAGAGCCTGTTGTCGGCCTTGATGGGAATTTTTTTCAGTTCCCGCAGTGCCTGTGCATGCTGGCCGACCTCGCTCAGGGCGAGGGCGTAGGTGTAGTGTTCTGTATCGAGGAACTCCTCTGAGGCACGACTCTTTGCACGATAGTGCGCAACCAGCTCGCCCGGATGTCTAGTGAGTGCCACTGCGCGCGCGCGCGCGTAATTGAAGTCGGTGCTGTTGACGGCATAGGCGCCTTTGAATTGCCTTGCCCGTGCCTCGGAGTCACTGATTCGAGACAGGGTCAGCGGGTGCGTGCTCAGGTATTCGGGAACCTTGCCGTGGTTCAGCTGGGTATGCTTGTGCATTTGCTTGAAAAATAGAGGCATCCCGTAGGGATCAATGTTTGCACTGGCCAGAAGCTGCATGCCGATGCGGTCGGCTTCCTGTTCAAAACTTCGCGAATAGGCGAGCTGCGACTGCTGGATGCCCGCTTGGGAGGTCATGAGTGCCGCCTGGCCCAGGTCGACGTTGTACACGGAGGCAAGGATAGCTCCCAGGAACGTCAAGGCCGATACGAAGTTGAATGATTTCGCATTTTCAAAATTGCGCGCAATATGACGCTGCGTGACATGCGCGATTTCATGCGCGAACACGCTGGCCAGCTCACTTTCCCGTGTCGCCAGGGTGAGCAGTCCGCTGTTGATGCCAATCACGCCGCCGGGCATCGCGAAGGCATTGATGCTGGGGTTTTCTACCAGCAGAAACGTGAAAGGAAAATCCGAGTCCAGGCCGCCCGAGGTGATCCGCGTGCCCAGCGCCTGCACGTATTGGGTGAGCTCGGGGTCACTGGAAACCGGCAGGCGTCTTCGGATCTCTTTCAGCAACACCTGCCCGAGTTCAATCTCCTTGGCCGGACTCAACTCCGTGCTGGAGGGATGACCGATATCCGGCAAGTCGTCGTCGGCTACGGATAGGGAGATCAGGGCAGCACACAGCAGCACCAGCGCGAGGCCGACCAAACCAGCGGAGCGCGCGTTGAGTGCGGGTTTGCAAAAAAACGGATTCGGCATGGGCGATACAGGTACTGTACAGTATTGTGACAGCGGAAAATTCGAAACTGACCAAACTTTACTATAATCAACACTATTAAAGTATTATGATATTATAATATTTATTGCTGTTCTGGCCTGACCTGGGTGTCAGGTGCAAGCCCTATGTCATGAATTTCTTAAGGAGTTGTATTAATGACCGAATTTGACCAAGAACTAGATGCATGCGGGTTGAACTGTCCACTTCCGATTTTACGCGCCAAGAAAGCGCTGTCCGGTATGGATTCGGGTAAGGTGCTGCACATCATTGCAACTGACCCAGGCTCGGTGAAAGATTTTGAGGCGTTTGCGAAGCAAACGGGCAACGCGCTTCTGGACTCCAATGAAGATGGAGAAAAATTTCATTTTCTTATCCAGAAGAAGTAACTGCATGAACGATGGCGGCGGTATGAGCCCTGTCAGATAATCTTGCACAACCACGATTTGTGCCGGCAGAGGAAGGCACGACCGAGCAGGCAGATACTCGCTGACGGCACGCATGCCCGTGCGCAGGATTTCGAACTTCCCCATCCGCGATGCGTCATATAATCTCGATATTACTGGAAAATGAGGCAGGGGCCCTGTCGAGGGTCTCGGGGTTGTTTGCGGCACGCGGATACAATATCGAATCATTGACCGTGGCACCGACAAACGATGCAGCCGTTTCACGCATCACGGTGGTCACTGCCGGAAGCGATAACGTCATTGAGCAGATCGAAAAGCAGCTCAACAAGCTAGTGGATGTGGTACAGGTCATCGACCTGACCGCGGATGAGCATATCGAACGCGAGATGATGCTGTTGAAATTACGTACCTCGGCCATTTCCCCGTCCCTCCTGGAGCGCCTGGTCCAGGATTATGAGGGCAAGGTTATGGATCGTGCCGAGGACCTGGTGGTCGTTGAAATCTCAGGCGTTGGTGAGAAGCTCGACCGTGCGATCGGCTCGGTGCCGGATGAAGCCATCCATGAGCTGGTACGTTCCGGTGTCCTGGGAATTGCTACCGGCAGTGGTGGTGTCGTTTAATAATTAGAGCCTGCATAGGGCCGGGCATTAAGAGAATGGAGAATGTGCATGAATATTTATTATGACAAAGATGCAGACCTGTCCGTGATACAGGGGAAACAGGTTGCAATTATCGGTTACGGCTCCCAGGGACATGCGCATGCCAACAATCTGCAGGATTCGGGTGTAAGCGTATCGGTCGGCTTGCGCACGGGGTCTTCGTCCATTGCGAAGGCCGCGCATGCAGGCGTCAATGCCGTATCGATTGAAGATGCGGTGGCCGGAGCCGATGTGGTGATGGTACTGGCACCCGACGAACACCAGAGCACACTGTATACGGAAAGCATTGAGCCGAATATACGCCAGGGCGCGACACTGGCCTTCGCGCACGGATTCAACATCCACTTCGAGAAGATCACCCCGCGCGAAGACCTGGACGTGATCATGATTGCACCCAAGGGTCCGGGCCACCTGGTGCGCTCGACCTACGTTCAAAAAGGCGGAGTACCGACGCTGATCGCGATCTTCCAGGATGCCTCGGGCAATGCCAAGAGCACCGCGCTGTCCTATGCCTCGGCCAACGGCGGCGGGCGGGCCGGGATCATCGAGACGACGTTCAAGGAAGAAACCGAAACGGACCTGTTCGGCGAGCAGGCGGTCTTGTGCGGCGGGGCAACTGCCCTCGTGCAGGCAGGTTTTGAGACCCTGGTGGATGCCGGGTATGCCCCCGAGATGGCTTATTTCGAGTGCCTGCACGAATTGAAGCTCATTGTTGACCTGATGTATGAGGGTGGTATTGCCAACATGCGCTACTCCATATCGAACACGGCCGAATACGGCGACCTGACACGCGGCCCCCGTGTGGTTAACGAAGACACCCGGGCCGAGATGAAGCGCATCCTTGCGCAGGTCCAGTCTGGAGAGTTTGCACAGGAGTTCATCGAGGAGAACCAGTCCGGGGCGGCCAACCTGGAGAGGTTGCGTGAACAGGGCCGACAGCATCCGATCGAGAAAGTCGGCGCTGAACTGCGCAGCATGATGCCCTGGATCAAATCCAACAAGATTGTGGATCAGACCAGAAACTGACCTGTATCGTACATAACATTTCCATGTTATGACGGACCCCACATGATCCCCATTGCCAGAGAAGTACGGTTCGTACTGTTGTTGCTGGGGGTCGTCATTGCGATTGTCCAGTATCTGTGGGACTTGCCCGCGATGTGGCCGGCCTGGCTGGTGTTCCTTGTCTTGCTGTTCGTGTTTCGCGATTTCAAGCGCACCATTCCGGCGATACCGCTGGCGGTGGTCAGCCCGGTGGACGGGCAGGTCTACGATGTCCGCGATACGGTGCACGATCCGTACCTGGAGCGGGCGGCCCAGGTGATTTGCCTGCACCAGTCCGCATTCGGCGAGTTCAATGTGCACAGCCCGATCGAAGGCAAGGTGCAAAACCTGTGGGTGGACTCATCAAAAGTCCACGCCAGTTCCGAACTGGCGCTGTGGGTGCAAACGGATGAACAGGATGATGTCGTTATGGTCGCCAACCTGGACTCCATGCTGCGCCATGCCAGCTGCCATATCAGCGCAGGCGAGAAGCTGGGCCAGGGCCAGCGCTGCGGATTCATGGGCATGGCCTGTAAAGTGATGGTCTACCTGCCACCGACCGCCAACGTCACGGTTCGTGCTGGACAACGGCTGCGCGCTGGCAGTGATAAACTAGCTGAATTCGTACATGAGGCCGGATCGTAATACGACCACCAATGAGCAAGTCAGAAAAGAAATTGCGCAAGGGTATCTACCTGCTGCCCAACCTGTTTACGACCGGCGCACTGTTTGCCGGTTTCTACGCCATCGTTGCCGCGACAACGGATCAGTTCGGACAGGCGGCGATTGCCATCATTGTGGCCCTGTTCATGGATTTCTTTGATGGCCGGATTGCACGCCTGACCCAGACCACCAGCAAGTTCGGCGCCCAGTACGACAGCATCTCCGACATGGTGTCCTTCGGCGTGGCGCCGGCGCTCGTGGTGTATGAATGGGCGCTGATTCACTTCGGGAATTTCCCGTGGGTCTGGTCAAAGCTGGGATGGCTCGGAGCATTTTTCTATACGGCTGCCGCAGCATTGCGCCTGGCCCGGTTCAATGCCCGTGTTACCGTCGTAAGCAAGCGCTATTTCCAGGGGTTGCCGAGTCCTGCGGCCGCAGCCACCCTGGTCGGCTTCATCTGGGTCTGTCATGACCTGCAGCTCTCACGTGAGGACTTTGCAATTGCAGCCTTCGTGGTGACGGTGCTTCTCGGTGCGCTCATGGTCAGCAATTTCACCTATTACAGTTTCAAGGATGTGAGCCTGGTAGACCGCATTCCGTACATCGTCATGCTGGCCGTGGTGCTCGGATTCATCCTGGTATCCATGGACCCGCCGAAACTGGTGTTTGCCATATCGGTCCTGTACGCATTCTCCGGTCCACTCATCTACTTGGTGCGCCTGAGACGAAAACGCAGTGCACGCTCTACCGTGAATATCGAAAACCGTCCGTGATGTTCGTATCCCGGCCTGGCGACCAGGGAGGGGTTTTGTTGACGGGCATGTATATTTTCTGGGAGAATCGGCCGAATTAGTGCATAGTACTGACATGAAAGAGGCCACAACAACCATCGCAACGACTGCAGTTCCCGCAGTTGTAGCTCCTTATGGCCCTTCACTTCTCCTGCTGCCGCAGTAGCGGCAAGACCTGTACCTGGCGAGGCGAAACGCACCAACATTCATTCAACTAAGTATTCTAAAACGGGATTCGGACTCGTTAGATTTCAATTGGAGTGGGGGATACATGGTGAGCAGGGACAAACTGATAGTATTTGATACAACGTTGCGCGACGGCGAGCAGAGCCCGGGCGCCTCGATGACGCGGGACGAAAAAATTCGTATCGCGAAGTCGCTGGAGCGTATGCGGGTGGACATCATCGAGGTTGGTTTCCCGACTGCTAGCGCGGGCGACTTCGAAGCCGTGCGGGCGGTGGCCAATGTGGTCAGGGACAGCACCATATGCGGTCTGGCACGGGCACTCAAAGGCGACATTGAACGTGCCGGTGAGGCCCTTGAACCTGCAGCCTCCGCCAGGATCCATACTTTTATCGCGACTTCGCCAATCCACATGCAGCGCAAATTGCGTATGAGCGAGGCGCAGGTCATCGAGCAGGCCGTGTCTGCGGTCCGGCTGGCAAGGCAATACACGGATGATGTCGAGTTCTCCCCCGAAGATGCCGGGCGCTCCGAATTTGAATTCCTGTGCCGGGTCATCGAGAAGGCCATTGAAGCGGGTGCCAGAACGATCAATATTCCCGACACGGTGGGCTATAACATTCCGCATCAATTCGGCGACCTGGTCGGTCGTCTGATCGAGAACATCCCCAACTCGGACCAGGTTGTGTTCTCGGTGCACTGCCACAATGATCTCGGGCTCGCCTCGGCCAACTCCCTGTCGGCAGTGCTGCGTGGTGCGCGCCAGGTGGAGTGTACGATCAACGGCCTCGGTGAGCGCGCCGGTAATGCCTCGCTGGAGGAAATCGTCATGACCGTACATACGCGCCAGGACGTGTTCCCGTGCATCACCGGCCTGGACACGACACAAATCGTGCCGACCTCGCGCATGGTCTCAAGCATTACGGGCTTTCCCGTACAGCCCAACAAGGCCATTGTCGGTGCCAATGCCTTTGCGCATGAAGCCGGTATCCACCAGGACGGCGTGCTCAAAGCCAGGGAGACCTATGAAATCATGCGGGCCGAGGATGTGGGCTGGGCCTCCAACAAGCTCGTGCTTGGCAAGCACTCGGGCCGCAATGCCTTTCGCACGCGCCTCGATGAGCTCGGCATCACTTTTGACACAGAAGAGGAACTCAACAACGCCTTTTCTAATTTCAAAGACCTCGCCGACCGCAAGCATGAAATCTTCGATGAAGATCTGCATGCGCTGGTCTCCGAGGCGACCGTCGATAACGGCGAGTACTGCAAGCTCGTGTCCCTGACGGCACACTCCGAAACCGGTGAGACGCCCCAGGCACAGGTGGTCCTGCAGGTGGATGGCCAGGAAAGAACGGCCCGCTCCAGTGGTGGCGGCCCGGTGGATGCGACGTTTTGTGCAATCGAGGAAATCGTGGCCAGCAAGGCGCAGTTGCAGTTGTACTCGGTGAACAACATCACCACGGGTACAGACGCCCAGGGTGAGGTGACAGTACGCCTGCACAAGTCGGGGAGGATCGTGAACGGCCACGGTGCGGACACCGACATCATCATCGCTTCTGCTAAAGCCTACCTGCATGCCTTGAACCGCCTGGCCACCCCGGACAAGCGCGCACATCCCCAACACGATGTCTGAAGCAGGTGCAGGCTCAAATGGAGGAACACAGACGGCGCTATTACCTGGACAAGATCGGCATCCAGACCTGGGTTACGCGCACAGCCTCTCCTGAAAGCCCCTCTGCCGGGCTGACCGGCGAAGGTGTGCCGCTACATGCCGGGCACGATGAGCCTGCGGACACTGCACCGGTAAAGGATTTTCGGGGAAGTCTGGATGAGCTTCGTAACGAGGTGGCCTCGTGTACCCTGTGTGCCTTGCACCAGGGCCGCACGCAAACCGTATTCGGGACAGGCAGTCCCGATGCGGACTGGCTCATTGTCGGTGAGGCACCCGGCTTTGAGGAGGATCGAAATGGCGAGCCGTTCGTCGGGCGTGCCGGCCAACTGCTGACCAAGATGCTGCGCGCCATCGGGCTCGAGCGAGACGAAGTTTTCATTGCCAATATTCTCAAATGCCGGCCACCGGACAACCGCGACCCGCAACCCGGGGAAATTGAGCACTGTATGCCGTACCTGGCACAGCAAATTGGCCTGATCCAGCCAAAAATTATCCTTGCCATGGGACGGATTGCCGCCCAGACGCTGCTGGACAGCCCGAGTGCACTCGGTCGTCTTCGCGGTACCGAGCATCACTATGCCGATACCGGAATTCCGGTCGTGGCTACCTACCATCCTGCCTACCTGCTGCGCAGTCCGCAGCAAAAACGCAAGGCGTGGGAAGACCTGCAATTCGCCGTGCGGGTTCGAGAGTCCAGTTCATGACTTATCAGGCGGCCCGCAGGGATGGACGGGAAGTCTCACTGCCCGCTGGTTTACACTACAGTTCATGAGTGCCGTCTATTCACATCCGGTTGCTGCGTGCCGCCGGATGACCAAGCAGGACTTGTCTGCCATCGTCCGGATCGAGCAGCGCAGTTACCAGTTTCCGTGGACAGGGAATATCTTCCTCGACTGTTTGCGCCACGGATACTCGGCCTGGGTGCTGGAGACCGGTCTCGGTATCATCGGCTACGGTGTCATGTCCCTGATGGTGCGCGAGTGCCACCTCCTGAACCTGTGTGTCGATCCCGACTACCGGGGCCAGGGGAAAGGCCGGCAACTGCTCGAAGAGATGCTGGGTATTGCCCGTACCCAAGACGCAGATACAGTATTTCTTGAGGTACGCACCTCGAATTTCCATGCCTTGTCCCTGTACCTGTCGGAAGGGTTCAATGAAATCGGTACACGCAGGAATTACTACCCTTCGCCCATGGGGCGAGAGGACGCGGTGATTCTTGCCAGAAAACTCTGAAAGACCGGTGCTGCTTGATCCACACTTTCCCGCAAGGACGCAAAACGCGGTCTATACAAGGCGCTCAGTGTGAGTCCGGCCACAGGAATCGATGCCATGAACGATGAGAATATTGTTGATGAAGTCGCCAGGAGGCGAACGTTTGCCATCATCTCCCATCCGGATGCCGGCAAGACCACCATTACCGAGAAGTTGCTGCTGTTCGGTGGTGCGATCCAGCAGGCAGGCACGGTCAAGGGACGCAAGGCGGCCCGCCATGCGATATCGGACTGGATGGAGCTTGAAAAGCAGCGCGGAATTTCAGTCACCAGCTCGGTCATGCAGTTCGCCTACAACGGCCATGTGGTAAACCTGCTGGATACCCCGGGGCATGCCGATTTCTCCGAGGATACCTACCGTACCCTGACCGCCGTCGATTCTGTCCTGATGGTGATCGATAATGCCAAGGGGGTCGAGGAACGTACCATCAAGCTGATGGAAGTCTGCCGCTTGCGCCAGACTCCCATCATCACGTTCATCAACAAGATGGACCGTGATGGACGCGAGCCCATCGAACTTCTCGATGAGGTCGAACGGGTACTGAAAATACAATGTGCGCCGCTCACCTGGCCGATCGGCATGGGCAAGCATTTCAAGGGCGTCTTCGACCTGTCCAGCGACTCGGTCCATCTCTTCGATGCACAGCACGGCGCCAAGATCGTGCAGGGCAAGACCATTCAGGGACTGGACAATCCGGAACTGAACGAGGTGCTCGACGAGCAGGTGCAGGAATTGCGGGACGAGGTTGAGCTGGTGCAGGGTGCAAGCCACGAATTTGACCATCAGGCCTACCTGGACGGCGAGATGACCCCGGTATTTTTCGGCTCCGCCATCAACAATTTCGGTATCGCCGAACTGCTGGAGCACTTTGTCAAATTCGCACCGCCTCCGCAGCCGAGGATCGTGAACAGCCCCGGAGCCGCTCCCAGGAACCTGGAGGCAAGAGAGTCGAAATTCTCGGGCTTCGTGTTCAAGATCCAGGCCAACATGGACCCCAACCACCGTGACCGGCTGGCCTTCATGCGCGTGTGCTCAGGCAGCTTTTCCCCGGGAATGAAGTTACAGCATGTGCGCATGAACCGCGATATCAAGGTGAACGGTGCGCTGGCGTTTGTAGCCTCGAATCGTGAGCAGGTCGAGCGCGCCTATCCCGGGGATATCATCGGCTTGCACAACCACGGTACGATCCGCATCGGGGATTCGTTCACACAGGGGGAGAAGCTCACCTTCAGCGGTATTCCAAGTTTTGCACCTGAGCTATTCCGGCGAGCTGTTTTAAAAGATCCTTTGAAAATCAAGGCATTGAGAAAAGGACTTACCCAGCTTTGTGAGGAGGGTGCCACGCAACTGTTTCAACCACTGATCAATAATGACCTGATACTGGGGGCCGTCGGGGCCTTGCAGTTCGACGTGGTTCAGCACCGTCTTCGCCATGAGTACAATGTCGATTGCCGTTTCGAAAGCATGAATGTCCAGGCGGCACGCTGGGTGGTGTGCGAAGCCCCTGAAACGCTCCTTGAGTTCAAGACCAAGCTGGCCGCCAACCTGGCGATGGACCATAGCGGGGATCTCGTCTACATGGCGCCCACCCGAATCAACCTGCAAATTGCCGTGGAGAAATGGTCGGACATTGAATTTCGTGCAACGCGCGAGCATGCCGGTGCCATCGACTAGCGATACACTCCGCACTCCGAGTCCTGCAGCCATTCTTATGTCCGCCTCGAGAAAAGACCGCATCTATTCGCAAAAGAGCACCCGCCCGGGGGATTTCGTCTTCGACGAGACCGTCGCCGAGGTCTTCGAGGACATGATCACACGCTCCGTTCCAGGCTATGAAGCGGTCCATCGGATGGTGCAGGTCGTGGCCCGAAAATTCGTTGCCGAGGACACCTCGGTGTACGATCTTGGCTGCTCACTGGGGGCGGCATCCTTCCATGTCTGCCAGGCCCTCCCGCAGGCCCGCATGAACGTCATCGCGATCGACAGCTCCGAGGCCATGATCCGTCAATTGCAGGAAAGGCTCGAGGGGTCGCAGGCGGATGCCCGGATCAAGCCGGTGTGTGCGGATGTCGCCGAGGTCGATATCCAGAATGCCTCTCTCATCCTGCTGAACTACACCTTGCAGTTCATTGATACGCCAAGGCGCGATTCACTCATCGAGAAGATGTACACAGGTCTGCGAGGCGATGGCGCCTTGCTGTTGTCAGAAAAAATTGAATACCGGGACCAGGACGAGGATGCCCTGATGCAAGACCTGCATGAGAAATTCAAGCAGGGACAGCATTACAGTGCGCTTGAAATCATGCAAAAAAGAGAGGCGCTTGAGAACGTCCTGATCCGAGATACCGACGAGCAGCACAGGGCGCGTTTGTACCGCGCCGGTTTCTCCCGGGTCTTTGTGCTGATGCAATACCTCAATTTCATCACCTACCTCGCGATCAAGTGATGGAAAAATTCTCGCGGCTTGGTGCCTCGCTTGAACGTGCCGGGTTCAAGGGCGCCTGCAAGCAACTGCTGGCGCAGGCAGAAAACAGGTACGCACAGCCCAGGCATCGCCACTTCGATGACTGGCAACGCTGCATCGAGTCGTTGCCTGACATCACCCCGTCGTTCGTCGACCTTGACCGCACCGCACCCGTGATCGGCAGGGTGGCGGATGGCACCGGTGAGCAAGGCGCCTTGCTCAGGCAAGGCCTGCAGGCCTTGTGTCCCTGGCGCAAGGGGCCGTTTGATGTGTTCGGAATCGACATCGATGCGGAATGGCGAAGTGACTGGAAATGGTCGCGCATCGCCCCGCACCTGGGGTCTCTTCAAAACTGCAATGTACTGGATATCGGTTGTGGAAACGGCTATTACGCAATGCGCATGCAGGCCCTGGGGGCACGCCTGGTACTGGGCCTTGAACCCACGTGGATCCACGTGTTCCAGTTCTTGGCACTGCACAAGTACCTGCCGGCACCGCAACGCACCTTTGTCCTGCCTCTGAGGCTCGAGGAAGTGCCCGAGGACCTGTCGGGATTCGACCTCGCGTTTTCGATGGGCGTGCTGTACCACTGCAGGGAGCCCCGCGATCACCTCGCACGCGTATTCGGGGTGTTGCAGGCCGGCGGGCGGATGGTGCTGGAGACGCTGATCATCGAGGACCAGGGGGCCGAGGCCCTGGTTCCCATGGAGCGCTATGCCAACATGAAGAACGTCTGGGTGATCCCGAGTTACACCCTCCTTGAGGCCTGGCTGGTGGAAGCCGGTTTCGTGCAGGTCCGGTTACTGGATCAATCCCGCACGACCGTCCAGGAACAGCGCCCTACGGATTGGATGGGCGGGCATTCCCTGGTGCATGCGCTGGACCCGAATCACTCCGGGCTGACCATCGAGGGGTATCCGGCCCCGTTGCGGGCCTGCATCGTTGCAGAAAAACCCGCCTGATGTTCGATACCCGGTACCGGGTGGGGGTTACTCCTCCAGGTACTGGCGCTTGTCCGCTACCGTCTCCCACTGACCGGCATCCTCCGGGGCTGCAATGGCGGTGGTCAGTACCGGCCACTTCAGGGACAGCTGCTCATTCAGGGCCAGAAATTCCAGCTGCGATTCCGGGAGGTCGTCTTCGCTGAGGATGGCATTGACCGGACACTCCGTTTCGCACATGGCGCAATCGATGCAGTCTTCGGGATCAATGACCAGCATATTGGGGCCCTCATGGAAGCAGTCGACCGGACACACTTCCACGCAGTCCGTGTACTTGCACTTGATGCAGGATTCTGTGACTACGAATGTCATGGGATCGGGAACGGTTGAATACAGTGCCGAGGCCTAATGATAGCAAATCCGGATAGGCTCAAGTAGTTCCCCTGCAAGGTGAGCGGTCACGGTGTGGCTGTTCGTTCATGAACGTTCGCGCTCCAGGTGCTTGAGCTTGTAGAGCACCTCCAGGGCATCCCTGGGGCTCAGTTCATCCGGGTCCACGCTTTGCAGGTATTCGATCATCGGGTGGTTCAGGCGATCTTCGAGTTTGAGTCCAAGTTGCGGGGTCAATGCCGGCCGGGCAGAATTTTCCGGCGCATGCTCGAGTTGTCTGAGCTTGAGCCTGGCACTGGCAATGACCGACTTCGGGATGCCGGCCAGCTGGGCCACCTGCAGCCCGTAACTCTGGTTGGCCGGACCCTCCTTGACGGCATGCAGGAAGATGATCTGGTCCCCATGCTCCACCGCATCGATGTGGACATTGCAGATGTTCTCATGATGCTCGGGCAGTTGCGTGAGTTCGAAGTAATGGGTGGCGAACAGGCTATAGGAATGGTTGACCGTGCTGAGGTGCTCGGCACAGGACCAGGCCAGTGAAAGTCCGTCATAGGTGCTCGTACCGCGCCCGATCTCGTCCATGAGCACCAGGCTGGAATCGGTCGCGTTATTGAGGATATTGGCTGCTTCCGTCATTTCAACCATGAAGGTGGAGTAGCCGGCACTGAGATCGTCGGAGGCGCCAATGCGCGTGTAGATCGCCTCCAGCGGACCCAGGGTGGCTGACTCGGCCGGCACGTAGCTGCCCGTATAGGCGAGCCAGCTGATCAGTGCGATCTGGCGCATGTAGGTTGATTTCCCGCCCATGTTCGGGCCCGTAATGATGAGCATCTTGCGCGTGGCATCCAGGCGGGCGTCATTGGCCGTGAAGGGGCCTTTCTGGACCTGCTCGATGACAGGGTGCCTTCCTTGCCGGATGTCGATGCAGTGGTTATCGGTAAACTGTGGTCGCACGTAGTTCAGGGACTGGGCCCGTTCTGCTAAGGTCACCAGCACATCCAGTTGCGATAGCCCCCGTGCACAGTCCCGCAGGGTGTCCAGTTCCTCGATCAGTGCATCCAGGAGTTGCTCGTACAGGTATTTTTCCCGCTTCAGCGCACGCTCCCTTGAACTCAGCACTTCATCCTCGAATTGTTTCAGCTCGCTGGTGATGTAGCGCTCGGTGTTCTTCAGGGTCTGCCTTCGCGTGTAATGCTCGGGCACCTGGCCGGTATGCATACGTGAGACTTCGATGTAGTAGCCATGCACCCGGTTGTAGGCGACTTTCAGCGATGCGATGCGGGTGTCCAGTTTCTCGCGTTGTTCCAGGTCCAGCAGGAACTGGCTGGCATCGGTGTACAGACTGCGCAACGCGTCCAGCTCCTCGTCGTACCCAGGACGGATGACACCGCCCTCCCGGATCAACGCCGGCGGGTCATCGGTCAGGCTGCGCCCCAGGAGGGAGGTCAGTGCCTCCAGCCCATCGAGCAGGTCCGAGCATTCTTGCAGCAGGGGCTCGTTATAGTGCGCGATGGCGTTTCGAATACCGGGGGCCACCGCCAGGGTGCCTCGCAAGGCATCGAGATCCCGCGGCTGTGCTGTGCGCAATGCGATTCGGCTGCGTATGCGCTCGATATCACTGACCTCGCCCAGCTTCTCCTGCAGGGACTCGAATTCGTTGTGCTCGATCAGCTGTGCGATGGCCGCGTGGCGCTTTTGCAACACATCCCGGTTGCGGGTCGGCTGGCATAACCAGGTACGCAGGTAGCGAGCACCCATGGTCGATACGCTGCGGTCCAGCACACCGACCAGGCTGTGCGATTTTTGTCCCCTCGTGGATTGCTCGATCTCCAGGTTGATCCTCGATACGCTGTCGATCTGCAGGTACTCATCGTTCTGGTACAGCCGCAGTCCGTCGAGATGGGGCAGGGCGGATTTTTGCGTATCCTTGACGTACTGGAGCAGGGCACCTGCAGCGCCGATGGCGAGCGGCTGGTCCTTGCATCCGTAGCCGCCAAGATCATGCACCCCGAACTGCTTGCACAAGGCAATGACCGCACTCTCGGTTTCGAAGTGCCAGACCGGCAGGTGCTTGCGTGCAATACCGTTTTTAAGTTCCAGACCGGCATCTTCAGGTAACAGGACTTCGGCGGGTTGTATGCGCTCGATCTCGCCGGCAAGCTGCATCCTGCTGGCGCAGGTCTGTACGATGAACGTGCCAGTACTAAGGTCAAGGTAAGCCAGACCGGCTGCGTCCTCACCCGGGCACACGGCCAGCAGGTAATTTTCCCGGTTGTGCTCGAGCAATTGGCTTTCGGTCACCGTGCCGGGTGTGATGATGCGGGTTACCTTGCGCTCCACCAGGCCCTTGCTGTCGGCCGGGTCGCCGATCTGGTCACAGATCACGACCGACTCGCCGCGGCGCAGCAGTTTGATCAGGTAGTTTTCAACAGCATGCACGGGCACACCGGCCATCGGAAGCTCATTGGCGGTATTCTTGTTGCGCGAGGTCAGGGTCAGGTCCAGCAGCTTCGCGGCATGCCGGGCGTCCTCGAAAAACAGCTCGAAGAAATCCCCCATCCGATAGAACAGCAACATGTCCGGGTACTCGGCCTTGATGCGCAGGTACTGCTGCATCATGGGGGTGTGTTTCACGGGGGAGCGTGCGATCATGATAAAAGTCTAACCAAGAATAAACCATTAGACAGCATAATATGTCCTGATGAGTGAAACAGCCCCGCCCGAGGTCCGAGCCCTGCTGCAGGCGTTCGCAAAACAGATGACCGAACGTGGACTGCGACTGGCTACCGCAGAATCCTGCACGGGTGGCCTGCTTGCAAAGTGGATGACCACGCTGCCGGGCAGTTCGGACTGGTTTGAATGCGGCGCCATTACCTACAGCAACCCCTCCAAGATCAACCTGCTCCAGGTGTCATCGCAGGTCCTGGAAAGCCATGGTGCGGTCAGTGCGCAGGTGGCAGAGCAGATGGCAACGGGTGCGCTGGGCCTCAGTGGTGTGGATGTCGCCGCCTCGGTGACCGGGATTGCAGGACCCGGTGGCGGACGTGCGGGCAAGCCCGTGGGTACGGTCTACCTTTCCGTGGCCCGGCGTGATCGGCCCGTGGTCACGGCACACCGAATCTTCAAGGGGGACCGTGATGCCATCCGGGAGCAAAGTGCGCGCCTTGCACTTGAACTGCTGATGGAGCATGTTCGCGACTGATGGCCAGCCCGTGTCCTGGGGCGTACATGAAGTTTCACAGGCGAAGGCATCCCGGTATGATAAGGTGCAATGCAATAGATGCACGCAGGACAGGGTGGAAAATCACCCGACATTCGCACAGCAATTCCGGGCAACTTGAGCAACAGGTTTTTATTTGAAATCAGAGGTGAGTAGTGGACGAAAATCGTAAGAAGGCACTTGATGCGGCACTGGGTCAGATCGAGAGACAATTTGGCAAGGGCACGGTCATGCGCCTTGGAGACTCGTCTGCTGCGCGCGACATCGACGTGATTTCGACCGGTTCACTGGCCCTCGATGCGGCACTGGGTATCGGTGGCCTGCCCAAGGGCAGGGTCACTGAAATCTATGGCCCGGAGTCATCGGGCAAAACGACACTGACACTGCAGGTGGTCGCCGAATGCCAGAAACAGGGCGGCATTGCTGCCTTCGTCGACGCCGAGCATGCCCTGGACCCGGTGTATGCGGAAAAAATCGGCGTCAACGTGGAGGACCTGCTGATCTCGCAACCCGATACCGGGGAGCAGGCACTTGAAATCACCGACATGCTGGTGCGTTCCGGTGCGGTCAGCATCGTCGTGGTCGATTCGGTCGCCGCACTGACCCCGCGCGCCGAGATCGAGGGCGACATGGGAGATTCACACATGGGCTTGCAGGCCCGACTCATGTCACAGGCCTTGCGCAAGCTGACCGGCAATATCAAGCGTTCCAACACCATGGTTATCTTCATCAACCAGATTCGAATGAAGCTCGGGGTCATGTTTGGCAATCCTGAAACCACGACTGGGGGCAACGCGCTTAAGTTCTATGCCTCGGTGCGCCTTGACATTCGGCGCATCGGTGCGATCAAGCAAGGCGATGAAATTCTCGGTAACGAGACCCGGGTCAAGGTTGTCAAGAACAAACTGGCACCGCCGTTCAAGAAGGCGGAATTCGAGATTCTGTACGGCGAGGGCATCTCGCGCATGGGTGAGCTCATTGACATGGGCGTGCAGCATGACATCGTCGACAAGGCGGGGGCATGGTACAGCTACAACGGAGAGCGCATCGGCCAGGGCAAGGAAAATTCACGCGCCTGGCTGAAAGAGCATCCGGAGGTTGCAAGCGAGATTGAAACCAGCCTGCGGGAGAAACTGATGCCGCATGCCGGCACCGTACATCCGGAATCAGAAGAAGCGGAAGAGGCCGAATCCACTGAAGCCTGAGCGCTCCATACGTAACACGGCACTGGCACTGCTGGCAAGACGGGAGCACACACGCCTCGAGCTTGCAGGGAAACTCAAAGCCCGGGAATTCCTGACCACTGAAATCGAAGTCCTGCTGGATGACCTGCAGCGGGAAGGCCTGCAAAGTGATGCGCGCTTTGTCGAGAGCTATGTCTATTCACGCACCCGCCGCGGCTTCGGGCCCTTGCGTATCCGCCAGGAATTGCAGGCACGCGGAGTCGCCGAATCCCTGGTGAGTTCACACATGGACTTCAACGACCCGCGGTGGCGGCAGCTGGCCTGCCAGGAGTATGAAAAAAAGTTCGGGGACACCATGGCAGGAAGTGCGAAAGAGCGGGCAAGGCGTATGCGCTACCTGCAAAACCGCGGCTTCACCAGTGATATAATCCGCCAGACCTTGGCCTCATTTTCGAGGACTGAAACAGCGTCCGGCGCTGGATCATAGGAGCGACTCTACAAGGCAGGGGGGTCATGGAACACAGCGCGGAAATTCGCGACGCATTTTTGCAATTCTTCGAGCAACGCGACCACACCGTGGTGGCGTCCGGTCCGCTGGTGCCCGCAAACGACCCTTCCCTGCTGTTCACCAATGCCGGCATGGTGCAGTTCAAGGATGTCTTTCTCGGCAAGGACTTGCCGGGCTACAGCCGTGCGGCGACCAGCCAGCGCTGCCTGCGGGCCGGCGGCAAGCACAACGATCTCGAGAATGTCGGCTATACCGCAAGGCATCATACATTTTTCGAAATGCTCGGAAATTTCAGCTTCGGCGATTACTTCAAGCGCGAGGCGATCCGTTATGCCTGGGAGTTCCTGACCCAGGTCGTTGAGCTCCCCAAGGAACGTCTGTGGGTGACGGTCTATGAGGACGATGAGCAGGCAGCCGACATCTGGCTGAATGATATCGGTGTACGTGCAGAGCGCTTTGCACGTATCGGCGCAGCCGACAACTTCTGGGCTATGGGGGATACGGGTCCCTGTGGACCCTGCACGGAGGTCTTTTATGATTTCGGCGACAGTGTTGCCGGAGGTGCACCGGGAACACCGGAGCAGGACGGGGACCGGTACGTGGAGGTATGGAACCTGGTGTTCATGCAGTATGAGCGCGATGCCAGGGGCAGGCTTACCGACCTGCCCAAGCCCTCCGTGGATACCGGCATGGGCCTTGAACGCCTGAGCACTATCTTGCAGGGGTTCACGAACAACTATGACACCGACCTGTTCACAGGCATCATTGCCCAGGCGGCGGACATCGCCAGGGTGAGCGATACACGCCAGCCGTCGTTGCGCGTGGTGGCAGACCACATCCGCGCCTGTGCTTTCATGATCGTCGACGGGGTGCTGCCCTCGAACGAGGGCAGGGGCTATGTCCTGCGCCGTATCATCCGCCGCGCTGCACGCCACGGCCACAGGCTCGGCATCGAGGAACCGTTTTTCTACCGCCTGGTGGACCCGCTCGTGGAAAGCCTGGGCTCGGCCTGCCCGGAACTGGCCAGCGCACAAGCGCGTGTACAGGACGTGCTCCAGCGTGAAGAGCAGCGCTTCGGTGCCACCCTGGCGCAGGGCATGCGAATCCTGCATGAGGAGATCAGCCGGCATTCGGGAGTTACGCTGTCCGGTGATACCGTGTTCAAGCTATACGACACCTACGGGTTTCCCAGTGACCTGACCGCCGATTTTGCCCGCGAGCAAGGGCTGAAGATTGATACTGCAGGCTTTGAAAAGCTGATGGAGGCCCAGCGCGAGCGTGGCCGCCTGGCGAGCCGCTTCGATGTCGAATACGATGCCACGCTGGCGGTATCGACCGCCACCGAGTTCACAGGCTATGACTGCATGCACGAGCAGGCAGCCGTGCAGGAGATCTTCGTGGACCGTGAGCCCGTTGAAGAAATACTCGAAGGTCAGTCCGGGGGCATCATCCTGGAGAAGACCCCGTTTTATGCTGAATCCGGGGGCCAGGTCGGTGACCAGGGCACCCTGGAAAGCGAGCAGGCGGTGTTTCAAGTCACGGACACCCAAAAGCAAGGCGATGCCCACGTGCATTACGGGACCCTCGTATCCGGGCGTCTTGCCCTCGGTCACAGCGTGCGCGCGAAGGTTGCAACGGAACGGCGCCAGGCCACCGTGCTGAACCATTCGGCCACACACCTGATGCATGCCGCTTTGCGCGAAGTGCTGGGGGATCATGTCGAGCAAAAAGGTTCACTGGTGGCCCCGGACCGCCTACGATTTGATTTCTCGCATGATGCGCCTGTCGATGAGGCCGAGTTGCAGCAGATCGAGGACCTGGTTAACCACCAGATCCGGCTGAACGCCGATGCGAGCGCAAAAATCATGTCGAAGGACGAGGCCCTGCACGCAGGCGCCCTGGCTCTGTTCGGAGAGAAGTACGCTGATGAGGTGCGTGTGCTGACCATCGGTGACTTCTCCATGGAGTTGTGCGGCGGCACGCACGTGAGCCGGGCAGGGGATATCGGTATATTCAAGATTATCTCGGAATCCGGCATCGCATCCGGGGTACGGCGCATCGAGGCACTCACCGGCGAGGGTGCCCTGCAGTGGATATGGGAGAACCAGGCCCAGTTGTCCGACATCGCCGGGTTGATGAAGAGTGCCAGGTCGGAGGCAAAAGACAAGGTCGGGCAGTTGCTTGAGCGAAACCGTGCGCTGCAAAAGGAACTGGACCGGTTGAAAGCAAAAATGATGTCGCAGGCCGGCAGTGATCTTGTCGACCAGGTCGTGGAGGTGGACGGTATTCAGGTGCTGGCCTGTGTAGTGGAAGGGGCCGACCCCAGGTCCCTGCGCGAGACGGTAGACCAGTTGAAGGACAAGCTTGGCAGTGCCGCCATTGTGCTGGGCACGGCCAGGGATTCGAGAGTCAGCCTCGTGGCTGGGGTCACCCAAGACCAGGTGCATCGAATCAAGGCCGGTGAACTCGTCAATGCCGTGGCCAGGCAGGTCGGCGGCAAGGGCGGCGGGCGCGATGACATGGCGCAGGCTGGTGGCAGTCGCCCGGATGCGCTCGAGGCGGCACTGAAGTCCGTACCGGAGTGGGTGCGCGAATCCTTGCAGTAATATCTTGTTCCGCGCCATTGCGAGTCCGGTCCCGGTTCTGATCTGGGCGTAGAAGGCGGATACCGAATGAGGCGTGGTAATATTCAGCGAGACTCCTCCACCATCCAGTGAGCAAAGAGTGAATACATGGCCTTGATCGTACAAAAATTTGGCGGCACTTCGGTCGGTACGGTCGAGCGTATCGAGGCCGTGGCCGAGAAGGTGATCGCGAGCAAGAACCAGGGACACAAGGTAGTCGTGGTCGTGTCTGCCATGAGCGGCGAGACCAACCGCCTGATGGGTCTTGCCAATGAGATCCAGGGGCGCACAGCCCACGGACGCGAGCTCGATGTGCTGCTTTCCACCGGTGAGCAGGTGACCATAGCCCTGTTGGCAATGGCCTTGCAAAGACGCAACTGTGCCGCGATCTCATCCACGGGCGCGCAGCTGAATATTCGCACCGACAACAAGTTCAACAAGGCCCGTATCCAGGACATCGATGCTTCGCGCCTGTACCGCTCGCTCGATGCAGGAAAGGTGGTGGTCGTTGCAGGCTTCCAGGGCGTTGATGGTGAGGGCAACATCACGACCCTCGGGCGCGGCGGTTCGGATACCACGGCGGTGGCCGTGGCTGCGGCAATCAAGGCCGATGAATGCCAGATCTATACCGATGTGGACGGCGTCTATACGACGGACCCACGGGTCGAGCCCAATGCCAGGCGGCTTGATAGCGTGACGTTTGAGGAGATGCTGGAAATGGCAAGCCTCGGGTCCAAGGTACTGCAAATTCGTGCAGTGGAATTTGCCGGCAAGTATGATGTCCCCCTGCGTGTACTTTCCACTTTTTCAGAGGGGCCCGGCACCCTTATAACCCTGGAGGACGACAGCATGGAGGACCCGCTTGTATCAGGTATCGCATTCAATCGCGATGAGGCCCAGTTGACGGTCAAGGGAGTGCCTGACCGCCCGGGAGTGGCCGCTCATATTCTCGGGCCAATTGCCGATGAAAATATCGAAGTGGACATGATCGTACAGAACGTGGGGTCAGATGAGACCACGGACTTCACTTTCACTGTACATAGAAATGACTATGAAAGATGTATGAAAGTACTTGAAAATACTGTTGTTGACCTTGGGGGTGGCCAGGTTGGTGGCGATCCGCACATCGTAAAGTTGTCACTGGTGGGCGTCGGGATGAGGTCCCACGCCGGAATTGCGAGTAGAATGTTTACAGCGTTGGCGCAAGAGAAGATCAATATCCGGATGATTTCGACTTCGGAGATTAAGATTTCTGTCGTGGTCGAGGAAAAATACTTGGAACTGGGAGTACGCGTACTGCACGAGGCATTTGAATTGGACCAGGAAAAATAGAGGAGAATATCAGTAGCGCATAATGCAAATACCATAACCGCTTTGGCAGGGAAATGGCCGGAGTAGCCACCCCAGGGCATCACGACAAGGAGTTGTCGTGAGTTGCAGGGGACAGGCAAATAACTAAATGGACTATTGAGGAGACACGGGAATGTTGATTTTGACCAGGAGAGTCGGCGAGACGCTGATGATCGGAGATGATGTCACAGTCACTGTGTTGGGCGTGAAGGGCAACCAGGTTCGAATAGGTGTCAATGCACCCAGAGACGTGGCAGTGCACCGTGAAGAAATTTACGAAAGAATCCGGCACGAGAAAACACAGGCGGGCGATTCAGCAGGCTAGCGACTGACCCGTGGGCCCCAGCGGGTTTCGTACCCCCTGTATCCCACGGTCGGGCAACCCTCTGATTCACTGCGAACACCACATATTTAAGGCGCGAGTATCGCCTCCATGCGTGCTATTTCAAAGTGCACATACGGGAGGCTGCAGGGGTTGCTGATGCGAGCTTGTAATTTTCAACAACTGTCTGACATGCTATTCTCCAAAGCATAATCCCGAACTGCAGGAGTCCCGGCATGCATGCACTTTCCAAGATTGCCAAGCGCACCCTTGTCCCGTGCTGCCGCTTCACTCCCCCCGCACGCAAGGAGCTCTTACGTAAACTCGTCTTTGCATGCATGGCCCTGCTGCTGGTTCTGACTGTTTGCCTGCCCAGTGTCCATGCCGCCCTCGGCGAAGAAGAGCAATTCGTACTGAACAGCTTCTCGTTTCTGATCTGGGGTGCACTGGTGATGTGGATGTGCGCAGGCTTCACGATGCTCGAGTCCGGCTCGGTGCGTACCAAGAATGCCTCAGCGATCTGCCTCAAGAACATTGGCCTTTATTCCATCGCGGGTTTGTCCTTTTTCTTTATTGGCTACAACCTCATGTATGTCGGCGTGGAACCCGGTGGCTGGATGGGCTCGTTCCAGTTCCTGTACGGAACGACGGGGGATGAGATCGCGCTGCTCGGTGGCGATGATGCAGTGGCCCCGGCGGTCATCAGCAACGGCTATTCCACCATGTCGGACTGGTTCTTCCAGATGGTGTTCGTGGCAACTACGGCCTCGATCGTATCCGGCACACTGGCCGAGCGTGTGAAAATTTGGTCGTTTTTCCTGTTCATCCTGCTCCTGACTGCAGTTATATACCCGATCATCGGCTCCTGGACCTGGGGTGGTGGCTGGCTCTCCGAGATGGGTTTTCAGGATTTTGCAGGCTCCACCATCGTGCACTCGACCGGTGGCTGGGCGGCCCTTGCTGGAGCCATCATCGTTGGCGCCCGCTCAGGAAAGTTTCGTGCAGATGGCAGCGTCAAGGTGACCTCGCCCTCGAATGTTCCAGTGGTCACCCTCGGGGTCTTTATCCTCTGGCTTGGATGGTTCGGCTTCAACGGCGGCTCCCAGTTGGCCCTGGGCGGTGCCGTCGATGCGATAGCGCTCAGCAATATTCTGGCCAACACCAACCTGGCTGCGGCTGCGGGGGTCATGACTGCAATCGCACTGTCGCGCCCAGTGCTCGGCCGTGTGGACCTGCTGGCGGCGCTCAACGGGGCCATCGGCGGGCTGGTGGCCATTACAGCAGGACCCGATATTGTTCATCACCACTGGGCCGTGTTTATTGGTGCGGTCGGTGGCCTGATCATTGTATTCGGACTGAGAATTCTGGAAAGCCTCAAGATCGATGATGTGGTCGGTGCCGTGCCGGCTCACCTGTTTGCAGGTATCTGGGGCACGCTTGCGGTGTGTATTGCAGCTGGAGGCAACCTGCTAGTACAAATGACGGGTATCGCGGCCGTCGGAGCCTTCGTGTTTGGTGTCTCTCTGATCGCATGGATGCTGATCGACAAGGCGATGGGTGCACGCGTATCTCCGGCCGTGGAAGACTTGGGCCAGGATGTCGCAGAGCTTGGCATCGAGGCCTATCCTGAATTTGTTCTGATGCCTGATCAGGATGAGTAAGTCCATACCAACCCCTGGAGGTTGGCTGCTGGCTGTTCCGTGATCGGCATGGTGCTGCGAGGTGTCCGTCAATTTTTTAGTGCAATGTCAGAACAGGGACATATACGGATAATGGCGGAGAGAGTGGGATTCGAACCCACGGTCCAAGGATTACTCAGACAACTCCTTAGCAGGGAGCCCCATTCGACCACTCTGGCACCTCTCCGCATGATCTTTTAAGAGTATATCGAATACCTGTCAGTGGATGTAATCTGAATAACCCGCCACTTTAAATTTTGTTTTCCTGAGACGATGCTTAGCTTATTGTCGTACAAGCATATTGTTGGCGGAATAGGCTATACTCCGCTGCTGCTGATTGATCATGCGCCCGTAGCTCAGTTGGATAGAGTACCTGGCTACGAACCAGGCGGTCGGGAGTTCGAATCTCTCCGGGCGCGCCAAATACTTTCCAAGACCCTTTTGTACAGGGCATTTGTTAAATTCGTTAAACGTTTTTTAGGCTTTTCCTTTGAAAAGGAAAAGGGAAGCAGCGGAAGGGTGGTAATAAGATTCGATAACTTTTGATTGTCTTTATACGCACCTAGTATATACTTGTTTCGTAGGTTGGTTTTATCTTTGCCATCCGAACCCAAAAAAGATATGAGCGCCGGTAAGCCGTCAGGCTAGTAATCCTAACCAAGCGCGCAACATCCAAAGAGACGAAATGACGCACCAGCCCGAACGGGTTGGAGGTTTGTTTTTTTAGGAGTGTTGTGATGGAAGAAATCACCAGCAAGTTTTATACACCCTCTCAAGTCGAGGCAATTTTGCAGTGCAGCCGGTCCACTGTTTATAAATTGATGAAAGAAGAGAATCTGCCCGAGCCGGTGAAGTTTGGTGCGCGATGCAGAAGATGGCGCGTTACTGAAATTGATCAGTGGTGCGAGGAACATCGCAATGTCAAAAAATAAATTATGCGGTTTCCTGTTGGGCGAATCGGATCGGGAAGCCCTTCGGCGCATTGCAATGGATCAACAGGAAGAGACAGGCTCCCATACTCAGACAAGTGCTGTGCGTTTTGCAATTCGATACACGGCAAAACATTTGGGAGTTTATTACCGTACAGAAGAAGCCGAGGAAACCACAAACAAAAGTCTATATGACGAACGAGACGGTATGCCATATTGGAAATGGTGGAGGGATGAACGACCCAAGCGGATCAGGGAAATTGCTACGGAAGTTATCAAAGAAATTACAGGCAAGTCAAAAACCCGCGTAACAGTAGCCCAGTGGAAAAAGAAAATTGCCGAGCTTCCCGACAGTCCATCCAGGCGATTCAACTGGGAGCAAATTATTCACCTTCGCGGTGAGCGTGAAAAGGTGAATGCAGCGATTCAGGATAAGCTACAGGCTGAAGAAATTGCCGACCAGTACGAACCTGCCGGGTATAAAGATTTGATGCTTGAAATGGCGCTGCATGATGTTCTAAGAAAGGAGGCTAAAAGCAAAAAGATCACGCTTGAAGAGCTAAAGGAAAAGTACCCGTATTATTCGGATGAATATGGAGGGTGGAGGCGTGAATGCGAAGGTGAATTAAGACGTGCTCAGGCCAAGCTAAAAAATGAGACGAAGTTTTAATCTGACAATCAAGTCAGTACAAACACCTTGCAATTAAGCAGGGCAACTTAAAGGAGAAAATGACATGAATAATCTTGAAAATGTTTTTGATGCAATAAAAGAGGGAGAGGATGAGGTTGAGCCTATGGAGGGTGCAACAATACGCTCCCTTGAAGTTTCCAATGACCTCATAGCGAAGGCCATGGGTAAATTAGAAAGGTTTGAAGAAGAAAATCTAATCTCTCTTGGTGATGTGCTCGGTCCGTTTGATAGTTATATGCATCTCTATGCGTACGTTGAATACATGCAAAATGTGTTTGAGAGTCAATCTTCAGAAAGCGCAGCACTCGCTGCACACTTTCTTGCCTGTGAACTAATGCGGGCAGTCAGGACTTGTAAAGAAAATCCTAATATGTACGCTTAAGCATCAAAACTTGACAAAAAACGAGGGAGCTTCGGCTCCCTTTTTTGTTACTAAAACAAAAGGTGTTATGTATTCGTATCTGTTCACCTTTGTTTTTTGTTCTTTCTAACTTTCTATATTTCAACCAATTCCAGTTATGCGTGAGAGAAAAAATATATATATAGAAAATATATAAATAAAAATATATAGAAAAATATATATATAGAAAAAAGCAAAAATTAAATAGGAACTGGGTGAAACTTAGAAAGTCGGAAACCCTTTATATTTTTTGGGCAACAACGAACAGAAACTAACAAATACTCAAAGGTTATATACCATATTAGTAAGGTATTTATTCATGCAAAAGAAACAGTTTTTATTCCACGCATCAAAAGAAGATCAGCGCCTGATCGCTGCTATTGATAATTGCATCGCTGTATCAATGAGTGCTGATAAGGCTGGCAATATGCGAGTGTTCTGTTTTGCTATTCGTGTTGCGCAAGAATTGTTGGTTGCGAGTGAAGCAGAGGGATCAAAATTTGATCTTTTGAAGGATCTTAAACGGCCATGGAATAGCCGATGCAAAATAGTCAAAACTCATCTTGAGCCAGTCAATTATGACCGGCTCAAAAAGATCGCTGAAGGTCTTGGGAAATCTTATTTTGATTCAGACAAGCCAGTCAAGTTACAACATGCGATGCGTGGTTGTCTAAGGCTGGCGATTGCGTGGATTATTCAATACAGCGAGCAAGCAGAACGGGTCAATAACGGAGCATTGGAGGAACTTATGCGCCATGCATTTGTACATTGCTCTAACCCCGGTGATGCTTTGCCTATTGGTCCGAGTGCGTTTATCAACGGCATGATTCAATTCAGTGAACAAGTGCAAAAAGATCGTGAGAGCGATACAGCGTAACGCTCTAACAACATAAGCAAGAGGGGACCCCTACTATCGAAATGGTCCCCGGTCAGTTGTAACGCCCACAGCACAATTAAAAAAAATGAATAGAAATTGGGCGCTTTAAAGGAATTTTTAGGGAATTTTTGAATTTTTTTTAGGAGGAAAACCCATGTTGAAAAGTCAAAAATTGCAACAGGAACTGGCTGAAAAAGCAGCCAAGATTAAAACCTTGCAGGAAGGGACAAAAGAGTATGCCAGCCTAGCGGTGGAAATTGCTTCACTTGGGCTTGGTGCCTCTATGGAAGTCCAGAAGGAAATTAAAGCTCGTGCGGAACTGGGTGCACAAGATGGTACGGATTTGGAAAAGCAATCCCTGATTAAACGGGCAAGGGTTGGAGACTTCATCAAGTCTGTTATCGAGCACACTCCTGTGAAGGGTGCCAGCGCTGAGGCGCGTGAAGCATTTGGGTGTTCCGGTGAGCATGAAATTCCCTTGGAACTGTTCGAGCCAATCGACAAGACCAAGGCAGTAACTCCGGCTCCAGCTTCTGGAAGTCGCCCTGTAGAAATGGGACCGACACAACCATATCTTTATCAGCGAACGGTAGCCGGATTCCTGGGTATCGATATGCCTAATGTTGGTTCAGGTGTACAAGCGTATCCGGTACTGACGACCGCAACACCTGTTGCGATGAAGGGCAAGGACGAAGCTGCACCAGACAAGGCAGCCGCGATCACTGTACTCAAGTCAAACGTGAAGCGATGCACCGGGAGTTTTGTAACTCGTGTTGAGGACATGGCGATTTTTCCAGAACTTGAGCCAGCATTGCGCCGCGACATTCCAAGGTCAATTGCAAATACGCTGGACGATCAGTTGTTGAAGGGTACAGGTAGTGCTCCTGAACTGAAAAGTCTGTTCAGTCAACTGACTGACCCAACGGCAGATACCGATACTGAAGGTTTCGGAACTTTCATCTCGACTGTCGTAGGACAGATTGACGGTGTTCACGCGTACAGCGTTAAAGACCTCTACGCCCTTGTTGGCAAGAAAACCTACGAAGTCATGGCGGGACTGTTTCAAGCAAACACGGCGGTAAGCACCGCAGACTATCTCGAAGATAGACTTGGTGGATTGCGCGGAACGAATCGAATCGCCGTACCTGCAAGCGATAATCAGCATGGCATTGTCCGGCTGGGTATGGAATCGATGTGTGCAGTTGCTCCGGTATGGGGTGGCATTCAATTGGTCGCAGACCCATATACAGGCGCAGGCAAAGGCCAACACATCTTGACCGCTTACCAGCTAATCAGTGATGTTCTTCTGTTGAGATCGGAAGCGTTTAAGCAAGTCGATTTTCACTTGGCCTGATCTAGCCTGACCTGAAAATCCGGCAGCTATCATGTGGCCGTTCAAAAGTAAACAATCACCTGATTCGAGTTACACGGATCAGGTGATCGAAAACGGTGTATTGCAAGCTTCGCAGCCAGCGACCAGTAAACTTGTCGCAGCTCAACGAGGCGTGATGAATGTGTACGGCGACAAGCTTGCACAATGTAGCTATACAGGCCCAAAGCAGATAACCAAAAAGCATCTTTTGGAAATCGGGCGCGACATTCCCCGGTACGGATGCAGTCGCCTTGTGATTGTCCCGGAAGGCAACAGCTTCAAACTGGTGCGCCCAATCCGTGCGGACAAACTTACTCGTGAAGGCTGGCAGGTAACACTCCGCGAAGGTTTTAAAGATCGGAATTTTAATATTCTGGATTCTGAAATTGTAAATTTCGTTTTCAATTCAGACCCTGAATATCCTTGGCGTGGAGTCCCACTGTGGGAATCTGTTACTTCGTATCTGGCAGCCGAAATTGATCGCGTCATGGCTGATGAATCAAAAGCTGGCGCAGGTAAATTTTTATGGATCAATGGTAGCCCGTTCCTCGACCAAGAGGCCATGGTGAAAATTAAAAAGAGTTTCTCGGCTGCATTTTCTTCCCTTGTAAAATCTCGCGGCCAATTAAAGATTTTGTTTAATCCAACAGGTGGTGGTCAACACATGGAGCAACCGAATACAACCGTGCGAATTGGCCCGGACTGGCCCGATTCTATCGAACGCACACGCGCCCAGCTTGCCCGCGAAATATGTGCATCGTGTAACGTGGCACCGGAAATGCTTTTTGGTGGACCAGCCGGAACAGTGCGCGAAAGTAATCGGCAATTTGTTCAGGTCATGCAATCGGTTTGTGATGTATTGGCAGACACGCTTGCGGAATCTTTGAATCAATCAGTGATGCTAAATGCGGATACGATTTATAAAACGGATTTAATTTCCCGAAGTCGGGCATTAGGCAGCATGGTTAAGGCAGGTATATCTTTAGAGGAAGCCAAGCGAATCGCAGGCTTGGAATAATTTCAAATAGGAGAAAACAAATGTCAAAATTTCTAGAAATAAATGTAGTTGAGTTTTCACGAGACCATTTTGGGGACGCGACCCGCTACGGTGATGATGAAGCTCACCTGTTGGTAATCAAAGCTGCTAAAACTCATTACATCAACATTGACACTATCGACATGGTTACTCCGGTAAAGCGAACCATCAAAGACGACAACGACCAAGACGTTGAAGTTGATAGCACATATTTTCATATTCACTTTGAAGGTGCAGCCGAGGAAACCTCTCGGCATGTTGATCGTGATTCTTGGATACTGGTGGATGGCCTTGCTACGGACTGGTTAGAAAAGATTGCGGATGCAGTAGCAGAACCTGAGCCGGAGCCAGTCGAAGATGATGGCCTGAAGATTACAGATCGCGGCGTGTGGTTGCCCGGTGAAACCTATTACCGTTTTGACCTTGTTGGTAATCCTGATGATGTGTCAGAAAAATATCTGGCCCTGAAAGAATCGCAATCAACCAGTCCGGCGATTCTTCAAAATTCCAAAGAGTTTTGTAGTGTCTGAAAGTTTGGGCAAATCGATGAGTGATAAGGCTGAAGGCGATCCCCGCGAAGCGGAATGTTTTGCTGCACTCGCTGCCCTTTCCAAGTTTTCGGAATTGATTGTTGCAGCGTCCAGTGATCCCGAATATCAAAGGGTGGTTGCAAACTGTTTACGGTTGAGTCTGGAACATGGCGTAAACCTTTCCTTGAAGGGTGGTGGCTCTGAAACTGAAAAGCAGAACCTTGCCCACATCAGGCAGTGGCTGGGTGCGCTTGCACAAGGGTATGCCGAGCAAGGGAACAGCCAGGGTGCAAACGTACATTGACGGTTTGGGGCGGTGTGTGGGTAAAGAGGTCGACCTACCTTTACCCAACTAGGCAACCCATCGCCCCTCCTTATATGTTACCGAGGCAAAATCGAGACTCACAGGGGCATTACTGCATCAACTGCGGTGCACCCATACGGGGAAAAGACTGGTTATGCAAACGCCACTTGAAGGCTGCGAACAAGGTTCGCTATCGAAACCACCCGGAACAGGTCAGCGAGGTTGATACACGGATATATCCGCTTCAATGTTATGAAAACGAAAATGCAGAGGGTTGCATTTAGCCTGTACGGGGCGATCGCGGGTCAGGATAGGCTACCCTACCTGCCAACAATCAATCGTTTACGCGATAGCAAAGGCAAGGCTATCAGTCCCGGCTCCGTGTGCAGTCGGTAAAGCACCCTTGATCTCCTTTTGGGGTGCAGCACACACTCCCACATTTGCCCTGTGCCGGGCGATCTACCCTTGGCCGGTACGGTAGCCTATCTTGAAAGGCGATCATTCGGAACACGCGGTTAAAGTACGGGTACGGGCAATCCGGGAGTGCAGGTCTGTCGCGTGTCTTGGAACAGCACAAAATGGTTTGTGTTGTCTTGGTGATAGCAGACTTGCACGCGCCCATAAAAAAGGGCTGCACTAGGCAGCCCTTGTGTTGAGGTCAGGCGAGGCTAAACGATAAATTCAAGCTGCCCAAAACATTTGTCTGCTACTTCCTCGATGCCGGGTATATCTCTTACTGGTCCATCGCCAGCCTCTTTGATAATTTCTACGGCATAGCCAAGTACCCTTTTCAATCCCTCGATCTCATGGTCGCTCATATCACCAAGCTCGTCATGGTCGCGCATCTTGTCAAGAGTTTGTGCCATATCACCGGCTGTATTTTCAAAAACGCAATAGCTCATGTTGCTCATTTTTCGTCTCCTATTTTTGGTTAATGTAATTTGCCCAGTCCTGCATCAGCACTCGGCGCTTTTCAAAGTAATCGGTTCGGCGATAGGCAAGCTCGGCTCCCTCCCCAACAATATGGGCCAAACAAAACTCGGCAATTTCTCTAGGAGGTGCATCTGTTTTCTCGGCTGCCCAGTCCCGGAAGCACGACCGGAAACCGTGCGGTACTTGCTTGCCTCTATAGCCATTGTCCCGAAGCAATTTGCTTAGTGTGCTGTCGCTTAGTTCCTTGCCTCTTAGTGAGGGGAAAACTAGCTCATTAATGGCAAGCTCCCTTGCCTGTTTCAAAATCTCGATCGCCTGTTTTGACAATGGGATTTTGTGGGCAATTTCCATTTTCATGCGCTTGGCTGGAATCGTCCACGTCTTGGCTGCTAGATCAATTTCAGACCATCGAGCGCCGCGAACCTCACCGGACCGACAAGCAGTTAATACAGTAAATTCAAACGCGAGTTTGGTTACTGAGTATGCTTTGGATTTTTTTATTTTCTTCACTATGCTTTTCACTTTGTTGTGAGGGAGTGCGGGTTGATGCTTTTGTTTGCGCTTGGCCTTTAATTTCGGCATGGCAGACAACAGGGCAGGACCCGCTGGATCGTCCGGGCGATATTGGTGAGCAATAGCCCATCGGAATACCTGACTTGTACGCTGCCGAATTTTGCGCACGGTGTCTTTTTTGGTTGACCAGATAGGCTGCACAATATCCATAATATCGCCAGCGATGGGTTTGCTGATCGGCGCATCACCGATCACAGGAAACACATATTTCTCAAATACGTTTATCCAGCTCTGTTTTGTTTTTGGACTTTTCCAATCGTTTTCATTCAGTTTGATAACCTTCAATGCAGCATCCCTGAAAGTCGGGATTCCGGTATTGAGTCCAGCGCCGTTATTCGCGCGCGCCTCTTGTTGGTTTTTAAACGCTAAAGCGCGCGCCTCTTTTAATCCCAAATGCTTCACGCTGCCAAGGCCGAATGCCTTGCGCTTGTTATTGACCTGTAATTGCTGAACCCATGACTTGCTTGTTTTGGATCGTACTGCGAGGATAAGACCGACCCGGCCATCATCGACATAGCGTCCGGGCTTTTCTACCGTTTCCACAAAGTGCTTGGTTAATCTCATTTTCTGTCTCCTTTGTTTGCCTCTTCCCAGATCACTTGACCTGTGGGGAGTACCTTTTTGATCTTTGGATTGGGAACCAAGGTTGACGCAATAAAGTCTTTTTTCTTTAAACGTATTACAACCATTTCGTGTCTCCTGTTGTTGACTTAATTGCCGTTCGTCATCCAAAGTTCTTCACCCGTTGCCATGTCGAAATAGGCGCTGAGTAAATTGTGTATCGCATGGCATTTATGAGCGGGTAGCTCGTGGCTGCTTTTTACGCTTTTTGGCATCCCGTAAAAGAATCCCATTTCTACTGGTGCGTCCGGCTCCATCATCCAGCACATTGGTTCGCCGTTTTCTCTCGTCGTATGGAAAACCGCTAAGGTGCTACCGCTTTCGTATGTGTAGTAAGTTACATTCATTTCGTGTCTCCTGATCGTGTTTTGTTAAACGTTTTTTATACGTTTCAATTATAAAACGGCAAACGAACGGAAGTAAACGGAAACGATCACATATGATAAATCATCGTAAGAGTATGAATTTACAGGGGAAATAAAATTGATTAATACTAATGGCTGCTAACAAATACGCTAGTGTGGCGTACTCCGGGCGCGCCAGATTTCAATGACTTACTCTCGTCTGAAACCGGTGACTGTCCAATAGAAGGCCAGTTGTCCCATAGATTCCGGTTTTTGTACATTTTTCCAGTGGCTGAACCCGTACCGGCTTGCGCCGGTAGGCCCGTTGGGTGATCGCCGTATCAGCATGCCCCAGTCGCTCGGAAGCCTCGGCAAGACTGCCGGACTCACTGGCCACCTTGGCCCTCAGGTCGCGCTCATGGACCCCGGTTTTTTCCATCACCTTGGCCATGAATCTTTGCCACAGACTGTCGAAGGCATTGCAGCTCCCTTCCGGGTCGATGTAGGGTTTGCCCTGGCGGGTGGCGTACCTTGTGTCACCCATCAGCATGCATCCGTCCTGGGTCCTCCTGCCCTTCGCGCTGGCGGTCAGGATCACGCTGGCACCTTCAAGAAGTACCTTTGAAATATGTGGAAATCTTTGATGCAGTGTGTTTGAAAATTTATAGCGTACACGCTATACTACTGCAATAAAATGGACAGTTGAAACCGTTTCAGCCGTCGATGCTGAAATCAGGGCGCTTCCAGTCGCATTGCGCGCCCGGCGCTGATCCGGTTGCTGGAGACCGTGGAGAACGTTGGACTGGAGGCACTTCGTGCACCCCATGTCAGACATCTCGAGGGCAAGCTCTGGGAGCTTCGGGTCAAGGCCGAAGGAGGTATTGCCCGGGGAATCTATGTGACGGCAGCACGACGACGGCGGGTGGTGGTACTGCATGTCTTTGTGAAGAAGTCGCGCAGGACACCGCAGCGGGCACTCGCGACGGCTAGAGAACGGATGAAGCAGGTGACACGATGACAAAACTGAAAGAGCTTAAAAAGCAGTTCATGGAGGACTCCGGATTCCGGGAGGAATATGCACGGGTCGATGAGGAGTATGCGCTAGTGGAGGCGCTGGTACGTGCACGTACGGCGGCGAAGCTGACCCAGGCGGAGCTTGCCCGGCGGCTTGGCACGACCCAGTCTGCGGTCGCACGGCTGGAGGGTGGACGAGTGTCTCCGTCTTTTGCCACGCTGCGCCGCTACGCTGAGGCAACCGGTACACGTCTGACAGTGGGCCTGGTCCAAGTCGACACCTAGGTGTGTGCAGGCCGTGTGCCGATGCACAGGAACTCCCTTTGCAGTGCCGCTGCCGGGGTACCTCCGGGTTGTGACGAGCCCGCTTTCAAGATGACTCGAGGGCCTCAGGGTGCGCCATTTTTCAATGACTTGTCATCACCGCAAGTGCGTGTATCTCTGGTGTCAGATCGTTCGCATCCCCAAGCGATATCACCTTACCCGCTGACACAACAACTGTATGGAATGCCCTGATGGCTCGATACACTGTGAATGTCATAGAAGCATTAACCCAGGCCGCAATCGACCGGACACTGACTATTCAGTTTAGTTACAATTTCTGTACATCCATATTGAAATCATTAGATTGCAACGATCACTAAGACCCCTTCAAACACCCGGAAGGCAATTATCCAAAGATGTGGCTGTTCCTCATGCGCTCCAGGGATGAGACTATCCATCCGCTGAGCTTCCTACTTCTGGTGATAAGTCAGTGTTTTCGAAGTGTGTTGCGACCATGGGTGGGGTTAGTGCTGCTGGCGATTATCCCGGCGACTCTGCCTGCCGCTTACCCCCTTGGTGAGATCATCGTCACCGGAACCCTCAGTGAACGTCTCGGCACTGCCGGCAGTGCCAGCCGCATCGATGGTGACGCGCTGGCGGAGATTCGGCATACCCACATTCACGAAGCCTTGAGCCGTGTTCCCGGCACCTGGGTGACCCGGGGGTCCGGCCAGGAGCACCTGACCGCCATCCGCTCGGCGGTCTTTACCGGACCCGGGGCCTGTGGAGAAGTTCTCTATCTGGAGGACGGCCTGCCCATTCGACCTGCAGGTTTTTGCAACATCAACAATCTCTTCGAGGTCAATGGCGAGCAGGCAGGTGCAATCGAGGTCTGGCGCGGTCCTTCCAGTGCCGTACTGGGCGGCAACGCACTGCACGGGGCGATCAATGTGCTCACGGCCAGTCCTGAAGGCACCCGCCTGAGTCTTGAGAGCGGCGCTTACGGCTACTCCCAGGTCCGCGCCGTAGCAGGCGGGCACATCAACGAGCACTATGTGGGTCTGAGCGCCCATGGCAGCCAGACCGACGGCTATCGAGCCGCCACAGGATATGATCAGCAGAAGTTCTCCCTGGTGCATGCCATACAGCTCAGCACCTGGCAGGTGCGCAACACCTTCAACGCCACCAATCTCAATCAAAATACCGGTGGCTACGTGCTGGGCTTTAAAGTCTATAAGGACCGTGAACTTCGGCGCACCAACGCCAACCCGGGAGCGTATCGGGATGCCTGGTCCTGGCGCGCGGCCAGCCATTGGCAGCGCAAGCAAACCCGAATTTCGGCTTACCTGCGCCGCTCGCACATGGAATTTTTACAACACTTCCTGCCGGGACAGCCGACCGAGACCAATGAGCAAATCAGTGGCGGTGTGCGGGTACGCAAGGGGTTTGAGGCCGACACCTGGGCCGGGCAATTCGGTGCCCATATTGAGGCCATGCAGGGCAGCCTGCTTGAGTTTCAGGAGCAACCGACGACCGGCTCAGCCTTCCTGATGGCCACGCGCCCCGCAGGGCGTCACTACGACTACGATGTTGATTCGATCATGGCTGCCGGCTTCTACGATCTGAGCAAAACTCTGTCCGAGGGGCTGCACTTAGTGCACAGCCTGCGCCTTGAGCACCTGCGCTATGACTATGACAACCGTTACCTGACAGGCAACAGCCGCGACGACGGCTCAGTCTGCGGCTTCGGCGGCTGCCTGTATACCCGCCCTGCCTCCCGGAACGATTGGTTCACGGAAGTGGCTGGCCGCTTAGGGCTCGAGCGCGAATTCGGTGCTCACCACTCCGGGTACCTGGTGCTCAGTACCGGATTCCGGCCACCGCAAGCAACCGAACTCTACCGCCTGCAGCAGGGGCAAACCGTGGCGGACCTGGACAGCGAACGCCTGCTGTCGGTGGAGGTGGGCTTTCGCGGCGGCGCCTGGTCGCTGTCGGCGTTCAGCGAGTGGGCCCGCGACTTCATTTTCCGCGACGCCAGTGGCTTCAACGTCAGCGACGGCAAGACCCGGTCCCGCGGGCTTGAGTTCTCCGGAGATTGGCACTTGGGCGACCATGCCTTGAACCTCGCCGTTAGCTATGCCGTGCACAAGTACGATTTCACACGAGAAGCCGGACGCGGCGAACGGATCGAAGAAGGCAACATGATGGACTCGGCACCCCGCTGGCTCACCCATGCCCGCTGGCGTTATCAGCCGGTTGAACGCTGGTATTCCGAGTTCGAACTGAGCCAGGTGGACGAGCACTACATCAACGCCGCCAACACCGCCAAGTACGAAGGCCACGTCGTGCTCAATTGGCGCAGCGGCTACCGTTTGACCGAGCACATCGATCTGTTTGCACGGGTGATCAATTTGCTCGATGAGCGCTATGCTGACCGCGCCGACCATGCCTTCGGCGCCTATCGCTACTTTCCTGCCATGCCTCTCCAAGCCTATATAGGGGTCAATGTGGCGCTGTAGTTGGTACCCGACAATCGTTTCTATCCGATTCCGGCTCTATTGGGACAGCCCTCGCTTTCTGGTCATGCACTGACGGTCCGGGCTTGAAGGGCAGCCCATGGAAGCTACTGCCCTACGATCGAGTAACTCGTACTGCGTCCTCCGCCAGGGTCCTTCTTGAGGACGGCTCGTTCAATCAGGTCCTTGATGTCACGGGAAGCCGTGTCTTGCGAGCATTTCGCAATTTTGGCCCATTTTGAACTGGTCAATTTACCCTCAAAGCCATCGAGTAACCTGTTCATGACTTTTATTTGCCGGCGGTTGAGGGGCTCTTTCGCAAACCGATCCCAGAACCTGGCCTTCACCATGACAGCATCGAGTGTTTGTGCATTTGCTTTGATGGCCCGATACAGGCATCCAAGGAACCACTCCAGCCATCGAGTAACATCCATGTCGCCCATCTGTGTCCATTGAAGAACACGGTAATAGTCCTCACGTTCGGCTCTTATTTGTGAAGACATGCTGTATGCGCGCTGGCGAGTATTCTCTGAGCGTGCCAGTCCCATATCCGCGATTGCACGCGCGATGCGGCCATTTCCATCATCGAACGGATGAATCGTGACAAACCACAAATGCGCCAACGCGGCAACAAGTAAGGGGTGTGCCTCTCCAGGGTCGGCTAACCATGCCAAGAATCGCGCCATCTCATCTGCGATGCGGTCAGCAGGCGGTGCTACGAAATGGACTTTCTCACGGCCCATGGGGCCTGATACCACTTGCATCGGTCCGTCACGGTCATCACGCCAAGCACCGGCAATGATCCTGACCATACCGCTGCGGCCTGTCGGGAAGAGGGCAGCATGCCAGTCGTGCAGCCGCTCCTCAGTCAAGGGCTCATCGAATTTCTCGTTCGCATCGAGCATCATTTCAACGACGCCTTCAACGTCCCTGTCGGCTGGCACAAGTCCGGCAAGGTTCATTCCAAGCCGGCGCGCGATGGAGGATCGGACCTGGTCTGCATCAAGGTGTTCGCCTTCAATCTCACTCGACTTGACGACCTCTTCTGTAAGGGTTCGCAGATGAGCTTCCTTTCGCAGATCAAACCTCAGGCCTTCCATCCTGCCCAGCAAGCGTCCCTGCTCATGGGATACCGTCGCAAGCAGATTTGAAAGGTGCCCCTCATCCCATTTTAGATCTGGCCATTGTTCCTTTTCCCACAGGCAGGTCATTTATATTCTCCGAAAAGACAAACAATATCCGTATATATTGCGGAAAATAGACGGGTTAATCTCTGCAAAGTTCGCATCTCTTTTGGTCGTACGTCTCAAGGGGCAAGCGATTCAAAGCCAAATGCAGCCTTGAGGGCGCAGTTCACTCAAGAGAAGCCGGAAGCTGTTCATAAATCAATAGGCATCAAAAATTCATTTCCAAATCTGTGTGGCTACTTTAATGTTTACTGGGTGGTCCCTGGGGACCTGGAAACAATCGGGGCACCCAGAACGCCTCGTTGCAGGAGATCAGTGAACTGAAAATATGGAGAACAAGCGATGCGAAAATTTCTGGTGGCGATCAGCCTTTGTACTTGTTTCATACTGTCTGGGGCCGCTTTGGCCGAGAGTACATCATCCGAAGATGAGGCGGCCTCAAAACACATGGTGGCCGAGGCCAAGCTGACGGCCCACTTCATCCATGCAGCAATCAAGGCCGGCATGAGTACGGAGGCGATCAATGCAGTACTTGCAGACGTGGCAGAACATTCGGTGATTTCAGAATTCTGGATCAGTGACGAACACGGCCAGATCGCGTTCACCAATATCCCCGGCACAAGCTTTCATTTTCCGACAGACCCGCAAAGCAGCACGCAGTCCGCTCCCTTTGCAACCCTGCTGCAGGGCAGCGAATCCGTGGTCATTCAGGTGCCGGGAAAGCGTGAGATCGATGGCGCACTATTCAAGTATGTCGGTGTAGCGGGAGTGGACCAGCCGCGAATCGTGCAGGTAGGTATTTCTGCAGCCGAACTGCACGGACCATGAACGGCGGCGGGAGTGCACAGGATTGAGCCACTGTATGAGTCAGACATCTCTCTTAACACTTCATGTACGCCACCGGCCTCCAAAGCAGGATGCCCTGGGGGCGGTCTGTTTTTGCCAGCAGGAAAGAGGCTCAGAGGGGCTTGCTTTTATCGGCCTCGGTTTCGGTGCGCAGGTTCACCGACTTGATGGCCTTAATGATTTCCTCGTGCTTGCTGTCCACATACTTTTTCTGGGTACGCACGGATTTGTTATAGGACATCACGATCAGCGGTGCGAACAGGGCGCAGAGTATCCAGATGACGATCGGGACGAAGATGGTCCACAAGGTCGCAATGGCGAGGATGATCGCAAGCAGTCCCCCGATCAGGTTCGTATAGGTGAACCCCAGTGGACCAAGCAGGACTGCCAGTAAAAATGCAATAAACGGCGATCTTTGTTGCTGCATGCCATCCCGGATAGTTGTACTTGTCCAATAATAACATCATTTGTACTGAACTCCGGAAGCCGGTCTGCTGTCTGATAGGACATGGAGCACCCGGGATCGGGTCTGCGGTATTTTGCATTGTAATCCCGGCCTGCTTGCAATCGCCCTGTATCCTCTGTAGAAGCAAAAGGTGTGCAAAGAGTATCCCTTTTGCATCGATGATCTGAAACTCTGAAAGGACCTTGCTGAGTATGCTGATTAAAACCACCCGAGCTTGTGATATCCGTGAATCCGAGGTCACCGATGAATCGCTTTACCTGGCCCGGCGAAAGTTCATGCAAGGTGCAGCTGCACTGGCCGGTGCCTCCATGCTCCCGGTATCATCCTTGTGGCCAGGATCTGCACGTGCCGCTATCCAACTTGAGAATATCGGGAAAAGTGGATTCTCTACGACAGAAGAACTCAACTCGTTCGAGGACATTACGAGCTACAATAATTTCTATGAACTTGGCCTGAAAAAAGGCGATCCAAAGCGCAACGCCCACCGCCTCATCACCGAGCCGTGGAGCATCCGGGTCGAAGGTGAGTGTGACAAGCCAGGTGACTATGATCTGGAAGACTTCATTGCTTCCCCAAAACTTGAAGAGCGGATTTATCGCTTGCGCTGCGTGGAAGCCTGGTCGATGGTCATTCCATGGGCAGGTGTTGAACTGGGACCCCTGCTGAAGCGTTTCGAGCCAAACTCCAGGGCCAAGTACGTGCAGTTCTTCACTTTGCACGACCCGAAGAATTTGCCGGGCCAAAGGCGCTCGGTACTGGATTGGCCGTACCGCGAGGGCCTGAGAATGGATGAGGCCATGCACCCTCTGACCATTCTGGCCGTGGGACTGTATGGAAAAGAGTTGCCGAATCAAAACGGTGCACCGTTACGTCTCGTGGTGCCATGGAAATACGGCTTCAAGAGTATCAAGTCGATCGTTCGCATACGCTTTTCAGCGTCTGAGCCTGCGACCAGCTGGAATCAGTCGGCCCCCCGGGAGTACGGCTTTTACTCAAACGTCAATCCTGCTGTGAGCCATCCGCGCTGGAGCCAGAAAAGGGAGCGCAGGATCGGAGAGATCCTGAAGAGAAAGACTCTGCCGTTCAACGGCTATGCGGAGCAGGTGGCCGATCTGTATGCAGGCATGGATCTTAAAAAGCATTTCTGAGCAGACCTCCGGTATGCGCGTTGGCAAGCCCTTCATCTTTGTTGCTTGCCTGATCCCCCTGGTCTGCTACGGCTACTGGTTTTTTACGGATGCTCTCGGTGCGAACCCCATCGAGGCCATCACCCGAAGGGCCGGGGATTGGGCATTGCGGTTCTTGCTGATCACGTTGGCCATCTCGCCGTTGAAAAAACTGACCGGCTGGCAGGGGCTTGCCCGGTATCGGAGAATGCTGGGCCTGTTTACCTTCTTTTACGTGTGCGTACACCTGTCGTTGTACATCACCCTGGACAAGTTTTTCAATCTTGCCGAGATCATTGAGGATGTCATCGATCGACCCTTTATTACCGTGGGGTTCATCTCCTTTGTCTTGTTGATTCCACTGGCGGTGACCTCGACCAACCGGATGGTCGATATCCTGCAGCATCGCTGGACTCAGCTGCACCGACTGGTCTATGTGGTGGCGATGCTGGCCGTGCTGCATTTCTGGTGGATGGTCAAGATCGACACGCGAGAGCCGGCCATCTATGCGGCCATCCTTGCCGTATTGCTCGGCTTCAGATTGACGTTCTACCTGAAGAGGAGAGTACTCCCAACGAACTGAATCCCGAGTTCAGTTCTGGCAAGGGACAGGGCTTCGGCCCGGGTCTTCTTGCCCAGCTGCATCAGGGGGGTTACAGATGCACCGATACCAGGTACCTGGAATAGCTTTCCCGGATCGATGTGTGTTCGTCCATGGAGGTTCTCAGAATGTTCTCAAGCACCACTTCGAACTCGCGCTGTATGATTCGGAAAAAGATATCGGTCAGCGGACGTTTTCCTGTCGGCAGGGCAATGACTTTTTGCTGAAACCTGACCGGAAATATGGTATTTCCGCGAAACAGGATCTTGACGGCAAACACCCAGCGCCAGTCCCAGGAATACACGGTCAGTGCCGCGTTTCCGGCGTAGATTTCAAAGGATTCGCCATCCCTCATGACGCCTTCGCTGAACACGACGGCCCGATAGGCACTGATGTTGTTGGAACTGATGAGGTTGGCCCCGACGATGTCGGCACTTTCCGAGTGAGGGCTGAGTTTTTCATACAGGGTAGGATAGAACAGCTGCAGAAATGCCAGCAGCATCGGGTAGTGTTCATGCGTGGCAACCATCAGTGAATAGTGTTCTAATTCAAATCCTCTATCAATCCCCAATAGATTGATCATGCGCCCGTAGCTCAGCTGGATAGAGTACCTGGCTTCGAACCAGGTGGTCGGGAGTTCGAATCTCTCCGGGCGCGCCAGATTTCAATGACTTACGGCCACTCTGAGAAGGCGGCTGTCCAATAGATGCCTCATTGTCCAATAGAATCGTATTGGCGTGCTTTTTTCTCAGGGGTTGCACCCGAACCGGCTTGCGCCGATAGACCCGCTGGGTGATTGCTGTGTCCGAATGACCAAGGCGCTCTGAAGCCTCGACCAGGCTGTTTGATTCACTGGCGACCTTGGCCCGCAGATCCCGTTCCTGAAAGCGCTCGGTGACCCTGGTCGTATTCATCACCTTGTCCATGAACCGTTGCCACAGGCTGTCGAAGGCATTGCAGCGTCCCAGTGCATCGATGTAGGGCCTGCCTTGGCGTGTGGCGAACAAGGGGGCATCCCCGATGCCTCGTGGTGGGATTTTCTGAATCTCGTCTACCAGGGCTCGCATTTCTCCTTGCGGGTCCCATTCGATGATCAGGCGCCGACCCGTACTTTCTTTCGTCTTGTTAAGCAGGAGATGGATACCATCCTCTTTGAGGTTGGAGCAGCGAAGGCGCAGGATGTCGCCTCGGCGCAATCCGGTCATCAGCTTGAAGCGGATGTAGGCATTGGCAACGACGGTGCCCCGGTAGCTCGAGGAGAGTCCGAGCACCTCATCGATCTCCCAGTCCTCGACCAGCCGGTCTCTTGGCCGGTTACCCTTGAGCCGCACCTGGCCCAGGATCGGGTTGCGGTTGATCACGCCCCATTCCACCGCCTTGGTGAGAAGATGGCTCAGGCATTGTACGTCGTGCTTGGCAGAGGTCCTGCCATGGTTGCGGGTGATGAGGTCGGCATACTTGTAGGCATGCACCGGCTGGACCTCGATCGGGTGCATCGTCGCAAACACCGGGCGCAGCCTGCGGATGGCCAGCTTGTTGCTCTCCTGCGACTTGTACGACTTGGTGGGGACCACTTCGAGCAGGTAGCGGTCCATCAGTTCGCTGACGGTGGTGATGTCCTCGAGATCCTCCAGCCGGTCGGCCCATACCCGGTAGGCCTCAGGCAGGGTCTTGCCCAGCGTAAATTCTTTCTTGCCATCCCACTGGGCCTCCATGCCTGGGGGCACCAGGTAGCGGTAGGCGCCGTTCTTGAAGCGCCAGCGTTTCGGGAGTCCGCGGTTCTTGCGGTTGCGGGGTTTGGGCATCAGGGTTCCAGGGTGCTGAAGTCAGGTTGATTGATTCGTGCTTGGGTATCCGGTCTTTCCAGTGCCGAGTGCAGGACCACCGGGCTGCCATCCGGGCGCACGATGTACCGGATGCCCATCTCGGCCAGGGTGCGCACCTGTGCGCCGTGGTGGCGCTTCAGTGTCAGCTCCTGAATCTCTTTCTTGGTCAGGCAGAAAGGCAATAGTCTTGTTCTTGTTGGAAAATGGATAGGGGAAAGGAACATTAGCATTATGCAAATCATTTGTATAGCAGAATCACTTCCCGAGCATGAATCGCTCTTAAAATGGCCTTTGGTGAGGCTCGCTTCACTCAACGATCAGGGTTATATGACCTCGCCCTTGAACACGACGACACCGCAGATCTGGGCACTTGAATTGACCTCGATGATGCGCTCGGGCCAGGCCGGGTTCAGCGCCTTGAGATAATTCCGCTCCCCCTCGATCACGAGCTGCTTGAAGGTCGTCTCATCGGAGCCCTCGAGCAGCACGACCACGTACTTGCCATGATCCGGCTCGACCTCCGGATCCACGAAGATCAGGTCACCCTCCCTGAATCTCGGCTCCATGCTGATGCCGCGCACTTGCAATACGAAGGTGCGCCGGCTGCAGTGTACCGGGCACGGATACCGCTCGGTGTCATACTCTGGTACGTAATCCCCGGAGACCTCGGTCCATTCCCCAGCCTGTACCCAGGAGAGCAGGGGACACAGGGTGCGTATAGGGGCCTCCCCGTAGGGGCTTTGGCTGGCTTCTTCTTCGGTCTGCGGTACGTGGGATTCATCCATCCAGCCTTCGGGCTTGCCCATGCCGCGCTCGAGCATCTCGGCCAGCTCGTCTCCGACTCGCCGCGGGGACCCGCTGGGGGCGCGTGTCTGGTTACGTACCTGGCTGAGGTAGGAGCTGTTGGAGCCGGCGGCCCTGGCCAGTTCCGTCAGGGAGCCAGCCTCTTCGATGAGGCGCTCAAGATTTTGCCGGCGAATCCGTTCCTGTCTGCGTGTCATGGGGTGGACTATAGCACGCATTCTGTTGAAGTGATAAAAAAAGGATTGCAGGAAAATTATCATAATGATAACGTAAAGGGATGGATGGCCGTCTACAGGGAAGTGTTCATTGCGCTTCCTTCATATCAATATCCCGTCAAGGACCCTGCACTGAATCTCTGTATCACCCGGCTTGAACTCATGTGGTGTTGCGCTGGCCTGACCCTATCCCGGGCCGGACACACTGCATGAGCGAAAGCCAGCCCCTTCGCCCGGAGACCCTGGCCCTCGATGCCCTGATCCGCGAGACCGTTGATCACGTCAAGCAGTCCGCAGGTACGAGACCTGCAGACACCATGCTGTTTCTCGGCAACCGCCATCAGTCGTATCCCACTCTCGTCATCACTGACCCGGTGCTGGAACCCGTCGACAAGCTGGTATGGATGGTGATCATGCTCCAGGTGCAAGACCATACCGCACCCACCGTGTTCCCGGGCTACGGGACCATTGGCCGTATGGCGAATGTGGGCTCACGCTCCACGATTGCCCGTGCCATTGCCATCTTGCGCATCACGCGCTGGCTGACCCTGTGTGCACGGGTGCGCAAGGATAGCGGGCAGTTTTGCTCGAATCTGTATGCCCTGCACGATGAGCCGCTCCCACTTGCTGATGCATTCCACCTGGATACGAACTACATGACTTTCCTGGACAGCTCGACTGTGCACGGCCATGCCCGCGTGCGTACGGTAGCCCGGGGCCTGCTGGAGTCGATGGATGAGAACATCAAGTCGGGGCAGGCCGTGGGAGCCCAGGAACATCCGATCAGCCGCAGGCTGGAGAACTCACCGGCAACGGAACCTGATAAACCGAAGCGGTTCTTTGATTTTACGCAGGAAGCCATTGCCGAACTCCAGGCTCCGTCTTCGGGCGATCCTGAGCCCCGATCCGGCCATGACCAAAATTTGGACATGGACCGTGTTCGAATATCGAACTCGGGTTGTAGTAGTAGTTATATATATAAAACAACTACAACAACACCCGGGGTGTCGAAATTTGACATCACCGGGGAAGGCGGGAATGCACTGATCTATCCGGGACGGCTTCTTGGAGACCAGCTGGATGTCGCCAACCGGTATCTTGCGATCCTGGAGCCTGCGGATCGCCAGTCCGTGCTGGATGAGCTCGAGGGACGTTTTCAGGCCGAGGCGCAGGGCATGAGTCCGTTGTACGATGAGCTGCGCTTCCTGCACGCCCTGTGCCGGGCCGTGAAGTCCGGGAGCTTCGAGGCGAATCTCGGCATCAAGGTCCGTAGTCAACGGATCAAGCGTGAGCAGGAGGCCTGTGCCCAGGCCCGCAAAGCCACCGGGGTGCAGGTGGATGGCGAGGAGACGCAGGAGCACAACCGGGAGCTTGCGCGCAAGAGCATGGCGAAGATGCGCGAGGTGCTGGGTTGCCGGGGCAGGGCGCAGCCTCAGGACGAGGAGGATTCGTGAGGCGGCGCACAAAGCACTGTGCGCCGCTGGATGCCAAGTGCAGTTCGCATCCGTTCTCACGTGCACTGCTCGCCCCGGGGTATCTGCCAGGCGATCGGAGGCCAGGGCACGCGGTTCTACGAACCGATGGCCACGTACGGACCCCGCGTCACTACCCAGAGCGCGCAGCAAACGCGGTAGTGACGCGGGGGCAATCGGGGTGCAGACCCTGTAGGCACCGTACTGTGCGTTTTCGGGAGCTGAATGCCCGGCGAATTACGGCGTCGAAATCTTGGCGGAATGATAAGAAGATTTTCCGTGACAGGAGCGCACCGAATAGTATAATTACCGTGACGATTTAGTACCGGCGCCACTACGGTATATCAGTGGCAAAGAGGCACCTCCGGATCGTGTAACAGGTGCACAGCGGCAACCCCGTCGATCCATCTTCAAAATATCGCCTGTCTTTACAGGCATCCGGATTCAGGTCTTTTTGGGGCCGTCTCCATCTTCAACCCAAGGCATTCTGCCTGTCGGCACGTGCGGGTTCGCCTGTGCGCGTCATCCAAAACGCTGTGTGCACGGCACATCGCTCTGATCCCTTTGGGTCAGGCGTTCGCTGTGCTGTACACCCAGCCATTTGTTTCAATCCAGTTGATCGTAATCCACGTAATTCAAAAGGAGGGTATTTCCATACTCACGTATCGCCCTGAGCGGGCACATTGTACTGGCACAGTGCCACTCTTCAACTGAAGAGGACCTGTGCGGCCTTGACTGAGGCATAACCAAGTCATGATCGGGAGTCGTGTCCCATGAGCGTATTCGCGATAAGCGAACCTTCAGCACTGCGGTGCTGAAGGGCTCAGAAACACTCACCAGAAAGGAAAGAACACGCAATGAAAGAATTGAACTATGACCTGAAACAACTGTGCAGAAGCTGCCGGGAGGGCAGCTATGCCACGCAGAGAAACAGAGAACGGATCCTGACCCTGGCGGCCAATGAACTGCATGCCATGGGCTATCGCAAGATGCAGGCAAGATCATTGAAACCGAAACACATCGAGGCCTTGGTCAAGCACTGGCAGGAAAGAGAGTTGTCCATTGGAACGATCAAGAATCGTATGGCTGCACTTCGCTGGTGGTCCGTCAAGATCAACAAGCAAAACGTCATGGCCCGGTCCAATGAATTCTATGGCATTCCGGACCGGAGGTTTGTCACCGATGAATCAAAAGCGAAGGACATCACACAGACCCAGCTTGGCAAGGTCAAGGACGAACACGTGCGCATGAGCCTCGAACTGCAGCGGGCCTTCGGCCTGCGCCGCGAGGAGGCCATGAAGTTCCAGCCGAGCTATGCGGATAAAGGCGATCACATCCAATTGAAAGCAAGTTGGACCAAGGGCGGAAAGCCCAGGGGCATTTCCGTTCGAACGGAAGCCCAGCGAGAGGTACTCGATCGGGCAAGAAGACTCGCCGGCTTTGGTTCATTGATCCCAAGCCACCGTAGCTATGTCCAGCAGCTGAGAACCTACGAGGGCACTACCACGAGAGCCGGACTCTCGAACCTGCATGGGCTACGCCATGCGTATGCCCAAGACCGGTATGAGGAGCTGACCGGCTGGAAGTGTCCAGCCACCGGAGGGCCGGACCGCACGGCCCTGACTCCGGAACAAAAGGAACTGGACCACCAGGCCCGGCTGACCATCAGCCAGGAGCTGGGACATGAACGGATACAGATAGTCGCAACCTATTGTGGGGTGTAAGTAGTTATGTGAAGCCACACATAAAGCGTATTTAGGGCGATGACCTTGCGAGTCTGGGGGCAGGCTAAAAAGCAAGCTCAAGAAAATCTTTGGTAAGATGCGATTTCTCGCATAGCTACCCTCAAAATATCACTCAAGGTCAAATCATGGATCATTCACAGCTCAACTGGATTTCAAATTTTATCTGGGGTATCGCTGATGATGTGCTGCGTGATTTGTACGTTCGCGGCAAGTATCGGGATGTTATTCTGCCCATGGTGGTGCTGCGCAGACTGGATGCGGAACTGGAACCAACCAAGCAAGCTGTACTGGATATGAAGACCTCGCTTGATGACATAGGCATTACCAATCAGGATCCAGCCTTGCGCCAAGCTGCTGGGCAGGCATTTTACAATACCTCCAAATTCACACTGCGCGACCTGCGTGCCCGTGTTAGTCAACAACAACTTAAGGCTGATTTCGAGGATTACCTCAATGGTTTTTCACCGAACGTGCAGGACATCCTTGAAAACTTTGAGTTTCGCAACCAGATTCCCCGCCTGTCAAAGGCAGATGCACTGGGCACCCTGATCGAAAAGTTTGTATCCCCGGATATCAATTTGAGTCCAGCCCCTGTGATGAACCCTGACGGTTCGGTCAAACATCCTGGACTTGATAACCATGCCATGGGCACGATATTTGAGGAGCTGGTGCGCCGGTTTAATGAAGAGAATAACGAGGAAGCTGGCGAGCACTGGACACCACGCGATGCTGTCAAGCTCATGGCAAAGCTGATCTTCCTGCCCATTGCCGAGGAGATTGAATCCGGTACCTATCTGCTCTATGACGGTGCTTGTGGTACCGGCGGCATGTTGACCGTGGCGGAAGAAATCCTGCAGGAACTGGCCGAAGTTCATGGCAAAGATGTGTCCACTCACCTGTATGGACAGGAAATCAATGCCGAGACCTACGCAATCTGTAAAGCGGACCTGTTACTGAAGGGTGAAGGGGATGCTGCAGACAATCTGGTCGGTGGCCCGGAACATTCCACGTTGTCAAACGACGCCTTTCCATCCCAGGAATTTGATTTCATGCTCTCCAATCCACCCTATGGCAAAAGCTGGAAGAGCGATCTGGAACGCATGGGTGGCAAGAAGGACATGCGCGACCCAAGGTTCGTCATCGAACACGGCGGCGATCCCGAGTTTTCACTGGTCACCAGATCAAGCGACGGCCAGATGCTTTTCCTCGCGAACAAACTTTCCAAGATGAAGCAGAGTACACGGCTTGGCAGCCGTATTGCTGAGGTACACAATGGCAGTTCCCTTTTCACCGGAGATGCTGGTCAGGGCGAAAGCAACATCCGCCGCTGGGTCATTGAGAACGACTGGCTGGAAGCTATTGTCGCCCTGCCACTTAACATGTTTTACAACACTGGTATTGCCACCTATGTATGGGTGCTGACTAACCGTAAGCCTGAACATCGCCGAGGTAAAGTTCAGTTGATCGATGCCACTGCGTGGCACCAGCCCCTGCGTAAGAACCTGGGCAAGAAGAACTGTGAGTTGGGCGAGGACAACATTGCTCACATCTGTGAGACTTTTCTAGCTTTTAAAGAGACCGAGCAAAGCAAGATTTTCGACAATGCTGCCTTCGGTTACTGGAAAGTGACCGTTGAGCGGCCGCTTCGGTGGCAAAGCCAGTTTACAAAACAAACTTGGATGAAACTTCAATTTGCCTCGGGTGACAGCAGCTACCGATCTAGCCTTTACGATGAATTCGGTGAACAGCTTTTTGAAGACTTTCCATCCATCTCAGCCCGCGTTGCGGACACGCTAAAGGAGTGGTCAACCGACTCGGAAGGTTATTCGCACGTAAAGATCACGGACGCGCAAAAGAAGCGGCTCCTCAAATCCAGCACTTGGTCCCGAGATGCACGCCTTGTTGCTATGGCGGATTCGCTTTTGAATGAGCTTGGCGACTCAGTCTGGGAAGACCACAATGAATTCCGAGCGGCACTGAACCAAGCTCTCGCACGTTTGTCGATTAAACTGCTCGCGGCGGATAAAAAAGCAATCTGGCAAGCTACAAGCTGGCAAAGCAAAGATGCGCCACCAGTTATCAAAAAAATCCATAAGAAGGGTGTAGAACATAATCCGTTAAATGGTTTATTCGAAGCCACTATCAATGGTAAGACTACTGTAGTGGAATATGAGCCTGACACAGACTTGCGTGATACCGAACAGATCCCCCTGTTGGAGGAAGGCGGCATTGAAGCCTTTCTACAACGCGAAGTAATGCCCTACGCTTCCGATGCCTGGTACAAGGCCGACAATGTCAAGATCGGATATGAAATCAGCTTCAACCGCTACTTCTACAAACCAACACCGATGCGCACGCTGGAAGAGATTCGGGCCGACATACTGGCATTGGAGCAGGATACAGAAGGGCTGCTAGCGGACATTATCGGGGTTGCCCGCTAATGGCCACGCAACGATACTCAGTCACGCCACACCCGATCGAAACTTTGCTTACCTGGGTAAAGTCGGGTGAGATTGCCATCCCGGAAATTCAGCGACCCTTCGTTTGGGATGCAACCAAGGTGCGCAACCTGCTTGACTCGCTCTATCAGGGCTACCCGGTCGGATACCTGATCTCCTGGCGCAATCCTGCAATCAGGCTAAAAGACGGCACGCTGTCTGCAGGGAAACGAATTCTGATCGACGGTCAGCAACGCGTCACAGCTCTGATGGCTGCCCTGCTTGGAAAAGAAGTCCTGACCAAGGATTACCGTACAGTGCGAATTCGCATTGCATTTCATCCTTTACAGGATCGTTTCGAAGTGACCAACCCTGCCATCGAGAAGGATGCGAGCTGGATAGATGATATTACGAAAATCTTTGCTCCGGATGCAGATTTGTTTTCTCTGGTTGAACGGTACGTCGATCGAAACCCAGGTTCCGATCGGAGAAAAGTCGGGCAAGTTCTCCAGAGGGTGGGCAAAATCGTCAACAATCACGTGGGGCTGATCGATCTGGCCGAAGATCTAGACATTGAGACAGTCACCGAGATTTTCATCCGCGTGAATTCAGCCGGCACGCCCCTCTCGCAGGCAGACTTTGCCATGTCCAAGATTGCCGTCAATGAAACCTTCGGTGGGAATGTCTTGCGCAAGGCAATCGATTATTTCTGCCATCTTGCCGTGGCCCCTGAGTTCTTTTCAAAGATTGAACAGGGTGACCCAAAGTTTGCTGCATCTCAGTTCTGGCCGAAGATCAAATGGCTGAAAGATACTAACGATGATCTGTATGACCCCAGTTATACCGACATGCTTCGTGTGGCCTTTACCTCACAGTTTGGCCGAGGAAAGCTGGGGGATCTGGTGGCACTGCTGTCCGGGCGCAACTTTGAAACCAGGGCATATGAAGAAGCAATTGTTGAACAGTCATTTGCTAAGCTGACCGATGGCATTAATGCCTTCATGTCAAAGACACACTTTGATCGCTTGACAATGATTCTTCGCTCGGCAGGATTTCTGACCTCAAACCTGATCCGTAGCCAGAATGCTGTGAATTTCGCGTACATCCTGTACCTTCGTGGTCGCTCGGAGGGGCTGGATGCGCATGAGCTCGAACGCATCGTGCGTCGCTGGTACGCCATGTCAATTCTGACACAACGTTATTCAGGAAATCCGGAAACCGCATTTGACTTCGACATAAGGCAGATCGCGAATCAAGGGATAACCGCCTACACTGAATCCGTGATCGAGAACGAACTGCCGGAGACGTATTGGACGGGTATGCTGCCTCAGTTGATGGATACTTCATCTTCGATGAGTCCATACTTTATCGCCTATCAAGCAGCACAGGCCCGCTTGGGTGACAAAGGCTTCCTGTCCACAGACATCACTGTGCGGGATCTGCTGCTCAACCGAGGGGACCGGCATCACGTTTACCCTCGCAAGTACTTGAGGGACAAACATGGTTTGAGTCGAGGTCGATATAACCAGATCGCCAACTTCGTCATTGCGCAAAGCGAGATCAACATTGCCATTGGTGACACGAGGCCTGAAACTTACTTTGCAGAACTCATGGAACAGGTCAACGGTGGCGAGAAGAAGTATGGCGGTATAAGTGACAGTGATCGTCTTCAAGAGAACTACATTGAAAACTGTCTGCCAGAGTGTCTGCTTGAAGCCGACGTACCGGATTACAATGATTTTCTTGCTGAGCGCCGCCGCCTGATGTCGCTTAAGATCAAAACATGGTTTGAAGTGCTGTCATGATCACCGAACTTAAACCCTATCCTGAAATGAAGGACTCTAGCGTGGAGTGGTTGGGGGAGGTACCAGAGCATTGGGATATCTCCCGGCTTCGGATAGTCGCTTCTATCTTGAATGGTGCAACGCCTTCGACAAGTGAGGAGGAGTATTGGAATGGCAAGATTCTCTGGTTGACACCGGAAGACCTCGGAGTGCTGAACACACGACGTATCTCTGAAAGTGCCCGAAAAATTACTCCTGAAGGACATGCTTCGTGCGGCACCTCGCTTGCGCAACAGAATAGCGTTGTGATATCCACTCGTGCACCAATTGGCCATTTGGGAATCCTCGATTCTGAGGGTTGCACGAACCAAGGATGCAAACTCCTTGTTCCTAGTGCGCACATTTTGGAAGACTACCTATATGATGTGCTGAAATCAGCTCGGTCTGAATTGCAGTCACTTGGAAATGGAGCTACATTTTCTGAACTATCCAAGACGAATCTTGGAAGTTTCCGATTACCGGTTCCTTCCCGCCCCGAACAAACCGCCATCGTGCGTTTCCTGAGTCATGCCACGGCCCATATAGACCTCTACATACGCACCAAAAAGAAGCTGATCACGCTGCTGGAAGAGCAAAAGAAGGTCGTCATTCACCAAACTGTCACAGGCCAAATTGATGTTCGTACCGGTCAATCTTATTCAAGCTATAAGGACTCCGGTGTGAAGTGGTTTGGTGAAGTTCCGGCGCATTGGAGCATCGAACGTTTAAAATCATCTGTGGACAATATCGTAGAGCAGAATGCTGAACGGGAACAGAATGATATCTACTTGGCCTTGGAACATGTCGAAAGCTGGACAGGTAGAATTAGAGATTCGAACTTGGATGATCCACCAGATAGTCAGTTGAAGCGTTTTCAACCAGAGGATGTTCTATTCGGAAAACTTCGCCCGTACCTTGCTAAGGTGACACGTCTGAAGGTTGGTGGGCTTTGTGTTGGTGAGTTCCTCGTTCTCCGGATTCGCAATTCATTAATTTGTCCAAATTATTTGGAATATCTGTTGCGTTCGAAGCTGGTAATCGAAGCGATCGATAGTTCCACATTTGGTGCTAGGATGCCGCGTGCTGACTGGAAATTTATCGGCTGCATGGAAGTGCCTCACCCGGCCTTCTCTGAGCAAACTGCCATCGTTCGTTATCTTGACAAGATTTCTTTCAAAATAGACGAAACCATTGTTCGAACAAAACGTGAGATTGAACTGCTTAGAGAACACAGCAAACGCCTGATAAGCGATGTTGTCACAGGCAAGCTTGATGTCCGTGAGGCAGCAACCAGACTCCCCCAAGAGGCAGACAAACCTGCATTCATTAACGACTCTGATGATTTCACTGATAGAGAAAAACATGTCGATACTCAGCCCTCTATAGACGAGATCTCTTTATGAGTACTGCCCGCTCTGTCGAGTATCAAATTGGTCTGGTTCGGGAATTGTGCCACTTGATTGGTGAAGTAGAATGGGTGGAATTCAAGCGTAGCAAGGTCGACCCCCAAGAAATTGGTGAATATATTTCTGCACTTTCCAACGCCGCGGCCCTGAACGGTAAGGCACACGCATATGTACTTTGGGGAATCGATAACGAAACCCATGACATCGTCGGGACAGACTTTAATCCTGTCACTGCCAGGAAGGGCAATGAGACACTGGAGAGTTGGTTATTGCGGCTGTTAAATCCGAAGATCCATTTTCGTTTTGATACGGTAGATATTGATAACCGGCAGGTGGTAATACTGGAAATCGAACGTGCCACTCATCACCCGGTACGTTTCAAAGGCACGGAATATATTCGTATTGGTGAGGTCAAAAAGCCCCTTAAAGAGGCTCCTGACCGTGAGCGCAGACTCTGGCACACTTTTAATCAGAAGCCTTTTGAAGGATTAATTGCAGCTGAGCACCTGGATGCAGAAAAGGTTTTAAGCCTGCTGGACTATCCGAGCTATTTCGATTTACTGGAACTGCCATTACCATCCAATCGCGACGGTATTGTTGAAGCCTTGTCAGAGGATAACCTCATCCAGACCTGTCCTGCCGGGGGTTGGGATATCACCAATCTTGGCGCCATCCTGTTGGCAAAGCGACTTGCTGATTTTCGCAGTGTAAGTCGCAAAGCTGTACGCGTCATTCTGTACCGTGGTACGAGCCGAGTTGAAACACTCAAGGAGCTGCAGGGTATCAAAGGATATGCCGCAGGGTTTGAAGAAGTGATGGGCAATATCAATAGTCTGCTTCCGAGTACCGAAATCATCGAACAGGCACTTCGCAAGACAGTGCCAATGTGTCCGGAGCTTGCCATACGTGAGCTGGTGGCAAATGCGCTGATTCATCAGGATTTCTTTGTCACCGGTGCCGGGCCGATGGTGGAGATATTCGAAAACCGTATTGAGATCACCAACCCCGGAGCCCCTTTGGTTTCTCCAACCAGGTTTATTGATACACCACCACACTCACGAAACGAGACATTGACTTCCCTTATGCGTCGTTTTGGCATCTGTGAAGAACGTGGCAGTGGAATTGACAAGGTGATTTCCCAGGTGGAATTGTTTCAGTTGCCTGCCCCGCTGTTCGAGGCCCCTGGAGAATTCACACGTACGATGCTGTTCGCACACAAGGATCTCAAGGATTTGGACAGGGCGGACCGTATCCGTGCATGCTACTTGCATGCCTGTCTTTGCTACGTTACTCGCCGCAAGATGACCAACGCCACCTTGCGGGAAAGATTCGGGATTGCCGATCAAAATGCTGCGGACGCTTCGCGTTTGTTGAAAGAGGCTATAGAGGACAGCAAAATCGTCATAGAGGATCCGACTGTAGGTACACGAAGCCGGACCTACCTGCCTTTCTGGGCCAGCCAAAGTGCTCAACAATCAACCAGATTTGTTTGATGGTTGTTTGATGGAACAGGCTATTTTGGTAATCGTGTTTGTCTAACTCATTAATTTTAAAGACAATAACCTTTCCAATTTGTTTGATGGTTGTTTGATTGATTGAATACCGGACATGACTACAGATACCACCGAAAAGGGCCTTGAAGACCTGATTGTCTCAGCCATGACAGGGCAGCCAGATTGTGGCGATATGAAATGGATCGGAGGGGATTCGAAAGACTATGATCGTGAGTATGCAGTAGACCTTGTTCAAATCCGCACATTTCTCAAAGCCACCCAGCCGGAGCAGGCAAACGGGCTTGACCTGGACAGTGATGGCCCGGTGCGCCGCAAGTTTCTGGCCCGGCTGCAAGGTGAAATCACGAAGCATGGCACGATCGATGTTTTGCGCAAGGGCATCAAGCACGGGCCGATTAATCTTGACCTGTTCTACGGAACACCCTCACCGGACAACTCCCTGGCAGTTGAGCTCAATGCCCAGAACCGTTTCAGTGTGACCCGCCAGCTCCGTTACAGCCGTGATGAGACCCAGTTGGCCCTTGACCTGGGGTTATTTATCAATGGCCTGCCGGTCTTTACGTTTGAACTGAAAAATAGCCTGACTAAACAGACCGTAGAGGATGCAGTTGGGCAGTATAAACGGGATCGTGATCCACGGGAGTTGCTGTTCCGGTTCGGCCGATGCGTGGCCCACTTTGCCGTAGATGACGGCGAGGTACGATTCTGTACCCATCTGAAGGGAAAGGGCTCCTGGTTTTTACCACTCAATCAGGGCTGGAAGGATGGGGCAGGCAATCCACCCAACCCGGAGGGCCTCAAGACCGATTATCTATGGAAGCGCATTCTGACACCGACTGGACTGACCAACATCCTTGAAAACTACGCCCAGGTTGTTGTGCAGAAGAATCCAAAGACCGGCAAGAAGAAAAGAACGCAAATTTTCCCGCGCTACCACCAACTTGATGTAGTGAAGAAGCTACTTGAGGATGCAAGGCAGCACGGTGCAGGTAAACGTTATCTGATCCAGCACTCTGCAGGCAGTGGCAAGTCCAACTCGATTGCCTGGCTGGGACATCAGCTCATCGGACTGGATAAAGACGATGCGCTGGTATTTGACTCGATCATTGTCGTGACCGACCGTCGTATTCTCGATAAGCAAATCAAGGATACGATCAAGCAGTTTGCCCAGGTTGGGGCCACGGTAGGACATGCCGAGCATTCCGGTGATCTGCGAAAATTCATCGAAGAAGGTAAAAAGATCATTGTTTCCACTGTGCAGAAGTTCCCTGTTATTCTGGATGAGATCGGTAGCGAACATCGTGGGCGGCAGTTTGCCATCATCATTGATGAAGCCCATTCCAGCCAGGGTGGCAAGACCTCAGCCGCGCTATCCGGGGTGCTTGGCGGGGGAGAGACTGTAGAAAAAAATGAGACATTCGAGGATCAGATTAACCAAGTCATGGAAGCGCGCAAGATGCTGCCGAACGCCAGCTATTTTGCATTTACGGCAACGCCGAAAAATAAAACACTGGAAATCTTTGGTGACCCACACTCTCAATCAGACGGTACCGTAAAGCACCGGCCATTTCACAGCTACACTATGAAACAGGCCATCCAGGAAGGGTTTATCCTGGATGTAGTCAAGTACTATGTGCCGGTCAACAGCTATTACAGGCTGATAAAAACCGTCGAAGCAGATCCCTCGTTTGACAGCAAACGTGCAAGAAAGAAGTTGCGCCGCTATGTAGAGGGTCATGAGCATGCGATCCGGCTCAAGGCCGAAATCATGGTAGATCATTTTCACGATCAGGTGATTGCGCTCAAGAAGATCAAGGGACAGGCCAGGGCAATGGTAGTAACCAACGGGGTCGAACGGGCTATCCGGTATTTCCATGCCATCAGCGAGTATCTGGTAGAGCGAAAAAGCCCCTGCAAAGCCATTGTGGCCTTTTCAGGTGAGCACGAATATGGGGATATAAAGGTTACCGAGTCTTCCTTGAACGGGTTCCCTTCGGTCGAGATTGTCGACAAGATTCAGGAGGACCCTTATCGATTTCTGATTTGTGCTGACAAGTTTCAGACGGGATACGATGAGCCATTGCTGCATACCATGTATGTGGACAAGACGCTATCCGGAATCAAGGCCGTACAGACGCTGTCGCGTCTGAATCGTGCACATCCCGCAAAACATGATGTCTTTGTGGTCGATTTCATGAACGGGGTGGAAACGATCCAGGATGCATTTTCCGATTACTACCGCACCACCATCCTGGCTGAGGAAACCGACCCGAATAAGCTGCATGATCTCAAAGCTGCACTTGATGGCCACCAGGTTTATGCCATCGAGAAAATTGACCAGTTGGTCGAACTCTATCTTGATGGTGCAGACCGAGACAGGCTTGATCCAATTCTTGATGCATGTGTGTCCGTCTATCAGCACCAGCTTGATGAGGATGGTCAGGTGGACTTCAAGGGGAAGGCCAAGGCATTTGCCCGCACCTACGGGTTTCTTGCATCGATCCTGCCCTACAACAATGCCGAGTGGGAGAAGCTGTCAATCTTCCTCAATTTCCTGATACCGAAATTGCCAGCGCCGGAAGACATAGATCTATCCAAAGGGGTTCTCGAACTCATTGATATGGACAGTTACCGAGTTGAGAAGCAGGCGGCAATAAAACTCAAGCTTGCAGACGAAAATGCTGAGATTGAGCCAGTTCCTGCGGTTGGTGGGGGAGGTATTGGTGATCCTGAAATTGATTTGTTGTCCAACATTCTCAGGGAGTTTAATGATCTTTTTGGCAACATTGACTGGATTGATGGTGATCGTGTGAGACGGATGATAACCGAAGAAATTCCATCAAGAGTTGTTGCTGACAATGCTTATCAGAATGCACAGAAGCATTCGGACAAACAGAATGCTCGCATAGAGCATGACAAGGCCCTGAAAGGCGTGATGACAGCAGTCCTGAAGGATGACACCCAGTTATTCAAGCAATTCAGTGACAGCGAGTCATTTAGGAGATGGCTATCAGATACGACCTTTGCGCTGACGTATCACGTCGGGGCACCTTGAGACCGTATTGACTTTTTTAAGCAAGTGGTTTGCATAGTGCTTCAGCAATGTCATCCACACGATGCTCGAAATTTCGGCTAGATGCTATTGCACAACCGCCTCCAAAATGTGCGAAAAATAAATTACGTTATTGGTTTATATTTAGAGATAAGACAGGATCCTTTTCAAAGGAAGGGTTAAATGAATACTTTGCTTAAACTGAAGCAAGCCCAAACAATTGCTGAACAACTACAACCACACCGACGCCAACTGCGACAAAGGCATGCATCTGTAGTTCCGGTCAGTCAAGTTTTACTTGAAATTCAATCGCAACCCAAGTCTGACCGTATGGTAGAAATTCGGAATAGCATACTTAGTTGGATGTCAAATCGCGTCGGTAAGCCTTTACCAAAGAGTGCATGGATCGGTGAATCCTTCGAGATCGATGAGGTTGGGGCCCAACGAGCGGCGGCTGTCATGCTTGATGAACCACAGTATTGGGCTGCCCGGCTTGATGACGCTGACAAAGGGATTCCCCAGAGGACATGGGTTACAGAGGTAGGAATCGCAAGACAGTCAGATGAGCAATATCTTTTTGGCGCACGCCTTGTGTGTACGACTCGTGGGGAAAACCCTAGATTTGAACGATCCCTCCCCGGTTTCGTGCGCCAGATTATTACACAGGAAGAGGCTACTCTTGATGGAGTCCGTGTTACGAGTCAGCCGTGGATTGTTCGCGATGAGCAGACTGTGGACCAACTTGTTGACTTGCTTGAGAGACCTGCACGGCGTGCCGATGTCATCGTCCTGTCTTTGCCTGAATTCTCTGAGGATGAGAATGAAGCAATCATAAGTGCTTCTGAACTATGTAGCCAGACACTTGGAGTCGCACACGTGGTTGTAATTACGGGGCCTGCAGCTTTCCATCTGTCAGACCGTGTTGGGAAACAATTGTCCGTTTTTCAGCAAGCAGTCCGAACTTACAAGCCTGGATTCAACCAACACTTAGACGAACCGTTCTCACACCCGTTGGCACTTCCCCAGCGTGTAATGGAATGGTCTGGTGGGTGCTCTGGTTATTGCTCATTCCTTATTGGTTCAGTCCTGTCGGATACAGTCAAGCATAGGAATCTAGAAGCAGAAGTACCTTCGTATGCACAAATCCGTCGTTTTGCAGCGCGCCGTCGACTGGAATCTGCACGTAACTCAAAGGCCACTGAGCGCGAACTCCTGCAAATGTATGAGGAAGACAATGCCCGCCTCAGCTCCGAAATTGATGACCTCAAACGAACTTCCGACAGCTTGCTAGCGGATGTAGAAGAAGAGAGAGATCGTGCACGTGAGCATGTTTTTAGACTTAGACAACGTGTAGATGTACTCCAGGAAGCTAGAAATGAACAAGGCGAATCACCCGATATTCCAACAACTCTGGATGATTTCGAGAAGTGGGTATCTCAGAATGTTTCCGAGGCGGTTGTGCTGCACCCTCGTGCAGTACAAGGCGTAAAAAAGAGCCAATATTCTGATCCCAAGCTTCTCTACCAGGCATTGCTGCTGCTACGTGATCACTATGTACCCATGCGTCGGTACGGCGGAGAGGAATTAAAGTCAAACTATTCTGAAGCTTGTAGAAATCTTGGGTTAGAAGAAACACCTACAATTTCCTCTGCTGGTTCTGGAGAACAGGGTGATGAGTATTTCGTGAATTACTCGGGGAAGCGAGAACTATTGACTAAACACCTAAAGCGAGGAAACTCTAGAGAGCCACGTCATTGTTTTCGGCTCTACTTCTTCTGGGACGATGATGCAGAACAGGTAGTAGTTGGCTGGTTGCCGTCACACTTGCGAACGAGAAAAACGTAAGATGCGTCGCGTGTATTATCCGACCAGATATGTTGGTAGGCCAAAGGTGTCGTTGACAAATCGTCAGCATGAGTAGCCCAATGCGCTTTCAGACGAAAATGCACCGTATAGCCTGAGTGCACCAACAACAGAATCAAAGTAAGAGCAATGGCAAGTGAAATCAATAAGAGCAATGTCCCAGCAGACAAGGTTGAATTGCAGCCTCCCAAGCTCTTCTTCGAGACGATTACGTTCTCTGACAACACTACGCTGACACTGGATGAAGATGACATCGTAGTATTCGTAGGACCAAACAATGCAGGAAAAAGTGCTGCTCTGCGTGAACTGGATAGATGGGTAGGTAGACCAGAGCCCGGACTAGTTGTCAAAAATACTTCGATAACCCAAAAGGGGACGCAGGGGGACCTGCGGGCATACTTGGAGGCGACAGCGCAAAAGAGTGGCGACAGCGTAAACCTTTGCTACGGTGGAATAGGGTACAACATCCATCACACGCATATACAATGCTTTGACAAACCAACTGATCGGCATCCAGTGGCACCGTTCTTCGCGAAGCAACTGACCACGGAAGGTCGAATAACAGACTCAAATGCAGCGCCAGGCATTGCACTCTTTCACGATCCACCAACCCACCCGATACACTTGCTGCTAATGGACGAGGCTTTGTCCAAGGACATAAGCGACAAATTCAGGCATGCGTTTGGTAAAGATCTCACTCCGTTCCGTGCTGGTGGAAAAGAGTTTCCGTTGTACGTTGGTGAAAAACCAGTTGTACCTTATGAAAAGGATGAACTCTCTAGAGAGTTTGTTAATGCTTTGCAGAGTTCGAATGTCTTACTTCAAACACAAGGTGACGGCATGCGTAGTTTTGCCGCAGTCGTTCTCCATGCTTTGACAGCACATACTCATTCGGTCCAGTTCCTGGATGAGCCTGAGGCGTTCCTACATCCGCCCCAAGCAAGGCTCCTTGGTCGCTACATCGCAGAGAACAAAACAAGCACCTCCCAGCTTTTCATATCCACGCACAGCACTGACGTCCTAGAAGGGCTGATCGAGGGAGGCTCTAATAAGGTGCGCATCGTCCGTATACGCCGCGAGGGAGATGTGAACCATATTAAGGAACTGAACAAGGAACAGACAAGATCCGTAAGGAAAGATACTCTCGCTCGCTTTTCGCGTGTCTTCGACGGGGTATTCTTCGAGCATGTCGTTATCTGTGAAGCTGATGCTGACTGTATGTTTTACCAGTCCTTATTAAGCCTCCCATCCATTTCTGGTGATCGCCGTCCGGACGTACTGTTCGTTCACGCAACCGGTAAACATAGAATGGCGAAACTCGCAGATACATTACGGTTGCTTGATGTGCCGGTTTCCGTTATTGCTGATATAGACATTCTCAATGATGAAAACATGTTCAGGGATTTATTTGAGAAGCAGGGCGGAAATTGGGAAGAAGTAAAATCTCATTGGAAAGCCATTGCTGATCTAGTAGTCAACCAACGTCCACCGCGCAATGCCGAACAGGTTGTTGATCTCATTGCTAAGGAACTTGAAGGTATAACAGGAGATGCAGAATTTCCCAAAGAAAGGGAGCGCAAAATCAAACGAATTTTCAAAAACACTTCTCCTTGGAGTGCCATGAAAAGTAGTGGGCGCAGTGCGCTTGGGCATGGGGGTCCAGTCGAGCATTTTGACAGGCTTTGCAAAAAGTGTAGCAACCATCGGCTTTGGATTGTGCCGGTTGGCGAGCTTGAAGGTTTTTGCCGGAGCGTTGGTTCGCATGGCCCGGGATTCGTCGAGAAGGTTTTGGAAGAGCGCAACTTGGAAACTGCCCCCGAGCTGCAGGAAGCTAGAGAGTTTGTGGAGAAGATCTGGGCGAAGGCTAAGCCGTAGTCAGGCGAAGAAATCCCTTGAATAGGGCCATGCAGAATTCGGAGGCATTAGTCGTGTGATTCATAGTCATCGTTTCAATAAAATGGGCGTCCATGAATCATGGTTGTGTCAAGAATCTTTCGTACTTTTCATTTGGCGGTGATCTCGGTCCTTCCTTCAGGTTGTCGCGTAAGCAGCTTCCGTGTCCATCTCTTTGGGCAACCTGACGTTCATGAGGACGTGTTTGGCGGTTCTCATTTTGTTTTGATTCCTAAATCAAGCAACGCAGATGAATATCACGAGACCGGTAAAGTCTGCTAGCTAATTTGACATTGCCGGTACTTGAGTCTCTATCACTGGAAAGTGGAATTCTTGTAAATTCTGAAAAACAATGGGTTAACATTATTATTTGAGTCCGGCCTTTTGTAATGATAATCCGAGTCGACGAATGCATTAAGTCCAACTAAAACAGTAAACATATTGGGGGAAGTGTAGCTTTCTATGACAAAAGGCAACGATGGAAATTTTCTGCAGCACTGTATTGAAGTAGAGGCAGCCATGCGCCTTTCAGACATGGGCCCTTGCTGACAGCTTATAGCTGTCCAATAGGTGGATTTATACGGTTCTGAACTACTAGTAATTAGAGCAAGCGCAGGATTGTGTATTGGACACGATATTGATAAGAAACTAAAGCAGAAATAAGGAGTTATAATTCTTCAGGAGGAGTCCTTCGAACCAGGTGGTCGGGAGTTCGAATCTCTCCGGGCGCGCCAAATACTTTCCAAGACCCTTTTGTACAGGGCATTTGTTAAATTCGTTAAACGTTTTTTAGGCTTTTCCTTTGAAAAGGAAAAGGGAAGCAGCGGAAGGGTGGTAATAAGATTCGATAACTTTTGATTGTCTTTATACGCACCTAGTATATACTTGTTTCGTAGGTTGGTTTTATCTTTGCCATCCGAACCCAAAAAAGATATAAGCGCCGGTAAGCCGTCAGGCTAGTAATCCTAACCAAGCGCGCAACATCCAAAGAGACGAAATGACGCACCAGCCCGAACGGGTTGGAGGTTTGTTTTTTTAGGAGTGTTGTGATGGAAGAAATCACCAGCAAGTTTTATACACCCTCTCAAGTCGAGGCAATTTTGCAGTGCAGCCGGTCCACTGTTTATAAATTGATGAAAGAAGAGAATCTGCCCGAGCCGGTGAAGTTTGGTGCGCGATGCAGAAGATGGCGCGTTACTGAAATTGATCAGTGGTGCGAGGAACATCGCAATGTCAAAAAATAAATTATGCGGTTTCCTGTTGGGCGAATCGGATCGGGAAGCCCTTCGGCGCATTGCAATGGATCAACAGGAAGAGACAGGCTCCCATACTCAGACAAGTGCTGTGCGTTTTGCAATTCGATACACGGCAAAACATTTGGGAGTTTATTACCGTACAGAAGAAGCCGAGGAAACCACAAACAAAAGTCTATATGACGAACGAGACGGTATGCCATATTGGAAATGGTGGAGGGATGAACGACCCAAGCGGATCAGGGAAATTGTAAAGGAAGTTATCGAGGAAATTACAGGCAAGTCAAAAACCCGCGTAACAGTAGCCCAGTGGAAAAAGAAAATTGCCGACCTTCCCGACAGTCCATCCAGGCGATTCAACTGGGAGCAAATTATTCACCTTCGCGGTGAGCGTAAAAGGGTGAATAAGGCGATTCAGGATAAGCTACAGACCGAAGAAATTGCCGACCAGTACGAACCTGAAGGCTACAAGGAATTGATGCTTGAAATGGCGATGGATGATGTTCTAAGAAAAGAAGCCAAAAGCCGAAAGATCACACTTGAAAAGCTGAAGGAAAAGTACCCGAACTATTCACCAGAATATAAAAGGTGGAGGGACGGCTGCGAAAGGGAGTTAAGACATGCTAAAGCCATGCTAGAAAATGAGACGAAGTTTTAATCTGACAATCAAGTCAGTACAAACACCTTGCAATTAAGCAGGGCAACTTAAAGGAGAAAATGACATGAATAATCTTGAAAATGTTTTTGATGCAATAAAAGAGGGAGAGGATGAGGTTGAGCCTATGGAGGATGCAACAATACGCTCCCTTGAAGTTTCCAATGACCTCATAGCGGAGGCCATGGGTAAATTAGAAAGGTTTGAAGAAGAAAATCTAACCTCTCTTGGTGATGTGCTCGGTCCGTTTGATAGTTATATGCATCTCTATGCGTACGTTGAATACATGCAAAATGTGTTTGAGAGTCAATCTTCAGAAAGCGCAGCACTCGCTGCACACTTTCTTGCCTGTGAACTAATGCGGGCAGTCAGGACTTGTAAAGAAAATCCTAATATGTACGCTTAAGCATCAAAACTCGACAAAAAACGAGGGAGCTTCGGCTCCCTTTTTTGTTACTAAAACAAAAGGTGTTATGTATTCGTATCTGTTTGCCTTTGTTTGTTTGTTCTTTCTAACTTTCTATATTTCAACCAATTCCAAAAGAACGCGAGAGAAAAAATATATATAAAGAAAAATATAAAGAAAAATATAAAGAAAAATATATATAAAGAAAAAAGTAAAAATTAAATAGGAACTGGTTGAAACTTAGAAAGTCGGAAACCCTTTATATTTTTTGGGCAACAACGAACAGAAACTAACAAATACTCAAAGGTTATATACCATATCAGTAAGGTATTTATTCATGCAAAAGAAACAGTTTTTATTCCACGCATCAAAAGAAGATCAGCGCCTGATCGCTGCTATTGATAATTGCATCGCTGTATCAATGAGTGCTGATAAAGCGGGCAATATGCGAGTGTTCTGTTTTGCTATTCGTGTCGCGCAAGAACTGTTGGTTGCGAGTGAAGCGGAGGGATCGCGATTTGATCTTTTGAAGGATCTTAAACGGCCATGGAATAGCCGATGCAAAATAGTCAAAACTCATCTTGAACCAGTCAATTATGACCGGCTAAAGAAGATCGCTGAAGGTCTTGGGAAATCTTATTTTGATTCAGACAAGCCAGTTAAATTACAACATGCGATGCGTGGTTGTCTAAGGCTGGCGATTGCGTGGATTATTCAATACAGCGAGCAAGCAGAACGGGTCAATAACGGAGCATTGGAGGAACTTATGCGCCATGCATTTGTACATTGCTCTAACCCCGGTGATGCTTTGCCTATTGGTCCGAGTGCGTTTATCAACGGCATGATTCAATTCAGTGAACAAGTGCAAAAAGATCGTGAGAGCGATACAGCGTAACGCTCTAACAACATAAGCAAGAGGGGACCCCTACTATCGAAATGGTCCCCGGTCAGTTGTAACGCCCACAGCACAATTAAAAAAAATGAATAGAAATTGGGCGCTTTAAAGGAATTTTTAGGGAATTTTTGAATTTTTTTTAGGAGGAAAACCCATGTTGAAAAGTCAAAAATTGCAACAGGAACTGGCTGAAAAAGCAGCCAAGATTAAAACCTTGCAGGAAGGGACAAAAGAGTATGCCAGCCTAGCGGTGGAAATTGCTTCACTTGGGCTTGGTGCCTCTATGGAAGTCCAGAAGGAAATTAAAGCTCGTGCGGAACTGGGTGCACAAGATGGTACGGATTTGGAAAAGCAATCCCTGATTAAACGGGCAAGGGTTGGAGACTTCATCAAGTCTGTTATCGAGCACACTCCTGTGAAGGGTGCCAGCGCTGAGGCGCGTGAAGCATTTGGGTGTTCCGGTGAGCATGAAATTCCCTTGGAACTGTTCGAGCCAATCGACAAGACCAAGGCAGTAACTCCGGCTCCAGCTTCTGGAAGTCGCCCTGTAGAAATGGGACCGACACAACCATATCTTTATCAGCGAACGGTAGCCGGATTCCTGGGTATCGATATGCCTAATGTTGGTTCAGGTGTACAAGCGTATCCGGTACTGACGACCGCAACACCTGTTGCGATGAAGGGCAAGGACGAAGCTGCACCAGACAAGGCAGCCGCGATCACTGTACTCAAGTCAAACGTGAAGCGATGCACCGGGAGTTTTGTAACTCGTGTTGAGGACATGGCGATTTTTCCAGAACTTGAGCCAGCATTGCGCCGCGACATTCCAAGGTCAATTGCAAATACGCTGGACGATCAGTTGTTGAAGGGTACAGGTAGTGCTCCTGAACTGAAAAGTCTGTTCAGTCAACTGACTGACCCAACGGCAGATACCGATACTGAAGGTTTCGGAACTTTCATCTCGACTGTCGTAGGACAGATTGACGGTGTTCACGCGTACAGCGTTAAAGACCTCTACGCCCTTGTTGGCAAGAAAACCTACGAAGTCATGGCGGGACTGTTTCAAGCAAACACGGCGGTAAGCACCGCAGACTATCTCGAAGATAGACTTGGTGGATTGCGCGGAACGAATCGAATCGCCGTACCTGCAAGCGATAATCAGCATGGCATTGTCCGGCTGGGTATGGAATCGATGTGTGCAGTTGCTCCGGTATGGGGTGGCATTCAATTGGTCGCAGACCCATATACAGGCGCAGGCAAAGGCCAACACATCTTGACCGCTTACCAGCTAATCAGTGATGTTCTTCTGTTGAGATCGGAAGCGTTTAAGCAAGTCGATTTTCACTTGGCCTGATCTAGCCTGACCTGAAAATCCGGCAGCTATCATGTGGCCGTTCAAAAGTAAACAATCACCTGATTCGAGTTACACGGATCAGGTGATCGAAAACGGTGTATTGCAAGCTTCGCAGCCAGCGACCAGTAAACTTGTCGCAGCTCAACGAGGCGTGATGAATGTGTACGGCGACAAGCTTGCACAATGTAGCTATACAGGCCCAAAGCAGATAACCAAAAAGCATCTTTTGGAAATCGGGCGCGACATTCCCCGGTACGGATGCAGTCGCCTTGTGATTGTCCCGGAAGGCAACAGCTTCAAACTGGTGCGCCCAATCCGTGCGGACAAACTTACTCGTGAAGGCTGGCAGGTAACACTCCGCGAAGGTTTTAAAGATCGGAATTTTAATATTCTGGATTCTGAAATTGTAAATTTCGTTTTCAATTCAGACCCTGAATATCCTTGGCGTGGAGTCCCACTGTGGGAATCTGTTACTTCGTATCTGGCAGCCGAAATTGATCGCGTCATGGCTGATGAATCAAAAGCTGGCGCAGGTAAATTTTTATGGATCAATGGTAGCCCGTTCCTCGACCAAGAGGCCATGGTGAAAATTAAAAAGAGTTTCTCGGCTGCATTTTCTTCCCTTGTAAAATCTCGCGGCCAATTAAAGATTTTGTTTAATCCAACAGGTGGTGGTCAACACATGGAGCAACCGAATACAACCGTGCGAATTGGCCCGGACTGGCCCGATTCTATCGAACGCACACGCGCCCAGCTTGCCCGCGAAATATGTGCATCGTGTAACGTGGCACCGGAAATGCTTTTTGGTGGACCAGCCGGAACAGTGCGCGAAAGTAATCGGCAATTTGTTCAGGTCATGCAATCGGTTTGTGATGTATTGGCAGACACGCTTGCGGAATCTTTGAATCAATCAGTGATGCTAAATGCGGATACGATTTATAAAACGGATTTAATTTCCCGAAGTCGGGCATTAGGCAGCATGGTTAAGGCAGGTATATCTTTAGAGGAAGCCAAGCGAATCGCAGGCTTGGAATAATTTCAAATAGGAGAAAACAAATGTCAAAATTTCTAGAAATAAATGTAGTTGAGTTTTCACGAGACCATTTTGGGGACGCGACCCGCTACGGTGATGATGAAGCTCACCTGTTGGTAATCAAAGCTGCTAAAACTCATTACATCAACATTGACACTATCGACATGGTTACTCCGGTAAAGCGAACCATCAAAGACGACAACGACCAAGACGTTGAAGTTGATAGCACATATTTTCATATTCACTTTGAAGGTGCAGCCGAGGAAACCTCTCGGCATGTTGATCGTGATTCTTGGATACTGGTGGATGGCCTTGCTACGGACTGGTTAGAAAAGATTGCGGATGCAGTAGCAGAACCTGAGCCGGAGCCAGTCGAAGATGATGGCCTGAAGATTACAGATCGCGGCGTGTGGTTGCCCGGTGAAACCTATTACCGTTTTGACCTTGTTGGTAATCCTGATGATGTGTCAGAAAAATATCTGGCCCTGAAAGAATCGCAATCAACCAGTCCGGCGATTCTTCAAAATTCCAAAGAGTTTTGTAGTGTCTGAAAGTTTGGGCAAATCGATGAGTGATAAGGCTGAAGGCGATCCCCGCGAAGCGGAATGTTTTGCTGCACTCGCTGCCCTTTCCAAGTTTTCGGAATTGATTGTTGCAGCGTCCAGTGATCCCGAATATCAAAGGGTGGTTGCAAACTGTTTACGGTTGAGTCTGGAACATGGCGTAAACCTTTCCTTGAAGGGTGGTGGCTCTGAAACTGAAAAGCAGAACCTTGCCCACATCAGGCAGTGGCTGGGTGCGCTTGCACAAGGGTATGCCGAGCAAGGGAACAGCCAGGGTGCAAACGTACATTGACGGTTTGGGGCGGTGTGTGGGTAAAGAGGTCGACCTACCTTTACCCAACTAGGCAACCCATCGCCCCTCCTTATATGTTACCGAGGCAAAATCGAGACTCACAGGGGCATTACTGCATCAACTGCGGTGCACCCATACGGGGAAAAGACTGGTTATGCAAACGCCACTTGAAGGCTGCGAACAAGGTTCGCTATCGAAACCACCCGGAACAGGTCAGCGAGGTTGATACACGGATATATCCGCTTCAATGTTATGAAAACGAAAATGCAGAGGGTTGCATTTAGCCTGTACGGGGCGATCGCGGGTCAGGATAGGCTACCCTACCTGCCAACAATCAATCGTTTACGCGATAGCAAAGGCAAGGCTATCAGTCCCGGCTCCGTGTGCAGTCGGTAAAGCACCCTTGATCTCCTTTTGGGGTGCAGCACACACTCCCACATTTGCCCTGTGCCGGGCGATCTACCCTTGGCCGGTACGGTAGCCTATCTTGAAAGGCGATCATTCGGAACACGCGGTTAAAGTACGGGTACGGGCAATCCGGGAGTGCAGGTCTGTCGCGTGTCTTGGAACAGCACAAAATGGTTTGTGTTGTCTTGGTGATAGCAGACTTGCACGCGCCCATAAAAAAGGGCTGCACTAGGCAGCCCTTGTGTTGAGGTCAGGCGAGGCTAAACGATAAATTCAAGCTGCCCAAAACATTTGTCTGCTACTTCCTCGATGCCGGGTATATCTCTTACTGGTCCATCGCCAGCCTCTTTGATAATTTCTACGGCATAGCCAAGTACCCTTTTCAATCCCTCGATCTCATGGTCGCTCATATCACCAAGCTCGTCATGGTCGCGCATCTTGTCAAGAGTTTGTGCCATATCACCGGCTGTATTTTCAAAAACGCAATAGCTCATGTTGCTCATTTTTCGTCTCCTATTTTTGGTTAATGTAATTTGCCCAGTCCTGCATCAGCACTCGGCGCTTTTCAAAGTAATCGGTTCGGCGATAGGCAAGCTCGGCTCCCTCCCCAACAATATGGGCCAAACAAAACTCGGCAATTTCTCTAGGAGGTGCATCTGTTTTCTCGGCTGCCCAGTCCCGGAAGCACGACCGGAAACCGTGCGGTACTTGCTTGCCTCTATAGCCATTGTCCCGAAGCAATTTGCTTAGTGTGCTGTCGCTTAGTTCCTTGCCTCTTAGTGAGGGGAAAACTAGCTCATTAATGGCAAGCTCCCTTGCCTGTTTCAAAATCTCGATCGCCTGTTTTGACAATGGGATTTTGTGGGCAATTTCCATTTTCATGCGCTTGGCTGGAATCGTCCACGTCTTGGCTGCTAGATCAATTTCAGACCATCGAGCGCCGCGAACCTCACCGGACCGACAAGCAGTTAATACAGTAAATTCAAACGCGAGTTTGGTTACTGAGTATGCTTTGGATTTTTTTATTTTCTTCACTATGCTTTTCACTTTGTTGTGAGGGAGTGCGGGTTGATGCTTTTGTTTGCGCTTGGCCTTTAATTTCGGCATGGCAGACAACAGGGCAGGACCCGCTGGATCGTCCGGGCGATATTGGTGAGCAATAGCCCATCGGAATACCTGACTTGTACGCTGCCGAATTTTGCGCACGGTGTCTTTTTTGGTTGACCAGATAGGCTGCACAATATCCATAATATCGCCAGCGATGGGTTTGCTGATCGGCGCATCACCGATCACAGGAAACACATATTTCTCAAATACGTTTATCCAGCTCTGTTTTGTTTTTGGACTTTTCCAATCGTTTTCATTCAGTTTGATAACCTTCAATGCAGCATCCCTGAAAGTCGGGATTCCGGTATTGAGTCCAGCGCCGTTATTCGCGCGCGCCTCTTGTTGGTTTTTAAACGCTAAAGCGCGCGCCTCTTTTAATCCCAAATGCTTCACGCTGCCAAGGCCGAATGCCTTGCGCTTGTTATTGACCTGTAATTGCTGAACCCATGACTTGCTTGTTTTGGATCGTACTGCGAGGATAAGACCGACCCGGCCATCATCGACATAGCGTCCGGGCTTTTCTACCGTTTCCACAAAGTGCTTGGTTAATCTCATTTTCTGTCTCCTTTGTTTGCCTCTTCCCAGATCACTTGACCTGTGGGGAGTACCTTTTTGATCTTTGGATTGGGAACCAAGGTTGACGCAATAAAGTCTTTTTTCTTTAAACGTATTACAACCATTTCGTGTCTCCTGTTGTTGACTTAATTGCCGTTCGTCATCCAAAGTTCTTCACCCGTTGCCATGTCGAAATAGGCGCTGAGTAAATTGTGTATTGAGTGGCACTTATGAGCGGGTAGCTCGTGGCTGCTTTTTACGCTTTTTGGCATCCCGTAAAAGAATCCCATTTCTACTGGTGCGTCCGGCTCCATCATCCAGCACATTGGTTCGCCGTTTTCTCTCGTCGTATGGAAAACCGCTAAGGTGCTACCGCTTTCGTATGTGTAGTAAGTTACATTCATTTCGTGTCTCCTGATCGTGTTTTGTTAAACGTTTTTTATACGTTTCAATTATAAAACGGCAAACGAACGGAAGTAAACGGAAACGATCACATATGATAAATCATCGTAAGAGTATGAATTTACAGGGGAAATAAAATTGATTAATACTAATGGCTGCTAACAAATACGCTAGTGTGGCGTACTCCGGGCGCGCCAGATACCTGATTAAAATCAGTGTCTTACGAGATCACCCCGTGATCCTCTTTTTTCCTTTCGAGCCGAATGTACCAAATTTGTACTATTCAGGTGGCTCCGCGAGAGGTTGTCCGCATACTCCGCCAGGTGTTCAACGGACAAATGTGCATACCGCAGGACCATTGAGTAGTCCGACCAGCCGCCCAGTTCCTGCAGCACCTGCAATGCATCATCATTCAGTGGCACAGCGATGGCCTTGCGGGCCTTGGCCTGGTCGGCATGGATCCACGCACATCGGCAGTTACTGTCAATCTGTGACCATTCGAGTTGCACCACATTGGCCTCCCTCAGTCAGGTTGCAGGAGTGAACAGCATCATCACTGCTAGATGATCAGGAAGCTCCGACAGCAGCCGGTGTGCTGAGCAGTTGCATCGCATTGTCAGTGACTGCCTTATCCGGATCCCCGCACAGGCCATCATGATGCTCTGCAGTTGAGGCGCTTTTAGCTTGTCTGCTCTGTTCTTGTGAATTTCAAGCCAGCTATAAATTTCATAGGTTTCCGTTTCATTTCTGGTTGTACTTCCAACGTTGAGTCAGCACATTGCCGATTTCTAAAGGCTTGAATCGGTTTATAATGCGAGGCTCTCATAAAGAGTTTGGGTCAGAGAATGGTGCTGCGCGAGGCTGCACTAGTACAGCAGGCCATCTGTTTTCGATGATCCAATTGTACATATGCCTGTTTCAACGTGTGCGGTACATGAAGATATACATGTCAAAATCATTCGGATGGGTCACACGTGTGGCCTGCACCTTGGCTCTGGGCCTGCTGCTGGTAGCATGTGCATCCACACCGCCAGCACAGCAGGCGGACCTGTGCGCGGTCTTCGAACAGCATCCCGACTGGTACGACTACGCACGTGCCTCAGCCAGGGAATGGGGTACGCCGGTGCATATCCAGATGGCATTCGTGCGACACGAGTCGAGCTACCGGTCCGATGCGAGACCGCCATACAAGTGGTTCCTGTTCATTCCGCTGGGACGTGCCTCGTCGGCCAGAGGCTATGCCCAGGCCCAAGACCCAGTGTGGGGGGAATATCAGGAGGAGCGCGGTCGGCTGTTTAAAAGTCGGTCGGACATGGAAGATGCACTTGACTTCATCGGCTGGTACAACTACAAGACTTGGCGCGAACTTGGCATTCCTCGGACCGATGCGTACAGGCTTTACCTTGCCTATCATGAAGGAAAGGGAGGCTACCGGCGCGGTACTTGGAAGAAGAAGGCCGGAGTACAGCGTACTGCGGGACGAGTCAGGGATACCGCCCACCGCTATGCGTCACAGCTTGCACATTGCGAGAAGCGCTTTCGTTGTGATGCCTGGCATCAGGTCTGGCCCTTCTGCAGATGATAGTCTTTGTGCAGGACTTCTCGCCAGCTCTGTCAAGTGGTCTTCTCCCCGTAACCTGATCCAGGCAAGCACGAAAAAGCTTGGTAATTGAAGGGTCCCCTTTTTCAGGTCCACGCAGTCAGTGAATTTCTGACCATATGATTAATTTGCCACATCCGGGGTGGCTCGGGTCCAAATGCGGAACCGTATGGTGACGTGCGTAACGACCGCAACCACATCAGTGCGATGCCAGGGACGGGTGTTGCTCTGTGCCGCCATTGCAACGTGCCTGCCTGGATTTGGCAGCTATCATAATACTCCCCGCGATATCTGGCGTGATACGGTCAACAGTCATGAACGATGTCAGCCAGAGTAAGGAAGAATCATGACTAATATTGCATGCTTGGGGTGGGGCTTTCTTATTTTGGACCCAGTGGTGGGGGTGCTGGGGATATCATTCCTATTCTGCGAAGTTCGAACAGTCTAGTAGAATGGCTTGAACTTCAGAAGTAGAGCGAGAATGACATTGGTATGCCAAAAAACTGCAATAGAACGACTAAACGCGGACAAGAAACATAAGATCGCGACCCTTAGTAATGATCTGGTTTGCTATCCCAATCGCTGTTCTAATCATTTGTTGGGTCGCTGTACTGCTCATCCCGAAAACCACCAGTGCAACTAAGTCCATTCGGTTTGATGCGGATATCGAAGACGTTTGGGATATCTACACAACACCAGAAGACCAGAAGCAGTGGCGCGAAGATGTCGGCGAAGTCAGGATGGCTGATGATGGCCGTTCTTGGTCTGAGACTTTGAAGGCCACTGGTGTGGTCATCAACTTCCAGATCGTAGAGAAGAACCGACCTGAGACGTTTGTCCTAGCGACCGGTTCCCCTGGCAGTTTCAAGGGACAGTATTCGGCGAATTTCACAAGAGACGGCAACTCTACCATTGGCACATTCACCGAGACAGCGACGACCATAGGAATGATCCCACGTGTCATGCGATTTCTCTTCTTTGATCAAATGAAGTTCATTGAGGCCTATGCCGATGAAGTGAAAGAGGAACTATGCAGAAGGAGTGCTGAGTGACGTCTTTGCTTTGTCGATTGGGCTTGTTCGCCTAAAGCGTTCATCGGTGTACTTTGCAGCATCCTGCAAATTGAGCTCTCCTGACACCCTCGCCGCATGTTACCTGGATGTCCGGTGTTGCCGGCGCGCGTTCATCGGCATCACGATGATTGCCTGTGTCGCTTCATAATTTCGAGCACAGTGCATTTGGGAATGCCGAGGTCGTGGGCGATCCAGCGATATGATCTGCCGTCGTCAACGACCTGAATAACCTTTGGTGCGAACTTACCGTTCGCACTGGCCTTTGCCCTGGCGGTCAGGATCACGGCCGCTACCTTCAAGAAGTACCTGTAGCCATGATCAGGAATCGATATTCAGATTTGGTTTTACAGGGTTTCCAGTGACGCCGTGGGAACAAACAGGCTCATGGGAGTGTTCGTCAGTGGCAGGAAAAATCCGAAGGATTGGTAGGAGGCCAGCGCATCCTGATCCAGTACATCCGGCACGACACCCCTTGCAGGGATGCTATCTGGGTTGCTGGCGATCTGGTAGGCGTGTCTCAGTGCCCAAACGAGGATTTTGGCACCCAGCCCCTGCCCTTGAAATCGTCGGTCGACACCGAGTTGAGCGAGCAGGATTACGGGTACCGGATAGCGTGGTAGGCGGGATGGATCAGGGAGTTCTTCGCGAGCCAGCGTCCGATGCGCCAATGTGTAATACGCGGCAACATGCGATTTTCTGGCGCTTTTATCGGGAGCGTAGGGCAGTACAAAGGTCCTGTTCAGATTCAACGCCATGTTTTTGGCCGCATAGCGGCGCAGATAGGTGTTAATGACATCCTTGCCATAGTCGAATGACTTAACGTCGCTCGCACTGAGATCAAGTGGCAGGAATTCAGCGGCTGGCATTCAACGTGAAACCCTCTTGGTCAAGCATCTGTGACGCCTTGCGAAGCTTGGCCGTTGGAGCCGGCGGGTTATCGCAGGCCTTGCAAAAGGTATCGAACTGCGCATTGTTTAGCTGAATAGTGCTGTAGGCTTCCAATACCTCGAGAGCATGCTGCTTTACCAGTTGCGTGACATAGGCCTTGATGCTGGTTAGTCCAGACGCGTGTGCAGCACGTTCTGCCAGCGCATGGGTTTCTTCATCCTACTGCATTTCATAGCGTAAAACCTTGGACATGGTGGACCTACAAATGCTCTTTACGAGAATGTCATGTATTTGGTAAAAGTATTACGTAATTTATCCGTAAAAGAAAATATTGGTCTTGCCTTATTTATTATAAAACCGGACAAGTCTATTTTAAGGAACAGCCTTGCAATCTCAACTTGAACATCCCCTCAATCCTGTGTAACAATTTCGCAGCAATTCCAACTGGCAAGGATGCAGGACAGGGATATATCGCTCCTATTGACACCGGATGACACTGGCCCATTGCAGCTCTCTCACCTCCAGTCCCCGTTCAGGCAGATGAATCTCCCTATGTGCCTGCATCAAATAACACCATGCACGAGCCAAGGCTTTGCCGGAGTGAGGCACTTCAGATCATGGAGCTTTACACGAGAATGGGGCTGAAGCTTGAGAACTGCGGGGGGGGGGGGCAACAGCCCTGCCTGTTGCGCTGTCGAAGCGGATATACGCCTGTCCGTGAGAAGGTTTTCTGCTGCCCGGCCGGGTCGCCGGGAAGTCCGCGAGGCCGCACTTTGCAGGCCGCTTCTTGTTCTTGCAGTCCTTAGCCTGGGCGCCCTGTGCCTGATCAGTGACAATGCCTTTGCGGCTGCCGAGTGCCCCAACTCACCCGACACGCTCACGGCAGGAAATCATATCGTCTGTGAAGAAGGCAGTATGTCGACCGACAGTATCGACATTACTGAGACGGGTATTGATATCGATTTCGATGGAAGTGGGACAAACTCATCCCATATCGCAGGTGTCTCTGCCAAACACGCGGGCAGTGGGAATGTCAACATCAACATTTCCGAGAAAACCAACGCCGACATGACCACTACCCCGTCGAAGATCGATACGACGGGCAACCTTAGCCACGGCATTTATGGCAAGCTTGAGGGTACGGGTGGCCTCACCTTCACGTTGAAGAATACTGAAATCGGTACACAGGGTGAATCTGCCTACGGCATAAGCGGCCTCCACACCGGCAATGGCCATCTTGTCGTGGACCTGAATCCGGGTGTGACGATCAACACAGAGGAAGCCTATGCATATGGCATCCATGTGCAACAGGCGAATGTAACTGTGGGTGAGATGAATGACGCCAGCCTCACCACCCAAGGGACATCCATTACAACGGAAGGGAATGGTGCGCACGGTATTTGGGCTAGACGGGGGCCTGAAAATACGTTGGGCCCGGTAGGGACTGGCGATGTCCGCATTATATTTAAAGACAGCACAGTGGTGACCGGCGGCAGTGAGGCACATGGAATTTATGGTTACAGGTTTGGTACTCGCAGCGGCAGCGGCAATGGCCATGTCGACATTCGTTCCGAAAACAGCACCATCACGGCCAATGGCACGGAAGCCTATGGCATTCATGGTTGGCGGCAAGACACTGGCACTGGCGATGTCATTATCAATCTCAACGGTGGCAGCACCACGACAAACCATTATCTAGGCCATGGCATTTTTGGAATCCATTACCAAGAGGGCATTGGCAACATCAAGATCACTGCTACGAACCACGCCATCTGGACGAAAGGCACACAGCATCGTACATCCCCCCCCAATACCACCGCCTACGGCATCTTCGCTTATCAGGGCAACCCCGGCGATATCGACATTGACCTGGGGCAGGGCTCCTCCGTTACGACCGAAGGAGATAACTCTCACGGCATCGTGACCTACAGCTTTAGTGACGCCGACACCCGGCGTATTGATATCACGCTCGACGGCCCGGTCACTGTAAAGGGTAAGGCAAAGGGAGTCCTTGTGGGTGCTAATAGCGGGGCCCTGAACCGGTCGGCGGCCATCGGCTACGATGGCTTTCGCCAGCAGACGGTGACGGTGAACGATGCGATCACGAGTGCGGGCGAGGGTATCTTTCTTGCCGGCGGCGGCAAGGTGATCATCGGATCTTCAGGCAGCATCACTTCCGGTTCCGGGATTGCGATCCTGGCGACGGGCACCGTGCCCGCGGTAGTGGATGTTGAGAACACCATGGATATCAACGAAGCTATGCCAGCCATTCCACCGAAGCTGCACGTGGACCTGCACCCCGACGGGGAACGGATGACCGGTGAAGAGGGCTGGCTAGCCGGCGCCCTGGGCGGGGGCTGGATTCTCAACGATGGCGGGGAGACCACCATCGAAGTCAACGACACGGTATTGCATGAAGGAGCCACCGGTGTGGTAGCCAATGCGGTGGCTCACAACGGGGCCTGGGATGTGACGATGGTGAGCAAGGGCGTGACGGTGGATGACCGTACGAATGCGGACCCCACGATGTGGAACATCGCCACGCGTGCGGCAGGGATCATCGCCGACCGCGACTTCAATGCAGACGACTTCACGGAGATGTGTTCGGAGGGAAAGGTTGACTACCCCGTCTGTATGGACCCGCCTCCGCCTCCGCCTCCACCTCCACCTCCGCCTCCACCTCCACCTCCGCCTCCACCTCCGCCTCCGCCTCCTCCGCCCATGTGTCTGGAGGGGGAGGTTGGGACGCCTCCGAACTGCACCATCCCGCCACCACCTCCACCACCTCCGGAGCCCGAGCCCGAACCGGAACCCGAACCCCCTCCGCCTCCGATGATCATGGAGCGGTACGCGCCAAGAGCCGCCCTCTATGAAGCCCTGCCGGACTTCCTGCTGGGCCTGACCACCGAACGGTCCGGCCCGTCCCCCGACCTGCCGGTCTGGGTCGATCTGTCAGGCCATACCGGCAGCCAGACCTTCGATCACTCTACGGTAGGAACCCAATACGATACCGAACACCTGGTCATCAGTGCAGGCGGTACGGTCCTGGAGGGCAGCCACTGGAAGATCGATGCCTCGGCACACCATGTCTGGGGGACTGCAGACGTCTCTTCTCCGGTGAAGGGCGGAGACATTCATGCCCAGGGCCAGGGACTGTCGTTGGAGGCCCGCTGGCAGCGGGCCAGCGGGGCCTACGCCCGGGGACACCTGGTCTGGACCGACTATGACCTGGATATCTCTTCGGACACCCTGGGACGATTGATCTCGGACGTGGATGCCGAGCGCCTGGCCCTGCAGGTGGAGGCCGGACATCGCCTGCCCTGGGGGGAGCGGTGGTACTGGACACCTCATATCCGTCTGGGCCGCACGCGGGTGCGGATAGACAGTTTTACCGATGCCGTACAGGCGCGGGTATCGTTTTCGGACGAGGATCGCTACAGCGGGAGTGCGGGGGTGATGGCGGATACCACGCGCCATGCCTGGGGTGGGGAGTTGCTGTTGAGCGGCTCATTGAGTCTTGCGCACCGGTTTGGGGATACGGCCACGATTGCAAGGGTTTCGGGGGAGCGGTTGCGTGCCGAGCCGGAGGAGGAGAGTGTGTTGATCACTCTGGGTGCGATCTGGCGTCAGGGGCCGTGGTCGATGGATGCAGCACTTTCAGCCCGGGAGGCCTCCGGCGGGAACCATGCCTACTCGGGCTCTCTGAATGTCGGTATGCGATTCTAGTGTACTGCCGCATAGAATAAGTAAGGGAATCTTCCGGGTGTAGCTCTGCAGGCTGGCACTGTCCCTACTCATCGATGCAGGGTTTGCCCGGGCAAGTAGGAAACAATAGAGCATCTCCGATACATGTTGGCAGAATTTTCAGGATTTCATCCACTGGCACCCGCATGTCACTATCCTGGTCCTATTTGATGACTAGGCATTTCTCAGTGCCTTACCTGGTTTCGCTCAGCAACAGATGAATTCCGTTTTCTTTTGAGTTGGATTGCCTAGGCTGTCCTGCCCCTCTAAACTTGCTCCAGTTTATCGTGCCAGACTCTCATTCCAGCTCTCCCACTAACACTGGTACATACACAGGGGGCTTGACAAGTTGGCTTGAAATCCCCCGCTACACCCCCATCTTACGGGTAGAACCTGCATGAAGTTCCCAGGCATATCACACAGCCGGCATGCAGGGACCCGATCTTGAATTTGTGAATCGGTTTGTAAACCCCGCAGGTTTACAGGGAGTTCTGGACATGGAAATCAAGAAAGTGATGTTGATACTGGCATTGATCCTGATGCCGGTAGTGGCACAGTCCACAAACGGTTATTTCTCACACGGCACAGGCCTGACCAACCGCGCCCTGGGCGGGGCTGGTGTGGCCTTCCCGCAGGATGCCCTGGCCTCGGCGACCAACCCGGCCGGCATGGCCTTTGTCGGTAATCGCATGGACGTTGGTGCAGTGCTGTTCAAGCCCGATCGCGGGTACTCTCCGAGTGCAAGCCTTGCCAATGGCAGCGGCGGAGCATTCACACTCGGAGCGGGATCTGAGACAAGCCGCAACCGAGGGTTCATCATTCCGAGCTTCGGGCTCAACTACATGCTGAGCGAACAGGATGCCGTGGGCCTGGCCGTGTATGGCAACGGCGGCATGAATACCTCCTACAAATCGGGCAGTGCCTCATTTGATCCGTTCGGGATGCGCGGTGCAGGCGTCTCCTTTCCCGGCGCACTGGGTGCGGGGACCGCGGGTGTTGACCTGATGCAGGTCTTTTTCAATCTCTCGTATGCGTATCGACTCTCGGACCGGTTCTCGCTTGGCATCAGTCCGTTGCTGACGATGCAGAGCTTTCGAAGTAACGGCCTGGATACTTTTGCACCGTTCACCAAGACCTTTGTGGCAAGTCAGGGCACACGCATGCCAACTCACCTGACGCAAAATGGCACGGACACGGCCTACGGCTGGGGTCTGCAGGTAGGTGCACTGGCCAGGGACATTGCCGGTGTGGCGGACTTTGGCATCTCGTACCGTACCAAGATCGGCATGGAAAGATGGGATGACTATGCGGACCTGTTCGCACAAGACGGTACCTTCGATATACCCTCCACCCTGTGGGCGGGTGTTGCAATCGAAGTCGCTGAAAACATGACGCTGGTAGCAGATTATCAGCGCATCTGGTACAGGGACAGCGATGCCATCAGCAATGAGGTGCAGAACCTGTTCGCCTGCCCGGCGCTGGGAGGCCAGGACATTGAAAGCTGTCTTGGTGGTGACCGCGGTGCCGGATTCGGCTGGGATGATATGGACATCTTCAAGGTTGGACTGCAGTGGCAGGCCAGGCCCGATGTCACCGGGCGTATCGGTTACAGCCATGCCAGCCAGCCGATCGGCAGCGACCAGGTGGTGTTCAATCTCCTGGCACCGGCAGTGGTTGAAGATCATATTACCCTGGGGACAACGGTCACCACTCGCAACGGAGATATCACGCTCGAGGCAATGCATGCCTTCGGTCATTCCGTCAAGGGGCATAACCCGCTTGATCCCAGCCAGACGGTCCGCCTGAGCATGGAGCAGTTTGAGGTTGGGCTCGGCTGGTCCGTGAGGTTCTAAAGACCTGAGCGCACAGCGCTACTGGTCCTGGCCGGCCTGGGGTGCGCGTGGTGGTGCCGGCACCTGGGACAGGTTCGCCGGTTCGCGATGGGGCGAGCTGGCGGACACAGGCTCGTCGGCCTGTGTCACGGTGACACACACCTCAAGCCGGGAGTGCACGCTGCCGAAGTACGCCCCTTGTGTCGGAGCCGCATCGGCATAGTCACGACCAATGGCCATGCGGATGTGGCGGTGGTCCGCCGGCGTGTTGTTGGTCGGATCGATGCCTACCCAGCCCGTGCCGGGAATCAGGAACTCCGCCCAGGCGTGGCTGGCTCCGGGCGGTGTCTGCTCATTGTCAATTCCCTCAAGATGCAGGTAGCCGGACACGTACCGGCTTGGAATTCCCCAGGAGCGCCCGATGGCAATCAGTACATGCGTGTAGTCCTGGCACACGCCATGGCGGGTCTTAAGGATGTGTTCGATGGTGGAGTCCACGTGCGTGCTCCCGGGTGTGTAGCTGAAGGCCTCGTACAGTTGGCCTGCGACCTGCAGCAGCGATGAAAGGGGATCACGGCCCCGGGTGATGGCATGGTCTGCCGTGAATGCCTCCAGCGCCTCACAGGTGTATACAAAGCGGCTTGAATTCAAAAATTCCCAGTGGCGTACGGGGTCGGTGGCCTCAGCCAGGGCCTCCCAGCTACCCGTCTTGCCATCAACTGGCAACTGCGTGTCCGGGCTGGTGCTGACCCGGGTGCGGGCACACAGCACGGTTTGCTGGTGCATGCGGTGGATATTGATCAGGTGGCAGGTGTTGGCGAAGGCATCCGTGCAGGGGGCGGGCATCGTGAGCGGTTCGGTGTGAAGATTGAATTCCAGTACCTGCTGGCCGGCGTCCTGTCTCGGATACAGGCGCAACAGCATGACACTGCCGCGCGCCGGTGACTCGTAATGAAAATTGCAGTGGTGCTCAACCAGGTACTGGCGAATTGTCGGTACGTTCATGTGCCTGGCGTATCCTCGATCTCGTACTCGAAATAGGTGGTTTCGATATTCTCGTGCACCTTGCAGCTGGTGTCGCGCATCTCACGCAGCACCGTTCGGGTAGCCTCGGCATCATTGAGGTTGTGCCGCGGCCAGTCGAAGTCGATGTACGCGGCCATGTGTCCTGCCAGGCGCTGTGCTTCCTCGGCCGGGCGCTCCCGGGAGACATGTTCCAGTGCCTCAACAATGCGTGCCAGCGCATACCTGATCGAGCGTGACAGGCGAAGATCGCTGACCAGGAAGTTGATTACGTTGACCGGCTGGTATTCCAGTGAATAGCGGCGGCTGAAAGTGCCCCGGGCCTCACAGACCTGCAACAGCGAGCGCCATTCGGACTCGATATGGGCCTCGTAAATGGGAAACACGGTAATCTGGGCATCGATGAGTGCTGCCAGAAGCTGCGCGCGCTCAACAAAGCGTCCGAGCTGTATGAAATGCCAGCCGTCATCGCGGTACACCGTGCTGTCAACGATGCCTGCGAAGGTGCGGATCGTGTCCTCGGCATGAAGATAGAACTCACCCGGACGGTCATCCCAGATGTCGGTGATGCCTACCTTGGACAGCTTCAGGTAGGCGACGTTCAGACACAACCACATGTCCTTGCTGATAACGTTCCGGACCTGGCGGGCGTTTTCACGTGCCGTGGCGATACAGTTGAGGATGGAGTCCGGGTTGTTGGATTCGAAGGTCAGGTCATCGGCCAGCGTGTAGGAATCTGCCAGCATGAAATTCTCGTCATCGAGATTGGATTCAAGGCTGCCGCCGACCGGTTCGCGGTCGAGACTGGCATACAGGCGCCGCCAGGTCTGGTCGATTTCCTCCACTGGCCGGTCTTCCAGGGTCCGCAGTTGATCGGCCAGCAGGCGACAGCCATGCTGAGCTCTCTCAAGGTAGCGGCTGATCCAGTACAGCCCCTGTGCATTGCGCGACAGCATGGCCTTACGGGGGCAACACCCAGAGATCCTTGCCACCGCCTCCCTGGCTCGAGTTGACCACCAGGGAGCCTGGGTGCAGGGCGACCCTGCAAAATGCGCCCGGTACCAGGCGTGTTTCTTGACCGCACAATACAAACGGGCGAAGGTCCACGTGGCGGGGGGCGGCCCCTTCGTCGGTCAGGCAGGGGGCACAGGAGAGGTTGAGGGTGGGCTGGGAGACGTAGTTGGCCGGGTCCTTTCGAATCTGCTCGGCATAGGCCGCACGTTCTTCTGCACTGGCATACGGGCCCACCAGCATGCCGTAGCCGCCGGAGCCGCCCACCACCTTGACGACTAGGTGCTCCAGGTTGTCGAGCGTGTATTCCAGGCCTTCGGGATCGCGGCAAAGATGGGTCTCGACGTTGGCCAGCACGGGCTCTTCGTTGAGGTAGTAACGGATGATGTCCGGGACATACGCATACAGGCTCTTGTCATCGGCTACCCCGGTGCCCGGGGCATTGGCGATGGCGACGTTCCCCATCCGGTAGGCATAGAACAGGCCGGGAGTTCCCAGTTGCGAGTCGGACCTAAAGGCCAGCGGGTCGATGTAGTCGTCATCAATCCTGCGGTAGATGACATCCACGCGTTGCAAGCCTTCGGTCGTTCGCATGTAGACGAACCCGTTGTGTACCAGCAGGTCCTTGCCCTGGACCAGCTCCACCCCCATCTCGCGTGCCAGGAACATGTGTTCGTAATATGCGGAGTTGTAGACGCCAGGTGTGAGAAGCACGATGCAGGGGTCGGTGATTCCGGTCGGTGCGAACTCGGCAAGGGTCTTGCGTAACAGTTTGCCGTACTGCTCGATGCCACAGACCCTGTGCACTCGAAACAGGTTGCGCATGCTGGTCTTCAGTGCACGGCGGTTTGCCAGCATGTATGAGACTCCGGAAGGCACCCGCAGGTTGTCTTCCAGGACCATGAAGCCGTCCTGGGTGCGAACGAGATCGGTGCCGCAAAGAAAAACGTGGATACCCAGGGGTACCTGCAGTCCGCGCATCTGGGGACGGTATTGCGGACAGCCGTAGACGAGGTCCGCGGGCACGATCCCGTCATTCAGGATTTGCGCAGGTGCCTTCGCGTAGATGTCCGCCAGAAAGAGGTTCAGGGCATGCAGTCTTTGCCGCAGGCCGTGCTCGATGTGCGCCCACTCGCCGGCATCCAGCACCCGGGGCAGCAGGTCGATCGGGATGATGCGCTCCTGCGCACTTTCCTCCCCGTACACGGAAAAGGTGATGCCCTCGTGCAGGAACGACTGTTCCGTGCGCTCCTGCAAGGCGGCGATATCAGCACCGGACATGGCGTTTAGATGCTCCCAGAGCGTCTTGCAGTGTTCGCGTACCTCCCCAGTAGCTGCAAACATCTCGTCATAGAAGGCGGGATTGACCTGATAATGGGTAAACAGTGCGGCGGATTCCACCGGGTCATGCACTCCAGCTGGTGAGAGAGGCCTTGTATTTCATGTTAATTTTCAATGATATATAAGATTTTTATCTATTAATATATTACGATTTATCGTGTAAAGGGGGTCCGGGTCATACCTGCACCCAGTGCCCCCGGACGTACCTTCGATGCCCGGCAATAGCGGAATCAGTCATGATGCGGCCAAGCGGGTATACTTGCACGTGTATTGGTATTCTATAACGGCCCCGGTAGATACACACATTACAGTTCATTTGGCCCGTCATACACAGCTGGTTACGAAATTATGTTCCAACCCCTTGAGCTTTTTATAGGTTCACGCTATTTGCGTGCCAAAAGGCGAAATCACTTCATCTCGTTCATCTCCCTGATTTCCGTACTCGGGATTGCCCTGTCCATCATCGTGCTGATCACCGTCCTGTCCGTCATGAACGGCTTCCAGCATGAGGTCAAGCACCGCATCCTGGGAATGACCTCGCATGCAACCGCACTCGAGATGACCGGCACGCTGCGCGACTGGCAGGCCCTGCAGGACAAGCTGAAAGACAATGACGAGATCAAGGGTTCGGCACCCTATGTTCAGGCCCAGGGCATGGTGGTCAGCGGCAGGCGTTTGACCGGCGCCATGCTCAACGGGGTTGACCCCGCGCTTGAAGGAAATGTTTCGCGAATCGGTGAGCTCGTGGTGGACGGCGACCTGGGTGTGCTGCATGCCGGGGAATACGGCATCTTGCTGGGCGATGACCTGGCGGACTACCTGCATGTGGGAACCGGAGACAAGGTCTCCGTGCTGACGCCGGAGGCAAGCGTCACACCGGCGGGAATCGTGCCGAGATTGCGGCGTTTTACCGTGGTCGGCATCTACTCCGTGGGTGTCCCGCAGTACGATCGCAATACGGCAGTCATGCACATCGAGGATGCCAGGCGCCTGTTTCGCCTCGGCGAGGCCGTATCCGGGTTGCGTCTCAGGTTCGAGGACCTGTTCGATGCACCGGCAATCACCCAGGGACTGCGGGTCCAGCTCGGCGAGGACTACTGGGTCACCGACTGGACCCAGCATAACAGCCAGTTTTTCCGGGCCCTGCGAATCGAGAAGATCATGATGGCGATCATCCTGTCCCTGCTGGTGCTGATCGCAGCCTTCAACATTGTCTCTGCCCTGGTCATGGTGGTCACCGAAAAGCAAAGTGACATTGCCATACTGCGCACCCTCGGGGTCTCACCGAAAGGGATCATGAGCATCTTCGTAATACAGGGTACGGTGATCGGCCTGGTAGGGACGGTTATCGGTGCCATCTTCGGACTGTTGCTGGCGGCCAACCTGGAAGGAATTATAGCCAGCATCGAATCCTATTTCGGCATGAGGTTCCTGTCTGACAATATTTATCCCATCAATGATCTGCCCTCGAAAATCGATTCCGTGGATGTCACACTGGTGTGTACACTGGCTTTTGCACTGACCGTGCTGGCGACGATCTACCCGGCATGGAAGGCCTCCCGCACCCAGCCCGCCGAGGCGTTGCGCTACGAGTAGTTCCATGGCTGAGGTTCTGCAATGCAAGTCACTGGTGCGCACGTTCGCGAGCGGCCCGTTGCACGTACAGGTGCTCAAGGGAGTGGACCTGAGCGTCGAGGCCGGCAGCCGCCAGGCAATCATTGGTATATCGGGCAGCGGCAAAAGCACGCTGATGCATCTGCTGGGCGGTCTGGATACCCCGGATTCCGGTACGGTGCAGGTATGCGGGCACGACATGTCCAGCCTGTCGGATGCAGAGCGCGGACAGTTGCGCAACCGCGCACTGGGCTTTATTTACCAGTTCCACCATCTGCTGCCGGAATTTACCGCGCTTGAAAATGTCGCTATCCCGTTGCTGTGGCGCCGTTGGCCCGCATCGAAAGCCCGCAGGCAGGCAGAGGATTTTCTCGCCAAGGTAGGCCTGTCCGGACACATAATGCACAAGCCGGCAGAGCTCTCGGGTGGCGAACGCCAGCGCGTGGCCATTGCACGCGCCCTGGTGACCGAGCCGCAGGTGGTGCTGGCCGATGAGCCTACAGGGAATCTTGACCAGAAGAATGTCGAACAGGTACAGCAGCTGATGCTCGAGATGTGCAGGGAACTGCGCATGGCCCTGGTCATCGTCACGCATGATCCGGATGTCGCACATTCCATGGACATGACCTATCAACTGAAAGACGGCAGGCTGTCAGTGGCCTGAGCCTGCCCCCGTTTTTGGATCCCCAGCACACCATGTCCACCGCCACTCCCTCCACCACCAGCTGGCAGACCTATTCACGCCTGTTGAGCTATACCTTCTCCAAGTGGCAGTACCTGCTGCTCGGCTCGGTGTCCCTGCTGGTGTTCTCGGGGCTGGATGCATTGACCGTGTACCTGCTCGGCCCCTTTATCGACGGCGCCTTCGTGGACAAGAATTATGAGGAGATCAAGTGGATTCCGGCGGTGCTGCTGGTGGTGATTGTATTGCGCGGCATCACGAACTTTACCGGCACATACTATATCGGCTATGTAGGCGCGTACGTGATCAAGGCCCTGCGCCAGCAGATGTTTGACCGCCTGCAGTTCCTGCCGGCCCGGTACTTTGACTTCCAGGCCACCGGCAACCTGTTGTCAAAGTTTTCCTACGATGTCGAACACGTGATCGGGGCGGCATCGAAAAGTCTTCGCAGCCTGGTGGAAGACACTTCAAAAATCATTTTCCTGCTGGGCGTGATGGCGTACAACAACTGGAAGCTGACCCTGATCTTCCTGGTCGTCGCCCCGGTCATTGCCGCGGTGGTCGGCTACACCAGCCGCCTGTTCAGAAAATACAGCACGCGCATCCAAAAGTCCGTAGGCAAGATCACCCACATCGTTGAAGAAAGCATCACCGGGCACCGCATCGTGAAACTCTTTGGCGGGCAGGACTATGAGATTCGCAAGTTCGGACAGGCCAATGAAGGGTACCGGCGCTCCTACCTGAGGAAAGTGATGACCAAGGCAGCCAGTACTCCGGTCATCCAGATGCTGGTCGGCTTCGTACTGGTCGTGGTGCTGGCCGTGGCGGCCAGGCCGGTGATGGCATCCGGGGAAAGTGCAGGGGAATTCGTAGCCTTCATTGTGGCGATGGTCTGGATTTTGACCCCGGCAAGAAAGCTCACTTTGGTGAACGAGATTTTGCAGACCGGCATTGCCGCGGGTGAAAGCGTGTTCGAGCTGATCGATACCGAAAAGGAACAGGAATCCACCGGCCGGACACTGGAGAAATGCCAGGGCAGGATCGAGTACCGGGGCGTCGGCTTCAAGTACACGTCGCGCGAAGAGCAGGCGCTTTCAGACATCCGCCTGAGCATTGCACCGGGGGAGACCATTGCATTTGTCGGGCGATCCGGCAGCGGCAAGAGTACGATCGTGAACCTGTTGCCGAGGTTTTACGATACCGACCAGGGCGAGATTCTCCTCGACGGCACCGATGTCAGGGAATTCAGTCTCGCCTCTTTGCGTGCGCAGATGGCCTTCGTCAGCCAGGAGGTCGTGTTATTCAACGACACGATTGCAAACAACATCGCCTATGCAAGAGATTTCAAGTCTGATGACGCGCAGGTGCTGCAGGCGGCCAGGGCTGCCCGCGTGCTGGAATTCACGGACAAACTGACGGACGGGCTGGGCACCGAGGTCGGCGAGAATGGTGTATTGCTCTCGGGCGGCCAGCGCCAGAGGATTGCGATTGCAAGGGCCCTGCTCAAGGATGCCCCCGTGCTGATTCTCGATGAGGCGACCTCATCGCTTGATTCGGAATCGGAAAAATACATACAGGCCGCCCTGGAGACGCTGCAAAAGGACAGGACGACATTGATTATTGCGCATCGCCTCTCGACTACGGAGAAAGCAGACCGGGTCGTGGTGATGGACAAGGGCCGTATTGCAGAGATCGGCACCCACCAGGAATTGCTGGAGCGCGACGGGGTCTACGCCGGGTTGTACAAGTTGCAGGCGCAGGCCGTCGCTGTGGACCTGTAGAGGCCGCGGGAGCTGTCTTGTGGCGCTGAGCGTGGACCCTGAGAAGATGTGGTATTCGAACTCTGCGCTTTCGGTTTTGCTGCTGCCCCTGTCCTGGTTATTCCAGGCGATCGTTGTCTTGAGACGGGCGTATTACAGGTGCTGGCACCGCGCGCGCAGTCCAACCCCGGCCTTCGTCATCGTCGTTGGCAACATCACGGTCGGCGGCACCGGGAAGACCCCTTTGCTGATCTGGCTGGCCAGGCAGTGTTGCGTGCATGGACTGAAGACCGGCATCATCACCCGCGGCTACAGGGGCACCCGTACCACCGGGGTAGTTGAAGTCCGTGCAGACAGCCCGGTCGAGGAGGTCGGGGATGAGGCCGTGCTGCTGGCAAGAAAAACCGCATGCCCGGTCGTGGCGGCGGCGGATCGGGGAAAGGCGCTCGCATGGCTGGTGCAATCCGCTCAGCCCGATGTGGTGTTATCAGATGACGGGCTGCAGCATTACGCAATGGACCGTGATTTCGAGATCGCGGTAATCGACAGCACGCGGGAGTTCGGCAATGGCCGGTGCCTGCCTGCCGGGCCCCTGCGTGAGCCGGTATCCCGCCTCCAGGGTTGCGACCTGGTGGTGCGAAATGGGTGCAATGACGATGACCCGCTGTATTTTGAAGTGGTACCCGAGGAACTCCTGTCTTTGAGCGCCCCCGGGGTGCGCAAGGCCCTGCATGAATTCAGCGGGCGTACCGTGCACGCCGTGGCAGGGGTAGGCAATCCCGGGCGCTTTTTCGAGGGCCTGCGCCAGGCAGGTGTTCGCATCATCGAACACGCCTTTCCGGACCACCATGCCTATGTGAAGGCGGATCTTGAGTTCGGCGATGATGCCCCGATACTGATGACCGAGAAAGATGCCGTGAAATGCGAGACTTTCCTTGACAGCAACATCTGGTATCTACCCATAATAGTGCAGCCCAACGCGGTGCTCGAACAACGTATCTCAACTCTGATCGAAGGAATTCCGATTGCAAAAGCAACTACTTGATATCCTGGTTTGCCCGGTGACCAAGGGCTCCCTGAAGTATGACCAGGAAAAGCAGGAGCTGATTTCCACTTCTGCCAAGCTTGCCTACCCGATTCGAGACGGCATCCCGGTCATGCTCGAAGACGAGGCCAGACCGCTCAGTGATGAGGAATACGAAAAGTACAAGAGCCAGTAGTGCCTGATCCGGTTTAAGCAGCGCCTGCCCGCCATCCCCCTTTTATGGATTTCAAGGTCGTCATCCCTGCACACTATGCCTCGACGCGACTGCCGGGCAAGGTGTTGCTCAAGGTGCGCGGCAAACCCATCATCGAGTACGTCTACAGGAATGCCTGTGCCAGTGGTGCAGGGCAGGTCCTGGTGGCCACCGATGACTCGCGCATCGTGGAGGCCGTACAGGCCTTTGGTGCCGAGGCGTGCCTGACTTCAACCGAACATACCTCGGGTTCGGACCGGATTGCAGAAGTCATCCAGCGCAATGCCTGGGCCAAGGAGACCGTCATCGTCAACCTGCAAGCCGATGAGCCGATGATGTCCGGAGAAAATATCGCGCAGGTGGCCGCCAATCTGGGCAACCACCCAAGGGCCGACATCGCCACCCTGTGTGCCGACCTTGCGGGCGAGCATGAAGCCCGTAACAGGGACATCGTCAAGGTCGTTTACGATCAGGACAACATCGCCACCGGCTTCAGCCGGGACATGGAAACCTTTGCAAAATCCAGTGGTCATACCGTCTATCGTCACCTGGGGATCTATGCCTATCGTGCAGGCTTCCTGTGCAGGTTTACCCGGTGGCCCCGGTCACGGCTGGAAAAGAAGGAGTCGCTGGAACAGATGCGGGCCTTCGAACATGGCAGCCCGATTCATGTGCAGATGTGCATGTCACCACCGGGTATCGGTGTGGATACACAGGAAGACTATGAGGCGCTGCTGAAGGCCATGTAAATTTTCCAGGCAACCCTTTCCGGGTTCTTGAAAATCCAGAAAGCTTTAGTAAAATTCGTCGCCGAATTAATGCAGCGAAAGGATTACGTGCAGCACGAAAATGATAGAAATTGAGCACTTGAGCAAAAGGTTTGGTCACGCGCTCGCCGTGGACGACCTTTCATTTTCAGTCAGGCCCGGAGAGGTTCTCGGCTTTCTGGGGCCCAATGGTGCCGGCAAGTCGACCACCATGAAGATGATCACCGGGTTTCTCAGGCCCACTTCCGGGGGCATCCGGGTCTGTGGCCGTGATCTGGGCATGCAGCCTCTTGAGTCCAAGAAGAGAATGGGCTACCTGCCGGAAGGTGAGGTAAGTTACGGGGAGATGACGCCCTCGCAGTACCTGGAGTTTGTGGCGCGGGTTCGCGGGCTGAACGGAGACTACAGGCAAGAGCGCAGCCTTGAAGTGATCCGGCGCCTTCATCTCGGTGAGGTCCTCGACCAGGCGATCGACACCCTGTCCAAGGGCTTCAAGAAACGGGTCGGACTTGCGCAGGCCATCCTGCATGATCCGGAGGTCCTGATCCTCGATGAGCCGACCGATGGTCTGGACCCCAACCAGAAATTCGAGGTACGTGAATTCATCCGCAGCATTGCGCCCAATAAGGTCATTGTGATTTCGACACATATCCTGGGCGAAGTCGATGCCCTTTGCGATCGCATCATCATCATCGACAACGGCAGGAAACGGGTGGACGATACGCCCGCCAACCTGCGGCAGAAATTCTCGAGCAGCCGGCTGGATGACGTGTTTCGCGAAGTCACCCTGGCGAGACTGTCATGACACCTGCGGTTGCGATTTTCAGGCGCGAGCTGGGCAGCTACTTTGCGACACCGCTGGCCTACGTATTCATCGTCATCTTCCTGGTCATGAGTGGTGTGCTGACCTTTTACCTGGGTCACCTGTACGAGCGCGGCCAGGCCGACCTCGAACCTTTTTTCCAGATGCACCCCTGGCTGTACCTGTTTCTGGTGCCCGCCATTGCCATGCGCCTGTGGGCCGAGGAACGCAAGACGGGCAGCATCGAGCTGTTGATGACCTTGCCGGTGACCACCGGTCAGGCCGTGCTCGGCAAGTACCTGGCTGCCCTGGTATTCATCGGCATTGCCCTGGCATTGACCTTCCCGGTCTGGATCACCATGAACTATCTCGGCAATCCGGATAACGGGGTGGTGCTGGCCGCTTACCTTGGCAGTTTCATGATGGCTGCAGGCTTTCTTGCCATTGGTGCCTGTATTTCCGCAGCCACCAAAAACCAGGTCATCGCATTCATCATCACGGTGGTCATCTGCTTCATTTTCTTGCTGGCAGGCACCCCCCTGGTGCTGGACATGTTCAGGCTTTGGGTTCCGCAGCACATCATTGATGCGCTGGCCTCTCTGAGCTTCCAGAATCACTATGCTTCCATTGCCCGTGGCGTCATCGACCTCCGTGACGTGATTTACTTTGCCTCGCTGATTGGCTGCTGGCTGTATGCCAATGCACTCGTAGTGGACATGAAAAAGGCGGATTGATGGCCAGGGAATTCGAGCACTCGAGAACGGTCACATCGGTGGGCCTGCTGGGCATTGCCGCCTTGTTTCTGATTATCAATATGCTCAGTAACCTCCTGTTTACCTCCCAGCGTGTGGATCTTACCGAGGACAGGAGTTATACATTGACTCAAGGCACGCGCAATATACTGAACCAGATTGATGAGCCCATCCATCTACACCTGTATTACTCCGACAAGGTCAGCGAGGATTTACCCCAGCTGCGCATTTATGCCATGCGTGTCAAGGAGTTGCTGCAGGAGTATGTCTCGCTTTCAGATGGAAAACTCACGCTTGAAGTGATCGATCCACTGCCCTACTCACAAGAGGAGGACCAGGCCACTGCCCTGGGCTTGCAGGGCGTGCCCGTCAACGAGTCCGGAGAAAAAGTGTATTTCGGACTGGCTGCCAGCAGCGCCGTGGGGGAGGTGGGAACCATCGGGTTTTTCCAGCCGCAGCGCGAACGGTTTCTCGAATACGACATCACCCGGACCCTCCATAACCTGTCGAATCCGGAAAAGCCCGTGATTGGCGTGCTCTCGACGCTACCGGTGTTCGGCGGGTTCGATCAGCGAACCTCCCGGATGAGCCCCGAGTGGGCCATCATCTCCCAGTTGCGCCAGTTGTTCGAACTGGTGGAGCTGGACCCGAGCGGCGAGGGAGTCACCGAGGAGATCGACATCCTGGTGCTGATACACCCCAAGAATCTTACTGAGGATGCCCTGTACTCGATTGACCAGTTCGTCATGCGTGGCGGCAGGGCGCTGATATTCGTAGACCCGCATTCCGAGATTGAATCCCCCATGCCCCCGGCAGATGCCCCTCCTCAACCGGGAGGTATCCGCAGTTCGGATTTGCACAGGCTGTTCAATGCATGGGGCATCGTGTACGACCCCGGGGAAGTGGTTCTGGATCGCCAGCATGCCTTGACGGTTTCGGGCGCAGACCAGGTCCGCACCCGACATTATGCGTTGGTCGGCATAGGCGATACGGGCCTGAATCGCGAGGAGGTGACGTCCTCCGAGCTTGAGATGGTCACCCTGGGAATCGCAGGTCATCTGCGTGCCAGGGAAGATGCCGACATCCGGCTGACGCCCATCGTGCGCTCGAGCACGGATGCGGCACTGACCGATGCTGCACGCTTTCAGGCCTTGTCGGATCCGGCCCAGCTGTCGATGGAGTTCGAATCATCCAACACACCCTACACGCTGATCGCGCGTATCCAGGGGGAAATGGAATCGGCGTTTCCAGCCGGCATCCGCGAGGGTGGCGGCCATTCACCTGCCGCCGATCGGCCCAGCCGTCACCTGTCCAGCAGCAAGGGGGAGGCCAGTCTCATCGTCGTGGCCGATACGGATACCCTGACCGACAGTATGTGGGTACAGGTCCAGGACTTTTTCGGACAAAGAATCTTCAATGCCTGGTCCGATAACAGTGCACTGTATACCAACCTGCTGGATCACCTCACGGGCAGTTCCGACCTGATGAGCATTCGCAGCCGTGAGGTCACCCTGCGCCCCTTTATCAAGGTGGATGAACTGCGCCAGGCTGCCGATTTGAAATTCCGTGCCACCGAGCAGGGCCTGCAGGACAAGCTCACACAAACGGAGGCCAAGCTGCTGGCACTGCAAAAGCAGCGCGACGATGTCAACGCACTCGTGCTCTCATCGGAGCAGGAAGCAGAAATCAAGAAATTTGAGTTGGAAAAGATCAGTATAAGGAAGGAGTTACGAAAAGTTCGTCATAATCTGGATATGGAAATTGAGCGCCTGGGTACGGTATTGAAATTTCTCAATATCGGGCTGGTTCCGCTTCTCATTTCGCTGCTGGCACTGGCCTTGTATGTACTGCGTACCCGCAACAAAAGACAGGGGGTGCACCGGTGAGGATGCCGGCCCTGGTGTTGCTTGCTGCCAGCGTACTCGTCGGTTCTGGCGTGTATTACTTTGTTGCCGGTGGCCTGCCCGTAACTTCAGCTGACAAGGGCACCTCCCTGGTGCCTGGACTTGCACAGGAGCTGGAAGCTGTGCACCAGGTGGACCTGTGTTGGCGCAGGCGAGGCCGCGCTGGTCAGGCTCGCCCGGCGAAACCGGGAGTGGGTCGTCTTGACCCGGGCAGGCTATGCCGCCGATCTGGGAGTATTGCGTGGCCTGCTATTTGATCTGGCCGAGGCCAGGCTGAGTGCCCAAATGACTGCCCATGCACAGAATTACCATACGCTCGGTGTTGAGGATATCTCGGATCCCCAGGCACAAGGCCTTGAGATACGGATGGCAGGGCTGGATGAGCCGGTACGGGTGATTATCGGAAAGCCGGGCAAGTTTCCAAATTCCCGGTACGTGCGACTGGCCGGGCACGCGCAAAGCTGGCGGATTGATCATTCACTGGAGATCGCCCGCGAGCCAGGCGCGTGGCTGCAAAAAAAGTTGCTGGCGGTCCCGGCAGAACGCATACAGCACGTACGGATCCGCCATGCCGAGGTGGGTGGCGAGCTCCTGATTGAAAGCCGGGGTAAAGGGAGCCACGAATTTGTCCTGTCACAGCCACCGCTCCCCAAAGACCGGCAAGTGGCCGAGTCGCAGGTGTATCGAGTGGCCAGCGCGCTGTCTGCACTGCAGCTCACGGATGTCGCCCTGGTGCAGGCTTTGAAGGGTGAACGGATACCGGTCGCCGTGACCATGTTCGGGCTGCACGACGGAGTGAACATTGAAGTCAGTACATTTACAAATGACGGACAGCAGTACATCACATTGAAGGCATCGGTTGCGGATAATCACGGGCGCTCTGAACAGGAGACAGCAGACGCCAGGGAATTTGCCAAGGACACGAATGCCCGTGTGCAAGGCTGGGCATTCGTCTTGCCTGAACCCACACAGCGGGCGCTGACGCTGGCGCTGGAAAAACTGCTGCAGGAGGAGAAGGTCTAGGGCAGTTCAGATATCCCTGGCCAGCCTGGAGGCCAGCCCGGTATAGCCTGCGGGTGTAAGGGACAACAGCCTGGATTTCTCATCCTCCGGGATTTCCAGCGAACGGATGAACGCTTCAAGCGAGCCTGCATCCAGAGACTGACCGCGGGAGAACTCCTTGAGTTTCTCATAGGCGCCGTCGATCCCGTATTTTCGCATCACCGTCTGTATGGCCTCTGCAAGCACCTGCGGGTTTTTCTCAAGGTCCTCCTGCACCTTGCGCTCATCGACCTCAAGTTTTGCCAACCCTCTCAACAGTGATCGATAGCCGATCTCACTGTGTGCGGCGCCGACCCCCAGGTTGCGCAGCACGGTCGAATCACTCAGGTCACGCTGCCAGCGTGAGATCGGAAGTTTTGAGGAGAAATGATCCAGCAGGGCATTGGCGACTCCGAGATTACCCTCTGCATTCTCAAAGTCTATCGGGTTGATTTTGTGTGGCATGGTGGATGAACCCACCTCGTTTTCAATCATTTTCTGGGTGAAGTAGCCGATTGAAATATAGGCCCAGGTATCCCTGCACAAATCAACCAGGACGGTGTTGATCCTGCGAAGCGCATCACAATACTCGGCGATGCAATCGTGTGGCTCGATCTGGGTGGTGTGGCGATTCAGGTGCAGGCCGAAATGCCCGGCAAAGCCGGCCGTAATCGCTTCCCAGTCGGCCTCCGGGTAGGCCGCCCGGTGTGCATTGTAGTTTCCCGAAGCGCCGTTCATCTTTGCCAGCAGCTGGACGGCATTGAAGCGCTCAAGCTGACCCTGCAGGCGTGCACATACATTGGCAAACTCTTTTCCCAGGGTGGTTGGAGATGCCGGCTGGCCATGGGTGCGCGCGAGCATCGCAAGCTCGGCATGCTCATGGGCCAGGGCCTGTAGTGCTGCGACAATGTCCCCGATACCAGGCGCCAGGACTTCGGCCCGAATTCCGTCGAGCATCAAGGAGTAGGCCGTGCTGTTGATGTCCTCGGACGTACAGGCGAAATGGATGAACGCGACGCTGTCGCGCAACTCTTCATGCGCTTCGAGCTTGTCCCTCAGGTAATACTCGATTGCCTTGATGTCGTGATTGGTACGGGCTTCAATCTGCTTGATCGTTTGCGCTTCATCGACATCGAAATTCTGGAGGATGTTTTCGAGGTGCTCGCGCGCCGATGAGGACAGCGGTTTCGCCTCGGGGATCTCTGCACTGTCCGACAGATGCATGAGCCATCCGACTTCCACTCTCAGCCGGTGCTTGAGGAGTCCGTACTCGCTGGCAATTTCACTCAGGCGTTGCGTTTTGTTTGCGTAGCGACCGTCAACGGGGGAAATCGCTGTGAGTCGATGGGCGGGGTTCATTTTGGAATTCGCAAATCCATGCATCGGCAGTACAATCAATCAAGTATAGGGAAATATGTATCTAAATCCACAGGGGATTCGATACCCGTTTGACGTTTCACAGGCCCGCTACTGCGGCGACCTCCACGTCCAGCAGCCCCATTCCCGAAGGCCATAATATTCAATGCGGCATTTACATCCGCATTATCCCGATGCCCACAGGCTACACATTCAAAGCCTGACTGGGTCTTTCGATTCTTTTTATCGACATGCCCACATTCATGACACGTCTGACTCGTGTACTGTGGGGCAACCTTCACGACACTGGACTTGTACGACAGGCACTGCTCCAGCTTGTACCAGCCTGAACTCAGGATGGCTTTATTTAGCCCTGCTTTGTGCTTTACATTTTTACCTGGATTTTCGGCAGTGCCCTTTGCCGAGGTCGTCATGCCCTGCGTGTTCAGGTCTTCCACATAGACTGCGTTGTACTTGTCAGCGATCTCTCTGCTGACCTGATGACACCAGTTTGTACGTTTCTGCACGATCTTCTGCTGGGTTCTTGCAGAAAGACTCTTTGCTTTCAGGTAGCGATTGGAGGGCTTGATGCCCTGTTTACGGCTTCCTTTCTGTCTGCGCGCCATCATGCGCTGATACCGTCTTTTACGTGCCTCCAGCGTGGATATATCGGGCGTGCAGTACCTTTGCCCATCCGACAGGGTGATCTGTCCAACATTGCGGTCTATGCCTACAGGCTTGATGGATGCAGGCAATGCTGTAATCTGTACTTCGTATGTCATGTAGGCATACCACCTGCCACATTCGCACTTGATCGTGCCGCTTTTAGCAATCCCGTCCGTGTAGGGATTGTTTCCACTGAGCCTGAGCTGCCCGATCTTCTGGACGTGCAAGTAATCACCCTGCATCTTGAATAAGCCTGCGCCTAAAGGAATAGAGGGGGAGTGTGTATGTTTACCATGGAATTTAGGCAGCCCGCCTTCTCCCTTGTAGAATTGCTTGTATGCTGTCTCGATGGGCTTTAATGACAACCGGACAATGTTGGATGCATAGTCTTTCAGCCATGGCACCTGCTTTCGCAGGTTGGCAAATCGGTAATTCAACACAAACCAGCGTGGATCACACCGCCCATACGCTTTGTATTCGTCTTGCAGCACACCGACGAAGTGATTCCAGACATAGCGGCAGGCGCCTGCCAGCTCATGCAGCTTGCGCGCCTTGGCCTGTGTCTGCGGGTGCAGGCGGTAACGAATGGTACGGTGTGTCTTCATGCGGATTTTGCTACATGATTCCCCAAGTATACTACAATCCCCATGTCGGACTGCCGGATAACCAATCAGCCTCTACCGCTAAGCCGCTACCTATTCAATACCCACCTGACCGGAGATCTTCAATGACTGATTCAAATTTTCGCACTGAAAAAGACAGCATGGGTGAGCTCAATGTCCCGGCAGATGCCTTGTATGGCGCACAGACTCAAAGAGCCGTGGACAACTTTCCGGTCAGCGGGCTGACGCTTCCGGATTCGTTCATTCATGCGCTTGGCCTGATCAAGGCCGCATGTGCCACGGCCAACGCCGAGCTTGGGCTGCTGGACAAGGACACGGCATCGGTCATCCGCCAGGCGAGCCTGTCGGTTGCCGATGGAGAGTACGATGCGCATTTCCCGGTGGATGTATTCCAGACCGGCTCGGGTACCAGCACGAACATGAATGCCAACGAGGTGATCTCCCGCCTGGCAAGCTCGCTCGCCGATCAGGACGTGCATCCGAATGACCATGTCAACATGAGCCAGAGCTCAAATGATGTCATTCCCACTGCCATCCATGTCAGTGCATGCCTGCAGACCGAGCAGGGCCTGAAGCCTGCGCTTGCGCATCTCGCCAAGGTGATGCGCGAGAAAGCCTCGCAGAATCATGCGCAGGTCAAGACCGGTCGCACCCACTTGATGGATGCCATGCCGGTCACGCTGGGCCAGGAGATCGAGGCCTGGGCCCAGCAGGTTGAATACGGCATTGAGCGCATCGATCACACCCTGGTGCGGCTTCGCCAGCTTGCACAAGGCGGTACCGCGGTGGGCAGCGGAATCAATGCGGCCCCCGAGTTCGCGCCCCGGTTCGTGCAAGAACTGGCTGAACTGACTGGATTTCCCTTTGAGTCCAAGGCCAACAAGTTTGAGGGCCTGAGCTGCCAGGACGGTGCCGTTGAATTGAGTGGGCAACTGAAAACGCTGGCGGTAAGCCTGATGAAAATATCAAATGACCTGCGCTGGATGAACTCCGGTCCGCTGGCGGGTCTCGGGGAAATTGCGTTGCCCTCCCTGCAGCCTGGCAGCAGCATCATGCCGGGCAAGGTAAATCCGGTCATTCCCGAGGCAGTGAGTATGGTCTGTACCCAGGTCATTGGAAATGACGTGACCATTACCGTTGCCGGTCAGTCAGGCAATTTTCAATTGAATGTGATGCTTCCGGTGATCGCGTATAACCTGTTGCAGAGTATCGAGCTGCTTGCCAACGCATCCCGGGTGCTTGCGGACAAGGCCATTGAAGGCTTCAAGGTGAACGAGGAGGCCCTGCAGGATGCCCTGTCAAGAAACCCGATCCTCGTGACGGCGCTGAATCGCATGGTGGGTTATGAAAAGGGTGCGGCGATTGCCAAGGCCGCGTATGCCTCGGGCAAGCCCGTGCTGGATGTCGCCAGGGAGATGACGGACCTCGATGAAGCACAGCTTGCACGGCTGCTTGACCCGGCGCAGCTGACCCGGGGTGGAATTCAGGAGTAGGCCGGGCGCAGTCGTCTTGCGAACGCGGGCCGCCTACGCAGCCAGCTGGCGCAGCACATAGTGCAGGATGCCGCCGTTCTGGTAGTACTCCACTTCTTGCGGCGTATCGATGCGCACCACCGCCTGGAAGGACTTCTTGCCTCCATCCTCATCGATGGCAGTGACCGTCACCGACTTGGCCAGGCCATTTTGAAGACCCGCGATGCTGTAGGTTTCCCTGCCTGAGAGTCCAAGACTTTCAGCGGTGTCACCAGCATTGTATTCCAGGGGCAGTATCCCCATGCCCACCAGGTTGGACCGATGGATGCGCTCGTAGCTTTCGGCAATCACGGCACTTACACCCAGCAGGTACGGACCCTTGGCCGCCCAGTCCCTGGACGAGCCCGAACCGTATTCCTTGCCGGCCAGGATAATCACCGGGATACCGTCTTTCTTGTAACGCATGGCCGCATCATAAATGGACGTCTGCTCTCCAGACGGGAAATGAATGGTGACGCCGCCCTCTGAACCGGGTGCGAGCTTGTTGCGCAAGCGGATATTGGCAAACGTTCCGCGCATCATGACGTTGTGATTGCCGCGGCGTGACCCGTAGGAATTAAAGTCGGCGGGAATCACTCCCTGGTTCTGCAGGTATTCCCCGGCTGGACTTTCCGCAGCAATGGCTCCGGCCGGAGAAATATGGTCCGTCGTCACAGAGTCACCCAGGCAGGCCAGCACATGGGCACTGTGGATTTCACTGACATCTTCAACAGACCGTGTCATGCCCTGGAAGTAGGGCGGGTTGGCAATATAGGTTGAGTCTTCCCAGGGAAAGAACTGGCTTTGGTCCGCTTCGAGATGGTTCCAGTTATCCTCGCCGCTGTACACGTCGTCATAGCACGATACGTATTGTTCGGTAGACAGGAAATTCGACACGGTGTCTGAGACCTCCTGCTGGCTCGGCCAGATGTCTTTCAGGAAAACCGGGTTGCCCGCTGGATCGTGTGTGAGGGGCTCGTTGTACACGTCAATATCCATACGACCAGCAATGGCGTAGGCCACGACCAGGGGAGGAGAAGCCAGGTAGTTCATGCGCACCTGGGCATGCACGCGACCTTCGAAATTCCGGTTACCGGAAAGGACGGATGCCGTGATCAGGTTGTGCTCCGTGATCGCTGCAGCAATCGGCTCCGGCAAGGGGCCGGAGTTTCCAATGCAGGTGGTACAACCGTAACCGACATTGTGGAAGCCGAGTTTCTCAAGGTCGCTCATCACGCCGGCATTTACCAGATACTCGGTCACTACCCGCGAGCCGGGTGCCAGTGAGGTTTTCACCCAGGGCTTGACTTGCAGGCCCATCGCCGCTGCTTTTCTTGCTACCAGTCCGGCACCCAGCATGGCGCCCGGGTTGGAGGTATTGGTGCAGGATGTGATGGCGGCGATCACGACAGCACCATCGTTCAGGGTAACGGATTGCCCGTTCAGCTCGATCTCGGCATGGCCTTTGCTCTGGATGTTGCGCTCATCCTTGAGGGCCTGCCTGTCGCGCAGGAACACGGGCTTGGATTCTTTCAGCGCAATGCGGTCCTGGGGACGCCGGGGTCCGGCCAGACTCGGGACCACGCTGGCGAGATCCAGTTCGATATGCTCACTGTATTGCGCATCCGCCGCTTCGCTGTCGCGCCACATGCCGGTGGTTTTTGCATAGGCTTCAACCAGTGCAATCTGCTGTGCGCTGCGCCCGGTGAGGTCAAGGTAGCGGATGGTTTCCTGATCGATGGGGAATATGCCGCAGGTGGCACCGTACTCAGGCGCCATGTTGGCGATCGTTGCGCGATCTGCCAGCGGCAGGTTATCAAGTCCCTTTCCGTAGAACTCGACAAATTTTCCGACCACACCATGCTTTCGCAGCATCTCGACCACGACCAGAACCAGGTCGGTCGCCGTTGAGCCCTCCGGCAACTGGCCGTCCATCCTGAATCCGACCACCCGGGGAATGAGCATGGAAATCGGCTGATCCAGCATGGAGGCCTCGGCTTCGATGCCGCCGACGCCCCAGCCAAGCACCCCGACACCATTGATCATGGTGGTGTGCGAGTCCGTGCCGACCACCGTGTCAGGATAGGCCTGCAATACGCCGGCTTTCTTCCTGGAGAAAATGACGCGTGCCAGGTACTCAAGATTGACCTGGTGAACAATGCCCCGGTCCGGCGGTATGACCTTGAAATTTGAAAATGCGTTCTGTCCCCACTTGAGGAAATTATAGCGCTCGCGGTTGCGGTTGAATTCAAGTTTGGCATTCAGGTCGAACGCCTGGTCCGAACCGAAGTGATCCACCTGGACCGAGTGATCAATGACCAGTTCCGCAGGCTGCAGTGGATTGATTTTTTCAGGATTTCCTCCCAGCGACTTCATGGCATCGCGCATCGCAGCCAGATCGACCACTGCAGGGACCCCCGTGAAGTCCTGCATCAGCACACGTGCCGGACGGAAGGCAATCTCGTTTTCAGGGTTTGCCGCAGGATCCCAGTGCAACAGTGCCTCGATGTCATCCCGACTCACCGTGTGGCCATCTTCACAACGGAGCAGGTTCTCCAGCAGGATCTTGAGAGAGTAGGGCAGGCGGGCAGACGCGGGCAGTTCGCCCACGTTAAAGATCTCGTAGCAGTCCCCATCTACGGTAAGGTTCGACCGGGTACCAAAACTATTGTTCATGCAAACTCCTCAATATCCTTTGGCAGGATGAATCCCTTGGAAAAAAAGCGCAATTATCTGGTATTTCTGCACCGCAGGTAAACTCACACGGACCAAAATTCAATGCAGTCCTTCTTTTTGCAGGGCCTCGATGTTTTTGAGAATCGAAGCTCTCGCAATCAGAAGGGACCAGCGTTTTCCCTGTGCGTGCCGCCACAGCGCGATGGCACGTATGGCTGCAAGCAAAAGTGCGCGAATCATGCCCGCATACTCGTCCAAATTCAAATAGCTCGGGTTTCCCTTGATGATCACCTTGGGTCCCAGGGGGCTGATATGCGCCTGGTACATCCTGCCAAGGTCCTGTGCCAGCTCGGTGACGGGGGTGTTTTGTGAATCGTACAGCATTGCAATGCGGCGGATGTCGTCTCCGAGCACCCCTGCCGCTTGTGTATCTGCATGCAACCGGCTTTCCAGGTACATCAGGCTGACGGCATGGCGGGTACGTTCGATGGCATCCGGGTCGTGGCGGCTCTCGACGGTCTCATGCAGCATGCGCAAACCGAGCGTCAGGTTCTGGGTAGCGCCGTAGACCTCCAGGTAATGATCGGAATCAATCTTGAGAATACTCTCCAGGGTGGCGGGCAGACAGGAGTTCGTCATATCCCCGTTGCGGGCGACTTGCTGGGTCAGAGCCAGTGCCTGGTAAAGGCCGGCAAGTGCGATGGTCTGGTCCCGGGTGACTGCAAGCATGAGAACTCCTTGCTGGCGCAAACGCTAGGCTTCGCGCCCGACGATGATGCCGCCTCCGAGGCACCGGTCCTGATTGTAGAACACGACACTTTGTCCGGGAGCCACCGCCCACTGGGGTTCGGCAAAGGACACTTCATAGCCGTTGTCATCGCGCACCTGGATCGAGCAGTGCTGGTCTGGCTGGCGGTATCGGATTTTTGCAGCGAGGTTGTTCATGTCGGCGGGAGGCTCACCTGCAATCCAGTGGATTGTTTCAGTAAGCACGCGCGAATGAAACAGTGCAGGGTGGCGCTGGCCCTGGGCAACCACCACGGTGTTGGACTCGGTATCCTTGTCGGCAACGTACCAGGCGCCTTCAGGTAAATGGGCCTGTCCTCCGATCCCCAGTCCCTGGCGCTGCCCGATGGTGTAGTACATGGCCCCTTCGTGTGTACCCAGGGTCTCACCCCCAATCGAAACAATCGGGCCCGGTGTGCCCGGCAGGTAGTGCTTCAGAAAATCCCTGAATTTTCGCTCGCCGATGAAACAGATGCCGGTGCTGTCCTTCTTGTCGTGCACCCTGAAAGCCTGTTGCCTTGCAATCTCGCGCACTTTCGATTTTTCAATTTCGCCCAGGGGGAAGAGTGATTTCTGCAGTTGCTGCGATTGCAGGGTATGCAAAAAGTAACTCTGGTCCTTTTGCCGGTCATGCGCCTTCTCCAGGCCGGGTTCGGCAGGGCCTGCCTTGCAGCGCACGTAGTGCCCGGTGGCGATGTAGTTGGTACCCAGCTCCAGCGCATGATCCAGGAATGCGCGAAATTTGATTTCCCGGTTGCAGATCACATCCGGGTTGGGGGTTCTGCCGGCCCGGTATTCCTCCAGGAAATACTTGAAGACACGATCCCAGTATTCACTGGCAAAATTCACCGTGTGCAGCCGGATGCCGATCCTTTCACATACCTGTCGTGCATCTTCCAGGTCCGCAGCGGCAGCACAGTATTGCTCATCGTCATCCTCTTCCCAGTTTTTCATGAACAGCCCTTCCACCTCAAAGCCCTGTTCGCATAAAAGCCAGGCCGCCACCGAGGAATCGACACCGCCAGACATGCCTACCATTACCTTGCTCATGGGACTACCCCGCAGACAGGGGTTGTGAGGTTACCATTTCTGATGAATCGTACGGATAAGGTCCAGGTCATAGCGGTTGCCATTCAGGTAGTCCCGCAGGCTGTGGGTGACCATGGTGCTGCGGAGTCTTTGCTCCGGCAGGTCAAAGATGGTCTCGGCGCTGTACCAGTCCGCATGCAGGATGCCTTCGTCAAGATCTTCATGGACACGTTCGCTGCTGCATTCACCGCACAGGGTAAATCGCAAAAAGGTTTCGTCCTGATACGGGTGCTTCCAGCAATATATACCGACCAGCGCGGTGGGATAAAATTCCCATCCGGTCTCTTCCAGGGTCTCGCGCTGGGCCGCCTCGAACAGGGTTTCTCCCAGTTCCCAGTGGCCCGCAGGCTGGTTGAACACCTTGTATTTCTCAACCTGCTCCTCAACCAGGAGGAATTTTTTCTCGCGCTCGATTACGGCTGCGACGGTTACATGGGGATGCCAGGTCATCGGAATACTGTATAAACTATTTAGAAAGATTGATAAATAACTGGTTGAAATTAATGTATTAATTCAGAGGACTTTAAATGATGCCCTGGGACACAGTATAGCAGTGAATGATACCTGGGCTGTATTGTGAACGATCCCTTTTACTCTGGCCCCGGGCGAACCGGAGTCAGACTTTCGTTGTCTGAAAACCAGGTTCAGGGTGCTGTGAACAATACTTCAGAACATGGTTAAGTGCACCGCGCCGACCCGCTATACTACTCATACATGGAATCACTGAAGACCGGGCATGGCAGATCAAAAACAAATTCTACGTGAAGACAAGGCGGCCGTAAAAGAGGCGAAAACCCGCAAGCCGCCAATGTACAAGGTGGTATTATTGAACGATGACTATACCCCCATGGAATTTGTCGTACACATTCTTGAGAACTTCTTCAGGATGAACCGGGAAAAGGCCACTCGGATCATGCTGCATGTGCATACCCGGGGAAAAGGCGTTTGCGGTGTGTATACACGTGATGTGGCAGAGACCAAGGTGACACAGGTGAACGAGTATTCGCGCATGAACAACCATCCGTTGCTGTGTGCGATGGAAGAAACATAGCAAAAGACCATGCTGAACAAAGAGCTTGAATTCACACTGAACATTGCCTTCAAGGAGGCACGTGAGAAGCGTCATGAGTTCATGACGGTCGAACACCTGTTGCTTGCGCTGACCCAAAACCCGACGGCTGCCAAGGTATTGCGTGCGTGCGGAATCGATCTGCCAAAATTATCCAAGGAGCTGTCGGAGTTCATCCAGAACAACACCCCGCTGCTTCCCGACGAGGATGACCGCGATACGCAACCGACCCTGGGCTTTCAGCGTGTGCTGCAACGTGCCGTCTTCCACGTCCAGTCCTCCGGGAGAAAAGAGGCGGAAGTGACCGGCGCCAATGTGCTGGTTGCGATCTTCAGCGAACAGGAATCCCACGCGGTGTATCTGCTGGACCAGCATGATGTCGCGCGCCTGGATGTCGTGAATTACATTGCCCACGGAATCTCGAAAGTACCCACGGATTCCGACAGCGAGATGGCCGTCGATCCCGAAGTGGAAGTGAGCAGGGATGCCCAAAGTCCGAAGCCACTGGATTGTTACGCGGTCAACCTGAATCAACTGGCAAGCGAGGGAAAGATCGACCCGCTGATCGGGCGCGACAATGAAATCGAACGCACGATTCAGATCCTGTGCCGGCGCAGGAAAAACAACCCGCTCATGATCGGTGAAGCCGGGGTGGGAAAAACGGCCATTGCCGAGGGGCTGGCGAAGAAAATTGTCGACCAGCAGGTGCCCGACATCCTGAAGGATTACACGATCTATGCGCTGGACCTGGGAGGCCTGGTGGCCGGTACCAAGTACCGGGGTGATTTTGAGAAACGACTGAAAGGGGTGCTGCACCAGCTCAAGGAAGAACAGAACACGATTTTGTTCATCGATGAGATCCACACCGTCATTGGTGCCGGCTCGGCCTCCGGCGGCGTGATGGATGCCTCCAACCTGATCAAGCCGATGCTGGGTACCGGTGAGCTGAAATGCATTGGTTCGACCACCTACCAGGAATTTCGTGGCGTATTCGAGAAAGACCGCGCACTGGCGCGGCGATTCCAGACCATCGACATTGAAGAACCCAGTGTCGAGGAGACCTACCGGATCCTGAAAGGCTTGCGCAGCCGTTTTGAAAAACACCACGGCGTGCGCTATGCGGAAAATGCATTGCGGGCTGCGGCGGAGTTGGCAGCCAAGTACATCAATGACCGGCACTTGCCGGACAAGGCCATCGATGTCATCGACGAGGCCGGTGCGAACATGAACCTGAAACCCAAGTCCCTGCGCAAGAAGATGATCACTACCAAGCAGATTGAAAGCATCGTCTCAAAGATCGCACGCATCCCTCCCAAGCACGTGAATTCCAGTGATACGGAGGTGCTCAGGAATCTGGAGCGCAACCTGAAGCTGGTGGTATTCGGGCAGGACGCTGCAATCGGCACCTTGTCCACGGCGATCAAGATGTCGCGTTCGGGCATCGGCAATGAAGACAAGCCCATCGGCTGCTTCCTGTTTGCAGGCCCCACGGGGGTTGGTAAAACGGAGGTGACCCGCCAGTTGTCCATCATCCTCGGGATTGAACTGCTGCGTTTCGACATGTCCGAGTACATGGAGCGCCATACGGTTTCACGCCTGATCGGTGCACCGCCCGGCTACGTGGGGTTTGACCAGGGCGGCTTGCTGACCGATGCCGTGCTGAAGTCTCCGCACTGTGTGCTGCTTCTGGATGAAGTCGAGAAGGCGCATGCCGATGTGTTCAATCTCCTGCTGCAGGTGATGGATCACGGGGTGCTGACCGATACGAATGGCCGCAAGGTGGATTTTCGCAACGTCATACTGGTGATGACGACCAATGCCGGTGCACAGGAGATGAGCCGGGCCAGTGTCGGCTTTACCGCACAGGACCATCAGGCGGACGGCATGGAGATCATCAAGCGACTGTTTACCCCTGAATTCAGGAATCGCCTGGATGCGATCATCCAGTTTGAGTCGCTGGGCAGGGACACCGTACTGCACGTCGTCGACAAGTTCATTGCACAGCTGGAAGCCCAACTGGAGACCAAGAAGGTTGAGATACAGATTGAGCCGGAGGCCAAGGAATGGATTGCCAAGCGTGGCTATGATGTAAAAATGGGTGCACGCCCCATGGAGCGTGTGATACAGGAACACGTCAAGAAGCCTCTTGCCGAGGAAATCCTGTTCGGCCGTCTGGAAAATGGCGGCAAGGTGATCATCCGGGCTTGTGAAAGCGGGCTGGAGATCGACTATCCTGAAGAAGCCCTCAACTGAACTTCTTCCTGTTGATACCCAACGTGCCCATGACGACCCCAGGGGGTGACTGACCGGGCAGGCCTGTCACAACCCCCTGCAAAGACATCAGGAATCCATGCCCCGTGTAATTGCCTGTAGTCTTGTGCACAGGGAAAGTCATCGACCGGTGCGCGCAATGATGACGGAAGACCGTTTCAGGCAACCATGAAAACCAGCAAGACAAAGCTCGTCATCTTCGACCTGGACGGCACACTCGTTGATACCGCTCCGGACCTTGCCCATAGCATGGACCTGGTCATGCGTGAGCTGCACCTGCCCGCACAGGGGCTTGAAAACGTTCGCAGCTATATCGGGCATGGTGTACGCAGACTGGTTGAGGACATCGTATCCTCGGCGCTTGAGGAAAAGCCTGCCCAGGCAACCCTGGAGCGCGCGCTCGATTCATTCAACACGCATTACCGGGAGCACCTGGTACGTGAAAGTGCGCTCTATCCGGGTGTAAATGAAAGCCTGGTGTGGCTACAGGCCAGTGGTATCAAGTGCGCGTGTGTCACCAACAAGCCCAGCGATTTCGCCAACCCCTTGCTGCGCCACTTCCAGATAGAAAAGTACTTTGATGTGGTGGTCTCCGCAGACACCTTCGAGAAGAAAAAACCGGATCCTTTTCCGCTTACGTATGTTTGCAATCAGCTTGGGGTCGAAACGGGCGAGTGCATCATGGTAGGGGATTCCGAGAATGACATTGAGGCAGCCCGCAGGGCAGGTATCCGGTCTGTGTGCATGAGTTACGGCTATACGCCGCAAGCGGATATCACCGCGCTGAAGCCAGACGTGGTGCTTGATTCCTGTGCTAAATTGCAGGAGCTGGTCTGAGATTTTCGTATTCGCGCACCACGTGTGCCGGGCTTCAGGTATCCGTTGTACTTTTGCCAGTACAAAATTCGTGAACGACTCGGCGGCTATGGACAGCCGTTTCCCTGTACGGTGTACGATGTGCCCGCGTCTGACGATCGGGAATGAGCGCACATCCAACACCTTCAGTCGACCGACTTCTCTTTCCGGTTCAAAGGCACTGCTTCCCAGGGCCAAGGAAGTCATTCATCAGGCAGATACCACTGCCCGTAGATGCGGGTGTGCACGAGGAATATTTTTGGCTGGCCGCACCGTGTAATGGACTGTGATACGGCTTTTCCTGATCGGGAGAGAACCGGGGCTTTCAGCGCTTCGGCAGGATGCTGGGATTATTTGCCGCGGTACGTGATTCTTCCCTTGCTCAAATCATAGGGCGTCATTTCTACAGTGACCTTGTCACCTGTGAGGATCTTGATGTAATGCTTTCGCATACGGCCTGAAATATGTGCGGTAACGACGTGGCCGTTTTCCAGTTCAACACGAAACATCGTGTTGGGTAGAGTTTCGATCACTGTACCTTCCATTTCAATGTGGTCTTCTTTTGGCATTCTGCTCCCAGAGGGTCATCACGGTGACGCCATTATTATGCAATAAAAAAATAAAACAAGGCTTATGGATAATTTAGTACAATCCGGCTACAGGATCTTTCCAGCACGATACTATGGACTTCGCGTATATCTTCCCTGGTCAGGGATCACAGTCAATCGGCATGCTGGGGGATCTGGGTTCACAGTATCCTGAAATCAAACAAATCTTCGAGCAGGGTTCAGATGTATTGCAACTGGACTTGTGGAAACTGGCATCGCTCGGGCCGGAGGATGACCTCAATCGAACCGAAAACACACAGCCGGTCATGCTGTGCGCCTGCATGGCCGTGCACGCGATCTTCCATGAGCACTTTTCTGCCACGCCGCGCATGCTGGCGGGCCACAGTTTCGGGGAGTATACGGCCCTGGTGACTGCCAAGGTGTTCGATTTTGAGACGGCGCTTCCACTTGCAAAGTTTCGCGGCCAGGTCATGCAGCAGGCCGTTCCTGTAGGGCAGGGTGCGATGGCGGCCGTGCTGGGTCTTGAAGCCGACGTACTGAAAGAAATCTGTGAGCAGGCCACCTCGGATGCGGGGATCGTCGAGGCGGTCAATTTCAACGCGCCGGGGCAAATCGTGATTGCCGGCAGCCAGTCCGCCGTTGCCGATGCAATGTCTGCCGCAAAGCAGGCAGGCGCCAGGCGCTGTGTCCTGCTGCCGCTGAGTGTACCCTCGCACAGCACACTGATGAAACCGGCCGCCGAACAATTGCGTGATTACCTGCAGGACATCGACATGCATGCCCCGCAGGTTGAAGTCGTTCACAATGTCGATGTCTGTTCCTATTCCGCAGAAGCTGAGATCAAGGATGCGTTGCATCGACAGCTGTTCAGCCCGGTGCGCTGGGTGGAGACGATCCAGCACATGATTGGAAGTGGCGTGAAAGTATTGGTCGAACTGGGTCCGGGCCGGGTGTTGACGGGTTTCAGCAAACGCATCGATTGTAATGTGCCAGGGCATTGTGTGCACGACCTCAAGAGTCTGGACCAGGCGCTTGAGCAACTGGAAGCACTGGGTTCGGCGGGGCACGCATGAGTAATCAGGTGGCCCTGGTGACGGGTGCAAGTCGCGGGATCGGCAAGGCGGTCTTGCACGCGCTGGGCGCACAAGGATTTGATGTCGTTGGCACGGCAACGACGACAGCCGGTGCACAAGGCATCGATGCCGCGCTCAAGCAAGCGAACCTGAGCGGAAAGGGCATGCAGCTCGATGTCACGCAGCCGGACTCTGTCAGTGCCTTGCTCAAGGAAGTCAAGGACAGCTACGCTCCCCCCGGTGTTTTGGTCAACAACGCCGGAATCACCCGCGACAACCTGCTCGTGCGCATGAAAGACGAGGAGTGGGATGCGGTCATCAATACGAATCTTTCCTCGGTGTACCGGCTGACCCGGGCATGTCTTCGGGACATGATGAAAATGCGCAGCGGGCGAATCATCAGCATCACCTCGGTTGCGGCCATGTCCGGTAACGCCGGGCAGTCAAATTATACCGCCGCCAAGGCCGGCATCATCGGGTTCACCAAGTCCCTTGCGCGCGAGGTGGCATCGCGTGGCATTACAGTCAATGCCATCGCACCCGGATTCATCGACACGGATATGACCGCCGAACTCAATGAATCACAGCGCACGCACGCCATCGCACAGATTCCAGCCGGTCACATGGGAGCCCCGCAAGATATTGCACAGGCCGCCTGTTTTCTGGTTTCTGCAGGTGCTGCCTATATCACGGGGGAGACGATTCACGTCAATGGCGGCATGTACATGGGCTGAAACGCGCTACAATTTAATTGATATTTTATTTATAAGACCTTGTTATTTAATGAGAATATATTTTCATCCTGATGGGCATAATCCGGGGCCCCTGTCATGTACATGTTAAAGATGGCACCGGGATATTCTTTTCAATACAATACTTGCCCGTATCCGAATTCGGTCTGACAAATTTTGTTAAGAGGAAGCAACCGCTATGAGCAACATTGAAGAAAGAGTTAGGAAGATAATCGTAGAACAGTTAGGGGTGGGCGAAGACGACGTTTCGAATGATGCATCATTTGTGGATGACCTGGGTGCAGACTCTTTGGATACGGTCGAATTGGTGATGGCCCTGGAAGAGGAATTCGAATGCGAAATCCCGGACGAAGAAGCCGAGAAAATCACCACCGTGAAGCAGGCCATCGATTACGTCAGCCTGCACCAGTAGTCACTTGCAGGCCACGGTGCAAGTCCCGCTATATCAATCTCCATACCATTACTTAAGATAAACCCATGGTGTCGCAGCGACGTGTTGTAGTGACCGGTATGGGCATTGTATCTCCCGTCGGCTCAGCGACAGACAAGGCCTGGGAAAATATTGTTGCTGGCAACAGCGGGATTTCCAATATTGACTGCTTCGATGCCAGCGAATTTTCTGTACAAATCGCCGGACAGACCCGGGATTTCAATGCCGATGACTATCTGTCGAAGAAAGACCAGCGCAAGATGGACCCGTTCATCCACTATGGAATCGGTGCCGGGGTTCAGGCTGCTGAAGATTCGGGGTTTGAAGTCACGGAAGAGAATACGGACCGTATCGGGGTCGCGATTGGCAGCGGCATAGGCGGCTTGCCGGGCATCGAGAAAAGCAACGAATCGTACCTTAAAAATGGACCCAGGAAGATCTCGCCGTTCTTCGTGCCCAGCAATATCATCAACATGGTGTCAGGAAACCTGTCCATCATGCGCGGCTACCGCGGCCCGAACATATCGATTGTCTCGGCCTGCTCAACAGGGACCCACAATATCGGCGACTCGGCGCGGATGATTGCCAATGGCGATGTCGACATCATGGTCGCCGGAGGTGCCGAGATGGCCACCTGTCCGCTGGGTATCGGTGGATTTGCGGCCGCCCGGGCACTTTGCGCTTCACACAATGACAATCCAGAGACTGCCAGTCGTCCGTTCGACCTGGATCGCGACGGCTTTGTACTCGGTGACGGTGCAGGCGTCCTGGTGCTGGAAGAATACGAGCATGCCAAGGCACGCTCTGCAAGGATTTACTGCGAACTCGTCGGCTATGGTACGAACAGCGATGCGTATCACATGACCTCGCCGGCAAAAGGCGGGCACGGGGCCTCAAAATGCATGAACAATGCATTGCAGGATGCGCAACTCAACCCGCAGGACGTGGACTACATCAATGCCCACGGCACCTCGACTCCAGCCGGCGACATTGCCGAAACCGAGGCCATCAAGACGACCTTCGGTGATCATGCCAGGCAACTTGCGATCAGTTCGACCAAGTCCATGACGGGGCACCTGCTGGGTGCCGCTGGCGGGGTCGAGGCCCTGTTCAGTGTACTGGCGGTGCACCACGACATCATGCCCCCCACGATCAATTACGACACTCCGGACCCGGAATGCGATCTGGATTACATCCCCAACGAGGCTCGTCATGCACGCGTGGACATTGCCCTGTCCAATTCGTTTGGTTTTGGCGGCACCAATGCGACGGTAGTCTTCAAAAAGGTCTGAAGCTTGGATCACGATAGTGCATGCGTTGTGGCTGCACTCTGAATAACACTGTGTTGGGCGGTTTAACATGCATGCATCAGCAATTACTGTCAACGGACGGGCATGCGAACATATTTCTGCCCTCGACCGGGGACTTCTGTACGGGGACGGGTTATTTGAAACCGTGGCCGTGCGCGGGGGAGCCCTGCAGTTCTGGGAAGCGCATCTGAATCGCCTCAAAAGAGGCTGTGAGGTACTGAACCTGGAGGGCCTGGATGATGGCCTCCTGAGGGAAGAGGTGGTTCAGACCATTGATTCCGACAGGCAGTGCGTCATCAAGGTGATTGTCACACGGGGCCCGGGTGAGCGCGGCTATCGTCCCGTGCAGCAAGCACCGACCCGGATTATCCAGAAGTTTCCCTGGCCAGACGTTCCATCCGAGCGCACGGATCCGGGCATTGACGTCACGCTGTGCAAGTTCCGCCTGTCCCGACAGTCGCGCCTTGCACAAATCAAGCACCTGAACCGGCTTGAGCAGGTACTTGCACGAAGTGAATGGGAAGATGAATACCAGGAAGGGCTGGTCTGCGATACGCAGGACCATATCATCGAAGCCACTGCAAGCAATGTATTTTTCGAGAAGGGGAGTGAACTGGTGACTCCGGACCTGAACCAATGCGGGGTGGCCGGAGTACTGCGTGAGCAAATCATCGCGTATTGCCATGATCACGGCATTGCGCTTTCGGTTCGCGACGTACACCTTCGTGAAGTGGAAGACAGCGATGCACTATTTATATGCAACAGTATCATCGGAATATGGCCCGTGAAGCGCTTTGATGCACTCCGGTATTCAAGATCCGAACTCACCGCCCGTCTCATGTCGGTCTTTAATCGGTGAAGCTCTGAACCGTGCGCACACCGTATGGACTCATCGCCGGTATCCTGATCGTGCTGATCGTGTTGACGGTCTATTTCAAAGACTATGCACAACGCCCGTTATCCACGGAATCAGAACAGGTCAAACTGGTTATTGCACCGGGTACAAGCTTTCGGGAAGTGACCCGTGAACTCCATGGACTGGGCATCATTGCCAACAAATGGAGCTGGGATACCTTTGCACGTATCCGTGGCTCGGCCCATGAAATAAAGGCCGGGGAATACGAGCTTGCAAGGTCGCTGACCCCCCATCAACTGCTGGACAAACTGGTACGCGGGGATGGTGCGCACTTTGCCATCACCGTCATTGAGGGCTCGACCTTCAAACAGCTTTGGGCTGCGGTGCAAGAGAACGACAAGATCACCAAGACCGTCGACTCACCCAAGGAATTGCTTGCCAGGCTGAATCTGGAAAGCGACCATCCCGAAGGTCAGTTTTTTCCGGACACCTATCGTTTCTCGCCGGGCGTGACTGACGTACAATTCTTCCAGCACCTGTCGCAACACATGCAGGCCGTATTGGAACAAGAGTGGGCAAAGAGAAAATCGGGTATCCCGATCCGCACGCCGCAAGAAGCCCTGGTCCTGGCCTCCATCATTGAAAAGGAAACCACAGTGGGTCATGAACGTGCAATGATAGCCGCCGTGTTCGCTACCCGGCTCAAACGCGGCATGCGGTTACAGGCGGATCCCACGGTCATTTATGGAATGGGGGAGGAGTATGAGGGCAATATACGGCGCAAGGACCTTAAAGCGGATACACCCTACAACACCTATCTGCACAAGGGTCTCCCTCCGACACCGATCGCATTGCCAGGACGTGCATCCATTGCCGCGGCCCTGAACCCGGCGGACAGCGAAATGGTGTACTTTGTCGCAAAACGGGATGGCACCCACCATTTTTCTGCAACCTACAAGGAACATCGTAAAGCCGTGATCCGTTATCAGCTCAAGGGGTGCACGAACTGTTACGGTAGCAATCGCGGGAACTGACAGGCCCGGGACACAGCAACATGGAGAATACCCGTAACGCACGCCAGGGCAGGTTCATCACTTTTGAAGGGACCGAAGGTGCCGGCAAGACGACCCAGATCCGGCTGCTGAAGGAATACCTGGATTCGCGAAATATCGACGCTCGGGTGACGCGTGAACCGGGCGGTACCGAGGTTGGAGAACAGGTCAGGCGCCTGCTGCTCCAGCACACTACACTCGCCATGGACTCCCGCTCCGAGCTCCTGCTCATGTTTGCTGCGCGCGCGCAGCATCTTGCAGAAATCATTTTCCCGGCATTGCAGGCAGGTGCCTGGGTGATATGCGACCGGTTTACGGATGCAAGCTATGCCTACCAGGGCGGTGGGCGAGGGATACCCGCAGCACAGATCCGGGCGATCGAGAACGCGGTGCATGAGGATTTCCAGCCGGACCTGACCGTCTTGCTGACCTGTGCTCCCGAAACAGCCATGCGGCGCGTCGGTGACCGGGATGAGGAGAAAGATCGCTTCGAAAGCGAGTCAGCGGAATTTTTCATGCGTGTGCATGCCGCCTACCTCAAGCGTATCGAGCAGGACCGGGAACGCTTTACAGTCATCGATACGGAGGCGAAGATTGAAGACGTTGCAGCAGCTGTTCGCCAGGCCGTAGCCTTAAGGTTCTCCCTGTAGGCCCGGGTGGGATCATGATCTATCCCTGGCACAAGGAGGCATGGCAGCAGTACGCGCAGTACCTGAGTCGTGAGCGCCTGAGCCACGCCCTCCTGGTATCGGGTCCTTCTGCAATCGGCAAGCTGGCGTTTTGCCAGGCCTTTATCCAGCGTATGAACTGCACGAACCCGGCACCACAGGGACATCCGTGCGGGACGTGTAAGAATTGCCACCTGATCCAGGCAGGTACGCATCCCGATGTACGCTTCGTCCATACGGAGGAGGAGGAAGGCAACCGGGCTGAGCAGATCAAGGTTGATGACATACGCGAGATCAACCGGTTCATGGCGCTGAGCCGCCAACAGGGGCAGTTCAAGGTCGTGTGTATCAATCGCGCACACAGGATGAACATCAATGCCGCCAATGCGCTGTTGAAGACGCTCGAAGAGCCCCCACCGGGCTCGGTGCTGTTCCTGGTCACACACCGGCCTGAAGCGTTGCCTGCAACGATCAGAAGTCGCTGCCAGGTGTGGAGGTTCAGTGTGCCTGATCCCCGGGTGGCTCTTTCGTGGCTGGGGCAAGAGACCGATGAGCCGGTCGGGCAGGACCTGCTTGACGTGTGCAGGGGTCGCCCCTTGCTTGCCCTGAAACTACACGCCAGCGGCCTTGGCAAGCTTCGTGCTTCATTCCATGAGCAGCTGCGTGCGCTGATGCGAGGCGAAGAGTCCGTTACCGCAGTTTCTTCAAGACTCAAGAATGAAGACCCGGAAAGAATCATCGACTGGATGCAGGCCTGGTGCGCTGACCTGATCCGCTGCTGCTTTGGAAAAGACCCGCAGACCATCGAGAACCCGGATGCGCTGGAGGCCCTTCAGGAACTGGTGCCGCGCTCGGACCCGCATGCACTGTTTGACTGCCTGGACCGGCTTGCCGAATCCAGGCGTATTGCCAGTGCTTCCATGAATCAGCGCCTGCTGGTGGAGGACATGCTGGTTCAGTGCCAGCAATCGATGCACCCGCAATCCACCTGAAGGGCAACAAGGATTTCCGCACCAGGCCGTCAGCCCGGCACATGCAAGCATACAGAACTCACCAGTGCCCGGGGCAGTTGCAGCATCCTTCATACCCCACAATTGTGTAATGTGTAATGCCTGAGCTTGATCTTCTATATAATAGAATTGGGAATACATCGGGTACCTCTTGAGCCAAATGAAAAAAGACAGGCCTTTGTTGTCGGGCGTTGAACAGCTCAGCAGTGGAAGCGTTGCATACCTGGAAGCCCTTTTTGAAGATTATCTGACCCATCCGGATTCAGTTCCTGCCTCTTGGCAGCAATATTTCAGCACACTCGCACCGGGTGCTTCCGCTTCTGAACCCCGTGACCGGACGGATGAAGACCTTGTGCGGGAGCTGACACCGGATACCTTCGAGCAATCGATCGATGTGTTTGGCCTGATCGATGCGGTCGAGCGCATGGCGGAAATCGGGGAAGCCCAGAACCGCAAACAGGTCAACGTGATTCGCCTGATCAGCGCGTACAGGTACCTCGGGCATCGACAGGCCGAAATCGACCCGCTGAATGCGACGGTTCGCCCGGATATTCCAGAACTCAGCCCGGAGTTTCATGGCCTGAGCCACAAGGACATGGATACGATCTTTGAGACGGGCGGACTCGGAGAGGTCAAGCATGCACCCTTGAGAGACATTCTCAGCATGCTGTCGGTGACCTACTGCGGCACCATCGGGTCGGAATTCAAGCACATTTCCTCCCTGGAGCAGAAGGAGTGGATTCAGCAGCGCCTGGAACAGTTTCATTTTGCCCCCGAGCTGTCGGACAAGCGTAAAAGAAGAATACTGGAGATCCTGATTTCAGCGAAGTCGCTTGAAGTGTACCTGCACAAAAAGTATGTCGGTCAGAAACGGTTTTCCCTGGAAGGCGGACTCAGCCTGATTCCGATCATCGACGAGCTGATCAAGTGCAGTGACCGCCATCAGGTAAAGGAAGTGGTGCTGGGAATGGCGCACCGGGGCCGGCTCAATGTACTGGTGAACATCCTTGGCAAAAACCCGGAAACGCTGTTCCAGGAATTCGAAGACACGATTACACCCGAGCATGGCTCAGGGGATGTGAAGTACCACAAGGGATTTTCTTCAGACCTTGCAACCGAGCGTGGACCCGTGCACGTGGTACTGGCGTTCAACCCCTCGCATCTGGAAGCCATCAACCCCGTGGTTGCAGGTTCGGTGCGTGCCCGCCAGCAGCGCCGCGACGACCTCAAGCGTGAGCAGGTCATTCCCGTCCTCATTCATGGGGATGCGGCATTTGCCGGTCAGGGGGTTGTGATGGAGACCCTGAACCTGTCCAAGACACGGGGCTACAGCACAGGCGGCACCATCCATGTGGTGGTCAACAACCAGATAGGCTTCACGACCAGCGACCCGCTGGATTCCAGGTCCACGCTGTATTGTTCGGACGTTGCTAAAGTCGTACAGGCCCCGGTATTTCATGTCAATGGAGACGATCCGGAAGCGGCGGTGTTTGCTGCCCAGCTTGCCGTTGATTACCGAATGAAATTCCATGGAGACGTGGTCATTGACATGGTCTGTTATCGACAGCACGGCCATAACGAGGCGGATGAGCCTTCCGTGACCCAGCCTCTCATGTACCAGAGTATCCGTAGCCAGCAGGGCGTGACCCGGATCTATGCAAACCAGCTGGTTGAAAATGGAACGATCACACCATCCAGGGTCAAGGCGCTGGAAACCAAGTACCTGAACAGGCTGCAGAAGGGGTTACGCGTGTGTGGGCCGATCGCCAAGAAAACGGACGAGCAGTACCTGGCCAACTACCAGCCCTACTCGGACAAAGGCTGGCGGGAGAAGGCGGTCACCCGCATCAGCGAAAAACGTATCAGGGACCTTACCCGGAAACTGGTCACCGTCCCCGAAGGGTTTACGCTGCACCGCATCGTGCAAAAGATCGTCCAGGCGCGGGCGCAGATGGGTGCAGGTGAATTGCCTGCGGACTGGGGATTTGGAGAGAACCTGGCCTATGCATCGCTGCTGGAGGACGGCTACCCGGTACGCCTGTCCGGACAGGACTGTGTGCGTGGCACGTTTTTCCACAGGCATGTCGGCTTTCATGACCAGGTCACGGGCAAGGTGTATATCCCCCTGCAGCATATTGCACAAGACCAGCCCCAGTTCCTGCCCATCAACTCCCTGCTTTCCGAAGAAGCCGTGTTGGGATTTGAAGTGGGTTACAGCACGACGGACCCGGAGGGGCTGGTAATCTGGGAAGCCCAGTTCGGTGATTTCGCCAACAATGCACAGGTGTACGTGGATCAGTTCCTGAGTTCCTCGGAGGCCAAGTGGCAACGCTACTGCGGACTGGTCATGCTGCTTCCCCACGGCTATGATGGCCAGGGTCCTGAACATTCCTCTGCAAGACTGGAGCGCTATTTGCAGTTGTGCGCGGAAGAGAATATACAGGTCTGCATGCCGAGCACGCCGGCCCAGATGTTCCATCTTTTGCGCCGGCAGATGATACGGCCGCAGCGCAAGCCCCTGATCGTGATGACTCCGAAGAACATCCTGCGGGATGTGGATGCATCCTCACAATTGAGTGAATTCAGCAGCAGTGAATTCGAGGTAGTGATTGACGATGTGGATAACCGGAAAGCACAAAGTATCCGGAAAATCATCCTTTGTGCGGGCAAATTGTATTATGAGCTTTTACGCGCGCATCGTGAATACAAGATCACTGACGTTGCCATTGTTCGAATAGAACAGCTATACCCCTTTCCGCAGCGAGAAGTGAAACGGATTGTCAAAAAATACTCGGGTGCCCGCGAGATCGTCTGGACCCAGGAAGAGCCACGCAACCAGGGAGCCTGGTATTACATGCAGTCAAGACGCAACCTGAAGTCGTGTGTAAAGGAAAACCAGCAGTTGTGTTATGCAGGCAGACCGTACTCTGCCTCTCCGGCAGCCGGTTCCCTGCAGGTGCACCGCAGGCAGCAACAGGCGTTGATTAACGATGCACTGGGAATATCAAAACAGACTTCAAAGAAACCCTCGTTAAGGGCCGTATGAGGTTCAGGACGTGCAGATCATCGAGGTAAAGGAATGAAGGTAGACGTTACGGTTCCGGAGTTGGCTGAATCGATTACCGAGGCGGTGGTAGGGACATGGCTCAAGGCGCAGGGTGACCAGGTTGAGGAAGGCGAGCAGCTCGTTGATGTAGAAACGGACAAGGTCATCCTGGAGATCACGGCACCCCAGAGCGGGCAACTTGAGTCGATAAAAAAACAGACCAGTGACGAGGTACAAAGCAACGAAGTCCTGGCCGTGATTGACACGGGCAAGCGCGGGTCTAAATCCTCCTCTGCATCGGCCAAACAGCCACAAGCCGTAATGCAATCGCCTGCCAGGGAAGAGGTAGCTGCCACTGCCAGTGCAGCGGCTGGCGTTGCATCTGCGCCCGAGGCGCGCCCAGAGCCCGAGGATCCTCCAGCGCCTGCACCAGCAGCGCCTTCAAAAACAAGCCCGGCCGTCAGGAAACTTGCTGCGGAGCAGGGCGTTGCCCTGCAGGGCGTTGCGAGCACCGGAAAGCGCGGTCGCGTGACCCGGGAAGATGTCAAGGCCCATATCGAGGCGGCACAAGCGCCGCCGGATACACCGCAACCCCGGGCTTTCCCGGAGGGGCAGGAGGAGCGCCATACCCGACGGGTACCCATGACGGCATTGCGCAGAAGTATCGCAAAACGCCTGGTCGCCTCCCAGCACCAAAGTGCGATGCTGACGACATTCAATGAAGTCAATATGACCAACATTCTGGACTTGAGAAAGAGATACAAGGAGAGTTTCGAAAAATCCCATGGCGTCAAGCTGGGCTTCATGTCTTTTTTCATCAAGGCCGTCATCGATGCACTGAAAGCATATCCTGTGATCAACGCTTCGGTTGACGGGGATGACATCGTGTACCACGACTATTTTGATATTGGCGTCGCCGTCAGCACCGAGCGCGGTCTCATCGTTCCTGTGGTGCGTGATGCGGGCCGGCTTTCATTCTCCGAGATTGAAGGCCGTATCGTTGATTTTGCCTCACGGGCACGTGAAAACAGGATCACCATAGAAGAGCTTACCGGCGGTACCTTCACAATCACCAATGGCGGTGTATTCGGTTCGATGATGTCGACACCCATCATCAACCCGCCACAAAGCGCAATCCTGGGGATGCATGCCATACAGAACCGGCCGGTCGTGCACGACGGTGAAATCCGCAGTGCACCCATGATGTACCTGGCGCTGAGCTACGACCATCGTATTATTGACGGCAAGGAAGCCGTGCAGTTTCTGAACCAGGCCAAAAATACCATTGAAGACCCCGTGCGACTTTTACTGCAGGCCTGACCGGCACATCCACCATGCAGCAATTTGATGTCATCGTCATTGGCGCCGGCCCGGCAGGGTATGTATGCGCGATACGCTGTGCCCAGCTTGGATTTCAGGTGGCATGCATTGACAAGTGGGTCAATGCAAGAGGCAAGCCGACCCTTGGCGGGACGTGCCTGAACGTAGGTTGTATTCCATCCAAGGCACTGCTTGACTCGACCCACCACGTTCATTTTCTGCGTGAACAGGCTGCTTGCCACGGTTTGAAGATCTCCGGGCTCGAAGTCGACATCCCCACAATGCAAAAGCGCAAGGACAAGGTCGTACAGACCCTGACCCGGGGCGTGGCCAGCCTGCTCAAGAAAAACAAGGTCGAGGTGTTTGCCGGTTCTGCCAGGTTGGGGGGAGAACAGCGCGTGCATGTGGAGAAGCACGATGGCTCGACTGTGGAGATGCAAGGCCAGCACATCGTGATTGCGAGTGGCTCGCAACCGACTTCCTTACCGGATGTCGGGATCGACAATGAAAATATACTGGACTCAACAGGCGCCCTGGGCCTGCAGGAAGCCCCTGAGCGGCTCGGTATCATTGGTGCCGGGGTCATCGGCCTTGAAATGGGCAGCGTATGGCAGCGTCTCGGATCGGAAGTGATCATCCTGGAAGCACTGCCTGATTTTTTACCTGCGGCTGATCGGACCGTGAGCAGGGAAGCAATGAAACTTCTGGCCAAGCAGGGACTTGATATCCGTATGAACTGCAGGGTGCAGGAAGTGCAGGCCAGCACCGACAAGGTCTCGGTGACCTATCACCTGAACGGAGCAGAGCAGTTGCTTGAGGTCAACAAGCTGATCGTCGCCGTGGGGCGTATGGCCAACACTGATGGGCTGGGCCTGGATGCCGTTCATGTAGTAACGGATCAAAAAGGTTTTATCGAAGTGGGTGAACACTGGCGGACTTCGAGTGAAGGCATCTATGCGATTGGTGATGTTGCAGGAGGTGCAATGCTGGCTCATAAAGGTTCCGAGGAAGGCATGGCGCTTGCCGAGTACCTTGCGAATCAGTACGCCCACGTCAACTATGACGCCATACCCTGGGTGATCTATACATGGCCTGAAATTGCCTGGGTCGGTCAAACCGAGCAGCAATGCAAGGCCTTGGGAATTTCATACCGCACAGGTGAATTCCCGTTCAGGGCATTGGGTCGTGCCCATGCCATGGATGACACCGCGGGACTGTTCAAGATTGTTTGCGATAAGGAAAGCGACCGGATTCTGGGAGCGCACATTCTGGGTCCCTCGGCTTCGGAACTTATTTGTGAAGCGGTTGTAGCAATAGAGTCAGAACTGTGTGCAGAAGACCTTGCACGCATGGTGCATGCACATCCGAGCCTGGCTGAAGGGATGCATGAGGCTGCCCTTGCCGCCGATCAACGTGCCATACATTTCTAGGCAGAGATAATCGGGTTACTGACTTTGCAAATCGGTATTGAGGGGCGGAAAAGACGTCATCGTAAATGTATGGTTTGTGCCTTGGATACAAGATAATGTATGTTGCCTTGTACACTGAGCACAAGATACTGTATATTTCTGCAAAATCTTGCGATGAGGCGGTTCAGGGAGACAGATGAGCACAAAGAGGCTTTTGGGCGTTGAGTCAGGGGGGTTTGATATAATAGCCGAGCCGAGCCGAGCCGAGCCGAGCCGAGCCGAGCCGAGCCGAGCCGAGCCGAGCCGAGCCGAGCCGAGCCGAGCCGAGCCGAGCCGAGCCGAGCCGAGCCGAGCCGAGCCGAGCCGAGCCGAGCCGAGCCGAGCCGAGCCGAGCCGAGCCGAGCCGAGCCGAGCCGAGCCGAGCCGAGCCGAGCCGCGTGCGTCTTCCTGGTGGTGCCGCCTAAAGCAATCCGTCTCCCGGCCTGAACCTTCCTCTGCCGCCCGCACGGCTGCGGGTGCTCATTCCGTCATCCGTCCTCTGCGGCGAAGCCTTGCAGCCGTACTGCTCGGCCTGCCGTTGCTGCTCGGCCTTGTTGCCCCGGACGAGGCATATGCGGATATGCATCCGCGCCTGCAGTTCTCAAGCAGCCCGCTCAGTATCGACGAGGGCTATTCAGGCACTTACACGGTGTGGCTTGCAACGCAGCCGACCGACGACGTGACCGTCGAGATCACCTCCAATTACGAGGATGTAAAGATCAGCTCGGACTCGCTCACCTTCAAGGCCTCGATCACGCTCACCTTCACGACCTCGAACTGGAGCAGTCCACAGACCGTAACGGTCTCGGCCGCCGATGAGAACGATCACGGCCACTATTCGGCAGCACTCGGCCACACCGCCTCGGGCGGTGGCTACGGCAGTGGCAGTGTGTTTGCTGAGTTCAAGGTGATCGTCAATGACGATGACGGCGTGGCGCAACTGCCGATAGTCTCTTTTGCCACTGCAACCTTCTACGACGCGGCCGAGAATGTCGGCACACATGGTGTGATCGTCAATCTCTCTTCAGCTGCGCCTGCGGGCGGTCTCACGCTGTCCTACAGCCTCGCCGGCAGCACCGCGACAGAGGGCGAAGACTTCACCATCCCGGGCACCGGTCTCCTCCGTTCGCTGACGGTCGCAGTAGGTGCAACCTCAGCCACCATCCCGGTGACTATCATTGACGACAGCACCACGGAAGAGATCGAGGCGGTGGGTCTGCTACTCAACGACGGCAAGGGCTACCAGCTAAACACCCCGAGCTACCATCGTGTGTTCATTAACGACAATGACAGTCCACAACCGGCTCTGCAGTTCTCAAGCCGCACGATCAATGTCTCCGAGGGCGGTACAGGCAATTACACGGTGGAGCTTGCAACGCAGCCGACCAGCGACGTGACCGTCGCGATCGCGATCACCCCCAGCAATTCGGATGTAACGATCAGCTCGACCCCACTCACCTTCACGGCCTCGAACTGGAACAGTGCACAGGAGGTAGAAATCTCGGCGGCACAGGACGATGATGCAGTGGATGATACGGCAACGCTCACCCACGACCCCTCGGGCGGTGGCTACGACAATGTGGCGGCGGGTACTGTCACGGTGACCGTCAACGACGATGACGGCCCGACCAACAATCGCCCCGTCCTGGAAGACGGGATGGCCGACCAGACGGCGACGGCGGGCAGTGCCTTCAATTACACCTTCAGTGCCAACGCGTTCATCGATAGGGACGGTGACAGCCTGACCTACACCGCAAAGCTGTTGACCAATCACGTCGAGGGCCCCCTGCCGGTCTGGCTGACCTTGAATTCCAGCACCCGCACCTTCTCGGGCACACCGGGGTCGGGTGATACCGGCACGCTCCTGATTAGAGTGTGGGCGGATGACAGCAACGGCGGCACAGCCAGTGGCACCTTCAATCTCACGGTGAGTGCGGCGACCAACAACGTCCCCACAGCCTCCTTCGGCTCTGCGTCCTCAAGTGCTGCCGAGAATGCCGGCACACGTAGTGTGAACGTCAATCTCTCTTCAGCTGCGCCTTCGGGCGGCCTGACGCTGTCCTACGGCGTCACCGGCACCGCGACGGCCGGCAGCGACTTCACCATCCGGAACTCCGGCACGCTGGGCGTCGCAGCAGGGGCGACCTCGGCCACCATCCCGGTGACTATCATTGACGACAGCACGGACGAGGCTGCCGAGACGGTGATCCTGACGCTGACCAGCGGTACGGGCTATACGCTGGGCAGTACCAGGGTCCATACGCTGACCATCACCGACAATGATGATCCACTACCCAATACACCGGTCGTAAGCATCCAGCGCACGGGAGGGAGTGCCATCACCGAGGGCAGTACGGTCACCTTCACCCTGACGGCGACCCCGGCACCGCCCAGCCCGATCACAGTGAACGTGGACATCACGGCCACCGGTGACGTTGTTGCTGCAGGCCAGACCGGCACGAGGCAGGTCACCCTTACAGGGGGTACGGCCACCTTCACGGTCACCACGGACAACGACCAGGTGAGCGAGTCTTCAGGCGTGATTACAGCACGCATTGCCACCGGCACCGGCTATTCTCCGTCCGGCAGCCAGGGGACCGCCTCAGTGACCATCAACGATGACGATGGAGTCAGTCCAGGTAGAGACACCCCAGATCCGAACACCCCAGATCCGAACACCCCAGATCCGAACACCCCAGGCTCAGACACCACAGATCCAGACACCACTCCCCTGGTTCCGATCCGCCCGAGCATCACCATTCGTGCCGATACTCCCTCCGTGGAGGAGGGTACCCCGGCAGGCTTTACCGTGTTGGCAAGTACGGCCCCCACCTCGCCCCTGACGATCCGCCTGCGTGTCAACGAGACCACCGGCCAGGACTACATTGATACTTCCAATGAAGGTCTCCAGACGATTACCCTCGATGCTGGAGCCACCTCTGTACCCTATCCCGTCCCCACGGTAGACGACACCACCGAGGAGTCCGATGGACAGGTCATGGTTACAGTAGAGCCCGGCACGGACTATCATGTTTCATCTACATCAAGCTCCGCTTCGGTCACGATCACCGATAACGACCGCCACGAGATCACCTTTGCATCAGACAGTGGTCGGATCCGCGAAGGGGGAGTGCATACGATCACCCTCCACATCGATCCGGCCCCCACCGTCCCCCTGAGCCTTCGCTACCGCCTGTCAGGGACCGCAACGGACGGGGAGGACTACCGGGTCCAGACAGGAACCCCTGGTGTATTACAGATCCCTGCCGGCAGTACCCGGGCCCTGATCCGGATACAGAGCCTGGCCGATGAGGAAGAGGATGCCGGGGAGACAGTCATCCTGTATCTGGTAGGGGGATCCGGCCTGTCGCTGGGGGCTGTACACGAACATGTCCTGACCCTGGTAGACCGTAAGGAAGCTTCACTGGAAGCCGGTCGTGGCTGGCTGGTGCGTTTTGGTCGCACCGTGGCCGAGCAGGGCCTGGACAGCATTGCCCAGCGCCTGCGTGCACCGCGCAGTGCCGGCACCCGGGTAAGTCTCGGGGGGACGGAACTGGCCTTTACGGGACAAGACACGCGACAGGCCCCTGGAGCCCAGGCCTTTACCCGCAATGGCCCGGAGGCCACCTATACACAAGGCGATACACAGGCGTATACACCGTTCCCACAGAACTATACCGATCTCCACAGTCATACCGATCTCCACAGTCATACCGATCTCCATAACGATGTACCCCCCTCCACCCAACAAAGCCTGTCCCTGCACGAAGTGCTGCAGGGCAGCCACTTCCTGAGCGTGGGCAAGACTGACGCCTATGGCGGCAGCCTGGCCTTCTGGGGACGGGCTGCCCATTCAAGCTTCGATGGAAAAGAAAATACCGTATCTCTGGATGGCGACTCCACTGCGGTTCTGCTGGGGGGCGACTATGCCCTGGGTCCCTGGCTGGGCGGCATCACGTTATCCCACAGCGAGGGCGACGGGGACTACCGGGAGTCCGGTACCCCGGGGGATATCGAAGCCTCCCTGACCAGTCTTCTTCCCTGGCTGTCCCTGCAGGCCACTGAACGTCTGCAGGTCTGGGGGGCCCTTGGAATAGGGGAGGGCGACATGCACCTTGAACCCGAGGGCGGTGAGAAGCTGCGCACCGACATCGACTGGACCCTGGCCGGGGCCGGCGTACGCAGTGCACTGCTGTCTTCACAGACCGGCCTGTCGCTATCGCTGGTTGGCGATGTCCTGTGGATGGAGACGGATGCACAAAAGATCAATGGCCTGTCGGTGGCCAGTGCCGGGGTCTCCCGGGTGCGCCTGGGCCTGGAAGGACAGTATGCCATGACATGGACAGACGGGGCCCAACTCATCCCGAGACTGGAGCTGGGGGTTCGTGAGGATGAGGGCGATGCCGAGAACGGGGCCGGCATCGAGCTCGGCGGCGGTCTTGCCTGGAGCGATCCGCACCGGGGCCTGACCCTGGAACTGGCCGGGCGCACCCTGATCACGCATGACTCGAATGACCTGGAGGATAAGGGAATCTCGGTCTCTCTGGACTATGACCCGATACCGGGTTCGGCCCGGGGCCTGAGTCTTGCGCTGCACCAGGAGATGGGCACGGCTTCGACAGGAGGTCTTGAGGCCCTGTTTGCCTCTGCACCCTTGACTACGCACACCGACCCCACGACCGGGACAGATACGGGCCAGGAACTGGAGAGCCGACTGAGACTGGAAGCGGCCTATGGCCTGGTGGCCTTCGATGGACGCTTCATTGCCGGCCCCCAGGCGGCCCTGTCACATTCCCCTGCCGTACAGGACTACAGCCTGGGATGGCGCCTGGTGCCGAGTGCCCGCCATCAGGACCTGTCCCTACAGATCACGGCACTTCGCCGGGAGCAGGACCGGGAACCGCCCGAGCACGCCACCACCCTCGAGATGATCGCGCGCTGGTGAGCTGAACATGCATGGCTGGTGTGGCGCAGTAAGGATTACGCCTTCGCAATACCACCTTTTCTGTATACCTTTTCTGTATAGACACCTAGGCACTTTTCGTGCATTATTGGTCCGTGCTCAGTTCCTGCCCACGATCTATTGAGGCAGGCAGAAGCATTGATTGTATGGTTCTCAGTTCTCATGAAGGTAATGCGGCAGATCTGATCTAGTATCGGGTTTGCTCATCCTGTTCGTATTCACATCTAAAGCACTTTCCTTGAGTCATTGTTCTCCAAAGTTTTTGTACTTTAGTGCGTCGTGCGATTTCCACATGCAGGCAGTATAGCCAGATAAATTTTTGATCATCATCGATGAATTCGTGTGCTGGTTTTTCGATGGTGCGACACTAACGGTGCACATGTTTAGGAGAAAAAATGAATATTTATATAGGAAATTTGCCTTACACCATCTCTGAAGATGAGTTGCGTGACTTGTTTGCCGCACACGGCGAAGTGAAAAATGCAAGCATCATCATGGACAGGGATTCTGGCCGCTCCAAAGGATTTGGATTTGTTGAAATGCCCGACAAGGCGCAAGGTGAAAGTGCAATCAACGCATTGAACGAAACCAATGTGCAGGGTCGTAATGTCCGAGTGAACGAGGCGCGTCCCCGTCCCGAAAGAGCCCGACGCTGACGTTGTATGCGAGACAGGGACATCACCCTGGCGTTACTGTCTCCATATCCACTTCGTGCCAGCCACTATCCGGTTGAAAACGGTCCCCAAACTGTTTTTGTAATGAACCGAGAGTAGCCAGCACCTCGGCAGCACCTCTGGAATTGATATACTGCATCACCCCCCCGCGAAACGGGGCAAACCCTGTACCAAACACTATGCCTGCATCGAGTGAGTCCCTGTCCGGGACAATCTCTTCGCGAAGGCAGGCAACCGCTTCGTTGACAATCCTGGATATGAGGCGGTTCTGAATGGTTTCGGTGTGTTTGGGTGATGGCCTGCGGCGGCTGGAAACTTTCTTTCCCCGTTTCCATTTATAAAATCCCTGTCCGGATTTTCTGCCCAGGTTGCCTGCCTGCACCATCGTCCTGAATGATTCCGGGACTCCAAACCCGTAGGCCGCATCGAGGCATTCGGCCACGTGCAGGCCGATGTCAAGTCCGACGGTATCCGCCAGCTCCAGGGGCCCCATCGGCATACCGAACCTGACAGCCGCCTGGTCAATTTCAGCGGCTGAAATGCCTGCCTCTCTGAGCAGTCCGGCTTCCACCATGTAAGGGGTCAGTATTCGGTTGACCAGGAATCCGGGCGAACTTTTTACTGGCAGGGGCAGCTTGTCAATCTGCCTGGAAAAATCGATCGCCTGCTGCAGGATTTCATAGCGTGTCTGTACACCATTGACAATTTCTACCAGGGGCATCTTGGTGACCGGATTGAAAAAATGGATCCCGACCAGGCGTGCAGGTTCGGTCAGTGCATCGCAAAGCTTTTCAATCTCTATGCTGGAGGTGTTCGTGGCCAACAGCGCATCTTTTCTTGCTTTCGGTTCGATCGAAGCCAGCAGATCCTGCTTGGTATCCCTGTCTTCAAATACGGCCTCGATAATGATGTCTGCCTTGCTGAGCCCGTGACCCCGTACGTCGGGGATAAAGCGATCCATGGTGCGTTTTACCAGGCGCGGGTTTTTTAACTGTCTTTTGAAATACTGCGCGGCCCGCATTTTGGCCTTGGCCAGGCTTTCCTCACGGAGATCCTGCAGCGTAACCGTCAGGCCTTTGTTCGCACACCATGCAGCGATGTCGCCACCCATCACCCCGGCACCGATGACATGGACATGAGCTGCAGGGGCGGTTCCGTGCCGGGCAAGACCCTTCAGTTTCTTCGACAGCATGAACGTGCGCACCAGATTTTTTGCCGTTGCAGTCATGCTCAGTTCTGCAACCGAGCTCGCCTCGTGTTGCAGCATCTGCGCCTCGTCGCCGTAATGCTCGCACCAGTGATTGACCAGGGCATACGGGGCAGGATAGTGCTCGGGCAATGCCTTCTTGGAGATTTGCCTGCGCATCTGGTGGGCCAGGAGTCGCCGTACAGTACGGGTGTTGAGTAGCGCGATGTGTTTTGCGACCTTGTGCTTGGGTGGGCGGTGCGCCAGGATATGGCGCGCCGCATTTTCCATCTGCCGTGCAGGTACGATTCGATCGACTAACCCGATTTTTTTCGCACGCCTCGCATCGATGCTGCGCCCTGTCAGCATCAGGTCCATGGCCGCGAGAGGGTTGACGTGGCGCAGGGTGCGCACGGTGCCTCCATAACCGGGATAGATACCCAGCTTGACTTCAGGGAAAGAGAAACGCAGGCCTGCATCGTCTTGCGCAATTCGATAGTCACAGGCCAGCGCAAGCTCCAGGCCACCGCCGAGACATAATCCATTGATGACTGCGATCGTGGGGCAGAGCAGCCCGTCCAGTTGGGCCAGCACAGCGTGTCCTGTCTGGATTTTCTCGAGCGCCTGCTGCGCATTGGCAATTTCGGTGAACTCGGTGATATCGGCCCCGGCAATGAAGCCCTTGGGCTTGCCCGAGGCGATGGCCACCCCTGCAGGCAAATCCTCATCCAGCAGGCCGAGGATCTGGCTGAATTCATCAAGAACCGATCGCGACAGGATGTTCATGCGGCTGTCCGCAACATCCAGCACCAGCCAGACCAGATCCTGAGCGTCACGCTCGATCCTCCAGTGTATGTACGGGGTAGACATCAGGCCCGTCTACTGGATGTTTTCCACGAGTACGGCGCCGCCCTGGCCGCCGCCGATACACAGGGTCGCGATGCCGAATCGCGCGTGATTGCGCTGCAGTACGTTTAAAAGATGATGCGCAATTCGTGTCCCGCTTGCCCCGACAGGGTGCCCCACGCTGATGGCGCCTCCATCGACATTCAGACGCTCGAGGGGAATCTCGCCCAGGGCCTTATCCAGTCCGAGTTCGCTCTTGCAGTAGTGATCACTTTGGCATGCGGTAACACAAGCGAGCACCTGGCCGGCAAAGGCTTCATTGATTTCCCAGTAGTCAATGTCTGCGAACTCGAGCTGTTGTTCGCTCAACAGGGCAGCACTTGCATGCACCGGTCCGAGCCCCATCTGGGCCGGGTCCAACGCCGCCCAGCGGATGGCCTTGATGATACCAACGGGGGAAAGGTTGTATCGCTTGACCGCGGTTTCGCTGGCCAGGATCATCCACGCCGCTCCATCGGTAATCTGCGCACTGTTACCCGCGGTGACAGTTCCGAACGGGCGGTCAAACACGGGCGCCAGTTTTGCCAGTTTCTCCGCATCTGAATCCGGTCTGACCCCGTTGTCATGGTCCCAGAAGCGGCCTTCATTGTCGAAAATCGTCTCGATCTCTTCCAGGTATCCGTTTTCCTGTGCATGGTGCAGCCGCTGGTGGCTTTGCACTGCGTAATGGTCCATGTCATCTCTTGGAATACGGAACCTGTGCACCAGGTTTTCAGCCGTCTGTCCCATGGACAACCCGACTACCGGATCGCGCAGTCCTTTTTTCAGGGCGATCACCGGCACAAAAAAGCCGGGCCTGATCCTTGTGAAGGCCTTCACTTTTTGCCACGCAGACCTGGAACGGTACAGGTCGCCCAGCCAGTTCACCATCGGGCGGTTGTACAGTACGGGTGAATGGCTCATGGCTTCCGTACCGCCGGCCAGAACCAGTTCTGAATTCCCCAGCGCAAGGTTCTTGCAGGCGGAGTCGATGGCCTGCATGCCGGAGGCACAGTTGCGCTGTACGGTCCAGGCAGGGACCCGGTGTCCACAGCCCAGTCGCAAGGCAATCACGCGTGCGATGTTTGCCTCGTCCGGTCCAGGTGAGACCGAGCCTGCGATAACCTCGTCAAGTTCTTCCGGGTCGAAAGGCTGGCGCAAGAGCAGGGGCTTTGCGCAGGCGAGCGCCAGGTCAGAGGCCTGGAATGGGCCCGGGCGACCCTGTGCCTTGAGAAACGGGGTTCGACTCCCGTCGATAATATAGACTGCGGGCTGGCTCATGCAGCAGTGGCCTCGGAAGTATTGGGGAGTGAAATCGATTATACATACTCACGCACCAGCCGGAGTGCATGGTCCAGGTCATCCCGGTCCGCATAGAAATGCGGCGAGAACCGTATCCCCCGGCACCGATAGGCACACAGGACACCGGAGTGCAGCAGGAACCGGAACAGGCCGTGATTGTCGATGTCCGGGCGCTGCACGGTAAGGATGCCGGAGCGCCTTCCCGGATCCATTGGACTGACGATGTTCAGTCCATATTCAACTGATTTTTCATGTAGATAGGATATATTTGAAGATACCATCTCATAGATATTGCCTATTCCGATCTCAAGCAGCATGCGCAGGCTTTCATGCAGGGCATGGATCCCAACATGGTTCATGCTCCCGCACTCGAAGCGCCGGGCATCGTCCACGGTCTGCCACTGCTGTGCTTCGAAATTGCTGGTATCCTGCATCATGTGCCAGCCGAACTGGTTGAGCAGCAGGCGTTCGCGCACGTCGGGGTTACAGTAAAACAGGCCGATACCTTCCGGGCCCAGCAGCCACTTGTGACCGTCGGCGATCACGAAATCGGCTGGAGTCTCGCCCAGATCAAACGGGATCACTCCCAGCATCTGGATCGCATCCACGCAAAGCAGGATGCCGCGGGACTGGCAGAACTCGCTGATGCGCGCCAGGTCCATACGCAGGCCGGTGTCATACTGGACGGCACTGACGGCAATCAGGCGTGTATCTTTATCCACCTGGCTGAACAGGGCGTCCTCCGGTGATGGACCCCGGTACAGATCCACACCCCGTGCCTCGATACCGAAACGCGGCTGCAGCGACTGCCAGAGAATACGGTTGGACGGAAACTCCTGGGTTGCAAAAACGACGTTCTCGTGTGCTTCCCAGGGAATTCCGTAGGCGACGAAGGAAAGGCCTTCGGAAGTATTCTTGACCAGTGCAATATCACTGGCCTGTTCTGCGCAGATCAGCTCCCGCAAGGCCTGTCGCAGTGCCGACTCCTTCTGTTTCCATTGCTGTACTTTTTCGGTACTGTGACGGGTGTTTTCTGTGGCAAATGCAGCGAGCGCCTTCGCAGTTCGCTCGGGCCAGGGTGCGACGCCTGCATGGTTCAGGTGGACGAGGCCGGCCCGGTGCGGGAATTCATGTGCCCAATCGCGACGCATGCTTTAGAGTAGCATGATTTGAAAGACGAGCTAACAGCAGCCATGACCAAACTCCCCTCCAATCTTGCACAAAGGGATCTCGCATCCGTGTGGCATCCATGCACGCAAATGAAGGACCATGAATCCTTGCCCATGCTGCTTGTGAAAAAGGCCAAGGGCGCCTGGCTGGAGGATTTTGACGGCAACCGCTACCTGGATGGCATCAGTTCGTGGTGGGTGAACATCTTTGGTCACTGCAACGAGAAAATCAATCAGGCGATTGCACAGCAGTTGGGACAGCTGGAGCATGTGCTGCTTGCCGGTTGCTCGCATGAGCCCGTGATCGATCTGTCGGAACAGCTGGTCAAGATCACGCCCGGGCCCCTGTCCCGCTGCTTTTATGCCGACAACGGTTCCTCGGCCATCGAGGCGGCAATCAAGATGAGTTTTCACTACTGGAGGAACCAGGGCCAGCTGCAGAAAACCCGCTTCGTAAATCTCGCCAACGCCTACCATGGTGAAACGATCGGTGCGCTTTCCATGGGGGACGTGGCCCTGTTTCGGGAAGTCTACCAGCCGCTGTTGCTGGACCCGATTACGGTTCCGAGCCCGGACAGTTATCACCGTGAGCCTGGAGAGACTGCACTCGACCATGCCCGGCGCATGTTTTTGCACATGGAGGAGGTGTTGCGAAATCACCACGAAGAGGTGTGTGCAGTCATCGTTGAGCCGCTCGTTCAATGTGCCGGCGGAATGCGAATGTACGACCCTGAATACCTGCGCCTGTTGCGTGCGGCCTGCGATGCCTACGGGGTCCACCTGATTGCTGATGAGATTGCCGTGGGTTTCGGGCGCACAGGCACCCTGTTTGCCTGTGAGCAGGCCGACATCGCCCCGGATTTCATGTGCCTGTCGAAGGCATTGACCGGCGGATATTTGCCCATGTCCGCAGTGCTGACGACCGAGAAGGTGTATGAAGCCTTCTACGATGAGTACGAGAATCTCAATGCATTCATGCACTCCCACAGTTACACGGGCAACCCGCTGGGCTGTGCGGCCGCACTGGCTACGCTGGACATCTTCAAAGAAGAGAACGTCATTGAAGCCAACAAGGTGCTGAGCCGGGAATTTGCAACGCAGTGCAAGCGCTTTGAAGATCACCCGAATATCAGTGATGTCCGCCAGTGCGGCATGATCATGGCCATCGAGCTGGTTCAGGACAAGGCCACACGCAAACCGTTCCCGTGGCAGCAAAGACGTAGCCTGCAGATCTACCGGTACGGCCTGGAGCATGGGGTGCTGCTCAGGCCCATGAGCAATGTCGTCTATTTCATGCCGCCGTACGTGATCACCACAGAGGAGATCCGGATGCTGGTGGATGTTGCAGAACGTGGTATCGAGCTTGCCGTGAGAGATCAGTAACAGGGCAGTTGATTACCTTTCGCCAATTCAGGTCCGAACCCTGTACAATGCGCGTGAACTTGGTTGCGGCAGCCTCGAGACCATGAAAAAACTGACTTCCCTGATCCTCGCGTACCTTGTACTGGTCGTGCCCGTGCATGCCGAGCGCTACGTGCTTGGTTCCGGGGAAAGTCCGATCATCGGGCAATTGACGATCACCAACACCCGGTTCGATGACACGTTCATCAAACTTGCGCGTGAGTATGGCGTAGGCTACCTGGAACTGTTCATTGCCAACCCGGGCGTGGATCCCTGGCTGCCGGGTGAAGGCACACAGGTCGTCATGCCGACACAGTACATCCTGCCGGACGCAAAGCGCGAAGGAGTGGTCCTCAATCTTGCCGAGATGCGCCTGTACTATTACCCGAAAACATCGCAGGGCTCACCGCAATACGTACATACCTACCCGATCAGTATCGGCAGGCAGGGCTGGGATACGCCTCTTGGCGAGACACGCATCATCCGGAAAAAGAAATTACCCACCTGGTACCCGCCCAAGTCCATCCGCGAGGAGTACCGACAAAAGGGCAAGACGCTGGAAGCGGCCGTGCCGCCAGGACCGGATAACCCGCTCGGCAAGTTTGCCTTGTACCTGGGCCTGCCCAGTTATGTCATCCACGGCACCAACGAACCCCGGGGGATCGGCATGAGGGTGACCCACGGCTGTATCCGCTTGCATCCCGATGACATCAAGGACCTATTTAGCCGGATTTCCATCGATACACCGGTGACCATCGTCAACCAGCCCTACAAGACGGCCCGGTACGGCAACAGGCTGTATGCGGAAATGCACCCCGATAAAGGAGAGGGCCGCCGGCCCGGTTCAAACCTGCACCAGCTCGTACAGGCAGTCTCCGGTGTGCAGGATCCCGAGCATGGGTTTGACGTGGACTGGCAGCTGGCAACGCGCCTCGCCAAGGCGAAGACCGGCTTGCCGACCGTTGTCGGCATCATGCAGCCGAACGAGCGCACAGGCGTTGAGAACTGAAGGGCCTGAAAACAAGAAGGGCCCGCCAATCGGCGAGCCCTTCCTCAGCAATCCGTGAAAGGATCGGGATTACTTGGACTTCATCATGGAGTCACCGAACATGCGGTCCATGCGTTCAGTGTTTGCCTCACAACAGGCTTTGGCGGAGTGGGCCATTTCCTTGGCGGCAGCTGCATCTTGTGCCGCAGCTTTAGCAGTGTGCAGAGCCTCTTCGGCCAAGGCATGTACTTCTGCGACCTGCTCAGCAGTCGGTGAGGATTGGCACCCTGCGATGAAACCGATCGCCACTGCAAAGGCTACAGAATAAAGAAGTTTCTTAGCTAGCATATTCTTGACTCCAGTATAAAAAATTGATTACTACGATTCGTTGATTCACGTATGCCACAACACACAGCTTCTCTCAGTTGCAGGGTCCAAAATGCGTTCAAATTCCCTGTTGCTGCAAGACAGACGACGGTATTGTAAGAAAAAACGCTACAATTACCAAGTATATTGTGGGCCCGGCTAAGAAGGTGGATGGAGTGGTTTACGTATTTAACAGAACTGCAAGGAATGCCTGGGGAGCATCGGGTTGTAACCTGATATGAATGATACTTCCCGATCGGTCGGCCTGCCGACACTGATTTCCCTGGCCGCATTTGTCATCGTGGTCGCCGGCGTCCGGGCGGCTGAGGCCGTGGTGGTTCCTTTTCTGCTGTCGGTATTTATTGCAATCATCAGTGCACCCGCACTGCTTTGGCTGGAAAAAAAACATGTGCCCCGCTGGCTGGCAATGCTCGCCGTGCTGGGCACGATCATCACGAGTGCCGTGCTGCTGTCGGTGCTGATCGGCTCCTCCGTGAAAAGTTTTTCACAGGACCTGCCGCATTATCAGCAGCGACTTTCCGGTTTGCTTGAACAGTTCACTGTCTGGATGAGCCAGCACGGCAGTTATCTGACCGCAGACGCGGTGGCCAGCTACGTGAACCCCGGGGCGGCCATGCAACTCGTTGCCGAACTCCTGAACGGCCTGGGGTCGGTCTTCGGAAACATGTTTCTCATCATCCTGACGGTGGTGTTCATCCTGTTTGAAGCCTCTTCCATGCCCGCCAAGCTGCAGGCGGGATTTCCCAATGCGGACAAGTCGCTGCGCGTTTTTGCAGCCATCGCTAACAATGTCAATCGATACCTGGCCATCAAGACGCTGACCAGCCTGTTTACCGGAGCGGCGGTTGCAACGGCACTGGCCCTGATCGGAGTGGACTATCCGCTGCTGTGGGGAATCATCGCTTTTCTGTTCAATTACATCCCCACCATCGGATCCGTGATTGCGGCCGTACCGGCAATACTGCTGGCATTCATCCAGCTGGGTACGGGCCCCGCCCTGGTCTCCACCGCATTTTACGTGGTCATCAATGTGCTGGTCAGCAATGTGCTCGAGCCCAAATTGATGGGTCGGCAGGTCGGTTTGTCGACGCTGGTCGTATTCCTGTCGCTGGTCTTCTGGGGCTGGGTATTCGGGCCGGTGGGCATGTTTTTATCCGTGCCGTTGACGGTCACGGCGAAGCTTGCCCTTGAAAGCGGGTCAAGGACTCGATGGGTCGCCGTGCTGCTCGGCAATAACGTCGAGTTTCAGAAATAGAAAGGAGATTGTCTTGAGTTACGGTAACGATATGATTCACGCTATCGATTCACCCTACCTGGCGGCAGTGGATGGAAGCTTCGCGATGGAGTCGGCCCCGACGGCGCCTCCTGAGAACTCGCAGACCTCCAAGGACTACAAAAGAAAACTGAACAGGATGGTCAAGGAGCTGCAGGTGTTGCAGCCGGTGCTGTATGCCAGTGGGGTGCATGCCGTGCTCTTGATTTTCCAGGCCATGGATGCGGCCGGCAAGGACTCCACCATCCGTGCGGTCATGACCGGGATCAACCCGGCAGGCTGCCAGGTGTACTCATTCAAAAAACCCTCCGAACGGGAACTGGCCCATGATTTTCTGTGGCGTACGTACCGGTGCCTGCCTGAAAAGGGGAGGATCGGTATTTTCAACCGCAGTTACTACGAGGAGGTGCTGGTCGTTCGTGTGCACCCGGAAATGCTTGCCGGCCAGAAGCTTCCACGGGACACCGACCTGAAGACGATCTGGCAGGAGCGGTATGAATCCATCTGCGACATGGAAAGGCACTTGGCAAGGAACAGCACTGTCATTTTGAAATTCTGGCTGAATGTGTCGCAGGAAGAACAGAAGCGAAGGTTCTTGCGCAGGCTCGATAAAAAAGCCAAGCACTGGAAGTGGTCGCCTGCGGATCTGCAGGAAAGGGAGTACTGGCAGGATTACATGGCGGCCTACGAGCATATGATTCGCATGACGTCCAGGCCCTGGGCTCCCTGGTACACGATCCCGGCCGACGACAAGCCGTTCATACATTACACTGTGGCCAGCATCATCAAGCAGACTTTGCAGAACCTGGAGCTGGAATATCCCAAGCTGGATGCCGGCGCTCACCGGCACCTCGCCGATGCGCGCAAGCAACTGCAGACTGATTGACTCTTAACCGGGCGGCCAGCTGAAGGGCCGGCCCGCCAGCAGATGGAGGTGCAGATGGAATACCGTCTGTCCCGCATTCTCGCCGTTGTTGATGACGACCCGGTAGGCATCGCCGAGCCCCAGGTCATCCGCAATCTCGCGGGTCTTTAAGAGGAGATGCCCAAGCAGGGCCTGGTCCTCGTCATCCGCCTCGCCAAGTTTCGCGATCGGTTTTTTGGGGATGATGAGAATGTGGGTGGGCGCCTGCGGGTTGACATCCCTGAACGCCAGGCACAGATCATCCTCGAATACGATATCGGCGGGGATGTTCCTGTCGATGATCTTGGAAAAAATCGTCTCACTCATGGCGGGACTTTAGCAGATCATTATCATTTCCGTCAGTGGGCCAGGCCGGATCAGGCTCAAATGACGAGTGGCGGCTTGTCGGCCTTGGCCCGGATCCAGTTCAGCGAACTCAGTACCTTGGGTCTGGATACCAGCGAGCGCTCAAGTTTGTACTTTCCTGGGAAGTTCATGAGAAACAGGCCAATGACAATCGTGAGTATGCCCTGGCCCGGGAGTACCAGCATGATCAGCCCCAGTACGATCAGCACGCAGCCCAACAGGTTCTTGAATACTACAAGCAGTTGAATCGCCAGGGACCTGTCATCAGATAAATTCAGCCTGCGATATTCTTCATGAAAATAATCCGCAGGAATTTTTGTCACCAGCCAGGGAATCACGGCCAGGCTGACTACGAAAAGCGTCAATGAGCCCCAGACCAGTCCAACAAATATAAATTTGAATTCGAGCAAGGATTCCAGCATATCAGTAGTTCATCCTGAAATAATCTGACGCTTGGGCCGGAAAGGGAAGCAAGTGTCGGCCTGTTCTTATTTTGCAAAACGACTGTCAGGTGCCATGTTCAGTGTAGAGAAAAGTTGATAGGCACAGACAATTCCAGCTGGTCCTGGCCGATATTGGCGGGGACAGCAGGGAAGGGCGTCGCACGCCGGATAAGTTTCTTGACCTCAATGTCGAGGACCTTGTGCCCGGAGCTTTGCGTGATCTCGTAATCTTCAAGGCTGCCGTCCCGATTCAGGGTAAAGGCCAGAACGACGGTGCCTTCAAGGCCGCGGCTCCTTGCACGCGAAGGATATCGCTTCAGTCTATCCAGCCGGTCCAGGATCAACTGGTAATAGCTGTAATCCACTTTCTTGGAAAGCGCCCCGGGTGCCGCTGCAGTCGTTTGTGGCTGGGCTTCCTGAACCCTGGGAATTTCTTCTGGAACCGGGGGCGGCTCTTCCGGTGTACTTTCTGTCTTCTGGACAGGCAGCTCCTGCTGGGGCACAACCACCTTTTGTGGCTTCGGCGGCGGCTCAGGCGGCTTGGGTTTTGGCGGTTCCGGTTTGGGTTTTGGGGGAGGCGGCTTGGGTGGCGGGGGTGCCTGTGGTTCTGGCGGGGGAGGCGCCAGTGTCGTCAGGTCGACCACATACTGGGTGAAAGGATGCATCGATTCTGCCGAGATACCGGTCAGGTTGACATTCATCACCGCAAAAATATGCAGCAGTAGCGCCAGGCTGAATGTACTGAGCCAGTGCTTGATGCCAATGTCCATGTTTGTATCGTGTCGCGCTAGATTTTCAGGGTAAGCAGCTGGAAATTCGCATACCCATTTTCCCTGACGATATCCATGAGCTCGAAGACCTTCTGCATGCTGACTTTCTGGTCTGCCTTGATTTCGATGGCTGCGTCCGGGTTGTCAGCAATGGCCAGCTGTGCCAATTGGCGAAATTGATTCAGCGAGATAACCCGATCGTCGTGAGCCAACTCGCCTTGCTGATTGACCAGGATCTGTATGGGTTCATTCTCGCTCTCGCGCTCACTGATGGATTCCGGTGGATGCACGTCCAGCAGTTCGGCCTCGGTGAAGATGCCACCCAGTATCAGGAAGATGAGCAGCAAAAAAATCACGTTGATCAGCGGCAGCACGCTCTCGAATTCCTGGGGCTTTCTGGAATCGGACAGGATCATGACGGGCCCTTGCCCTGCTCACGCAAAAACGAGACATTGTCCGGTGCCAGGGTGATCAGCTCATCCAGTACAAAAACGGTGTCCTGCAGCAGGGTGTCGTCTTCGGGGTGAATGAAGAACACATGCTTTTCATTGGCTGCAAGTTTATTCCTTGCCAGCGCGGTGAGTTCGGAGAAGTTGATTTCTTTTCCATCAAAGCGAAGTTCGCCGTTACTGGCAATTCGCACGATGGAACTGGTCTGCTCGATCGCGGTAACGGTGTCCTGGTCGGCAATGCCCAGGCTGACCACGGAGAACTTTGCGAATTCCGTGACCAGCATGAAGAATACCAGCAGGATGAACACCACATCGATCAGTGGTGTCAGGCTAATCAGGGTGCGTTTTTTCTGATCAGCGGTGATCTGCATGGTCAGGTCGTTGCGCTGTCGCTGACGGGGACTTCCTGCAGCAATGCGCTGCCGGTAAATACCCGGGTGGCCGTATTTTCCATTTGATGTCGGGTTCGGTCGATAACCCGGTCAAAGTAGTTGACCATCAGCACAGCAGGGATTGCGATGCTAAGACCGAGCGCGGTCGTCAGCAGGGCTTCCCAGATTCCACCTGAAAGGATCGAGGGATCGACCTTGCTTCCGGCAAGTTCGAGTTCACGAAACACCTTGATCATGCCGAGGACGGTGCCCAGCAACCCGAGCAGGGGGCTGAGTGTGGCGATCACCTCCAGCATGCGCAGGTGGCTGCGGAGCTTCTCCAGCTGCTCGCGGGCCACACGAAGGGTTTCCTCACGTGCATTCTCAACAGATGCCCCGAGCCGTGACTGGCTCTGTACAAAGGCCGTGTGCAGGACTCTTGCCACCGGGTGGATATTGCCCTCGACCATGTCGATGGCCGCATCCTGGCTGTTCCCCTGCCATGACTGCAAGGCGCTGTCCACAAATTTGAAGGATCCCAGGCGCAGTGCAAAAAACTGCCAGAATTTTAGAAAAATGATTGCAGTTCCGACCACTGAAAATATCAAAAGCACCACTACGACCGGTCCCCCAAGGTTCAATAGCAGCTCAAATGAGCCTTGCAGCTTGTTCATTGTATGGATTTCCCCTCTCTAGAATGTGTTGGGTGCAAAGGATAGCCTGTCATGCAGGCATCGAACAATCTTTTGTCAGTACCTGCCCGGCTGTTTGCAAAATCCCCCTGTCTGTCTTGTCATGCGTTTGCCGATGATGGTCAACTGCATCATCTCGGCAGCGATGTCAGCGGGTCATAGTATACCTGCTTCCCGCGAACTGTCGGACTCACATGCACGGCATATTCATTCAGCCGGCAGAAGATACTCGCAAGCTTCATCTGTTCGATCGTTTTACAGGGGAGCTCAAGCAGTTTCGGGCTGGCGCAAACCACCGCCAGGCACTGGGCACGCGAAATCGCTACATTCAGGCGATTCCTGCTGTACAGGAACTCGATGTTGCGGGGCAGGTCGGCGGCACTGGAGGTGACCATCGAGATCAGCACGATCGGGGCCTCCTGCCCCTGGAACTTGTCCACCGTTCCAACGCGCGCCCCTGCAGGCAGCAGACTGCGCAGGTAGTTGACCTGCACGTTATAGGGTGTGACCACGAGGATGTCCTGCGGGCCAATCGCGCGCGCGCTGTCCTCACCGTCATGGATCCTCTGGCCAAGCAGCTCCAGGTACCGGGCCTCGATGATCCTGCCTTCTTCGATACTCTTTTGGGAGCAGTGCTCATGGTCTGCTGCGATCATGACGAGGCCTTCATCAGGGAGATCCGTATCGCGCAATTGCAGTCTTCGTTTCAGGGTGCATTCATGCGGTGACAGCTGGCCGGCATAAAATGCATCAGATACGAATTGGCAGATGCTCGGTCTCAAACGGTAGGTGCGCTCCAGGAAGATGCCGTGCTGCGCGGGAATGACCGCGCGATCACCCAGCAGGAACTCCAGCACGGACAAGCCGGACTCATCCGGATGGACCCCTTGTACAGGCTGGGCCAGCTGCATCTGGTCCCCCACCAGTATGATGTTTTTGGTCGACATGGCCATGGCGATCACGTTGGCCAATGCGACCTGTCCGGCTTCATCGATGAACAGGTAGTCAAGCCGTCGCTGCAGGTGCGCATGGGAGAACAGCCATGCCGTGCCTGCGAACAGGTCAACATTTCGATTGATGTTCTGCGTCCTGGTTTCATTCGTGATGGAGGGGTCTTCAAAGAAGGTCTCAACGGTTCCCTGTGTGGCTTTTTTCACACCTGAGAAGCGAATCTCTTTTTTGGCAGCCACATCGACGACTTGCTCCAGCAGGTTATGGATGGCCTTGTGGGAGCTTGAGGTGATCCCGACCTTGTTCCCATCCCTGAGCAGCCCGGCAATGATGTGAGCGCTGGTGTAGGTCTTGCCTGAGCCGGGGGGGCCTTGTATGAACAGGTAACTGTGATCCAGGCCAGTCACTGCCTGGCAGATCTCATCCAGTGAGTGCGGTGAAGCAACGACAGGATCCCCCTCGGCCTTGCCCTGGATTCGGGGTGGGCGACGTTCCAGGAGTTCGGTCGCCGCATGTGCCTCGCCTGGATTGCACATTGCATGCTTGGCATAGCGGTAAATGGCCGAGCGGATACCCCGGCTGTCAATGGGCTTGTCAGGCCCTGCAGAAAATGAGGAAGGCAAGATGCCCCGGTTCGCCCTTCTGCGAATCCTGACCGTGCAGCGGTCTTCATCGAGTTCAGTAATACTACCCGCAACTTCCAGGGTACGGGCATTCGTGACCATATTGCCAACCTTGAGCTTATGTGCCTGGGGCGGAAAGCGATACGTGTGGATGCAGTAGGGCCCGTCAAATTGTGTGGGCCCCGTCTGCTGCAGCAGGGCCAGGCACTCGGTGTCATCCATCAGCTCATCTTCAAACCGGTTCTGGCGCTCAAAACGGCTCCACCACCGGGGCTTGGCCTCGCGTTTGTGGAACTCGAGAAGGTGGGGGAGGTGCCTCCCCAGGGCCGAGGGTTCATTACGTGTCTTTTGGAGTTGCTCCAGCACTGCCGGGATTTCCGCGTCTTGATCCCGTTGTGTCAATTTTTGCATTCCCAAATCGGCGTCCCACGTTGGCGCGGATGCGGGGTCCGGGCGCAGGTGCAAGAGCCAGTCACGCAGCAGGTGCGTGGAGATGCAGTCAGCCTCGTTGTAGTCGGCAATTTCGCCCAACAGTCCGGCGTCGCCGGTTTCAATCCACTGGCCGTAGGTAATGATGCTGTCAAGCGCGGAGGCGACGGAATCTTCCCTTTGATCCATGTAGAAGGTTTCCAGGTTCTTGAGGGAGTAGCCGGATTCGGAAGTGCGGATCGACTCGCGCACAACCGGGTACAGGTCAACAAACGTCTGTGTCCGAAGGAGGGCGTCCAGTGCTTCCTCGCAGGCGCCATAGCGGCAGGCCAGGCGTTTCAGAGCAGTAACCTCGTAGTGATTGTAGTGGTAGATGTGTGCGTGCGGATACGCATCAAGGTGGTCTTTGAAAAACTGCATGCACGCCTTGAAGGCTTTCTTTTCCTCCCCGTGATCATGGGCCCAGAGGGCCTTGTACGCTTTCTTGCCTGCAGTCATGGAATGAATCCCGAACAGATATTCCAGGCCCTTCGGATACAGGGGATAGCCTTCGAGGTCGAAAAAAAGATCCCCCTCGTGTGGCTCGGGCAGGCGGGCAAATCCTCCCTCTGGCGGACAGGGGATGATCTCAAACCGTGGCTTGCCGGTCACCGAGCGCTCGGTCTGCAGCACGGCCTGTGAGCGAATCCGTTCAAATACCGGGCGATTCAGATCGGCAATCTTTTGATCCTCCGGTGTGGCGGCAAGCTGTGCCATGGTCTGGATGCCGGCCTTGTGCAGCTTGTTGATCTGCGTGCGTCGGATATTGGCGATTCTGCACAGGTGGTCGTCGGCTTCCCAGCGTGCCGAACAGTGCTCGTGCCAGGTGCAGATGTTGCAATGGGCACAGGTCTCGGGGTAGGAGACTTCGGGAAGGTCATCCATGTAGTCTTCAAAGCGTTGCCGGGCGTGGGAACAATAGGGGTAGAAATCGGCTCCCCCGAAGGACAGCTTTTCCCCGGCTCCCGAGAACAGGTGCATGTGTGCCGGTCGTTGCTCCTGCACGGTGGCCACCAGCATGGAATACATGCATAACTGAACGAGGTGTTTTGGCCGTGCCGTCTGTGCAAGCTTGGTGTCGAGCACTTCGTAGCTGTAATCTCCCAGTGCCGAGGGTGTATCACAACGAATCAGGAAATCCGCATAGCCGCACCACGGTTCTGCGACAAATACCGCCTGGTAGATGACCTCCGCCCCGGCATGCATGGCGTCAATCGTGCATTCAGCACGTGCCTCAAGACTTCGCCTTGCCGGAATTTCCTCAGTGACGCAGCCTGAATCCTTCAGGCTTTGCAGGTACGCCTGCTCGTGCTCAATGCCACGCCGTTGCAATAGCTTCTGAATCTCGGTTGTTTCCTTTTTCCGAAGCGGATTTGCCAGGTGCTGAACATCCAGAAAGCTGGCATGGCGGCATTCCAGAAAGGTGATCAGGTCGGAAGGGGAGTAGAGCAGTTGACCATGGGCGAACCGTTGCATGATTCGGATTCTAGCGAATGGTGGCTTCGATCCCAAGAATGACGGGCAGGATGCGGGACAGGAAGTCGCGTCTCCTGTATTTCATTCAGGGCGGTGATGATGAACTTGGTGGAGGGCAGGTCAGGCAGGCATGGGGGCGGATACTTCCTTGGCCCCATACTCCAGCACGCTCATGTTTTCAAAGCCGTGCCGGTTCATGTGATCGATGATAGACTGAGCCTCGCAGCGGCAGAGCCCGCAGCGGGTACCTACACCAAGGGATTTGCCCAGGGCAGAGAGGTCCCCACAGCCACTCTCGACAGCTGCCTTGATTTCGGCTTCCTTGACCGCATGACACAGACAAACGTACATGATAGTGAGATTATAAACACGAATGATTTTTAATTACAACCCGTAACAGTAACGATAGTAATTATCATTTATAACAGGTATTTACAAGCTATACATCATTGAATGCATGATGTATATTCAACGTACCAAACCATAGAGAGCATCATGCAACCACAAAATTCAGAAATCATCAGCTACCTCAACCAGGTGCTGAAAAATGAGTTGACGGCCATCAACCAGTACTTCCTGCATGCCAGGATGTTCAAGGACTGGGGACTGCACCATCTCGGCGAACATGAATATTCCGAGTCGGTGGACGAGATGAAGCATGCGGACAGTCTCATTGAGCGGATATTGTTCCTTGAGGGCCTGCCCAACCTGCAGGAACTGGGCAAGCTTCATATCGGTGAAAACACGAAGGAAATGCTTGAATGCGACCTGAAGCTTGAAATGGACGCTATCCCCATCCTGCGTGAAGCCATTGCCTACGCAGAATCCATCAGTGATTTCGTGAGTCGTGAGCTTTTTGAGGACATTCTCGAGTCTGAAGAGGAGCATGTCGACTGGCTGGAGACCCAGCTTGAGCTCATCAGCAAGGTTGGCATCGAGAATTACCTCCAGAAGCAGATGAATTCATAACGCTTCGCAGAAAGCGAAGTACCCCTGTATTTGACGCACTAGCCCGGTAAGGACCGGGCTGCCTGTATTGCCTTGAAACAAAGGCATCCGGTCACTTTCCATCCTTTCCAGTCCACTCCATCAGCGTATCCTTTAGCTTCAGGTTCGCCTTCAGGGTGCGCGTGTATACTTGCCAATAAACTCGAGTGGCAGGGATTCCGCAGGCGGCATGAAGGACGACAAAGATGATAAAAAAAGGCAGGTGATCGAGCAGCAGATCGCTCCCCCTGAAGAAGTATTCAATGCCCTGCGTCAAGGCATTCCGGTGGTGACCGGATACAAGCGTCTGGCCACGGTCACTTTTCAAACCTTTGAGCAGGCGATGGTCGATGAAGGCCAGCAAGTCTGGCCAACCCCGAGAATCTGGACATGGTCCGACTGGTTGCAGGATGTATGGGAGCAGGCCGTCGTCGCAGGCAGCGTACCCGCATCCGAGTTTCTGCTGACTTCCCAGCAGGAGCTGCGCATCTGGGAAGACATCATCACCGAGAGCATGGGCCGTGAGCCCGTACAGCAGCTGAGCGGCATGGCGCATGAGGTACAGCAAGCCTGGCAGCTGATCCGGTCCTGGCACATCCCATTGAACAGGGACCGGTTCCTTTACAACCGCGACAGCACCGCCTTCCTTACCTGGGCCACCCGCTTTAAGGCGCGCTGCGCGAATCAGCACTGGTTGCCCGACATCGACCTTGCCGAGAGGCTGCAGCAAAGTCTGCAGGCGGAAAAGCTTGAGGTACCTGGTGAGCTTGTCCTGATCGGTTTCGAGGAACTGACCCCCCAGCAGGATTTGCTTTTGAGCACGCTGGCCGAGTACGGCTGCCGGGTGCGCTGGATTGTACATCCGGCCAGGGATGGGCGTGCAAGCCGTACGGTATATCCGGATGTGCGCGAGGAGGCCGAGGCTATGGCCCGCTGGGTTCGCGGAAAGCTTGAGGCCAACCCGCATGCGAGAGTCGGCGTCGTGGTTCCGGAATTTGTCGCACAACGCGATATCGTTGTTCAAGTACTGGATGAGATCCTGACACCCGGGGCCACATGCCCCGGGCAAGCGTCGGTGCCGCACCCCTATAACCTCTCGATTGGATTGCCGTTGAGCGCGTACCCGGTGGTGGGCACGGCCCTGCAGCTGCTGGAATTACAAAGGCCGGCGGTGAGCCTTGAAACTGCAGGCCGACTGCTGCACTCACCGTTTATTCCCGGATGGGAGTCTGAAGCGGGCTCCCGGGCCTTGCTGGATGTGCGCCTTCGAAAAGCAAGAGAACCTGAAGTCAGCCTGGGGGCGGTGCGTTACCTGGCATCACAAAAGAAGCAGCCATGGTCGTGTCCCTTGCTGTCACGACGACTGGGTCGCTGGGTCGAGATTGCGCACCAGGCGTTCCGGGGCACGGCCAGTACAGGGCGGTGGTCAGAGCGATTTTCAGGGTTGCTTGAGGCTATCGGATGGACCGAGGGACGGCCCCTGTCAAGCGAGGAATACCAGAGTGTGCAGGCCTGGCGAAAGCTTCTGGTGGACTTTGCCTCGCTCGAGCCTGTCACCGGACCCATGCGCCTGGGAACGGCACTGGCCAAGCTCGGTGCCATGGCTGGGGAACGCCTGTTCCAGCCACAGACCACCGTCGTCCCGGTCCAGGTACAGAACGTGAACCTGGCCAGCTGGCTTCAGTTTGACTGCCTGTGGATCATGGGTCTGCATGATGGGGTGTGGCCGCCTTCACCAAGGCCCAATCCGTTTATCCCGCTGCCGGTGCAACGGGATGCAGGGTTGCCGGAATCCAGTGAGCCGCTGGCACTGCAGGGTGCACGAACGATGACGGCCCGACTGTTGAGTGGTGCCGATGAGGTGGTGGTGAGCAGTCCTTTGAAAAAAGGAGAAGAGGTATTGCGGGCGAGTCCTCTCGTGACCCACCTGCCCGTGACCGATGCAAATTCAGTGCCTGGCTGGGATGCCCCGATCTGGCGCGACCAGGTACATGAAAGTGCGGACCTGGTGGAATTGCGTGATGATCCTGTACCGCCCCTGGCCGAGGGCGAGCCCATCGGTGGGGGAAGTGCCGTATTCAAACTGCAGGCCGCCTGTCCGTTTCGCGCTTTTGCGGAGTTGCGCCTGGCTGCCCGTGCCATACCCCAGGCGGAAATTGGCCTGGATGCCATGGCCCGGGGGGCACTGGTTCACCGTATTCTGGAGCAGGTCTGGGATGAACTGGGTTCCAGCAAGCAGCTGATGGAGACGAACAGCGTGCAACTGCAGACCCTGGTCACGGATATCGTAGATAAGGCCATTCGTGAAGCGGCCCGTCGGCGCCCGCGAACCTTCACCAGGCGTTTTCGGGAAATGGAAGCCGAACGGCTCGTTCGACAAGTCCTGGAGTGGCTGGAGCAGGAAAAACAGCGCAAGCCGTTTCGGGTGATCGAGTGCGAAGCACGGTATGAGGCCACCATCGCCGGTCTCCCTGTGCGGTTTCGAATCGACCGCATGGATGAGCTTGAGGACGGGCGCCGGGTTGTCATTGATTACAAGACCGGGCAGGTCAGTGCAAATCAATGGTTCGGTGAGCGACCGGATGAGCCGCAGATGCCGCTGTATTGCCTGGCGGTCGGTGAAGAGATTGCCGGGCTTGCGTTTGCGCAGTTCCGTGCCGGATCCATGGCGTTCAAGGGCGTGGTTGAGGAGAAGGACCTGATGGGCAGGGTACCGGCATGGCACAAGCTTCAACAAACCCGTGGTGCAGGTTCCTGGGACGAGGTGTTGCTTGAGTGGCGTGCCACCATGGAAACTCTGGCAGGGGCGTTCTGCAAGGGGGAGGCGGAGGTTGACCCGAAGCGCTTCCCGCAGACCTGCCGGTACTGTGATCTCGGATCCCTGTGCCGCATCGATGAGATCGAGACACTGTGCAGCCGATCCATGGCAGGTGAGGCCAGTGAGGCCAGTCATGGCTAAGCCTTCGCAGGTGGCTGATCACAGGGCGCGCACGCAGGCGCTGGATGCCTCGCATTCGTTTGTGGTGCAGGCACCTGCGGGCTCCGGAAAAACGGAGTTGCTCATGCAGCGTTTTCTTGTACTTCTGGCAGGTGCAGAAGTCCCGGAGGAGATCATTGCGATCACCTTTACACGCAAGGCGGCGGGGGAGATGCGCGCCCGGGTCCTGCTCGCGCTTGAGTCTGCCCGCTGCGAACAGGCACCCGAGGATGCGCACAAGCACCATACCTGGCAGCTTGCACGCCGCGCCTTGACCCGGGACACCGAGCAGGGTTGGGAGCTGCTGGATAATCCGGCGCGTTTTCGTATCCAGACCATCGATGCGCTGTGTGCGTCACTGTCGCGTCAGATGCCCGTGTTGTCCCGATTCGGGGCATTGCCGGAGATTGCCGAGAATGCGCAACCGCTTTACCTGGAAGCGGCAGGGGATACCCTTGCGGACCTGGAATCGAACGAAGAATGGTCGGATGCCGTGGCAACCCTGTTGCAGCATATGGACAACCGGCTGGACAGGCTACAGGGCCTGGTGGCTGCCATGCTTGCCAGCCGGGATCGCTGGCTGCGCCATATCGTCGGGACGAACAATCCGAAACTGCAGCGTGAGATGCTGGAGGCTGCCATGGCACACCGGATCACGGAGGTACTGGGTAGCCTGACCAAGCTTTTCCCTGCAAAAAGGGCATCGTCAATGGCCGAGCTGGCATGCTTCGCCGCGTCAAACCTGCCACAGCACGATGCATCCGCTATTTCCAGTTGTACCGGTCTCAAGGACCTTCCAGGCCCGGATTTGGAAGACCGGGATGTATGGGAAGGGATTGCAGCCCTGTTGCTGACTACAAAGGGCGACTTTCGCAGGACCGTGACGAAGAATCAGGGTTTTCCACCCAAAAGCAGTGGCAGCAGTCCGGATGATAAGGCGAAGCTTGACACCATGAAGGTCACCATGCAGGTCTTGCTGAAGAGCCTGCGAGGTGAGGAGGCCTTGCGTGAGAAGCTGGCACATTTGCAGGCCATGCCCCCAGCAAGTTACGGGGAGTACGACTGGGAAATTGTGCAGGCCCTGGTGCAGTTGCTGCGCATGGCCGCAGCACACCTTGAGGTAGTGTTCAGTGAGCGCGGGCAAGTGGATTTCACCGCCCTGGTACAGGCGGCCACACGGGCACTCGGTGAGCCGGAAGCCCCGACCGATCTCGCACTGGCTCTCGATCACCGCATCCAGCATCTGCTGGTGGACGAGTTCCAGGATACCTCGTTCAGCCAGTATGAACTGCTTGTGCGGTTAACGGCCGGCTGGCAGCCCAATGATGGGCGCACGCTGTTCGTCGTGGGGGATCCCATGCAGTCGATATACCGTTTCCGCGAGGCCGAGGTGGGGCTTTTCCTGACCGCGGTCGAGCACGGGATCGGCCAGGTGCCCCTGCAACCTTTGCAGCTCAAGGTCAACTTTCGCTCGCAGCAGGGCATCGTGGACTGGATCAACGAGCACTTCCCGAGCGTATTGCCCGGTTATGACGATGCCAATGAGGGTGCGGTCTCGTACGCTAAATCAACGCCCTTTCACCTCGCCGACGAAGGCGATGCCGTGACCATGCATCTGTCCCAGGGACGCGATGACGTGAGTGAGGCCAATAATATCCTGTCCCTGGTAGAGCAGGCCCGTGTGAAGCAACCGCAAGGCACCATCGCGATACTGGTGCGGGCTCGTACACACCTTGTGGAAATTACCACACATCTCAAGCGGGCAGGACTCAGATTTCAGGCGGTGGAGATTGAAAGGCTGAACCGGTGTACGGTGGTTCAGGATTTACTGGCACTGACCCGGGCGCTGAGCCACCCGGGCGACCGCATTGCCTGGCTGGCCGTGCTTCGCGCGCCCTGCTGCGGATTGACCCTTGCAGACCTGCATGGTCTGGCCTGTGGGGGTGGGGGTCGGACCATCATCGATTTGCTTGGTGATGCTAAGTGCATTGCCCGGTTGAGCGAAGAAGGGCAGGTGCGTATTGCACGAATCCTGCCGATACTCGAACGCGCATTGTCCGAACGTGAAAGAAGTACACTGCGAAGCCGTATCGAAGGCGTGTGGATCGCACTCGGCGGGCCGGCCTGCGTGCATGACAGGACGGATCTCGAAGATGCCGAGAGCTTTTTCCGCCTGCTCGAGAAACTTGGAAGGGAAGAGGGGACGGCAGATCTTGCCAGCCTGGAAAAACGTGTGGAGCAACTGTTTGCAGCACCGGATGCACAAGCGGATGAATCCATCCAGGTAATGACGATGCACAAGGCCAAGGGACTGGAGTTTGACACGGTGATCGTGCCTGGTCTTTCGCGCATACCACCCTCGGATGACAGCCAGTTGCTGCACTGGCTTGAGTACAGGCGCGTAACCGGTGAGCGCGAACTGGTTCTGGCTCCGATTAGTGCATGCGGAGAGGAAAGTATATCGGCCAAGTATCTGAAAAGAAATGAAATAATGAAAAGTCGCCTGGAGGACGGGCGCCTGCTCTATGTGGCTGCAACCCGGGCCAGGCGCCAGCTGCATTTGTTGGGATCCCTGGTGTGGGATGAGTATAAGGGCGCCTACAACGATCCCGATCCGGACTCTTTGATGGCACACCTGTACCCGCATGTTGTGCCAGTAGAGGGTGTTCCTGAAGGTCCTGAGGATGCTGGGCCTCCCACAGGGCCTCGCCCGTCAACGCCTGCAAGTGAAGCGCCGGGTCAGGTCACTGGACGATTGAGGCTCACTGCCGCATGGCAACTGCCGCAGCCGCCCGAATCCATTAAGGCACCCAATCCGCCTGCTCCAGCAGTGGACCCGGATGACGTGATCCCGTTCGAGTGGGCCGGGGAGACGGCAATGGCGGTCGGCACGGTGGTCCATCGCCTGCTCCAGCAGATCGGGACGATTGGCATCGAACGACTGGAACCGGCTGACAGGGATCGCCTTGAGCAAACCGGATATGAAATGCTCAAACAGATGGCTGTACCTGAGGACAGGCTGGATGCGGCTTATATCAACGTGCGCAAGGCGCTGCAGTCCACCCTGCAGGATGACCGGGGTCAGTGGATCCTGAGCGGGCAGCACCATGATGCGGGTTGCGAACTGGCCCTGAGTGCAAGGATGGAGGGGGGAGTCGATCATATTGTCATCGACAGGACCTTTATCGATGAAGCCGGTACACGCTGGATCATTGACTACAAGGCAAGCACACATACGGGGGGCGGCCTGGATGAATTTCTTGACCAGCAGCAGCAACGCTATTGCGAGCAACTGGAGCGCTATGCGAATGTAATGGTCAGGATGGGAGACCATCCTGTTCGACTGGGTTTGTATTTCCCGCTGCTGAAAGGATGGCGGCAATGGGATTTCACCGCAGGCTAGAGCAGGTAACCGGTACAGGGAGCATGGCAGGATGAGAACGATCAGTGATATGAATATTGACAGGTGGAGAACCCCCGTGGGGGTCTCGGTCCCGGACGATGAACTGCGCTTTTTGCTCATACCGGACCGGGTGGAGGCAGCGATCTGTTTTGATCTCGCGCAAAAGGTGCATCTGTATCAGGATCAGATGCGTGGGAAGCCGGATGAGATCAGCGTGGCTTTGATGATCACGCAGGGCGGACTGCTGCCCGGTATCTTGCTCTACGATCATCTGGTCGAGGGACGTCCCCAGGGCACCCCTAAAATCCGGTTCGGCACACTCGGGATTTCGGGTTACGAGGGACCCGGCGAGCGAAGCAATGCGATGCAGGTGCAGCAGGGGGTCTCCGTGGCCGTCCGTGATTGCACCGTGCTGATCATCGATGATCTTGGAGACAGCGGCGGTACCATGAAGCTCGCCTCGGAACATGTGATGGAGAAGGGTGCCTGCAGCGTACTGACGCTGGTCCCGTACATGAAGCCGGAAGCTGTGCAGAGCTTCAGAGCAGATTTTTCCTTTGGAGAGGTGCCGCAGGACACCTGGATCATCACACCCAGGGAGCGTGTCGAGACCCTGATGAAACGGGTTCCTGTGTGGAAACAAAGAGGTGCTACGGAACGGGAATGCCGCCGCAGGCTGTGCGAGCTGATCGGGTACAGTACAGCGGAAGTGAACTACTACCTACCTGTAGCCTACGATCTGGGCTGACCAGTGGCAGAGTGGCAAAGGTTTGCACAAGCCGGAGCAGCCGATGAACTGACCGGGTTGCCTGATGCCTCAAATGGGCAGCACCGGGCAGGGTTCAGGTAAGTGCATCAGGTGTGGCAGCCAGTGCTTCGTCCAGGGTAACGACCGGCAGACCAGCCTTGATCCATCCCGGGCCGCGGTTCGAGCCAAGCATGCCTTCAGAGACATCGGAGAAACCATCGTAACCAGCCAGTCGCAGGGCACGCATGACTGACCCTGATCGAATGCCGGTTGCACAGATCAGTGCCAGGGGACGATCCTCTGCCAGTTCGTGGGCGGTGAACAGACGTTCGATAAACCGCCAGTGATGGACACTGACCGCCCAGGCACCTTGAGCAATACCCGTCTCACGCCATTCGCCACGTGATCGGATATCCAGCATCCGGATCCGGTCTTCCAGAAGCTCTTCATGGGCCTGCTGCACGGTCAGGATGCCACTGTTTTGCGCTGGTGTTGCTGCCAAACTCGGCAGCGCCGGCAGGGCGGCCAGCAATACAAGGAATTGTCTGCGCTGGAACTTCATTCAGCTGTCTCCCTGGATCTTTTTGTCATTTCATACGCTCCAGTGTGCCCGGTTTGGAGTTTGATGCTCTTATCACGGATCATGACCGGAAGGGTAGCATGCCCGGGCAGTTCGGTGAATCAAAGCCATCACCTTCGATGAGCAACTTTAAGCTATGAAAACTTGCCAAGATTTCTTATAGGCTTAAACAAAAGCAGCCGATGGTAATTCAGGCCAAAAGGCCGCACTTTCTCTATCCGCTTGAATTCCAATATCTCCACAAAGATACTCCCGGCACAGCACAGTCATACCGACTTCTGGAGTAACCGACAACTTTTCGACCAAAGCATCCCGAAACTTATTGGAGTCTTTTGCACAAATATATATTCCAATTCTACGCATTACATAACTTGCGATCAGAACACCCAATCCAGTTTTCCAGACAATGTCTAACCCCCAAATATAGGAAGAAAGTATGCCAGTCAGGATCAGCAGCACGCCTACCGGAATCAAAAATAAACTAAGACCTCTCCAGGTAGTATATCGACCAAGTTCCGGATGATTTCTAGGCAGGAAAAGTATGTCAATGAGTATTACAGCCGACCCATCAACCAATGCCGTTTTTATCTGCTCCCAATTATCCCAGAGGTCGTCCACTACAGTAATCGTCTCTGAATCAAGTGCCTGTGGAGCAATGTCCTGGACATGTTTTCGAAAATCATCCTTCGATGGCTTTACTGCATAATTCATAGGCGAATGAATAAACCGTTCAGCTTCAGAGTTTTAAATTCCGTACTGAAATCTGATGGGTTCGATAGTTGTTTGAGAGATATCATTCTAGCTGAATCCAGAAGTAAATTATGGTGGATGTAAAAGCCGTGGAAATTTCCCTGGCTTATTCAGTCCTTGCACCCGAGGTGCGTGATTTCAGAGGGGTAATGACTGGCCGCAGGGTTATCCAATGATCGGCAAACCTTGCTTGCCGTTTTGGCAGTCAGGACATTTTCTCTGCCAAATATACATTCCGTTGAACAGGAACTTGAGCAGACCATGCCGGGTACGGCAGACGTGATGTTAATGATTCGGATCTCGGTCTTTGGAGGAGATCCCGGTTCAGATAGTACAACAGGAGCATCTGCCTAATGCAACGCTGCCTGGATGCCATCCCAGAACTCCAGCCTTGTCGTCAATGCCTTTTCTGCCACAGCCACTGCATCGGTCTGTTTTTGCGGGGACCCGTCACACAGTTCATTCAGAAGCTGGATGGCAAGTGGGCCGTGCTTGTCCGCATCCAGTTGCGTGTGGCGGTCCAGGTAGGCATACAAATTAGGGGATGATTCAGCGTCAAGGTTCAGGCAGCTTTGTATGGATTGAAAAAGTCGGGGAACCAGGTCTTCTCTGCCGTAGGCCAGCACGGCCGTCAGCAAGTGAACCTCGTTTTGCTCAATCACATCAAACGTGAATCGCATGAAGCGCCTGGAAGGTGCGGGAATGTCAGGAAATTCAAGGGCAGCCTCAAGCCCATCAGCGCTGACCATGGCTAGAAAGGTCCTGACCGGTTGGATATCTGCCCCGGCCTCTGTCATGGCAAGCAAATAACTCTCGAAATGACTGGCATGGGTGGTTTTGGCATCAGGGGTCAAGGCGCCATCTGACTCCTCGTCGAGCACCAGCTGGTTCACAAAATTTGCAAGGCGGGAATTCTTGGGAGGCACCCACGGTATAGTTGCGGGGGCAATGGCATTCTGCAGGGATTTGACCAGAGACATGAAATCCCAAACCGCGTAGACATGATGCTCCATGAAGACTCTCAGGTTTTCACGGGTCGTGATTTTGAGGTACAGATCGTGGGTCAGTAACTTGTTCTGCAGCGCGGTGTACTGCGGTGACACATGCTTAGATTTGGCAATAGTTTCAATCATTGGGAACTTTCAGATTTTGAAGAACGCCGTTACTTATCGTGACAATCGCAAGGGGAATGCACTCACTCATTTTGAAAATTCAGGTGAAGTTTTTGGCAGGAAGGTATTTGGTGCAGTTTCACGGGAGTCCAATATAACCACAAGATAGTACCTGCATTAAAAAGCTTCAACTAAATGATCAGCCTATCCAGGCGTTCCTTTCCGGTTAATCAGGCACACCCACATAGGGGCTTAAATTTCTTCGAGTTCCGCATTTTATTGTCATCTGTTTTTTTTGAAATCTGATGTTTATACTGATCACCTCCTTCGCAGCACCCTGAGTGCAGCGGACTTCAACGGACACGCAGCACAATGAACTCGTAGCCGTAGAACTCTGAGCAGGTATGCCAGATATCAATTTCGTGCTGACACTGGTCCGCCAGTTCCTGGGCATCCTGCTCGTCGTGATGACGCCTGCGGAATACGGCGATGTTGTCCTGAAGCGGTCGATAGTAGTCGTTCCACCACGCTGACTCTGGGAGTGGGAAGTGCTCCACGATTTCATAGCCGCATGTCTCGACGACATCAAGGAGTGCAGCGGTGCTGCGAATTGCCGGGTACTCCCGGTTCCAGAAAGAAGTGCATACGGAGGGTGGTTTGGGCTTACGCCAACACACTTCGCTCAGTGCAATGTGCCCGTTGTGCCGAAGCAGCCGCCGCCAGTCGCGAAGGCCTTTTTCAACTCCCACTTTGTAGATAGCGCCTTCGCACCAGATCAGGTCGAAGGAGCCGTCTGCGAAGTCGAGACTGCGCATGTCCGCTACACGCGCTTCCAGTCGGTCCGTGACGCCGAGTCTGCGGGCTTCGCGATTCAGGGTGTCGATGAAAGGTGGATGGTTGTCGACAGCGATGATGCGTGACGGAGTACTGCGCGCTAGCACAAGGGTTTGGGCGCCGGTTCCGCAGCCAATGTCTAGCATGCGGGTATGTGGCCCAACATTCGACACAAACCCAAGGGCTCGTAGGGTGCTGGCTGAGTTTCCCGGCCCTTGCCGGGATAGTCCATTGAATAACTCGAAGAACAGCGCGGTGGCACGATCTGGTTTCATGGCCCCTGTTGTTGCTGGTATCTTGGTTGTGCCTAGAAGACTCAGAGCTTTAAGTTCCTTAGTGCTGTGTGTGGTAATTGATATCTGTTTAAACGAGTCTGGTGCCCATGCTTCCGCCTCATTAAGTATCTAAACCTTAGAAAATGTAGTTTAGCTGCTGATTAACCCTGTGCCGAGTATGTCAGCTCCCAACGGGCCAACACCTCGGTCGTGCTCTAATTGCAGGTTAAGAAATGCGTTGTCGTTTGCCCTACAATGTATCGTCTGTATGAAAAATATAAAGAACATTTTCCGCAACCTTGAAAAAAAGATGGAACAGTCGCGTTGGTTTGAAAATGACTGGAGGATCTACAACACAGGTAGTTACCTGCAACTCTATAAGGCCAACTGGCACAATGAGAATCAGTCCGGTGTACATTTTGAGACGTATATTGAAGCTACCCAGATCAGGCAAAAGGCGTTTCCAGTCAGCATGCATGCCGAAGCAGATTGCCCATCGCAGTCATGCTTTATCCAGAAATTCCTGGAATTAGAGGGAGATCGCATTCAGCGTTGGAAGGGATATAAGATAGTCGGTGAGGGGTATAGTGTTTGTCAGCGGAAACTTCCGCTCAATTTCAAGAATCTAGAAGAACGGCTTCTTGAAGAGTTAAGCCGGCTTCGGCAGCTTGAAGCTGGTATTGATCAGATATTGCGTACGCTTTGAGGCGCTTAGGCAGCCGACTTCCACGCCGTCGGTAGCGGGTGGAGGGCTCCTAATGCGAGTTACTCAAAGATATCCCTGTTTTCACCAACGCTGCGTTACAGGAAATATACTGCACATAAAATGCTGTGCTTAGGGTTATTGGAAGCTATCGGACGTTAACGGATGTCTTAGTGGCGGGGCGGCGGGGATCGAATTCACGCTGTATATGATTGATCTAGTAGGACTTTAGTAACTGAAAATAGCAAAGTATTACTTTCTGTATTGCTAAGAATATAGGACACAGAGTTGCTGGCATTATTTAGAGGAAATTGGTCTATCCTGCTCAAACGTGCCGATTGATTCTCTACAGCAATCACAAATTACCACATAACCTGGTATAGCCTTAGGTGGCCTTGTTTCTATACGGGTGTAGCCTTTTGAATTGGGCTGACATCCATGATGTGCATAGATTACCGCATCGGATTCGGGGTCACGGTGTCTTACATCGTTTATGTAGAGAAACTTCATTACAGACTCCTTTTTCGCATGTTTTTACCTGTCTCATTTAAAGAGAAAACAAGCCACAATAAGCTTACAGGCAGCAATAGTTGCAGCGGAAGCAGATATCCATAAACCTATTTGTGTGTATTTATGGCTCTTTTTTAGCTGACTGATTTCAGTCTCTCTTTCCCACAGAGTTGCTGCAGCATTGAATGACATTCCTTCCTCATGGAGCCTAAAAAAGCAGGTATTAGATCGTTGTTTGTCTAATATATGTTGAAGATTTTCATGCAGCCCGCGATCTAGATCTGCATTCCATACACCATGAAAGCATTGCAAAGTGTCACGATTATTTGGTGCGCTCAGAGTGTTTCGTTTGTTTTGAGGAATGGGATTCATTCCCCTTGTATGTCATAGTCGACGTGCAAGAAAGTGACAATTCCGACAACAGCGTATCAAGGGGAATCTCCTTTAACTAAGTGATCTATCATTTCTAGAATAACCAATCTTGCAATCTAAAAAATGTGTACATAACTGAGTGTATAATTACTTAGTACTGACTGCTTTGGATGAGCTAAATTATGAAAAGGTTTTTTGTCATTCTTGTGTTGTCAATATTGGTGATTGTGTCAGATGGAAATAGTGAGGAGAAGGCTGCGCAAGAACGAGCAAAGGAGTTGGCATGGATAGAAATGGCAAAAGATGCTGTTAGAAGCAAGTTGTTTGATCCTGAAGAGGTGAAGTTTAGAGATGTTTTTTTCACGCGAAGAAATATGAACAATATTCCAATGGTATGCGGCTATATAAGTATAAAGAATCAGTATGGGAGATACACTGGCTTTCAAAGGTTTGTTTCTGGCGCAACTGAGGAACTAACATTTCTTGAGTCTCAAGTAGCAGATGATTTTGGCAGAGTATGGCAAACTCTTTGTGGCAAGAGGTAATTGAATGCTACACCTTAAACTAGGAAATTCCGATAGTTAAAGTTTAGCTATACATCCGAACATACCTTGACTTTTATATCTCAGTTGGTGGCTTTTGATCGCCTTGTGCCTGAACAACTGAGATTCCTCTCTGCGCAGTTTCTATGTGGTCTGACCACCAGCGCATCTTCACTGAACGGCTTGGTAATTCTAGGAATTGTAGTAATACGCTCCTGAGGAAATATGCTCCGTATTACTAAAAGTATTACTAAAACTGCCAGATTTTACACAACAGCTCTGTGCAGCATAGGATGTCAGTACACGTTAAATACTGAATTATAAGACATTACAGGACATCTCAGTGGTGGGGCGGCGGGAATCGAACCCAGAGGACATCCTTTTGATTTACTGGGTGTTTTCTTGTTGTAGAAATAGGAAAGTATTACTTTCCGTATTACTATACCTTGGCAGTTGATAAGTTTAAGGGCTCTATTTCATCCACACGCCCAACACGGAGCCTGCCATGTGGCTGTGACTCGGACTGTCGAATGACGATCTCCACATCACGTCCCAGTGCCGTCAGAAGACGCAACAGGCGTTCCATGGAATACTCGCGAAAGTTTCCTCGAAGCAGACGTGAGACATCGGGCTGAGACAGGCCCAACAACCTCGCTGCCTCGACCTGCTTGAGGCCACGCTGACGAATGATTCCATCGATGCGAGTTACAAGTTCGGCTTTCAACAGATGTGCATCGGCATCGGGATATCCGAGGTCCTTGAATACGTTGCCACTGCCACGTTCAATCTTTGTGCTTTCCACTTTCATTTATCTACCTCCTTCATAGACATCCCTGTAATGTTGCTCTGCTGCCTTCAACCTGTGCCTGATCAAGTTGATCTCAGGCTTCGGTGTTTTGATGCCTCGCTTGGCTTTCTTTTGAAAGGCATGCAAAACGTAAACAGCTGCCTTGAACTGGACCGTATATATGGCCCGATAAGTATCCCCATCGTGTCTTGAGACTACTTCCATAACACCAGAACCCAATCCCGTAAGAGGCTTGGCGTCACGGTGTTTTAAACCGATCTGGGCCTGGTACACTGCAAAGCCTATTCGGTCTTGTACCGGACCTGGAAATTTCTTCAGGTCCTCCTTACTTGGCCCCAGCCATTCGACAGGTTTTAGTGTCTCGCTGGTCATGATTATTATAGCGGATTCACCATATTAGTGTAACACAACACAATAGACCAGGCATCCAATGGCAAACTGCCTTTTGCTTTGAAGGGCGGAACATCAAGGATGTTGATTTGATTGATTATCATTAGGAGAGCCTTAATATGCCTATGAAAAATCCACCTCACCCGGGCCTGTCCGTGCGTTACGACTGCCTGGAGCCCCTGGGGCTCAGCGTTACAGAAGCTGCACGCAAGTTGGGCATAAGCCGCAAGCAACTCTCGGATGTTGTAAATTGCCGCTCAGGGATTTCACCCGAGATGGCGATTCGTCTTGACAAGGCTTTCGGAGGCGGTGCGGAAACCTGGTATCGACTTCAATCCGCTTATGAGCTGTCTCAGGCAATGAAAAAAGCAAACCAAATTAAGGTGAAACGGCTTTCGCCAGCAACATGATAGAAGCAGGAGTGGGTGATTTGGTTTCAGACCTCAAGATGGCCAGAGGCGGTGCGGGACTTCATATGGTGCACAGGCAAGATCCAAACTCGGAAGATGAACGATGGCATACCATTGGTATGGCCAGAAATGTGGTCGTGGTACACACGTGGCCTAGACCAGAACATGAAACGGGTGTGGAAGTGGGTCGTATTGTCAGTGCCCGCAAAGCCACAGCACATGAAAGGAGAGCCTATGAAGACGGGAATTTATAAAGAACTCACCAGCGGGCAAAAGGCGGAAATTGAAGCACTTGCTAAGCTTCCGGATGAGAAAATTTATACAAGTGATATACCAGAGATTCTGGATTGGGCCGGAGCGAAGCGTGGTCTCTTGTATCGGCCAATCAAGTAACAAATCACATTGAGACTAGATGCCGATGTCGTGGCTTGGTTCAGGTCAAATGTTCCGAATGGGCGTGGATACCAGACCGAGATTAACCGTGTTCTTCGCGAGCATGCTCAGCGTGCCTGAAATTGCGAGCAGTGAAGTGTGGCAGTTTTGTATGGAGCCAGGAAGTAGTAGGTGAAGGGCTTCACGCTGGTAAGATCAGGTTGAACGGACGAACTCTGCCTTGGACAAACTATCAAGTATTTCTTCGATGATGCCGACGGCTTCTCGAATGTCCCGCTCAGTAGTGCTTTTCCAGAGGTTGGCTCCGATATCTTTTAGCTCTTCTTTACTCATTTGTTTTCATTACACAAGCTTTTCATTTATCAGTACAGCGATTTCAATCAGTTCTTCTACTAGCTGATTGCCTACATCAATATGGCCTTCATATTCCATGCCATTGCGTTTGGTATGCGCGTTATTGACTACCCGGCATTTAGAACGACCCAATTGAATCGTATGCTCCAGCGTTGAAATAACAGTGCTGCGATGCCCTTGTGCATTTTTGTTCGCACGATATCCGCTTCTTCGCAAAGCTGCGTAGGCAAGTGAAAAACAAGCATCATACGCAAGAACAAATCGGCTGTTCATAGAGAGCCCCGTAATTTGCGCGTCTGCTAACCGTTGTGAGCCAATAGCTATGAAGCTTTGCACTTCATCCTGCGTGCTCTCCTCGCTAATCAGGCGTGGGGGTTGTGTGCGCGTAAGATTCTCCAGGTTGTTTACCACTAGACCAACTCAATTAGTGGTCTGTCCATTACTTTTCTAATGAAGTAATGATCACTACTCAATCTTTCACTGAATTCTTTCGTAGTGTAGAGGGTGGGATTAATCGATCTCATTAACTCCCCACTTAAGTGATCAACATGATCAATTATTTCTTCCCATTTAAGCTCATCGGTCACAACCATTAAATCAATATCGCTTTCGGCGTTTTCAGTACCACTTGCAAATGAACCGTATATGAATGCACGTTCAATTTTGTCTTTTATCGGCAGCAAAGCTTCTTTAAACGGTTCAGAGATACCGAATGTTTTGCGGATCAGGCTATATAATTCTTTGTAGATTGGGCTATTTTGATTTGCTTGATAATGAACCTGGTTGCCTCTTTTTTCGGCAGTAAGAATCCCAGATTTTTTGAATTGCTTAAGCTCTTTGCTAACGGCATTCGAGCCTGTACCGACCATTCGAATCAATTGGTTTGTGTAAAATGATTCGCAGGGGTTGTTGAAAATAAGAGTTAAAATATGCCTTTGCGTCTTATTGAATACGTGGTCTAAGGTGGCCATATCATCATCTATCATTCATCTGATATGGAACGATCATACTCTATCTAGTGAATGCTTACAAATACCATAAATTAGGAGGTGAAGTAGTGGCCCAGGCCTCTGGAATTGAGTGGACTGAGCCGACATGGAACCCAGTAACAGGCGCCAGGTTGGATGCTGCAATTGCGGACAATCTGGAGACACTAGACAGCATACACAATGAGCCCGAGCTTCTGTAAATATTGGGATGTTTAGCAACTCTATTGTGTAGATCCTTCGTTCAAGCCGAAACCTGGTAAATTTGCTTATGCAAGGTACCGGAGAGAATGGTAATTACTTGAGGAACAAGTGACTGCAATTCCTGCAGGTGATTGCGGGTGGCAAGCATGATAACAACCGGGATTGGCAGATTGTTTGTTCACGTTCTGTTCGTGCGCTATTCCTCGGTCAACTGTGATCATGGCATCGAAGTCACGATCTGCTGCCAAGTGGAGCAACTTGCCGTTAACGGTGCCAGCCCAACCCATCTGCGGGACCGTACGGACCTCGAACGACTCGGGGAAAGATGCTGTTAGCCTTTGAGGCACAGATTCGTCAAGCAGCAGCCTCATTGCCATCACTGGCAAGCATTACCTTGACCTGTTCAACGAAGGCGTGGACCTGCCTGAAGTTGACACCGTGCTCATGCTCCGTCCTACTGAGAGTGCCACGGTGTTTCTCCAGCAACTTGGCAGAGGCTTACGGTGGATCGCTTCAAGCCCGGCTCTCTAGATATTACCACCGCTGGAACAGGCCTCGACCCGGCGCACAGCGTGGAAGTGTAGTCGATACCCGGGTACGATGTGTCATGGGCAGGTGCTCTTCGAGATTGGTGTGACTAACTGAATTAGATTGAAATACAGGGGGACTTGCCCACCTCCTTGTGCAACATCCGGATATAACCTTGCCGTACTCTTTGGAGACCGTATGACTACCTGGCAAAAAGATGTCGATTCAAGAAGGTGTATCCGTGCCATCGTTAAAGACTTGATGCATCAGGCGATTGGACTAGACGAACTCATCGAGGGTTATCTTAGTCAAGCTCTTGTCTACCTCCGACTTGCCGGGTCCATTGCGCAGATCTGGTTCGGTCCCACCCCGTTATTGCGATCGAACAGGTGGAGCGGATGCGACGCACGGCTGTCGGTTGTCGACTTCACGGCGTGGTGACGGCCGTATATGCCGCTTACAATCTGGAAGTTGCTTCGGCGGAGTGACACCATTCTGCCCAGATTGCAACGGAATGACCTGTTGGGGGATCGGATGCGAAGTTACAGGGGCATGCGATTTGCTGTCTGCGTTCTACTGCTCGCGGCCACACGGTGTGTGGACGCGCAAGAAGGGCCGTACTTCGGAGTAGCGGCTGGATGGAACCGGACAAGCGCTGATCACACCAAGGGGATCGGTCTCGACGTGCCGCCCGCGAGCTACGAGTCGGCTAGCAGTGACGCGCGCGAAGGGGTTGGCCTGGTGCGGGCTTCGTTCGGCTACCGAACCTTCGTCACCGATCGTCTCTACGTTTCTGGGGAACTCGAGGCAGCCTTCCGCGAGAGCGACGGTCCGGCTGGCTACCTGCGCGAAGGCACTGGCGTTGGCGACCGGGACGTTTGGCCGGGCCCATGGAGCCTGAAGAGGGGAAGCAGCTTCGGTCTGAATGCCCGGTTGGGGTACGCGCCGAAAGGGCTGCTGGGCGAAGGTGGGTCGGTCTATGTCGTTGCTGGCGTGCATCGGGAGCGGGTGACCGTGCGACGCGGTTCCGACATCGGCGGGGAATCGATCCGGGTCGTGAACAATCACACGTTGCGGCCGTGGGTTGCTGGAGTGGGTATGGAGTGGGGGAGTGTGGCCAACCGGATCGGGCTGGAGGTCCGGTACTCGGAGGCTGATCTGGAGTTTCGAACTGGAGGGGACGGATCCGCGCTGGGGATGCCGCGCATCGATCACCGGTTCAGTGTGCGCGAGATCGGCGTTCAGGTGGGCTATACCCGCTCGTTCTGACTAGGACGGCAGGGTTCGCAGGCGGGCAACCATCCCTGGGAAGTTGCCGCTTCCAGTGTATTTTTATTTTTTTCTGCACTGAGCCTTTCCTGTTCGCACTCATGCTCAATGGGGTCAACACCATCAATGAGTAACTGCCGGTATTCATTTCGTTTTGCCCTTGCTTTAGCTAGGGTAAGGGCAGGGTATTCTCCAAGAGTGATAACTACACGCTTTTTGGTAGCAGGTCTGACAAAATTGAAAATCCAGACCTTGTAGCCACTCGGCTTGACTTTGAGGTGTAAGCCTTTCCCGTCAGCCAAGCTATAAATCTTGGCTTGGGGCTAGGCATGTTTGATTTCTGTATCGCTTAGAGGTTGGGTGGTATTTGGCATTTAATGTAATACGCTGCCCAATAATTTCGTTCCGTATTACATTGAGTAGTACAATAAACACCAGATTTTACAATACCTCTTCGTATCCTATGAGACTGATATACTCGATAAGTTACTGTTTGATGATATTTTATTGGATGTTATCGGACTTTACAGGAAGTCTCAGTGGTGGAGGCGGCGGGAATCGAACCCGCGTCCGCAAACTCTACGCCGTTGGTACTACATGCTTAGTATCGCCTTTGTTTTAACACTTACTGCCCGGCGAACGGGGAGAGCAAATGCGATCCTGAAAAAGTTTGATGGATCCGCTTCAGGCAGGCTTCACCACGAGCTTGCTAAGGTTACACCCGGGTCCTGTCCCGCAAGCTGAACAGGTCGGATGGCATTAGTCTGGTGTTTAGGCAGCTAGTGCGTAGTTGTCATCGTTTGCAACTATAGGTTTGCAGCGTATTTTACGAGGCCAGCTACATCCTCGACATGCACCTCGGGTTTCGTAATCCACGTCGAAACCAGGTCGCCCCCTGAGAGACACCTGCAAGTATATAATCAACGGACCCATAATTACAGGCTTTGTACTGGCACTTTAAACGCAGTGTTATTGCGTGATGGGCCTCCCGGATTCCGTTATGATTCGGGCTTTCACGTACCCTGTACCAAGGACGTATTGGTCACATGCAGATTATCGAAGGCGGCAGCGCGCTCTCTGAGTTCAAGGCCAGGAGTCTCCGGGAGCGCCTGCAGCAGACCTCGGATAAAATTCAGGGATTCACGGCAAGATTCCATCATTTCATTGATGTGGAACAGGCCCTCGATCAGGCTGAAAGCGACCACCTGAAAGCCTTACTCTCGTACGCCCCTGCATGTCCCGAAATCGAGGATGATTTCCAGGTCCTGGTGATTCCACGCCAGGGCACGGTCTCGCCCTGGTCCTCCAAGGCCACCGACATTGCCCGCAACTGCTTTCTTGAAAACGTCATCAGGATCGAGCGCGGCATCCTGTACCAGTTCGCCCTGAACGAAGCCCTGGACGATGAAGAGCAAAGCGAGATTGCCCGCCTGTTGCATGACCGCATGACCGAATCGGTCGCATTCAGCCTGGAGCAGGCCAAAGAGCTGTTTGCCAGCCATCCGGCAAGGGCGCTTGTGCACCTGGATCTTGGAAATGAACCCAAGGCGGTTTTGTTGCAGGCCAACCAGGAGATGGGGCTGGCACTGACCGAGGATGAAATCGACTACCTGATTGAGCATTACCGGACCCTGGGGCAGGCGCCAACCGACGTTGAGTTGATGATGTTTGCCCAGGCCAACTCCGAGCACTGCCGGCACAAGATCTTCAATGCCTCCTGGGTCATCGACGGGCAGCCTCAAACGGACAGCCTGTTCGCCATGATCCGTGAGACTTCCATGCACTCACCCGAAAACATCCTGTCGGCGTATAGCGACAATGCGGCGGTGATTTTTGGCCATCGCGTCCACCGTTTCATGGTCGACGGCAAAACGGACCGCTACGGCTATAGCGAAGAAGATGCGCACATCCTGATGAAGGTGGAAACCCACAATCATCCCACGGCGATATCGCCGTACCCCGGGGCTGCGACCGGATCCGGAGGTGAAATACGCGATGAGGGCGCCGTGGGCCGGGGAGGGCGCCCGAAGGCCGGGCTGTGTGGTTTCTCGGTATCCAACCTGCGCCTGCCGAACCGCATGCATCCCTGGGAGAAGGCGTACGGGAAACCCGACCGGATCGTCTCGCCTCTTGAGATCATGATTGAAGGACCTGTCGGTGCGGCAAGTTTCAACAACGAGTTCGGGCGCCCCAATATCCTGGGCTATTTCAGGACGCTGGAACTTGATGTGTCCGAAGCCCGCGATGGCTCGGATGTACGCGGGTATCACAAGCCGATCATGCTTGCAGGCGGACTTGGCAGCGTACGTGAGCCGCATGTCAAAAAGCAGAGATTCCCGGCGGACACTCCGATTGTCGTGCTCGGCGGGCCTGCCATGTTGATCGGTCTCGGTGGGGGCGCTGCCTCTTCCATGGCCAGTGGGAAAAGCACCGAGGATCTCGATTACGCTTCCGTGCAGCGCAGCAATGCCGAGATGCAGCGCCGTTGCCAGGAAGTGATCGAGCGCTGTACGGCCGAGGGCGAGGACAACCCGATCCTGTCGATCCATGATGTCGGGGCCGGGGGCCTGTCGAATGCGGTCCCGGAACTGCTTGACCAGGCAGGACTCGGGGGATGTTTCGAGCTGCGCGATATCCCCAGTGCCGATTCAGGAATGTCACCCAAGGAGATCTGGTGCAATGAAGCACAGGAGCGCTATGTGCTCGCGATTGAAAAGGATCACCTTGAAGAATTTATTGCGATCTGTAAACGCGAGCGCTGTCCGCACGCCATCATCGGACACAGCACAAGTGATCCACACCTGACGCTCACGGACCGCCAATCGGATAAATCCCCCATCGATCTGCCGATGCAGGTGCTGTTTGGAAAAACACCGCGAATGCAGCGCAGTGTTTCTTCACATTCTGTGAGCGACTCAGAAGGACTTGGCGTCTCAGTCCGAATCGATCAGGCGGTACAAAGAGTGCTGCAGCTTCCCGCGGTTGCCGCCAAGAATTTCCTGATCACCATCGGTGATCGCACCGTGACAGGCATGGTCACCAGGGATCCCTTGGTGGGTCCGTGGCAGGTCGCAGTGGCGGATGCTGCGGTAACGTGCAGTGACTACCAGGGCTTTGCGGGTGAGGCCATGGCCATCGGTGAGCGGCCCCTGGCCGCACTGCTTTCCGCGCCTGCCTCGGGCCGCCTTGCCGTAACCGAGGCCATCACCAACCTGCTGAGCACGGACCTGCAGGCGCTTGGAGATATCAAGCTGTCTGCAAACTGGATGGCTGCAGCCGACCACCCCGGGGCCGATGCGGAATTATTCGCGGCGGTCGATGCCGTGGCAAAAGAGCTGTGTCCCGCACTCGGGATCGCCATCCCCGTAGGCAAGGATTCCCTGTCCATGAAAAGTCTCTGGCAAGGAGAATCCACGGAGCAGTCGGTCACCGCACCCCTGTCGCTTGTCATTTCAGCCTTTGCCCCCGTACACGATGTACGCAATACCCTGACCCCGGTCATCAATGTGTCAATCGAGGACAGTGTCCTGTTGCTGGTGGATCTTGGCAAGTCCAGGAACCGCCTTGGAGGATCGGCCCTGAACCAGGTGTACTCCAGTCTCGGTGATACGCCTGCAGACCTGGATGACCCGGCGGACCTCGTGAACCTGTTTCGCGCCATGACACAGCTCAAGCAGGCCAGCCTGGTGCATGCCTACCATGACCGCTCCGATGGCGGACTGCTGGTCACGCTCTGTGAAATGAGTTTTGCGGGCCATGTCGGCCTGGACGTCTTTCTTGATTCCATGGGCCCGGATCCCATCGCGGCACTGTTTTGTGAGGAGCCGGGTGTCGTGATTCAGGTCAGTGGGCAAAACTGGCGTTCGGTGATGTCGGTTATCGAAAAAAATGAATTGGCCGAGTACACGCACGTCATCGCGCGTCCCAACGACACGGATACACTTTCCTTCAAGCACAGCACCAAAACGGTGTACAAGGAAGGGCGCACGACCCTGCAGAACTGGTGGATGCAGACCAGCTACTCGATCCAGAAGCTGCGCGATCATCCGCAGTGTGCGGACCAGGAGCTGGAATCGATTCTTGACAAGAACAACCCCGGACTGTCGGCGCAACTCAGCTTTGGTATGGGTGCCTCCGCTGATTTGCCCGCAATACTCCCGAAGATGCGACCGTCGGTCGCTATCCTGCGTGAGCAGGGGGTCAACGGGCACATGGAAATGGCGGCCGCCTTTGAGCGGGCTGGCTTTGAATGTACGGATGTCCACATGACGGACCTGATCTCGGGGCGGCACACGCTGGAGGAATACCGGTGCCTGGTCGCCTGTGGCGGATTTTCCTACGGGGATGTACTTGGTGCAGGCGGCGGCTGGGCAAAATCGATTCTTTTCAATACGCGCCTTAAAGAGGACTTTGCCCGGTTCTTTGAGCGTGAGGACACCCTGGCGCTGGGTGTATGCAACGGCTGCCAGATGCTGGCGCAATTGCGCGAGCTGATTCCCGGGGCCGAGGGCTGGCCAACCTTCACACATAACCGGTCCGGGCAGTTCGAGGCGCGCATGGTCATGATCGAGGTCATGCCGTCCTCCTCCCTGTTATTGCAGGACATGCAGGGGTCTTGCCTGCCGGTCGTGGTGGCCCATGCAGAGGGCAGGGCGGAGATTTCCACAGACACCCTCGATACACTGCTCTCGCAGAAGATGGTATCCATGCGATATATTGATAATCAACTGCAGGCTACTGACAACTATCCCTATAATCCGAATGGTTCTCCGCAAGGCGTGACCGGCTTTTGCAACCGCGATGGGCGTGTGACCATCATGATGCCCCATCCTGAGCGGCTGTTTCGCTCGGTGCAGTATTCCTGGAGACCCCGGGGTTGGGGGGAGGATGGGCCATGGATGAGGATGTTCAGGAGTGCGCTCAAGGCACTGGATTGAGAAGCCAGGCATGACCTCTGGCCATCAATATTGAGCAAGGATATGAGCGATACCTGCGTTTTTCTTGGTGAAGCGCTCGCAAAATACGGGTTTCCCGGCGGACATCCATTCAGCCCTTCCAGGCATGCGGCCTATGAGGCGGCCTTGCAGGCTGCAGGCCTTCTGGAGCAATGCTGTGTGCGTACTCCGCAACAGGCAACGGATGGGCAGCTGCGCCTGTTTCATGACAGCGGATACATCGATGCGGTCGCCCATTGTTCCCGATCGGGTGCCGGGTACCTTGATGGCGGGGATACCCCGGCCTTTCCCGGTATCTACGAGGCCGCCGCCACCGTGGTCGGCACGACGGTGGCTGCAGTCGATGCCGTCATGCAAGGGGAATGCGGGCAGGCGTTCAATCCCATCGGTGGTCTGCACCATGCACGACGTGATGCGGCCCAGGGCTTTTGCGTCTTCAATGACATCGGTGTGGCCATCGAGCACCTGTTCAGTACCTGGGCATTGACCGAGATCCTCTACGTGGATATTGATGCGCACCACGGCGACGGGGTGTTTTACCCATTCGACAAGGATAGGCGCGTACTTTTCCTTGATTATCATCAGCATAGCGATACTTTATATCCTGGCACCGGAAAGTCTCACGAGACGGGTGGCGGCCCTGCAAAAGGCAGGAAGCTGAATATCGAACTGATGCCCGAATGCGGCGATGCGCTCTTTTCAGAGCAGTGGGAAAGAGGCCGGAAATTCATTGACCAGTTCAGCCCACAGTTCGTGTTGCTCCAGTGCGGCGTGGACAGCCTCAAGGGGGATCCGATCACGAATCTTTGCCTGAGCGAGGCCGCACATGCACAGGTCACCCGGGAACTGATCCAGTATGCCGGCACGCACTGCTCGGGTCGGTTGGTCGCCCTGGGTGGTGGAGGCTACAATATGGAAAACATTGCAAGGGGATGGACGGCGGTTACGCAAACCATGCTAAACACTTGAGAAACCGGCCCTTCTGGGGCTGCAAGCCACTTTTAGGCTATACTTCCAGAAATACCATTCATTGTACTCATTCAAAGAGATGCCTGAGCAGGAGAAGTAATAATGTTTACAGCAGACATGGCGGTTGCCAGCTTTGACCCGGAGCTGACAGAAGCAATTAAATCAGAAATCCGTCGCCAAGAAGAACACATCGAACTGATCGCATCAGAGAATTACGCAAGCCCCAGAGTGATGGAAGTCCAGGGCAGCGTGCTGACCAATAAATATGCAGAAGGGTATCCTGCCAAGCGTTATTACGGCGGCTGCGAGTTTGTGGATGTTGCCGAGCAGCTGGCCATCGACCGGATCAAGGAGCTGTTTGATGCCGATTATGCCAATGTTCAGCCACATTCAGGCTCCCAGGCCAATGCCGCCGTCTACCTGGCGCTGCTCAAACCGCACGACACCATCATGGGTTTGTCGCTCTCCCACGGTGGACACCTGACGCATGGCTGTCCGGTCAATTTCTCCGGAAAGGTATTCAATGCCGTTCAGTACGGGCTCAACCCCGATACCGGTGAAGTGGACTATGAAGAAGTGCATCGACTGGCCAGGGAGCACAAGCCAAAGATGATCATTGCCGGTTTTTCTGCCTATTCCAGGGTCTGGGACTGGCAGCGGTTCAGGGATATCTGTGATGAGGTAGGCGCATTGATGGTCGTGGACATGGCTCATGTGGCAGGACTCATTGCCGCAGGCCTGTATCCCAATCCCGTGCCTTTGGCAGATGTCGTGACCTCGACAACCCACAAGACCCTGCGCGGACCTCGTGGAGGCATTATCCTTGCGCGAAAGAATGATGAGATCACGAAAAAGCTCAATTCCATGGTATTCCCGGGAACCCAGGGCGGCCCGCTGATGCACGTCATAGCCGCCAAGGCCGTCGCCTTCCTGGAAGCCCTGCAACCGGAGTTCAAATCCTACCAGCAGCAGGTCCTCAACAATGCCCGGGTCATGGCCAGGCAGTTCATGGAGCGCGGCTACAATATCGTCTCGGGCGGGACGGACGACCACCTGTTCCTGGTCGACCTGATCGACAAGGGGATGACAGGCAAGGATGCAGATGCTGCACTGGGCAGAGCCAATATCACCGTGAACAAGAATACCGTGCCGAATGATCCGCAATCTCCTTTCGTGACCAGCGGTCTGCGAATCGGCAGCCCGGCGGCTACCACACGCGGATTCAAGGAGCAGGAATGCAGGGAACTCGTCAACTGGATGTGCGACATCCTGGACGATATCGAAAACGAGCAGACGGTCGAGCGAGTGAAGGGCCAGGTGCTGGCACTGTGCAAGCGATTCCCGGTCTACCAGGCGAGTGCGGAGCAACAGGCTGTAGCGTAGCTGTCTGCTGTCTGACAACTTCCCGGCAAAGACATGCATTGCCCCTTTTGCCGTTTTGAGGACACGAGGGTCATCGACTCACGCCTTGCGCGCGAGGGTGACCAGGTACGGCGCAGACGCGAGTGCCTCCAGTGCAATGAGCGCTTCACAACCTATGAAGCGGCAGAGCGCAGCCTTCCACGGGTCGTCAAGCGAGACGGCAGACGTGAACCCTTCGATGAGGATAAGCTGCACAAGGGTTTGACGCTTGCGTGCGAGAAGCGTGCCATTGCCACTGAGACGATCGATTCGATCATCAGCCGGATCTCGCGCAAAACACTGGGGAGCGGGAAGCGGGAAGTGCGGTCCAGCAGTATTGGTGAATGGGCCATGCAGGAACTGCGGATGGTGGACCAGGTGGCCTATGTCCGTTTTGCTTCCGTATACCGCAGCTTCGAGGATGTCCGTGCCTTCAAGGATCTGATTGAGCGCGTGGAGAAGGATCTCGCACCGGAAATGCGCAAAGGCCAGCTTCCGTTGATCGCTGATGAGCCGGACTGAACGTCTCCATCGAACGCAGCCGCATGCCCTTACCATTGAATGATCATGCCTGCATGGCCGAGGCCCTGCGCCTTGCGAAAAAAGGACGGTTCACTGTCCGCAAAAATCCCAGGGTAGGCTGTGTCATTGTCAGGGAAGGCGACATCATCGGGCGTGGATATCACGCCAAGGCAGGCCAGCCCCATGCAGAATCCAATGCCCTTGCGGATGTATCCGGGCCCATCGACGGGTCAACGGTGTATATCACGCTTGAGCCTTGTGCCCACGTAGGAAAGACACCCCCCTGTACGGAGGCCCTCATCGCAGCAAAGGTTGCACGTGTGGTCGTGGCAGTCCAGGATCCGAACCCGCTGGTCAGCGGCAAGGGGCTGGCCTCCTTGCGCCAGCACGGCATTGAAACCCGCTGCGATGTATTGTCAGAAGAGGCCCGTGAACTCAACAAGGGATTTTTCAAAAGAATGCGCACGGGCAGACCGTACGTCACGCTGAAGTCTGCCATCAGTCTCGATGGAAAAACGGCATTGGCCAATGGCAAGAGTCAATGGATTACCGGAGAGCCTGCACGTCATGACGTGCACAGGCTGCGCGCTCGAAGCTGTGCCATCCTGTCGGGGATAGGTACCGTCATGGCGGATGATCCACAGCTGAGCGCACGGCTCTCCGGCAAGGGGCAGGATGCGCAGGAACATGTTGAACAGCCCTTGCGCGTGATTCTGGACACCCGGCTTCGCATCCAGGATTCTGCCAGGGTACTGCATGCCCCGGGCAAGGCCCTCGTTTATACTTGCTCGCAAGATGCTGGAAGAATTGACAGGTTAAGAAGCAAGAATGTTGAAGTGGTCGCGCTCGAGCAACCATCGATCCCCCTCGACGAGGTGATGCGAGACCTGGGCGCACGCGAGATCAATGAGGTGTTTGTAGAAGCTGGAGCGACACTGGTGGGCAGTCTGCTGGACCAGGGTCTGGCAGATGAGTTCATCGTTTATATAGCACCTCACCTGATCGGTGAGTCCGGTCGTGGACTGGCAACATTGCCATCGATTTCGGACATGCAGGCCAGGCTGGGGCTGCGAATCGAGGACATCACGCAATTCGGTGATGACATCAGGGTACGTGCACGGCCTGGAAATGCATGAACGGGCTCAAGCCCGGGACAGCAGTAGACGGGTCTTGCAATCTCACGATTCATCCATTACTTGTAAATCGAAATTGAAGGCGTAGTCATGTTTACCGGAATCGTGGAGGAAGTGGGGGTTGTACAACGGCTGGAAGAGGGAGAGGACATCCATCAGTATCAGGTGCAAACGTCGGCGGCCTTCATGAACGGGGTCAAGACCGGCGAGAGTATCTCCGTGAACGGCGTTTGTCTGACCGCATACAACCTGCAGGAGCATTCATTCCAGGCAGACGTGTCCATGGAGACACGACGCTGCACAACATTTGGCAAGCCTCGACGAGGTGACCGGGTGAATCTGGAGCGGTCGGTGACGCCTGCGACGCGCCTGGGAGGGCATATCGTCAGTGGTCACATCGACGGGATTGTCCGGCTCATCGCACGTGAGGACCATGGAAACGAGTCGGACCTGTGGATCTCAGTGCCGGATGAGTTGTCCCGGTACATTGCGCCCAAAGGGTCCATCTGCCTGGATGGGGTCAGCCTCACCATTAACCGGGCTGAAAAGGGTCAGTGTTGTGTTACGGTGATTCCCCATACGCTGAAAAATACCACCCTTGGAAGTCGGGTACCTGAGGACGAGATAAATCTGGAGGTGGATCTGGTGGCACGGTACTTGGAGCAGTTAACGCGAAATGACAGGTAGATTCTAATGCAGGGCAGCTACACACCGGGTGCAGATTATTCAGGGCAGGGTGTTCGCATCGGCATCGTCTGTGCACGCTTCAACGGCAAGGTGGTTGAAGCAATGAGGACTGTGGCAGAAGCCGTGTTGCTCGAGCATGGCGTTGCCAAGACGGATATCCGGTGCATCCATGTTCCCGGGGCATTCGAACTTCCCCTTGCCTGCAAGGCCCTGGCCGAGACAGGCCACTATGAGGGCATCATCGCCCTGGGCTGTGTTATCCGCGGAGACACTCCTCATTTCGAGTATGTGTGCCAGGGCTGTACAGCCGGCATACAGCAAGCAAGCCAATCCTCCGGGGTCCCCATCGCCTTCGGGTTGTTGACGACGGATACGCTGGAGCAGGCAGTGGAGCGCAGCTCAGGCGACAGCAACAAGGGGCGTGATGCCGCCCTTTGTGTTTTGGAGATGGTCAGTGTACTGAAGTCCATACAAACCGGTGGATGAGGGACTCCCACATAAGCGCCACTGGTCGAGGCGGTTTGCACTGCAGTCGCTGTATCAATGGCAACTGGCAGGGCACAGTGCAGATGATCTGATTGCGCAATATGCCGATGATGAGAACTGGCACAAAGTCGACCAGCCCTACTTCGAGGAGATCGTAAGAGAGTCAATAAAACTGTCTGATCAACTCAATGAAATCATTACACCTTGTGTCGATGGGTCGATGGCGCGCATCGGGCCCGTAGAGAAGGCAATCCTGTTATATGCAACGTACGAAATGCAGTGTAGACGTGAAATTCCAAAAGACGTGATCATTTCCGAGGCAGTTATCCTGTGCAAGAAATTTGGAGCGTCCGGGGGCTACAAACTGATCAATGGGGTCCTTGACAAAGTTTCAGAGACACTCCTGGGCTGAGTGGTACTGACTGCAGCTAAATGCAGCGAGCACGAATGTGTTAGAACAGGAAATAATTGCCCGGTATTTCTCAAGGCACTCGACTGATGCACATGTCGAGCTCGGTGTGGGGGATGACGGGGCCGTTGTCAGGCCTCCCGGTGACTCAAAACTGGTCATTACGGTAGATACCCTCAACGAAGGGACTCATTTTCATGCGAAATGCTCCCCCGAGCACCTGGGACACAAGGCGCTGGCCGTGAACCTGAGTGATCTTGCAGCCATGGGGGCAACGCCTCTCTGGGCAACGCTCAGCCTTTCCCTGCCGGAGATTGAACATCCGTGGCTTGAAGGTTTTTCCAGGGGCCTGTATTCACTGGCCGACCGGTACGGTGTAAAGCTTGTTGGAGGTGATCTCGTGCGTGGGACACGTTCCATATCGATACAGGCAACGGGATACCTGGCATCCGGGCAGGCGTTGACCCGATCCCATGCCGGACCCGATGACTTGATCTATGCTACCGGTACGCTGGGTGATGCGGCGGTTGGCCTGAAGTTGCTCAAGAAAGCCGAAAAGCATGCGGTGTCTGAGAAAGACCGGGACAGCTTTCTGTTGCACCTGAACCGGCCCCAGCCAAGAGTGGAGGTTGGTCAAGAGATTGCAGCCTTCGCGAGTGCCGCCATTGATTTGTCCGATGGATTATTCCTGAACCTTGAGCAACTATTGCAGATGAGTGGGGTAGGGGCGCAGGTTGACCTGGACCAGCTGCCCCTGTCCGATGCCATGCAACGTTGGCAGCAGGCGAATGCGGACTGGGACCTGGTGCTTTCCGGGGGAGAAGATTACGAACTGGTTTTTACGGCTCGCCCGCAATACAGTGAGGAAGTGAATAACGTGAGTACGCGAACGGGCTGTCCGATTACCGAAATAGGCTGTATTACACGGGGTGGCGAATTGGAGTTGCTCCAGGCAGGTCACAGATACCGCCCACCTGACAGCCCGGGGTTTGATCATTTTGGTTGACTCAAGGTTATGCGCCAGAACGTAAGACAAGTGGCTGTCAGCAGCCCCATCCACCTGTTCTCGTTTGGATTTGGAGCGGGGCTTTCACCTGTTGCCCCGGGTACCGTCGGAACCCTGGTTGGACTTGTAGCCTATCTGGCCCTGGTACCGCTTGGTCCCGCTGCCTACACTGCAGTCGTGGTGCTTGTATTTTTAGCGGGATGCTGGAGCTGTGGACAGACGGCTGGCGCATTGGGGGTCCATGATCACCCCGGTATCGTCGCAGACGAAATCGTTGGCTACCTGATAACCATGTGGTACGTCCCCTTCACATGGTATTGGGCTATCGCAGGATTTATCCTGTTCAGGATCTTTGATATTTGGAAGCCATGGCCTGTTTCATGGGCAGACCGGTATGTAGCAGGCGGGTTCGGGATCATGCTGGATGACGTGCTGGCGGCCCTGTATGCAATGCTGTGTCTTCATGGCATGGTGTGGGCGGTGCAGGTGATATAGCCGCACGATCTGAGCTTACACAATACTTATCCATGTACAATCCATCATATCGGCGCCCACGTTTTACCAGACCCACGTTCCTGTAATGACCGTACGTACCCGCTTTGCTCCCAGTCCAACCGGAAATCTGCATATTGGCGGTGTCCGGACTGCACTGTTCAACTGGCTGTATGCAAAGCATCATGAGGGCGAGTATCTGCTGCGCATAGAGGATACGGACCAGAAGCGCTCCTCGGATGAATTTGTTGAGGACATTCTCGCGGGACTGTCCTGGCTGGGTATCCAGTCCGATGCTGAACCGGTGTTTCAGTCGTCACGCATGATGCGCTATCAGGAAGTAATACAACACCTGCTAGACTCCGGGTCAGCCTATTACTGTTATTGCTCCAGGGAGCGCCTGGATTTGCTGCGCCGTGAGCAAATGGAAAGCGGGCACAAGCCCCGCTATGATGGGCGCTGTCGATCGGGCGTACCCAAAGGTCCCGTTGAGTCGAACCCTGTCGTGCGCTTCAAAAACCCGCTTCAGGGCAGCGTACGGGTGGATGACAAGGTGTATGGCACTGTTGAGGTCCAGAACAGCGAGCTCGACGATCTCATTCTGGCTCGCTCGGACGGTGCGCCGACCTATCATCTATGCGCGGTTGTCGATGATATTGATCTCGCGATCACTCATGTCATCCGGGGTAACGATCACTTAAGTAACACCCCACGGCAGATCAATATTTTCAAGGCGTTAGGTCAACCCGCTCCGAAGTATGTCCATATTCCGCTGATCCATGGAAAAGACGGTAAGCGGCTGTCCAAAAGGCACGGGGCCCTGTCCGTCACCCAGTACCGAAAGGATGGGATTTTAGCGCAGGCGCTGGTCAACTACCTGGCACGGCTCGGGTGGTCCCATGGAGACCAGGAAATCTTTACCCGCAGTGAATTGATCAAGCTCTTCAGCCTCAATTCCGTGCAGTCCTCGCCTGCAATATTTGACATGGAAAAGCTGCTTTGGGTGAATCATCAGCATCTCAAGCAAACCTCAGGAGCTGAGATTGAGGAAGAACTTGCTGATTATTTCAGTTCCTGCGGGGTCTCTCCGGACGGCCAGCCCGGTTTGCCGGAATTGTTTGATGTACAGAAGGAACGCTGTAAAACGTTGCAGGAATTATGTGGTGCAAGTGAATATTTCTATCAGGATATCAAGGACTATGATGAGAAGGCTGCCGGAAAACATTTCACCGGCGACAGCATCCGAATTCTGGAAACCCTGAAACGATCCCTGCAGAACACGCAACACTGGACCGCAGCAGAGATCAAGGCTGTACTGGGTTCTGTGGCAGGCGAGATGAATTTGAAGTTTGGCCAAATTGCGCCACCCCTGAGGCTCGCCGTCACTGGACAGGCTAATTCGCCGTCCATCGATATCACACTGGAGTTGCTCGGGGCCAGGAAGACTATGGAGCGTATCGATCAGGCAATTGAATATATGAGGGGTTTGGTATAGGTTATCGCGCTGGATGCATGGGGCTATAGCTCAGCTGGGAGAGCGCTACAATGGCATTGTAGAGGTCGGCGGTTCGATCCCGCCTAGCTCCACCAACCCAATCGTCGCGAATGAAGCTTGACAGCCAAAGCATGGTTATCGTACCGTGCGCCGCCACTAGTGCAAAGAATCGTATACTTTGACAATCTCTTCAGTCGTCCCCATCGTCTAGAGGCCTAGGACACCGCCCTTTCACGGCGGCAACGGGGGTTCGAATCCCCCTGGGGACGCCACTATAAATTTGGTAAATAACTGATATATAAAGTGATTCCTAGATCACTAAATCCGAATATAAGCTATTAGCCCCTACACTTGCAAGCCTTTGGATTCAATTCTAAAGGCTTTTCTTTTGCAGCCCTCTACATCGCCAGCCCCGGCCAAAAGCACGGCTCAAATATGAATTTGCACCCGGCCCCGGTACTGATTCGATCAGCCCGCAAGCCGCGCATTGAGCAATCCAGCCGCCCGGTGTATACCGATACTGGGGCGGCTCTTTTCTGCAAACTTTCATGGTTCAAAAATGCTTATGCACATAGGCATCATCGGGGCTTAACACCTGCGGCGAATTCAGCTTGGCAGGTTCGCCCAAGATCATTTCCAGCTTGGCAGGATCATGCAGGATCAGGCGGGCGCACGCATGAACGTGCATCGCGTTTCGTTCGCTTGTCCCAATGATGCCGAGCAGCGTGCGTACTGATTGGCTTCGGTCGGCAATGACGCGGAGACTATCAAGAATCTGCCGGTCGATTAGGTCTATATCGTCTCTGTTCATGGAAATTTCCTCTAGTTAGGCTTTCAGAGCCTATGTAACTTATTGATTTTACAGTAAATATATATTACGCTAAGGTCAAGTGGATTACTACAAAAAGGAGAGATCACTAATGCCCAATCGAATCGTAAGCCTGAATCTACAAGATGGGGATGTACAGGCAATAGACCACCGGCTTAAAGAAATACAAGCGTGTTTTCCAAACAGGAACATTACCCGCTCGGAAGCAATCAGAAGCCTTATGCACGGTTCCCAAATCGAGCAAGTAACCGTGGCTTCACTTCTAGGGGCGCACCGTATGTTTTCAGAGTTGCCCGAGCATTTGAAAGCGGCGGGGTACAAATCGGACGGAATTGTATTTGTCTTGGAAGCACTTAAAAAGGCAACCAAGGTTGCCAGCGAAAAGCTACCGGCAAACATGACAGTAAGAGACATTGAATAAACCCTAGCAGGGGTAAAGAGTGCAGGCCCCTTGCTAGGGCTTCCTAGCCTGCACTCACTTCCCCCACGGATACGCAAATGGCAAACCCCGAATTCGAGCAAGAGTTGACTAACTTTAGCCATGATCTTGCGCTCTTGCTGGCGGCGCGGCTGAACGGGGAACATCACGATTTTATTACTTTTCTGGATACCGTCCGCAAGGCCGTATTGATTGCGTCCAGCCCATCCCCCGAAGCCCGCGAACTTGTACAGCAAGCGCAAAATCTCTTGCTGACTGGCTGCAAGGAACAAGGCGGCGATCAAACAGCGCACTAGCCCCATGAGCCTGCAAGAGACTGCCTTACAGATAGCCAAACGATTTTCCCTAAAGGTATTGCCGGTAAACCCGGCTACCAAGGCCCCCGCCTTTGGATTGAGCTATACCGATTCCACTAATGAAATTGAGGCCATTGCAGCATGGCGCTGGAACGGCCATGCAATCGGCATACGTCCAAATTCAGGCTTTATTGTTTTTGATGCAGATAGAGACATTGAACAGGCTGAAAGCCTGTTAAAAAGCAATCTCGGAAGCCCCGCCGCTATTGTCGAAAGCAGGCGGGAGGGAGGGCTGCATTTTTGGTACAGATTCAAGGGCCAGGAATTTCAAAACGGCAAATGGGCCTGCGGGGATATTCGCTGTTCCAATGGGTACATTATCGCATGGCATCCGCAAGAGCTGATTAACCAACTCACTCGCGGGCAAGGGGAAGCGATCAGGCCGGAACAGGTAACGGCGCTATTAGCAGGCAAAGAAAACGGGCGGGGCGGCAAGAGCTTAACCGGGTATGAAAAGGGCAATCGCCATAACCAGCTCATTAGGGATTGCTGGCGGGCAGGTTACAAAGGAGACGAAAACAAACTGGCCCGCGCAAAACAACAGGCCATGGATGCAGGGCTTGATCGTGAGGATATAGAGAGATCATCTAAAGACGCATGGCGGGCGGGGCAGAATTTTGACCCTACGGAACTTGGGGTAACTTCAAACTGGGTAAATTTACATGGGCAGGATTTTCGATACATCGTAACCAGCCCATCACAAGCAAAATGGGCAATGTGGAAAGGCACACACTGGCAACCCGCAAATAGAGTTGAGGTATACGAGAGCTTGCGCGACTTCGTTCAAAAGCTACCCATCAAAAAAGGGACAAGGCCCATGCGAAAAGGATCATTCATTTCCGGCTGCGAACAGAACGCGCGCGGGCAATGCAAGACTTACTTGCAGGAATTTGATGCAGACCCTTTGCAGCTCAATACCCCCGGCGGCGTACTGGATTTGAATACAGGCAAGATGTTGCCGCATGACCGCGCACAACGATTTTTGAAACTGGCAGGGGCAACCCCTGACTTGAACGCGCCTTGCCCGCTATGGGATGCCGCGCTCGATACTTGGACGCAAGGCAATACCGAACTGCAAACTCTCTTGCAGGTGATCGCTGGCCTTTGCTTGCGCGGGGATAATATCGAACAGGTTTTTTGCATCTTGCACGGCGGCGGGCAAAACGGGAAATCGGTTTGGCTCGATACCTTATGCAAGGCGATGGGCGATTACTCAAAAACGGCAAGCAGTACAGTTTTCAAGCAAACAAGACACGATCAGCACCCGGCTGAACTGGCCGCGCTTGAAGGCATGCGATTGATCGGCATACCGGAGCTGGACGTAAACATGACATTGAATGAATCCCTGCTAAAACGGTTTACTGGTGATGAGCTAATCAGCGCGCGCGGCATGCGGCAAGACCCGCGAAGTTTCAGGCCAATAGGTATTCCGATACTGGCCTGTAATCAATTGCCGCGAGTGCGCGATGTAGGGGTATCCATGCAGCGCCGCGCGATCCTGATTCCGTTTAATGCTCAAATTAAAAACCGGGATAGCGGGTTATCCCGAAAACTTGAATCCGAGCTACCGGCCATACTCGCATGGGCAGCAAGAGGGCATCTAAAGTACCTTGAATCCGGTTTGCATGTACCTTTGCTTATCCAAAACGAAAACGCGGCTTATTTCGCAAATCTGGACGTGCTAGGTCGTTTTCTAGGGGAGTGTGTGTACCTAGATGCCAGTAGCGAAATCTCTGTAACGGATTTGTACCGGGCGTACTCTGATTGGGTGAAAGAGCAAGGCGAGTATTACACGGAAACCCAACATAAATTTAGCTCGGAAATCGCAAGGCGCTATCCGAACGTAGAGAAAATCAGGAAATCGGACTCTCGTTATTACTGGCGCGGCATGGGCCGGAAATTGTGATTTTTTTGCCATGCTTACCAATGTTGCCAATGTTCCACTTTATAGGCGTATAGGATTTACACCTATGAACGTATTACGCTGATACGCTGATACGCCTATAAAGTGGAACATTGGCAAGTATGGCGCTAATCCTGAATCCTGGCCAAATCGCTATCATCAAGCAGGGTAAATCCCGGTGATTGACTGGCCGCCTTTAGTACATCCGTACCGGGCAGCTCCCGCCCGTTCACTGGCAGCCCAAAAGATGTTTTCCCTACTTCCGGCGCGGGAATCAAATGCTCCGAACCGAGCGCGTAAATGTGTACGTCTCTCCGATGCTTTTCTAGCGCCTTTCGTATCGCTGCAAGTAACGCCCCATTTTTAAGCAATATGTCTGCACTGCGAACATGCCCGCGATGGGCTTGGGCGCGTAAACCGATTAGCAGGCTTTCCGTACTATCCAACAGGTTCAACTCTATCCAGCTTCCCAAGCTCATGCCGTGCGTCTTTTCACATTTGCTTTTCAGGGTATTCAGCGAAACCCCGGCAACCTCTGCGAGCTTGTTTTGGCTGGCCCCAATTTCGGCATATTTTTGTAGCAGCTCCCAGACTGCACCATTGACTTGCTTACTTACAAACAGGCCCGTTTTTTTGTCCCTGATACGCTTCTCTGTCATGGCTGCACCCCCTGAATTGAGTATTTGCCCGGTGATTCGTACTGATTTACTTGGCCCCTACGTTTTCAGCTTATTGATTCATTGAGTAAATGGCAATGGCACGTCCTGCATGATCGCCTTACTTCGCATAATGCACAAAATGTTAAATCGCTAATTTTTGCTGATCCCCGCTAAAAATTCTATGTTTTCAGTAATTTACATCGCTTGGAATAGGGGCGCTTTCAGATTATCAAAAGCCGTTCACATTAAGTATGCTCTGTAAGTCATTGATTCTTTGTGCTGGCCTGAACTGAATAGCATTAGAAATCTCTAATATGCCCCCCCGCCCCCACCTCGAAACCGGGCGCTTAGCACCTATAAGAAAATTTGCTTGAACTGGATACATTGATTCACTGCATGAATTGATATAGGCTTGTTATCACTGGCAAGAGCGATCTTGCCGGTAGCTCGGATGCAAGCTCCAAAACAGCATCTAAAACCCCGCGAAGGGGAAGCGTAAGGGAAAGCCTTGCGGGGCCGCGATGGCACTACAAAAAATTATTTTTTTTTGAGGTAGCTATCAATGGCAAACACAATCACAAATCTGTATCGCGCCGGTTATGCGGCGGTCAATGAAGTAAGCCGCGAGCTGGTAGGAATGACGCGCTCGGTTCGCAAAATCGTATCGGAAACGCCAGTAGGGGCAGGGGTGAATCAGCCTATCTCTATTCCCATTGTCGGGCAAATGGCAGGTGAGGATATAGACGCTTCCAATATCGTACCCCAAGGCGGCAACAGGGATATTGCACCCGTTGAAATTGACATGAGCAAAGAGCGCAAAGTTTCATGGCATCTAACGGCTGAAGAACAAATGGCGCTTGAAAATCCGAGCGGGCAAAACAATTCAATTTTGCAGGATTCCATCCAAGAGGCCATGCGGACATTAAGCAATGAAATCGAAATTGATTTGGCTTCTGAATACTTCAAAAGTAGTCGTGCTTCCGGGCAAACTGGCGCAAGCGGCCCATTTACCACGCCTAACAATTTCACTGACTTTTCCCAGACCAGCAAACTTTTGAACGTGAACGGCTGCCCGGTAATGCGCCGTAAAATGGTTTTGAATTTCGATACTTGGTCGCAGCTATCAGGTACGCAATCAACACTATGGCGAATCAATGAGGCGGGCAATGACAATGTGCGCGGGTACGGTATCCCGCCGGTGTTGCTGTTTGGTTATGAAATCTCTCTCTCTGATCGCTTCCCCAAACATGCCCCCGGCGCGGTTGCCGGTACGTTTGCAGTAAATCATGCGGGCGGGTATCCGATAGGCACTACTGAAATTGCAGTAGATGGCCCTACCGGCGGCGATTCAATCAATGCCGGGGATGTTGTCTCTATCGCGGATGATGCTTCCGCTTCAAAGTATGTTGTAACCGAAGCGGCCAGCGATGGATTTACTACGCTGAAAATTGGCGCGCCGGGTTTGCTTGGCGCGATTGCGGATGATGCGGTAATTACAATCACTCCCGCCTATACACCGAACCTTGCTTTCCATGAAAACGCTATCGTACTGGCTTGTAGGCCCCCTGCATCGCACTCGGTACAAGATGTTGCAATGGAGTCCGTGCTAGTCATGGATGAGCATAGCCAATTGGTTTTCGAGCTTGCAACCTACAAGCAGTACAGGCAAACCAGTATGGAAGTGGGCATTTGTTGGGGTGTAGGCGTACCGAAGCCCGAGCACCTTGTAATGCTCATATCGTCATGATCGAACTGGAAAAGCCTGCTACTTGGCTTGTAGCGCCGCTCAATGAGCTATACCAGTTTATCGGTATATTGGGCAGCTCATTAAAAAAACAGCAAGAGACTGCAAGCCAACTGGAAAAGGCAGGGGCCGCGCAAGCGGCAAAGGCCATGCGAAAGCCTGAAAATCTGCAAGCGATAGACGAAGTCAATGCAGTATTTTCGAGCCGGATGCGATCCGAGCGCCCCGGCATTGATGATGTACTCGGCGCGGATTCTGTCCCTGCTGACAGATTAAAATTTGCCAAGCAGTACGGTTATCCGTTGGAAACTGTCTTGGCAGAACAGGCAAAACTTATCACCTAAAAAGGAGTTGCCCATGGCGCGTTTTCTTAAATTGGAAGTCGTTTACTTTTCCAATGATTTTTATGCTGAAACTGGTAGCACGATTGACAAAAAACACCTTCGCGCAATCGAAAAATCCGATTTTCATTTTATCAATATCAACAACATTGATGAAATCGTACCCGGCGAGCGCACCGTGCGAATTGATGGCGTGGATACGAAAATTGATGCAACCTATTTTGTTTTCCGGCATGAAGGGGCCATGTCCGAAAACAATTATCACCCGGATGATCGGGATGCTTTTCTTATAGTTGATGGGGATGCATCGGATTGGGTTACAAAAATCGAGCGCATGATTGCGGCTGATATTGCAGGCCATCATCCTGAACCAGAACAGGAACAGGAACAGGAAACCAAACCAGTGAAGCCGACAGAACAGCAAGGCGAGTAAGTCATGCCCTTGCGACCCAAGCCAAGGCTCAAAACGGATGCCAAGGGCGGCAATTACAAAACGGATGCAAAGGGCTGCATTTGCCATGTTACGGTGCGGCGGCGAAAGCTAAATTCGCGTAACCCAAAATGACAGACTTTATTGTCGAGACGGGAACGGGGCGAACCGATGCAACCTCTTTTGTTTCACTTGCTTACTTTCAGGAATACAGCAAAGAGCGCGGGCGATGCCTTGCGGATTTTGTGAATTTGAAGCAGCGCGCCGCGCTTGTGCGCGCTACTCAATATTTGAGTGAATCGCACAAATGGGCAGGCTACCGGGTAAACAGCCGCAACGATTCCCAAGGGTATCAGGCATTAGCCTGGCCCCGTTATGACGTATTGGATCGCGCCGGTAATTATGTCCCAAGCGATAGCATCCCAAGGGAAATAAAACAGGCAACTTGCGAGTTGGGTTTTTATGAGCTGAAAACTCCCCACGGTTTGCAGCCCGTCTATACCGCGCATAGCAGGCAAAAAACAATCAAGGCCGGTTCCGTTTCAATTACATACGATGTAAACCGGCGCGATGCATGGGGCGCGCGCCCTGTACTTTTGCTTGTCATGGATTTAATTGGGGAATTTATTTCAGGCAGTGCAGGCAGCCGATTATCCGGCCGCGCGGCGCGTATTTGAAAGTATCGTAACTCATTGAAAGTTGGCTGGTAGGGTAGCCTATCTTAAAGGGAGATCGCCCGAATACGGGCGAATTTGGGCCTTGAAAAAAGCACATTCAGGTAAAAAAACCAAAAGGCTGCAAGTTTGCCTTACCGATAGGGAGTATCAGGCATACTTGGAATTAAGGACAGAATACCAAGCGCGGCATCAAGCAATCACCCGGCAAAGTCTGGCCCGCGAACTGTTTTTGGCAGGGCAAAAATTCATGCTTAGAGCATGGAAAGAAGCCGATAAGAAAAAAGCCAAAAAACTGCTTTCCTGTATTAATTGCGGCAAGCCTGAATTTCGGAATCGCCTTTGCAAAGATCACTTGAAAGCAGCGCAAAAAATTGCCAATACTCCCGCCGCTACCGAATCGGACATTCCGAGCTATCCTAACCCGAAGCCATAAAAAAGGGCCGCTAAAAAGCGGCCCTAATATCAGCATTGCTTACTTGCTTACGATTGTAAGTAATCAGCCCATGCTTGCATGATGGGGCGGCGGCGCTCTAAAAGATCAGAAGTAAAGTAAGCGGCTTCGGTTTTGTCCTCATTTGCATGGGCCAAAGATAGCTCGGCAACCTCTCTCGAAACGCCAGTTTCAGCGCACCAGTTTCGGAATGAAGCTCGCATACCGTGGGGAGTGCATCCCATTTTTTGCTCCCGGAATAGCTTGCTTAGAGTAGAGTTGGAAATAGGCCGCGCGGTTTTGTAATTGCCCGCGCTTGCAAAAACCAAACCCCGGCTTATGCGTCTTAGCTTGCGCGCGCTCTCCAAAACTTCAATGGCCTGTTTTGAAAGCGGCACCCTATGCTCCCGTTTCATTTTCATGCGCTCGGCTGGAATTACCCATGTTTCATTTTCCAAATCAAACTCACTCCATCGAGCGCCGCGCGCCTCACCGGAACGGCAAGCCGTTAATGTAATGAATCGCCCTAGCAGTTTCACGGCGGGTTTTGCGCGTGTCTGGTCGAGCTTGGCAAGAGCTTGTGAAACTTGGGCATGGGGCAAGCTCTGAAAATGCTTTTCGGTATGCCCTTGCGCGGGTAGCAAAAAGTCCAATGTCTTGCCGGTGGGGTTATCTGTATCGCGGTATCCCATGGCCTTTGCCCAATCCATGACATTGCCAATTCGCCGCCTTACACGCTTGGCAACTATCGGCTTGGTAAGCCAAATCGGACGCAGCACCTTGTCCGATACAATTCGCTCGGTAATCATGTCTACCGGAAAATCGAATAGCCCTTTTGCATGATTTTCCATGTCTGAAATCCACTGCCTGCGATTCTTCTCATTCGTGATTTTGGCTTTCTTGATTTTGTACACCTCTTGCAAGGCTGCCCGGAACATGGGCGCTGAACTGTTTTCCAATGAAATAGAATTGCGCTCATTTTTCCGGATGGCTTGCGCGCCCATCCCGGCGCGGGCAAGGCGCTGGTTTTCGATTGCCTTGTTTCGTGCATCATCAAGGCTTACTTGCTTGGCTAACCCTAATCCTAATTCAATGATCCCTGAACCATTGCGTACTCTTTGCCCCCATGCCTTTGATCCGGTTTTGCTGACCTTCAAATAAAGGCCGTTATGCCGATTGTCATAATGCTTTCCCGGCTCGGTTACATTGGCAATAAAGCGTTTTGTCAAATTTTGGCTTTTCATTGAAACCCCCTCATTAACCCCCTCACTTGGAGAGTATTGTTATATCTGCATTTTACAGACTTGATACAGTTAAATCACTGATTTATAGAGGGTTTTTAGGCTTTTAGAGCCTATAAAAAGGGTAAAAAAATAGATAATCTCGTACCCTGGGGACGCCACCTGAACTACAACCGGAATCCGATTCCGGCTGAAACAAACAGCTATCTGCGTGCAGTGCCTTGTGATAGGGCAGGGATGGGCTGTACAGCTACTTTGGCTGAATGCATCTCTGGCAGTCTTGTGTATATAATCCTGAGAAATTACCTTATACTTCCTCGGTTAATTTTAGCTACATAGGGGCCGCATGCCATCCTCGGAGACTGAGATGCAAGAAGACAATACACCCAATTCGAAAGCACAAGTTCCGGAGCAGTTTGATGAGGAAACTCTCAATCGATGGTTTGATGACCGGCTGGAACAAAAACTGCAGGAGCGCGAGGAGTCCAGGACTCCGCAGTTGTCACTTATCGCGACGAAAGGGACCCTGGATATGGCGTACCCGCCATTCATTCTTGCATCAACGGCTGCAGCCTTGGGCTGGGAAGTTTCATGTTTTTTTACCTTCTACGGTTTGGGATTGCTCAAAAAGGATCTTGATCTGGAGGTTTCCCCGCTGGGCAATCCTGCAATGCCGATGAAAATGCCGTTTGGCCCGGACTGGTTTAAAAGCGTGGAGTGGAATATCCCGAATGCACTCAGCTCCAATATCCCGGGTTTTGAAAAGTTTGCCACGCTGATGATGCAACAGACCATAAGGGACAAAGGCGTCGCTAGCATCGAGGAATTGCGTGAATTGACAGTAGAAGCCGAGGTCAGCATGTTCGCTTGCCAGATGACCGTTGACTTGTTTGGTTATGCAAAAGATGAATTCATTGATGAGGTTGCCGGCTGGGTTGGAGCCGCCTCATTCCTGCCAGCAGCCCAGAAGTCTGATATCTGCCTGTTCATCTGATATCACGCAACTGGCAGACTGTGGAAACAGTCTGCAAAGAATGATCGCCTGACCCGGTCAGGCCACGTCGATTTGATGCAAGATGGCGTGTTGGTTGCCGGTGATATCCGCCAGTGTGTACTGATCCAAAGTGTCGATGAATGCATTTAGGGCATCCCCGAGGATACTCTTCAGCTTGCAGGCCTTGACGATGGTGCATGATCCCTGGGGATTGAAGCACTCAACGATAAAGAAATCCTTTTCCGTGTCCCGGATCACTTCCCCAATCACAATCTCGGCAGGGTCCCGTGCCAGTTCGATCCCACCGCCCTTTCCCTGCGTGCTGCTGATGTATCCCGCCTGACCGAGCTTGTGCACCACCACACGGACATGGTGTACGGATATTGAATAGGCCGCTGCAAGTTGCGAGATGGTCGTGAGTTCACCCCTTGGCTTACATGCCAGGTAGATCAGAACCCGAAGGGCGTAGTCTGTAAATTTTGTGACACGCATATGTAGGGCATTGTACTTTATTCTGTGTGCAAGGCAGCACAAAGAGTGACCAAATGCGATGGCCGCCAATCATCTATAAAATATAGATCGTATGGAGTATACTCATGTCAGACTACAAAAAATCATAAGTTGATAGAAAAGGAGGAGCACATTGAAAAAGAGAAATTACTTTTTTGCATTGTTTATTTCTATCAGTATGACGCTCGTTTTGATGGTCGATGCCATTGCTGAGGACCCAGCAGTGTCACGTACACGTGATCAGGTTCACATGCTCGACACCCTTTACAAAACAGCCGTCGTTCTGATAACCGACAAATATGTATCTGACCCTTCCGTTTTTTCTGCTGCTAGTGCAGCGGGTGCGCTCTTTCAAACCATGAAAGATAACGGCTTTCACGAAGTCCGCCTGATCGGCCTGACTGATGTCCTGATCAACCCGGCCGTCAACAATCCGATGGATGCCTTTGAGGAAGAGGTCAAGCACAAGCTGCTCAGTGGCGAGGCGACTCATGAAGAGGTCGTCACGATTGATGGCAAGCGCTATCTACGCAAGGCAACTGCGGTTCCGGTGGTTATGGAAAGATGTGTGATGTGTCACGCAAATTTCGCGGGTGTAGAGGGCGCGATCGGCTCACTCGTGTACAAGGTTCCGCTTATTGAATGATGCTTTGAGTTGAAGCTGGAGGGGTTTCTCCGGCAAATAAAAAAAGGGGGCAAATGCCCCCCTTTTTTTGTCTTGAAAGACTGGTTGAAAGATCAGGCGAACATCTCAGCCGTCATGTTGTTGAACCAGCTGTAGGCATACAGCACTTCTCGTCTGAGGGCCTCGGGAGAGGCATCTGAGGGCGTCAGGCCGCCTCCGACCTTCTTGATCTTAGAGCGGTCCTCCGCCAGCTTGTAGACAGCCACTACGGAGATTCCATAATCAGGTGCGATTATGCTGTAACAGGCATTCGCATAGGAGTTGACGCCTGCCTCCTGGTCATTCAACAGGCCGACGACGGCCTGTGCACAAACCTTGGCTTCCGTACCTGCTGCAAAACCTGATTTTGGCATGCCTGAGATGATTCCTGCATCTCCTATGACGTGGATACCCTTGTGTTTCTTGGACTCAAAAGTACCAAGATCTACAGGACACCATCCGGAGTCATCAGTGACATCGGCAACATGGGCAATATGCGCAGCTTTTTGGGGCGGAATGATGTTGGCCACTGCGGCATCGTAATCATCAAAGTCCGTCTTGACTGTCATGGATTTGGTTTCAACGGCTTTTACGCCTCCACCGGTATCCGCGCCAGGCACCCACTCAATCATATCGCCATACACGTTCTTGTAGCCTTGCGTGAACAAACCCTGTTTCGAGAACTTGTCCTTGGCATCCAGGATCAGGATCTTTGATTTCGGTTTGTGGTGTTTCAGGTAATGCGCAATCTGTGCCGCACGCTCGTACGGTCCTGGGGGACAACGGAATGGATTTCCGGGAGGCGCGATAATCACGGTGCCGCCGTCATCCATCGCCTCAAGCTGTTTTCTCAGCAGTGCGGTCTGTGTGCCGGCAATCCATGCATGCGGCATCGACTCGGCAGCTGCTTCGCTATAGCCTTCGATAGCTTCCCACTTGAGTGCAATACCCGGGGACATGACCAGTCGGTCATAGCCCAGGGTGGTACCGCCTGCCGTCTTGACCTTGTGCGCGACGGGATCCACCATCACTGCCTTGTCCTGGACGACCTTGATTCCGTGGTTCGCCATCTTTCCATAACCAAACTTGATCGTGGAAATGTCGCGGTCACCTCCAATCACCTCGTTGCTCATGAAGCAGGTATGGTGGTGAGGGTGTTCTTCAACAATAGTGACTTGAATGGAGGGGTCTGCTTTTGCGATGTACTTGGCAGCGATTGTTCCCCCAACGCCACCGCCTATCACGACGACCCGCTTTTTCGCGGCACCGACAATGTGGGGAAATCCAAATCCTACAGAGCCCAGTGCAAAAGTACTGCTGGTAGCCTTAAGGAAGTTTCTTCTGGTAAATGTCGACATCTTTGTTCCTCCTGCAATCTTGAGCGGTGCGTTATTTCTGGCCAGCGTAGAACTGGATCAGGTCAGCTATGGACTGGTCGCCATAGGCAGCATGCGCATCCTTCATCTGCTTTTTCATTTTTTTCGGCATGCCCCGGTCACCGCTGGCAAAATCAGCCATTGTGTATTCAAGGTAAGGGATCCACTGTCCCGCCAAGACGCCGGCATCATCCTCAGCCGACCGGCCACCATCTTCATGGCATTTTTCGCAGTGATTCTCATGGATTTCTGCACCTGTTTTTACCTGCTTGGGATCTACGTCCTGTTGTACAGGCTTGAAAGGCAGACTTGCGAAATGCTTGGCAATGAGCTTGATCTCAGCCTCGGTATAGCCTTGTGCAATCCGATCCATGACCGTCGAGGTGCGCGCAAAGTATTCGGCATCCTCTAAGTCCGGGTCGGCTTCAATGATGGCTTCAACCTTGTCCTCATCATCACCATACTTATAGGCCAGCATGGCACTGATAATGTAAATCTCCGACATTCCCGAGATGGTGGGTGTGGCAGGACCGTCACTGATACCGTCGGGCCCATGGCAACCCAGGCACGTGTCAGAAAGCATGGCAGGGCTAGCGGTCTCGGCGGATACAGATGTACTAAAAGACAACAGTATGAGTACACATAAGAGAAGCATCTCACGTGCGAATTTATCCAACATGGTTATCCTCCTAATCCCAGGCATTGATATCGTTATTTCTACGCACTGAAGATTCAGAACGTCCAGTGTTACTGGAACCTGAATTATTTTTATACACGCGGCATGGTAACACAGTTAATCCTTTGCTTTTAGGCCTCCATGCACCCTAGTTCAGGGCTACTTCCTCCTCCGTGTCCGGCTTTTTGGGAAGTGTATGCGCGACCCCCTTGTGGCAGTCGATACAGGTTTTTCCGCGTGTCTCGGCATTTTTATGTTTTTTCCGTGCCGAGCGGTCCTGCTCCTTCAAATCCATGGCCGCGATGGTATGGCATGACTGGCATTCTCGTGAATCGGTTGCCTTCATGCGTGACCACACCGCGTTTGCCATGGTCCACCGGTGCTGCTCAAACTTCTCTTCAGTGTCGATCGTACCCAGAATCTCATGCCAGACGTCTTTGGCGGCACGCAGCTTGGCATACATCTTGGGGCCCAGTGAGTGAGGTACATGGCAATCGGAACACTCTGCACGAACACCGGATATATTGGAAAAGTGGGCGCTTTCCATCCATTCCTCCTGGACCCACTGCATGGAGTGGCATGAGGTACAGAACTCGGTGGAATTTGTGGCTTCCAGAACAACGGAGGAGGATGTCGCAGCGACTGCACCGGCGATCAGCAGAATTATGGCGAGGGCAAATTTCAAACAACAATCTCCCTGGTAATTCAGCTTTGAAATAAGCTAATGACAGGGCAAGCAGTAAGAAAGTATACTGGATTAACGCATTAAATAACATGGATTTGCAGGAACTTGACACACCACAGGCGTACTGGAATGTACCGGACTTTTGCTGTATTGATGATGGCTATTGCCGCCTGCCAGAGCGCGGTAAGCGCACAAACCCCGAGCGCGCCTGGTGATCCGGATTCTATGCAGTCGGCAGTTGCCGACCCTGCGCCCAGTGAGTCAGCCTCACAGACAGAGTCTGCCCAGGCTGACGCTGCACAGGCCCCAGAGGCTGCGCCTTCAGTGGAGCAAGGTCAGCAGCTGGCAATGTCAGGTGCGGGTTACAACATGTTTCATCCCATGAACATGATGAATCCGGCCATGTACATGAACATGATGCACCCGATGATGGGTTACGCGAGCCCGATGTACAGTTCCCCCATTGATGCGATGACCAACATGCAGACCCTGGACATGATGATGCGAGCGATGGATCCTCACATGATCTTCGGAATGTTTGGACAGCCGGGCCAGGCGTACGGGGACGGGCAGGTCCCTGACCGGCTTCCCGTGGTCACTATTCCCGGGTTTCCGACCCAAAGTTATCAAAATTGGCCCATGAACAAGGTTTCCCCGGGCGTGTCTCGCGAAGCCAAGAAAAATGCGTTTCAAACGGCGATGGCCATCAGCCCGCTCTCCATGCGCGACATGATCAGTATCATGGCCGACAAGATTCCAGTGGATGAAATGGTGTCGTGGGATGATGCGGTAGAGGCAATGAAGCTTCGCGCCAACGAAATTAATTTCAAATTTGTAGGGTCAAGCCCCTTATGGAAGGAGATAGAAGCAGTGACTGGACAGCCCTCGGCGAGAGTCGAGATGTTCCGGTTTTGCGATGCTGCGGTAGCCCGCAAGATTCTTGACGTAGTCCCCGAGTTTGTGATTTTTCTGCCGTGCAGTATTGCATTGATCGAGGATGGCCAGGGGAAGCTCTGGGTCATGACACTTGACTGGGATATCGAGTGGATGGATTTTGCGCAAAACACGAATTCCCACATGAGCAAAGAGGTACGAGAGGATGCGGTAAGGATACGCGAGGCACTTGCGTATATTATGGAAGGAGCCGCAACAGGAGAGTTTTAGTCAGTATTTTTTAACCACATTAGCTAGAAGGTATTTTAAATGTTATTCCAAAACAGGGTGTTCAGAGTTGCCGCATGCGGGGCCAGTCTTCTTTTTGCAAGCATCACAGGCGTTCATGCCGAGGAAGCACAGCAGCAGGCAACGCCTGCTCCGAGCGGCATGACAGAAATGACTGCAACGATGCAAAAATCAATGGATCCCAATGTCTGGATGCAAATGATGACCATGATGATGAATCCGCAAGAGTCCTCACCCATCGCTTCTTGTGCGCTATGCCACGAAGGTGCTGATGTAGCCAGATACCAGAAAGACTATGGCCCCATGATGGATTCAATGTGGAAGCCATATAAGGAAATGGCGAACCCGCACATGATGAGCTCGATGATGAACCCCGCCATGTACATGAACATGATGTACCCCATGATGGGGATGATGGGTCCGATGATGAACCCGATGTCCATGATGAATCCCATGACGATGATGAATCCGATGATGGGGATGATGAATCCGATGGCAATGATGAACCCAATGTCCATGATGAATCCCATGACGATGATGAATCCGATGATGGGGATGATGGGCCCCATGGGCAGCATGCCTTCCTTTGGTGGTCACAGTCCCCAAGGCCAACCCCAGGGTGGACAGCAACAGTGGTTTGATCAGTGGTCAGAAATGATGAAAGGCTTCATGCCAGGCAATGAGGCTGCAGCTCCGAAGCAATAATCTGCTGTAAGCAACTTAACCTGGACAGGTAGAGCAGGGATGCTCAAGAATGCTGTTGCAGCAATCTCCAGTAATTTCAATGCGTTAGCATGGTTCGTGCAGGCTCATGTTGCGAAATGCGGTCGCTGGCGAGGATGCTGGCTATTGAGAAGACCGGGAAGGCTGATACACTACATCCGCTGCCCGATCTGGTGAATTTGAAGGGCGGTCAATGTTATAATTTGAGGCTGCCTCAACCGACTTGTTATATACCCCATGGAAGAAATTTCTAACCTGCATATGGTTGCCCTATTGGGCTTTATAGTAGCCACCATATTTGGATTTGTTGGCAACAAAACCCATTTTTGCTCAATGGGTGCTATCAGCGATGTCATCAACATGGGCTCCAAAGGGCGTTTGGGTGCATGGTTCCTTGCAATTGGTATCGCCATCCTTGGGGCACAGTATTTGTTCGTTCAGGGGCTGGTGGACCTGAATGCATCGATTTACCTGTCACCGAATTTATACATACTCAGCTATGTTCTTGGTGGAATCCTGTTTGGCATTGGTATGACACTTGCCGCAGGGTGCGGGCAACGCAATCTGATCCGGGTAGGCGGGGGAAACCTGAAAGCGCTGGTGGTGATTATCGTACTGGGTATCACAGCCTACACCACCATGCGGGGTTTGCTGGCGCTGGTACGGCTGAACTGGGTCTATGCGGTAAATGCCGATCTGACAAACCAGGGTCTGAATGACCAGAGTCTAATCACCTATATCGGCGCACTCCTGCAGCTGGAAAGCACTGAATGGCTGAGGAAGATTGGCGGATTCCTGATTGCGGCTGGATTCATCACCTATGCGTTCGTCCACAAGGAATTCAGAAAAAATATTGACAATATTCTCGCAGGGGTTGTCATTGGCGCATGCGTGGTGGCGGCATGGTACATCACGGGATATCTGGGCCAGGATGATTTTGAGCCCGTCACACCGCAGGGGATGGCTTTCATAGGGCCCACAGGAAATACCATCAGTTACCTGATGACCTTTACTGGAGCCCAGATCAATTTTGGTATCGCCGTGGCCTTGGGTATGGTTGCTGGCTCCTTTCTTTATGCTGTCGTGACGAATTCATTCCGAATAGAAACCTTCAGCAACCGGTCCGAGATGGTCAGCCATCTTATTGGCGCTGTGCTCATGGGGTTCGGAGGCGTGCTCTCGTTTGGTTGCACGATCGGTCAGGGTGTCACCGGCATGTCTACATTGGCAATGGGGTCTATCATGGCCCTGGCTTCGATAATTTTTGGAAGCGCACTCACGATGAAGGTCCAGTATCATATCCTGGATGAGAAAGGGTTTATGGAAGCGCTGAGCGCGTCGCTATCTGAGCTGTTGCTGCCCTGGAGAAAGCAGGTTACCTGATAGGCCTGCCAGGCGCCGGGTGTGCTATTTGATTGTTGCCTCGCCTGAGCCCGTCTCGCCCAGGTTATCTACCCAGCTGATCTTTACGGTATCCCCGGGGTTGCCTCCGTCAAAGATAAAGGACCAGTACGGGTTCTTGGAAATGCCCGTGCCCCATTCAGCAGAGATGATGACTTCGCCATTCAATTCCGCGTGAACGTTCTTGATGAAATGTGCCGGAACCAGTTCGCCGGTATCGGGATTCTTTCTGCTGCCTGACTCCATGGGGTGATACATGATGGCTTTGACCGTGGTTTTGCCATCTTTCGCTTTTGCTCTGACTTTCATCTTTTTCTGAGGCATTCTTTTTCCTTTAGTCCCTAGACACAACCACCGGCCGTTACCCGCACAGCATTTTTTGTGCTGTACAGCTTACCATCTGCCTTGACGATGGCCACTACATGCGAGCTTTCGCGCAGTTTGATTCGGGTTGAAACAAATGGCTTGGATTTTCCATGGAAATAAAATCTTGAGATCCATGGCCTTGGATTTTTATCACCGAAAATACTGATCCACTCCACGTTGTCCAGGTCGGTGGAAATCTTTACGGGTACGGTTGCACCATTCTCTGCAATTTCCGGTGCCTGGATTGTGACATGGCCATCGAGCAAAGGCTGATCACCAATAAGGCCTTTAAGAGCCGGCTGGTATTCGATTTCATCGAACGCCGCGGATGGCCAGGCGGCCTTTGCAATACGGGAAAATGGTACCGCACCCAGGATCAAAAGGCCTGTATAGAGGCTGCGCTGAATAAAGCTTCTTCTTGAAATACTCATGAATTTCTCTTCGGTTCAATAATTAGGGCAGGGCAATCGTATGGATACCGTGCATTTTGGTGTCATATCAAGAAATCTGGAACATTTTACTATGTAAGCCTTGGAATATGCTAATGCATTTCGGTACTCACCTGCATAAAAAATCCTCGATGCTTATCGGAAGTCGACCTGTTAGAGTTGCCATCCTTAGCCAGAATCTGCACCGGGTGTACCGTGAACATTGCAAATCATTTGTCAGGAGTCAGGAGTCAATGAGCAGCTATATATTTTTGCTGGCAGTTCACGTAGGCACTGTATTTATTTCGATCACAGGGTTTTTCGTTCGCGGGATCTGGATGATGCGATCTTCTCCCTTGCTGCAGCGGCGCTGGATCAAGATAGTGCCGCATATAAACGATACATTTTTGCTGGTTTCTGCCATTGCGCTGGTCGTGCTGACATCACAGTATCCCGGGCCCGCAGCCTGGATTAACGCAAAGATTATTGCCCTGGTGGTCTATATCGTGCTTGGCATCATTGCACTCAACCGTGGAAAAACAATGCAGGTTCGAGTACTGGCGTGGTGTGGCGCTCTGGTGGTCTATGCCTACATGGTTGCTGTGGCACTCAGCAAAAACCCTTTGCCAGTTTAGGCAAGAAACCAGTGACGGGATTCCTGACTCGACAAACTAAAAAGCCCTGACCAGTTGATCAGGGCTTTTCATATCGAGTGGAGTGGAGTTTCTACTCCAGGTCCGGGAGTCAACTCACTCCAGTTGCGTCCTTGCAAAAGCTTCGGTTTTGTTGCCTTATTCTGCTGGTGCAGAGGCGTCGGCAACTACCGGCGCATAGAATGACTTGAACATGTTCGTGTACATGTTGGGGTTCATCATCCACGCTGTGGTGTCCTGCTGCCATTTCGGATCAGCGACCTTGTACATGGGCTGATAGAACTGGGGGTTCATCGCAGCAGCCATCCATTGTGAGTAAAATGCCGGGTTCATGTAGGCATACATGAATTGATAGGTCTGTGGATTCATGGCAGCCGTCATCCAGTTCGCATACACCTGTGGGTTCATGAATTGAGTCATGATTCCCATCATTTTGGCAGGGTCACTGAAATTGGCGGTCCAGGCACTCCACTGTTCAGGGTTGGTGGAACAATTCATCAGCGCTTGTGCATTCGCAGGGTTGTTTACAGCCATCATGAACTGGTTGAATTTAACCGGGTCAGACATGGTTTCTGCCATAATGACAGGGTCAGTGAAAGCCGCATGTGCTGTACAGGATGATGTTGGTTCTTGAGCAGCCGGCTGTTCTGTTTTGGAGAGCTCACCAAAAACTGGAGCGATGCTCAGCATCAAAATGCCTGCCAGGATGGAATAAGCGAGTTTGGATAGTTTCATAATCGTGTCCTCGTAGTCGTCGAGCGATTTATAATATAAGAATATTCTAATATAATTTAAGAGAAAGTGTATTAGATTAATCTAATATAGTGATAATCTGAATTTATCAGTCAGGGGACGACATGTGGACCGATACATAGTTCAATGAGAAAGGTTCAGACATCGCATAGTCATCTGCAGATCTTGGATCATGTGCCGATTCGCTAAATAGTGAAGTGCAAGCCATCGCAAAGACCATCACCATGCCGAGTACGAGAATTCGTGTATCCAGGGATCTCATCATTCACTCCATATCAATACAGGTAAGTTCCAGTTTCTTCTTAACTGTATAAATACAGCAAGTAATGTGCCAGTTTGTGGATTCAGCGGCAGGGGGGTTGTGCTGCAGACTGAATTTAATCTTTATGAGGAATTGCGGTATCGGGACAGTGCATATTCGCACCTCCATGGAACCGTGTGAGACCAGGGATATCTAATCTCCCTGATTATGGAAGGGCGCTGGAAGTAATCATTGAACATGTACCTGGGCAGGGAAAGCACGATCAGGGGGTATGCTGAATATACTGTACTTCGCATAATGTATATTATGTTAAATTAAAGTAAGGCCAGGGAAATCATGGGCTGTCAGGCAGGCCGATGCCTTAAACGCCATTGCCTGATGAGCCCTACAAGACTGATCCCTACCCAGAAGCTCTCGACAATAATTCCTGACAGGTTAAAGTTGTAGGTCAATGAAATAATTACGAAAAATGCACCCAGTGCATTCAGAATTGAGTAGAGGTAGCTTTCGCTGCTCATCCGTTCGAGCTGCAGCAGGATGTAGGTGCCGATAATGAAGGACACCCCGACATTGCCTACGATGTCGTGCCATTCGTAGCTCATCCCCGGATACCCCTTGCACGCAATTGCCTGGCTATACCAACCAGGCTCGCGCCTACCCAAAAGAATTCAATGATGAACAGCGATAGATTGAAGTCATACATTAACGAGATGATGACAAAGAGTGCACCGACTGCATTTAAGATTGAGTAGGTATAGCTGGTACTGGCCAGTCGACCCAACTGGAGAAAAAGATAGGTACCGATGATGAATGACACCCCGAGGTTCCCAATGATGTCATGCCATTCGTAGCTCATGCCGGCTTGCTACTCTTGATTGGATAGTATTCGATAGTCGTCATTACTCAGAACGTGAAGTCGATGCTATTTGCATGCTTTTCGGAACCTGATAGAAGACATGCATTTTGGAGTGCCCTGCCCGTTGCATTTTAATGTCATGGCATGACTGGTGATTCTACGGTAAACATGAGCTAAATAGACACTTACAACACCAAGTTTATCGCTCCAGCGAAAGTTTCATTTTATATGTCCAGCTTGTCAATCATCATCCCGGTACTGAATGAAGAGAGCTATCTGAACACGAACAAGCAGCAGCTTGTCTCGTTACTGGAGGATGGTCATGAAATACTTGTCGTCGATGGCGGCAGCCAGGATGAATCCATGCATTCAGCGGATGCGTTTGGTTGCAAAGTGTTCTCTACCCGGGCCTCACGTGGTCATCAATTGCATCAGGGTGCAAAACACAGCAAAAATGACATTCTCCTGTTTCTCCATGCAGACACCCTTCTGCCCCCAGATGCCGTGCAGGTGATTGCACAGGTACTTGCCAAGTCTCAGGCACATTGGGGCCGGTTTAACGTACGATTTACCAACCCGCGCTGGATGTTCCGCGTAATTGCCTGGTTCATGAACAAACGCAGCTGTCTGAGCGGTATCGTGACGGGCGATCACGCCCTGTTCATCAAGCGGGAGTTTTATTTCAGTTGCGGGGGGTTTATGGATATTCCAATCATGGAAGATGTGGAGTTTTGTCGCCGGTTGAAAAAAAATGCCTCTCCGGTCTGTTTGTCTGAGGAAGTTGTTACTTCCAGTCGAAGATGGGAACACAGTGGTATCTTGAAAACGGTCGTCACCATGTGGGCACTTCGACTGTTGTTTTTCTTTGGCCGCTCACCTGAAAAGCTGGCCAGGCTGTATAAATAAAATGCGGCCCGGAGAGATCATACTGTGCTTTTGCAAGCAACCAGAGCCCGGCATGGTCAAGTCGCGATTGGCAGCCAACCTGGGTAAAGAACTTGCTGCCACAGTGTATAAAACGGTGGCTGAACACACCGTGCAAACACTATCTTCGAGTGAGCATGAATATGCGCTGTATTGTTTCCCGGATACACAGCATGCGTTTTTTGAGCATTGCAGCGACCAGTACCATGCTCCCCTATATCGACAGGAAGGGAAGAATTTAGGCGCGCGGATGTTCCACGCGATGGACACCCATCTAAGCAAGGGTCACCCGGTTGTCCTGATAGGCTCCGATTGCCCCGAACTGGGCACGGGCTACATCAACAGCGCGTTCCACATGCTGCGCACAGGCAAGGATATTGTCCTTGGGCCTGCCACTGACGGTGGCTATGCGCTGATTGGCGCAAAACGGATTGATGGATCGTTATTCCAGGACATTCCCTGGGGCACCTGCGATGTACTGCAGCAGACCCTGGCCAGGATCAAAACACTACGTTGGGATTGTGCCTGTTTGCCCCCGGTACGGGACATCGATACTTTTGCAGATTATCGCTACTATTTAGCGCATGAGAACTACAGACAGCTATTTGCAGGCATCGGCAAAGGATTTTCGCAAGCTAATCTCCAAGAAAGTTTGGCAAGAAATGGAAATGGCGATTACCACGAGTCCTGAAGAAGCGCCTGTCATTTGAGGTACGGGAGGTATTCGCAAACTACGCTGGAAAAGATTTGGTCGCGGTAAGCGAGGCGGTATTCGGGCAATCTATTTCTATCTAGCGGATTCAGGGGCTATCTACTTGCTGACAGCTTATGCAAAAGCGGATTGTAGCGATTTAAGTTCAGCTGACAAGAAAGCACTTTTGCGGTTAGTAACAGCGATCAAAAAAGAAGGTACAAAATAATGACTACAAAACGAACTCAAGTTGGTCATGAAATTGAAGCCGCACTGGGTGAAGTCTTTGCCAATTTCCGCCCTTGCCTGTCTGAGCCGAAATAGCAGTTCACCTGGAGGCAACTCATTGCGCGCTGAGGCCATGCAGGCGTTCATTGCGGCGGCGCAACAATTCCAGCACAGTCAATAACAAGATGGATATGACGACCAGCAATGTCGCGACGGCCAGAATCGTGGGGCGAATTTCTTCCCGAATCCCCGAGAACATCTTCCAGGGAATGGTTCTTTGCTCCACGGACCCAATAAACAGAACGACAACCACTTCATCAAATGAGGTGATGAAGGCAAACAAGGCGCCGGAAACTACTCCTGGCAGTATCAACGGGACGGTCACCTTGAAAAAGGTCTGAACAGGACTTGCCCCCAGGCTGGCCGCCGCGCGTGTGAGTGAATGGTCAAAATTCGTCAGGGTCGCCGTTACCGTGATCACCACGAATGGTGTTCCAAGTGCTGCATGGGCCAGAATTACACCCAGATGGGTAGACGTGAGCCCGATACGCGTATAAAAGAAATACATACCCGCAGCCGAGATGATCAATGGCACGATCATCGGTGAGATCAACAACGCCATGAAAGCTGCTTTGAATGGCATTTGCGAGCGGCTCAAGCCAAGCGCAGCCAATGTCCCGAGAACGGTGGATATCAGTGTTGCAAGGACAGCAATCACGAAACTGTTCTGTACCGCACGTTGCCAGGAGTCCTCGGTAAAAAACTCCTGGTACCACTGCGTGCTGTAACCCGCCGGATCGAACGACAGCATTTCCGGTGAGAAGGTGAAGTACGGGAGTGCGTTGAAGCTCAGTGGGACGATCACGAAGATCGGGGCAACAAGAAACACAAAGATCGCAGCACAGATCCCACGATAGACGTAGTACCACCCTTTTTCCAGCGGAGAGAAATGGATGGGCAAGGCCATAATGCTTAACCCAGCCTCATGTTGCTGACACCGACAATCTTGTCGTAAAGCAAATAAAGGACCAGCACCACGGCAAGCAATATGGCGCCCAGTGCTGCAGCCAGACCCCAGTTCAGGGATTCACTGATATGAACGGCGATGAAGTTTGAAATAAAGGTCCCTGTTCGACCCCCCACAAGCGCCGGGGTAATGTAGTAGCCGATCGACAGTATGAAAACCAGAATGCAGCCGGCACCGATTCCAGGCACCGTGTTGGGTACATACACCCGCATGAATGCCGTAAACGGGCTTGCCCCGAGTGAGCGAGCGGCCTGCATGTACGAGGCAGGGATTGTTTTCATGACAGAGTAAAGCGGCAAGATCATGAACGGCAGCAGAATATGAGTCATGGCCACCAGGGTTCCGGTCTTGTTGTATATCATTTGCAGGCGGGCATCCTCAGGAACGAGACCGATGAATACCAGTAAATCATTCAGCACCCCTTGCGTTTGAAGCAGGGCAATCCAGGAAGTTGTGCGCACCAGAAGTGAGGTCCAGAACGGCAATAGAACAAGGATCATTAAGAGGTTGCTCGTGCGTAAAGGCAAGGTCGCCAGGAGATAGGACACCGGGTATCCCAATAGCAGGCACAACGTCGTTATCAGCAGGCTCATCCACAGGGTTCTGTAAAACAACGTCACGTAGATCCGGCGTGGCTCGGGTTGTCGCGCGATTTCACCCTGATCATTCAGGCGTAAATCAGAGGAGGCCAGAAAATAGCTGCTGGTGGTTGCTCCGGACTCCCGGTGGATCAATCGCCAGACACTGACATCGTGCCAGCGTTTATCGATTGCCAGAAGCTGTTCCTTAAAGGGAGCCTCGGTAATTTTCCTGGTATTGCGGCCTGTTTTCCTGAACAGACTCGACATGCCCGGCTTTTCGTAGTTCAGGCGTCGCCCTACCCGCCCAAGGGTTTTATCCTTGAATGCGGCCTGCATATCCCGTACCAGGGCTTCAAACACGGCTTCGTCGGGTAATTCGCTACCCTGTGCATCCCAGGCCTGAATGGTGGCGGTAGTTTGCGGAAGAATCGATGCCACGATCCGGTTATCAATGCTGCGGTACAGCATATCCAGGATCGGCAGAATGAAGGTTACTGTCAGGAAGGCCAGTAACGGCAGAACCAGCATCAGTGCACGCAGTCGGCTTTGAAACTGCGTGCGCTGAAGGCTGAGCCTGAGCGGCGTGCCATCGGCAGTGCGTATTACATCACTGGGTACTTGTGTCATGCAGATCAGCTACCTGGCGCGACACTTGTCAGGAATTAAATCGCTGCTGTCGAATGGGATTAGGTACCTGCTTTTTTCGTCAGTTCATCACTTGGCGAGCCAGGCATTGAATCGCTCATCAAGTTCGGCCCGGTGATCGGCCCACCAAACATAGTCAAAATTCAGGACAGACGTGACATTATTCTTGTTGGTTGGCATATGCGGTTTCATGTCGATGCCAAGCTCGGCATGATTGCCTACCAGTGGTCCTGAAGAATGGCGTGCGGGTCCATACGAGATATACTTGGCCTGGTCCGCTAACCGCTGTGTGTCCGTGGCAAATTTCAGGTAGGCCTTCACTGCACCCAGATCCTTCACACCTTTGGGTACCACCCAGCCATCCAGGTCAAATGCCTGCCAGTCCCACATCATGGCGATTGGCTGGTTCTTCTCCGCGATTGCAGAGAACAGCCGTCCGTTGTATGCCGAGGCCATCACCACTTCGCCATCCGCCAGAAGCTGCGGCGGCTGGGCACCTTCTGCCCACCAGATGACATGGTCCTTGATGGTATCAAGCTTGGCGAATGCCCGATCCACGCCCTCCGGTGTACTCAAGACTTCATACACCTTGTCGCCTGGAACGCCATCTGCAATCAGCGCCCATTCCAGGTTGTTGATCGGTCTTTTCTGCAGTGCCCGCTTGCCCGGAAAAGTCTCGAGATCGAAAACATCCGCAATGGTGGTGGGATGCTTGTCCTTGAAAGCATCGGTTCGATATCCAAAGGTCGTCGAGTAGACGATAGACGGAATGAAGCAGTTGGTGCCGCCGGGGTTGAGCGTGCCTGCAAAGAAGTCTTGCGATGCCGGTGTACCATCCGGTGCCGGGGCCAGCCAGGTATCGGGGTCAATTTCCTCAACCAGGCCTTCATCACAGGCAATAATTGCATCGGAAGCCACCATGTCAACAAGGTCCCAGGTCACATTGCCTGCTTCAACCTGTGCACGGAGTTTTGCCAGCCCTTCTGCCCCCGAATCATCATTGATAATGCGCACGTCCTGATGTTTGGCCAGGTACGGACCATGGTAGGCTTTCTGTTGGCTCGCGGTGTATGCGCCGCCCCAGGATACGATTGTCAATTCGGTTGCAAAAGAATTTCCGGTAAGTAGCGCCGCTCCTACTGAGACTGCAGCAGCCCGCAAGAACTGTTTCATGAGTTACCCCTTATAAGGATGTGTTGTTGGATGCACCGGATGCTCAGCTAGGGATGCCTGCGATCTTTGCCGCCCCTCTTCACATTGTGGGCAGTTCTCAGACAAGGCCACTATATAATATTATAAACTCTTATAAAACAAATGTTTATAGAACATCGGTGAAAATTTATTAAAAAGATTGTACCACACGGCTATTGACTTTTCATATCTACAATAGTGTGATGGTATGTCATGAAAGCATCCATACACCCCCTTATCTGCCTTGCCGTTCTTGCTCTTGCAACACCTTTGACCGTATTTGCCGGTGGCACTGTAGATGATGAAACAGAGGCCTTGCGCCAGAAGGTCGGACACCTGGAGCAAGAGCTCGCCGAGGTCCGCAAGAAGCTCGCCGAGGCAGAGGCTCAGAATGCCGCACACGCATCGGCCAGCGAAGCACCTGCGATGCAACCAAAACGCAGCCCTGTGAAAATCGGTGGTGCCCTGGGATTCAACTACGCATACGGCGACTATGACTCAGACTCATCAAGCAAACGCAGAAACGAGGACCTTGGAGACGTTGATCTGGATATCTTCCGGGTGAATGCCGATCTCGATTTAAACAATTTCATTGGCCGGGTTGAGTACCGATGGTATGACACCTATAGCATGATGCATACGGCGTGGCTCGGATACCAGTCGGATCACTACGGCACAATCAAGGCGGGCATTGTTCGCGTACCTTTCGGCCCCGGACCTTGGGGGGTATCCACCAGCTGGTTCTTTGACCAGCATTTTTATATTGGCCTGTCGGATGACATGGACCTTGGAATCCGGTGGACAAAGTCCTATGGTGACCTTGAGGTTGACCTTGCCTACTACCTCCAGGATGAGGGGGAATGGGATGGTGCCAGTCGGGACAGTTCCCGGTACAGCTATGATCCTGTCACCTGGGATGAGCAGGTGGATGCCGATGGCAACATTATGTACGGTGCGGGCGAAAACGGTTTTGAAGAAGACGGCCAGATCAATCTTCGCATGATCTACTCCACAAAGAGCTTTGGCGACCTGGGCGCATCGTTCCAGTATGGCTGGCTGAAAGGGAAAAATGTGGATGACCATGGCGCGGACCATTATGCGGTTTCTGCACATGCGAACAATTCATTTGGAGATTTCACGCTCCTTTCACAAATTACCTACTATGAATACGATATTACCGATGACACACCATGGGGCACCGGGGACCTGATCCCGATGGGTGCGTATGATTTTGCCTGGCTGGTGGCTTCTGAAGGATGGATTCCTGCCGTATCCCTTCGCTACCATGGCATTGACACGTCAGGTCTTCCGTGGATCAACAGCGTCATGCCCTATATCGAGTGGAGCACCATCATCAAGGAAGAAAGCGACTATAACGACAGCAACCTGTGGAGTCTTGGGGCACTGCTGGACTGGGGTGGCGTGTATGTCTACGCCGAGCTTGGAATTTCCGATGGCAACAATTTTGTAGGTGGCGAGGGCGATGACTATGACAGATTCGATGGCATCGGTGATGTGGGCGCCAACGGAAATGATCGCTGGAACAGGCGCTTTAACATCAACGCGCGCTACTACTTCAATCTGTACAAATAGCTGAGCAAATTTGCCCGGGCGCAAAGTTCTGCTTTACAGTTCCGTGTCCGGGGACACTCTTCCCTTTCGTCCCCTGCTCAATTGCATCCTGCAATGATACAGCCGGATATCCGCTATCTGTATTTCACCATATACGCCTAGGCCGGGATCGATGTGTCCTGGAGGATATCCAGGGCCCGGCAGTCATCCGCAGCCCAGGCCAGCTGTACCTGGTTCCCTTTGCTGAGGGAAGTACGATGCTGGGTATTCGATACCTTGACGACAAACTCCCTGTTTCCGGCAACGGTCAGTCGCACGCGTATGTGATCACCCAGATAAATCAGCTCTTCGACCCGCCCACTGACAAGGTTGTCTCCGGTCGCATCCACCGGTGCGACCATGACACGTTCAGGGCGAAGTGACAGGGTAGTGGGTTCGCCCTCGCTGTCTACCTTGACCTTCAGTGCCCTGATGCTCTCACCGGTCTCGAGGCGTACCTGGCAATAGGCACCATCCACGGACTCAACCTGCCCTTCCAGGCAATTATTCTCACCGATGAACCGGGCCACGAAGGCATTCTCGGGCTGCTCATACAGGACATCCGGTGTGGCAAGCTGCTGGATGACCCCGTCATTGAATACCGCGATCCGATTGGACATGGTCAGGGCTTCTGACTGGTCATGCGTGACATAGACCACCGTCACACCGAGATCTTCGTGTATGCGCTTGATCTCGAATTGCATCTCCTCGCGCAGGTTCTTGTCCAGGGCACCAAGAGGTTCATCCATCAATACCAGGACCGGTTCAAAGACCAGCGCCCTTGCGACAGCAACACGCTGTCGCTGCCCTCCGGAGAGCTGTGCAGGTCGCCGGCTGCCGAAGCCTGACAGTTGCACCATGTCCAGAGCCCGCTCGACCCTGGCCTCGGTTTCCGAGTTTGAAAGCTTACGGACGCGCAAGGGGAACGCCAGGTTCTCCGCCACGGTCATGTGGGGAAACAGGGCATAGTTCTGGAATACCATGCCAATACCACGCCGATGCGGGGCCACACGGTTGATCGGCTGGTTGTTCAGATAGATCTCTCCATAGGTGGCCGGCTCGAACCCGGCAAGCATCATCAGGCAGGTGGTTTTACCGGATCCGGAGGGTCCCAGCATGGTCAGAAACTCGCCCGTCTCGATACTCAGGTTCAGGTCCTTGATGACCAGTGTCTTGCCATCGTAGCTTTTCTGGACATGGTCAAACTTGACGATGCTCTGTCTGTTTTTAACCATTCATGCCCTCGCTGACAAATTGTTCTGCCGTGGAGATGATCTCCAGTCCGGCACCGTTCTTTCCTGAGCTTTCATTCAGGTGCTTGCGCCAGGCCTTGGCCCCCGGCAGGCTATGAAACAGGCCGGACAGGTGACGCGCCAGTATCGCGAGGGGGACCCCTGCCTCCAGTTGTTGCTGGACATATGTTTTATACATTTCCAGCGCTTCATGCCGTGAAGGATTCTCCGTGTGAAACAGGAGCGTATCGATGCGTGCCAGAAAGTATGAATTATCGTAGGCTTCCCTTCCTATCATGACGCCATCCACATGCTGAAGATACTCCATTATTTTTGTCTCATCGGTCAGCCCGCCGTTCAAGACGATCTTGAGGTCTGGAAAGTCCTGCTTCAGGCGGTACACGTAATCATAGCGCAATGGGGGCACGGTTCGATTTTGTTTCGGACTTAATCCGGATAAGAAGGCCTTGCGCGCATGAATAATAAAAATGCTGCATCCTGCATCCGCCACGGTGTCCACAAACCGATACAGGTCCTGGTAGCTGTCATGATCATCCACCCCGATCCTGGCCTTGACGGTGACTTCAGTATCCGCCGCCGATTTCATGGCACGAATACAGTTTGCCACGGTGGCAGGTTCAAGCATCAGGCAGGCACCAAACCTGCCGGCCTGTACACGGTCACTGGGACACCCCGCATTGATGTTGACTTCGTCATAATTATATTCGGCGGCATACTCGATACATCGTTGCATCTCCTGTGGACTGCTGCCCCCCAGCTGTAAGGCGAGCGGGTGTTCACATTCATTGAATTCCAGCAGCTGCTTGCGGTCACCGTGAATCAGGGCGCTCGCAGCAATCATTTCCGTGTACAGCCTGCTGTGTTTGGACAGCAGGCGTGCCAGGAAACGGAAATGGCGGTCCGTGCACTGCATCATGGGTGCCACGCATAGGCGATGTGTATGACAGGCGGATGGGTCCATGGAAAGATCAGGCCATGATCATGGATATCGTTGCTGAAGAAAATCGACCACTGCGCGAAGTCCCATGGCTTCCCCGCCCTTTGGTCTTCCTGCCCGGCTGCGGGTATTCCAGGCCATCACGTCAAAGTGCAGCCACGAAATAGCGTCAGGGACGAACTCCTGCAGGAATAATGCGGCAGTGATCGCTCCCGCATACCCGCTGCTTGAGCAATTCGAAATATCGGCGATGTCACTATTCAATAACTGGCGGTAGGGCCTGTGTAAAGGCAGTTGCCATACCGGATCATCGGTTTTGCCCGATGCGGTGATCAGGTCCTGCGCTACAGTATCATCATTGGTGAAAAAGGCGGGTACTTCGGTTCCCAGTGCGACCCTGGCTGCACCGGTCAATGTGGCGAAGTCGATGATGATATCAGGCTTCTCGTTCACCGCGTGCGACAGCGCATCGCACAGTATCAAGCGCCCTTCTGCATCCGTATCCTCGATTTCAACGGTTTTTCCGCTTCTCGATGTCAGCACATCCCCGGGGCGATAGGCATTGCCGGAGATGGCATTTTCCACTGTGGGTATCAGCACCTCCAGGTGTACAGGCAGACCTAGCTTCATCACTGCCATGGCAACACCGGCTGCGTGTGCAGCACCTCCCATGTCTTTTTTCATCAGGCGCATCCCCCGTGCGCCCTTGATGTCCAGGCCACCACTGTCAAACGAAACCCCCTTGCCGATGAGGGTTACCCTGGGGTGCTCCTTGTGGCCCCAGTGCCAGGTAATGAATCGCGGCGGATGGATGCTTGCACGACCTACTGCGTGAATCATCGGGTAGTTCTGTTCAAGGAGTGCATCACCGATACAGGCGTTGAGCTCAACGCCATGGTCATCGGTCATCGCCTGCATGGACTGGTGCAGATGCTGTGGCATCATGTCCGCTGCCGGGGTGTTGACGAGGTCGCGTACCAGGGTCACTGCCCCAAGCAGTGCCTCGAGCTTTTGGCGGTCTTGCGCACAATCAATGGACAGCTTGCAGGATGGGCCATTATCTTTCCTGTACCTGGCATACCGGTAGGCTCCCATGCCCCAGCCCAACAGGTACGGGTCTCGATTCGACAGGCCATGGGCATCTGCAATATGGTACTGCCCGGCGGGCAGGCTTTGAGGGCACTTGCCCAGTGACCAGATGACGTTTTCCCGCTCGACAATTACCAGTACACTGGCCAGCCTGCCCTTTGTGTCCGGGATACACACGGGCTGTTTCGGCTCAGGCCGGCGGCAGGCTGTCTGCAGCCAGTTTTGTATGGAGCGGGACTGGCTGCTTTTCCAATCCTCATAATGGCTGTGTAATACGATATTGACGGGGATGCTGCGCGGGTCGTCGCCAGTGTAAAAGCATTGCAGGCTATCGGTGATCACCGCCTAATACCTCGGGGTATGGGATTGAAGTACCATAGAAAAGTTGCACATTATAAACCATGAGTGAACCTGCCTTATCAATAAAAAGCCTCAGCAAGATCTATCGAAACGGTGTTGTCGCGCTGAATGAGGTTGATCTCGAGGTCAATATCGGTGATTTCTTTGCATTGCTTGGCCCTAACGGAGCGGGCAAGTCGACCCTGATTGGAATTATCACTTCGCTGGTCAACAAATCCGCAGGCAAGGTCCAGGTCATGGGTTATGACATCGACACTCATTTCTCTCAGGCAAAAAACAAGATCGGGGTGGTGCCGCAGGAATATAACTTCAACAAGTTCGAGCCGATCATTGAAATCCTTGCGAACCAGGGCGGCTATTTTGGCATGAGCCGGCAGGCGGCCCGGGCATCGGCTGAAGAGTGCCTGCACAAGCTGAATCTGTGGAAAAAGCGAAAAGATACGCCGCAAGAACTCTCCGGAGGGATGAATCGCCGCCTGCTGATCGCCCGTGCCCTCGTACATGATCCCGAATTGCTGATACTGGATGAACCTACTGCAGGCGTCGATATCGAGATTCGAAGATCGATTTGGCAGCTGATGCGAAAAATCAATGAGGATAACAAGACCATCATCCTGACCACGCATTACCTGGAGGAAGCGGAAAGCCTGTGCCGGAATATCGGCATTATCGACAGCGGCAAGATCATCGTGAACACCTCCATGCGCCTGTTGCTTGAAAAGCTGAAGGAAGAAAGCTTCATTCTCTACCTGCAAGGCCCGGTTACCCAGCCACTGGAGCTCGAGGACTTCAGCTACAGGATGCTGGACGACAGAACGCTCGAAGTCGTACTCTCGCACGGCAAGACCCTGCACAGGCTTTTTGATCTCCTGAATCGGCAGGCGGTTACGGTATCGAGTATCCGGAACAAGGCCAACCGCCTGGAAGAACTTTTCCTTGCGCTGACCGGACAATCCAGCGATACACCATGAGCCCGCTGCATCAACTGATTGCCTTGCGCACACTTGTTGAAAAGGAAGTACGCCGTTTCACAAGAATCTGGGCGCAGACCATATTGCCTGCCGCAGTCACGGTAGCCCTGTACTTCCTGATCCTGGGAAAATTCATCGGCTCGAGAATCGGTGATGTGGATGGCTATGCGTACATTGATTTCATCGCTCCGGGACTGATCATGATGGGCATCATTACCAATTCCTATGCCAATACGGTCTCTTCCTTCTACAGTTCAAAGTTCCAGCGCCACATTGAAGAGATGCTGGTGTCCCCCATGCCGAATTACATTATCGTGCTGGGCTTCGTGCTGGGTGGTGTTGTACGGGGGCTCGTGGTGGGGGTGGTAGTGACGCTGACGGCAATGTTCTTTACCCGGCTGCAGGTGCACAGCCTCGCTGTGGTGATTGTGACCGCCCTGCTGACCGCAGCCCTGTTCTCAGCAGCCGGATTGATCAATGGCATCTATGCAAAAAGCTTCGATGACACCTCGATCGTACCGACCTTCGTGCTGGCTCCGCTGACCTACCTGGGAGGCATATTTTTCAGCATCGACATGTTGCCTGAATTCTGGCAAATGGTGTCTAAGGTGAACCCGATTCTCTACATGGTGAACGGCTTCCGGCTTGGCGTGCTGGGTGTGTCCGACATCAGCCTGGTGACCGCATTTACCGTGATGAGTGGATTATTGATCGGATTGTTTTTGCTGGCGCTTTATCTGCTGAGAAAAGGCGTGGGTGTTCGCAGCTAGCCTGAATGCGCGCATCAAGGGGTGTCCAGGCCGTATGGCTTCACAAAGGCCGGGTTCAGGCAGCCAAACAGCGGATGTCCATTTTCATTCCGTACTTGGGCCGCATGGTGGTGGCCGCCTGTGGCTCCACCACATGACCAGGTGTCAGTGACAGCGTGTAACGCTGCATGATCAGTGCCACCACAAGCTTGCTTTGCATGAGCGCCATGTGTGAGCCGATACAGTTCCTGTGCCCTGCCGCAAAAGGGATGTAGGCAAAGCGGGACCGCCCGACTGAACGTTTTTTGTCAAAGCGTTCCGGATCAAACCGGTCTGGTTCCTCCCAGTATTGGGTAAGACGATGGGTCACGTACGAGGAGATGATGACCGTTGTATCCTTGGGAACCCGGTAGCCACCGATCAGGTGATCCTCCAGGGCCACTCTGGAAAATGAATGTACGGATGAATACAGCCGCAGTGATTCCTTGATCACTTTCTCGGTGTACTCCAGTTTGTTCAGCAGCTCCGGGGTAAGCGTCTGGTCACCGAGGACCGCTTGCAGCTCCTCTGTGATACGCTGCCGGACTTCCGGGTACTGGTCAATCACGTACAGGGTCCAGCACAGGGAGGTCGCCGTTGTTTCGAATGCCGTCACAAACAGTGTCAGCACCTGGTCTCTCAGGCTGCGTTTGTTCTGCCGGATCCATTTTTCCGGATCCTCGTCTTCTGCAAGAAGATGCTTCAGAAAACCGATATCCTCGTTCATGATGGAAGGATATTCTTCCAGCAGTTCGTAGACGCAACGGTCCAGCTGTATCAGGGCACGCCTGAAGTTTGCGGCCTTTTTCAGGTTCTTGGGATTCAGCAGGCTGTCCTTGAGGTCCGTCATCTCGGGCCAGTTCATCCGGATCTGGTTGTAGATACCCGCCACGGTCGCAGCCCGTTTCTCAAATCCCCGTCCCATGACCCAGACACCGGCCAGCAGCTGCGTCAGGAGGTTGAATTCGTATTCCAGTTCAATCGGCTTGCCTGCCTCGGCGTACTTTTTCCAGGAATCGATGGACTGGGCGGCGAGTTGGCTAATCCAGTCCAGCTGGGTATTGAGCGCCTTTGCTGTGAATTTTGGCTGCGCGTGAGTGCGTTGCTGTTTCCATACCATCCCCTCGCTCAGCAGCATCCCCTCGCCAATGACCATCCTCACCTGCTTGTAGCGGGTGTTTTTCTTGTACTTGTCGAAGTTGTCGACCAGCACCTCCTTGACCAGCCTGGGTTCTGAAACCAGGTACGAGTAATACGCACCCATATTGATGCGGGCAATTCCACCGTACTGTTCGGCGACTTTCTGCAAGAACACCATGGGGTTCTTGCGCATTTCAGGTAGGCAGCCCAGTTTTCCATTGCCGGCAGGCCCCGGAGGGAATACGGCTGTGGAGATGGATGAAGGTGCGCTCGCAACCATTCTTTTGGATCGTTGGCGGGTCTGGTAGAACTCAGGAAGCGAGTGCTTCGGCCTCGCTCATTGCTGGCAATTTGTCTTGCCGCAGATCCCGTAGATGATCAGCGAGTGATCCGAGATCTGGAAACCGTTTTCCTCGGCTATTTTTTCTTGCTTGGTCTCGATGGATTCATCGACGAATTCTACGATCTTTCCGCACTTCACGCAGATCAGATGGTCATGATGACTGCCCCGCTCGAGCTCAAATACTGCCTGTCCGCTTTCAAAGTGATGGCGGATAACCAGTCCTGCTGCTTCAAACTGTGTGAGCACCCTGTAAATCGTTGCTAGCCCGATCTCTTTGCCTACGTCCAGCAGGGCCCGGTAGATGTCCTCAGCACTCATGTGTCTTTTTTCAGAACTCTCAAGAAGCTCCAGGATCTTCATTCTTGAAAAAGTGACTTTGAGACCGGCTCGTCTAAGATCTTGGTTTTCCATAAGAGCCCCTTAGCTATGCCTGAAAGATGATCTTCGTGGGGAACAAGCGCAGAAGATTTTATATGTAATACACATTTGCAGTGTATCAATAAAAAACAAAACCCGCCACGATGGACGGGTTGATCATTGCCATTCTTTGCGTGTCTGCTCTAGCTTTTTGTTTTAGTTTATAACCCAACTAGAGGAGAAAGGGTTTGCTAAATGCTTCGCACGCTGGCGGGTGGTTACGTACAGAAGTGATTTATGTTGTTATTGCTCCTTCTGGAATTCTCGTTTGCTTCTCAGTGCTTCAGAGATGTGAACCACCGAGCACACGATACCATATTACCTAAAAGAGATACACCAGATTTAGGACCAGATTTAGGACTATTTTGAAAGTGATGCTTGGGGTCGGGCAGAAAACAATCATGGATGGGCAACGCTCGAGGGCAATTTCTTGATGGTTTCGAATACGAAATATGCCTGTAACTCTGTTGTATTTCCTTGAATGGTATCTGGCAGTTGGAAAGTAAGACCCATTTGCAAGTACATTACGCGCCTGTCACGATGAAATTCCGTCGCCAGCGCGCACCGTTTCTGCAATGCCCGCCCGCGTCACTACCGCGCTTCACTGGGTAGTGACACGGCCACAGCACGGGCGATCTCCTTGCCTGGATCCTTCCTTTCGTGGAAGTCGAGCACCATGCCCTACCACTGCATGCTGATCTCAGCGCCGAGGGTATGCTCCGGTCGGACCGCATCACTCTCCCAGCGGGTCGCCTTCAGCCCGAAGGAGATGTCAGGCGCACCCTCCGCAGGCGTCAGCCGCCAGCCCAGGCTGTAGTTGCGGGTGTCGGCGGCGAAGTCCAGTCCGACATGTGGGCTGCCCGTGAAGCGCCCCGAGAAGGCCGGCATCCCGTAGGCGGCCTCCGCGGTCCAGCGGGCGGCGCTCTCGCCGCTGCCCGTACGGTCCTCCAGCGGATCGACCCGGAACAGCGCATCGAGCCCACCCTCGGCTTGCCCCCCCATCTCCTGGCGAAGTACCAGCGACAGGCCCCGCTCGGTGGCAGGCTTCGGATCGAAGAGCAGCGAGGCGGCAAAGCCCCGGTCTTCGAGATCGTCCGAGTCATGCGTGATCAGGGTGCGCCCCGACAGCTCGAGCGAGAGACCGAGGCTCGGATCCACCCAGGTGAGCCCACCGCCGAGTTCCACCCCGAAGCCGGTCTCGGCATCCCCGCCATCCTGGCGCAGTCCCAGCTCCAGCTTTGGTGTGACATGCCCGCCTCCCTCGGTGGCGATACGGTAACTGCCTTCCAACCCCAGTCGAAGCCGGGTGACATCAGAGTCCGAGGACGCCAGCTCATGCGTCTTGTCAGAAGAGGTACGAGCCCACAGGGCATCCGAAGTGATCGCCAGGGCAAGCCCCGATCCCTGTGGGGCGATCACATCGCCTCGTATACCTGTCGTTGCCATGCTCCAGTCGATGTCGGACTCAAGGGAGCCGCCGGTCTGGGGTTTCAGGGTCACATCCCCTTCACCGTAGCCAAGCGCCCCCCACAGCTTCAGGCGCTGCGAGACCTGTATTGAGGCATAAGGCATTACTGCGGTCAGGGTGGCCTCGATCTCACCGTCCCCCTCGCGCACAGCGCCACTGCACAGCACGGCCCGTGCCTTGGGGTCCATGCCTTGCAAGTGGACCGGATCGAGGGCCTCACAGATATCCTCACCCGGATCCGTATCCCGGTAGTCGCCGTCTCCGTCGCTCTGGATCAGGGCCAGGCCGAGCAGCCAGTTACTGCGTGCATAATCGATCCCCAGCAGGGCCGAGGTGGTCTCCCCATCGAGGGAGAAGGTGCCTTCCTGGCCATCGAAGCTCGAGTGTGCGGCGCGGCCCCAGAAAGCCAGGCTGCCGCCCAGGGGGTCCGTCTCGCCGGTGGCCGTGAAGTGGCTGCCGAGCAGCGCCTCGCGGGCCGTCATGGAATAGGACGGTGCAGGCTGATCTGTGTAGCCATGCACGTCATAGCCGATTCCACCACTGCCAGTACCGAAGCCATGCATGTCATAGCCGATTCCACTACTGCCGGTATCGAAGGCATGGATAAGCCCGGACGGTACCCCATCCTGTCCGTTTACTGTGCCCACCGATCCATCGGGGTTGGTTTCATCGGAGTGGGTTCCCTGCGTTCCGGGATCAAGACTCATCGCCTGTCCGGCGATCGCCCCCTGCAGCCCGGCGGTGCGCGGTGCTGCAATGCGCCCGGCAATGCCATCGAGCGCCTGCTCGGCCACCGTGCGACCAAAGCGCGCCAGCCACGCCGCTGGCATCGGGTCGGAGTTGACGATCGTGCCGATTGCTCGCCCGTCCCCGATCGCAGCACCGCCGGTCGGCTGCGACAGCGCCACCTCGAAGGTCTCCGGATCCTCATCGTGATTGTCGTTGTAGACATAGACCGGCGTCTTCTTCTCGGTCTGGCCCGGATGGAAGGTGAGCACGATCCCGTCTTCCCACCACCAGAACCAGTCCTGCCCGTAGCGGGCCGAGACCGGCGTTGATTCCTGGGCCGTGAAGGTCACCTTCACTGTCCGCTGCACCGCCCGATCAAGGCGCACCGTGAAGTACATCATCCCGACCTCCTCGTTGACGGTCTCATCGCCCACCGAGAAGGTCGGGGCCGAGGAAGCGGCATCGTTGTCGGTGACTGCCACCGAGGCGCTATCGCCCGGGGCCGGAGCTACCGTGTAGTGCAGCCCTTCCTCACCATCCGAGGCCAGGCTCGCGCTCACCACTCCATCCGGCTCGTCGGTCGTATCGTCCACCGTGGGCACGGTGAAGGTAGCCTCGGTCTCACCCTGGACCAGGGTGGCCGTAGTAGCCCCCTCCTGTTCAGTGGCCACGAAGTCACTGCCCTCGGCTTCTGTGACCGTGAGGTGGACCGTCAGGTCCGCACCGGGTGCACGGCTTGCCGTCAGGGTGAAGGTCGCCTGTGTCCCCTCCACCACGGTCTCGGTCTGTGCGGCGATCGTGATCTCCGGCGGCGGTTCCAGGATAGCAAAGCCGGCCGACCCTGAGGCCGCAGCGCCCCCGCCCAGGCCGGTGGCCACCGGTGTGCCGGGGGTGACCGTCACCGTCTCCTGCTCGCCCTCGGCCACGCTGTCGGCCACCGTCGCCAGCTCCAGTGTTGCGGAGACGGCCGATTCAGCGCCTGCGGCCCCGGCGAAGGTCACCGTGGGGAGACGCTTCGCATCACTCCCCCCAAGGTGAGTATAGGTCACGCCTGCAGGTGCGGTCTTCGGTGCGGAAAGCGTATAGTCGGTGCCCAGTGTGGCCGTACCGGCAAAGGCGAGCGGTACGACAAGGTGCTCCCCCTCGAGGAGTGCGCGCCCGAGCGTCAGGGTCAATGTCTTGGCGCCCGAGGCCTCGGGCAGATCGCCCTCGGGGGCGGCGAGTGCTACCGCGGTGGCATCGTCGTCCTCTACGACTGTGCTAGCACTCCCACCCGCACTTGTGCCCGTACCCGCGCCTTCATCCTCTACCGTATAACCGGTACCCTCGTTCACCGTCACCGTGACGGCGCCTGCCGGCTCGTCGGTCTCATCATTCAGGGTGGCGACCGTGAAGACCGCCTCGGCCTGTCCTGCCGGGATCGCCACCGTGCGCGCACCGAGGACTGAAGCATCGAGGATGGCACCGGTCTGTACGACCGTCACGGTCACATCAAGCTCTTCCGCCGGCACCGGGTCGGCCTTGAGCGTGAAGGAGGCTTTCGTGCCTTCCGTCACGCCGGAACCTGCAGTCACGGTGATCGCAGGTTCCGCCGATTGCGCTTCTGCCTGTGCCTCTACCACCGCCGGCGTCTTCTCCAGGCATTCGAGTGCTGCCACCACGGGGACCCAGCGTTGCAGGCCGCGATCCGTCTGCGCCTTCGCCTCGGCGACGGTCATCGGGTTATTGCTGTAGGCGTTACTTACCCCGAAGGCGGCCAGGACCCGGCTCCAGCGCTCGACATGACCTGGTGAAGTCCGCCAGGTCTCGCCTGCAGCCTTTTGGGCGTCGGCCATCAGGGCCTCGGAGACGCAGGCCGGTGTCGGGCTGTCGGTGCTCTGCGCGCTGGCACTCAGCGCATCCGGCCCCACGGCCAGCGTCGCCGTGGCGGCGAGGCTGTCCAGTGGCTGCGTGTCGCCGTGCTCATCCACGTATTCCGGGGTCACCGTGACCGTCAGGGTCATCGGCACCGAAGCACCGTGCTCGATGGTGGTCGTGGTGCCGGTCACACCGGGCAAGTCACCGGCGGATGCGTTCAGCGAGTCACTGCTCTCGGCACTCCACGACACGTTGTAGGAGGTGGCATGCGCTACCGCGTCCCAGGAGACGCTGGCGCTGGCAGTGTCCACTTCCGCGACCTGCAGGTTGGTCACCGCCTCGGTGGGCGTGGGGGCGGCAAGGGCGGGTGCGGAAAGCGTGTTGCCGTTCAGGTTGCGGCACTGGCTATTGTAACCTCTTGACCCCCGTCGGTTGCGCGACGGGTTCAGGATATGCGCGCGGATCGTATCGACCGTGACCTTGCGCACGCCGCCGCCCGTGGCGGTGTGGGTGATGTCGGCGCAGGTGTCGTCGATGTTCCGCGAGGCGTCCTTGCGGACCACGTAGATCATGCGCCAGCACTCCCAGGGCGTGTCCGGCGTGCCGTCGTAGCTCTCGCCCGGCTGCCGGCCCGACACGGTCCGCGTGTTGCCGTGGCTGTCGAAGTATTGATGCGCTTGATGGCCGAACCAGTTGCTGCAGCCCGTGCCTGCACCGGGACTGCGGTCCTCAAACTCCACCGTCACCGTATCTTGCGCCGTGCCGCCTTCGGTCAGCGACAGGCCGACGAGGTTCCGCTTGTCCGAAGGCACCGTCGCCGTCACGGTCACCGTGCCGCCCGGCTCCGGGCGGTTCGACAGGCGCACGGCGTAGTTTATCCTGTCGCCGGGCGCCGCGTTCTGCCACGCCGTCAGCCCGCGCGTTGACGTTATCGTATGCGGTCGCCGGATCCGCGCATTGCCCGCGCCGCCCTTGATGTACCAAAACGCCTCGACCTCGGGTGCGTCGTCCACATCGACCCGGATGTTGGTGTTGAAGCCAGCGTAGCGGGAGTCGGTCGATCCTGCCGAATGGATTAAACGCATCGCGCGGTTCCGGTGCCTGCCGGACTCGTCCGCCCCCGTCACGGTCACCGTCTGCGGCTGGCTCCAGTTCGTAGTCGTGAAGGTGAGTTCATTCGAGCTGGGGTCCGCAGCATTTTGGTCGGGCGTGCGTCCCGTTCCCGTTAAACCCGCCTGGCTCTTGGTAACAGTGACCGTCACATCATGCGTCGGCGCCGCGTCGAGCACTACCGTGTAGCTGGTGCTGCCGGTCTCCAGCAGGCGCAGCGGGCCTGCCGGCGACAGGGTGATGCCCGGCGTGCCGGCGTCCAAGACCGTAACCGTGGCCGCATTGTTCGGCGCTGATGCCACCGTGTAACCGGTGCCACTGTTCACCGTCACCGTCACGCTGCCATTCACCTCGACCGTGCTGTCGTCAACCGTGGGGACGGTGTAGGTTGCCTCGCCCGATGTGCCGATGGTCACCGTCTTGGAGCTGCCCAGTTCGCCGCTCGCAACGAAGCTGCCGCTCTGGGTCACCGTCAGGTTGACCGACTGGCTCGGCCTTGGCGCCGGGGTGGCAGTGACAGTGAAGGTTGCATCCGTGCCCTCCGTCACCGGAGACGTACCGGGGGCGATGCTGATTTCCGGAGCGGGGCGGGAACCGTCGCTGATCTGGCCGAATGAGAGGAGCGATAGGAAGGTTGGAAAAATCAACCCCGCTGCGTTGAATGCATCCCGCCCGGTGGAGCCGCCTGAAAAGAGACGTGAATCTCCGACTGCAGCAGTATGGCTGATGGTCAATTTCACCACTTCCAGCCCTTCGCTGATGTTGTCTGTGGCGGTGGGAATGGAGACGGTCTTTACTGTCTCGTTCGCGCCGAACACGACGGATGTGTTCGTAGCCGTGAAGTCCGATGCGGAGGCAAGCATGCTGCCTGCGGTGCATTGCTCGCCTGTGCTGCCAAAGTCCATGTCAATGCACAAGTTGACTTCGCTGGCGGACGGAACTTCCGCGACAACTGAGAACGTTCGTGAGGCCTCGGCTAGGTTGCCGAGCGCACTGCTCAGCGTCAGGGTGACGATGATGTCCTCGCCCTCATAGGCGTCGGCAACCTGAATATCGAGGGTTCTGGCCGACTGTGCAGCAGCCGGAGCGGCGAGGCCGAGCAGCAGCGGCAAGCAAAGCAGTGCAGTGGCGGCGGCCCGCCACAGACTGCGGGCGGCAGGACGGCACCCTGCGGTGCGGACAAGACCGAAACGGTCGGAGAGTGAGGCGGTCGGTCGGGGATCGGTGCGCCTGCCCGGCGGCGAGGACCCAAAGCAGTGGCAGGCAGAGCAGGATCGGGAGCAGGCCGCGCCACGGACTGCGGGCGGAAGAGGATTCAGGCCGGGAGACGGATTGCTTTAGGCGGCACCACCATGAAGACGCACGCGGCTCGGCTCGGCTCGGCTCGGCTCGGCTCGGCTCGGCTCGGCTCGGCTATTATATCAAAGCCAACTGACTCAACCCCCAGAAGCCTCTTTCTGCTCATGCTGTACCTCCCGAACTGCCCCAATGATGTGATTCTACCTTAAGAACGCCCATCCTTGCAGCCACTACACAAAAACAATCACTTACCTGAGAAAGCTCGAAGATTGTCAATAGTGAATCTATAGATATACCATAAATTATGGCAAGATCACTCAAGTCGACACCACCCAAAACTGGCGTATTGTCTCTTTACTTCATACGGTTATGGGTATATGCGGCTCAGTTAACCGGACAGTAGTGTGGAGGAGGAGTATTTCAGCCGGGCCGGCAGCTTGGAACTTTTCAGCGAAAATCGTGAGAACAGTATATGAAATCGGACAACGCTTAAATGAGATTAAATAAGTATCTCTTTGTTTATATTGGAAATATTGAACTTTCCCTCTCTGTGAGCAGGCTAACTTTTAATTGGACTTAAACAAACTCGGGGCCAAGGAACCTCTGAAGCCTTAACACTCTCCAACCCCCTGTTGGACCCCTGTTGCCCATAGCTCTTTTGTACACGGCTCCACCGCGACCTGTGATCTTCGCCAGCCCAAGATCCATCAATCGGATCAAGGCCCTCTTAGTCTGCCGAATACTGATGAATTCAGGTAGTTGTGCTTGAATGTCACGCAAGGCCAATGGACGATCCGTACTGCTTAGTAACTGAAAAATAGCTTGCTGTGGCGTACTTAGGGAAAGACCCTCCGGCAAATCAACGGGCATGGGCAACTGAATAGATCATTTTCTTTAGGCATTCTTAAGATCTGGTCAAACTTCTGTGGACATAGGTTAATGAGCCAGAATGAGCCAATCCCCTCGCTCACAAACCTCTCCAACGTGCACCTCGCCCACGTCCACTCGGTATCGCAAGCCCCTTGGTCTTCAGGATGGCCAAATCCTCCCGGACCCGCTTCTCCTCGAGCTGAGGGTCCAGCCTGGCAAGGCAGTACCCTGGTCTATACTTCACCTACAAGACCGTACACGGATCCAAAGGGCTGGAAGCGGACTATGTCGTGGTGCTGGGTGTGTGTTCCGGCAAACACGGCTTTCCTTCCGAGATGACAGACGATCCACTGCTTGACCTGGTCCTTGCTGCACCGGAGTCCCATCCAAATGCCGAAGAGCGACGCTTGCTGTACGTGGCCATCACCCGTGCCAGGCGCCAGGCCTTCCTGCTTGCCGAAGGCGGGCCGCCTTCTTCTTTTGCAACCGAGCTGACGGGGGAGAATTATGACACCACGGTTTTTGGTCGAGCTCCGGAATGCGATGTCTCCTGTCCGCTATGTACCGAGGGGCGGCTCCTGCGACGTGAGAACAAAAAGAATGGCAACATCTTCTATAGCTGCTCGAACTACCCCTATTGTGAACACTGGCAACCACCCTGCCCGGTCTGCCGGGAGGGACTGCTGGTCAGGAATCAAGAGGAGTTCATGTGCCGCGACTGCGGCCAGTCCATTGAAGCATGCCCCGAATGTGGCGGCTGGCTGCAGGCCAGGATGAGCAGGTATGGTCGCTTCCTGGGATGCTCAAGTTATCCAGCCTGCAACTACACCCGGAAGATTCAGTTCGAAGGAAAACAGAATAAAGGAAACGTCAAAGAAACGAGTTCCTGAGTGCGGGCAAGCTACACCCTATGTTGTCGAGACATGGTTAGGGAGAATCTGACCTGTAAATCATGGGTCTTGCTTGTTCACACAACTATTTGAGACCTCAAGTAACGAACGTGTCACTGCTCTGTATCCGAAGATAGATTCAGCTTGGTTCATGCAAAGATTATAAGTGTTAGCTTTATCCTCCACTGTACTTTTGCATATTGCTCATACCTTCAGGATCAAAACACGATCAAGAAAACAGTCGACAAGAAAATAATATATTAACCATCACTTTACAGATAATATTTGATGTGAAGTTCTCTTTTTTTGTCCTCAGAATCAAAACACGATCAAGAAAATCCACCTCTTCATGCCCAGGAAGGCATGTACCCTGCACGTGGGTGAGCGGGGTCTGCATACTTGATCAAGCCTGCATCAAGTGCTCTTCGGATCGCTGTGGAAGCCTGTGCTGCATTCTTTGAATCAATTCCGAAGCGAGCACACAGGGTCGAGTTTTTCATACGTCCTCCAACAACATACTTCAGGACTGCATGCTGGTAGCAGGGCGTGACGACCTTACACCAGGGATCCCTATTCATTGCTTTGCTCGACATTTCTCGCCAGCCTGACCCGTACATGCTTGTCAGTAACCACAAGAATTGCACGCTCACGAATTGGACCGCTCTCGTTTTCGATCAAGTCGAGAATAGCTTCTGCCTCCTCGGTTGGGTTCAGTCTTGCCAATCGAATAACGCATGGATGTGGAAGGTGTCGAACGAAGACCAGCTTGCCAAAGTCCTTGTCCTTCGTTACGAGTACACGATCCTGTTCGAATGCCAGTGCAAGCAAGTCTTCGTCCGACATATCGGCGTATCCGTCCGAGGCCGACAAGACGTCATGGCCAGCATTTGCTAACGTCTTGCAAAGTGTCTGCAATGCGGCGCAGACATCGAGAAGAAACTTCACGAAGCTGATAGGACCGGAATGCGCTCATGTATTTCTTCGCCAGCCAGGGAGCGGTGGGCGTAGAGGAGACACGCCTGGATGTCCTCTGGCTCAAGGATAGGATATTCGCTGAGTATAGTCTCAGTACTTACACCGGCAGCCAACATTTCCAATACATGCTCGACTGCAAAACGCATGCCGCGGATAATTGGCTTGCCACCAAAGATGTCGGCACGGACAGTGATACGATCAAGTAGCTCAGTCTCTTGACTCATCAGTCTTCTCCTTCGGCTTAGTTCTTTGCATCTCAATGATCTGATGTAAGGATACTGACTGGCATGCTGGGCATGTCGGGTCGGTGGTACCGTCTCAGTACAATATTGGTGCCTATCCTTACCGATTCCAATACAGTCATCTTGGCATGGTTCGGAGCATAGCGTCCAGCAATCGCTAACATCTAAAAACTTTGAAATTTGCACCTTCTGCCCGCAGTTCCTATAACGACCAGAGGGCCGTTCCAAAAGGCGGCTTAACCCCTCTTTGGGCTGGTCGTTGCGATCTTCAAGGCCAGTGCTGAATTTCCAGATCGGCACTGGCTTCTATCTTCTTCCACATCTCGAATACTTGAACATCGTGCCACTTCCTCAAGTACTTTGGCTTCAGATACCAGGATGCCCCCAATGTTGAAGAACGGGTTTTCCTCGCTATGCTTGTTTTGGGAATTATAAAATTTCAGAGACTTCTTATTGCTGTTCTACTCGGGTTTGACCGCGATACGATCCATTGTGTCATTCCTAAATAATCATCAACCATATACCGGGCATTTACATCGCAAACACTATGAGAAAAGTTATACATATAAACATCACGGGCTGTTTCCAAGCCTCTATAGATATACCATAAATTATTGATTCATATGGTGCCCGGGGCCGGACTCGAACCGGCATGGAGTATACCTCCGAGGGATTTTAAGTCCCTTGCGTCTACCAATTCCGCCACCCGGGCTAGCAAGTTGGAGAGGATCCAGAATCGAATAGCAAGGATAACCGATTATCTTAAAATAGATTATCTATTTACACCTGAAGAAGGTGAGAACCACGCTAAAGCATGGAGTAGAAGCCGTTTGTGAGGTCAAGCGAGTCGGACGGTGCAGACGTCAAGGCAATCTGCACCGCGGAAAACTGTGACTTCTTCGTGCAAAATCCTTCTCCCCTGCCGGGGCGTAGTAATGTGAAATTTCACACACTGCCCGGACCGGATAGCATGGAGAAGATCAATATTTGGGGACTGGTCTAAAACGTGTACTGCGACCGAACATACCAGGAACCACCCTCATAATTCGATGCTGCCCTGCGTGGATACGGTAATCCGTTGCCGTATCTATTATCGTCGTACCGGTCAGGATCGATCCGGTCAACATACTCGTCGAAGATATTCGAGCCACCGGCCAGGATTTTCAAAGACTCACTGATGTGATAACCAAGCTCGACATCGACAAATACGACCGGATCAATCGGGGATGCCGTGCCTTGCGTGATATCTCCCTTGTCCACATCGTAATGCTTTCCGAAGTAGTTGGCCCTGACCAGCAAATCCCAATTCCCAAATGCCGTGTCGATGTCAGCCACAAATCGATGCCGCGGATAGCTGCGCTCAATTTTTGCTACCTGGGAATCACTTACAAGCGTCTTGCCGTTGATCTTATCCTGTCCTTCAACTTTGAACTCATTGTAATTATAGGCAAACGTTACATTTGACTGCACGGTGTCACTCCAGTGAAGGTCTTTCGTCAGGACCAGATCAAGTCCAGACGAGCGCACGTCCAGTACGTTCGTGAAAAATGACGCAGCCGAGTATCTTGTAGCTGCAGCGATATTCTGGGTCACGTTTCCGCTCGTATCGGTATAAACTCCGGTCGGCGTGATCTTGTAAATCCGGTCGTCCACTTCAATACGGTAGAAGTCGGCCGTCACGTTGCCGAACATGCCCAAGTCCATGCTCGTTCCAATCGTGAAATTTATCGATTCTTCCTCCTTGAGTGGACTACCGCCCCGCACCGCCGCCGCTTCACTGTCCGGACGGATGGAGCCAAGAACACACTCCCCCCTGTACGCAGCGTTGGCTTGTGGACAGCCAAACGTGGTCGTCTCTCTCTGGAAGTTCGACTGGCCCGGTGTCGGAGCATGGAAGCCGGTGGACAAGGACCCACGTAATAGCATCGTATCCGTGACATCCAAACGGCCAGCGACTTTTCCGACCAGGACGTCACCAAAATCCGAATAGTCCTCGTACCGAAGCGCGTACTGCAGCAACAACCGGTCGCCGGCATCCTGCTCCAACTCCGTGTACAGCGCGGTGTTGCGCCTCGACCAGCTGCCCGAGTTTTCCGGCCGGAATCCTTCCATTCCAGATGGTTTAGTACCAAAATCTCCCTTATACTCGCCTAGATACGAATCGGGTTCCCCCTGGCGCAGCCGCCAGGTCTCTTCCCGCCATTCCGCACCAAATGCGAGGTGGATTTGGTCGGTCAGCTGTTTCGTGAAATCCGCGTTGAGATTGTGTTCTTCCTGCTCATATGCGCCGATATAAAATGACCGTTTACCGATGTCATTCGGCTCCGGGTCAATCGCGTAACTCACCGCATTATGCAGGTAATGCTTCAGTTCATTAAAACCTACAGCGGCGCTCACATCGTATGAATAATCGCCAGGCAGGTGGCCGCGTATCCCTCCAACGGCGCTGTAGTCCTCCTGTTCTCCATCCAGGTAAGGCGTGTACCCGGTATCCAGTACGGATCCCGTGTACCCCCGCTCCGCCAGCCAGTCGGTGCTGCGGTGGTCTGTATTGCGGTAAAAGAAGCGGAACCTTCCTTCCGTGTCCGCATAGTTACCGAACAGGTACGCTTCGCTATTCTCCGATATCTCGTAACCGCTGTTAATGAACAGCAACACGTTTTCAGTTTCAGGACGACCCCAGCTCTGTGCGAGACCATCATTGAAAGGTGAATCCGCCCCTACACCCATCACTCCCATGTCGATCAACGCCTGCGCGTCCGGTCGCTGGAATCCGCGTGACAGGCCATCGTTGTCCGCGTAATCGATGCTGAGATTGGCGAAACCCTTGGAACCCAGCGGAAGACCCACGTTGCCTTCCAGTCTGGTGTTGTTTTCACCTTCGTAAAATTGCCCATACTGGAGCCGGAACTCTCCACCTTCGGAGGCATCTTTCAGCCGGAAGTTGATGACACCCGCAATAGCATCTGCCCCATATTGTGCGGCAGCACCGTCACGAAGAACTTCGATGCTCTCGGCGGCAATGGGCGGGATCATCCCGATATTGGGTCCCTGGGCCCCCTCTCCTGCAGCTGGAGCAAACTCCGCGATGACAGAGGAGCGGTGCCGGCGTTTCCCATTGACAAGCAACAGGATCTGGTCTTGCGCCATACCGCGCAACGACACAGGCCTGGAAAAACTGTCCGAATCGCCGGTTGCGGTAGTTGCGTTAAACGATGGAACCGTTTTCAGCAGATTATCGGTGGCATCCGCAGTGCTGCCAAGTCTGCTGAACTCCTCACCGGAGATCACATCTACCGGGACGGGAGAATCCGCTACGGAGCGCGGCTGTTGACTCCGGGACCCGATAATGACGATTTCTTCGAGCTGCACTGCGCCATCCTCCTGAGCAGATGCAGTGGGAATGAAAAACGTGGCTGCGAGAATGCCTGCCAAGACGGTGCAGTAAACGGAGTATCCAATACGCATGACATCTTGTCCTTGAAGTTTGTATGATTGATGGGAAGGGGTTATTAAAGATACTTAAGCTGATATAAATCTTAACTTATCGTGCTTAATTGTGCCAACTGGTTGTATGGATTCGAAACCTGTGCTCTTGGGAATTCGGCGGCCTCCAGGATGACAGCGAATTCACTTGGTGTTCGGTCGTTGAGCACTGGGTGGGGCATCCAATTTTATAGAAGAACCCATCGCCGCCCAGGTGTGTACACCCTTGCGCGATTCATCTGCTCCCGAATAGTTCAATATCGAGGTAGGATTTGGCTGACTTGATACGGGTGCTGGTCAGTGCCATTTTGACGGTACCTACCTTGAATTGAACCGAGATACCGTCAAAAGTACCGTCATTTTTTCAGGGTTTCAATAAATCTTGTCAGGCAGTATAAGACGAAAAAAAATCATTAAGTTGTTATATTTTAATGATTTTATGTACCTTACTGGGTTTCCTCGGACATCCTCGGATAGTTCAAATGGAGGCTAGGACCGGAATCGAACCGGTATTGACGGCTTTGCAGGCCGCTGCATCACCACTCTGCCACCTAGCCTTCTACACTTGCAAGATGCTGGAACCTCTTATATCAGGCCAACATCCCGCTATCGAAATCAATACAAACCGCTGCAGTCAGGATCTGCCGGACTGTGGGTCCGCATACACTATCCGCCAATATACGACATTTCAATTTTTGGAAGTATGGATGTTTCCGATGCACGGGTTTCCGAATAGCGATCAGCTCGTTTTGCCCAGACCATCCGTACGACCTCCGAAATATACTTGTCCCCGGCACCTTCGCGCAACAGGTGGCGCAAATCACGGCCCTGTGTGGCGAACAGGCAGGTGTACAGCCTGCCTTCGGCAGAAAGCCGGGCCCGCGTGCAGTCCTGGCAAAAAGGCTGGGTAACCGAGGCGATGATGCCCAACTCCCCGCCGCCGTCTCTGTAGCGCCAGCGCTTGGCCACTTCGCCCGTGTAGTTCGGTACGGCAGGCTCAAGGTCAAATTCCTCGCGAAGTCGGTCGAGGATCTGCGTGGCAGTATACACATCATCCAGGTTCCAGTGGTTCGTGTGCCCGACATCCATGTATTCGATGAAGCGGACAATCTTCCCGCTGCCGTGGAAGAGCCGCGCCATGGGCAAGATGGAGTCTTCGTTGCACCCTTTCTTGACCACCATGTTGATCTTGATCGGTGCAAGACCTGCCGCTTGCGCATGCTCAATAGCCTGAAGCACGGGGCCCGGGCCAACGTCAACGTCGCTGATCGCCCTGAAGGTTGCCTCATCCAGGGTGTCGAGGCTGATTGTGATGCGTTTCAGCCCGGCGTTTTTGAGTTCTACAGCGCGTTCTTGTGTAAGCAGTACACCATTGGTTGTCAGGCTGACATCCTCGATTGTATCGATGGCAGCCAGGCGTTCAATCAGGCCGGCAAGATTCTTGCGCAACAGCGGCTCTCCACCGGTGAGCCGGATCTTGCGAACCCCCAGGTCTGCAAAGATCCTGGCCACCCGGGTAATTTCCTCAAAGTTCAGCAACTGGTCCCGGGAGGTGAATTGATAATCGCTGTTGAATACTTCCTTGGGCATGCAGTAGGTACAGCGAAAATTGCACCGGTCGGTCACCGATATCCTGAGGTCCCGCAGGGGGCGCAAGCGGGTATCCAGCGTTTGTACTGCGTGTTCTGTCATTGGAAAAAGTTCACTGCCAGTGGTACTTAATTTGTCTCAAGCCAGTAAAATGATAGCAAAGCGCGAAGTATCGAGATATGAAAACCACCTACAATCGGCTGATCTGCCTGATCAGTGGCCCCCTGGGCGCCCTGCTTGTCTACCTGTGGCTGCCGGATCAGTTCACCACCGGAGGTGGTGATCTTGCCAGCCTGGGCCATGCGGCCAAGGCGACCCTGGCCATGCTGGTATGGATGGCCACCTGGTGGCTGACTGAGGCGGTCGATATCCGGGTGACGGCCCTGCTGCCCATCGCACTGTTCCCGGTGTTCGGCATCAGCTCAATCCAGCAGGCCACCGCCCCCTACGCCTCCCACATCATCTTCCTGCTGCTCGGCGGATTCCTGATCGCGACTGCGATTCAGCGCTGGGGACTCGACAAGCGCATAGCGCTTGGCATCCTGAGCCGCGTCGGCAGCTCTCCGGCCCGTATCGTCGGCGGTTTCATGCTGGCGACTGCCTTCTTGAGCGCATTCATCTCCAACACGGCAACCACTGCCATGATGCTGCCGATCGGCCTGAGTGTGATCGGCCTGGTCCTGTACAACGGCACATCAAACGAGGAGGTACATGAAGGCCACGCGTTTGCAACCTGCATCATGCTGAGTATTGCCTACGCAGCTTCCATCGGCGGTATCTCCACGGTCATCGGCACCATACCCAATTCGTTCGTGGTCTCGTTCGTGCGCGATGCCATCGATACCCCCTATCAGCAGGACATCAGTTTTTTTGAATGGTCGAAGATCGGCGTGCCCGTGGTGCTGGTATTGCTGCCGATAAGCTGGTGGCTGCTGACCAAGGTCATCTACAAGGTCGATCGCATCAAGTTATCAGGCTCTGCAGCCTCCCTTGAAGAAAAAAGGCGCTCACTCGGGGTCATGGACTACGAGGAGAAGGCAGTGCTGGGTGTTTTTGCATTCACCGTGCTGATGTGGCTTTCCAGAACCTCCCTGCAACAGGTTGAATTTACACTGTTCGGCCAGGGGATCATGCCGCTGGCAGGACTCACGGACTCGGGCATCGCGATCTTCGGGGCCGTGCTGCTTTTCATCCTCCCGGCCAGAAACCACACGGGGCAATTCATCCTTCAGTGGGTGGATCTCAAGAACCTACCATGGGGGATCCTGGTATTGCTCGGTGGCGGATTGAGTCTTGCCAGCGCCGTCAAGGCCAACGGGGTGACCGAGTTTATCGGGGTGCAGGCCATGGCACTGTCCTTTCTACCTGTATTCCTTATCCTTCTGGCCGTCATCGCAGGGGTCGTGTTCCTGACCGAGCTGACCTCAAACACCGCCACCACGGCCACGCTGGTACCCATCCTGGCCGCCATTGCACCGGCGCTGGATGTGCATCCCTACACCCTGGTCATTCCGGCCTCGATCGCGGCAAGCTGTGCTTTCATGCTGCCGATCGCCACACCGCCCAATGCCATCGTTTTCGGGTCGGGGCATATCACCTCACAGCAGATGCGAAGAACCGGTATCTGGCTGAATCTCATCTGCCTGAGCGTGATCACTCTGCTTGCGGCCACACTCAGCCACGTCATGATCCGGCTGATCTCCGGGTAGTCCCCCGGCTACTCGCCGAATTTCTCGGAGAATGCATACTTTTCCTCGACCCCGATCAGGTCATTGAACTTCGAGAAGCTCAGCAACTGGTCTTCCATTCCAAGGGTCGTGCCCGTCTGATGCAGCTGCGTGAAGAATCTCTGCAGCACATGTGCGGCTGCAAAAAGGCCGGTCAGCGGGTAGAGGACGAGCTGGAATCCGAGAGCCTCCAGTTGCCCTTTTTCCAGCACCGGCGTCTTGCCCCCCTCGATCATGTTGGCGACGATGGGTTTCGGGGCCAGCGAGCCGATCATCTTCAGTTGTTCGATCGAGCCCGGTGCTTCCACGAAGCTCGCATCGGCCCCGGCTTCCCTGGCTTGTGTCACGCGCGCAATGGCCTCATCCAGGCCCTCGACGGCCTCGGCATCGGTGCGGGCGACAATGAAGAAGTCCCGATCACCGCGAGCTTCTACCGCAGCACGAATTTTCTGCAGGTACTCGTCACGTCCGATGACTCTCTTGTTTCGCATGTGACCGCAACGCTTGGGCCAGACCTGGTCCTCGAGAAAGCAGCCGGCAGCTCCTGCATCGATCAGAAGCTCTACGGTGCGATATACATTCAGTGGATTGCCATAGCCAGTGTCCGCATCGACGATCACGGGCATGGATACGCTGGAGCAGATGGCGCGTGCACGCTCGACGACCTCGGTCTGGGTCAGCAGGCCGAAATCCGGCTCACCAATGGTGGCCGCGGCCAGGGAATAGCCGGAGATGAATCCCATCGGGAAGCCTGCCTGCTCTGCAATTTTTGCCGACAGGGTATCGTAGACGCCTGGAAAGGCCAGTGATCCGAATTGATCCAAAATCTGCTGGACGCTGTGTGCTGCCATGAAGATGCTCCTTTAAAATTCTGAACGCCTGAAGATGCCTGCTCCTTGCGGCTTATCTTGTTCGCAGGTGCAGGGCCCCGGGTCGATGTGCCGACATTGGCAATTATACCTGCAGGCCGCAAGCCTGACAGGATCGGATCCCTGCAGGGGATGTGCACCCGGCTAGAGTCTTGTTATCGGGGGAGGGACTTGCCTTGCAATGGCAATGCCTGACAGGATGACGAGCAGCGCAAGCATGGCATGGAGGCTGAAGGGTTCGTCCAGCAACAGGATTCCCATCATCAATGCCCAGACCGGAATCAGGTAGTTGATCTGCGAGAGAAAAGCGGGCCCTGCGCTGGCAACGACGGCAAAATAGATCAAGGTCGCCAGCGCCGTCGGGAAGAGCCCCAGCAGCAGCACCGCCAGAGACTCCACGCTGATCAACTGCAGGGGCACCTGCGCTTCTGATGCGAGCCAGGCCGGGAACATGATCAGGGTCGATACCAGCAGCACGGATGCGGCAATGGCGAGCAGGCTTTCCTTGGGCAGATGCTTGGCGAGTATGGTATTGACCGCATAGCACAAGGCTCCCCCCAGGATGGACAGCATGGGCAGGAACGTGTGGGTTGTGCTCTCGAACTCGGCCATCGCTGCCGGTCCAAGCAGGATGAGAATTCCGGCGAAGCCGGACAAGAAGCCAAGCAGCTGGAAGCGGCTGAGCCGGTCTCCAGGGACAAAAAAGTGGGCCATCACGATCGTCGCCAAGGGCATTACGGCCATTAGTATCCCTGCCATGCCGCTGTCCACGGTCTGTTGTCCCCAGCTGATCAGGTAAAATGGCAGGCAGTTGCCGAAGATGGCCAGCGCGATAATCAGGGGCCAGACCTTGCGCAAGAAGCCAAAAGATTCTCCCCGCACGAAGGCCACGACCAGCAGCAGTGCCGCAGCAATGGCGATGCGCCCGGTCGTCACGGTGACCGGATACAGTTCCTGGACCGCAAGCTTGGTCAGCATGAACGCGCTGCCATACATGACGGTCAGTACGACGAGTCCAAGCCATGCAAGTGGGGTTGCATGCTGCATGAGGACGGCTTGCCGGTATTACCTGAACCCGGCAGGCTGGAACACCCGGATCATTCGGATTCGGGTACACTGGTACGGCTTGTTTGAAATATTCATAGGGATCGTCATGCGCCAGGCGAATTCAGTCACCAAAAGATCGCGACATGATACGTGAAGTTGGTCTGATCGTCCTGATCGTCGGACTCTGGTTCGGGATCCGCTGGCTGGTCAGGCAGCCGAGGCAGGTACAGTGGAAGTGGCTGGCCGGACTGGCCGTGGTGGTGTTGCTGGGCCTGGCGGTAACCGGCAGGCTGCACTGGATTTTTGCACTGGTGGCGGCCGTGGTGCCGTTTATCCGGCGTATGCTCGGGTTGATCAGTTACCTGCCCATGCTGAAGGGTTTGCTGCACCGGTTCCGGGACCCGCCGCCTGATTTCTCCTTTAATCGCCAATCCAGCGTCGAAACGCAGTATTTGACCGTGGAAATGGACCCTGCATCGGGCCAGCTCATTGGCGAGATCAAACAGGGGCTCTACCAGGGGAGAAAGCTGCAGGAGCTGTCCGAGCGAGAACTCACTGCCCTGCTGAAGGAATACGCCCGCAAGGACCCCCCATCCGAACAGCTGCTGGCCGCCTATCTCGAGCGCTCCGGGCACACCGGCTGGCGCAGGCACTACAGCCAGGAAGACACCGGGCGCAGACGCAGTGCGGATCGAGGCAGCATGTCCCGGCAGGAAGCCTATGCGATACTGGGCCTCGCTGAGGATGCCTCGGAGGATGAAGTGATCGAGGCGCATCGGCGGCTGATACAGAAACTTCACCCGGACCGCGGAGGCAACGACTACCTGTCAGCGAAGATCAACCAGGCCAAGGCCCGGCTACTGGGCTAGATCCTGCAAACGGCCACGGCGTTACAACATGTTCATGTTCTGGAAAAAGAAGGTACGAAAACAAAAAGCCCCTGCCGGGCATGGAAAGCCCCAGGAAAGAGTCAGTAACCGGACCACCAGTGCCATCTATGGCGGAATGGGAGTGCTGGAGATGAAGTTGCGCATGGAGTTGATCGTCGATCAGAAGATCTCATCAGCGCAGGACATGCTGATACCGGCAAAACAGCTTGCCGAACATGCCAAGGTAGACCAGGACCGTTTCCTTGAATCTGCCGAGCGGCTCACCGGCACCAGTGTCGAGCTTGCCTACGACTTCTGTCGTTTTGCACCGCATAGCCTGCAACTGGTTGATGAGGCGCACTGGGATGGCTGGATCGTGCGGTTGCAGGAAATTTTTGGCACGGGAGGTGCCGAGGCTGCGACCGAGGCGATGAAAAACGTGGAGCAGTTTGTCCAGTCCACCACGGATGCCCCGAGCAGTGTTTCCCTGGACAGGGTTTCGCGCATCCTGGAAAGCTTCATCACCGGTCTGATGGGCAGGAAGCTCATGATCGAAACCGGTGCGTCATACTATACGGACACCGAGATTATCCGGCTGCCGGAACGGCTGAACGAGTTCGACTGCTACGAGGACAATTTTGCCCTGTACAAGGCCATGGCTGTACACCAGTGGGCGCAGACCTGGTTTGGTACATGGACCCTGAATGTCGGTGCTTTCCTGAACACCTACAAGGACCCGGAGCGTGCACAGGCGCTGTTTCACAAGCTGGAGACCCTTCGCCTGGATGCCTGTATCGAGCGTGAACTGCCCGGTATCTCCCGGGTCATGCGAAATTTCAGCCCGCCAGTGGATGCCGGGGCCTTGTCAAGGAACTGGCAAACCGCGATGCACCGGCTGCAGGAGCCGGATATGGAGGTACGCGATACGATTTTTTTCCTTGAGGCCGTCTACAAGGACAAGGCCGCCCCCGAGGACAAGGTCTACCAGGGCAGCCTCAGCCCCAAGGAGGCCTGGACGGTGCGCCAGGCGCGCGTGGCGCGGGAGAAGATGAATCTTCAGAATCGGCTTCTCGATCTGCAGCGCGAGCTTGGGAAATACAATGATGACCGGGCCGAAAATGATCAGGAGGACGATAGAATCGGCTTCACCATCAAGGGGCTGGAGGGTGAGGCTAAACCGGATGGGCGCAACATTGAACTGCAGCTGGGCGGTGACCGGGTAGAGATTCCGGAAAATATACAGCAGCTGCTGGAGTCCGTACTGCAAGATCATGGCAGGATTCCGGACGACTATCTGGATGCAGCCATGCCAGACTCCAATCGCGCCGACGAGACCGCGGTTCCACCGCCCGAGTCCGTGTCATCACAAAGTGACGAGGCCACCTGGCTTTACGATGAATGGGATCACTCACGCCAGAAATACCGCAAAGAATGGTGTCACCTGAGGGAAGTGGAGGTGCAGCCCGTAGAGGATGATTTCGTATCCAAAACACTGCGTAAATACAGGGGGTTGCTGAAGCACCTGCACAGGACCTTCGAGTCATTGCGCGAAGATGACCGGCGCATCAAGCGCCAGCCCGATGGCGACAATGTCGATCTTGATGCGGTCATTGAGGCATTTTCCGACACAAAGATTGGGCTGGAAGCCTCACAGCACCTGTTCACACGCTCTCGCAAGACCGACCGGAACATGGCCGTCATGTTCATGATTGACATGAGCGGCTCAACCGCAGGCTGGATTAACGAGATGGAACGGGAAGCGCTCGTTCTGCTTTGCGAGTCCCTGGAAATCCTTGGAGACCGCTACTCCATTTACGGATTTTCAGGCTTCACGCACGAGCGCTGCGAACTCTACAAGATCAAGGAATTCGATGAGCCCTATAACGACCTGGTAAAAGCCCGTATCAGCGGCATACAGGCGCAGGGCTATACCCGCATGGGGGTCGCGGTTCGCCACCTCACCAGGCTTCTCCACCAGGTCGAAGCGCGTACCAAGCTGTTGATCACACTGTCCGACGGAAGGCCCGATGACCAGGACGGCTACCGGGGCCCGTACGGGATTGAGGACACCCGTCGTGCCCTGATCGAAGCAAAATACCTGGGCATCCATCCATTTTGCATCACGATTGACGAGGAAGCCATGGACTACCTGCAACACATGTACGGCCCGGTGAGCTTTACTGTGGTGGATAACGTAGACAAGCTTCCATACCGCGTCTCGGACATCTACAGGCGAATTGCATTTTGATACACCTGCCCCTGCCCCGCTGAACCTTTATGTCATGAACAGCAGTCAACGCATGAGGGCTGTGCAAAGCCCGGTGATCCCCATCGTGGGTGCCCTGGCAAAGCAGTACGAGGGCACCATATCGTTCGGACAGGGGGTCGCATTCTACGGGCCTCCACCGCAGGTATTTGACAGCATACGACGGCACATGAAGGACCCCTCGATCAACCGGTATGGGCCGGTCGAGGGGATACCCGAACTTCAAGCGGCACTGGGGCAAAAGCTGTCAGCCCAAAACAAAATTGCGATCCACGACGGCAATGCCATCGTGGTCACCGCAGGCTCCAACATGGCATTCAATACGGCCGTGCTGGCAATCTGTGACCCGGGAGACGAGGTCATCCTTCCCCTGCCCTATTATTTCAATCATGAGATGTCACTGGTGATGGAGCGATGCAGACCCGTGACCGTCGCCACGGACAACCACTATCATTTGAGGCTCGATGAAATCGAGGCTGCCATTACGGAAAAAACCCGTGCCATCGCGACCATCAGCCCGAACAACCCTACAGGGGCAGTCTACTCGCGCGATGAACTGGATGCCGTGAATGAACTCTGTCAAAAACACAGGATTTATCATATCAGTGATGAAGCGTACGAGGGTTTCTGTTATGGCCGCCATGAAACGCATTCCGTGGCATCCAGACACGATACCTGTGAGCACACAATTTCCCTTTTTTCATTTTCCAAGGGCTATGGCCTTGCAGGCTGGCGTGTCGGCTACATGGTGATCCCGCAGCATTTACTGGATGCCGTAAAAAAGATTCAGGACACCATCCTGATCTCGCCACCCATGATTTCCCAGTATGCGGCTCTAGGTGCGCTTGAAGCCGGCATGGAATTTGTTCAGCACAAATGCAGGATCATGTCAGAGAAGCGCGCCCTCGTTCTGGAAATGCTGGACGGTCTTGCCTGCCTGAAAAGCACACCGGTATCGCAAGGTGCGTTCTACGTGATGCTTGAGATTGACAGCGCGAAGCAGGATTTGCAGCTGGTGAAGTCGCTGATTACCGAATTCGGGTTTGCTGCCCTTCCAGGTTCAGCCTTCGGGATCGACCAGGGTTGTCACATCAGGCTGTCGTATGGCGCCCTCTCCGATGATGCCATCCGTACCGGTCTCAAGCGGCTCAAAGATGGCCTGGCTGCACTGCGGGACTAGCGCCCGGAAGTTTCCGGAATCAGGGAAGAATGGTGCTCGTAAATCCGCAGGGCAGCGTCCTTGTCAGGGCCGATGACAAAGGTGAAACGTGCAGGCAGAATGATGGGCTTGGTATCCTGGTAGGAAAACTCGTAGGTTCCAGAATACAGGTGCATGCCATTGTATTCCCGCGGATGCACTGAGCCGATTTCAACCTTCAGTTGATCTTTTTCAAGCAGCCGGCGGAAGTATTCCTCGATCAACCCGGGGGTGTCCCGAATGATGTCCGAGAATGTACCCCACAGCACAGCCTTGTCTGAATACAGCCCGGTGATGCCTCCAAGATCATGGTTGTTCAAAAACATCTGCCATTCTTCCAAAACCTTTTCAGCGCCCATGACAACTCCTTGTGGTGAACATGATGTCGATGCTGTATCGCACAGCGATGCGCAAACCATCATACACTCACCGGCTGCGAACACACACGGATTCCCCAATCCATCCATGCCCGAAGCTGAAAACACAGGTGCGGCACTTATCCATACGTTGCAGTTTGCATATATACTTGTCTCCTGACGAATAAACAGCGCCTTCCAGGTTCAGACCTGAATGATGGCCATTGACTTAAAAAAATTCAACTTCCCCAATCGAGCCGATGTACCTTTCACGTCACCTGATCCATGCCATTGTGCTCATCGCCGTACTGGCGGCTACGTGCACCCTCAGTGCCAGCACAGTGGTTGCTCCACAGGACCAGCATCACCGGGCAACCCGGCTGATCACCCATTTTTTGAATAGATATCACTATAAGGATTTCACGATTGATGATGCTCTTTCAGAGCAGGTCCTTGAGGCTTACATTGCTTCTTTGGATCCAAACCGAAGCTACTTCCTTAAACAGGACATTGATGGTTTTGAGGCGTTCAGATTTGGTATGGACGATGCGTTAAAGCTCAAGAATCTGGATATTCCATTTGAAATGTTTCGTCTCTACCAGACCCGGGTCGACCAGCGCGTAGCCCATGCGCAAGGTCTTCTTGACCAGACATTTGATTTTGACCTGCATGAGGAACTTCTCGTGGACCGCTCGGATTCGCCCTGGGCTTCCAGCATGGATGATTTAAACGAGATCTGGAGGAAGCGCGTAAAAAATGATGTTCTCAATCTCCGCCTTGCTGGAAAAGAGCCTGATGAGATCAAGGAAACACTGGACAAACGCTACCGCAGCATCACGCGCCGCAGTCAGCTGGATCCCGAGGATGTCTATCAGCTGTTCATCAATGCATTTGCCGGCACACTGGAACCCCACACCAAATACCTGTCGCCGAGGACCTCTGAAAATTTTGCGATACGCATGAGCCTTTCCCTGCAAGGCATCGGTGCCCTGCTGCGTGCCGAAGGGGACTATACGTTGGTGGAAAGAATCATTCCCGGCGGACCGGCGGATCAAAGCAACCTGCTGCACGCATCGGATCGGATCGTGGGTATCGCGCAACAGGATGAAAAGGAATTCAAGGATGTCGTAGGCTGGCGCCTGGAGGAAGTGGTTGAGCTTATCCGCGGTGCAAAAGACACCATGGTCAGGCTGCAAATCCTGCCGGGATCCGAAGGCCCTGCTGCCAAGATCAAGGAGATCGAGATCACACGTGACGAGATCGCCCTGGAGGAGCAAGCTGCAAAGAGTGAAATCATTCATATCCAGGGTAATGCCAGAGACAGCAAGATCGGTATCATCGAGATCCCTGCTTTCTATATCGACTTTGCAGCCTACCAGCGTGGTGACTCGGACTTCAGGAGTACCACGCGCGATGTGGAACAGCTGATTTCTGAACTCAAGCAAGAAAATATTGATGCCCTGGTTCTGGACCTGCGCGGCAACGGCGGTGGTTCCTTGACGGAAGCGGTTCAGCTTGCCGGCCTGTTTATTGATGAGGGTCCTGTCGTTCAGGTGCAGGATTCAAGCGGTCGTGTACGGGTACACCGTGACCGTGATCCAAAGATTTCCTATCGGGGACCTCTCGTGGTTCTTGTCAACCGCTACAGTGCATCTGCGTCCGAAATCGTTGCAAGTGCCATCCAGGACTACCAGTACGGGATCGTTGTCGGTGAGGCAACATTTGGAAAAGGTACTGTGCAACAACTGATTGACCTGAACAGTTTTGCCAAGGATTCAAAGGCCAAGCTTGGACAGCTGAAAGCCACCATTGCCCAGTATTTCAGAATCAATGGTGACAGTACACAGCACAAGGGCGTAGAACCTGACATTGGTTTCCGTACAATTTTTGCAGATGAGGAATATGGCGAGCGTGCACTCAAGAACGCGCTGCCATGGAGCTCGATTTCCGCTATCAAGCACCCCTACGGCGTGATCGACCGGCAGATTATCGAAGTCGCGGCTGACCTGCATCGTGCCAGAATCACGGATGACGAAAAATACAGCGCCCTGCTGGAGACGATGCAGTTTGATTATGAGTTGAGAAGCAAGAACACAGTTTCACTGCTCGAGTCCACCAGGGAAGAAAGGCATGCACGTGCGGAAGCTGTCCGGGAAAATCGTGATGCCCTGCTGAAAAGCAAACAGGATCCTGCCACTGAAAGCGAGGATGAAGAAGAGTATCTTGACGTATTGCTTGAAGAAACCGCGCACATCGCCTCCGACCTGGCACAACTCCTGGAGCCGCACTATTCCAGCTCATTCGGGGAGCGCGGTCTGTAGGGGTCAGAGGCTCAGACCAGCTGTCCAAAAATCCTGAAGCCCGCCACATACGTTCCGATGGCCGAGCCGATGGTGCTCAGCAGGAATATCAGCAGTATTTTTGCCACTGCATTCTTGCGCCAGCCAGACAGGGTTGTCGTATCCGTGCGCAGTTCCCGAAAGTCTTTGACAGTCGGTTTGCGGATAATCAATTCCGCAGCGGCCGTCACCATGCCGGCGCCGATCGTCGGGTTCAATGAGGTAATGGGCGCTGCGACAAAGGCAACACCCACCGTCAGCGGATGTGCACCCGCAAGGGCCGCACCCAGTGCCGACAGGCTGCCATTGATAATGACCCACTGCCAGACCAGCTTCCATCCCAGTTGCGGGCTTTCCTGAAAGCCGAAGTAGAATCCGACAGCAATCAGGAAAACAATGATCCAGGGAATGACCTTGAGCCAGGATTTCCTCTGCGAGACTGTATTGAGTTCCCTAATCACTGCAGGGGCATCGAAATCCCTTTTTTCCAGATGGTCAGACATGCCTTTCACGTGGCCTGCCCCCACCACTGCAAGAAGGTTTTTGCCTTCATGCTCTTGCAGGGCTTGAAGAATATTGGCCGCCATGAACTGATCACGTTCATCAATCAGTGGTACGGACAGTTCGCGGGCTTCTTCTGAAAACTGCGTGAACGCAGTTTCGAGAACATCGCCCCCCTTCAGTTGCTCGATTTCTTCTTCTGAAACCTTTTGGTGTGTCAGTGCACCGGCAAACAGCCCGGTGACCAGATGCATGTGTTTCCAGAATGACAGGTTCCGGTACATCCGTTTGACGGTGACCCCAACCTCGCGATCGATCAATACAACCGGCAAGTCCAGCCTGGCAGCTTCAAGGATCGCTGTCTTCATTTCAAGACCCAGTTCCACACCAAGCTGTTCAGCCATTCTCTGCTGGTATGCGCCGAGTGCCAGATGTGCCGTCAGCATGGTTGCACGGCCCTGGCGGATCACGGCGAACAGATCCATTTCAGCCAGCTTCTCCGGATACATGAGCGAGTTATAGCGGCTCTGACACAACTCGATACAAACCACATCGTATTGCTGCGAACGAATCATCTGCTTGACCGCTTCAGCACTTGCCCGGGACACATGCGCGGTTCCGAGCAGCGTGATTCTGCTGTCATCCATGATCAGGGAATGCTGGGGTTCGCTCACTTGTCTTGTATATCCGGGGCAACAGGGAGCAGCCGGCTGCAAGTGCAGAAGTTTGAAATCTGCACGGCTACGTGTATTCGCTGTATTTCTTTGAACTGCCCTTCACCTTGCCAACCGGGTAGCGTTGGTGGTTGAGAGCAATCTTTTGTCTGGTGACTTCCATCAAATCAATATTCATCCGCTCCGAAAGACGCAGCAGGAAAATAAATATGTCGGCCATTTCAAGGGCCACTGCTGCATGCTTTTCGTCGTCCAGGTGTGCACTTTGCTCTTCTGTTATCCATTGAAAATGCTCAACCAGTTCCGAGGCTTCCACAGACAGTGCCATGCTGAGATTCTTGGGGCTATGGAACTGTTCCCAGTCACGCGCCTGTGCAAATTCTTTGAGTTCCTGTTTCAAATCTTCAAGGGCTTGCTTGCTCATCCGTATCCCACCTCCTGCTGCGGTCAGTTGATCCCGTTTGATGAAATTGCACGTGGCACATGAAATACCTGCCTGCAGACAGGCCCGGTACGTCTAGGCTGCACACACCGGACATTCGGGATCCTTGTTTATTTTGACGCTTTGCCATTCCATGTTCAGTGTATCGATTAACAGGATTCTGTCGGTCAGTGATTGTCCTATCCCCAACAATAGTTTGATTGCTTCTGTTGCCTGGATGCAGCCAAGCAGGCCTGCAACTGAACCAAGGATACCCGTTTGCGTGCAGGTCTCCTCGAAGTCATCCGAGACAGGGTAAAGGCATTGGTAGCAGGCACTGGCGGCTTGCATGGTAAATACCATGATCTGGCCTTCAAATCGGATTGCGGCACCCACGACAAGTGGTGTGCCCGCCTGTACGCATGCATGATTGATCGCAAAGCGCGCATTGAAATTGTCGGTAGCATCCAGCACCAGGTCTGCACCGGCAATCTCATCTCTGAGTTCAGCTCCGCTCAGCACCGTATCGATGGTATGCACTGTCGTCTGTGCATTTAAGGACGCAAGGGTCCGGCATGCCGCGTCTACTTTCCCCTCACCCACATCGTCGCTGCGATAAATGATCTGTCTTTGCAGGTTGGATGAATCCACCTTGTCCGGGTCAATCAGGGTCAGTTTTCCGATGCCACTGGTGACCAGGTACATGGCGGCCGGAGAACCGATACCCCCTACACCAAACAGCATCACATGTGATGAAAGAAGTTTCTGCTGACCGGCCACATCGATCTGGGGCAGCAGGATCTGTCGGCTGTAGCGCAGCAACTCCTCATCACTCAATCCCGGCTGTTCAGCTTTCGCATCCACGGGCAGCTCAGTACAACGGTGCAGGACTAGGTGTTCTCATGCCGATCCTTGTTTGCGGCAAACGCCTTTTTCTGTTCAGGCGTGGCTTCTGTTTGATAACGGGTCTTCCAATCGGCATAGGGCATTCCATAGACGCCTTCCCGTGCTTGCTCATAATCGACCTCAATGCCCTTTTCCTGGGCCGCTGCGACATACCATTTGGACAGGCAGTTTCGACAAAAATCGGCAAGATTCATCAGATCGATGTTTTGCACTTCCGTCTTATCGCGCAAATGGCTGACCAGCCGGCGGTATACGGCGGCCTCGATTTCCAAACGATCCTGGGGGTCAATCGGATCACTCATACTGTTCTCCTGTACTTCATGGATGCTGTATGCGGGTATTGTCTGCCCTTTCAGTCCAGGGATGCTCGCCCGTGCCTTGCCCTCGCTGATATTCAGCGCAATACCGATGTCTGTATTTACCTGGGACAAATGCAGATCGGGCTCCCGATGCCCTGCTATTATATTTGTATTTCACGGAAGGTTTCATGGGATTCTTTGCGGTAAAGGACAGGTTGCTGTGAACAAGGACCGGGTTACGGGCGTCATCCTGGCAGGCGGGCGGGCGCGACGCATGGGAGGCGAGGATAAAGGGCTTGTGCAAATTCACAATCAGGCGATGATCAGCTATGTCATTGATGCCTTGCACCCCCAGGTAGCGGCGATCGTGCTCAACATCAACCGCAACGAAAGCACGTACCGGAGATTTGGCTATCCGATCGTGGCAGACGACCTGGCCGGCTTTCAGGGCCCGCTCGCAGGTATGGCGGCTGCCATGGCCAGGGTATCGACGGAGTATATCTTCACCTGTCCCTGTGATGGGCCTTTGCTGGCCAGGGACATTGTTGCGCGTCTGTTCACGGCAATGGCTGGCGAGGGTGGTGAAATATGCGTGCCGCATGACGGGGATCGAATGCAATCGGTATGTGCCCTGATCGACTGCAGGCTTCGGGAAAGCCTGCTGGAATACCTTACCGGTAAAGACCGGAAAATCGAGCATTGGTACAGGCAGCACAAGCTGGTTCTGGCCGATTTCAGTGACGAGCAGCGCTGTTTCTTGAATGCGAACAGTCCCCGCGACCTGGAAGCCATCTCCATACACCTGAAAGGCAGTCGACAGCATGAAGGACATTGATTTCACGAGACCTGTCATCGGGCTGTGTGCCTACAGCGGGGCTGGCAAAACGACCCTTCTCGGGAAGCTGATCCCGGTTTTCCAGTCGCGCAATTTGAACGTTGCAGTCATCAAGCATGCACACCACTCCTTTGATATCGATCATCCTGACAAGGACAGTTACAAAATCCGCAAGGCCGGAGCCCAGCAGGTTTTGATTTCTTCACAAAAACGATGGGCACTCATGCATGAGCACACATCGGGAGCAACAGAACTGACACTGCAAGATGCCCTCGAAAAAATTGATGACACATGTATTGATTTTGTGATTGTGGAGGGATTCAAGTCTGCACCGGTTCCCAAAATCGAGATTCACAGGCCCGCCCTGGGCAAGCCTCTTATTGCAGCGACAGACCCGCATGTCATCGCAGTGGCCACAGACCAGCCCCGAATTGTTAACGTTACATTACCGTTACTGGCGCTTAATAATTCTGTTGAAATTGCAGACTATATTGAGCGCTTTATAAGCCGTGCGCGCAAATAAGGGCAAATCTGATTCTCTACTGCAGGTTATAAATGCTATACTGAGCGTTTATGGGCAGGGAATGTTGCTTACAGTAGCAGCACAGCCCAATCACGAAATCTTGTTAGTCAAATTTCGTTCAGGCAATTGAAGCCAGTCTGTTTGAATTACACCAGACGATAGCTTGCACGCCCTTTGAGAAGAGCGATAGCTTCTTGTAGACGATTGATAACCTGAACACAGATGCATTTTTATAATCCAAGGAACTAATTTCGCATGGCAGACCGAACCATCACGGTTACAGATAATACAACTGGAGAGAAGATTGAATTGCCGGTGCTGGAGGGCACCAATGGTCCTGACTGCCTGGATATCGGCACGTTGTACAAGAAGCTGGGCTATTTCACATATGACCCCGGTTTTGTTTCCACCGCCAGCTGTGAAAGCAAAATAACCTTTATCGATGGTGAGCAGGGATTGTTGCGTTACCGCGGGTATCCGATTGAGCAGCTCGCCGAGCACAGTACCTTTCTGGAAGTCTGTTACCTTCTCTTGCATGGCGAACTCCCGGATAAGGATACCTTCGAAGCCTTCGAGAACCGGCTGAAAATGCATACCCTGCTGGATGAAAAGATGCGCCGTTTCTATCTGGGGTTTCACAATAATTCACACCCCATGGCGATGATGGTGGCCACCGTCGGTGCAATGTCGGCCTTTTATCACGACCAGATTGATGTGAACGATGCCGAATCAAGAGAAAATGCTGCCAACCGGCTGATTGCCAAGGTTCCAACCATGGCTGCCTGGGTCTACAAGTACACCGTTGGCCAGGCCTTTATGTATCCGGATAACCGGCTGGATTACGTGTCGAATTTTCTATACATGATGTTCGGCGTGCCGTCGATGGGTTATCAGCCGAGTCCATCCTTCGTACGGGCCATGGACCTGATCCTTATCTTACATGCCGACCATGAACAAAATGCCTCTACCTCAACGGTACGCCTTGCGGGCAGTTCAGGAGCGAATCCCTATGCCGCATTATCAGCCGGGATCAGTTCACTTTGGGGACCTGCGCATGGGGGTGCCAACGAAGCGGTCATCAACATGCTGGAAGACATCCTGCAGTCTGACAAGGACGTGAACTACTATATTCAGCGGGCGAAAGACAAAAACTCGAAGTTCCGGCTGATGGGCTTCGGCCACCGCGTCTACAAGAACTACGACCCCCGAGCCAAGATCATTCGGGGAGTTTGCCACCAGTTACTGAGTGAGCTGGGGGACAACAACCCCAATCAGCCCTTGTTTGATACGGCAATGGAGCTGGAGCGTATTGCCCTGGAAGATGATTATTTTATCGAGCGCAAGCTGTACCCGAATGTAGATTTCTACTCCGGAATCATACTGCGTGCGATGGGCGTACCGCTGAACATGTTCACGGTGATCTTTGCGCTAGCACGAACGGTCGGCTGGATCTCCCACTGGAAGGAACACATGAGCGATCCGCTGGCTCGCATCGGGCGCCCCCGGCAGCTGTATACCGGCGCAGACCAGCGCGATTACGTCCATATCGAAGAGCGTACCTAAACTATTTCTGAAAAGAAGTTTTCCAGTACCGGGGCGAAGTTCTCCTCGTCGATCAAAAACGAGTCATGCCCCTTGATCGAGGGCAAGCGCACAAACTCGACATTGCGCCCTGCCTTGTGCAATCCATTGAATATTTCTTCCTGCTGACCGATCGGGAACAGGATGTCTGTCTCGACCCCGATGACCAATGTCTTTTTAGAGTGAATCTTGGCCAGTCCCGCGTTGACTGATCCGCCATGGTCTGCCACGTCGAACCAGTCCATGGCCCGGGATAATTGCAGGTAGCTGTTGGCATCAAAAGCATCGACAAATTTGTGCGCGTTGTAATCCAGGTAGGATTCAACTTCAAACTCAACACCCGACTTGCCTTTGCCCTTGTCTTCTGAGCTGACCCGGGCACGATTGAAACGCTGGTTCCATTCCTCGCCTGCGCGATAGGAGACCAGGCCGAGCTTTCTTGCCAGCACCATGCCATTTTTGGGCTGTGCAGCAGGTTCGTAATTTCCACCCTGCCAGTCAGGATCGCAGCGTACGATTTCGCGCTGTATGGAACGCATGGCCAGTGCAAGCGGTAACGAGCGGCAGGCCGAGGAGATCGTCACGAGGTGATCCACTTCATCAGGATACTGCAGCGCATAGGCCAGCGAAGTCATTCCCCCCATGGACGAACCGATGACTGCGCAAAGATGATCGATGCCAAGTTCCTGTATGGCATGATGCCCTGCTTTGGCAATGTCCTCGATTGTAAGTTCAGGGAAATCGAAGCCGTACGGCTTGCCGGTTTTCGGGTTGATTGAACTGGGTCCCGTAGTACCAAAGCAGCCCCCAAGCGAGTTCACGCAAACCACATAAAAGCGATTGGTATCAATCGGCTTGTCCGGACCAATCATGTACTCCCACCAGCCGGGTGAAGGGTCTTCGGCAGACGAACACGCATGCGCAGTGGGTGACAAACCCGTGAATACCAGCACCGCATTATCCCGCATCGCTGAAAGTTTGCCCCAGGACTCATAGGCGACCACGACCTCAGGCAGGGTACTTCCCCTGTACATCAGGAAGTCAGTCGTACCGTAATCCCCATGCAGCTCGACAAAACGTGTTGCAGGTGGGATCCAGCGAGGATTTGACTTCAGCTGTTTTGCAGCGCTCATCGCACATTCAGTCCGTTATTCATTGCTTGACTGGTTCCCTGGATTGACCATTGCCCTAAATGTACATGGTATCAATTCCGGGTCAAACCTCATAAAGGGGTATCACCCTGTTTATTGGAACGATTTGCGGGGCTTGAGGGTCAATATCACCGAGAGTACCAATAGTCCGGCAAACAGGAGCAGGGTCTGCTGGGGGAGTGTAAGTCCTGCAAAGGTCCATTGAATTTCAGCACATGAACCCGAACCCATCAGAATATTCCTGATTGTGTCAAGAACAGGCAGGGTTTCAAACATGAAGTACAGATCAGGTCCACACGCAGGCACCTCGTCTGCAGGCAGCGCCTGCAGCCAGATATGCCTTGCCGCAAGCCCTAGCCCGGTCAGGCTGAATGCGCTCGCCAGCAGCCCATAGACCCTTGAGAACACCGGCGCGGGGTTATGCGCCAGGGCAATCGCAAATACAAGCCCGAGTGCGACCAGCACCACACGATCCAGGATACATAATGGGCAAGGGTCCAGGTACAGGACCCGCTCAAGGTAAAACACTGCGAACAGCAAGGAGGCGATGCATACCAGCAGCCCCAAAAGATTCAGTGTGCGGTAGTCATACATCTCTGATGCTCAGGGGTTTTTCGTATATACCATTTCTGCCAATTCCCGGTACCGGGTGGTGATTGCCTGCAACGAGTATGCTGCATTGGCCGGACTCGGGTTGGGCGAGACAAATACCACTGACTCACTGATCCTGAAAGTCTGCATGCCCCAGGTCACCTGGATATCTGAATGCCCTGTATATTTGAAAAAATTCTTGGCCGCCATTTTTCCGTGAAACCAGCAGATGCCAGGAGCATACCTTTTGATTTTTTTCTCAAGCACTGGAGCCCATTTCCTGTAGTCGGCAGCCTTCAGGGACTTACCGGTAGCGGAGTGCCGTTTGACCACATCGGTGAACCCTATCCTGTATTGACGGAAGATTTTTTCCTGGGCGTGCTGGCTGGGCGACAAGTGCTCAGGGAGCAGTCCACTGGCATTCAGTGCAGTCCAGAAGCGGTTTCGTGGATTCGCGAAATAAAAGCCCTCCCTCACGGAAATACTGGAAGGATTCAGTCCGATCGACAGGACGGCCAGGTCATGGCCAATATAGTCAGGTAACGTTTCCATGTTGCGGTGGCAAATTTCGTGATTGGGGTATACTAGGGTGCAAGATAATCAATATCCTGATTTTCGCACTCAAGCCAACTTCCATCATACCCATGCCAGGCGAACAGACAACTCATTCTATCGTAGCCATGGAACTGGGCCCGATGGAGAACTTCATCTATCTGCTTGTCGATCATGCCACTCAAACAGCAGCCGTCGTCGACCCTGCATGGGATGTACCTGCAATTGTGAATCAGGCAAGCCAGCGGGGTATCACCATCACGGATATCCTGTTGACACATAGCCACCACGACCATATCAACGGCATTGGCCAGCTGCTGGATCAATGTGATGCCGAGGTACACTTACTGAAGAGCGAGGCTGCATTCTGGGGCGCCGATATTGTACGGCCCAGCTTGCATCATGGCGGGGACCGTATGACGATTGGAAAAACCGAGGTCGAGATATTGCATACACCGGGCCATACGCCAGGCTCAGCCTGCTATAGGATCGGCAATGACCTGATCACCGGGGATACGCTTTTTGTATTTGGATGCGGGCGTTGCGATCTACGAGGCGGTGACCCGGAGCAGATGCATACCACCCTCAAGCGGTTTCGAGACGAGTTGCCGGACTCCATTGTTATCCATCCCGGGCATCACTATGCAAAACAGGAGACCTCCACACTCGCCGAGGAGCTGGAAGGCAATCCATTCATGCATTTCACCGAAATTGACCAGTTCGTCCGTTACCGGATGAAAGTTCATGACCAAGTGAGGAATTCGCCCTACACGGCTGTCTCAAAAGAGGAAGTAGAAGCCCTTTCCCGTCAGGACCGACCTTGAGCAGGTACGTACCCTAGCCGCATATCCGTACCATCACAGGGCCTTGCAGCTGAGCTTGGCCAGAAGATTGCTGACTTCATCTGCAGCCCCGATATGCGGGGTAACTTTCAGCTGTACATGTGGACTTGCCAGTTTTGCTTTCTCCAGCTCTGCAGGGATATCGACCGTGACATGACGCCCTGCCGCAAGGAAATAAGGCAACACGGTGATGTTACTTGCACCATTGCGTATGCAGGCATCGATTCCCTTGGCGATGGAGGGCTCGGCAAGTTCCAGAAATGCGCAATCGACCCAGCCGAATGTCTGCCCGAGGTTTTGTTCAAGCGTTCTGGTCAGTGAGCGCACTTCATCGTTCGCGCTTTGCTCGCGGCTGCCATGGGCAATAAGCAACAATGCATCCATCGGTGCATACTACCATGAGACCGCCTGGCCGCAGGCCATACCGCCTGTTTGCCAGGCGCAAGCAGGAAGGGCGTTGATTTTTTCTGCCCTGGTTTACTATCGGTGCAATCATCTGTATAACGCACCCAAAACAGGGGCACTCCATGACAGAGATTACTCTAAAACAGGCAAACGAAATCATCGATACGGCCCACTTGGAGGGTGAGAAAAGGAATTTGGCTCCTCTCACGGTTGCCGTGCTGGATGCCGGCGGTCATATCAAGGCATTGTCTCGGGCAGACGGAACAGGTTTTATGCGCCCACTGATGGCGGTTGCAAAGGCTTGGGGTGCCATTGGTGTCGGAGTGTCGTCACGTACGCTGGGGGAGATGGGTGAGCAGCGACCCATGTTCATGAATGCTTTAATCCATGTGGCTGATCATCGGCTGTTACCGGTTGCTGGAGGAGTGCTTGTACGAGATTCCAGCAATGCGGTGATCGGCGCGGTAGGAATCTCCGGTGATTTGTCCGACGAGGATGAGCACTGTGCCATTGCAGGGATACAAGCTGTGGGGCTCAAGGCGGATTCGGGGAAAGCCACTGAATGACCACCCTGTGTAGAAAGGATTCCCGGAAAAGAACCATCGCAGTCGGTCAAGCCCAAAAACCTCAGTACAGTCATGCTCGCTAACACTGTTCAAAGCCCAGTCAACCTATCGACATCCAGATTTTCATACCACTGTGCATAGCCAGGAGAGACCATGATTAAGCCGCACGGATCAGATACCTTAAAGCCTTTGTTTGTCAGTGATGAAGAACAGCGTGAACAGCTAAAGCTGGAAGCTGAGAGCCTCCCCTCTGTACTGTTGAATTCAGCTGCTGCCTGCAATGTTGTGATGCTCGGTGCAGGATACTTTACACCGCTGACAGGATTCATGAACGTCAGGGATGCACTTTCAGTAGCGGATACCATGCACACCAGCGACGGATTGTTCTGGCCTGTGCCGATCATGAATCGGGTCCATGATGCATCTTCGGTAAAACCGGGCATGCGCATCGCGCTGAAAGATCCCAATGTAGGCGGGACCCCCTTGATTGCCATTCAGGATGTAGAGACAGTGGAAGAGCTCAGTGACGATCAACTGGCAGTCATGGTTGCCAAGACCTACGGTACCACCGATCAGGAACACCCTGGGGTAGCCACTGCAATGTCCCTGGGAAAGACGGTCATCGCAGGTCCGATACAGGTTCTCAACTACAGCTATTTTCAGGACGAGTTCCCGGAGACATTTCGTACAGCAGTGGAAATACGCAGCGAGATTGCTGAACGTGGCTGGAATACCGTTGTTGGCTTTCAGACGCGCAACCCGATGCATCGGGCGCATGAGGAACTCTGCAAAATGGCACAAGAAGCCACGGGTGCAGACGGAATTCTAGTGCACATGCTGCTTGGAAAGTTGAAGCCGGGCGACATTCCGGCACCGGTAAGGGATGCCGCGATTCGAAAAATGGTGGAGCTCTATTTCCCTCCCAACAGTGTCGTGATTACTGGCTATGGATTCGACATGCTGTATGCGGGTCCACGTGAAGCTGTCCTGCACGCCGTCTTTCGCCAGAACTGCGGCTGTACACATTTCATAATTGGTCGCGACCACGCCGGCGTTGGTGATTTCTACGGGGCGTTCGATGCGCAAAAGATATTTGACAAAGAAGTTCCTCCAGAAACGCTGGGCATCGAGATTTTCCGCGCTGATCACACTGCCTACTCGAAAAAATTGAATCAGGTCGTCATGATGCGGGATGCACCCGACCATCAAAAGGAGGATTTCGTGCTGCTTTCCGGTACGAAAGTCCGCGCCATGCTGGCGGCAGGAGAGCCCTTGCCCGGGGAATTTGCCAGGCCGGAAGTTGCAAAGATTTTAATGGACTATTACCAGAGCCTGTAGACAGGTCACAAAACTGCGAAGCGGGGCAGGTACCGCAACCTATTTATCAGTCGGCATCTCGCCCACCAGCAAGCCCGGGTCCAGTCGTTGCTCGTGCCAGTTCATACGCCAGTCCAGATGTGGGCCGGTCACACGGCCGGTGGCACCGACCAGTGCTATCGGCTGCCCCTGCTCTACCCAATCGCCGACATTCACCAGAATCTTGTGCAAGTGCAGGAAAGAGGACGACAGGTTCTGCCCATGATCGATCACGAGCGTACCGCCAGAAAAATACATGTCCTTGATGAAAGTCACGAGCCCTGGTGACGGTGCCAAAACAGACGTGCCTACAGGTGCGGCAATATCAATACCAAAATGAGGTCTGCGCGAAAGACCATTGAGAATTCTCTGGCTGCCATAGACACCTGAGATCCGGCCCTGTACGGGCCATATGAATCCGGATTTAAAATCCATCCGGTCATCATTCAAACTGCGCGCTACAGAAATTTCAGCACTGTCCCTGCGGATGCGCTGCATCGCTTCCGGTCCTGGGCTCACTTGTTTGTCGGGTAAGCCGTCAATGCGCTGAATGTCATATTCACGTGAGGCGATTTTGAACGCATGAGAATGTACAGACCCATTATTTGCCTGCACGATCACAGAAAGTTCCGGAGGATAGTCCCGCCCAAAGCCCAGAATAAATTCGCCTGAAGTCGAAACACGCACCCACTGTCCGTTGACCCGTACTTTTGAACCCGGATCAACCTGTCCGAATGCAAGCCCACCTTGAATCAGATTGCCTGTAAGCGACAGCGCTCCTGTATCTGCATAAGCGTACTGGGAGAATACCAGCACACAACAAGCCGCAATTCTCTTGAACCAGGTAGACATGCGCAAAACTATCCGGGAATCCGGGACTTGTCCGGTATCTTGAACGTATTCAGGGCGTCGGCCTCCAGAATAGCGAATCGCTTGGAAACTGCTGCCGAGAAGCCCGTACCCTGTCAGCTGGCAGGGTTTGTCTCACACCAACCGGTGCGTCAGTACAGTTTCCTCAAGCAGGCCCGTACTGGAACGCTGAAGACAATCCAGCTTTGCCGGACTCGTACCAGTCAATACCGTTGTCATGGTACCGAGCTTTCTTGGACTCATGCAGCGTAATTGGATTCTGCGGTGCAACTGCAAGCGGTGTTTTAGACAGAACGATGTCACTGCCATCCTCACCTTTCATTGGATAAATCTCGTTCTCTCCAACGCCTTCCACGACCAGATGTTTCTTCTCGGCAGTATCCAGAATACTGATGCTGGCTTTTTTGACACTGAGGACATCACTGATGAGGCTTGCGATCACTCCAAGGTGACCTCCTCCTTCACCGCCCCACAAGGAATGCAGGGCATCGTATTGCGCATCACTGGCCTGATCATCGATATACAGAGCTACACGCCAGTTCCCGTTAAGAAGATTTCCCGGGGCATGCAGCCATACCGCCACCTTGAGTCCGTCCAGACTGACATCGCCATAGTGGCCCTTGTCAATTCCCCAGCCTACAAAAGCTGTACAGGATCCCACGGTAGGGTCTTTCAGTAAAAGACAAGGACATACGTTGTCACACGTGCAAGATTCAAAATAGTTGCCTTCCGCCTTCCACTGCACTGCTGCAGCATCGGTTGATGCCTGTGAGAGCCCGAGTCCTGCTGAACCCAACGCCAGACCACTTCCTGTAGCTTTTAGAAATTTTCTTCTGTTAAAAATTGACATTTTTTTAATTCTCCTGCCATCTAGGCCGTCTCCGGTTTGCATGAGGCAAACCAGTCATGTCGAAATCATCTTGCTGCATACTATAGCCCAAAATGGCTACTCTTTGAAACATACCTGCCGTTCGGGATAAAGAGAATGAGCTTCCTCTTCAAACTATCTTCGAAATTATATTTCTATCAATGATTTAAACGATCTTTCAATTTATCTGGATGAGTAGGGAAATTAGCGGCCAAGATTTGAATGAAAGGGCGTGACGGGCAGAATCAGGGATTACGCTACACAGCAGGACATATACATGCCTGCTGCACAGCATTTAAATACGTATGGGCTTTGGGCTGGCGCCTAGCCACAAGAAAACTGGATTCTGGGTCTAGCCGGGTCCGTATTGAAACGGAGAAGCCAAAGCGGCTTTACCTGAATCGTACCAGTCGATACCGTTATCCGTATATTTGGCAGTTTTTGAAACATGCACAGTAATCGGGTTGCCCGGTGCAACTGCAAGGGGTGGACTCGATATGATGACCGGCTTGCCCTCTTCTCCCTCCATCGGGTAGATCTCATTCTCTCCAACGCCATCGATCACCAGGTGTTTTTTCTCCGCAGTGCTTTCAAAGCTGATTTTTGCTTTCTTGACACTCAGGACATTGCTGACCAGGCTTGCAATCACTGCCAGATGGCCTCCGCCTTCGCCGCTCCACAAAGCGCCGATGGCTGAAAATTGCGCATCATCCGCATTTTCATCCACGTAAAGGGCCAAGCGCCAGTTGCCTGCAGTGAGATTTCCAGGAGATTGTAACCACACGCCCACCTTGATTCCGTCCAGACTGACATCGCCATAGTGACCCTTTTCAATGCTCCAGCCTACGAGGGCCGTACAGGAGCCTACCGTCGGGTCTGCCAACAAAATACATGGACATAGGTTGTCACAAGAGCAGGACTCGAAATAGTTACCCTCCACACTCCAGTCTGTCGTCGTCATAGCTTTCCTCCTGGCCAGTTAGATAAACAATGCATAAGCGAAATGCTGACATCTCAGCTTTTAAAAAAGTATAGCTGAAATAGTTCAGGCTTGAAATACCCGATAACACACCCGATAGCCAATTGGAGCGGGCCTCAGACTTCCCTGCCCGTGCACTATATAGTATGATTTTTATCAACAGCTTAGGCTGTCTGTCTGCGTTCTTGCACGACATGATTCATGAATCTGCAAATCTCACCACCTCATATAATCAGTAAGGTACGCACATGAATACACCTCAGCCCCACGTTGCAGGGCTTTCACCAAAAGACAGAAAGATTGTCATATCTGGCCTCATCCTGGTTGCCGCAGCCGGATGGCTCTACATTCTTTACATGGCCTGGGCGATGGAAAACATGCATCTGGTCGATATGTGGATGCCTCCAATGGGTGGCATGCGCGCCTGGACCGCATGGGATTTCCTTATGCTTTTTTTAATGTGGTTTATCATGATGATTGCCATGATGACGCCAAGCGTGACGCCGATGGTCATGATGTTTACAACGGTGAGCCGACAAAAGAAGCTGAAGAACCAGCCGTACGCATCAACCTTCATCTTCCTGACGGGATACCTGGTGGCCTGGGCACTGTACAGTGCCTTTGCCAGTGCCATTCAATGGCCCTTGCATGGTAGCAATATACTCGACCCGATGATGTACAGTAACAGCTACTTGCTAAGCGGTTCGATTCTTGTCCTGGCTGGTATCTATCAATGGACACCGATGAAGAACGCGTGCCTGAACCAGTGCAGGACACCGCTCGGTTTCTTGATGGCGGCCTGGAAAGACGGTAATTCCGGGGCCTTTCAGATGGGTTTGTACCACGGGATGTTCTGTGTGGGCTGCTGCTGGGCCCTGATGGCTGTCCTGTTTGCCGTCGGTGTGATGAACATGCTCTGGGTCTTGCTGATTGCACTGTTCGTGCTGGCTGAGAAAATTCTCCCATTCTCTGTGGCCATGACCCGTGCAATCACCGGCACGGGCTTGATCGTATGGGGAGGCTACTGGCTCAGCCTCTATCCCTGGTAGAAGTTTCAGCAGTCGCCCGCAAGACTACCCTGTCTCCAAGACCCGCGCAGTCAAGCAGCGTTTTAAAAGCCTGGATGTTAAGGAGTCTGTTGCAATGAGTGCTGTATTCAGTTGATGATTGCGTGCACTCCCATGCGATGACGCGGTATAGTGGGAGTTGGTCCTATTCGGCGAGGAATATCCATGCTCCCATAGTGACCGATGCATAATTTGAAGAGGAGGGACTATGTTTGGGTTCGGCAGTAAAAACAAGGATTTTAAGGCGACGATATTGAATACAGGCCAAACCTTCGATGTTAAAGGAGGTATTAACCTGCTGCAGGCAGCGAAAAATGCAGGAATCGAGTGGCCATGTGACTGTAAAGTCGGCTCATGCGGGACTTGCCGGGCCAAGCTTGTCAGTGGAAAAATCAAGCCGTTGACAGATTACACCTACACGCTCGATGGCGACATGATACGAGAGAACTATATTCTGGCTTGCCAGGCGCGGCTGAAGACGGATGTCGAAGTCGAAGTGGATTTCAACCAGACCTCAATCAATCCGGATTATTTGTAACTCCAGGTGGCTCGTCTGGGGTACCGTACCCGGAAGAGAATTTGGATAACAAAGTGCCTCGAATACGATGTGATGCCGGTCAACGCACCCTGCCTGTCCAGCATTGCCTGAAGATATCCCTTGCCCCAGCACAGGGATAAACCAGGGCAGTTCCCATTGAGCGATTTTGTCCGGGAGTAGCATGCCAAGCTCAGGTGGCCAGCTTCACCTGCTGGGGGAAAGGCGTTTCGGACCTTTTTTCCTCACCCAGTTCTTCGGCGCTTTCAATGACAATGTTTTCAAGAATGCCTTGATCATCCTGATTGCTTTTCAGAGCAGTTATTCAGGATCAAGCTATTCAAACTACATTATCAATCTTGCTGCACTTCTCTTCATACTGCCATTTTTTCTCTTCTCTGCGACCGCCGGCCAAATTGCAGACAGCTTTGCAAAGGCAGATCTCATTAGGAAAATCAAACTGGGTGAAATTGCCATCATGCTGTTTGCAGCCGTGGGATTCTATCTGAACAGCATTCCCCTCTTGTTGGTAGCCCTGTTCTTCATGGGCACGCAATCTTCTTTCTTCGGTCCGATCAAGTACTCCATCATTCCTGAGCACCTGGTACAAAAGGAGCTTATCGGAGGCAATGCATTGGTTGAATCCGGCACGTTCATGGCCATCCTGCTCGGAACGATGCTCGGAGGAATACTGGTCAGCATCACACCCGATTCAAGGATCCTGGTATCCTACACCGTGATTACGCTTGCAGGCCTGGGCTACCTGAGTGCACTGCGGATTCCATCCACGCCCCCTGTCGCTCCTCTTCTGAAAATTCGATGGAATCCTGTTGTAGAAACCTATCGCAATCTGAGTGCATTGAGAAAACACGGGGCTGTTTTCTTTGCCATACTTGGCATTTCGTGGTTCTGGTTCCTGGGCGCCACTTACATAACCCAGCTGCCAAACTTCACACGACTGGCCCTTGGCGCAAATGCACAAGTTGTCACATTTTTTCTGGCCCTGCTTTGCGTGGGCATCGGCGTGGGATCCTTGCTATGCGAACGCCTGTCCAGACGCAGCATTGAACTGGGCCTGGTTCCGATCGGCTCCATCGGCCTGACCCTTTTTGGAACCGACATATTTTTTGCAACGGCAATGCATGCCGCAGATGAACTTATCGGGCTAAGGGAATTTCTGAACATCAGGTCAAACTGGCGCCTGAGTTCCGACATTTTTCTCACTGGTCTGTTTGGTGGCATTTATATTGTGCCTCTGTATGCCATGGTACAAGCGCGAACCCGCCCCGAGCGACGTGCACGCGTCATTGCCGGCAACAATATCCTCAATGCCATTGCCATGATGGGCACCTCCATTTACGCAATCGTGCTTTTGGGAGCTGGCTTGACTATCCCCCAACTTTTCCTTTCCGTTGCTTTGTTGAATGTAGTTGTTGCGCTGTCGATCTATGCCGCTGTTCCTGAATTTTTGATTCGCTTCATTGTGTGGACACTGACTTCCGTAGTCTATCGTGTAATGAGGCTGAACCTGGAAAATGTTCCGGCGCAAGGCCCTGCAATCGTTATTTTTGAGCATACGAGTCTTGTGAATACGCTCATTATGCACAGTCATTTTCACCGAGACGCCCGTTTTATGACCTACAGTGAGCGCTCCGACTCTGCCATTCAGAATGCATTCCTGAAAGCTGCAGAGATCAGCCCTGCAACTCCGGACAAACAGGGCACCATGGTGAGGGATATGCACCAGCAAATTGTCTCGGACCTGCAGCATGGAAATGTGATTGGCATCTTCCTTGATGGGAACGCCAGCCTGGGAGACCCCTCCGGAATTTTCTGGCAGGAAATCAGCCGGATTCTTGACCAGGTGCCGGCCGCCGCGGTGCCCGTAAGTCTGGAAAGACGGTGGCCGGTACTGGAAATCATTGCAGGCAAGCCTGTGCGCCTTGGATCCTGCAATACCGCATAACCGTGGATGACTGTCTAAAACCGTCCACGCCAAATAAGATGGAGCGGGAAACGAGGCTCGAACTCGCGACCTCAACCTTGGCAAGGTTGCGCTCTACCAACTGAGCTATTCCCGCAAGAGATTTGTACCGACTAAACGATCAGACCGTGTGGGCGAGACAAAGCAGCCGACTTTACCCATGGTTTGTCTGAATTGCACGACCAATATAGATCATCATCGACCAAAGTGTAAGTACTACCGCCAGGTACAGCAACCACACCCCGATATCGAATACCGGGATTCCAAGAACGGGATAATAATAGAGCAGGAAAAACAGTGCCAACATTTGCGAAGCCGTTTTCAGCTTTCCCAGCATTGAAACCGCCACGGAATCGCGCTTGCCAAGCTCGGACATCCATTCCCGCAGCCCTGAAACTACAAATTCCCGTGCAATGATGATCAGTGCTGAGACCAGTATGGACAGTTGCCCATGCCTGTCCACAATGACGACCAGCACCGTAACGATAATCAGCTTGTCTGCAATGGGGTCCAGGAACGCGCCCAGCTTTGAGATCTGATTCAACTTTCTTGCCAGATACCCGTCCAGCCAGTCGGTCAACGATGCAAGCCCGAACAGCAGCGCGGCCACGGGCATACCCCATTGCTCAGGAAGGAAGTAATACACTCCCACCAACAGGGGTATTACTAAAATCCTGATGAATGTCAATATGTTGGCAATGCCATATGTCATATCAAGTTAAACTCAGTGATCATGAACTTCCTGATAGATTGCCCGCGCAAGGCGTTCGCTTACACCCGGCACTTTTGCGATCTCTTCAACTCCTGCGCGTGAAATACCGCGCATTCCACCAAAGTATTTCAATAAATTCTGCCTGCGTTTAGGGCCTACACCCTCGACATTTTCCAGTGTGGAGACGATGCGCGCCTTGGCGCGCCGTTTTCTATGCCCCGTAATCGCGAACCGATGCGCTTCGTCCCGGATTTGCTGAATCAATCGCAAGGCCAATGAGTGCTGCGCGAGACGACTCGATTGACCGGTATCTGCAAATATCAGTGTCTCATCACCACTTTTACGTTGCACCCCCTTGGCCACACCAATGATGCAGACCCCTTCAACCTGCAGCTCGACCAGCGCTTCCCTGGCCTTGCTTACCTGCCCTTTGCCACCGTCAATCAGCAGTATATCCGGTAGTTTGCCCTCCCCTTTTTTAAGTTTCATGTAACGCCTCGTCAGTGCCTGGTGCATTGCGCCATAGTCATCTCCTGGCGTAACCCCTTCAATATTGAAGTAGCGATACTCTGTCTTCAGCGGCCCGCCCTGCTCGAATACTACACAGGATGCGACCGGCGCCTCTCCTTTAGTGTGACTGATGTCAAAACATTCGATACGTTGAGGGAGATACTCAAGCCTGAGTTCATCCTGAACGGCTTCAAAACGCTGGACAAGCCCCGCTTTTGTAACCAGCTTGCTCTGCACGGCCAAGGCCGCGTTTTTCCTTGCAATATCAAGCCATCGGGCACGTTTGCCCCGTGGGGCGCAGACAATCGAAACTTTTCTCCCCACCTGATTGGCGAGCATCTCCTGTAAAAGCCTGAACTCATCCGGTCGGTGACTCAAGATAATCTCCTCAGGAATACCATGGGTCAGGTAATACTGGCCAAGGAATGCAGCGATGATCTTCTCATTACTCGATATGCCGGGCATTTTCGGGAAATAGCTTTTATTGCCGAGATTCATTCCAGCACGTATGTTAAACACCTGCACACAGGCGATCTCCCCTTCGGACTTGACGGCAGCGATGTCGACATCTCCTGTTTGTGTACTCACGTATTGCTGCTCGGAAACCTTGCGCAACAATTCAATTTTGTCACGACATCGTGCCGCTTTCTCATAGTCCAGGTCAGCCGCTGCCTGGTCCATATCCTGTATGTACCGCTTGATCAGGGCATCACTGTTACCTTCGAGAAACTCGATGGCAGACTTTATTTCATTGCGATAGCTGGCTTCATCGATGAAGCCCACGCAAGGTGCACTGCAGCGCGCGATCTGATACTGCAGGCATGGCCTGCTGCGATGGCTGAAAAAATAGTCGTCGCACTGGCGAACCTTGAATACCTTCTGCAGCAAGCTCAGGGCATCTCGAGCTGCTCCCGCACTGGCGTACGGCCCAAAGTAGCTTCCCTTTTGCTTGCGTGCACCACGATAAAATGTAATTTGTGGAAATGTGTGCTTTGAGGAAATGAAGATATAGGGGTAGCTTTTGTCATCTCTCAGCAGAATGTTGTAGCGTGGGTGATACCTCTTGATAAGGTTGTTTTCCAGCAGCAGCGCTTCGGCTTCTGTATTCGTAACCGTCGTCTCGATATCGGTGGTTTGCGAGATCATTTTGGTCAAACGGGGACTTTTTTTGCCCTTGTTAAAATAGCTTGCGACCCGTTTCTTCAGATTTCTCGCCTTGCCGACGTACAGTAATCTTCCCTGTGCATCGAGCATCCGGTACACACCCGGGTTTACAGGAAGCCCCTGTAGCGTGTGCTTGTAATCCAATGCACCCATGTTACCGGTAGGTTCCATTCAAGCCTCTGCGAGCAGTGAAACCGCCTGGGAAAAAACGGCTTCAAACTGTTCCTGTGTGAGCCGCCGTGTCTGGGTGTTATAGCGGCTGCAGTGGTAAGAATCCAATAAGCACAGCTGGTAGCCGATGCTGTGCAGCTTGCCATGGGCGAACGGGTATCGACTCAGCTTCAGCTCCAACGCCCTGAGCACGGCATCGTGGGCAATCTTGCCAAGTGCCAACACGACACTTGCAGGCTCCAGCAGCTTTAATTCATTGTGCAGATAGCCATTGCAGTTTCTGATTTCCTCAGTTGTTGGTTTGTTGGCAGGGGGCAGGCATTTCACGGCATTGGTGATCCTGCAGTTTTTGAGTTGCAGGGAGTCGTTGCTGCTTTCAGATGACGGTCGCGAGGAAAAGCCAAACTTGTACAGTGTCTGGTACAGGAGAATACCCGCATGATCCCCCGTAAAAGGTCTGCCTGTGGCGTTGGCTCCATGCAGTCCCGGCGCGAGCCCTACAACCAGCAGTTGTGCACGTTGATCGCCGAATGCGGCCACCGGTTTGCAGTGATATGCAGGGTATCGTTTTTTACTGGAAATCAGGTGCCGGGCAAGGCGGGAACATTTTCTGCAGTTTTCTCTGTAGGTCGATACGTGCGCCATGGACACTTGGCAAGTAGCGCCTGGTCAAAACCTTAAAAGTGCCGAGCCCCAGGTAAAGCCGCTTCCAAAGGCTTCAAGCATGAGCATCTCCCCTTTCTTGATCCTGCCGTCACGTACGGCAGTATCCAGCGCCAGGGGGACCGATGCCGCAGAGGTATTGCCGTGTTCGGCTACCGTAACAATGACCCGCTCCATCGACATCTTCAGCTTTCGTGCCGTGGCTTCAATGATGCGGCTATTCGCCTGATGGGGGATGAGCCAGTCAATATCACTTTTGCTGAGCTGATTCGCTTCCAGGGCCTCATCGACAATCTTACCCAATGTATTGACAGCCATTTTAAATACGGCATTTCCTTCCATGTAGACATAGGCTTCGCCGGCCTTGAGTTGCTCATAGCCTTTTGATATCCCGTGTGGCACATGCAGCAAATGCTCATAGCTGCCATCGGCATGCAGGTGTGTGGAAAGAATTCCGGGTTCAGCTGAGGCTTCAAGAATCACCGCACCTGCACCATCTCCAAACAGCACACAGGTGCTGCGATCGTTCCAGTCCAGGATGCGCGACAGGGTCTCGGACCCCGCGACAAGCGCACACTTGGCTTCGCCGGCACGAATAAATTTGTCGGCAATACCCAGGGCGTATACAAAGCCTGTGCATACGGCCTGGACGTCGAATGCCGGACAGCCATGGACATCCAGACGCTTCTGTAGCAGGCAGGCGCTCCCGGGGAATATCTTGTCCGCGGTTGTCGTTGCCAGGATAATCAGGTCAATGTCAGCACTTGATTTGCCGGCCATCTCGATCGCGCGATGGGCTGCGTTCAGCGCCAGGTCACAGGTCGTCTCGCCCTCGGCTGCAATACGACGTTCCCTGATGCCCGTTCTTTCACGAATCCATTGATCCGTGGTATCTACGAGTTTTTCCAGATCCTTGTTTGTCAGCACCTTCTCCGGCAAGTAGCTTCCTGTACCGGTTATCTTCGAATAAATCATGATGTATTGCTGTGCTTGAGGTACTTCGAGATATGAGTGTCAATCAGTTGGGGGACCTGTGCTACGGCTTCCAGGCGGGCAATATTGATGGCATGTTGAAATGAATAGGCATCGGCTCCACCATGGCTTTTGACCACTACCCCACGTAGCCCCAGAAGACTTGCACCATTATAGCACCGTGGATCAATACGCCGGCGGAATGATTTCAATACAGGCATGGCAAACAGCCCGCAGACCCTGGTGAACAGGTTTTTCCTGAATTCCTCCTGGATGTAATGGGAAATCGTCTTCGCCACGCCTTCACTGGATTTCAACGAGACATTTCCAGCAAAACCATCACATACCACCACATTGACATCCCCGCAATAGACGTCATCGCCCTCGACATAGCCGATGTAGTTCAGCTCGCTTTGCCGCAGCATTTCATTGGCGTGCTTGATCTGGTCATTGCCCTTGATCTCCTCCTCACCAATGTTGAGCAGGCCGACCCTGGGGTGTTCAATCTCGTCTATCGCTGAGGCCAGCACGACACCCATCACAGCAAATTGCAACAGATGCTCGCTGCTGCAGCCGATGTTGGCGCCCAGGTCCAGCATATAGGTTTGCCCATGGATTGATGGCATTGTGCTGGTGATTGCTGGACGATCAATACCCGTTAACATCTTGAGTACATAGCGTGCAGTAGCAACAAGTGCACCTGTGTTTCCTGCACTGACACAGGCGTGTGCAATGCCCTCCTTGACCAGATTCACGGCAATGCGCATCGAGGAGTCCCTCTTGTTGCGCAATGCATGCGAGGGCGCTTCATCCATCTCGATGGACTGACTGGCATGATGCACTTTCAGTCTCTCGTTAGGAGCTGCATTGATCCTGTCGAGCTCAGCCAGTATCTCCTGCTGGTCGCCGACCAGAATCAGAGAGGTGTCCTGGTTACTCTCCAGAAATGCAACAGCGGCTTCGACAACAACGACTACGCCAAAGTCACCGCCCATGGCATCAAGTGAAACTGTGAAATTTGTCACGCTGTAAATAACTGACCCAAACAAGCCGCATGCAGATCAAGCAAACTGGCGGACGGGGAGTCGTGTCTGGATTTTTGGAAGGCTGCTATGAGCGACTATTCCTCGTCGTCCTCATACTCATCTTGTTTCTCAATCACCTGCCGCCCTTTATAGTAGCCATCCGGAGTGACATGGTGGCGCAAGTGCTGCTCACCGGTAGTTGGGTCTACAGAGAGGGTTTTAGCAGTCAGCCCATCATGCGCTCTACGCATATTTCTTTTTGAGCGTGTCTTCCTATTCTTTTGTACCGCCATGGGATTCTCCTAGCTTCACTAGCGTTTCAATATAGCGAAAGGGCTTTGGGTATGCTCTTCAAACGTGCTATCAGGCAAAAGCCAAGCTATCACACCTTGGTTGCATAGTGAAATATCCACATGTCTAGGGGCCAAGGGGAGTGCCAGCAACAGTTCATCCTCCACCAGGCGTATCAGATCAAGGCGGTTGTCTGCGTATTTATACAGGTCATAGCCCTCTGGCTGCATGATAAAAGCTTCAGACGCGCACTGAAGGGCAAGCTTGACACTCGCATGCAAAGCTATCTCGACTTCATCAAGACAGCGGACACAGCAAAGTCCAAGTGTGTGTATGATCGTTCCCTCCATCCGGCAAGACCCGTCTTTTGCCCGCGTGAGCTTCAGGTTAATGTTCACTGCGCCCGCTACGGATACTGCAGCAGCTCGAAGGCGATGCATGGAATTCGTCGGCAGTTCACCGACCAGAGGCGCATTGCGTTCTGCCAGCACCTGAGGGTCGAAGCCCCCGGATAGCGGGTTGGCGAATGATTCCATCATGCCTGCCTGTGAATCCGGTTTTGGCTTCAGCGAATCACCGGATACGTAACGGCTTCCCGAACCGGGGTGATCAGAGCGCTACCCAGTTGCTTGGCAAACCTCTGCAATACATCTTCCCGGTAGGTGTAGTCCTGTATCCTCTCAACACCGACCACCTCGCGTGCGACGTAGCCGACGCTGCCAAAGCCATCCACCAGCCCGATCTCGTGGGCCTGCTCACCCGTCCAGAACAGACCACTGAAGATCTCCGTATCATCGACCAGGCGATCGCCTCTTCCCGCCTTTACAGCCTCAATAAACTGTTGATGGATTTCATCAAGCAAATTCTGAACATGCTCTTTTTCAAATGGTTCAGCGGGCGAGAAAGGATCGAGGAAACCCTTGTGCTCACCTGCGGTCATAAGCCTGCGTTCAATGCCCAGCTTTTGCATTGCCTCAACAAAACCAAAGCCGTCCATCATCACACCTATGGATCCGACAATGCTCGCCTTGTCAGCATAAATTTCATCCGCCGCAACGGCAGCAAAAACACCTCCCGAAGCGCAAATGTCGGTAACCACCGCGTACAACGGCTTTTCCGGATAAAGTGTTCGCAGGCGTGTGATTTCACGATTGATATAGCCGGCCTGAACCGGGCTGCCACCTGGACTGTTGATCTTCAATATCACCGCTGCCGAGCGGCCATTCTCAAATGCAGCACGCAAGCCCGAGATCACATTCTCGGCACTTGCAGTCTCGCCATTGGCAATCACTCCCGTCATCTCGACCATCGCCGTATGCCGGGTACCCTCGGAAAGCCCGGTAAGATTCCAGTCGATCATGCCGATCAGAAATATTCCCAGGTAGGCAAAGCCGAGCAACTTGAAGAATATGCCCCAGCGACGCGATCGCTGTTGTTCCTTGAGTCCCGACTCAGCGAGCTTCACAAGCATATCCTGTTCCCAGGATGAAACCGTTCGTGCAGGTCGAATGCGCTCGCCAGGCTCTCCCAAATTAATCTCAGGCTCCATTTTCTGCTTCCAGCTCGATGCTCTTGATCGTTATGTCCTGTGGTAGTGATTCACACGCCAGGCTATCCAGGTAATCAGTAAGCTCTACGCCCATTGGTGCTTTTATAGCATACTTGGCACCCGTGCTACGACACTGAAAAGCCACTTTGGAAGCATGTAAAAACATGCGCCTCAGGCCATTTTTTCGACACCTGCGGTTGAAGGAAAAGTCACCATACTTTTGATCGCCTGCCACAGGAAATCCGGCCTCTGCCGCATGAATGCGAATTTGATGGGTGCGCCCAGTACGGATCCTGATCCTCATCAAGGAAACTTCGGCAAAGACCTGCAGCGGCGAAAAGTGGCTGACTGCAGATTTGTACCTGCCAAATGAACGATCATTCGCAGCACGTTCTGATTTTCCATTCTTTCTTCTAAGGGGTGCGAGAATTTTCTTTTCACCGTGGACCCACCGGCCCTTGACCAGTGCCAGGTACTCCTTGTGTATTTCCCTTTCTCTCAGCGCTGCATGCAGGTCGTCCAGCATCCGCTTGTTTTTTGCCACCAGCAGACAGCCACTGGTATGGCGATCAAGCCTGTGCACCAGTTCAAGGAAAGCTGCATTGGGGCGCGAAGCCCGCAGCACTTCAATCACACCGAACGAGACACGATTGCCTGGATGGACCGCCATGCCCGCCGGTTTATTGACAACAAGTAGAGCTTCATCCTCATAGAGTATGGAAGACTGGATAATTGACTTGACGTCATCCGAGATCACCGGGGCATGATCTTGTGAGGTGCGTAATTCGGGGACGGATACGCTGTCATCAGCTGCAAGCCGATGAGTTTGCTTGACACGACGGCCATTTATCCTGATTTTTCCAGTACGCAACAAGCGGTAAATCAAGCTCTTGGGAACACCCTTCAGATTGGCAAACAAAAAGTTGTCAATCCGCTGACCCTCTCTGTTTGAGTCAATCACGTAGGTCACTTTCATAACGGACAAATCACCGGCATTGCAGTCGACATGAGTACCCTGACTTCTTGATACATGCGCTATTCCACAGTATATCTTGTTAATTTCAGAATAGTTACGTACCATTACAGGCTACGGTGCTATAGATGAAATGCACTATCAGGCACTGTTTATTTTTTAGATTTTCTGCTTCCACGGCGCAAGGCATTTCTGTAGCCGCCATGGAAGAAAGTTGGAGCAGCGCCCGCTACGTGTTCAGGTCAAGCTGAATTGGGCAGTTCCCCGCAAAAGACAATGAGTTTACCAAGTTTCACCGTCCATCTATTCCACGGACCCGTCCCCCTAGCCCATTCAAGCCAAGTGTATCGAGGCGTTGTTAATAGAATCATGGGGTGGCATCAATTACACGTGTTGTGTGGAGATTGGACACTACAAAGAGTTACACATGAAAAGAATTTTAATCAATGCCACACAACAGGAAGAGTTGCGGGTAGGGATGGTCGATGGCCAACAGCTGTACGATTTAGATATAGAACTACCCTCGCGTAACCAGAAAAAAGACAACATCTATAAGGGCATCATCACTCGGATACAGCCGAGCCTGGAAGCTGCCTTTGTCAACTACGGGTCCGAACGTCATGGATTCCTCCCGTTCAAAGAGATTTCCCGCGATTTCCTAAGTGGCTCACCAAGCAATAATGGTGAGCGCGTGCCGATCAGGAACCTTATTTCCGAAGGCCAGGAAATTGTTGTACAGGTCGAGCGCGAAGAACGTGGCAATAAAGGCGCTGCGCTCACTACCTACATCAGTCTGGCTGGACGTTATCTTGTCCTGATGCCCAACAATCCGCGTGCAAGCGGGGTGTCTCGTCGCATCGAAGGGGAAAACCGTGAGGATATACGGGGTGTTCTGGCCAAGCTCGAAATCCCTAAAGGCATGGGCGTTATCGCGCGTACAGCAGGAGTCGGCCATTCCACAGAAGAGCTTCAGTGGGACCTGGACTATTTACAGAAAGTCTACGCGTCGATCAAAAGCGCAGCCGACACCAAGAACAAGCCCTTTCTTATCTACCAGGAGAGCAATGTCATCATTCGTGCACTGCGCGATCATCTTCGTGATGATATCAGTGAAATCATCATTGATGACTCCGATGTATTTGATGATGCCAGGAAGTTTGTCGAACAGGTTATGCCCCATAACCTTGCAAAGCTGAAGCACTACACGGACCACGTACCCCTGTTTAACCGGTACCAGATCGAGTCCCAGATCGAGTCCGCATTTGAACGTGAAGTATCCCTGCCCTCTGGAGGGTCCATGGTTATCGACCATACAGAGGCCATGATCTGCATCGACATCAACTCGGCAAAAGCAACCAGAGGCAGTGATATTGAGGAAACTGCACTCACGACCAACCTTGAGGCTGCCGATGAGACGGCCAGGCAGTTGCGGTTACGCGACCTTGGCGGACTGATCATCATTGACTTCATAGACATGTCGCCGGAGAAAAATCGACGTGATGTTGAAAGACGCCTGCGCGAGGCACTCAAGATCGATCGTGCACGGGTGCAACTCGGTCACATTTCACAATTCGGATTACTCGAAATGTCGCGTCAGAGACTGCGGCCTTCATTGGAAGAGTCGAGTCAGATCGTATGCCCGCGATGCACAGGTCATGGGACAATACGCAGTATAGAGTCGCTCGCACTTGCCGTGCTTCGGCTCATTGAAGATGAGGCCATGAAGGAAAAAACGGGCACGGTGATCGCCAAGCTGCCGGTTGAGGTCACAAGCTTCCTGTTAAATGAAAAGCGTACCGGGATCAGTGAAATCGAGGCACGTCATGCCGTACAACTTGTCATCGTGCCTGATCCGAATCTTGAAACCCCGCATTTTTCTGTAGACAGGGTTCGCGACCAGGACGCCAAAGCCGCCCAGGTACCCAGCTACGAGCACATCCCGCAGCAAGAAACCAGCGATAATCTTTACAGACCAGCACCCGCGGTCTCGGAACAGCCCGCTGTGAAATCCATCCTTGCCTCATCCCCGGTGCCTCCCATGAAAAAGCAGTCTGCTTCCAGTGCCACGGGTGCCGGCCCGCTGAAATCCCTCATCGGATGGCTTTCCGGCACTACCAAGAAACCTCGACAGGCAACTGAAAGCACGCAGGAAAAGACGGATACTCGACGTGCAAGCAGCACCAGCCGACAGCCGGGCGGGCAGAGAAGACGCGGTTCACGTGATCATTCCCGCAACAACAGCCGGCGCCGGGACAACACACGCAAATCAGAGGATAGCCGTCGGTCGACTCATTCCAGGAAAAACCAGGGCAACAGGGACAGGACCGGCTCCAAGCAAGGTAATCCTGGCAGGCAACCGTCCTCAGACCCCGGCAAGCGAACTACATAAGCCCGTGTTGGGGAGATACGGGCATCCATAATGGGCCCGTGAAACAGGCCTACACGCTGATTTTCAGACAGTGGTGCTTGCGGATGTGTTCAAGCAAGCCTTGACAGGCATCTTCTACTAGATCCAGAACGGTCTCAAAACCCTTGGTCCCGCCATAGTAGGGATCCGGGACTTCCTCTGTCCCGGCATTGAGGGCGAAATCCAAGAGCAGCCGCACCTTGTCCTTTTGATCTTCCGTACACAGTCTGAGCACGTCCCTTTGATTTTCGTGGTCCATTACCAGTATGAGGTCGAATTCTGCAATATCGGGCGCCCCGACCCTCCGGGCTCTCAGGTGCTCCAGGTCATAGCCTCGAGTGGAGGCGATATCGCTGGCTCTCGGGTCCGGTGGCTCGCCAATGTGATAGGCGTGCGTACCGGCTGAATCCACACCGATGACCGGCTGAAGGCGATGCTTTCGGATCAGGCGCTGAAAAACGCCGTGGGCCATGGGTGAACGGCAGATGTTCCCCATACATACAAACAACACATTGATCTCTTTGGAGTCCTCTTTCATACACACACCTCAAGCGGCGCTGAATGTATTCGCATGCATTCTTGCCGGGCCGTCAGAAAACCGCAACGATGCCCGGGTAGCCTTGACACACAGAACCACCGGGCGTTGGCGCATCTCACAGAAAGCGCATAACGCTCAGCGGTCAAACTGTAGAGATTCGCCTAGAAAGGGCGTTTCTGTAACCCGTCCCTCTTCAAACACGACCTGGCCATTGAGTACGACGGTGTCGATCATTGAGCGGAAGGTATAGCCCTTGAAGGGTGACCACCCGCACTTATACAGGATATTGTCATCCGTGACCGTGAAAGGCCTGGATGCATCAATCAATACCATATCGGCAAAATAGTCTTCATTGATAAAGCCGCGGTCAACGACCGAAAAACGTTTGGCCACGTTACAACTGGTCTTTTCAACAATTTTTTCCATGCTTAGCAGCCCGTCATGGTAATGCTCCATCAGGCTTAGCAAGGCATGCTGTACGAGCGGTATTCCGGCAGGTGAAGTGAGGTAATTCCCACGCTTTTCTTCCAGCAGGTGCGGGGCATGGTCAGTCGCGATGATATCGATCCGGTCTTCCACCACGGCTCGTAACAGCCCTTCCTGGTCATGCGCATTTTTGATCGCCGGATTGCATTTGATCAATGCGCCGTGGGTCGCATAATCAGCAGCGTTGAAAAACAGGTGATGTACACAAACTTCCGCAGTGATGGACTTGTTCTCAATATCACCCCGCGTGAACAGCTCCAACTCCTTCGCAGTGGACAGATGCAGAACATGTAACTGGGTGCCGTACCTTTTTGCCAGGTTAACCGCTTTCAGGGAGGACTTGTAACAGGCCTCCTCAGAACGAATGACCGGGTGAAACTCGACAGGAATATCATCTCCATACTCGCGTTGGTATTTTTGAAGGTTTTTACCTATCAGTGGTGAATCTTCACAATGCGTGATCACCGGGACTGCAGCATGTTCGAATATTCCTTCCAGGGCCTCATCACTGTCCACCAGCAGATTGCCCGTTGAAGCTCCCATGAAAACCTTGACACCACATGCAAGATTTTTTGACACCCGTCTGATTTCTTCCAGATTGTGATTGCTTGCTCCCATGTAGAAAGCATAGTTCGCATGCGCGCGATTTGATGCGATCTGGTATTTCTTTTCCAGCATTTCTACCGTCAAGGTAGGTGGATCAACATTCGGCATATCCATAAAGCTTGTAATTCCACCGGCGATGGCGGCACGTGATTCCGTTGCAATATCCGCTTTATGGGTCAGTCCAGGCTCACGAAAGTGAACCTGGTCATCGATCATTCCAGGGATCAGAAATTTTCCCTTGGCATCAACGACTCTTTTTGCCGGTTTATGCTGTAAATCATTATCGATCTGCCGGATTCTTTTGCCTGTGATCAAGACATCTTTTTCAGCGATGCCTTGCGCGCTGACCAGATTTGAATTTGTGATTAATAGATCGTCCATGTCGTCACTACTTTAGGGTTTCGATGAGATGTTTCAATGCAGCCTGTTCACGAGCCGGTACACGCCGATCAATATGCCAAATCCGACATATATCCCCAGCAGGCTGATCAGCATGAGCAGCCCTACCCCGGTTTCAATGATTCCTGATCTGACCAGGGAAAAGACACCCACCGCTATACCGATGAATACGGAAACAGCGCCCAGGATGACAAGTGCTCTTTTCATAAGTATTTGCAACACTCTCCATAGTCACCGTGCCACGTACACAGTGCATGACGATGTGTCCGCTGCGTGAAATTCAATGCTGGGCACCTTCAGCTCAATGACTAGTAAACCATGTATGTAAGACGTTTGCACATCATTGACAATGGCCGCAGATACTCCACAGCGGTTTCGCATAGTATCAGTTCAAAGCAGCTAATGGCGGAGAGGGAGGGATTCGAACCCCCGGACCCTTTCGAGTCAACGGTTTTCAAGACCGCCGCATTCGACCACTCTGCCACCTCTCCCGTCAGGCTTGGAAGAATACCTGATTGGTGCCGGGAACTGCCAGCACATAAGTTGTCTAAAAGTAGCAAAGATGACTTGAATTAGTCTAAAAAACCATTATGTTACTATTACCAAGTATTATTTTATTCTGGAGAGCAAGTAGCCATGAATGATCCACGACTGCAGATGAGCAGCGCCGCCCAGACAAGTGTTCTAGCGACCAATAAGGTGCTGCGCAATACCTATGCACTTCTTTCAGTAACCCTGATTTTCAGTGCGCTCATGGCAACCCTGTCTACCGTGCTGCATGTCGGACACGGCACAAGCCTTGTATGCTCATTTGCTGCGCTTGCGCTGATCTGGTTTGTGCTTCCACGTACTGCTGAATCTGCAAGTGGTATTTTCGTTGTATTTGCCTTCACGGGCCTGTTGGGCTTTGGCCTGGGACCCATACTGAACGTCTACCTGAGCATGGCACATGGTGCGCAGGCCATTGCGACTTCCATGGGGGGCACAGCCGTTGTATTCCTTGGGCTATCAGGCTATGCGCTGACTACCCAGCGTGATTTCAGCTTCCTGGGCGGATTTTTATTCGCTGGGCTGATGGTCGTGCTGCTGGCTTCACTGGCAGGAATATTTCTCAACATGCCTGGGCTTTGGCTGGCCATCAATGCAGCAGTAATTATGATATTCAGTGGCTTTATCCTGTTTGATACCAGCCGCATTATCAATGGCGGTATCACCAACTACATCATTGCCACGACCTCAATCTACCTAAGCATCTACAACATATTCATTGCTCTCTTGCACCTGTTGGGCGCTGCAAGCAGTGACTAAGTCAAATGCTTTATGGATTGGCTGAAGCTTGCCTATGCCGCGCTAGTCGTTGCCTTACTCTTCTTTATTTATCCAGCAGCAAAATACTGGTTAAGGAACAGCCCCAAGGCTGAGCGTGGTGACTGGCAGGCCTTCTTGTTGCCGATAGGACTCGTGGTGCTGTTTGTCGCCGGTTTAATGTGGATCGTGGGTCGCTGAAACGACCCTGGCCGGGCACGAGCCGGCAGTATCAATCTCGGAAATTATCAAACTGCAACGGTATACCCAGTTTGGCTTCCCGGAAGATGCTCATGACTTTCTGAAGGTCATCGCGTTTTTTTCCTGATACACGCAGCTTATCTCCCTGTATCGCAGTCTGGACCTTGATTCTGGAATCCTTGACTGCCTTGACCATTTTTTTTGCGATGTCTTGATCGATCCCCTGACGAATGGATATCACCTGCCTTGCACGCATATTGGCTTCCTCTGCCGGGGCTCTATTCAGACAGCCTACATCGATGCCCCGCTTGGACATTTTTTGTATCAAAATGTCGAAGATCTGGTCGATCTGGAATTTGGACTGCGCTTCGATGCGCAAGATCGAATCTTCATGAAGAATCTTTGCATCGGATCCCTTGAAATCATACCGGTTGGATATTTCACGGTTGGCCTGGTCAAGCGCATTGGTCAATTCATGGGTATCGACTTCCGACACTGCATCAAACGAAGGCATATGGCATTGCTCTCTTGTTTATGTAAGATTTGTCATAAAGTGAGATTATACAGTGTCTAGATTGGCAATCCTTATCGGGGCAGGCAATATCGCAGCCGCAATCATGCTGAGTGCGTACGGCGCCCATGCACTGCGCGGCAACTGGCTACAGGACAGATATTCGATTTTCCAGATCGCTGTAGATTACCACCTGTACCATTCACTGGGTCTGGTTGTCATCGGTCTTTTGCTTGCCCAGCATACAAACCGGGGGCTCCTCAAAATCGCAGCCGTTGTACTGCTGGCAGGGATCGTGCTCTTCAGCGGCAGCCTCTACACCCTGAGTCTCTCAGGGCTCGACTGGGCAGGTAAAATGACTCCGTTTGGTGGTATCGCCCTCATCGGTGCGTGGGGGCTGGTAATGCTCTCTTACATCAAAAAATAAAAACTGTTCAATGCAGCTGCAGGACTTGATTCTGAGCAGCTAGGTTTCGGATGCCTGATCATCCAGTATCCGGATCTCATCCCCAACAGCAATCGTTCCTCCTGCCAACACAGAGGCAGTGACGCCCCCGTGATTGAGCATGGCATTGAATCCGCCATAACCCAACGCCTTTTCCATCTTGGCACAGGGTACGCAATCCCCAGTCACCTGAATCACCGAGTCCCTGATCCCGATGGTCAGTCCCTTGCATATTCCAATGTTGATGCCGGATACAACGATGTTGCGTCTGAGTTCATGTGGGAAGGTCTGCTCCCTTCCCAGAAAAGATGAAATTGCAGGGAGGTATTCAGCCTGAATCAGTGTCACCTGTCGGCTGCTTCCTGCACGCTTTCCAGCCTTGTCTCCCTGCAGCCCGTGATCCTGTAACAATTCGGCGGAATTCACTTCAATCATTGCCTCACCCGAGGCCCTTCGCAATCCGATCCACTCGATCTTGCCGCTTTGTGGAAAATGATGTTTGAGGTTGGCGTTCATGGACGAGTAGAGCCTACAGTCGCCGGGTCAGAATGAAAGGGTCTCAAGTCCGCCCATGTAGGGTCGTAGGACTTCAGGCACATGGACTCGTGCCTGGTTGTCCTGGAAGTTCTCCAGAATAGCCACCAGGGTTCTGCCTGCTGCCAAACCCGAACCGTTCAGTGTGTGCAGAAGTTCCGGTTTTCCGGTAGCCGTGTTTTTCCAGCGTGCCTTGAGCCTTCTGGCTTGAAAATCCAGGAAATTGCTGCATGAAGAAATTTCGCGATAGGTGTTTTCGCTGGGCAACCAGACCTCGATGTCGTAGGTCTTGGCAGAGGCAAATCCCAGGTCACCCGTACACAGGTTCACAACACGGTATGGCAAGTCCAGCAGTTGCAGGATTTTTTCGGCATGTTGTGTCAACTCTTCCAGTGTACGCCATGATGCCTCGGGTTTGACGAGTTGCACGAGTTCAACTTTTTCAAATTGATGCTGGCGTATCATCCCGCGTGTGTCCTTGCCATATGAGCCTGCTTCAGAACGGAAACAGGGCGTATGACAAACATATTTGGCAGGCAGCTCATCTTCATTCGCAATGTGATTGCGCCACAGATTAGTCACCGGCACCTCAGCTGTGGGAATGAGATAGTAGGGGCTGTCCGTAGCCAGCTTGAAGAGATCTTCTTCAAATTTTGGCAGCTGCCCAGTGCATGTAAGGCTTGCATCATTGACAATATAGGGGACGTATACTTCCACATAGCCATGCTCGGCAACATGGTAATCCAGCATGAACTGAATCAGCGCGCGGTGAAGTCTGGCCACCTGCCCCTGCATGGTGGCAAACCGGCTGCCGGAAATTTTGGCTGATTTCTCGAAATCCAGACCACCCAGCTTCTTCCCGATGTCAACGTGGCTGAGAACGGGGAAATCAAAATTCGGCAGCTCCCCCCATTTCCGGACCACCACATTGTCTTCCTCCGTCGACCCATCCGGCACGGACTCATGCGGGATATTGGGAAGTGTAAGCATCCATGCGTTAATCTCTGTAGTGTAGTTTTCCAGTTCGGCTTCACTGGTGCCAAGGTCTTCATTGATCTCGATCATTTGATCCATGATCTGCGATACATCCTGCCCTGCAGCCTTGCCCTGCGCAATCTGCTTGGAGTTCCTGTTACGCTGGTTCCGCAAATTTTCCGCAGCGGTCTGCAACTGCTTGCGCTTTTGTTCCCTGAATGAAAACCAGTCCTTGTCAATCTTCAATGCCCGCCTGCCAAGCTGTCTGGCAACTTCATCCAGCTCGGTTCGCAATAACTTGGGATTCAGCATGAAAAAATCACTGGCTTCAGAGGCTGCGTGCCAAATTCATTCCGAGAAAACACGCACCGATGCACAGGAGTATATTCAGCGCAATGTTGGCTGTTGCGCTCAGAAAGCTGCCCTGTTGAATCAGATACAGCGTTTCCAGTGAAAAGGCGGAAAAGGTGGTGAACCCTCCCAGAAGCCCTACAAAAAGTGCAATCCTGATTTCATCAGCAACTACCCAGCGTTCTATAAGCACAATTGATAGTACGCCGATCAGCAGGGACCCCACTGCATTCACAAGCAGTGTCCCATAGGGAAATTTTGTGCCCCACCATTGAATGCACTGCTCCTGGATCAGGTAACGCAGCACAGAGCCCACGGCTCCACCTACGGCAATGCTCGCCAGCGTCAAGTTAGGTCTCCTTTTTTGTACACAGTGGCGGTTCGTTACAAGCCGTTTTGATCAGTGGTATATTGGCGTGGTGGTCAAGCAATCGTATCGCAATCAGGCCGCAGCTATATGACACTCTTGATGAAGACTGTGGCAATGCAATTCGACGGTTGCCACAAGCCAGTTAAAACGAAGCATGGTTCAGTATGAACACGCAAGTTAGTCTATCAGAACTGACAAAACGATTTCACCAAGTTTTGCCGCAGGATGCGGTCCTGGTTGACAAAGAGCAGCTGCACCCTTACGAGTGTGATGCACTGACGGCTTACCGGCAAATACCCCGTGTTGCCTTGTTGCCTGGCAGTGCAGAACAGGTCCGGGCAGCGGTTGAAGTTTGCAGGGAGCTGAAGCTTCCCATCGTTGCAAGAGGCGCAGGCACAAGTTTGTCTGGAGGGGCGCTACCGCATCCGGATGGCGTTTTGCTGAACTTTGCCAGGCTGAACAAGATCCTGGAGATTGATCGGCAAAATCGTACCGCGACAGTAGAGCCTGGCGTGAGAAATCTCGCAATATCGGAAGCTGCAAAACCATTCGGCCTGTATTACGCACCCGACCCTTCATCGCAAATTGCATGCACTATAGGAGGCAATATTGCGGAAAATTCCGGAGGCGTTCACTGTCTTAAATATGGACTCACAGTACACAACGTCCTGGCCCTGAAGGTTTTGACCATTGACGGAGATATTCTGGAACTGGGAGGAAAACATTTGGAATCCCCCGGATATGATTTGCTGGCTTTGATGAATGGCTCAGAGGGCATGCTGGGAGTGGTCCTGGAGGCTACGGTAAAACTGCTGCCAAGACCCGATGGCAGCAAGGTACTGCTAGCTGCATTTAATCGAATACAGGATGCGGGCAATGCGGTTGCTGCAATCATCTCCAGCGGGATAATCCCTGCAGGCCTTGAGATGATGGACCAATTTACCATCGAGGCAACTGAGCAATACTGCAGTCCTGGATATCCAGCCGATGCTGTGGCAATTCTGATCTGCGAACTGGACGGCTACGAAGAAGAACTTGCTGATCAGATCAAGCGGGTAAGTACACTGCTGGAGCGGTATCAGGCAACGGAAGTACACCTTGCTGCTGATGAGCAAGAAGCCGAGACGCTATGGAAAGGACGCAAGGCCGCGTTCCCAGCCATGGGCAACTTGTCTCCCGACTACTATTGCATGGATGGCACGATTCCACGCAAGCATCTGGCCGAAGTGCTGGAAGAAATATATGCGCTCTCTGAAAAATTCGGGCTTCGCGTGGCCAATGTATTTCATGCAGGAGATGGAAATCTGCACCCGTTGATCCTCTATGACGCCAATCAGGATGGTGAGCTTGAGAGAGCGGAAGAATTCGGAAGCGACATATTGCAACTGTGCGTCAGGAAGGGAGGCGCCATTACGGGTGAGCATGGTGTTGGAGTAGAAAAGCTGGACCAGATGTGCGTGCAGTTCAACTCCGTAGAACTTCAGACGTTCAATGGGATCAAGTCCGCCTTTGACGAACATGGTTTACTCAATCCCGGTAAAGCAATCCCAACCCTGCACCGATGTGCCGAATTTGGTGCCATGCACGTGCACCAGGGCAAGCTTCCGCATGCCAATCTGCCCCGCTTCTGACTGCAGTCCTCGTGATGTGGCAGATATAAAGGATACTGTTGCATCCCGGATCAGGGAGGCTGCCAGGTTGAAACAAGGCGTGCAGCTTCATGGGGGAAATACCAAGGCTTTCTATGGCAGAACCATACAGGCGACTCCACTTTCCCTTAATCCCCATTCAGGGATCACCGAGTATGAACCCTCCGAGCTGTATATTACTGCACGCTGCGGTACACGCCTGAGCGAAATCGAGCAGGTCATTGAAAAAGAAAAACAGATACTGCCGTTTGAACCGCCGCATTTTGGTACGGTTGCCACCCTCGGGGGGGCAGTTGCTGCAGGTCTGTCCGGACCACGGCGCGTGAGCAGCGGAGGCGTGCGTGACAGCATCCTGGGAGCAGAGATCTTCAATGGCACTGGCGAATACTTGCGCTTTGGAGGCAAGGTCATGAAAAATGTCGCAGGCTATGACGCATCCAGGTTGATGTGCGGCTCACTTGGCACATTGGGGATTCTGATGTCGGTTACGCTGCGACTGCTCCCAAAACCGCAGAACGAGCAGACGGCCGTCATTGCCGAGTCCTCGTCCGGTGCCATTCAGAAAATGAATGCCTGGGCCCTCACCCCCATGCCCATAACGGCCACCTTTCATGATGGCGAGAATCTCTACGTGCGCATGGCTGGGCCTGCTTCTGTAATTGAAAAATGTACCGGCTCAATTGGTGGAGAACTCACGGATTTGGGAAATCGATTTTGGAGTGAGATCAAGGAACAAGCGCATGGCGTGTTCTTGACCGATCAGCCGCTTTGGAGAATCCAGATTCCTCCTTCAACTCCTCCCCTGGATATCGCAGGTCCATGTGCGATGGAATGGAATGGTGCCCTTCGCTGGCATGCCACAAACACTGAGGCCTCTGTGATACGCCGCGTTGCCAACCAGGCAGGCGGCCATGCCAGCCTGTTTCGGGGACCTGAAATTAAACAGATATTCAACCCGCTGCCACCCGCGGTACTTGAACTTCACAAAAAGCTCAAACGTGCCTTTGATCCTGCAGGAATCCTCAATCCAGGCCGGATGTATCCGGAGTTTTGACGACCATGCAAACTTCTCTACCCGCTGACTATTCACAAACTGAGGAAGGCCTGCAGGCAAATGCAATACTGCGCAGCTGCGTGCACTGCGGACTTTGTAATGCGACCTGCCCGACCTACCAGCTGACTGGAAACGAACTGGATGGGCCTCGAGGCCGAATTTATCTGATCAAGAATCACCTGGAGAATGACAGCAACGGTGTGACTGGATTGAAACACCTGGATAGATGTTTGACCTGTCTGGCCTGTGAGACAACCTGCCCTTCAAATGTGCAGTTTGGTCATTTACTTGATATTGGTCGCAAAAATATGAGCAAGGTGATCAAGCGGCCTTTCAAAAACAGAATCAAGCGCTACCTGATCTCCCTCCTGTTTTCCAAACCCACCAGGGTCAGACCCATGCTTGCACTCGCACGACTCTCCAAGCCGTTCCTGCCTCAAAAGCTGGCCGCAAAAATACCGGTCCGCATCAAATCATCAAAGATGACCGGCTCAACCCCTGGCCTGCCGAAACTGCTGACCATTCAGGGCTGCGTACAGTCTGCAGCTGCACCTCAAATCAATATCGCCGCAGCAAAGGTCCTCGAGCGCACCGGTTTTCATCTCGAAGAGGCAAAAAGTGATTGTTGCGGTGCACTGGCCTACCACTTGGCAGACACTGACAAGGCCGAAAGAACGATTCGTCAGAATATTGACAACTGGTACCAGGGTCTGCAAGGGGAATATGGATCCCTAGTCGTGACCTCGAGTGGCTGCAGCAGTTTTATTAAACAATATGGCGCCCTTATGCAGTCAACTCCAGAGTATGCGAAAAAAGCGGAATTTATCAGCAAACGCTGCAGGGATCTTTCTGAACTGGATATTCAGCTCGATATAAAACCTATCCGGAAAAATTGCACCGTGGCGCTGCACAGCCCCTGCACACTGCAACATGGTCAAAAAGTGCATGGCAAAATTGAGGTGCAACTGAAGAAAGCAGGCTACAGGTTGCTTCCGACCATGGACGAGCATTTGTGCTGCGGCTCTGCAGGGAGCTACTCCCTGCTTGAAACCGAACTGTCGGAACGGCTGCTGGCAAACAAACTGGCTTGTCTGGAAGAAGACCAGCCCGATATCATCAGTACAGCCAATATAGGTTGCCTGCTGCATCTGCAATCAGGAACCGACAGGCCTGTCAAACACTGGATTGAACTACTTGTATAGGACCAAGTGCAGGTGCTGGATTATGGCGCTCGATTTTGATTTTCGTGGTTGCTAACTCGGGCTGCAAAGAAAATATATAACCTGAATTTGGCGCGAATCAGGGGTCTCCAGGCTTCCAGACTCCAAAGGCTTCGCCCTTCGGGCGCATACTGGTTTGCCGTTGGCGCGTGACGTCTTCATAGACATATTTCGCAAAGCCGACAATTTCATTCATGACTTCGTTTTTCTCGCCTGTCGGCATATCCTGATTGCCTATAATAAACCCTGTGATTGCAGCCAGATATTGGCCTGCCAAAATTGGATTCGCAGCCCGCTCGTCTGATTCAATCAGAATTTTTTCTATGTTTTCAATGAGTTCCCTTGATAATTTCAGCTGATCCATATTGGATGTCCTCACGTATATTCAGTCTTGATTTTCGGTTTTACCCCGGAGCTTGTCCATGCGCTCCTTGATTCGAATCTCGAGTCCTTGGCCTACAGGCACGTAGTAGCGCGTGCCCTGCAGAATTTCAGGAAAGTAGCACTCCCCTTGTGCGTAGGCATCAGGCTCATCATGAGCATAACGATAACCACGCCCATAGCCGAGATCTTTCATAAGCTTGGTTGGGGCGTTTCTCAGGTGCATCGGCACTTCTTGGCTCCCGTGGGATTTGGCATCTTTCATCGCCAGACCATACGCCCGGTATACGGCATTGCTTTTCGGCATACAAGCCAGGTACACGATTGCTTGTGCAATGGCCAGTTCACCTTCCGGTGATCCCAGGCGCTCATAGGTGTCCCAGGCGCATACTGCAATCTGCAAAGCCCGGGGATCGGCATTACCGATATCCTCCACGGCCATTCTGAGTACACGACGTGCTATGTAGTTAGGATCGCAACCACCATCAGTCATCCTGCAAAACCAGTACAGCGCGGCATCGGGATCAGACCCACGAACGGACTTGTGTAAGGCAGATATCTGGTCATAGAAGTACTCACCATGCTTGTCGAAACGCCGGGTACCCTGTGCAGTGACCTCCTTAATAATTTCACAGGTTATGCTGTTTTCTGCAGCCTTTTCACCGATCCAGTCCGCAGCGATTTCCAAAAAATTCAATGCACGCCGTGCGTCGCCATCTGCTGCCGCTGCAAGCATATCTTTTGCATCCTTGTCGATCTTGAGATTTCTGTTGCCCAGACCCCGTATGTCATCCTGCAGGGCCTGCTCAACACATCTGCCTACATCTTCTTCTGTCAACCTTTTCAACACATAGATACGCGCTCTGGATAGCAGTGCATTATTGAGTTCGAAAGAAGGATTTTCTGTAGTGGCACCAATGAAATAGATCGTGCCGTCTTCGATATGTGGCAGGAACGCATCTTGCTGGGCTTTATTGAATCGATGCACCTCGTCAACAAACAGCACTGTTGTACTGGACGCATTTTCCTGACTGTGTAACTTGGCCCGTTCTATTGCCTGACGAATCTCCTTCACTCCAGCCAACACGGCGGATATTGAAATGAACTGTGCCTGCGAGGTACTTGAAATGATACGCGCCAGTGTGGTCTTTCCGGTACCGGGAGGTCCCCAGAAAATCATAGAGTGCAATCTGCCTTGCTCAATAGCCAAACGCAGCGGTTGATCGCAAGATAGCAGGTGTGTCTGGCCTGCAAACTCAGCCAGGGTAGTCGGTCGCATACGATCTGCAAGCGGTCGATATCCCTCTTTTTGATCAAACAGCTCACTCGTCGGATTTGCGGATGTGCCTGGCATATCAATTCCTCAAATGCCTAGGTATTACCGGGTCAACCATTCCACCTGAAAGATCGCAACAGATGCACAATACGTGCACACAGGGCAGCATGCTGATCCATTTCACTGCGCTGGATACCCAAGGACATCGACATCACCGGGAGCCTTGAATGCAAAATATCCATCTGGAAATTTCACATTCAGCTTGAGATGCTCGAACTCAATCACGGTTTTCTGTGCAAATTGGTCATACAGCTCCATTTTCCGAATACCTCTTTCATCCAGCCCTATATGCACGCGGTGAAATTCAGTATCCTGGATGCGTGGAGTCAGCTCCACCCAGCTGAGGTCTTCCCGATCCACACCAACGGCAATTTCAAAATCATCCTGCAATACGCGGGCATTCATTAACAGTGTAATCGGTGCACTGCCCAATGCTTCCACGATCGGCCTGGCTACCGCCTGCTGCAGTTCTTCATCGTATATCCACAGGTATTCGCCATCTGCGAGGACAAGCTGCCTGTGCGGATGCATGTATTGAAATCGGAATTTGCCCGGTCTGCTAAGGGCAATTGACCCTCTCGAGGTATGGATCAGCCTGCGATCTTCATCCCAGATAGTTTGCGAAAAATTGCCCTGGAAAGAATTTACCCCCGAGAAAAACGCATTCAGCAGACTTACCGCTTCACTGCCTGAGCATGCCAGTGAAAATAGCAGCAGCGTTTTACCAAGAAAAAGTGTCCAAATCCGCATCATCTGGCCTCGTGAATGGAAGTCCTGGTCAAAAGATCAAGTGTATTGCACAACGCACTGCTGCCGCATCATCCGTGTTCTGGCAGGCACAGACGGTTATACAGGTGGCGGCGCTATGACCTCACGGCTGCCGTTGGACAAGACTGTACTGACAACACCGCTGTTTTCCATCTCTTCTATAATCCTCGCAGCACGGTTATACCCGATTTTAAGTCTTCTTTGTAAATAAGAAATGGAAGCCTTGCGAGACTCGGTGACGATTGCAATGGCTTCGTCATACAGCGGATCAAATTCACCGTCGTTGCTATCAATCGGTTCCAGTCCCGGTATCGTATCCATGCCACCCTCCGGGTCCTGTGTGATCTCTTCCAGATAGGAAGGTGTGCCTTTTTGTTTCAGGAAGGCAACCACTTTATGTACCTCTTCATCAGAAACAAATGCACCATGAATACGGTCCGGCAGGGATGTGCCCGGAGGCAAATAAAGCATATCGCCATGGCCGAGCAGTTGTTCAGCACCCATTTGATCCAGGATGGTCCGTGAATCAACTTTCGAGGACACCTGGAAGGCAACCCTGGATGGAATATTGGCCTTGATAAGACCAGTGATGACATCAACCGAGGGGCGCTGTGTGGCCAGTATCAAATGGATGCCGGCAGCCCTGGCTTTCTGCGCAATTCTTGCAATAAGTTCTTCAACTTTCTTGCCTACAACCATCATCATGTCAGCAAGCTCATCCACTATGATGACGATGCTCGGCAGTGGACTCAGGCTTTCCACATTATCTTCCTCCAGCTCGCCGCCAGGTTGCTGTCCGGCAAATGGATCAGGTATCGGGTTACCCTTTTCAATGGCCTGCTTCACCTTCGTGTTGTAGCTCTGAATGCTGCGCACTCCAAGTGCTGACATCAAATGGTAGCGCCTCTCCATCTCAGCCACACACCAGCGGAATGCATTGGCGGCCTCCCTCAGGTCTGTGACTACAGGAGAAAGTAGATGCGGGATCCCCTCATATACGGCAAATTCCAAGATCTTGGGATCAATCAGTATGATGCGTACCTGCTGCGGAGTTGCCTTGTACAAAATGCTTAACAGCATGGCATTCAGGGCGACTGATTTACCGGATCCGGTAGTGCCTGCAACCAGCAAATGAGGCATTTTTGCAAGATCCACCACAACGGGCCGTCCACTGATATCCTTGCCCAATGCCAGGGTCAGAATTGATGCAGATTTGTCATAGGTCTCGGATCGCAGGATTTCGCTGAGTACGACCAGTTCCCTGTTCTCATTGGGGATCTCAAGCCCGACATGGGACTTTCCAGGGATTACCTCAACAATCCGGACACTCACTACAGAAAGCGCTCGGGCCAGATCCTTCGCCAGGTTCGAGACCTTGCTTACCTTGATTCCTGCTGCAAGCAGCAACTCGAAGCGGGTGATGACAGGGCCGGGGTGCACCTCAACGACCTCGGCATCAATGCCAAAGTCGAGCAGCTTCAATTCAACCTGGCGCGACATCGCTTCCAGTGCATTGTCAGAGTACCCCCTGGTATCATCCGTCACATTGTCCAGCATGGATGTCGGGGGTAAAACGGTTTCCGCCGAGTCAAACAGTGGAATTTGACGTTCCCGCTCAACCCGTTTGCTGGGCGTGACCTCTTCTATGGTCGGTTCTATCCGGGGTGGAGATTTCTGGATTTTTACTTTTTTCGCCTTGACGATCTTTTCGCGGGCAGTTCTTGCATGCTTGCCCAGATGTCGTTCCTTCAGCGTGCTGACAAGCCTCCAAAGCCATGAGCTGAGCTTCAGGACATATCCGCCAGTGGCATCCAAAAGCCATAACAATGAAAAGTGTGAGAACACGGTAATGCCCGCAAAAAACAATGCGAACAGCAGCAACGTAGCACCGGCAAAATTGAATACAGCTAAAAAGCCTGTCCCTACCATATCGCCCAGTGCGCCGCCCGCCGTATACGGAAGAAAACCGGGATGAAAATTAAGAGTGGCAAGTCCGCACCCTGCTGCCAGAGTAAGCAAGAAGCCAGCCCAGCGTATACCTAATGTACGGTAATCCATCGCCTGATTGCCGGTGCCGCCATGGTAAAGCAGCCATCCGCTGTAGGCCACCATGAAGGGTGCGAGATAAGCAAGATATCCAAACAGGAATAAGAACAGGTCCGCAAACCATGCACCGGCCTTGCCCCCGAGATTTTGTGCGGCCAGGTCAGTATTTGGCTGGGTCCAACCGGGGTCTGAATGCTGGTAAGTGAACAGCGCCAACATAAAATAGGCGCCCAGCGCTACCAGTACCAGCAAGACACTTTCCCGAAGGCCTTTTGGCAACGATGCGCGGTTACTGGATTTTGACGGCTTTTTCAAGGCAGTGCACACCAGACCTGTTCATTCATCCCTAAATTGTTCACTTAAAATATTGAATCAAATACGGTTTTAACCCAGTATTCTGGTATCAAAATTTCTCTATGAGTTCCGTCACTGTACTTTTATTGTACAGCAATACTGTTTCGACTCATGTAAAATTTGCCCTCACAGGTACCAAGGGAATGCTGCCAACTCTACTTCCAGAGTATAGTAAATTCACAGGATGATTTCTTAGCAATCCATCCTGTCTAACAAGTCGTACAAGGGGACACGCAGTGGCTGACACTCGACATTTTCAACTGTTGATACTGGGGTCCGGTCCAGCCGGGTATACCGCAGGTGTTTATGCTGCCCGTGCAAACCTGAATCCTGCAATTATCACCGGCATGGAGCAAGGCGGTCAGTTGACAACAACAACAGACGTCGACAATTGGCCGGGGGATGTCGAGGGATTACAGGGGCCGGATCTAATGGACCGCATGCTGAAACATGTTGAACGCTACGGGACCGAGGTCATCTTCGACCATATTCATGACGTGGCTCTGTCGAAACGCCCTTTTGAACTGACGGGGGATATGGGGTCCTATACCTGTGATGCCCTGATCGTTGCCACGGGTGCATCCGCAAAATATCTTGGTTTGCCTTCAGAGGAAGCCTACAAGGGAAAGGGAGTATCCGCATGCGCAACGTGCGACGGGTTTTTCTATAAAGAGAAAAAGGTAGCCGTGATAGGCGGTGGCAATACTGCAGCCGAAGAAGCACTTTATTTATCCAACATTGCCAGTGAAGTGGTTCTTGTACATCGGCGCGATGCGCTGCGCAGTGAAAAGATTCTTCAGGACCAGCTGTTTGAAAGAGAAGAAAATGGCAATGTCAGCATAAAATGGAATACCACGCTCGATGAAATCCTGGGGGATGAAACGGGGGTTACGGGAATGCGCGTCAAAAGTACCCTGGACGGTTCCACGCAGAACATGGACCTGAGTGGTGTATTCATTGCCGTCGGACACACCCCGAATACCGCAATCTTCCAGGGCCAACTCGACATGGATGGCGGCTACATCAAGGTCAACAGCGGCCTGCATGGCAATGCAACCGCAACGAGCATCCCGGGTGTATTTGCCGCAGGCGACGTGATGGATCACGTATACCGCCAGGCGGTGACTTCCGCGGGCACGGGATGCATGGCTGCCTTGGATGCCGAGAAGTACCTGGACAGTCTTGCCAACGGCTGAAAGTTTCCCTTTCATTGACACCTTGACCGTCCAGAATTCGACACTAGAAAACACCCAGCCTGCGTATACCTGTAGCTTCCTAAACTCGCTTGGAGATGTCCAGAGCGAAGACTGGAACCGCTTGCTGGCGGATAACAATCCTTTCCTGAAACATGAGTTCCTGCATGCCTTGGAACGGAATGACTGCCTGGGCGAAAAGTACGGCTGGTATCCTCATCATCTGGTGGTCCGCGACAAGGACAAACAGATCATAGCGGCAAGCCCGCTTTATATAAAAACCAATTCCTACGGGGAGTTTGTGTTCGACTGGTCATGGGCCTCGGCCTATGAACAAGTCGGACTCACTTACTATCCTAAATTTGTCGCATCGATACCGTATACGCCCGTGACAGGTTCACGCCTTCTCATGCTGCCAGGGATGCCCATCCGCCAGAAACACAGGCTTGCAGCGGACATGATTGATGCCACTGTAAAAGAGGCCGAGCAGCTGAACCTGTCAGGCACACACTGGTTGTTCAACCTTGAAGAGGAGTGTGAATTTTACAAGCGGAATAACCTGATGCTGCGCCTTGGCTGCCAATACCATTGGCACAACCGGAACTACGACTGCTTCAATCATTTTCTGGAAGATCTGGTTTCGCGCAAAAGGAAAAAAATAAAACGTGAAAGACGCTTCGTGCGAGACCAGCAAATTCGTTTGCAGCGCCTGCACGGTTCGGATCTGGATGGTGCACAATGGCAACAGGTGCACAGCTTTTATGCAGATACCTTCCATCGCAAGCACAGTCCGCCTACCCTCACTCTCGACTTTTTCAAGGAACTGGGGGCCGTTATGGGCTCGCAAATCATGCTGGTTCTTGCCTATTACAACCAGACACTAATTGCATGTGCAATCAATTTTCTTGATGATGACGCGCTTTACGGGAGATTTTGGGGTTGCCTTGGAAAATTTCACGGGCTGCATTTTGAGGCGTGCTACTACCAGGGTATCGAGTATGCCATCGAGCACCAGCTCTCCAGTTTTGAACCAGGAGCCCAGGGTGAGCATAAAATCAGCCGTGGCTTTCTCCCTACCCGGACCTGGTCGGCGCATTGGATATCCGATATGCGCCTGAGGAATGCAATTCAGGATTTTTGTCAGCGTGAAAAGCAATTCATGCAACGCGAATGCAAAGAACTCATGTCATTATCTCCCTATAGACTTAACTCAAGATCATAACGAAGTGAACATTCACTGGCTTGATCCATCCAACAGCAACGCTCCATTTCCCGACGTGGAGAAAGCCATGCAAAATCCCGATGGCCTGCTTGCAGTGGGAGGAGATCTGAGCGTTGTACGACTATTAAACGCGTATCGCAGGGGGATATTTCCCTGGTATGAAAACGGCCAGCCCATTCTATGGTGGTCACCCAATCCAAGAGGGGTTTTGTATACGCACAAATTCAAGGTTTCTTCCAGCCTGAGAAAAACCCTGCGCAAACATGACTGGACAGTCACGTTTGATAGCGACTTTAAAAAGACGGTTTCCGCATGTGCCGCTCCACGCAGCTACGCTAGAGGAACCTGGATCACCAATGAAATGGCGAAAGCCTATACAGCACTGCACCAACTCGGATACGCGCACTCAGTGGAGCTATGGGATGATCAGGAACGTTTAATCGGCGGCATATATGGAGTCATGATTGGCAAGATGTTTTTTGGTGAATCCATGTTCAGTTTTCAGACCAATGCTTCCAAAGTTGCTCTTACCTATATGGTCAGCCATTTGCATAGCTGGAATTGTCCATTACTGGATTGTCAACTTCCTTCAGCGCACTTGCTGAGCCTTGGAGCAGAAGCCATTTCAAGAAAAGATTTTGTCAAAGCGATAACGCCTCTCTGCAGCGAAGCGTTTGACAACTTCAAATGGAAATTAGACGAACAGATCGACGTTTCAAACTGGCAAGCTCAATAATGGCTCCCTCTGAAGATTGCTAATCCACCGTACGCACAGAGGCAGCTCAGGTCGAATAGCAATTCAGGAATTCTTTCGGTACCTACTCCTCAGCCTGCGTCACTTCCCGCAGCGAAGATGGAAGACCAAACCGTACATTCTCTACCACTCCTTCCATTGTGGAGAGTTCCAGATTGGTGAATTCCCTCAATTTTTCAATCAACTCCTGTACAAGCTCTTCGGGTGTCGACGCCCCTGCGGTTATGCCGATCGTTTCAATACCCTGTAACAGTTCAGGGTCAATTTTTGCCGGATCTTCAACCAAATGACTCGGTGCACCACTGTCACTGCTGACTTCACACAGGCGATTCGAGTTTGAACTGTTGTGGGCACCCACTACCAGCATTAGATCAACCTCAGCGGCAAGTGCACGGACTGCCGTCTGTCGATTCTGTGTCGCATAGCAGATGTCTTTGGTGTTTGGTCCTGCAATGTTTGGAAATCTGCGCTGCAGCGCCTTGATTACTTCGCGTGTATCATCAACTGACAAGGTGGTTTGGGTTATATAAGCGACTTTAGCAGGATCACGCACCTGCAATGCTTCTACGTCCCCCACATTGCTTACTAAATGTACAGGGCCAGGAATCTGGCCTAAAGTGCCTTCAACTTCAGGGTGATTTTCATGGCCAATCAAAATTACATCGTACCCCTTGGTAGCATAGCGCTGGCCTTCCTTGTGCACCTTGGATACTAACGGACACGTTGCATCAAGAGATTCAAGGCCACGCTCCGACGCATCCTGCTGGACCTTTCGTGATACACCATGAGCACTAAACACGGCAATGGCGTTATCAGGAATCTGATGGATTTCTTCTACAAACTGTACACCCTTTGCTTTCAGGTTTTGTACGACCCTCTGATTATGGACAATTTCATGCCGTACATAGACGGGAGGCTCATAAAGCTTCAACGCGCCTTCTGCAATTGCAATAGCGCGGTCAACGCCGGCACAAAAGCCGCGCGGCTGAGCCAGAATGACGCGCACTGTCCGTCTTTCTTTGCCCAGGCTACCAGTCGGCTTCACTTGCAGTTGACTATCCACATGTATGTACTCAGTTCGGTTCTACAATCTCATGACAGCATTGGAAAATGCACACGCAGGTATCTCGCTAATCCTGTATAGCATACAACCTTATGATCGTGCTTGCTCAAGGTGCGTTCCTTGGGTGCGTGGAAGACTGTAGGTCAGTCCTTCAAACAGCAGTTTCAAAGCTGTATTTGAGCGTACCAGGGCGCGGGTGACCACAGTGACGACCCACACGCTGCGACGTGAGATTTTCACTTCAGTGCCACTTTTGAATGCAGGCGTTGTATTGATCCGGCGCAAGGTCAGTATCGCCATACCCAGTGCCCACAAGCAATGCAGACGGATACCTGTTTCATGCGCAGGAATCATCATGGTAAATCGCAGAGCATTCGACAAGTGATGACGGGCAATGGCAACAAGTTCCAACAATCCTTTTGCAAATCCAGGGTCATGATACTCGGTGGATAGAGAACTCAATTTGAAGCCTGCAGTCTGGAAAACATCCTGTGGCAACCAGCATACTCCTCGATGTCGGTCATCCCATATGTCCTTCAGGATATTTGTCATCTGCAGGCCTTGGCCGAAAGAAACTGAAAGCGCAAGTAATTCCTCGCGACGTTCATTGATTTCTGCGGAATAATCACAGAATAATTCGGTAAGCATCTCACCAACAACGCCAGCCACGTAATAGCAGTACTGATCAAGATGGGGAAGATTCTGCAGGCCTTCGATCGTCGCAGTCTTTTGGAACTCTGCCATTCCCTGCGACATGATTCTCACACAGCGCTCGAGAACACTACGTTGAACTTCGTTAAATCCCCTTGTGATGCGAATTACCCTGGCAGTGTTGGCGATCAGGTCATGCTCACATTGGGTTGTTGATGAAGATAGCAGACTCCCAAGCTCGCGGGCAAAGGACTCAGGCTCCTGGTGACCTGCGACAACCTCGGTGAAACGCTCTGAAAATTCGTGCTTTTGTTCTGCAGATAGTGCAGGTTCATCTTCAATGGTATCTGTGATCCTGCATAGAAGATATGCATTGCCTACCACATCACACAGTGCGTCTGGAAGCTGAGGAATGGTCAATGCGAATGTGCGTGATACACCCTGCAAAGCCTCGGCCTGATAGGCGAAATCGCTGTTTGTCGACCGATGCATGGCAGACATTGCTATCTAAAATCTCTAATTCGCTTCACAGTATAGGCAATATTGTACACACGTACGGGTTAGATGGTACCTTACTGCTCATCCTATGACACATGCTTTGCATGTAGATTCTGCCAAGGGATCAAGGCCGGATAATCAGCCGCCCAAACAACTTGCTAACAAGTTCCAGCAAACAGGAACAATCCAAAGCACCTCAAATGCGAGACAAGGGTTTGCATGCAGGGCTTTCCAGGGCCCTTAGCCCCGCATTTTTACCTGACTTTTAAATAAAATGCGCTGTTTGCCCTATAGTCGAAGAAACCCTCGTGGAGGCAACAGGATTTCCTCGCAAGATATATTTAGCCGGATTCAGCCAGCACTCCAGCCAGATGAATCGTCCACGCACCCTTTCCCAGGCTGCAGGTGTTTGTTTTAGGACACATAAAGGCTCTTAAGGATAGTGAAAATTTGATGGATACGATACAATAAATTTTGTATAGTTTGTGCAAAATCAAATTCTCTGGAGAAATACCATTCAAAATCATCAAGTAGAATTGCAGGTCGATCAGATTGAGGAGACTGCCCTTGTAGTAAGCGTGACGGGCCGTATTGACGGTATCAATGCGCAGGAATTCTACAATAACCTCAACAAGGAAATTGATGGCTCAGACAATCCGGTAGTTCTGGATCTTGAAAATCTGTCCTACATCAGTAGTGCCGGCTTGCGTTCGATCCTGCTCATTGCAAAAACACTCAAGGGTAAAAATACAAAATTCATGCTGTGCTCCTTGCCCGAGCCTATACAAGAAATTGTTGAGATCGCAGGTTTTGACAAAATTATTGACGTACTTCAGTCTCGAACTGCAGCAGTCGAAGCGATAAAGGGTTAAACAGCACCTTATAGAAGTGCACGCGAAGCCCCACGGTTCACTCCTGAATAACATCACCCAGTCGCCAATTTTGCACCGCGGCCAAGAATTCTCAAGGGCACACTGATTGGCTGCAAACCCAACCAGTGCCTGGTAACCAACTGTCCAACTGAAACCGACACGACAGTAGATACTAAAATATTGTCACGACTAATCCGCCTTGCCCGTTAACTGTGATTTTAGTCGGCTCAGCAGAGTTTAATTTCTGATCACATGAGAATTATCAACTGTGGCCCGCGAACTGCACCTTGAGGATGAAAAGATTGATGGCATATTGATCATCAGTGTAGATGGTCGTATCGATGGCATGAATGCCCAGGATTTCCACAATAGCCTAGACCAAAGAACCAGGGACTTTGATGGATCCGTTGTTCTGGATTTCGACAAGCTTACCTATATCAGCAGTGCCGGCTTGCGTACAATCTTGCTTATCGCAAATTCATTCAAGGAAAAAAAGAAAAATTTCATACTGTGTTCACTGCCTGATTCGGCGCTGCAAGTCATACGAATCTCCGGCTTTGACAAAGTCATCACAATACATGAGTCTAGATTAGTCGCCATCGCTGCCGCAATGGAGTGACACAGCATAAATTATGAGGGTGCAGCCGCTGCACCCTGTCCATCGGTAGAATCTTCAGATGCAACATTCGCGGTTTCTGGAATGACAGGTTCCACTGGCAGGACTACGATCATATCAGTGTATTTACCCTCTTCCGTTTCTACACGGATCTCTCCTCCATGCTCTCGCATGATGTCATTGGACAACGATAACCCCAGACCTGTTCCCTTATCTGGAGGTTTCGTCGTATAGAACGGATTGAAAATGCGCTCCAGGGCTGATTGAGGGATACCATTGCCATTGTCTCGGACATGTACCTCAACGTAATCTCCTACCCGTTGTGTGCACAGCTTAAGTGTGGGGAGATAGCCCTTGACTGCGTCACCCCCCTCCTCCAGAAGCAGTTTTCTTTTTTCATCGGTGGCATAACAGGCATTGGTCACCAGGTTCAGAAATACTCGACCAAGATCCTGTGGCTGTACCTTGACCTTAACCAGATCCTCTTCATACTCTTCCTGAATATCCAACTGAAACTCGGTATCCGCTGCACGTGCACTGTGGAATGCAAGCAGCACATGATCATTCAACAGTACATTTAGATCTGTTTCCTGCCACTCTCCACCACCGCGACCCATTTTAAGCATCTCCATTACAATCCGGTTGGCACGCTTGCCATGCTCGTGAATACGTTGCAAATTTCCCGTGAGGTCCCCTGCTACTTCCTCGACCAGTTCCGGGTCATATTCATCCTCCCCATTTCCTTCTCCATCCCTAGTCTTGGCAACTTCTTCCAAAAGTTCTTCAAGTAGCTCTTGTGATACTTCGGAAAAGTTCATGATGAAGTTCATCGGGTTTTTTATTTCATGCGCGACACCTGCAGTCAACTGGCCAAGTGCTGCAAGTTTCTCACGCATGACGATTTGATCCTGTGCGCGCTCCAACTCTTCGTTCGTATGCGCCAATTCCTCATTCTTGCCTTTCAGTTCCTCGGCAAGCGTCTCTACGAGGTTAAGGCGCTGCACCTCAAGGGCATTATTCCTGAATACGTCCAGTGCCTTGGCCAGTTGTGCAATTTCATCACGCCCGTCAATATCAATCGCGACTTCGAGATCACCGCCAGCCATTTGCTGCATCTGACTTGAAATCCTGTCCAACCGCTTGATCAAGCGGCGCTGCACAAGCAGCCACACAAACAAAAATGCACCGACGATGCTGACGAGGTTGACGACGAACAAGATCGTTGTACTCGTTGTAGTTGCAGTAGTTGCCTTGTCAGCCATTTCTCCGGCAGCCATACTTGAGTCATCTACGAAACTCTCCACCTGCGCAACAACGTCAATACCCAAAATCTGGCTATCATTGAGCAAGTCAGTCAGTTCTTCATCAACTGTAAGTTCCCTGAAACGCAAATCAAATCCGTTATCCTCTCGTCTGCCAATCGACAATAGATCAGTAAAGGTCGAAGACAAGCGATCATGAACGGGTGTCTGTTTGAGCGCATCAAGTGATCGGCTTGCACGACCTGCTGTAGCTTCAAATCGTTCGCGTAATGGCTCCAGCAAGGCATCATCGGTTACAGTGAATGCAGTCGCCAGCAACTGGGCTGCAATGGCAGCTGCCTCACGCAACTCAACCAAACGCCTATATGTCAGGAATTCCTGTTCCGAGAAATGAACAGAAACCGGTGATTGATCCTCATTGAGGGACCGGTAACCCGTCATTGTATAAAACATCTGATCATCAATTTCATTGATCAATACCAGGGTCAACTGACTCTGGACTGCCTGAAGCTCATCCCGCAGATCAAGAATCTTTTGGCGTACATCGAAACGTTCCCTGACGAGATGTTTCACCGAGTCGATATTCTGTACGATGCCTATACCGCCAGACTGGATCGTCTGTGCTCTGGCGTCCCTGCCCTGGTTTTCCAGCATGATGGAAAGCTGTGCCTTGAATGCATCGGCCTGCCAGCCGATTGTGGCCGCGATCGTCTCGAACTGCTCGGGTGTGGTTACCGTTGTAAGGCGTGGAACCGCGGCAACCAGTGATGCTGTCTGCTGGGCGATAGCAAACGCAGAAGTCATCTCAGGCACACTCTTTTCACTTACATTTTGCTGAATCTTGCCGATGTAATCCAGGAAAAAGAGAGCAAGAATACTGATCATGATGATCAGCGCAACGGCACCGCCGAAACCGATATAAAGCTGTGTGGAAATTCGATTCCAGAGTTTTGAAGACATCCTGCTTATCCTGGGCCTATTGTGAGTGCCGGTCCTCTGTCATCGTAGTAACAGAGGTCAGGGTTTCAACAGGCGTGTACTGGCCATCGGTGGCTATTGCCGTCAGAAACACCCTGTCTGAGCCTTGATTGTCATCTACGCCATACTGCAGCATAAATCCGTCCAGGCTGATGCTGTCACCGGTCCTCAGTACCTCGTCAATGCAACTGCGTACGACTTGTTGACCACAGTGTTGAACGACATGAATTGCCAATCTTCCGGCCAGGTAGCCTTCAAAGGATATAAACCCCGGCTCTAAATCCGGATCGTATCTCTTTAGTGCATCTCGATACGAAGCGGATGCATTGATCATATTTCCTGTTGGAAAAGGCACAACCTGCGTGACCAGAACCCCGGTCCCCTGGCTGCCCAGTTCTCTTGCCAGGGCATTGCTGCCTACAAACGAAAGCGTAATGAAAATTGAGTCCATTCCCAAGCGACGTGCCCACTTGATGAACGTTGCCGTTGGCTTGTAGGGGCCCACGATGATCACAGCTTGCGGATTGGTAGCACGCAGATCAAGAAGCGCAGTCTTCACTGCTACCGTGTTTCTAGGAAACACACCTGTTCCAGTGGGAGAAAGCTTGCGGCGTTCGAGTGCAAGAAGAACGCCTTGCAGGCCGGCACGGCCAAATGAGTCATCCTGGTAGAGAATTGCAATGCGGTCGAACCCCAGGTCCACGGTCAACCGTTCTATCATCTCCTCTGTTTCCTGGTAGTATGAGGCACGCAGGTTGATTACGGTGTGACGGGCATGATCGCGCAGATACTCAGCACCCGTCATAGGCGCCATGTAAGGCACGCTGTTGACCTCTGTAACAGGGACAGCGGACTGGGAAGTGGGAGTACCGACTGCACCGATAAGCGCAAAAACACCTTCGTCGATCAACTGCTGCGTATTCGCAACCGCTGCTTCCGGCTCATACGCATCGTCCAATGATCGGAGCTCCAGACGGCGCCCATTCACGCCACCCTTATCATTGACTTCCTTGAATGCGGCGAGGATGCCCGCCTTCATACTTTTTCCCAGCTCACTGGCCGGGCCGTTGAAAGCTGCCGATTGTCCAAACAGGATTCGCTCGCTGTTCACTCCCGGCGTGACAATCAGGCTTTCCTTGATCTCCCCGAAGACCGCGCTCGAGAGTATCGCAGAAAACAGCAAGGCGAATGCCTTCACAAGAGAGAATCTGCGCAACGCGTGCACTATCTTTATATCTTCTTTACCAAGGTTAAATGGTTGCGTTCACTGTTACGCTGGTAGTGCAGTTCCGTCATCAGCTGTTTTGCCAGACGGATACCAGCGCCCCCAACGCGACGCTCTTCGAGCGAACTTTCTACATCCAGGTCAGGCGCATCATGCAGCGGATCAAAGGGGCATCCATCATCCAGAATCTCAACTGTGATGGTCTCACCTTCCCTTGCAAGCTTGATCTCAACTTCGTGCTCCTGGCCGTCATCATGGGCGTAACTGACCACATTAGTAAAAAGCTCCTCCAGTGCAAGCTGAATCTGGAGCATTGCATCCATGGGAAAATCATGCTGTTCACCAAATTCCTCCAGCGCGACTTCAATCGTGCGTATCTCCTCCATTCGATTGGCAACGATCAAGGTGCGGGAAGCTTGCATTACACTGGTCCTGCTCGTTATGTAACCCGCAGAACAAGACAGGTGATATCGTCGGACTGAGGACTTTCTCCCGCAAACTCTCTGACCGACTGGAACACGGTATCCGTGACATCTTTGGCATTGCTGAATGTACCCTTGCGAAATATTTCACAAAATCTATCCATCTCGAATAGTTCACCATCTTCTTTTTCAGCCTCGTTAACCCCATCTGTATAAAACACAACCATGGAGCCAGGTTCAAGGACAACCTCATTTTCCCGGTATTCCAAGTCAGGCATTACGCCCAATGCCGTACCTTCCGTTGACTCCAGCAACTCGACTGAATGGTCCGGCTTAACGATCACGGGCAAATTATGCCCACCATTCGAATATACAAACTCCCTCGCTTGGGGATCGTAAATTCCATACAGCAGGGTTACAAATGTCATGGCAGTATTGCCGTCGGACAGCATCCCGTTTACTTGCTTGAGCACTTTGGCCGGGGAGCCCGAAGTTGCAGCACACGCTTTCAGCAATGTACGGCTGGCCATCATGAACATTGCTGCAGGCACACCTTTGTCTGACACATCAGCAATGACCACCCCGAGCCTGCCATCCGTAAACTCGTATACATCAAAGAAATCACCCCCGACTGAGCGGGCCGGCACCATGCTTGCATACAGGTTAAATTGTTCAGAAGTGGGAAAAGACATCGGCAGAATGCTTTGCTGCATTTTCCTCGCGACATCCAGCTCGTTTTGAAGTGCTACGAGCTTATCGCGTGTACTCAACGCCTGACGCCAGAGTGTAAGATTTTCAATCGTACGCTCGATGGTGACTTTCAGATCCGTGAAATCGATCGGTTTGGTAACAAAATCAAAAGCGCCACGGTTCATTGCAGTCCTGATATTTTCCATGTCCCCATATGCAGAAACCATGACAGCACGTATATCAGGATTCACCTCTGGAATCTGTGCCAATAATGTCAGCCCATCCATGACAGGCATATTGATATCGGATAGTACAATGTCGTAGGTATTATCCTTGCGCAGGAGTTCAAGTGCTTCTGCGCCGTTATGTGCGAATTCAAACACATAACGCCCACGACGAACTTCACGTCGCATTTTCTGCAGCATGAGCTGCTCTAAATCCACTTCATCGTCAACTACAAGTATCCGGATGTGACTCTCACTCACTTGGGGACCTCATTTCGATCAATTTTTATCATTTAATTAGTTCCGGAAGTTATTGGAACTGCGATGTCACTTACAATTCATAAGTCTGAATGTTCACGTCAAGCCTATTACTGCATTCTCCAGACCGTGTAAATTGTACCAGTATAACTACTACAGTGCGATGCATTGTGCCACGCAGCAGATCGATTACCCACAAGCTGACAGTGGCTGTGACATCCCTGTCGCAGCCACTTGCAAGCTGGATTCGCTGAAAGCACTGATACGCAGCGATGCCCTATTCGGGTGAGAAATTTGAGTCCGGCGTTGCGTTCTACTATCCTGCACAAAAGGGATGGAATCCACGGCGGAAGATCACAAAAATACGGACACTTGTTGTCAAAATCAGCAAAGTGGCTTCTGCATAAGTATTGGATTTACCGGATCCGGTCAGCCCCCAACACGATTGCAATAAGTTGGGCAATTGCTTCGGACCTGAAATTTGCCAGCCGTTAGAAATCTGGATTCGCAAAGGCCAATCAACTACGAACTATACTGGACATCCTGAAACACCTGGCATTGGCATTTCCACGCTGTACGTAAAGTATTCGCACGAACCTGAGAACCTCCATGCAGAACCAGACCCGGTTTTACATCAATGGCCAATGGGTCGAGCCCTCGACCCATAAATCCCTGGACGTCGTCAGCCCTGCTACGGAGCAAGTGATGGGTCGTGTAGCCATGGGAAATAAAAATGATGTCGATACTGCGGTGGCGGCAGCCAGGTGTGCTTTTGATTCCTTCTCACAAACTGTACGAAAGGAAAGGATCGAACTACTGGAAGAAATCATAAATAAATACAAGCTCCGCATGGATGATATCGCAGTGACCATAAGCGAGGAAATGGGCGCTCCCATCAGCCTTGCGCGTTCTGTGCAAGCACCCATGGGGTTGAATCATCTGCTCACAACGCTTGCTGTTTTACGCGAGTACGTGTTTGAGGATGATGTTGGATCTTCCTGTGTCCTGCGTGAACCTGTCGGAGTCTGTGGGTTTATCACTCCCTGGAATTGGCCAATCAACCAAATCACAAGCAAGGTCGCACCCGCACTTGCGGCAGGCTGCACAATGATTCTCAAGCCCTCGGAAATTGCACCTTTCAATGCAATCTTGTTCACCGAGATCCTTGCGGCAGCAGGTGTCCCGGCGGGTGTTTTTAATCTTGTAAACGGTGATGGCCCGACGGTGGGTGCTGCGCTCTCGTCTCATCCGGACATCGACATGATTTCATTTACCGGATCTGTGCAAGCGGGTATTGATATCGCTCAAAATGCAGCGCCTACAGTCAAGCGGGTCGCCCAGGAGTTAGGGGGCAAGGCTGCCAATATTTTGCTTGATGACGCTAACTTTCAAAAAGCGATTACACGCGATGTTGGCCGGCTGTGTACGAACTCGGGCCAATCCTGTATTTCTCCATCGCGCATGCTGGTACCCGAACAACGTATGGATGAGACAGCAACTATTGCAAAACAAGCCATCGAAAGAATCAAGGTTGGTAACCCCAGGGTCTCTGATACGAAGATGGGCCCCGTAGTTTCACAATCACAGTTCGACAAAATACAGAGGCTCATCCAGACGGGTTTGGATGAAGGCGCAAAATTGGTAGCTGGCGGACTCGGGAGACCTGATGGCATGGATATCGGCTTCTATGTAAAACCTACTGTGTTTTCCCATGTCACCCAGAAAATGAAAATTGCGCGAGAAGAAATATTTGGCCCGGTGCTTTGCATAATGGGTTACACCGATGAGAATAATGCACTGCGCATCGCTAATGACACAACGTATGGACTGTCGGGGTATGTGTCCTCAGGCAATCTTGAGCGTGCACGGACTGTCGCACGGCGAATTCGTGCCGGGAGTATTTTCATTAATGGAGCCCTGCCGGACAACAAGGCACCTTTTGGAGGGTACAAGCAATCAGGTAATGGCCGTGAAGGCGGGCGTTATGGTCTTGAAGAATTTCTCGAGATAAAAGCTGTGACGGGTGCGAAGTCTAAATCAAAATAATCGGTTTCATGGCTTGGGACACGGCATCCTGAATCAATGTTCCGGTTTCTGCCATTGCGAATGGTAGATGCGCGCTCAAATGCATGCAGGCCTGTAAGAGGGTATCCCAAGGCTGCTTTGTACCGATACTCGTCTTACAGATTCTTCAGTATTGCATCCTTTACTGACTTCAATTCAGCATCGATCGTAACGAGTTCAGCACTGCTCTGGCGAATTGCAATATCCGGATCTTTTAAACCATGTCCGGTCAATGTACAGACCACGGTACTGCCGCCGGGAATATTGTCATGTTCGATATCATGCAATGCACCGGCAACAGAGGTTGCAGATGCCGGTTCGCAAAAAATTCCCTCCCTGGCAGTCAAGAGCTTTTGTGCTGCAAGTATCTGCTCATCAGAAAATGCGTGGAACCACCCCTTGGACTCTTCCACAGCACGCTGTGCCAGATCCCAGCTCTGGGGGTGACCGATGCGAATTGCGGTCGCCACCGTCTCCGGATTTTCGACGGGCTTGCCTGCAATGAACGGTGCGGCACCAGCTGCCTGATATCCCAGCATCCTGGGCCTTGATTCAAGCCCGGATGTCGTCGCAGTCTCGGGAGCATGCGTGCTTGCTTTTGCAGCAATCTCGCTGTATCCCATCCAGTATGCTGAAATATTGCCTGCATTGCCTACAGGTATACAGTGGAAATCAGGTGCACAGCCCAGTTCTTCAACAATTTCATAAGCAGCCGTTTTTTGGCCCTGTAGACGATACGGATTGATTGAGTTGACGATATTAACCGGTGCATTTTCGGCTACTTCCTTCACCAGGCGCATTCCGTCATCGAAATTGCCACGGATTTGTAAAATGATGGCCCCATGCATCATGGCCTGCGCAAGCTTGCCCATGGCGATGTTGCCCTCTGGTATAAGCACAAATGCCTTGATCCCTGCCCTAGCAGCATACGCTGCCGCAGATGCTGATGTGTTTCCCGTAGAGGCACAAATGATTGCACGGCTTCCCTCGTATACCGCCTGGGTGACTGCAACAGTCATACCACGGTCTTTGAAGGAACCCGTGGGATTCAAACCCTCGTACTTGAGATACATCTTGATTTTTTTCTGATTGGCCTGCTCAAGGTTCTTGCACAAAACCAGTGGTGTATTGCCCTCGCAAAGGCTAATCGCCCGGCTGTCTTCGGCAAGAGGCAAAACAGAGCGATATCGGTCGATCAGTCCTGAATAGTAGCCTGTACTCATGTCACACCTGCAATTAGGAGAGTGGTTCCAGTCGAATACGCATGACCTGGCTGGTCACTGCTTTAAGCTCTTCGAGCTCAGAGATTGCGCGCTTCATATTTTGTTCGCTTACTTGATGTGTCAGGATCACGATAGGCACGCTTTTCAATTCGGCCTGGCGCTCCTTCTGAATGATCGCTTCGATACTGATATTGTGCATGGCAAATATCCGTGTGACATCCGCAAGCACACCGGGTCTGTCCAGGACATGGATGCGCAGATAATAGGCCGTAAAAACCTCATCTATGGAAAGTACTGGAATATCCGACAAGGCGTTCGGCTGAAAGGCCAGGTGAGGCACGCGATTTTCGGGGTCAGAAGTAAGTGCACGCACAACATCGACCAGGTCGGCTACCACGGCTGATCCGGTAGGTTCAGCGCCGGCGCCTGGACCATAGTACAGGCTCGGCCCCAAGGCATCCGCCTTAACTACCACTGCATTCATCACGCCGTCCACATTTGCAATTAAACGTCGTTGCGGGATCAGGGCCGGATGTACACGGAGCTCAAGGCCCTCTGCAGTTCGCTTTGCAATACCCAGATGCTTGATCCGGTATCCAAGCTCTGCAGCATAAGAAACATCCTTGCTGGTGATCTCGGTAATTCCTTCGGTATAGACCTTGCCCAGTTGCAGTGGAACGCCGAACGCGACCGAAGCCAATATGGTCAGCTTGTGCGCAGCATCGATGCCCTGGATATCAAAAGTGGGGTCAGCCTCTGCATAGCCCAGCCGCTGCGCGTCCTTCAGGGCATCATCAAAATCCCTGCCCTTGTCCCCCATTTCAGTAAGAATGTAATTACCAGTGCCATTGATGATCCCGGCCAGCCATTTAATGGAATTGGCAGCGAGTCCTTCGCGCAACGCCTTGATAATAGGAATTCCACCGGCAACCGCCGCCTCGAATGCAACGGATACACCTTTATCCTGCGCTCGCTGGAAAATCTCGTTACCGTGATATGCAATCAGCGCCTTGTTTGCCGTAACGACATGCTTGCCATGATCGATGGCCTTGAGTACGAGTCCACGGGCCTCCTCTGTCCCGCCCATCAACTCCAGTACGATATCAATGTCGGTATTGCATACAACCCGGTCTGCATCTTCGGTAAGCACAATATCCGAGGTGTCACAGTCACGTGATTTTTCCATATTTTGCACGCATGCCACAGCAAGCTGGATGCCGCGACCAGCACGCCGGGCAATTTCATCTGCATTGCGCGACAAAATGTTTGCCGTGCCGCAGCCTACCGTTCCCAAGCCCAGCACACCAACTTTCACTGCCTCCAGCACGTCCACACTCCGCTTTATGAATTTTTAAGCATTTTTCGAATACTTCGCACAGCCTGTCGCGTCCGATGCTCATTCTCAATCAGGCTGAACCGTACGTACGGGTCGCCATATTGGCCAAACCCTACACCTGGTGATACCGCAACCTGAGCCTCTTGCAGCAATTTTTTAGAGAACTCCAGAGAACCAGATTCACGGTAGGCCTCGGGAATTTTAGCCCAGACAAACATGGTCGCCTGTGGTTTCTTGACTTCCCATCCAGCATTATTCAGGCCCTCACACAATACATCACGCCGGTTTCTGTATGTTGAACGAACCTGTTCGATAACATCATCAGGGCTATCCAGCGCGGCTATCGATGCCACCTGTATCGGCGTAAAGATGCCGTAATCAACATAGGATTTCAGCCTTGACAATGCGGCAACGAGGGTGCGATTTCCACACATGAAGCCAACACGCCAGCCCGGCATATTATACGTCTTGGACAAAGAATAAAATTCGACCGCAATATCCTTGGCATCCGCTACCTGCAAAACGGAAGGCGCCTTATAGCCGTCAAAAGTGATCTCCGCATATGCGATGTCATGCACCAGCCACATGCCGTACTCTCTTGCGATGGCAACGACCTTCTCCAGAAAATGTAGATCCACACATTGTGTTGTGGGGTTGCATGGGAAATTCAAAATCAGCATTTTGGGTCGAGGCCACGAATCCTGGATAGCCTTTTCAAGCTCCCCAAAGAAATCTTCATCTTCTGCCAATCGCACGTAAATGATATCTGCCCCGGCAATCACGCAACCATAGGGGTGGATTGGATAGGCAGGATTCGGTACCAGTACAGCATCACCTGGGCCGAGTGTTGCCAAGGTAAGATGTGCCAGCCCTTCTTTTGAGCCGATAGTGACTATGGCTTCTGTTTCGGGATCAACTTCAACATCGAATTTTCGCTTATACCAGCTGGCCACCGCCTTGCGTAATTTCGGGATTCCACGAGAAAGCGAATATCGGTGAGTATCCTCTCGCAGCACCACTTCAGCGAGTTTCTCCGAGATGTGTCGAGGCGGGGGCTGATCCGGGTTGCCCATGCCAAAATCCACAATGTCATCACCACGAGCCCTGGCATTTGATTTCAGTTCATTTACGATTGTGAAGACGTACGGGGGAAGCCGTGAAATTCTTGAAAATTCTTCCATAGATGAATCATCCTGATCAGGACAACGTTATAATACGTGATTCAATATATGCTGCCTATGCCTGCCGCTCGATGAACCGATGGACCTAACCCAGGATTTTGCCGACTCAAGCTTTGTGATCACCGGTTACCAGGCAGATCACGTGCTGGTAAACAACGAGCCGCATTTCAAAAGTCTTATTGTCTCTCCGGAACGGCTGATTACAGACTGGGACGTCACCAGCATCCGCCGGTTAAACAAAGACTGTTTTTCTGCGCTCGATGATTTGCAGCTTGAAATCATTCTGGTTGGTTCAAGTGAGCAGGGATATTTCCTTGACGGTGAATTGATTGCATGGTTTGCACAAAAGAAAATCGGCCTGGAGCACATGAGCATGGCTGCTGCATGCAGGACCTACCGGATCCTGGTCTCGGAAGGACGCAGAGCTGCAGCGGCACTTATATTCCCGGACAAAGGCAATCAGAGCCTGGGTAAGTAGCGCAGCGGGTTCACCGGTTTTCCGTGGCGGCGGATTTCAAAATGCAATCTGGGTGATGGAGCTCCGGTACTGCCAAGCTCGGCAATCTTTTGTCCGCGGGTGACCGCCCGTCCCTCCTTCACCAGTAGCTTGTTATTGTGTGCGTAAGCACTTAGATATTGATCGCTATGCTTTACGATGATCAGATTACCGTAACCTGGCAGGCCATCACCGCTGTATACAACTTTTCCTGACGATGCAGCCAGTATGGGCTGTCCGGTCTTGCCTGCAATATCAATTCCCTTGTTGCCCCTTCCCTTTGAAGAATATTTCTGGATCACTTTCCCGCGCGTCGGCCACACCCAGGTATGTTTCGCCGATGCAGACGGCTTGGGTTTTTTAGCCGCTTTCGCAGTCTTTTTCTTCACTGGCGGGGAAGCTCGACTGGGAGCAGCCGGTTTTTTTGCCGGGGCCGCAGTGTATGCCTTTACAGGCACCTTGGGACCCTTGACCTGTAACCGCTGGCCCGGATAGATGGTATAGGGCTTGGCAATACGATTCCACGCTGCCAGTTCACGATAATCAAGGCCGTGCTGGTAAGCAATGGAATACAGCGTCTCGCCTTTCAGAACCTTGTGATCATCCTGTACATACCTGTAATAGACCGGTCTTTCCTGGTACGAGGCGCATGCCGTCAGTATTAAAAAAAAAATTGAGGCGGCGACCAGCCGTATCGAAACAGTCATCAATGAAAATATCTGAAATAAATGATCATGATTACCAATACCACAACCGTAAGCCACCCGATACGCTCGACATACTTCCTGACCCATGGCTCAAACTTGGGGCCCGCATACCTGAGTAGCCCGGCGACCAGGAAAAACCGTGCACCCCTGCCCACGAATGATGCCAGTACAAATGGAAGTATCGCCAGGGAAAGCAACCCTGCGGTAATCGTGAACAACTTGTAGGGAATCGGAGAAAACCCGGTGACAAATATCACCCACACCCCCCACTCGTCGAACCAGGCTCGGGTTGTTTCAAACTCAGGCCAGTAGGCAGAGGCCTGCAACCAGGGCTCAATGTATTCAAATGCGAATGCCCCGATAAAATAGCCGAGCACTCCTCCCAGGACAGATGTGATCGTCGTAAGCAATGCAAACCACCAAGCACGGGCAGGCTTGGCCACTGTCATCGGTATCAACATCACGTCCGGCGGTATTGGGAAAATAAATGATTCCGCAAAACTCAGCCCCCCCAGGTAATAGCCTGCATGGGGGTGGCTAGCCCAGGTCATCACACTGCCATAAAGTCGGGTAAACAATTTCATAGTAAACCGCTATGTATGCACACTGCCTTGAACAAGTGGAACAAAGCTCACACTTCCCAGGTTTTCCTGCTCAACCCTGTTCCCGCTCTTGCGCACCAACAGCAGGTCCTGTGCTCCCGATGGATGCCCGACTGGAATGACCAGGCGACCATTGTCTGCAAGCTGGTCAATCAAGGGGGACGGGATTTCATCCGAGGCAGCAGTCACGACCACTGCATCATAGGGGGCGTAGCTTTCCCATCCCCATGAGCCATCCGATAATTTAAATTTTATGTTATGCAATCCAAGCTGCATCACACGTTTTCGTGTTTGCTGGTAGAGGGCTTCAATACGCTCTACGGTATATACCTGTTTGACCAGCCCGGACAGTATCGCTGCCTGATAACCCGAACCGGTGCCAATCTCAAGCACCTTCTCAGGCGTACCTTCTTGCAGGACAGCTTCGGTCATGCGGGCCACAACATAAGGCTGCGAGATCGTTTGCTTGTGGCCTATGGGCAAGGCAGTATCCTCATACGCCCGAGAAGCCAGCGCCTCGTCAACAAACAGGTGTCTTGGTGTCACACCAAGCGCATGAAGCACCTGCTTATTACGGATGCCACGGTTTTTCAGGCGCGCAATCAGGCGATCCCTTGTCCGCTGTGAGGTCATGCCGATGCCTTCGTACTGTTTCGGTATCATGACCCCTGCAAAACCGTTTTATCAGGTGAGTCTGCACGCAGAGATCCACTGCGCAATCGGCTGCATCGCCTGGTAATGCGTAAGATCAAGATGCAGGGGGGTTACTGAGACATACCCATTCCTGATCGCATGGAAATCAGTACCGGGACCCGCATCCTGCTCCGGCCCGGCTGCACCTACCCAATAGATTGGATCACCACGCGGGTCGGTAGATTCGATAACGGGTTCCGCCTTGTGCCGACTGCCCAAGCGGGTTGTTTCCATACCTTTTATATCCTGCATCATCAAATTGGGTATGTTGATATTGATAATCAAATCCTGCGGCAACTGGTGTTCCATCAGCTTGTGAATGATTTCATGACTAACACTGGCGCAGGCATGCAAATCTTTCGGGCGACGCGAATTTACAGAAACCGCCACAGCCGGCAAGCCCAGAAAGCGGCCTTCCATCGCTGCCGCTACCGTACCCGAATAAATGACATCATCGCCCAGATTTGCTCCCATGTTGATACCCGCGACCACGATATCTGGTTCATCCTTGATAAGGCCTGTAATCGCCAGATGTACGCAATCGGTAGGCGTGCCATCGACGCTATACCAGTTCTCGGCGATCGAATGCGCACGGATCGGTGCATCCAGCGTCAGCGAGTTGCTTGAAGCACTATGATCCCGACTGGGCGCAACCACCGTGATCTTGCCCAACGGTGAAAGCGCATCCGCCAGTGCCTTCAGGCCTTCAGATCGAATTCCGTCGTCGTTACTGAGTAATAGATGCATTGATGGTACTGAAATCTGTTGCCGTGGGAAGTAGAATAGACCAAGCGCCCAATCAATGATCGTAGCAAAATAATACACTGAAATGGAATGCAATCATGTCCCGGCAAGGAAGTTCCACCTCAGATAAGAAAACCCGCTTTTCAGATCTTCTTCTGGATGTCAAACCCTTGCACTCGGATCACTCAAACCGTATTGAGGATAGCACGCCCAAACCGAGCCCCCTGCCACAGGAAACCGTAAAAGACCATGATCGGGTCCTGCAGGAGTCGCTGAATACAAACCTGGAGCTTGAAGACATGCAGCCAGGAGACAGTTTGTCATTTCGAAGCTCCAGAATCAGGAAAAATACATTCAGGAAGCTCAAAAAGGGACAATTCAGCATTGGCGCCGAGCTCGATTTGCACGGCATGACCACTATCGAAGCCACACTTGCACTCACGGACTTCATCAAGGCCTCCCGCGAAAAAAACATACGCTGTGTTCAAATTATCCATGGCAAAGGCCATGGCTCGAGCAATCAGGGACCCAAACTTAAACCCCTGGTCAACCAGTGGCTGCAAAAAAGAGAGGAGATCCTCGCCTTTTGCTCCGCGAGACCGGTCGATGGAGGAACCGGTGCCGTGTACGTCTTGCTTAAATCCTTGGACTAGCTAGACAGCCCTGAAGCTGGATGGCTTGTCGAATTGACGTCGGCAGCACCTATCCTTACCAAGTTTATCAATATACTTCTGTTAGATACTGTAAAATATAATTTTTATCACCCTATCCGAGGCAGGCCCCTTGTGCTATCGTTCGGCCACGCTCTCGGTATGCCGATTCTGCAATCCTAGAACCTGTACTTCAGAGTCAGGCTGACAGCAGCAATTTCAGTATCTTCTGTATACAAATAGCCCTTTACCGGCTCACTGCCGTCCAGACGAAGATTGGACACGTGGCTGCGTAAGGTATCCCGCTCCTCTCCATCCTTGAACGGTTCGAAATTGATCCAGCGACCCTTGATGCCTGCTGAAAATGAATCTGTAAATGCATAATCAATGCCCAGCAGCACCTGGTACCCAAACAGTACATCACGCAGTGTTTCTTGGGCAGTTGTAGTGGAACCTGCAAGCTTTCCACGTATTGCATCAGCATTGCTCAGGCCTGCGCCGGTCTGGATCGCATCCTTGTCGATGTTTCTCTGGAATACGGCACCGTAGTCAAATTCGGTCCATCCAAGACCGACACCCACACCGATATAGGGTGTCAGCCTGCTATGACCCGAGAAATCAAAATACAGGTTGGTGAACAGGTTATGTGAAGTGACGCTGCCAATGTGTTCATCCGCGGTCACAATTTCCTGTGCAAGCTTATCGCCGCTTGCGCCACCCGCACCCGGCACCGCGGAGGTCTCATCATAGCCAGCATCACGGTAAAAGTACTCCAGCTCAGCGCGAAAGCTGCTCCCTGAAACACCTCTGTAGCCCAGTGTGAGCCCAAACTGGATTCCTTCACCGGAACCGAATGAATTTTGCCAGTCATCGCCTACACCGCGATCAGGCCCCGTGCAATTGATATATTCGTAACCCTGCGTGCTCTCGACGTGTCTGAAAAGAGGATTGATATACTCGTCACATACACTTGCCCGGTCATTGCTGGACCCAGCGGTATCCAGCGACGGGCCCAGGGTCACTCCCAATTCACTGCCGACATACCAGCCAGGGCCAGCCTGTGCCTGGAATGCGATCACTAAAAGGCTGAATACAGCGACAGGGGCATACAGCAAAAAAGATCCACCCATCCTGATTACCGGGCGCCAGCCAATAAATACGATTCATACGGGCACGCTTTCATCTGTTTCGCTGCTACCCGCTTCTTTGACGGGGTCGTCCATTTGTTCCCCCACAGCAGGTCCTGACGTGTGTGGCTTCTTTGCGCCGACAAAGTCATCTACTGCAATTGCAAGCTGGGTGGCGGCGTAGGCCTCTTCCACCAGTACGGCTTCGCGGTCAGTAATAACACCTTGGGTAACCGCATGGCCCAGCCAGTCCTCTGACCTGCCCTTCTCCGGGTGAGAAATGCCTGCTTTTTTAAGCTTGCGTTCTGCCTCCTCGGCTGCAATGACCACATGCCATGCATGCTCCACCCGAGCGGTTGCATCTTGAGGGTCAACGCTCTTGAATATGCCCTCAGTGAGGCGGTCCCGGGCTGCAGAAGGCTCAATGAGGAGTGTCGCGACCCGCTGCCCAGCCGTATCATTCGGGTAGTGCAGGCTCCGTCCCGTGGGGAATACGATGATGCGCAAAAGTTGTCCTGCCACCTTTGAAGGAAAGTTCCTCAGGACTTCATCCAGTGCGTGCTGGGCATGATAGAGACAGTATCTTGCACTCCACTCAACCAGTGGGAGATCTGCAACCGGCCTTCCGGTATCCTGGTAATGCTTGAGCACTGCTGAACACAGGTACATGTAGCTGAGAATATCTGCAAAACGACCGGAAAGCTTCTCCTTCCTTTTCAGATTCCCGCCCAAAAACAGCAGGGCAAAATCCGAGACAAATGCATAACTTGCGCTGATCCTTGCGAGACGCTTGAAGTACCCTTGGGTAGGCCCCTGCACGGGGCATGGAGCCAGCCGGCTCCGGGTCATGCCATAGAGGAAGGACCTTGCGCCATTGCGAACGGTGTAGCCCAGATGACTAAACAAGGCTTCGTCAAATTCCTTGAGTCCTGCCTCTCGATCGGGGTCTGACACGGCATTCATTTCAGCCATAAGGTGAGGATGACAACGCATTACACCCTGGCCAAAAATTATCAGGCTGCGGACGAGGATATTCGAGCCTTCGACTGTAATGCTCATCGGTATGGACTGATAAATCTGCGCAAGATAGTTGCTTGGTCCAAGGCAAATCCCACGACCCCCATGCACATCCATGGCATCATTGATCACCCTGCGCATGCTTTCGGTATTAAAGTATTTAAGAATGGCTGTCGCCACGGACGGTTTTTCACCATGGTCAATGGCTGAAGCTGTCAGCCGCCGCCCGGATTCCATCATGTAGGTCAATCCTCCTATCCTGCCGAGAGCCTCTTCCACACCCTCAAACCTGCCAATTGGAATTCCAAATTGCTTGCGTGTACGTGTGTAGGCACCCGTCATATGGCTGACAAACTTCCCGGCGCCTGCACTCAGGGCAGGCAGAGAAATACCACGCCCGACAGAGAGGCACTCGACAAGCATGCGCCATCCTTTTCCTATCTGATCCTGCCCGCCGATGACCCAATCGATAGGGATAAATACATCTTTCCCCCAATTCGGACCATTCTGAATGGATGCATTGAGCGGGTTATGCCGAGTACCAATGCTCACCCCGGGTATGTTGGTAGGGACTAGGGCACAGGTAATCCCGAGATTTTCACAATTTCCGAGGAGGCCGTCGGGGTCGTAGGCTTTAAACGCCAGCCCCAATACGGTAGCCACGGGCCCCAATGTGATATAGCGTTTCGCCCAGTTCAAACGCAAACCCAAAACTTCTTTTCCTTCAAACATGCCTCGACACACAATACCTGTATCCGGTATCGCGCCTGCATCGGAACCGGCATCAGGGCCTGTCAGGGCAAAACACGGGATCTCCTTTCCTGTGGCCAGTCGGGGCAAGTAATAGCTCTTCTGCTCCTCGGTACCATAACGCATTAAAAGTTCAGCGGGACCGAGTGAATTAGGTACCATTACAGTGACTGCCGCACTGCTGCTGCGGGTCACTATTTTCATGATGACGGATGAATGTGCAATCGCGGAGAATTCAAGGCCCCCATATTTCTTGGGTATGATCATTCCAAAAAATTTCTTTTCCTTCAGGAATTCCCAAGCCTCTGCCGGAAGATCGTTCAGCTGACTTGTCATTTCCCAGTCATCTATCATTTGACAAAACTCGTCTACAGGCCCCTCCAGAAAGGCCTGCTCTTCATCGGAAAGCTCCGAGGTCTTGTGAGACAGCAATTTTTGCCAATCAGGGTTGCCCTGAAATAATTCAGCCTCCCACCATGAAGTACCTGCTTCGACGGCCTCACGCTCGGTATCGGATATTGCCGGCAGAACTTTGCGGATGTATGCAAACATCGGCTTGCTTATGAAATGAATTCGGAATTCAGATGAGTTGAGCAATGCCAAGGGCACGAACAGAATCCACAAGGCAACACCACCAAGTACGGATAAGAAGCCAAGCAGGGTAAGGAACAGCAGGCCCGCACCGATTACGAGGGTCCAGACGGAGAATGACCAGTGGGCCCTGCTGAAACCAAAGAGCATGCCGCCCAACACCAACAACCAAACCATGAATGTCACCATAATTACTCCTGCCGGGCCGTATATAGAGCAAGCCATTGCATACCTGTATTGTACTCCAACAGAGACTACCCACGTGCTCAGGCACGGCGACACCTTGGGACGAAATCGCTGCCCGGGTTCATACTTAAAACCAAACCTGCCTATAATTGAGGATTGGCACTGTCCCACAATGAACTATGACTGTTTCTGACCAACGCCGTGACGCCAGCTGCATGGATGACTTTGATCCGACATCCAAGGATGCCATGCAGGCATTGACGATGATCATCAACGCCGTTGACCGGCCTCAAAAAACAGAAGCGATACCGGTTCTAGATTCATTGGGACGCGTGGTCGCCAGTGAGATGCATTCAAGAATCAATGTGCCCGGGCATACGAATTCGGCAATGGATGGGTATGCCTTTCGGGGAACAGACATTCCTGCACAGGGACAGGTGGAACTTTCTGTGGTTGGAACCTCCTGGGCAGGACGGCCTTATACGGGTTCTATCCTGCCGGGTACGTGCGCACGCATCATGACAGGTGCTGCCATGCCAGATGGCTCGGATACCGTGGTCATGCAGGAACGGGTCGAGACAACAGGCGATACGATCCGCATCGACAGCAATAACAAGCCCGGCCAAAACGTTCGCAAGGCGGGTGAAGACATCCCGGTGGATGAGGTCGTTCTGAGCGAAGGCAAGCACATCGGACCTGCGGAGATGGGATTGTTGGCTTCTACCGGCATAAGCGAAGTCACTGTTTATAAATTACCGCGTGTTGCTTTTTTCTCGACAGGTGATGAGCTCCGCCCGGTAGGCACCCGGCTGGGAAAAGGCCAGATTTATGACAGTAACCGCTATACCCTGTATGGCATGCTGTCGCGCCTGGGTGTTGAAATCAGTGACCTGGGTGTAGTCCGGGATGAGAAACAGGCAGTTGAGCGGGCATTCTCGGATGCGGTGAGCCAAGCGGATGTCGTGATTACTTCCGGAGGCGTGTCCGTTGGCGAAGCCGATTATGTGAAGGAGACACTGGAACAGATCGGTACGGTACACTTTTGGAAAGTGGCCATGAAACCGGGGCGGCCCCTCGCGTTCGGGAAGATTGGAGATGCATGGTTTTTTGGGCTACCAGGCAACCCGGTCTCTGTCATGGTAACGTTCTATATGTTTGTGTTACCCGCCCTTAAGAAGATGATGGGAAATCCACACAGCGAGCCCCTGACCCTCGCTGCAACCTGTTCTTCTGAACTGCGCAAACGTGCAGGGCGCGTTGAGTATCAACGGGGTATTTTGAGTCGAGAAAAAAACGACAATGTCCTGGGTCATCGATACGTGGTATCCAAAACAGGTCCGCAAGGCTCAGGGGTGCTGCGCTCCATGTCTGACGCAAACTGTTTCATCATCCTGCCAATGGAATCCACAGGCGTCAAACCAGGTGAACAGGTTCCGGTGCTGCCCTTTGAAGCCATCACCTGAACGATGCGCCATGACCAGGATTCAGGGCAACTCAGTCTCTGCAGCGGTCTCAAAAACCGCCATCAGCGTGTTTCACTCTCACTGCCGGTAAGCCAGCGTTCCTGAGCCTCTAAACTTTCCTTTTTCCAGATCGGTGATTTGGATTTAAGGTCTTCCATGATGAAGCGGTTGGCGGCATAGGCGTCCGCACGATGTGCTGCCCATATGGCGATACATACAATCGGATCATTCGGGAACACTTGTCCTGAGCGATGCAGCAGGAATACATCCAGAATATTCCATTGATCCAAAGCCTCTTGTGCAATCTGTTGCAGGTGTTTTTGAGTCATTTCCGGATAATGTTCCAGAAACATCGAATGTACGTTCTGCCCCGCATTGAAGTCTCGCATGGTACCTACAAACACAGCCGTCGCACCAAACTTGCCCGGCTTTCTCAGGTACTGCTCCTGATAGATTTTCACTTCCTGCAAGGGATCAAAGGAAGTGTCGCGAATTTCAATTCTCATGCAATTCAGATCTCCCGGTGAACAATCCGTTTGACTGTATCATCCCTGAAATACTACTGTACATCATAGACGACCGTCACCAATGGGAAACAGTAACGATGAGTGATGAAATAAAACGTGATTTCGTTGATCTGGACATCGCTGTACTGACGATTTCTGACACACGCACAGAAGAGAATGACAAGTCCGGAAAAATCCTGTGCAATCGCTTGCAGACTGCAGGGCACAATGTACATGAGAAAGCGATTGTCCCAGACGACAAATACAGAATCAGGGCTGTTGTTTCACTATGGATAGCACAAGACAAGCCCAATGTCATACTGACCACCGGGGGCACGGGTGTTACCGGGAGGGATGGTACGCCCGAAGCGGTAAAACCCCTGCTGGACAAGGAAATCACCGGCTTTGGCGAGATGTTCAGGGTGCTGTCGTTTGAAACCATTGCAACCTCCACACTGCAATCCCGGGCATTTGCAGGAGTGGCTAACCGGACCTATATTTTCTGCCTGCCCGGCTCAAGTGGAGCATGTGCAGAGGCATGGGACAAGCTCATTTCGCATCAACTCGACTATCGAACACGTCCATGCAACCTTGTAGAACTGATGCCTAGGCTCTAACAGAAGACAGGTACGGTCTTCACACGACGAACCATGCTGTACATGTCCTGAATGCCGAGTCCTATTCGATAGAATTTCACATTACCCCGCAGTGAGCGCAAACAGACTAGCTCCCGAATGGGCGCCACAAGATGCCATCGCAATCGTCTGGCCTCACCAGAACTCGGACTGGGCACCCGCACTGCACAGTGTCGAACCGGTATACCTGGAGCTATGCAAATATATCAGCAGGCAACAGACCATCATCCTGATCGCCTGCAACGATAGGCACGCACGGGAAATTCGCAGCAAGCTGAAAGCTGCAGATACAAGCTGTAAGGATATAAAGTTTGCAGTGATCCCGACAAACGATACCTGGATACGCGACTATGGACCGGTATGCACGGTATCGAGTGGCAGAAAAATTTTGCTCGATTTTCAATTTGATGGCTGGGGGAAAATTTCCGACTACCGGCTCGACAATGCGCTCAATATGCAACTGACCAAGGACTTGGGTTTTATAGCTTCATACCAGTCTGTTGACCATATCCTGGAAGCTGGAAATATTGAGATTAACAGCCGCGGTGAGCTGCTTTGTTCCAAGACCTGCTTCAGGCGCAACCGGGATTTTCCGGATTCGGGATTTACACAGCTTGAGAAACAGCTTGAACGCTGGCTGGGGTGTTGCAAAATATACTGGCTGGACCGCATCCAGCTCATCGGTGATGACACCTGTGGGCACGTAGATACCCTTGCCCGCTTCTGTGCAGATGACATCATCGTTTATACAGCCTGCCGTAACTGGCAAGACAGAAACCATGAAACACTTGGTCTGCTCTCAATGCAGCTTGAAAAAATAAACAGGCAAAGTGGACACAAATACGAACTCATCCCGTTGCCATTGCCAGACCCGGTATTCCTGCGTGGGCAACAACTGCCTGCCACCTATACCAACTTCCTGATCACGAATCACCATGTCCTGGTGCCCGTATTCAATGACAGACAAGACGACTGCACTCTTCGGCTCATTGATGAGCTGTTCCCGAACAGGGAAGTCGTAGGTGTTGATTGCCGGGCCTTGATTCAGCAGCGTGGAGGTCTACACTGTGCAGCCATGCAGATCCCTGAGGGTTTCATTTTGTGAACACAGTCAATGTGGCACTGATACAGCAGCGCATTACAGCTGACTATCAATCCAATCTTGAGGCCAGCCTTGAGCAGATTGCAGATGCCGCGCGCAGGGGTGCCCGGTTGATCGTGCTTTGCGAGTTACATACCAGCTTGTACTTTTGCCAAGAGGAGTCTGCCCGGTATTTTGAACTTGCCGAGGATATTCCGGGCCCGATTACCGACCAGTTGAGCGAGGCCGCGAAAAGACACCAGGTCACCATTGTGGGTTCGGTGTTCGAGAGGCGTACCCGGGGTCTTTATCACAATACGGCTGTTGTTTTGGACCAGGATGGCAGTCTGGCAGGCAGGTACCGGAAAATGCACATCCCCGACGGGCCAGGCTATCATGAAAAATATTATTTCACGGCGGGAGACCTGGGTTTTTGTCCAATCGAGACGAGCATGGGAAATCTGGGGCTGATGGTTTGCTGGGATCAGTGGTTCCCGGAAGCTGCACGCCTGATGGCTCTGGGGGGTGCAGACATACTGATTTATCCAAGCGCGATCGGGTGGGATCCTGCAGACCCTGATGAAGAGAAGCAACGCCAGTTGCAGGCCTGGCTAACCATCCAGCAAAGTCACGCCATCTCAAACAACCTTCCGGTCATCTGCACAAACCGGGTAGGCTATGAACAGGACTGTTCTGGCACAGGCCGAGGCATTGATTTCTGGGGGCAGTCATTTGTGACCGATGCATTCGGAAAAATCACAGCCCGAGGCCTCTGTAATGCAGCACAAACCGTGCATGCAACAATTGATCTTGCTGAGACTGAGTGCCGCCGACAGGTTTGGCCTTATTTGCGTGACAGGCGCATCGATGCCTATGGCGATCTCGGCAAACGGTTTGTGGATGAATCAGCGGATTCTATGTCAGAACGCGCAAAACCAAGTAAGGGATCACGAAAAACAGGAGGGTGAACAGTTTGTACATGCCCATCATCACATAGTGCGCTTTGTCAAACTCCTCTTTTGAAATTGAAAACCAGAGGCCATGGATTTTATACACGGCATCATGAGCCGTCATGAACACCAAAAACCAGATGAGGAAAAGGCCTATGTTGACCAGTGCACACCAGCCCAACACCGTGCGCACAAATTCAATATCCACAAGAATATCTCATTACGATTTGATGTCTAGGCAGGTGAGGTATAGATCCCGTTTGTTGAATGCCAGTCCCTGTGACATGCAATACCCTTCATGCCCCTAGTAGCGGTGCCACCATGTATGGAACCAGGAAGTGAACTGTCAAGGTGCCACCTCGCTGATCACAACGTGTATCTGGCCTGCACCGCTGGTTTCAACGGGGCGCACGCTTCCATAGAGGTCTCCTGCCTGCATCCTGGCCTGGCCTGACTTGGAGATTCTTGCGACGATCTCTACCTCTTCCATGCCGGACAGCGTCATCCCGGAAATCATTGCATCCGTATCATCCAGGGTGACCCTCACCGGGAGCTTTCCGGCATTCATTCGGACAAGCGCCAGGGGCATGGGCGGCCCTTCCAGCGCACGTGCGTAAACAAAAAGTATGTCCGAGTTTGTGATATTTTCCTGTAGTGCAGCGCTGAGTGAAACCTGCACATCGATGGAAGCGGCAGCCGCAGTATTATCGCCGGAAGCCCTTGTCTCCCCCATGTCCTGGCTTGCATCAGCAACATCCAGCTTCGCTTTCTGTCTGGCCTCATCCAGGTAGGTCTGCAAAGTCGTACGCACATCCTGTTGGTCATCCGGCACCTGTTCCAGCAATCTTCCCCAGTATTTCGCAGCGCTCAGGTAGTCATGCAGCTGGTAGGCTGCAAATCCTGCATACCACAAACCACGCTCGTGATGCGGGTCAATCTGTACGGCTCGCACAAAATATGCCATCGTACCTTCATCAAAACGCTGCCCTGCTGCCAGTGCTTGCGCTTCTGCATAGCCTACAAGCACGTCAGGGTCCATACCTCCTGTCAGCCCGTATGCCCTTTCATAGGCCTCCACTGCCTTGGCAAAGTTGCCCTGCGCCAGATAAGACCGGCCCAACATGCTCCAGCCCGCCATATCGTCCGGAACTTCGCGCAGTCTTCTTTCAAGATTCATGATTGCCTGCTCGACAGTAAGCATCCTGCCCTGGCCCGAGAGCTCAGCTTGAAAGTCATCCGACAGCGAAGCCAGGCCATTATTGATTTTCAGATACGTGAACACAGAGAGCATGGGGATAGCCAGCAATACGATGACAGCCATCGACTTGCCACTTTTTTTCAAGGCAGGTGTCCCGTGATCTTCAAGATCATGAATAAGCGTGCGTCTCAGATCGGACCGTGCGATCTCGAATTGTTCGCTGTCGATCAGGTCTCTTTGAAGGTCTTCATCAAGCTCCTTCAGTTTCCGGTCAAAAATTGCCCGGTTCATGGCTTGGCGTTCATCATCCGCAGGTTGGGATTCTGCCATCAATGATGGCAGCACAAGGACAAGCGCGACCACCACCAGGAACAGACAAATGAGCCAGAATGCAAGCATTGAACTATTCTTCAGTATGACCCAGTATGGACTTTACCTTCGCCTGCTCTTCTTCGGTCAAGGGCGAACTGCCGATGTCCTTTTGTCTCTTCAATACCCGTGCCAGTGCCAACAAGCCAATGGCAAGCAGGATAAAAGGGCCAAACCATAACAGCCATGTCGTGGGCTTGAGCGGCGGCCTGTACAGCACAAAATCGCCATACCGGCTCACCATGAACTCGATGATCTCGGAATCCGTGGCACCGGCATATAGCATTGTTTTAACCTCGCCACGCAGGTCTTTGGCCAGACCTGCATCGGATTCGGCGATTGTCTGGTTTTGGCAAACCAGACAACGCAATTCCTTCAACAAGGAGTAGTAGCGGCTTTCATACTCAGGAGCGACTGCTTCAGGCTGTGCGAGAACTGAAAAGCAGAACAAGGCGCCAACGATGAAGCCAAAGAATTCGCGCATTTACGGGGCCTCGCTTTGCAGTTGCCTTACCAGAGGTAAAAGTTTCTCATCGGCATCCTTTTGGGTGATCGCACCGATATGCTTGTACCGGATAATGCCGGCCTTATCGACCACGAAAGTTTCGGGAACTCCGTACACTCCCCACTCGATCCCGACACGGCCGGAGAAATCCACTGCATTGGCCACGAAGGGATTCCCAAAGTCTGCCAGATACCGCAGTGCATCAGCACTGTCATCCTTGTAATTCAACCCGTATATCGGGACCACCTTGTGATGTGCCATCTCTGTCAGTATCGGGTGCTCGTCACGGCATGCCAGACACCAGCTTGCCCATACATTGAGCAAGACGACCTTGCCATGGAAATCACGCTCTGAAACAACGGCCTCGGGATCCTGAAGCCGGGGGAGAGAAAATTGAGGTACCGGCTTGCCGATCAGCGGGGAAGATACCGTAGTCGGATCCCTGTACAAGCCAACAAACAAAAAACTGGCGAGTATGAAAAACAGAATGACCGGAAGAAAATACTTGGACATGCCGGCTACGAAACAGAAGCAACCTGCTGTTCATGCGTACCCAACGCCACAGTCGCTTTCCCACGTTTCACTTTCATGCGGTAACGACGGTCCAGTGCGGCCAGTACCCCGCCAACGGCCATCAGCATGGCGCCCAGCCAGATCCATTGTACAAAGGGCTTGTAGTACAACCGCATTCCCCACGTCTTGTCATCGACTTGCTCACCCAGTGCCACATAGACATCTCTCAGGAATCCGGAATGAATTCCTGCCTCGGTCATGGGATTTTGCTGGACAAGGTAGGTGCGCTTCTCTGGCAAAAGCAGTGCCACTGGCTCACCATTTTTGAATACGCGCACGGAGGCCTGCTTGGAGGAATAATTGGGCCCCTGCACATCTTTGATCTCATCAAGCTGAAAAAGATAGCCTGACAGCTCTGCCTTTTGCCCGACCTGCATGGGTAACTCGCGTTCCTGCTCAAACGCGCTTACAAATGTCACACCCAATACAAATACACCAATTCCAAGGTGCGCCACCGACATCCCCCACGTAGCATGCGGCACCTTGCTGATGCGATGAAAAATTCTTGCTCCCCTTCCCGTCTGGTGAAGATTCTTGTAGAGGTAGTACATGGCTGAGACGATCGACCATACGCCCAGCGTGACGCCCAGGGTAACGAGAATCGTCGTCTTCCCGGCAACCATAAGTGGCAATGCAAGACCCAATACAAGCCCAATCACAGCAATTTTGAATAGTTTTCTAAATACCTGCCCGACTGACGCGCTTTTCCAGCGCAGGAAGGGGCCGATGCCAATTACGAGCACCAGTGGCAAGGTCAACGTCGAAAACACCAGATCGAAGTAGGGTTTGCCAACCGATAGCGAGGGTAAATTCAGTGCACTGACAAATAAGGGGTATAAGGTGCCTACCAGAATGGTCAGCATGGCCACCAGCAGCAGTACGTTATTGATCAGTAAGGCAGTCTCCCGGGAAAAGATATCAAATTGCCCCGCGGACCGGATGTGAGGAGCCCGAATAGCATACAGAATCAATGAACCCCCGATGACGACTGCAAGAAATATGAGGATATACAGCCCGCGTGCAGGGTCTGTGGCAAATGCGTGTACGGATACAAGTACGCCCGAGCGAACAAGGAATGTACCCAGCAGACTCAGTGAAAATGCAAATATTGCAAGCAGTACGGTCCAGTTTTTGAGATTGGAGCGCTTATCGGTCACTGCCAAGGAATGGACCAGCGCCGTACCTACCAGCCAGGGCATGAACGAAGCATTTTCAACGGGGTCCCAGAACCACCACCCGCCCCAGCCAAGCTCATGATAGGCCCACCAGCTTCCAAGCGTGATGCCAATGGTCAGGAACACCCATGCATAGATCACCCAGGGCCGCGACCATCGCGCCCAAATGGAGTCCAGCTTGCCGCCCAGCAATGCTGCGATAGCAAAGGCGAAGGCCACGGAAAATCCAACATATCCCATGTACAGCATGGGGGGGTGAATGATCAGGCCGGGATCCTGCAGCAAGGGGTTCAGGTCCCTGCCCTCGACGGGTACCGGAAAAATACGTTCAAAGGGGTTGGATGTCAGCAACGTGAACAGCAAGAAACCGATACTCACAAAGCCCATTACGCCCAGGACCCGCGCGACCATGTCTTTAGGCAGGCTCGCACTGAAAACAGTCACAGCATAGGTCCAGACTCCCAGCATCAATACCCAGAGGAGCAAGGAACCCTCGTGTGCCCCCCAGACGGCCGATATCCTGTAATGGAGAGGGAGTGCCGTGTTGGAATTATTGGCTACATACAGTACGGAAAAGTCATTGATGATGAAACTGTATGTCAGGCAGATATAGGAAAGGAGGATAAAGAAAAACTGCCCTCGTGCTGCAGGCTTGGCCACTGCCATCCACTGAAGCGTGCGGGTTTGAGCGCCCCAAATGGGCAGCACAGTTTGCACGAGCGCCAAGCTCAGGGCCACGATCAGTGCAAAATGGCCAACCTCAGGTATCACGGGGCCTTGGGGCCATACCCGGACATGCCTTTTGGAATCGTATCGCGGTACTGCTTCAAGCTCGCAGCAACCTCGGGGGGCATGTAATTTTCATCGTGTTTTGCCAGCACCTCTTGAGCAATAAATACACCCTTGTCGTTCAAACTACCTTGCGCAACAATGCCTTGGCCCTCACGGAATAAATCCGGCAACAGGCCTGTATAACGGACCGTGATGGACTGGTTCAAATCTGTAAGACCAAAGTCCGTAGTCAGCCCATCATCCGCCTTGATTACGCTGCCGGCAACCACGAGCCCACCAATTCTGAAGAGCCGGTTTTCCGGTACCTTGCCCGTATACACTTCGGAGGGGGTGTGGAACAGCATGATATTCTGGCGCATGGCATACAGTGCCAGTGCAGTTGCACAGCTGAGGCCGACCAGGAGGACGACGATGAATATCACGCGTTGTTTTCTTTGGGTACGCATCCTGACGGGCCTTACTGCTCCAGACTGTCGTCTATTTCCTTAATAATTTTTCTCTTGCGCATGCTGGCAGACACAAGTGCCACTACAAGACTGATCATGGTAATAGCATAGGCACTCCATACATATAATCCCTTCCCATCAAGTATGAATAATTCTTGCATAATCAGTGTCCTGCTAAAGCTTTCTTAACCCATTTGGTGAGTCGCTCCCGATATAGGATCTCATTTCTCATGCGAATAAATAGCAAGCTCACAAAGTACATTTGAAACGCAACAGCCATGACCAGTAGCGGGTACAGCATGCTTGGATGTACAGAAGGAGTCTTGGAAACCAATTGCATGTTTGGCTGATGCAGGGAACTCCACCATGTTACAGAATAGTGAATAATAGGTATATTGATAATCCCGATGATGGCCAGGATACTCGCCACCCGGCCCGCAGTGCGAGGCTCTTCTATGACTGAGTGGATGGCAATGATGCCAAAATACAAAAACAGCAGGATCAACTCCGAGGTGAGCCGCGCATCCCACAACCAGTAAGTCCCCCAAGTCGGCTTGCCCCACAGCATGCCGGTTATCAGCGCGAGCGCTGTAAACATTGCACCGATCACTGCACATTCCGATACGATGATCTCTGACAGCTTGGTCTTCCATACAAGGGCGACGAAGCCAGCACCCGCCATGACGGCATATACAAACATCGACATCCAGGCTGACGGGACATGAATATACATGATCCGATAGGACTCACCCTGCTGGTAATCGATGGGAGCTACGAGAAGCCCCCAGTAAAGTCCAACAAGCATCAGCACGGCCGTCACGCCCAGCAGCCAAGGCACCCATTTCCCGGACCACTCGTAGCAGTACTTGAGTGAAGACAATCTATGCAGATATTTCCACATCACTCAACTCATGCTGATTTTCAGTGAAGCACCGATGGCAAGCGGTGCCAGCACCAGCGCTAAGATCAAACCGGCGCCCAGCATCGCCAGGTGCCCCGAAACAGCAAGCCCGTCTGCCGCCGCGCTGACTGCGGATGATGCAAAGATCAAAACCGGAACATAGAGCGGCAAGACAAGCAGACCGAGCAATATTCCGCCGCCCCTGAAACCTGAGGTCAGTGCCGCACCGATAGCACCAACCAGACTCAGTATTGGCGTGCCCAGTAAAATCGTTGCCCATAGCACCGGTATCGCCTGTACAGGCAGGTGCAGAAGCAGCGCCATCAACGGCACAATGACCAGCATGGGAACCCCCGTAATCAGCCAGTGTGCAGCGACTTTCCCGAATACCAGCATGGAGAACGGGTGCGGGCTCAAGAACAACTGCTCGATGCTGCCGTCATCAAAATCCTGTCTGAAAATACTTTCCATGGAAATCAGTGCTGCCAGTAACGTGGTCACCCAAACAAGTCCTGGTGCCAGCCTGCCCAGAAATTCGATGTCCGGACTGACACCCAAAGGAAAAAGGGTCGCTACAATTACATAAAACAAAACCGGGTTCATCAAGTCTGCGCGCCTTCGAAAGGCCAGCAGCAGATCGCGCTGAATAACAGTGAGAACAACACTCAGCATGACGGTGAAAGATTGACCCGCTTGACCCGGTATTCCGGAATTTTCAATTCTCGATGTGTCGTAACCACCAGAATACCGTGATTATCAAGATGATCTTTCAGCACCTGCTCAAACTCACCAATGAACTCCTTATCCAATGCCGTGAGAGGCTCATCGAGTACCCAAACGATTCTTTGCTGCAACTGCAGCTTTGCAAGCGCAAGACGTCGTTTTTGTCCTGCGGACAACTTGCCTGTCATCATGTTTCTTTGCCGGAACAGGCCAACAAAACGGACCGCCTCCCTAATTTCAGACTCCTTGCTGCTCGCTCCGGCCAGTCGCTGCATGAAGACAAGGTTCTCCAGTACTGTCAGGTCCGGTTTCACGCCTGATTGATGACCGACGTAGGATACCTGCTGGCGATACTCGTCATGTCCATAGATGGATTGACTGCACCAGGTAACCTTGCCCGCCGTAGGGTGGTTGAATCCGCATAAAATTCTCAGCAGGCTTGTCTTACCACTGCCATTGCCACCTTTCACTACCAGAGATTCACCTGAAACAATTGAGAACCCAAGATCAGAAAACAGTTCCGTACCCCCTCTTGCGCACTTCAGGTCCTGTGCTTTGAGTACCCTTGGTTCCTGTATTGGCATCGCATCGATTTTGATCAGGTAAAATAGAGGGCAAGCGCTGCTAACCCATTAATTGCAAAAGAATCTTAACATGCAGGAGTCTAAAAAAAACGAGCGAATCGGGATCACACTGCAAACCCAGTCGCTGGATCCGGTATCGTTCCAAATGACATTCATCCAGCGTACAGTACCTGTCCTGACAGAACCTCTTATTACAACTGCACTACCTGTTATGATCAACAGGCAACATCCCCGTACTCATTGCTCCCCTGCATAAACCGGACCATGGATATTTTTCACCCTTCTTTGCCCGACGAGGACATGCCCCGCATTACGTGGGGCCAGACCTACGGATGCAGTAAAGGTCTGGCATTGGCCAAGGCCGTTGAAGAATATGCCGGCCTGACCCTTGTTATTACGAAAGATATCCAGTCTGCCGAAATCCTAAGAAGCGAGATGGCATTCTTCGGTGATGCATCTGCCGAGACCCAATTGTTCCCGGATTACGAGACCCTCCCCTATGATGTGCAGCCCCCCCATGAGGACATCATTTCGGATCGACTACTCATTTTGCGTTCATTACTGGACACGCATTGCCGCACGTTGATTGTCCCGGTCACAACCTTCATGAGCCGGCTTTCACCCAAGTCGTTTATTCGCGACCAGATCATATGCCTCGCAAAAGGCGATCAGCTGGACCTTGAAGATTTTCGTAAAATTCTGGTTGAGGCCGGCTACCAGTTCGTGTCTCAGGTCATGTTGCATGGTGAATTCGCTGTTCGAGGATCCATTGTTGACCTGTACCCCATGGGGAGCGATCTGCCCTATCGAATCGATTTACTCAGTGACGAGATCGACACAATTCGCACATTCAATCCGGAAAACCAGATCTCAGCACAACTGGTTGACAGCATACGAATCCTCCCGGCACGCGAATTTCCAAACGATGAGGGTGCTGTCAAACGATTCAGGCAAAACTACAGAGCCCGGATCGAAGGTGATCCGAACAACAGCGTAATTTACAGGGAAGTCAGTAATCACAACCTGCCCCACGGAGTGGAATACTATCTTCCACTGTTCTTTGAACAGACGGACACATTTTTCAGCTACCTCCCGGAAAAATGCCAACTGATCTTATTTGAAGATTGCATTGACGTCGCGGAGGAATTTGAGAGCGAGACAGCCTCAAGATTCGAGCAGCGGAAATACGATCAGGAGCGCCCTCCACTCCCCCCTGAAAACCTGTGGATTTCTGCAGCGGAACTCGCAAAGAACCTGCAGAAATTCAATACAATCCAGCTCCAGCAATTCAAGCTGGAGAACCCGCGATGCGACCAGTACAACCTTGATACCCGTGCACTTCCTACTCTTGCCATAAACTCACGCGTAAGCAGACCGGCTGCTGAACTTGAGCAGTTCATTCACACCCATGCCTGCAGAATACTGTTTCTGGCCGAATCGCCTGGCAGGAGAGAGTATCTGAGCGATGTGCTGAAAGGATTCGATATACATCCCAGGGTTGTCAAAGACTGGCAGGAATTCATGGGCCAGGCTATACCCGTGGCCATTACGGTAGGGCCCCTGGATGAAGGCTTGCTGTTACCGCAAAACGGGGTCGCCATCATCACAGAAAGCAATCTGTTTGGCGCACGTGTAAAGCAGAAAAGGAGACACAGGCGACAGATACGGGATGCCGAGGCATTAATTCGAGACCTTTCAGAGTTGAATGAAGGGGCGCCCATGGTGCATGAGGACCATGGCGTTGGCCGGTATCGCGGGCTGAAAGCATTAAGCCTCAGTGGAACGGAAACAGAATTCCTGACACTGGAATACGCGAATAAAGACCTCCTGTACGTGCCAGTATCTTCACTTCATCTCGTCAGCCGTTATACGGGCGCCTCAGAAGAAGATGCGCCTCTTCATCGCCTCGGTGGCGAAGCCTGGAAAAACATAAAACGCAGGGCGATAGCACGCACCCGGGATGTGGCTGCAGAGCTGCTCGACATTTATTCACGCCGCGAGTCAAAAAGCGGCTATCAGTATGACATCAATCATCAGGAGCTGAATCTGTTCGGGTCCACTTTTCCCTATGAAGAAACGCCTGATCAGCAAAAGGCAATTGATGACGTCATCGCCGACATGGAATCCAGAAAGACCATGGATCGCATCGTGTGTGGTGATGTCGGCTTTGGCAAGACTGAGGTTGCCATGCGTGCTGCCTTTGTAGCCGCTATGGCTGGGAAACAGGTCGCCGTGCTGGTCCCTACCACATTGCTTGCTATGCAGCATTTTCAGAGCTTCAGTGACCGGTTTGCCGATTGGCCAGTACGTATTGAACATATCTCGAGATTCGTATCCAGCAAAAAACAGCAGGCAATAAAAGCCAGTCTCTATGCTGGAGGCATCGATATCATCATTGGTACGCATAAATTGTTGAGTGTGGACATCAAATTTAATGACCTCGGCCTGATTGTTGTTGACGAAGAGCAGCGCTTCGGGGTGAGCCAGAAAGAAGTCCTCAAGAAAATGCGTGCAGAAGTGGATATTCTGACCCTGACTGCAACCCCTATCCCAAGAACACTTAACATGTCCCTAAGTGGATTGCGTGACCTGTCCATCATCACGACCCCTCCAAGTCATCGTCACGCAATCAAGACCTTTGTCGGCATCTGGGATTCACACACCCTACGGGAAGCCTGTTTCCGAGAACTCAAGCGCGGCGGACAAATTTTTTTCCTGCACAATGAAGTCCGAAGCATTGAGAAAACTGCCAGGGAAATTCGGCAATTGCTTCCAAAAGCAGTGGTTGAGGTGGCGCATGGTCAAATGCCCGAGCAGGACCTGGAACAGGTAATGGTCGATTTTTATCACCAGCGATTCAACATTCTTGTGTGTACTACGATCATAGAAAACGGGATTGACATCCCATCAGCCAATACGATCATTGTTAATCGAGCAGATAAACTGGGACTATCTCAGCTGCATCAAATTCGAGGCCGGGTTGGCCGGTCCAGTCACCGCGCCTACGCCTACCTGATTACACCACCCAAATCTGCAATTTCAAAGGATGCCGTCAAGCGGCTCGAGGCAATCGAGGCCCTGGAGGAGTTGGGTGCCGGGTTTACGGTGGCGACCCATGACCTGGAAATCAGGGGAGCCGGAGAATTGCTGGGCGCAGAGCAAAGTGGCCAGATTCATGAAATAGGATTCAGCCTGTATAACCAGCTCCTGGCACGTACTGTCGCCTCACTCAAATCAGGCAAGATACCTGCAGATGACTTACCTCCTGATCACGGAACCGAAGTGGACCTGGGTGTACCGGCTTTGCTACCAGAAGAGTACGTACCTGACGTCCACACGAGGCTGATCCTGTACAAGCGCATCGCAAGTGCAAAAAGTATGGATGACCTGGATGATCTCGAGGTTGAACTCATCGACCGATTTGGCCTGCTGCCTCCCTACACAAAGAACCTGTTCAGGGTCACCAGGCTCAAGCTCGTTGCAGAGCGGTATGATGTGGTTCAGATTAGAGCCGGAAACAACTCCATGCGCCTGAGTTTCTCAAAATCACCTAAGATTGATGTGCCTAAATTGTTGGAACTTGTTCAGGAAAACCCAACCACCTATAAACTGGCTAGCACCGAGAAACTAACGATATATACTGAAATGGAGGATTCGCACCAGCGGGCTGAAATGATTGAGGGGCTGCTCAATGATCTTCAACTCCGGCAGGCTGCCTGAGCTCTGGACAAGATGAAATGAATATTTTTACTCGGACAGTTTGCGTTTTTTCCCTTTCAATGCTCTTGGCCGGCCAGTGCGCCCTGGCAAAAGATTACATAATCGAGATGGTCTTTTTTGCCAACATGTCCGACCCTGACCAGCCCCTGCTACACGCACCCGAGCCATCGGTGCCCCCAGATTTGCAGGATGCTGTCACCCTGGATGACAGTGCACTTCTGCATGATTTCCTGCCCTTGCCTCTGGATGCACTGAAGTTGGCTGACCAGGCGGCCGCATTGACGGAGTCCGGCGAATTCCGGGTTCTGAAACATGTCGCATGGCTACAGCCTGGCCTGGCCAAAAGAAACGCTTTGCCTGTTCACATTGAGGCTGGTCTAGACTACAGCGCTGAATTTGATATTCACGAGCCCGGCGAATTGAGTTCTGAGGACCACAACCTACTGGCGAGGCATCCTATCAATGAACTTGAAGGCACAGTTAAAATCGTGCTTGGGCGCTACCTGCATGTATTCACGGATCTCATCTACCGCAGGCCTGTGGACAGGAATACGGACACTGCATCAATAACATCCGAGCAGCCGGAACACGATCGCATACTGGCGGACTTTCCTTTGAAGATCCATCGAAAAATGCGAAGCAAGGAACTGCATTACATCGACCATCCATTGTTCGGTATTCTGGTAGAAATATGGCCTGCAGAGAACGGGGATGGATCACCTTGATCTGACACCCCTCGGGACCGTATTGCACCGCTTGCGACGCATAGCCTGCTGTCAGTGCTCCCCGTTGTGATATTCACATGAGGCGCCCATAGAGGCCCTTGGGTTATTACCCAAGCCAGTCTTGTAAATCACAAAGATACTTCGCCCATTGATCTCAGCTCGTCAAGTGCAAGTGCTGGACAGATGCACCTAAAAGCTGTCTGACGGCAAGCATTTCCTGCGCTATGGTCTTCTCCATCTCGGCCAGATTGATCATTTCCTTGCTGCTCCCGCAACCAGCAGCCCAATTTACACTAAGTGAACACACGGCGTAACAGATGCCCATCTCCCTCGCCAGGGAGGCCTCTGGCATGGCTGTCATTCCCACTACATCACAGCCATCCCTGGCCATGCGCCTGATCTCGGCAGCTGTTTCCAGCCGAGGGCCCTGCGTGACCCCGTACGTGGCGCCAGCCAACACGTCCAGGCCAGTCTCGGCAGCCATAAGTAGCATGACCTCTTGAAGTTCAAGGCAAAATGGCTCAGTAAAATCGATATGGGTTACCTGCTGAGGATTCTGTTCGAAAAAAGTGTGTTTACGATCATAGGTATAGTCAATGATCTGGTCAGGGATAATGATTTTTTTGGGAGAAGCCGTACGACTGATCCCTCCAACAGCAGTCACTCCAATGACATGTGTAATACCAACCTCATGCAATGCCCAGATGTTGGCAAGGTAGTTCACCTTGTGCGGAGGGATCCTGTGTGGAGATCCATGACGAAACAAGATGATGACTTCTACACCTTCCAGCTCCACAGTTTTCAGCACACTGCTGCATGAGCCGAAGGGTGTGTCGACCGAATGCTCCCGGATCACTTTCAGATTGCCAACCGAAGCAAATCCCGTACCACCAATAATTGCAAGGCGCTTTTCAGCCATCAAATCATCGTTCTTTCAAAAGTGTTCTGTCCCGGCAGTACCCGCTTATAACAAAAGTCAGGTGCCAGCCTGCCAACAGATGTTTCCATGCTCAAAACAGCACACCTTGTGTCAGCGCTGGCAAACGAAGGCTAGGATTTAGGTAGCGGGGTATCTGCCACGGCATCTCTAAAGTGCAATTCGTGCGTTGGATAGGCAATACTTGCATGATGCTTTGCAATAATCTCTGAAATTTTCAGCAGGACATCCTGCTTGACTTCGTGGAATCTGATCCAGTTGGTCGTCCTGGTAAAGGTATATACAAAAAAGTCCACCGAAGAGTCACTGAACTGGTCGAAATTCACAATCATCGTTTGTTTTTTGTCAATCTCCTCATGCTGAGTCAGCATGTTTTTGACATCCTGCACGATTGCTCCCATTGCATGAATGTCAGCATAACGAATACCGATGGTCTCATAGATTCTTCGATGCGACATGCGGGAAGGATTCTCAACAATGATATTCATGAAAATTGAGTTCGGCACGTAAAGTGGTCTCTTGTCAAACGTCCGTATCCGGGTTTGGCGCCATCCGATTTCCTCAACAGTGCCCTCAATCTCCTTGTCTGAAGAACGTATCCAGTCCCCGACCTTGAAGGGACGATCGAGATAAATCATCAGGCCACCGAAGAAATTGGACAGCAGGTCCTTGGCCGCAAATCCTACAGCAATGCCACCAATGCCTCCGAAGGCCAGTATGCCCGATATGCTGAAGCCAAGTGTTTGCAGCATCACCAGGGCTGCGGTGATAAAAACAGAGGCATTGACAAGTTTCACCAATGCGTTGGTGGTCGTTATATCGACACTGCCCCCCTTCATGGAACGCTTGCGGATAAAGGCCTTTTCAAATTCCCGAACGAAGCGGATCAAAAACCAGGTGAGTATCGCAATGACAGAAATATCACGTATTGGATCGATAGCCTTAAAAATTTCTGCATCTGATTTGCTCGCGACTATATCGGCAGCAAACAGGATGCCGACGACCCATATCAATATCTGCAAGGGTCGGCGCACGGCATGAACGAATGCATCATCCCAAGGATTTGCCGAGCGCTGGACATTTGTTTCCAGTCTTCGTAATAGCAGGCCGATCAAAAAATTGAATAAAAGAACAGCAAAAACTATGACAAACACCTGAGCTACCCAAGCGGGCGCATAATCCTGTGTCCACAGATTTCCAAATATTCTCGATAAGTCAGAACTGTCCATACTATTTTTTACCGCGGCATATACCTCATTAAATGAGCAGGTCGCTGTCCGATTGATCCAGGTACGATTCTACTTGTAATACTGCAGATTGCCATTCATCTCTGACTCGCAACTCCTTATAGGGAATTGAGTGCTTGCCACCATGCATGCGGGCCAACCGAATCTGCGATGCAGGACTGTCCTGGCTCCTGAGCTGCTCTGCGACCTGAACAGCCTGTTCACTGTCATTACAAATAAGAACCATGTCGCAGCCAGCCTGCAAAGCCTTGCGTGTGCGCACCGTATACTCATCACTGCAGTCTGCCGCTTTCATGCTGAGATCATCGCTGAATACTGCACCCTTGAAATCCAGCTGTTCACGCAACACCGCATGCAGCCACTTTTTTGAATAAGTCGCAACCTCTTCATCAATTTTCTCATATATGACATGCGCACTCATGATCCCAGCGATACTCTGATTGATCAGGCGCCGAAACGGTAGAATGTCCTGCAGAAGAAGATCCTGGTAGCTGCGAGTATCAACCGGCCGATCAACATGCGAGTCTGCTGCAACGCCGCCATGTCCAGGGAAGTGCTTGCCAACGGCTTGCATGCCTGCTCGGCGCATCCCGCGTATATAGTGTGTTGCCAATGCAGCAACAATTTCCGGATCCTTGTGGAACGCACGCTCGCCAATTACCCGGCTGACCCCACAATTCAAATCAAGAACCGGAGCAAAACTGAAATCGATTCCAACGGATCTGAGTTCCGCTGCCATGAGCCACCCTGTAATCTCGGCCAGCGCACAGGCCCGCCTGGAGTCTGTATCATGGATTTTCCCCAGCCCTTGAATCGCAGGCAATTGAGTAAACCCTCTGCGAAATCGCTGTACGCAGCCCCCCTCCTGATCGACAGCTACCAGCAGCCTCGGATGGCGCAGCGCATGAATTTCACTGACCAGATTTATCAGACTCTCAACGGATGTAAAGTTTCGGCTGAACAGAATCACGCCTCCAACGGAAGGCTCAAGCAATAGCCTTTTCTCCTGTGCAGATAATGAATCTGCACGAAGATCAACCATGAGTGGGCCTAGCGACATAGTACGACGTTCCCGGTAATCAGACCTGAATTTGAGTACCTGTGTTTTTCAAAACATGCCGGTTGAGCCCCTGATGTCGGCCTCTGTCAGACAAGGTATTTCTCTGTCCATGCCATTGACAGGCGAACTGGCCATCATAGGACCCTGAGTCCGAAGAGGGCTTGTCTCGTGCCATCCCATAGCTAGTTGAGTTACTCGCAGTATATAGTATGCACCTGAAATGTAGTTACCTGCCAAATTCACACACCGGATTCCCAGATCTACAAACAGTAATGATTGAGTCAGCGTACCGCAAACTGCTTGAAACACGGCAAATCGTACAGGATTTGGAACAGAGAAAAACAGTACTGGCGCTGCAGGCATTGCATGACCGGTTGAATCATCATGATTCGAGTCCCACGCTGCTAGACCGAATTAAACGATGCCTGCCTAACAAACAGGACCCTGCAGAGTTCAAGGGACTGTACATTTGGGGAGGAATCGGTCGAGGAAAAACATTCCTGATGGACCTGTTCTTCTCCAATCTGCACATACAGAAAAAATTACGCCTGCATTTTCACCAGTTCATGGATGAAGCCCATGGCCAGCTAAAACAATGCAGAAATGAAACTGACCCGCTTAAACGGGTTGCACGTACATTTGCCGACAAGGCAAAAGTATTGTGCATCGATGAATTTTTTGTACATGATATAGGAGATGCCATGATCATCTCCGGGCTGTTGCAGGGACTTTTTGATCACAAAACCGTACTCGTTGCGACATCGAATACAAGACCAGACCAGCTGTACGCAGACGGGTTGCAACGAGAACGGTTCTTGCCGACCATCGACTTGTTACAGACACATACTGATGTGGTGCAATTGGATGGCGAGAGCGACTATCGATTTGAACTTATGCAAATAGAGGGTATTTACAACACGCCTATCAATGACACTTCGCAAGACTGGCTTGAACATCATTTTCTAAGTCTGTGTGCAGAAAAAAATGATGGCTCCTGGGGCAAGATACAGATTAGAAACCGAAACCTGCAAAGCATACGGCATTCTGCAAAGATCGCGTGGTTCGATTTCCGGGAACTGTGCGCAGAGCCACGCGGCACCTCGGACTATATCGAACTGGCAAAACGCTTCAACGCAGTCTTAATTTCGCACGTACCCGTCTTCAAAGACAAGGATGACCAGGCCAGGAGATTCATAAACCTGGTAGACGAGTTTTATGATCGTAATGTAAAGTTGATCCTCTCCGCTGAAGCTTGGCCGGATTCGCTGTATTGGGGCTCGCGGCTTAACGAAGAATTCAAGCGTACTGTAAGCCGGCTGAATGAAATGCAGTCACTTGAATATTTGGAAAAACAACATCACCCGAACTAATAATTTGTAAGGAAAAAACATGAAACCAGCAGTACGAATTGCCATCACAGGTGCCGCAGGAAATATTGGATATGCTGCCGCATTTCGAATTTCTTCTGGAGAAATGTTGGGTAAGGACCAACCGGTCATCCTGCAGCTGATTGAAATTGAGCCAGCCTTGGAGGCATTGAAAGGCGTGGAAATGGAATTGCTGGATTGCGCTTTTCCCTTGCTCGAAGAAATCATCACCACAACTGACCTCAGCGTCGGCTTCAAGGATGTAGACCATGCCCTGCTCATTGGATCAAAGCCGCGCATCAAGGGGATGGAACGCAGCGACTTGCTGAATGACAACGGGAAAATATTCGGGCCTCAGGGTCGGGCTATCAATGACCATGCCTCTCGCGATGTAAAAGTGCTTGTGGTAGGAAATCCGGCAAACACAAATGCCCTGATAGCCATGAGTAATGCACCTGACCTGTCGTCTGCACAGTTCACTTCCATGATGAGGCTCGATCACAATCGTGCGCTCAACCAACTCGCTTTGAAAACAGATACCCCAGTCTCTGACATCACCCGTCTGACTGTATGGGGCAACCATTCACTGACCCAGTATCCTGACATCAATCACTGCAGCATTGGTGGTGAGAGTGCTACCTCACTGGTTGACATGTCCTGGTATCGGGAATCCTTCCTTTCCAAAGTGCAAAAACGCGGAGCAGAAATCATCAATGCCCGTGGTGCATCCTCCGCAGCATCGGCTGCTTCAGCTGCAATTGATCATATGCGTACCTGGGTATTTGGAACCCCTGATGATGACTGGACGAGCATGGGCATCGCATCAACAGGTGATTATGGGATTTCAGAAGGGCTCATGTTTTCATTCCCTGTACGTTGTAAAAACGGCGACTATGAAATTGTTCGAGGGCTGGACATGAACGACTTCAGCCAGGAAATGATCCAGAAGACAGAGAAAGAATTACTGGAAGAGCGTGACGCAGTTATACACCTGCTTTGACAGCTTGTTTCAGGTACCCGGGTAACAAGACCGCATCAGCATTACAGCGCCTTTCATTCAGGCAGCTGTTTTCCTTGGAAACATATGATCTCGACCCGTGGGGGAAGAGTTCGCGTCACGGAACTCTGGATGGTGTATACAATCATCAAGCGATATTCCGTCCAAATAGGTATACAGCCTGGCGCTCAGGTCATCCCACAATCGATATGTAAGGCAATCCTCGCTGAATTGCATGGAGAGCTTGGCTGCACCATAAGGGCGATTATGCCCTTCAACCGTACTGACAACCTGGGCAATTGAAATGTGACTGGGTGCACATGTCAGCCGATAGCCGCCCCCAGGACCCCGTGTTCCAATTACCAGGCCATCTTTACGCAGCTTTGCAAACAATTGCTCCAGATAGGACAAGGAGATCCCCTGACATCGGGAAATATCCAGGAGCGAGACAGGACCGTATCGGTCATTGATTGCGAGATCCATCATTGCAGTAACCGCATGACGTGCCTTCGTTGAAATTTTCATGGGCATCGATCCTCTACACGAAATTGGCGGGTCCGTGCTAATTGATATACTTTCCTGGCCGAATTCAGGTTATTCCTGTCAGGAGCATAAGTATATAACCCGGAATATATCCAGTATTATACTATTTAATTCAATAAATTATATATTACTTATAATTATTGACATTAAATATCACCGCCTCGGAGAGAATAACTAGGGCGACACAATATCTTCGGTAAGCAACTCATTTTGCCGATGCGAACTATCTTTTATAAAGGAATGCCCTTGCCGGTCGCAGTAGCACAGCCATTTGAATAAAAAACGATTCAAATACCATCTGTTCGGCAATGACGTACGTGCCGGGAACCTGCAGGCCTGGCTGGCTGCGCTTTTGTTGCGAAAGGACTGGCTCATCACTTCAGCCTGCAACGCATCGTAATAGATTCTCAGTTTGAGGTTGGGATAGGCCAGTAAGCCATTTTGTGCATCTGCGAAATAATAGGTCAGTGCAATGGTGGAGGTGTAGCGTGTCTGCTCAAGGACCTGAAGGTACAAGTCCATCCCGCGGGGTATTCTTGATACCGCTATTGTAGGCATGGAGTTCTTGGAACCACATAACTTGCGCAGACGGATGTAATTTGCCTCATACATCTCCATTAGACCAGCAAATGTGTTCGGCAGCGGGTCTGCCAAGAATCGTTTATTGGGAGATGGGCTTTTCATAATTGACCGTGCAGCCTGGTACACAGTTATATTGGCATATTAACCAAAAACTCTGCAATAAAGCCCTCGGCCTTGCCAAACTGGAGTCCCGAGTTTGCACCACCAATGCCTTTAAGTCCGGATGCATTCAACCACTTTGTTGATGTGCTTATCTCGTGACTCCGCCCGCCCGGTCACCAGGGTATATAACTCCGGGTCTGGCATATCGAGCATCGTCTCGAAAGCGCGCTTCAGTTCTGATTCAGCATTTTCATAGTGATTTTCAAGGAACTTGAGCATCAGAATATCCAGTTCCTTGGTACCTCTTCGGCAACGCCATTTCAGTCTATGTGAATGCCCTTCCAATCGCTTCAGCTTCCGACTGCTGCGGCAAGTTTCTTGATTTCAGCAATTGCCTTGGCAGGATTCAGTCCTTTCGGACAGGTATTTGTGCAGTTCATGATCGTGTGGCATCGATAAAGCTTGAATGTATCCTTGAGTTCTTCCAGGCGCTCTGTCGTCGCCTCATCCCTGCTGTCAGCAATCCACCGATAGGCCTGCAACAGTACGGCTGGCCCCAGGTAACGATCGCTATTCCACCAGTAACTGGGGCAACTGGTTGAACAGCATGCGCATAAAATGCATTCCTCCAGGCCCTCCAGCTTTTCGCGGTCACTTTTGGTTTGCAGCTGCTCCCGCTTCAATGAGGACTGTTCCCGCGTTTGGATCCATGGCTTAACAGATGCGTACTGTGCATAAAACCTGCTCAAGTCCACTACCAGATCCTTGACAACCGGCATATGGGGCAACGGGTATATCCTGAGGTCACCCTTGATCTCCCCGATGGCCTTGATGCACGCCAATGTATTCGAGCCATTGATATTCATTGAACAGGAGCCGCAGATACCTTCGCGGCAGGAGCGGCGGAAAGTCAGCGTAGCGTCAATCTCATTCTTGATCTTGATAAGCGCATCCAGCACCATCGGCCCGCACGTATCCAGATCAATTTCATAGGTATCCGTGCGAGGATTCTTTTCGCTGTCCGGGTCATAGCGGTAAACAATTACTTTTTTTACATTCCTGCTTGCCGTGGCAGGCGGATGCGTCTTGCCTGGCTTGACCACGGAGTTTGCCGGAAGATTGAATTGTGCCATCAGGATTTCCTTTTCAGTAAACTCGTGCTTTTGGAGGAATCACTTCGACTTCATTAGTCTGGGTATACATATGTACCGGCCGGTACAGGATTTCCACATGCCCACTCTCATCAATGGTTGCCAGCGTATGCTTCATCCAGTTCTCATCATCGCGCTCAGGATAGTCATCGCGGGCCTGCGCACCGCGACTCTCAGTACGGTTCAGCGCAGACTGCGCAGTTACAATGGCCTGAGGCATCAAATTCAACAGCTCGATGGCTTCAACCAAGTCCGTGTTCCAAACCATTGAACGGTCGCTTACCCTTAAACTCTCCATTTGGGCAAGCAATTCCTGCAGCCGGATTAAGCCTTTCTCAATCAACTCACCAGTCCTGAAAACTGCAGCATGATTTTGCATTGTCTTTTGCATTTCGATGCGCAGGCTCGCAACTGCGATCTCGCCATTGGCGTAACGCATCTTATCAAAACGGTCAAGCACCTTATCTACTACGGCATCATTCAACGGTTCGTGGGGTTGTCCAGGCTTGACTAGTTCCACGGCACGCATGGCGGCGGCTCTGCCAAACACGATAAGGTCAAGCAGGGAATTGGATCCCAAGCGGTTAGCTCCGTGTACTGATACACAGGCAGCCTCACCAATGGCCATGAGTCCTGGAATCACATGGTCCGGATCACCGTCTCTCAAGGTCACCACTTCCCCCTGGTAATTCGTGGGGATTCCTCCCATGTTGTAGTGCACTGTCGGTAACACGGGGATGGGCTCTCGGGTCACATCAATTCCTGCAAATATTCGGGCAGATTCGGCAATCCCTGGAAGCTTTGAGTTAATGAGGTCAGTACCCAGATGCTCCAGGTGCAGTTGTATGTGGTCCTTTTCTTCCCCGACACCGCGTCCCTCATTGATTTCAATCGTCATTGAACGGCTGACCACGTCACGTGATGCAAGATCCTTCGCATTCGGTGCATAGCGTTCCATAAAACGCTCTCCGTCTGAATTGGTCAGGTAGCCGCCTTCGCCCCTTACGCCCTCTGTTATCAGGCATCCGGAACCATAAATTCCAGTGGGATGGAATTGCACGAATTCCATATCCTGTAATGGTAAGCCGGCACGCAATACCATTGAATTCCCATCACCCGTGCAGGTATGCGCCGAAGTGCAGGAGAAATAGGTACGCCCGTAGCCGCCGGTAGCAAGCAGCACCATGTGTGCGCGAAAAACATGCAGCTCACCGGTAGCCAGATCCCAGGCGAGTACGCCCTTGCATGCCCCTTCATCATTCATCAGCAGATCGATTGCAAAATACTCGATGAAAAACTCAGCATTATGCTTCAGAGATTGCTGGTAAAGAGTGTGCAAAATTGCATGCCCAGTCCTGTCGGCTGCCGCACAGGTTCTCTGTGCGATGCCTTCGCCAAAACGAGTGGTCATGCCTCCAAAGGGTCTTTGATAAATCCGACCGTCGTCTGTGCGTGAAAACGGAACCCCGTAGTGCTCAAGTTCGACAACCGCCGGAATTGCTTCACGGCACATGTATTCAATAGCATCTTGATCGCCCAGCCAGTCGGAGCCTTTGACCGTGTCATACATATGCCAACGCCAGTCATCCTCACCCATATTGGCAAGGGCTGCGCTCATCCCGCCCTGCGCCGCTACCGTGTGGCTTCGAGTCGGAAAAACCTTGGTGATACATGCGGTTGAGAGTCCGCTGGCTGTCATGCCCAGTGTGGCACGCAGCCCAGCACCGCCCGCACCGACTACCACTACATCATAGGCATGCTCGGTCAATCTGTATGCTTTGCCCATATTGATTTTCTACAAGGCAATTTTCAGAAGTGCAAGGATCCCGGCGACTGCGAACAGGATACATACCACATTGAGCAATACCATTGAGGCTGCCTGTAGCCATCCGCCCACATAGTCTTCGATGATGACTTGAATCCCCAGTTTCGTATGATAGAACGTCATAACAATGAAAACGGCCACCAGCACGGTGGCAGATGGTGTCTTCAACCAACTGACTACTGCTTCATGGCTCGCATCGCCCAGCATCGCTATGGAAAAGACAAACCACACAGAAAGGGGGAGCAGTGCTGCGGCAGTCAAGCGCTGCATCCACCAATGCGCTACAGCCTCCCTGCCAAAACCCGGCAGCACTGATAACAATTCACGCAGAGAGCTCATGGATGCCTATCTTCCTTAATACAGCCAGGCCACCAGCCAAGCAGCTGCCGTGAGTACAATAGTTGCTAGCAAGACCATGATTCCCGATATCCGGGTAGCCTCTATACCAAAACCGAAGCCCGCATCAAAAACCAGGTGACGCACTCCATTGAACAGATGCAGAAACAAGGCCAGCATCCATAGAATCAGGAAAGCTTGACCCAAGCCTGTCGATAGATACTCCTTGAACATACCATAGACAGCTGGATCGGCAGCCACTGCAACGAGTAGCACGACCAGCAGCAACGCACCTGCAGCAAGTGCTGCCCCAGTGATCCGGTGAAGTATGGAAATGACCATCGCAAGAGGCCAGCGATAGATTTGTAAATGCGGTGACACTGGCCTGTCAGGATTCACAAGGGCCTCCTGAAAAAATATAAGGACATGGACATGAATATGGAACGAACCTCTTTACAGCCTGCTGCCAATGTACAGAGGTCATCTAAATGTTTTATTCTTGGTATCAGATACTACCTGATTAATTGCTGATATTGAATATGCTTAAAAATATTGTCAATAATTACAACCAGTTAAACGAGATTAGCTGGCCCTGTTACGCAGCTTACACACCTGAACCCCTGAGAATTGCAAAGAGGCAGTAATGATCGATCAATTTCTGTACAAACACGAATGAACAGCCCCTGGCAGGAATTCCTGGAAAAGCACAATGCGGTTGTAAATCAAGACCGGGTCACTTCCTTTGGTCCATCAGGACAACCCTACCCGGGTATGCAAGATACCTGCGTGTGTGAGCTTACGCAACTGGGCCTGATTCGTGTAACCGGAGAAGAAGCCCACACTTTTTTACACAGTCAATTTACGAATGACCTGACCCAGGTAACAGACCACACAAGCCAACTCAGTAGCTATTGCAATCCCAAAGGCAGAGTATTGTCCATTTTCAGGATTTTTAAACGCGACGGAGACTACTATCTGGTACTGCCCAAAGATGTCATTGATCTTACGCTCAGGAAACTGACCATGTTCAAACTCCGTGCCCAAGTTGAACTGCAGGACGCCTCTGAGCAATTGACACTGTTCGGTGTAGCTGGACCCGGGGTACAGCCTGCCCTTGAGAGCATAAATGTCGTGTTACCTCAAACAGAAAATGACTGCATACAGGTTGATGGGACTGTCATGATTCGCTTGCCGAGCGAAAATATCCGGGTTTTGTTTGTTGCGGATGCTAAAGCGGCAACGACGATTTGCAACCAGCTATGTGAGCAGCTGCCGCTTGTTACCTCCCGCCTTTGGGATCTTCATGACATCTCCTGTGGAGTCCCCCAGGTTACCGCACACACAAGCGAGACATTCACTCCACAGATGATCAATCTGGAGTTGATTGATGGTGTGAGTTTCAGCAAAGGCTGCTATCCAGGCCAGGAAGTAGTCGCACGCACCCATTATCTCGGCAAACCGAATCGGCGCATGTACCGCGCCAGTATCACGACCAAACAGGCAATCCAGTCCGGTACCAATATTTTTTCTGCAGAAGATGATGCACAAGCTTTAGGTAAAGTTGTAGTCTCGCAGATGGTATCTGCAAAGCAGGCCAACGCACTTGTCGTGCTGCGAACCCAAAAAATGGATGAATCGAACCTGCATATCGCATCGACAGATGGTCCAGCCGTTTCCCTGAAGACATTACCTTACTCTCTGGGACCCGGCGCGACCTGAAACCGCGCTCAACCCTGATACGAGTATCGAACTCAGCCCTGCGATTCTCCAGACTCAGGCTTCATCTGCGGGAACAGGATGACATCACGGATCGTGTGCGAATTCGTCAGCAACATGACCAGACGGTCAACCCCGATACCCTCCCCTGCTGTCGGCGGCAAACCATATTCCAGAGCACGGATATAATCTGAATCGAAACTCATGGCTTCATCATCTCCTGATCTTTTCTCTGCAGCCTGCAGCCGGAAACGCTCAGCCTGCTCTTCAGGGTCATTCAGCTCCGAAAATCCATTGGCTATTTCCCTTCCACCAGCATACAGTTCAAAGCGGTCTGTCACGAATGGATCATCATCGTTTTTTCTGGCCAGCGGGGAAACCTCCGTTGGGAACGCCGTGATGAATGTGGGATTCCTCAGATTAGCTTCAACGGTTTTTTCAAAGATCTCGATTTGTATCTTGCCGAGCTTGTCCGTCTCCACAGGCACTCCCAGTTGAGCAGCTGCCTTTTTCGCATTTTCGGGTGAATCCAATACCTGCGGGTCCAGGTTAGGATTAAATTGCAATATGGACTCCTTCACAGTCATGCGGTGGAAAGGTTTGGAGAAATCATAGGTTTCATCCCCGTACTGTACGGATGCGGTACCCAGTACTTTGAGACAGACCTGGTGCATCATCTTTTCGGTAAGATTCATCAAGTCATGAAAATCAGAATACGCCTGATAGAATTCAAGCATCGTGAATTCAGGATTGTGTTGCGTCGATAGCCCTTCATTGCGAAAATTCCGGTTAATCTCATAAACCTTCTCTACTCCGCCAACCACCAAGCGCTTCAAATACAGTTCAGGTGCCACGCGCATGTAAAGGGACCTGCCAAGCGCATTGTGATAGGTCTCAAATGGTCGCGCAGTCGCACCTCCTGCAATGGTTTGCATCATGGGCGTTTCAACCTCAACAAAATTACGCTCGTTCAGAAACTGCCTAAGACTGTCGATGATTGCAGTGCGCTTTTTCAAAACCTCGCGTGAATCCTGGTTCATGATCAAATCGACATAGCGTTGTCGATACCGCTGTTCCCTGTCGGTGAGACCATGAAATTTTTCCGGTAACGGCCGTAATGACTTCGTCAGCAAAACAGCAGACTGGATCCTGATATAGAGATCACCTTTACCCGATTTATGCACAGGGCCCCCCACACCCACGATATCCCCCACATCCCATGCATCAACGCTCCGGGTAAGGGATTCGGGTAAATTTTTGCGATCGAGATAAGCCTGTATGCAGCCCGTCATATCCTGCAGTACCAGAAAAGAGCTTCGCTTCCCCATGATGCGCCCACCGACCATGACACGCTGATCAAGTGCAATGAGCTCATCCTTGGACTTTTCACAAAGCGTATCCTGAAGGTCCTGGGCATACGCATTTCTTCGAAAATGATTCGGAAAAGCCGCGCCTGCTTTCCTTTGCTCATCCAGCTTTATTCGCCTCTGGGCAATGAGTCTGTTCTCGGCCTGTTTTTGATCTTCTTCTGACATAGTGATTAGAGCCCGCTCTTGAGGCTCGCTTCGATAAATGAATCGAGATTGCCGTCGAGTACAGCTTGTGTATTGCCTGTTTCGACAGAAGTACGCAGGTCCTTGATACGTGACTGATCAAGCACATATGAACGAATTTGGCTGCCCCACCCGATATCTGCCTTGCTGTCCTCCAACGCCTGCTTTTCACTGTTACGTCGATTGGCTTCAATCTCGTACAGCTTGGCCCTGAGTTGTTTCATGGCAGTATCCTTGTTCCTGTGCTTGGAACGGTCATTCTGGCATTGCGTAACCACCCCGGTTGGCAAGTGCGTTATGCGTACAGCCGACTCGGTTTTGTTTACATGCTGGCCGCCTGCTCCACTTGCACGGTACACATCAATTCGCAATTCGGCGGGGTTGATTTCAATATCGATGTCGTCATTCACTTCAGGGGATACAAATACAGCCGCAAAAGAGGTATGTCTCCGGTTACCAGAGTCAAACGGCGATTTGCGTACCAGCCGGTGTACGCCGGTTTCCGTGCGAAGCCATCCAAATGCATATTCACCGGTAAACCTGACGGTTGCACTCTTTATGCCTGCTACCTCGCCTGGAGAAACTTCGATCAGTTCAGTTGAAAAATCCTTGCGCTCTCCCCATCGCAGATACATCCGTAACAACATTTCTGCCCAGTCCTGCGCTTCCGTGCCACCCGAACCTGATTGTATATCCAGAAAGGCATTGCTGGCGTCCATTTCCCCGGAAAACATCCGGCTGAACTCAAGCTTGGCTATTCTCGACTCGAGTGCAGACAGGTCCTCCTTAATCGCCTGCACAGCTCCCTGATCCTCTTCTTCTATGGCCAACTCCAGCAGGCCGCTAGCATCAGAAATTCCATTTTCCACCTGCTTGATTGTTTGCACAATGGCCTCTAGCTCTGCTCGTTGCTTGCCGAGTTTTTGTACAAGCTCCGGCTGGTTCCATATATCCGGGCTTTCTAGCTCCTTGTTGAGTTCATACAAGCGCTCGCACTTGCCATCATAGTCAAAGAAACCCCCTTAGACTCAGGGTGCGTGATTGCAGACCTTCGATCAGATTTTGTAGCGCGTTCGTTTCCATCATGTATTTCCGGGTGGATTAAGGGCACGTATGATAGCGTATAAAGATTGCAAGCAGTAGACGTTGCCAACAGACGTTGACATTGGAAGTAACCGGCTGGTTGCCGTCAACCTCGAAGGCCTTAACTACTTGAACAGACCCTGGGCTGAGGGACATTCAGGCCAAGCATTGCAGGTGATATATACTCTATTCTGGCGATTCACACGGATTGTCACACTTACACCATGGCATGAGCGAGCACATCCTATTCTTGACCGGCAAACTTGCAGAAAAAAGTTTGCAGCGTGTTCTGGAATCCATACACCCAACGGATTTTACCTACGAGGTACGCCAGCTTGGTGTCAGCGTGGCTGCCCTGATGACAACCAAGCTGATCGAAAAGCGCCTCGGTGATATAGGGGTAGCAAGCCGAATCATCATACCCGGTCGGTGCCGGGGTGATATTGAAGCACTCTCACGATCTGTTGGGGCCACAGTTGAACGCGGCCCTACTGAACTAAAGGACTTACCCGCCTACCTGGGTCAGTCGGTCGCTAAAGCTGATTTGCAGACCCACAGTGTACAAATCTTTGCAGAAATTGTAGATGCTCCGAACATGTCCGTTGAGGAGATTGTAAGGCGGGCACAGGTCTATCAACAGGATGGTGCCAATGTGATTGACCTCGGTTGTTTGCCCGGGACCTCTTTCCCACACCTTGCAGAGTCTGTACAGACATTAAAATCCGAAAATTTCATGGTCAGCGTCGATTCTCTGGTACCCCAGGAACTGATTGCCGGGGCCCATGCAGGTGCAGATTACCTGCTGAGCCTGGATGAGAAGAGCTTATGGATCACAGAAGATGTGGAGGCCGTTCCCGTACTGATTGGCAACCCGCCAAATGATACAAGATCCTTATACCGGGCAATGCGTATCTTGTTGGAGCGTAATAAGCCATTTCTTGCCGACTCAATACTGGACCCTATTCATTTTGGTTTTACGGAATCTGTCGTTCGGTATCGAAATTTGCGCAAGCGTTTTCCGGATGTTGAGATGCTCATGGGTATTGGAAATCTGACGGAACTTACGCATGCAGACTCAGCAGGCACCAATGCTCTATTGGCTGGCATCATGTCTGAGCTTGGAATTCAGCATCTTCTGGTCACAGAAGTAAGTGAGCACTGCCGGCATGCGGTACGTGAAGCAGACCTTGCACGGCGCATCATGCATGCCTCAAAAATCGACAATGTTCCACCCAAGGGTTACGACAACGGCCTCATGGGCCTGCATGAATGCACACCGTTCCCCTATACGGCTGAGGAAATCAAGGAATTTGCCGAGCAGATCAAGGATCCAAACTACCGGGTACAGGTCAGCGCTGCAGGCATACATACCTACAATCGCAACGGCATACAGACCACCACTGATCCCTATGAAATCTACCCACACCTTGAGATTGGGGACGACAGTGGGCATGCCTACTACCTCGGAGTCGAGCATGCACGTGCCCAGATTGCATGGCAACTTGGAAAAAGATACGAACAGGATGAAGAACTGGACTGGGGGGTAGCCACCCGTAAGGAAGCTGAAGATCTCAGTCAATACAAGCCGGCGGGCTCAACCATGCACACCCGTAAGGCTCGTAAGGCCAAACTGAAACAGGGGAGGAAAAACTAGCATGCCACTCATCAGGGAATGCATTGTTACCACGGTCAGGGAAAATGGCAGTACCCACATTGCTCCCATGGGAATTCACGATGACAAGGAAAGCCTTGTCATTCTGCCATTTAAGCCGTCATCCACTCTGGATAACCTGGAAAGACACGGGACTGCAACGCTTAACTACACAGATGACGTACGTATCTATGCCGGTTGCCTGACGGGCCGTAGTGACTGGCCAACATGCAGTACTGAAGTCATCGAGGGGATGCGCCTGGAAAATTGTCTGGCCCATACAGAACTTGAGGTCACCGACAAAATCGATGATCCTGTTCGTCCAAGATTTTTCTGCAAGACCGTGCATGAGGAAATGCATGGCCCGTATTATGGCTATAATCGTGCCCAGTCAGCAGTCATTGAACTTGCGATCCTGGTCAGTCGATTGCACATGCTGCCGCTGGCAAAGATCCATCAACAAATCGAATATTTGAGGATCTGCGTGGACAAGACCGCTGGCCCTCGGGAGCAGGAAGCCTGGGGCTGGCTCATGGAAAAAGTGGACAGTTTCCAGATTTCAAACAAGGAGAATCGGCAATGACAGGTATGCTCGCAAGCGTCCGGAACCTGAAGGAGGCGGAGATGGTCTGTCGGGGGGGCACAGATATTGTTGACATCAAAGAACCGCGCCACGGTGCACTGGGCGCTGTTCCCCTGAGTACTGTGCACGGCATCGTTGACAGCCTATGGGAAAAATGTCTGATCAGCGCCACCATTGGCGACCTGCCTGCCGACCCTCCCGCCATTGAGGACCAGGTGATGAAAACCTCTGAAACCGGAGTTGATTATGTGAAGGTCGGTATGTTCACTCAGCAACATATCGATGACTGCATGCCCGGTTTGATTTCCTGTGCTCGAAAAGGCGTGGCAATCATTGCAGTTTTGTTTGCGGATACCGTATTCGACATTGATGCTGTCATCCGTGGCGTGAAGTCATCCAGCCTGAAAGGCATCATGCTGGATACTGCAGGCAAAAGCTCAGGAAGCCTGCTCACGCACCAAAATATCTTCCAGCTTGAGTATTTCGTGAACCGTTCCAGACAAGCTGGCCTGCTCACAGGGCTGGCAGGTTCATTGTCAATTGAGGATGTTCCAACGCTGCTCAAAGCCTCTCCGGATTATATCGGATTCCGTACAGCACTTTGTTCGGACAGGGAAAGAGTTGGCTGCATTGACAAGGATGCCATTCAGGGAATCAGAAATGCCATCCCCGCCCTTCAGGATGATCTCTACAAGCGAACCAGTTCCTCATGAGAGCCGGCAGGAGCCGTGGTCTCAAGTAACAAGGGAATCACGCTGAACGTCGCAAACAGGGAAATAAGCATGGCGATGCTGGTCAGCATGCCAAAGTAAATCGAGGGGAAAAAACTCGACAGGACCAGTATTACGAACCCCAGCGCAATGGTGATGGAAGTGAAATACAGCGCTTTACCGGCCGTAGTTTGTGCTGTACGTATGGCTTCATAGTTATTGCTCTTCTTCGCACATTCTTTCTTGTAGCGATGAATATAGTGAATTGCATAATCAACACCCACGCCAACGGTAATGGCCGCAGTGGTGATCGTCATAATATCCAGCGGAATCCCTGACATACCGATCAGACCCAAAACGAAAAGCACCGTAAACATGTTGGGCAAGGCACCAATCAATGCGAGCTTGAGACTTCGAAACAAGAATGTCAGTACGACCAGAATACAGGCAAATACCGTACCCAGGGTCAGAATTTGAGAGCGAAACAGGCTCTGCAGGACATTGTTGTACAGCACACTGATACCGGTGAGCTCGAACTGCTCGTTATCCCTGACGAAGTTCGCGGAAATGTCAGAACGAATCTTGTTCAGCAAGTCATTCCTGACAAGATTGGGATCCGAATCCCTGACACGTGCAAGTATTCTTGCCTGATTTCCGTCATCGGAGACATAAGGCGAAATCATGGCCTGTTTCACATCTTCCGGTACCTTCGAGTAGATCACGGATAGATGAAAGTCCTCAAGCTCCTCCCCCTTGTTAGCCATCCGCATAACCTCCTCGAGACTGGAAAGAGACAGGACCTTGCCGATCTCTGGTAACCCTTCAAGATATTCATGTATCTTGTTGATCTTCCGAATCCCGATTCGGTTGTACCAGTAGCTCGTAGCAGTAAAATCATCCTGGGTGTCTTCAAGGTCAGCGAGGTAGTCATCAAATTCGTCATCCTCGCCATCAATGCCCATCTCCGCTGCAGACTCCTCCCTCGTGGCATCCAGAATGATCTCCAACGAGGAAATTCCTCCCAGTTCCTGATCGATCACAGCCAACCCCTGGTAGATGTCCGTAGACTTCTTGAAATAATCGATAAACCTGTTTTCCACCGTCAACTGATTGATTCCTGCCAAACTGAACAGGAACATGCCGAGCAGCACGGTCAGTGCAATCGTCTTGTATCCGAGAACCAATCCCAGCACTCGTGCAAGGATTACTGAAGAGGTGTCTTTCTGAACACTTCGAGGCTTTGGTTTGAATAACGTGATCAGCGCAGGCAAAACTGTGAAAGTGAGCATGAATGCACAGATAAGGCCCAGGATCATAATGTGACCAAAGGTAATCACCGGGCGTATGTCACTGACCGTAAGCGAGAAAAAGGCGATTACTGTAGTCAGTACCATATAAAGGCAGGGAGTGATTATTTGTGTAACGGCTGTCCTGGTATTTTCCTTGGTAGTAGCGTGTGGATTCAGGGACTGGATTTCCTGGTAGCGGATGATCACATGGATGGATAAGGCAATCGAGAAAATGAGCAACAAGGCTACAAAGTTTGATGAGACCACAGTCAGCTGATAGTCCATGAGCCCTATCACGCCTGAAACAAGCAATACACTCAGCACAGCACATATCAATGCCAGAAACACCCAGACCGGGTTTCTGAAAAAAATAAACAGCACAATAATCATGATGGCAGCAATCGCTGAACCAAAGGTCGCCAAATCCCTTTGTACAAAGTCCTTCATGTCATTGTTAATCAGCGGTGCACCTGCCAGATAAAACTGGCCTGTATCACTCAAACTTGAAAGTTCAGCACGCATAGAAATCAGCACATCCCTGTAATGCTCGTTACTTAATTTCCTTTGTGTTCGAATATCTGTTCGGACTGAGTCCAGTTCGGCTATTTCTGCCTCGGTGATTGAGCCATCATCATATTTTTGCAAAAGCACGTACTTTTGCTCCAGCAGGTCCCACAGTTCCTGATGTTTTTCAAAGCCTATGTGGATTGCTGTCAAACCCAGGTTCTGGTTTACCAGGTTATCCAGATAGATCGAGCTTGTGGTGAGCTCCTCAATTGCCTTGCCGATGTCGACCTGTGGTGTGAGCAGGTTGGGATAGTCTATGCTGCCAGTTGCTTCGTCCCTGATCGGCTGCATGAGCAACGGTATGTTAGTGATTGAAGTAACCGACTCGACGCGCTCGAGCTTCTCAAACTTCTTCACAAGCCCATCAATCAGCAGAAGTGTTTCCGCATTCAACATCTCTGCATGGGGCTTGTAACCGACAATCAGGAATTCGTCCGTCCCATAGTGACGGTGCACATTGCGGTAGTATTCGAGATCCGGATCACTCTCAAGCATCATCGAATCCGCACTGGAGTCGATATCCAGATTTTTGATGTACGGGACAGTTGAAGCAATCAGGGCAAGCACGACAAGTATCACCGTGTAGGGATAGTTCGTGACGATGCGCGAGAGAAGACTTGCTGAGGACTGTAACATTATCTTGATTTATGTATTTTCAGTTTGGGAATTATCCCGATTAGTTGACATGATCATTTAACCGGTCCGTTTGACGTTTCACAGGCCCGCTACTGCGGCGACCTCCACGTCCAGCAGCCCCATTCCCGAAGGCCATAATATTCAATGCGGCATTCATGTCCGCATTATCCCGATGCCCACAGGCTACGCACTCAAAGCCTGATTGGGTCTTTCGATTCTTTTTATCGACATGCCCACATTCATGACACGTCTGACTCGTGTACTGTGGGGCAACCTTCACTACACTGGATTTGTACGACAGGCATTGCTCCAGCTTGTACCAGCCTGAACTCAGGATGGCTTTATTTAGCCCTGCTTTGTGCTTCACATTTTTACCTGGATTTTCGGCAGTGCCCTTTGCCGAGGTCGTCATGCCCTGCGTGTTCAGGTCTTCCACATAGACTGCGTTGTACTTGTCAGCGATCTCTCTGCTGACCTGATGACACCAGTTTGTACGTTTCTGCACGATCTTCTGCTGGGTTCTTGCAGAAAGACTCTTTGCTTTCAGGTAACGATTGCTCGGTTTTATGTCCTGCTTGCGACTGCCACACTGCCGTCGTGCCATCATGCGTTGGTATCTGCACTTCCGGGCTTCCAGCCTGGATATATCGGGTGTGTAGTACCTTTGCCCATCCGACAGGGTGATCTGTCCAACATTGCGGTCTATGCCTACAGGCTTGATGGATGCAGGCAATGCTGTAATCTGCACTTCATAAACAATGTACGCATGCCACTTGCCGCATTCATACTTGATCGTGCCACTCTTGGCGATACCGTCCGAGTAGGGATTGCTGCCCGTGAGCTTAACCTGTCCAATGCGCTGGATATGAAGATAATCACCCTGCATCTTGAATAAGCCTGCGCCTAAAGGAATAGATGAGGAGTGTGTATGTTTACCGTGGAATTTAGGCAGCCCGCCTTCTCCCTTGTAGAATTGCTTGTATGCTGTCTCGATGGGCTTTAATGACAACCGGACAATGTTGGATGCATAGTCTTTCAGCCATGGCACCTGCTTTCGCAGGTTGGCAAATCGGTAATTCAACACAAACCAGCGTGGATCACACCGCCCGTATGCCTTGTATTCGTCTTGCAGCACACCGACGAAGTGATTCCAGACATAGCGACAGGCCCCTGCAAGCTCATGCAGCTTGTGTGCCTTGGCCGGTGTCTGTGGATGCAGACGATAACGAATGGTACGGTGCGTTTTCATCGGAATTTAATGTGTCAACTAATCAGGATAATTCCCTTCAGTTTTATACATAGGTATTTGTGTCGATGCAAAATTTCAGATTTAAAAGGCAGCCAGTAGTCCTCCAAGCTCATCTGCCTTCGATTTGTGTATGAAGCTGGCAGATATTTTATTATCAGCCAGCAGGCCTGGTAAAACCGGATCGATGCAGCCACCCTTCAGTAATTGATCTACAGACATCTGCGAAAGTGTCAGTGGAGAGGATTTTACAAACAACAGCTGATCGACAGATAAATACCCCGCCAGCCAGGCAGCCAGGCTATCAGAGGTGACATCCCAGCATTTCTGGAGTTTGCACTGCTGGCTGACCATAGAATAAGGCTCCCAAATCGCGGTCTTGCCGGAATACCAGCATGCCTGAACCTGTTCCCTGCTGCTGGCAAGACAGAATCCCGGACAAAGGGATGCCATCAGGTATCCAAACTGCTGCATGGCAAGTACCGCCATGTGATGAGCGTGTGCTTCGTCGAGATCAAACTGTCGATCAGCTTCACGGACAAGGTCCGCAAAAGGACCCCCACCTGGCACAATTACCAGTTGATGGAAGGCACCCTGCTCGCGCAGCGCTGTAAGCCATCCCTCGAGGAATTTGCTGCCATACAAGCTGCCTCCGATTTTAATGACCCACGGCATCGGCACGGTATTCTTCCAACAAACGCATCATGGCTGCCGCCTTGTCAAAGGTCTCCTGATACTCCGCGTGGGCATCTGAATCCTGCACGATCCCACCCCCTGCAAAAAAGTACATTTTCTGCTGCCTGTGCAGAATCGTACGGATAGCTATATTCATATCCATATTTCCATCAAACCCAATATATCCAATCGAACCACAATAAACTCCCCTGCGATGGGGTTCCAACTCTTCAATAATTTCCATTGAACGAATTTTCGGCGCACCGGTGATGGAACCTCCGGGGAAACAACCACGCAACAAATCCAGTGCGGATCGCTGTTCAGGCAGCTTTCCGGTAATGGTGCTTACCATGTGGTGCACATTCGGAAAGCTCTCTATATCGAATAATTTAGGCACCTGCACCGAGCCAAGTGCACAGTTCTTACTGATGTCATTTCGCATCAAATCGACAATCATCAGATTTTCCGCCTGGTCCTTCAGACTCTCGGCAAGTTCCAGAGCCAGGTGGCGGTCCTTAAGCGGATCAGAAGAACGTGGCCGTGTACCCTTGACAGGCTTTGTCTTGACCGTATTTCCCCGTACCGACAGAAATTGCTCCGGTGAGTTACTTAACACCTGGAGACCGGGGTAGTTCATGTATGCACCGAAAGGAGAGGAGTTCATTTTCCGCAAGGTCCGGTAGGCTTCCCAGGGGTCCCCTTCAACATCTGCAACAAACCGCTGTGCCAAATTCACCTGGTAGCAATCGCCTTGCAGGATGTAATCCTTTATCTGTCCAAATGCCCGCATGTAATCTCCCCGTGTCATGTTGGAAGCAGCCTGCGTGTTCACCCTGAATTCCCGGTACTTACCATGTGTAGAGGGTGCTGCAAAAAGCTTGACCAATGTATCCCAATCCCGATGTGCCCTTGTACGTGAGCGATCCCCGACAAGCACAGCTCTCTTTTTCTTGTGATCAACAACTACCATCCAGGAATAAATACCCATGACCATATCCGGGACACCCACATCATCTTTTGCAATTACGGGAATCTTTTCCATGTAACGGCACAGGTCATAGCTGAAAAACCCAATGGCACCCCCGGCAAAGGGGAGATCAGGTATGCTCTGCCGGGAGTTCGGTAGCAACTCACCCAGCACGGTGAAAGGACTGTCAGGGACTGTGTATGATTGGGAGTACGTCTGTATTTTTGTCTTTCGATCTTGTGTAGTGATGCAGACCTCGGGCCTTGCCGCCAATATGTCGTAGCGGCCCTGTATCCCCGGGGTCAGGCCACTGTCTATGAAAACAGACCAGGGTTCGTCTGCAATCTTGTCAAAAAGCAAGGCACTATCCTCATGGTACGGAAGATCGGCAAATGAAAGGTCTGTCATATGCAGTATCTCCGGTAACCCAGGCATGCAAGCGAGACGGCCGGCAAACAATCTCCGACACATGCACCGGCCTTTGTATTTTTATGCTCGAACAGATCTGCCACATCGATATATTCTCGATTCAGGCGCCGGGATATGTCTTGGACGAGAAACCGCCCCACTCCGGCACCGACAACCGGAGCTTCCAGAGATAGTCCAATCCTTAACATCTGTTTGCGGCTGGCATTCAGGATGACCTGAAGTTGCTGTTCACGCACATAGGAAGCTACTGTCTCCCACATGTCCAATCGATCTTTGGTTGCATCGTAGCCAAAGATCCTTGCAAGCCGGATTACACTCGACATTTTGTCCTTGCCCCGCCCATCTGGCGTTTCATCTGTATCTGCATGTACAGGGAGTTCACCGGTAATCCTGTACAGGTCTGCGGAACTTGCAAAATATTCATTCATGGGGGGGATCATATAGTCGCCCACCTGGGCAGCATCGCACAGTGCAAATACCGGTGTTCTGACTACACCGCAATACACGAGTTCTCGCGCATGAAGCCTTTCTGAGTCCGTGTAACCTTCGTTTACCACCCTGTGATCCCGGATACCGATAACATCCGTTGAGGTACTGCCGACATCAACTACCAGCGCGTCTTTCAGCTGCGTCGAAACAAATTCTCCACTGGCCAGCCAGTTGGCAGAAGCTACCTGTACAGACTGGCCGTCCAGTTCGTGGGCAGATACCAGGCCATTGGTTCCGGCAAAATAGACAATTTCCCTGTCGCTAAACCTTTGCCCAATGATTTCAGCAATCCTGCAGATACCCTCCGCACGGCTATTGAAGTAATCGACGAGCTCTCCCGTCATCGTAATTGCAAGCATGGAGTGCACAAATTCAATTTGCTCCTGGACCAGATCTATCGAGGCATGCAGTTGATCCAAACCACGCCACAATTGGCAGGGCACCTGAACCACTCCAGATATCTGCCGGGCTCCAGTCGCTTGAGCCACCTTGAGGTGGGCGCCTCCGACATCCCATCCTGTCACGCTCTCAGCAGGCATAACCTTCCTCCAGGTTCACTTCAATCGGGGACTGGCAGGCGGGGACAGTTTCCGGCAGCTTTTGATCAGTAAAGCACTGCATGATCAGTTGTGCAGGATTGATACCAAGAGCAGCCCCCAGACCGACATACGAGGTAGTCAGCCTGGGATTGATCTCCACCAGTAAAATTTCATTTTCCGTAATGATCACATCCACACCTATGTACCCACGCAATCCCGGTAGCGCCTGTACTATCTGGCTGGCAAAGTTTGTGAATTGCCGGTTCTCGAATGCACCGACGATACAACCTGTCCACCGCAAAAACTCGACCTCTTCCTGTACCCGTTGCTCATTACAGCTCAATACGTGGCATGTACCCTCCCAACACAGCAGACTCAGGCTGGCATGGATACCCTTGATATACGGCTGAAATATATTTCGCCCGTTTTCGGAGCAGGAGGCTGCTGCTAGCAACTCGAGCCGGCCCGCCAGTAGGGAGGTGTTTGCACAGCCCACCCCATCCTCTGGTTTCATTACAAATTGTTCACCTTCCAAAGACCCGATATCGGTGGCCAGACAGGTTGGAATCTGTGGAATATTATGGGCGAGCAAATATCGGTACGTCGCAAACTTGTGACTTGTCAACTTGATCGTTTGCAGCTCGGAATTTAACAATTCAAAGGATTGCCCCGAGTACCTTTTACACAGGGAGTACAAAATATCATCGTTTTCCGGTGCAATAATCAGCATTGAATGTACCGTATCGACGAATGCCTGCAGCGTATTGCCATAGGAATCATCTGGTTCGACAATGACTGTGTGAGCCCCCGGTACACTGCTGTTGAGGCGGTGGTCCCTGAGGACAAAAACATTGCAGCCAGGCAATACTTTAAAGTCATTGACCGCTGCGGACAGTATCATGTCCCCTTCTCTTGCAAGCGAAGCGGGTAACGGCTGGTCGGCCAAGCCTCCGCCAGTGATATACTCGAAAATCAGGATATTCATCGACATATGATGCAGATCATTCCAGTGCTGGACCTCTCCAATGGGCAGGTCGTGCATGCAAAAAAGGGAAGTCGCAAGCATTATAGGCCAATACAATCCTCCCTATGCTCTTCTTCGCATCCTGCAGAAATCGTGCGCGGCTATCTTGAGCTTTACCCATTCCGCACACTGTACGTGGCAGACCTGGACGCTATAGAACAACAAGGGGATAACAGAAACACCATTCAGGCACTCTGTCTCGAGCACCCTGAACTTGAAATCTGGCTAGATAGCGGACTCTCGCTGGTCAGCCATTACCTGGAGAACCAGAGCAAGTGCTCGCTGCGTATCATCTTGTCTACTGAGTCTGCCAATTCGGCATCTGCGCTGGCTTCCCTGATGACGGGTTATCCCGGTCATCCTTTCATACTCTCTGTGGATTACCGGGCCGGTGGTATTCTGGGTGCAGCGAAGATCATGCAAAGCAAGGACTTGTGGCCCCCGGATGTCATCATCCTCAATCTTGATCAGGTTGGCACAAATAATGGTGTAGCCTTTCCACATGGATTGGGCACTGAAAACCTGTTTGACCAATACAATATCTACTACGGTGGCGGGATCAAATCCCCCGCTGACCTGATGAGACTAAAAACATTGGGTGCAGCCGGCGCATTGCTGGCAACTGCGCTGCATGAAGAAGGCATCAACAGCGAGGACTTGCTGTCTTTCTGCCAGTGATTTCCAGTTCAGCCGACCCCTCGGTGGATCGCCGCTCTGAATAGACTGGACTATGACAGGTACTGCAAAAAAATGCCCCGCTGATGCGGGGCATTTTTACAGCTAAGCTTGATAGGCAATCAGAATCCCTTGAACGGGTGTGCTGCGCTATCTTTCTGGGCTACGACAGCGGAAGCTTTCGGCTCGTCCTTAATCGCACGTTCTAGTGATTCTTTTGTAGCCTTGTAGTTGTTTTCATAAATGGCTTCATCACTTTTGGCTTCCCAGTGGATGAATACGCCAACGCAGATGAATACGTCATCTGCTTCGTCAGCAGGTACCGTGCCATCAGCAACACTATCCGCAACAGCTTTTGCCACAGCCGCCTGAGCAGGCCCAAACATTTGAACTGCTTGGCCGGCACCCTTGATGGTCACTTTATTAAACATCATGGTGTTGGGCTTACAAGGCAAGTTAGGAGCTACCACTGCCAATAAGGTAGTGAAACCATCCTTATTGTTTACTAGACCATTGCAAAATGCAGATTCAACAGCTGACCCGCGGGGGCCCACCAGCAAGTCAATATGTGCAATCTCTGCCATGGTGCCGGAAGGATCGTTATCGTTAACGAGTGATTCCCCGACCATTACTCGGTTAATTAATGCCATTATTTTATTCTCCTGTTCTATTTTTAGTTGTCGACAAGCTGCAGACAGTCTGCCCACCCTAATCCTTTTGGGGTATGCGGTTGTGCTAACACAGCACGATGAGATGCTTTACAGCATCCCCAGTCCCTCTGCAAAGATACTCGCTACCGTAAGGTCCGCAGTCGTTCCCGGGTTAATTCGGTCACGCTTGAGACAGCTGTCAATTTCAAGAAGCCGTGACTTGAACCTGACTGGCGAATCCGAACGGCAGAATTCCTTTTCAAGTGGAGTGATCATATCACTTATTTCGCGTGCTTTTAACATTCCATATTTTCTTGCAACCAGACTGTCAGGATACCGTGCAAGGAACGCCAGGTAGACTCCAGAGGCAGCCCAGCATTCATCATTCCAGCGCGCCAGCAAGGATCGATAGTGCGGCATGCCTAGATGAAAAATATCATAAAAATTACTCGAATACTGGTGAGCAATTTGATCTTTTAAAGATGATAATTTCATTGCATTCAATAGGGTTACAGTAGGTTCCTCATACACATCCTGCTCATCAGCATGCCCCAAACCTCCTGGTCGTGCAGCACGGATGGCCTGAAATACATATTTTGTATCCTGTACTGAAGAATGCCCCAGTATTTCACCTAATTTCACCTCAAGCGTTGTATCTGTACGCGTTAGCCATGCATGGATTAATGGTGCTATAAGTAAAATGATTCCAAGATTGGTATTCGTCCCTACAGCCTGGTGTGTGGCCTGTACTGCCTGCAGGATTCGGTTGCCCAGTGTGAGATCAGGATGCACCAAAAGTGGGGCACTTGCTTTAGCACTTTCCAGGAAATCCCCTACCCCTGGCGAGGAAGTATCCGAGTAAATGCTGGTATTTCCCGGTTTCAGGGCCTGGATGTCTATCCAACACGCATGCGTATACAGGTCAATCAACTTTGAATTTGCAACGGGATCTCGCATTGTGTGGACTTATACAGAATTTTTAAGTGGATACAGCTGGCATTCCCAATTGTAAGCCCTTGATTTCATATGGCCTGTTCGACTCCCGGGTACTTCTGCAGACAATCCAGAAAATTTGCTACCAGCTGATCTGCGAAAATCACCCCACTGACACGCTGCAGACCTCGCCATGCTGGAATGCTATTGACCTCAGTGACCCATAATTTACCTTCTCGATCAGACAGGACATCCACTCCACCATACTGCATGCGAACAGCGCGTACAGCGGCACAGGCAATTTCAACAAACGCATCATCCAATGCTGCCGGATAACATCTGCCCCCAGCCGACACATTCGTAATCCAGTGATCGGACTGCCTTTTCATAGCTGCCACGACCTGTCCACCAATGACAAACAAGCGCCAGTCATGGGCATCTTTGATACCCGTCTCAATGTACTTCTGCAGATAGTAGACCCGGTTATACAACGTAAAATCCGTCATATCTCGGGGCCCCGTGATCAACTGCAAGCCTTTCCCCTGAGAGCCAAATAGAGGCTTGATGACGATCTTGTAGCCCAGGTCTTGCTGTTGACGTATAAAAGTATAGGCCTGATGTACATGGTTCCCAACCCATGTCGGGGGTGTCGCCAGACCGGCCTGGTTCAAAAGGAAGCTTGTCATACCCTTGTCAACGCTACGCTCAATAGCGCGCGCATCATTGTATACAAAGACTTTCAGTTCACGTAATGCATGCAGGACATCAAGATAAAAGACAACCTCTTCCAGGGTTCCACCCGGAACGCCTCGCACAAATACGCCATCTGGCAACGTTCCCTCAAAACCGGGGATGACCAGACAAGCCGTTCCCGGGTCTGTTCTGAAATAACAGTCTGTCAGGGAAACATTTGTGCAACGATAACCTCTGGCGTAAAAGGCCTTGTGCAGCTCTTTCCCATGCCAGCCCGGGTCATCTGTGAAAATTGCAATGTGGCGCGACATGGTTCATGAAAAGGATGCAGACAGCAAATCAGGCGCCAAATGTCCGCCTCTGAATGTCCTGCCACTTTCAACGGCGGTAACAACAACCGAAGCAGGGCCAAAAAGCATTGGATCGATCTTGAAAAAATCGTTGCCGCAGTCTTTGAGTACTTGAGAAAACGGCTTGCCATAATCTGGTGATGAACTTGAAGGAAGTTCCTTCGCCAGTTTTTCTGCACTTGCATCATCGCCGCTCACAAAGAGATGAACTCTTCCGGCAAATAGAATAGCTGTGTTGGTACGCTCCATGGCAGTAACAAAATCAGGTGCTGGTGGAGACAACGGCGCACTTGCTGAACCATCTAGAATATTGTCCAGCGGGAACTTCAACGTATGGGTTTTGTGCATCGCCACTTCCAGCACTCTGGACACGATTTGCACCATACCCGCTATGGAACTGGTCGGAGTCAACACAAAGGTCAGGGCATCGGGTGGCAAGTTGCATACATCTGCTACGCGGTCAATCAACGCAACAGGTGGAACCTGATCCACCTCAAGCACGAACGTTGCATGATCACAGGTATCACTGTAATCCAGCTCTTCAAACAGGGACTCTCTTAATGCGATAGCCCGACCTGGCCCAGAACCCAGTGCATGAAATTTTTCATGCGACAAACTCCAGCCTGCATACTGACTTGCAAGGCATGCAAGCACTGGACTGGAGGTATGAACATGCAATGATAACGGCCAGTCACTTGCTGCCGTCGCATGATAGAGAGTTACCTTGCCCAAGCCACCCATACAGATCTCACCAATGAGACGTCCCGCTTCTAACCCTCCCCTGCTATCGATACCGGCATCAATGTATCTGGCACCATTGCTGAACTTGCCCAATCCGACTCTGAGGGCAGCATGCCTGTCTACGAGTTCCTGAACCAGCGGCTTGGCCAGCTGATTAACACTTACTTTTTGCATCACTTGTTCCCTTGTTAGAAAGTTATACGTCTATTTAACTATCGTCCTGCAAAAGATCATGCAGTATCTTTTGCATACGCACCCTGATCATTGAGCGCACTTGGCTCATGTTTTTGCCACCCGCAAAAACACTGCATACGGGCTCGTTTTTCTGAATAATTTCTTCAGGATGCGGCCGGTCTGCTGTCCACAAGGGCCATTTTAAGCAGGCAGGTACTTGCACGGACTCAGGGGCATAAACAAGCGCGTGCGCCCGAAGCGGCCATTCACATGGTAGCCGGGCGAGTTTACCATGCATGCAGGCATCCCTATGCGCCTGGATCAGTTTGCCTTGGCGAGTCTCGTACAGATCAAAGGTGGACGGAATACGTGGATTGATCTCTAGCACATACACATCGTCCTTGGAAAGGATAAAATCGATACTATTCAGGCCAACCAAATGAAATGCACGTGCGAGAAGTGCGGCGTAGTCGAGTGCCGTGTGTTTTTGTTCCGGGCCAAGTGCGACTTGGTTAACAGCCCCTTCATACACATAGGGCCTGCCTGAGTCGCACACGCGATGCCACAGTGTGTTAAATCCAAGCGCTTCAATGTTTTCGCCATCTGCCAGAAATGTCAGGGAAAAATCGAGGCCCTTCATATATCTCTGCAAGTAAACGGAGGGATCTCGCCTGGTCTCTCCTGCAAAGGGGATGATGCCTACCCCTCCTACACTATTCGGACTTTTTTGAATCCATAAATGATGATCTTCCACAACCTGTGAGAAGCATACTTCCGGGTAGCGAACTGAATACTCGTCCAGTGTCGAAAAAAATATTTCTGGGTCCTTGCATCTGCGAAGTACCGCGCTCGAATTACCGATGACCTTGCAGTCCCCGATCGCATCCAGCAGGTGGGGGGCAGACTCCACTGCAGAATTGTAGAACACACCTTCAAAGCAGTGCTCATCTTGTAACTGGCCTATGACACGTACAGCTTCCTTTTCATCTAGACCAAATTCCGTACGCGGGACCTTGCAACAGAAAACCGATGACGCACGGGTATCCACATCCGCAAAGCCGTCAACAACTGCGACAGAGTTCCCACTTGCTTTCAGGGCTTGTGCAATAGCCCGACCCGATGTGCCGACAACCAGATAAATTCGCTTACCCTCGCTTGATCCCCCTGGCAATTTCAAATGCATGCTCGAAGTGGAGATAGACGGGTTTATCTGTATCCCGCATTTCTTGCAGAAGCCTGCTCTGGGTTTGATACTTTACATTACCGATCACCAGTGCCCCAATACCTACGGCACCACTGGGTGAAGCCTCAACTGTCTTGCAATCGTCCATGGCATCGAGTCCTGCAATTCCGGAAGGGGGCACTGCATTCACATCCGCTACCACCTTGAGTGCCGATGCACTTTTAATGTGCTCTGCAGAAATGACCTGTACACCAGCTGCGACTGCAGCCAGGATTACATCAGCATTTTTTGTCACCTCGCCAACCCTGTCATTGGCTTCTCCCTGAATGTCAGTTGTTCCACCCCCATACTCCCGGTTACACAAATCAGCTATCATTTCTGACTTTTCTTTTTGACGCCCCATGATTTGCACATGGGCGCCTGATTTTGCTGCGAGGATCGCAGCCGTAGAACCGACCGGCCCGGTGCCACCCATGATGACGACATGCTTGTCCGCAAGATCAGTATCAAATTGATCTTTCAGGCCCTGCTCCACACATGCCATCATTCCAGCTGCTGTTGTAAAAGCGCCACTTGGGTCGGCAAAACAGGAGGTTTCGAATGGAGGTACCATGGATACCTGACAAGTCTTCAGCATGTCCATCACCAAGTGGACATCGCGCCCACCTAAAAAGACTCCGGTCCGCTTGGCACCGGCGGGCCCACGGGAAAAAATTGCATCCTGAATAAGGGCTTGGACTTCATCGGTCTCAACATTGACATAGCCAATTGCATGGTCCCAACCTGCATCCAATGCCATGTTGACATCAAAGGGACTTAGATTCTTTACCGGTGTGATCATGTGTAGGATATAAGGTCTTTCCATTTTTCCCTCTCCAATAGAGATGTTTTAACAATAGTGTCCAACAGCCAGTACCGTGCCCAGCTGGGGAATTTGTGAATTTATTTTCTAGACTCTGCTGCTTCGTATATAGGTACCGTGTCCTGCTGCAAGACAACGGCTTCTGTGTTTCTTCCTGACACTATCTTGAATTGCAAATCTTTGTTTCTTGCAAATCTTGTTTGCAAGTCACGTAACAGCTTGTGGCCCTGAATTTCACTGTCAACGAAGGCAAATCCCATCGGGCCCCATGAACTTTGGCCAACTCCTTTAATACCTAAAGATTCAGTATATTCAATGGCCTCACCGACAGCCTGACTAGTATAGCGCCCTCCCTGGGCTGCTGCGAAGTAATCACCGATACACTTCTGGAGATTACCTATACCCCTGCCAAACATTTCCGAGTCTTGTTCAGAAACTGCCGGCAAAATCTGCATGAGTACCAAATGACACAGATAGGCAGCAGTTTTTGATGAAAAGGTCGGCAGCGACGAGAATGATGCACTTTCATCGCTGCCATGCAAACCACTCAAGGTTGAGTCAATGATAAGCACGATGCGCCAGATGGATGGGAAATCCAGACGTGACACGACAGGCGGGGTAGAATTTGGGCCGCCTTTTCCAGCATCAAGCAGAAATCCTCCCTGCTGGAATGCTGCAATACCAACACCGGATCTTGTTCCACGGCCCAGTGTTTCTGCAATTTCTCTGGGTGTACATTTGAGCGAGTAAAGTCTGGAAATCGCTGCACCTACTGCCAGTGCCAACTGTGTGCCTGAACCCAGCCCGGTATGGGCAGGAATTTGTTCCAGTACCTCTATTTGGCAACCCCCTGTCAGCTCCTTGGCGATAGAAAATCGTTCTGCAATTTCGTACACACGGCCTGCAGTATCGCCCAGTACGTGGATGCTGTCTTTTTGCCGTGCCACAATCCGCGTGGCGATACCGTTCAGGGTCAGACCAAGACTTCCGAACCGCCTTCCCAAGCTGCCATCAAGGTCAAGAAACCCAAGGTGTAAGCGGGCTGGAGCTTCTACATAGACGGGCATATTGTCCATACATATTATTCTAGTAGATTCTATCCGCCCGAGTCCGGGATTTTCACCACAAGATTCGGGGTGGGTTTTCTGCGCTGGAGTGCCTGTGTACCCTCTTTATTTGGAATTCGATGAAACTAGGGCTGCCTGTCAATTACCCAGACTGTGACTCTGCAGAGATACCATGTACGCCTCTGCATGTATCACAGCCATTTCAGCAGATAGTAGATTAACTGACCTTCTGACGATTTGGATGGTCCTACAACCTTTGCTGCAAACTTTTTTTTGTCCGGATCTGAAGCAATCTTGGCCTGTTCAGCGTCGCTCTTGATTTCTACACAATTTGCAGAGAACCTTTTGCGGCTGCGCTTGGGTACATACACGACAGCATATTGAACTTTCGATACGCCACCTTCAGGATCCGGGGGTACGAGACCTCTCAAGGTAGTGCCTCAACAGGCTTCTGGCTCGAGTCAAATGAGGATCGCCACTTGTTATGATGCCAGTCGTGGTGAATTAAACTTTCCTCCAGCTTGATGTCCCATCGGATCGATCCTGAATCTGGATACCCATGTTCGTCAACTTTTCCCGGATCTCATCAGCTTGTTTATAATCCTTTGCTTTTTTGGCACTGGCTCTCTGCTCCAGCAGCTTGTGAATTTCAGCATCATCAATATCTGCTGCACCCTGGAACCATGCTACAGGATCCTGCTGCAGAATCCCTAAAATCCTGCCTGCTGCCAATAACTGTCTTTTGAGTGCCGCTCTTGCGTCTTGGCTGGAAACTGTTTTCTCCTGCTTTGCCAGGCTGTGCAACTCGGTGATTGCCGCCGGAGTATTCAGGTCATCTTTCAAAGCATCCAAAAACGTATCAGGAATATCGCAGGCAGACAGGCTGACATCAACATCCTGGAGTTTTTGCAAAACCGCATAGAGTCGATCCAGATTTCTGCATGACTGGCCGAGTACCTCATCCGTCCAGTCCAGCGGACTTCGATAATGAGTACTCAACAGTGCAAATCGGATAGCCTCACCTGGGGCTTGTTCAAGCAGGTCTTGCACCAGCAGAACATTGCCAAGTGACTTGGACATTTTTTCGCGATCGACATTGATAAACCCATTGTGCATCCAGTACTTGCTAAAAAGCTTCCCCCCATGCACACACGTGCTTTGCGCTCTTTCGTTTTCGTGGTGAGGGAAAACCAGGTCCTGCCCCCCACCATGAATGTCTATGGTTTCTCCAAGATGCTGCTCTATCATCGTAGAGCACTCGATATGCCAGCCAGGACGCCCTGCACCCCACGGGCTGTCCCATGCTGGCTGATCCTCACTGGAGGGTTTCCACAGGACAAAATCCCTGTCATCCCTTTTAAATGGTGCGACCTCCACGCGTGCACCCGCAAACAATTCTTTCAGGTTCCTGCCAGATAGCGCACCATACCCGGGATAGGAAGGCACATGAAACAGTACATGACCTTCAGCTTCATAGGCATTGCCGGCAGTCACCAGACGCGCAATCATATCGATGATCTGCTCCATATGCTCAGTAACCTTGGGTTCTATAACGGGAGGCAGCACTCCCAGGTCTGCCATGTTCTGGTGATAGGCTCCGGTGTAGCGACCGCTTATTTCTCCGATTGAAACTTTTTCTCCCAATGCAGCTGCATTGATCTTGTCATCTACATCTGTAATGTTGCGCACATAGAGAACTCCCTCATACTCCTGCATAAGCAGCCGGTAAAGTACATCGAAGACCACGGCAGGGCGCGCATTTCCAATATGAGGAAAACTGTAAACGGTCGGCCCGCAGACGTATAGAGTAACGCGCGCAGGATCTGCAGGGACAAATTCCTCTTTTTTGCGCGTGGCCGTGTTGTAGATATGGATGGGCATGGAATTTCCGAGCAAGCGTGTCCTGCTCTGGCAGACATCTGCAGGTATCTCAGTCCGGGCCGCCTTGCCACATCATCTGATAACCTATTTCATAGGTCTCCGTAGCATAGCCCCCCAATGCTTCAAACTTCTCCCTGAAGACATCATCCGCATGTGATTCTTCATGCTGCTCGAAGGAATTCCAGTAGGTAACGATTGCGACATGGGGATTGGTCTGCTCCTTCGATGCAATCGAACCTTCATCAGAAACAAATCCTGCAAACTTGAATACCTGTCCACCCAGAAAACCTCCCTGGTCATCACCATAGGTGTTCTTGACGGTATTACACATCTCTCCAACTGCAAGTTCGATATCTTCCTCGGACACCCCTTTTTTGAGTTTGACAACGTTGTACATCATCACACAGCCATAGGGAACACTAAGCGCATCAAACATCGTAACTCCTCGGACTCATGAAAGCCCCGTCTTCACATTTTGAATGCATACTCTATTCGATTTTGTAGACAGAGAAAAACTAGTGCAATGACACACTACTTGACGCGGCAGGGCTAGGAGACAAGCAAGTAAGACTTGATCAACTGAAAAGATCAGCTCCCAGCGACTTCCAGCATTTCCGTTCGGCGAGTGAATTTCTCACGTGGTTTGCTCTTCAACTCTCCGGCAGCAACCTCTGCAGCATCAATCTTTTCCCACTGTGCATAATCGATGTAGCGTACATTGTTGCTGTTTAGGATTTTATACAGGCCTTCGCGACCTGGCTTGTCTGTATCGAGCTCTCCAACGTCTTCCAGCAGGGCTTCTACCGTTTCCACTGCACAGGCACGGTTGGTGCCTATAATTCCTGAAGGCCCACGCTTTATCCAACCTGCTGTGTACAGGCCAGGGACTGTGGCACCACCCTGTTCCGAAGTAATACGCCCGGCATTATTTGGAATGGTCCCCCAACGCTCATAAAAAGGCACTCCATCGATGGGAACTCCATTGTATCCGATGCTGCGAAACATGATGCCGCAATCGATTTCGGTAGTCTGCCCTGTACCTTTTGCTGATTGTCGGAAAGGCTCTCCCGACAATTCATTGGTCTCGAAAGTAATCTTCTGAAGTCGGCCTTCGCCCTCCAGGCGCAGCGGACTTTTCAGAAATGTTGCAATGCAGACTCGCTGCTTACCTGTATCCTCAGAACCCGCAAACTGATGGAATATTTCAATATTCTTTTTGTTTCCCCGACCCTCTTTGGAATCGATCTCTAGCTGACTCGCCTCATTCAACTCCAGTTCAGCTGGATCAATATAGGGACGGCAGTTCTCAATCTCCAAAAACTCCTTGAGTTCCTTGGAAGCAAACTTTGCCTGTGCCGGTCCACGGCGCCCAACCACATAGATCGTACGGACCCTGCTCTTGGCGAGCACATCAAGCGCATGCTGTGCAATATCCGTTTGTTTCAACTCATCCACGGACTTGGCCAGTATCCTGGCGACATCAGCAGCTACATTGCCCTGCCCGATTACGACCGCTGTCTCGTGGGACAAGTCAAATGTCCGATCCCTGTAATCAGGATGTCCGTTATACCAGCCTACAAATTCAGTGGCAGTGTGACTTCCTGGCAGGTCTTCTCCTGGGATACCAAGCCTTCGGTCTGTCTCCGCACCACAAGTATAGATAACAGCATGGTGAGTCTGCTGTAATTCCTCGGCCTTGATGTCGACCCCGACCGTAACATTGCCAACAAAATTGAATTCCGGATTCTGGGCAACTTTCTTATAGACCTGAATGGCCTGCTTGAGCTTTGGGTGATCTGGGGCAACACCATTTCGCACGAGCCCAAACGGTGCAGGAAGCCTTTCAATCAAGTCAATTTCTACATTCAGACGGGACTTGATCAATGCCTCGGTTGCATAAAATCCGCTTGGCCCACTCCCTACAATTGCCACACGAAGTGGATTTGACTCATCACCCAGGCTACTCATGAGATTTACCTAGACTGGCTTTTAATTTAGTTACAGCCATGTACACCAAGTATGCACAAAGCAATGTCGCCAGGATCATGGTCAGCTGTATCCAGGCCTAGAAGCCTAGATCCGCCTTGCGCTCTTCAGCTTCAGGCAAAGGATCCATTGGTTCTTCAATCAATGGTAAATCCGGCGCTTTGTCGGCATTAATTTCCGTCCAATGTTCCTGTCCTTCGGGGATATCATCTTCCTCGAAGATCGCTTCTACCGGGCACTCCGGGATACAGGCACTGCAATCGATACAGACATCTGGATCGATATAAAGCATTTCATCGTCATAGTGAAAACAGGCCACCGGACACACGGCAACACAATCCGTAAATCGACAACCTTTACAATTTTCCGTTACGACTGTAGTCATGTAATCGCCTCCTCTCTGCAAACTGTATCAGACTATTCAAACTGAAGTTCACTGCCCATCATACGTCAGTCTTCACTGACCTGAGAAAAGCAGTATTTCTCCACGGTTAAGTTCCACGCCATCACCGCTGTACCGCTTATACTTTCCATTCAGATGCTTATCCGTAATTTTTTCCCCAAACCCCTGCTCCTGCAACCGGATAAGGTAGAGGCGCAGGAACAAGGGTTGATATCTACACGAATACTCGAAACTAGGCAATATCGGGCTCTCTTCAAAACAAACGACTGTCCCGCGTACCATGCCTGCCCCTGTGCGTACGCCAATTTTTCCCATAACAATGACCGTGCCCGCACGCATGCTAACGGCAGTAAAATCGCCTGCATCTCCACCAATGGCGATCAGCCCACGGCGCATGGAATTGCCGACTTCGTTCTTGACACTCCCATGGATAAATATTTCACCACCCGTAATACCTGTTGACTGCCCTCTGAAGGCGCTGCCTACCATGTGTCCTGCATTGCCTTCAATCGTTATCCGGCCACCTGACATTTCCGGACCTACCCAGTCAGTGGCATCTCCCTTGACCAGAATTTCACCGCCTGACATCCCGATCCCAATATGCATGCCCACGTTTCCATCAACGAACACACGGCCTTCGGACATGCCCGCACCAATCATTTTTACCTTGCTTAGATCACCTTCAACATGAATATCCCGAGTCCCTTTTCCCGTAACTTTGAAAAAATCACCCATTTTGGCCCGTTCATTTCCATGCATCACCTGCAGATGCTCAATACCCAGCTCAGATAGCCCTGCAATCGATGCAGGACTCAGTGTCTCAGCTTCCAGGGGAACCTCTGGCTGGGTATGCAAATGCAGCAGCGTTGTACTCATATCTTTCTACTTCAGGAAGTGTTCCTATCGCTATGTATTATTAATAATTTCATGTAAATGGAACTTGTACTTTCCTAACTCGCCACCGTAGTTTCCTGCGGTAATGATCTGGGTCCCTTTCGCTGCCGCCGCATGGATACCACGGCACATGGCCAGCTTGACTACATCCTCACTCAGCCCATCCACCACGACTTCATATACAGCCGCTACGTTATCCGGCAACACCCCTTTATCGGAAATCGAGCGTAGCGTTGGGCAATAGCTGTCATTGGTAGAGGCAATCATGGACTTGTAGCGTGATCCGATCTTGCTACCAGATCCCACAACTCCTTGCGGAAATGGCAAGAACACGCCAGCCACCTCACGCATCGCATTGCTGGCTGCCGTCGCAGCCCGCAGTGCAATCCGCTGGCTTGATCCCATAATGATCAGGTTGCCACCACCTACCGCTGGCTGGATACCAAACGATTCTTCTATCAGGAACTCACCTTCCATGATAGGAATTCTCCACAGTCTGCGGCCATTCATAAGTTTACTGATCTGGTATCCATCACCAAAGAAACGCAGTTTCCCGCCTACAGAAACAGTCTTATCGGATTCAAGTCCGTTGAACGCTGCCGTTGTCGGACAGGTCATTACGCATTGGCCGATCCGATCGATTAACTGGCCGGCAATGGCCTTACTGCTCATCGTAAACAGCAATACGCTGACACCGGGGCGTCGATCTGGCGTAGCTTCCGGAGGAATTTCACACTCCACTGCTGCCTCAAGCTTGCAGCGAATCACCGAGGTGGCAAATCCTGTCATGCTTGCAGCAGCCGCACGTGCCCACTGCTTGCTATCTGCTGTGATCACGACGCGAGCACCCCACATCGCGAAGGCTTCCGCAAAGGTATCCTTGATCTCCGTTTTATTTATTTTCATGATTTTGGATGTGTCGGGATTTCCTCGTGATCATGCAGGTAATCATCACTGATCGCATAATTACTGAACTTTACAGAGTAGTAATCTTCAAAAAAGGGCTCAATCTCTCCTGAAATATCTTCGTTATAGCCCGGTTTGGAATGCAGAATTTTACCCTTGTGATCCGTTACAAATTCGTGATCCTTGATCACGGGGATGCCGTCTTTGATCACATAGCGGGGGGCATTAAACATCTGCTCCTTGTCCTCATCCTCTGTATAGATCGTGATATCTGCATCCGCACCCACACCAAGATGTCCCTTGTTCTGCAGGCCCAAGGCCCGGGCTGGCCCAGCTCTGGTAATAATTGCAATTTCGTTCAACGTATATTCACGCTCAAGCTCAGGCAGTGACGTATTGGCTATCGCCTTTTGATTCACGTGTTGCAGTGCCTCTTTTCGGTAAGCACTGTCCATCAGCAGCTTGATCAGTTTCGGATAGTTCATAAAGGAGCCGCCATTGGGATGATCCGTCGACAGGAGTACACGCCATGGATCTTTCGACATTAAAAACAGCTCCAAGCCCATAGCCCACTGCAGTGTGTGGGTATAAACACTTTCCTGGTAGGAAAATGGAATGATCCCGCAACCACTTTCACACTCCGTATCTGCATTTACCCATTTGTCAAACTTGACGTTACGCAGCATCCAGGCAAGGGGAGCATCCGCCGTCATTGCAGCCGCCTGCCCGAACATGACCTGACCTACATCTGCAGTGATATTTTCATTGTCATTAATATACTCGATGATTTCCCGTGCACCGGATACCGGGTTTTTGTTCAATTCACCACCGAAGCTGTGGAACTGTACATGGGCCATGTGGGCACGCCTGCCCTGTGCCGCTTTCATCGTGTCCAGTGTCGTGCTGATGTTGCCGCTATGGCCCAGGTTATTGCAATGTATGTGGGGTGGATGGGGCAATCCAAGATCGTGTGCAGCTTCAATGAAGCTTTCCATGACATGAGCCGGTGTAATATTGTAATGATCAATCTGCTCGTTTACATCGGTGATATTTGCATTCTTTCGCCCCTTCCAGAGTTCGTCACTTCCAGTATTGACCAGTTTGACCGTATACGCATGCACTGAATTAACCCACCAGGCAATGGCTTCCTTGAATTCCTTTTTTCGGCCTTCCTTAAGCAGCTTGTACAGAAATGCATTGTTGCCAAGCAGCACGTAGAACCCCTTGTCAATCACCGGGGTGTCATCAAGCTCTTCAAGCACATGTCGCGCAGTAATTGGGGGGACCGCCGCTTCCATGGCTGTGGTATAGCCCATGGTAGCGTAGCGATAGCCGGTGGCAAAAGTGGAGGGTACGATGCCGCCTGTACCTGAACGGGTAACTTTAGTCTTGGGATGAACGTCCAGGCGGTGATCTTCAGGCATAAGCTTTCGCGCAAGATTTACCTTTGGCCCGGCAATATGGCAGTGAATGTCAATGGCACCAGGCATGACCACCATGCCGTGTGCATTTATTCTGGAGGCCGTCTTTGAAACCGAATCTACAATTTTTCCATCTCGTATACATAGATTGCGAACATCCCCATCAATATTGTTCTCAGGGTCGTATATACGGCCATTTGCAATTTTTAATTCAGACGGCATGCTCTGATTATCCTCTGACTGCAACCACCACGATACGGCATGATGGCTATTGATCGATGATTATGCTACGCGGCGACCCTTGCTTTTTTCCCTGACAGCAGTTTTTTCACGCGCTGGCATATTCCCTCCAAAACTTCCTGGTCCGTAGGAAACGGCGAATCAAATGCGGGCCGTAGTGAAATCGGAACGTCATCCATTCTGTACACCGTGCCACCGGTATTGATCCCGTAGGTTGCAACAGCAAAACGCACCCTGGAAAGTCTGGTTGTATGGGTCTCTTTCACATCCATGGAGATGACCGGAATATTTTCCAGATGCGCGATAGCTTTCTTGGAGAAGTTTGATGCGGGGTCGGAAGCGACTATCATGGCAGCATCTGCCTCGCCTCTGGCAAGTACGTCGCTGGTTGTAAATTCACCTGGATTGAACCTTGGATATCCCCGGTTGAAGTTGACACCAAACGGATACCCTGTCTGCCATGCAACAACATTATCAGCGCCGGTGACATTGCCGTGACCACGAACGGGTTTGGCTACAAAATGGGTAAATTCATTAAGGTCCGCTGCAAGGGAATAGACCGCACCGGAATTGAAATGTCGCCCACGGGTCATTGTCAAACCCATGCCCATGAACAACACCCCGAACTGGCAGTTCTTCATGCGTTGCACCAGGTCGTCCAGTAATTCACGTGACACCCCGGTCTGTTCTTCAATATCTTTACTGATCTTCTTGCCTTTGACCAAGGCACGTAATGCCCATAGCAGCTCAAAGTCCTTGCCCGGCTTCACCTGCACGAAAATGTCAGCCACCGGCGTGCTGGGAGTTTTACGCACATCGATCAGGACTACTGTGCGATCTTTCTTGCCATTGGGGATGAACATGCCTTTCGGAGTCACGGCATAACGCGTGAAATGACGGGGGTGTGATTCTGCCGGATTACCGCCCCAATAAATGACCAGATCTGCACGATTCTTGATTTCACCCAGCGTGGCTGTACTCTCGCCCACGCCCTGAAATGCCATACCTGATGGCCCATGACATACAGAGGTTGTGGTATCAATGTTGCCATTGATGGTATCCATGATATCAACCGCCACACGCTGAGCCTCACACGGACAGTCACTGAGTCCGTAGGTTATTGGAAACTTTGCATCCACCAAAATCTGTGCGGCCTCATCCAGGCCCTCTTCAAGAGTAGCTTCTTTACCATCGATCAAAACCACCGGCCGGTCTTCCAGTGTGTGCTCATAAAACCATGCCCGCCCAAGAACGCATGCATTCTTGGCCTTGATAATACGGTGCTCATCAAGGTCGACGGTGAGTTCCATGTCATCACACACACAACCACAAAACGTACAGGTTGCATCCTTTACAATTTTTAGGTTTTTGTTTTCCTTAGGCCGGGTTTTGCTCGCTTGTGACATAAATTCTCCCAATAAAAAGCAAATTGGTGATACTCGATCAGCTTCCCACTTTCGTCACTTCGACTTCCAAATGCTTAGACATCGGCATTCCAGAGGCCGCCGTATCTGACCCCATCAGTTGACTTGAAGATGGTCCGTAGGGGATGAAAATCATTCCGGAGGGCAAATCTTCCTCTTTTTTGCCCATGCAGGTGACTACAGCTTGTCCTACGTCTGATTTTAGCCGAATCTTATCGCCGTTACTAAGCTTCAAACGGCGCATATCACGTTCATTCATCTCTGCCGTGGTGGTCACGGTTAGGTATTCTTCCTTGAGCTTTCCTTTGTTCAGTGATGTCCCCTGCTTTTTTGAGCGTCCGGGAACAAGTATCATCATTGCCACTGTGCGAATCCTTGAATGCTTAGCTGCGATAAAGTCCAGGAGAGAAAATGGAGGGGCAGATTGACCCATCAAACCCTAATCTGCCTGTCCCCCGCCGGGTATTGCACCAAGCGGATGTGTGCTAACTCTACAACTGTCTACTGTTGCCATATTCTACTGTATTTTCAGGAAAATTACTTCTCAAATACCGTATCAACACTTCTGGATGGACGCTTCTTAAGCACCGATACACCACGTCGGAGGGTAAGCCACCAGCCACTACAATTTGATGCCGATTGAAATTGTGATGAAATGCCCGAGGGCATCAGAATAGACGATGTGTGCTGCGGAGTGAGTTTGACCACTGGCAAGTCCTTCTCCATGCCTTGCATAGCGAATGACCGGGGCATGAGACAGGTAGTCGGCACCTGCAGCGACCCGTAAATTCATATTTTCAGATAAAGCGATACTCAGGGATGTCTCCACGCCCAATGTCGCAGCCACTTCCGAGCTATCGTCATCCCAGTCTGTCTGCTCATCCAATACAGGTCTTGCAGAAGACAGCAGTGTTCTTTGCAAACCGCGATACTCGGAATCAAGATAATAGAGACCCAGCTTGCCATCCAGCATCAGGTGCCAGTGCTGCCTGAGTGGGACCTCGATGCGGCTGCCGAGCGTGGCACCATAGTAGGAGGCTTCCAAGTCTTCTTTCAGTGTTACGTTGTTGACTTGCGGCTCCCGATTGGATTCATAGGCAAATATATCGGATTCCTGGTCAAGTCTCTTGAAGCTCGGACCAATATAAAACGAGGTCCGTGAGCGTTCTGTTTGCGCAAACAGTACTCCAGTCACAAGGCCAAGGCCGTAGAAATCAACCTTTCGCTTTGTCTTGATTCGAATAGGGTCGCCCCATGCAAAATTCGGCGCCCCGAATGAGATTGAGCCACCATCAATCTTTCCAATCCAGCCGACGGAACGAATATGCGGATCATTTTTAATCAGCGCAACAAGATGTTGCTCAGTCTCCGGAGTGATGCATGCCCCGAACTCCGTTCCATGCTGGCAATATTGAGTTTCAAACTGGGCCCGAACATCGGCCCATGCAGCAACATCCCCTCTGTATACGTGAGTGTGTGATGATCTGTAGGAAGTGGAAAAGCCGCTCAGCTCGGTATACAGGTTTTTTCCTGCAGCTTGATAGTTGTACCCGGCGATCATCTCGATTCGTGGCCCGGATTTGAATTCAGCATCATAATGCTCAAGGAATCCGACGATCTCTTCCTTGCCATTCGTTCTGACAAACGGGCTGCTCTCAGGCAGGTCAAGAAAATGTACGCCGCCACCGGTTTGAAGATAGATGTGACCGTTGGCGACAGTGTCGGGTGGAGTAGCATTTGCCTGGGAACACATTACCAGGAAAAGAGAGACTGCCACTGGCAGGATTTTGAGAGTCATAAAACTTGCTTTCAGTTGGATATTGTCATGACAGTCTACAGCACTCCAATACCACGGATAGCGATTATACAAATTCACCATTGGATGGAATTTGATACCTCAAATAAACTCCCCGTGCTTTTTACCAACGGGTTTATTGTATCTGCGCAGGCAAACATGTCTACACAGGAGGTTGATACCTTCCAGTGGAGAAACTGGTATAATTGAGCATTAAAAATGGCAGGCTTGCGCTTACAAGCGTGCTGCTACTTGAAAATGACACCAATCAGGAGAACCGAATCATGCCAAGATATTTGATCGAACGTGAAATTCCTGGGGCTGGCGATCTGCAGAACGATGACCTTAAGGGCATTTCTCAAAAATCGTGCAGTATCTTAAAGGAAATGGGTCCGCAAATTCAGTGGGTTGAAAGCTATGTAACCGATGACAAAATCTACTGCACCTATATCGCGCCCAATGAGGACGAGATACGAAAGCACGCTGAAGAAGGCGGATTTCCGGCGAATAAAATTGCTGAAATCAAGAACGTAATCAGCCCAACCACTGCAGAATAGCGTACGTTCGATATTTATACTCAAACAGCAGCTCTGTCCGCAGGAATATACGCGGGCAGAGTTGGCTTGTTCAGTTTGACAAGGAGCCGATGCTTCTCAGAAGTCCAGCCCAAGACTTCTTTTAAAATTCTCCAGAAAAGGTATGCCTCCAGCCGCTACGGGAACGTCTTCTTGCACCAGCTGTTGTTGAGAAGACATGACCTTTCTAAAAAACCTGACTATCTTGGCCGAATCCCACTCCCGTTCACCGACTGCCCTGTAAACAAGCCGGCCTTCTGGGCTGACCAGGAATGTGGTTGGCAAGCCTAGGACACCCCAGTTGGAAAGCTCCATATTCTGGTCGATCAGTATGGTGAATTCTACGGGCACCTGCTTCAAAAACCGTTGTACTCCACTCAGACTCGGCCCGACATGAATACCAACGACTTCAAAGTTGTCGTTGTTCAATTTTTTGTGTAATCGGTCCAGGGCTGGCATCTCTTTGCGGCAAGGTGCGCACCATGTTGCCCAGAAATTCAACAATACAAACTTGCCCTTATAGTCATCCAGGCTGATGCTCACCCCATCGATAGACTCCAAAGTGAAGGCCTGTGCCTCAGGTTCATCTGCAACAGGGTTCATGAGTGCCCTGGCATGAGTCATGCCTGAAAACAAATAAAATACCAGACATAAAGCCCACCCTATAGTTCTCATCATTTCCTCAGCTTTCCTTTATCCAGTTTGGGAATTTGACGCACAGCAACCTGGCCTGCGAAACTGCTGTTACTTCCATGGTCAGGAATTTGCAGACAGTACACGCATGCATCCTGAAAAGCGCTCAGGCGTGTCCATCAATATTCCAGCTTATTTTCATGCGTCCAGTTGGGATCATCCTTTCCCATGTCACCTACTGGTGCAGCAAATGCATCAGTCACCAGTGTAGTGACATTGCCACCTGTCAGAGAGTTCAAAAATGCAACTAAATCCTCGACTTCGGAGTCCGTCAGGTGCAACGGGCGAATCAGGGGATTTAACAGCTCGTTGGGAATGCCGCCCCGATTATAAAAGTCTATAACATCCCGCAGTGTATATATCGAACCATTGTGCATATAGGGTGCAGTCAGGGCCACGTTTCTCAAGGACGGTGTGCGAAACTTCCATCGGTCATTCGGGTTCTCGGTCACTTCATACAAACCCAGATCATTTTCTTTGGCCCTGGAAACTGACTGGATAACCGTATTCTCAAGTTCTGTAAAAATCCCGGGGGCGAGCTGCACACGAGTGGTTCCAGAACCGCTACGCATCGATTCCTTGTACCCCAGGCCGGTATTATGCAAGCGATCATCACTGAACAAGGCGTATTCTTCCTTAACCAGGTGGCAGGCGCTGCACCCTCCCTTGCCGGTGAAAAGTTGAAACCCGCGTTTGGCCTGCTCGGTTAGCGCATCCTTTTCCTTACCGTAATACCACCGGTCGAATGGGGAATCAGCAGAATTGAGCGTTCGTTGATAGTTGGCAAGCGCCATGCCAATTGTTTCCATGGTCGGCCCCCGGCCATCGAACGCTTCTTCGAATAAGCCATCATACTCACGGATGGCTTTAATCTTGTTAATCACGTAGCCAATTGATGGATTGGCCATTTCATTTCGTGCTAAAAACGGTGACCAGACCTGCTGCTCCAGTGTGGATTCTCGCCCATCGTGAAAGAGCTTGTTAAAGTACGCGACGTTATACACAGTCGGTGTGTTCCGCTTACCTGTACGACCTTCCACACCGACCGCAGTTTCGATTTCATTGTTGGTAAAGCCCTGTTCAGGGATATGGCACATCCCACAGGAAAACGTATCATTGATTGACAGCCGACGATCGAAAAACAGCTTTCTACCCAGCAGAATTTTTTTCGTCGAGACAGGATTTTCTGCAGGAACAGGAACAGGCGGCAACCCTAACGGGGGCTGCCTCACAAAACTGATGAGCTCGGCCTCCTTGCCTATGCGTTTTTGGAGGTCCAGGGTATTGGTTGTGTAGTCTGCTGATTCATAACCACGCTTGTCATCACCTGGTCCAAAGATTACTTTGTTTTGCATCCCGGGAGCATCTGCAAACCCCGGCAAGAAGCTGACTGCTGTAATTAGAAGCGCTATGCAGAATACGAACAGTACTTTGGCAACCGGTACTGACTTGTTCATGGTGTGCTCACGAACCAGCTTGTACAGTTAATACCCCTTCTTCAATAAGAAGCGTTTTTATATCAACTGATACCAATTGATCATGTAAGAATGAAACGCTGTACTCCTGTCGAATATTGCGGGACTTGTCAATCAAGAATGCACGCAAAACATGTGCCATCGTCCCAGAATATTCCCCGTCCTCATTATATTCTTTTACCACCATCTGCCCGTATTGCCTGAGAATAGGTTCCAGTACCTGTTCAGAAGAAGTGGTCAGGAACAACCACTCTGGGTCACCTTCGACGAAGCCTGAACCATACTCCCTCATCGCGTCAGGTGTATCATTTTCAGGATCAAAGCTGACGCTGATCAAACGAATTTTATCTGCAACCTCTGGATCGTCTTTGAATCGCTCCTTGATCTTGTAGAACACTGCTGTCGCTAGAGGGCATCCATTGATCTCCGAGCATGTGGTGTAGATAAAGGTGAGAAACACGATCTTGTCACCCATCAGATTGCCGAGTTCCAGCTCTTTACCATTCGTATCCAAAACGGTGCCACCACCTGCAGTGCTGACTCTGGGCAAGCTGTAGGAGCCAGGTGCGGGCAATTCATAAGATAACTCAGGCTTCCAGCCATCGGCCATGATCCTGATTTCTGCCTGAGCTGCATGTGATCCCGGCAGCGGAGCATCTTCATCAGCCGAGCGATCACAACCTGATACTGAAAAAAGCAATACCAGGCAAAGTAGTAAGAATCCTGAAACTTTATCCATCTACAAAATATGGCTCACAAATAACAAGGCCGCCTTATAGGCGGCCTTGCTCCAGATAAAATCTGGCTATTAATTACAGTATTGTAACAAAGCCGCGTTTTACTCTACTCGTTGAGACAGCATTGTGCCTTTAGAGTTCGGCTTTTGCGAATACAGGGAATATGCACCGAATCGCATCTGATGCGGTCGACCTAGATTCTCTGCATAGAAGTCAACTGTAAACTTATGCACCAGCTTATTGCCATCCCACTCGAACAACTTGAAGAACTGCTCATCCTGGTCTCCAGTCTTGTCCCAGTTTCCAAGCAAAGAGGAGGTGAAGTAAGCACGCTTGCCATCCCAGCTTTGTGAAATCATGTTCACCTGAGAACCAACTTGATGCTCATAGGTCTGCGTGGGATTGAATGGATCCGAGATATCAAAATATCGTGTTTTACCATCCATGAAGGTCTGAACCCAGAGTCCCTTGTCGTCCGCAGTAATGGAGATGTCCACTGGCAACGGAACCTGAGAAGGATCACCGATAGCACCCACTGCCTGTGCGTGCCACTCGCCTGCGTCATCTTCATGAATTAGCCAGATTTGCGAGGTCAGAGCGGTAGTCGTAAAGCAGTAGTTGTTATTAGAACCCCATGCACAACGAATTTCCAAAGGCGCACCCGGCACTTCAAATACTTTCTTGGGCATACGTGTATGCAGGTCCCAGACAACTACGGTATTGCCAAATCGCTTCATAGCCTCGGCATCTCCAAGCATTTTGCCAAAGTCCATCATGTAGTTTGACCATCCAGTGAATGAGGAAGTAACCATGACGTTGCGACGTGGCAAGACACGGACATCGTAACCGTATCCATCTGCGATATTCCCAACTTTTTGGGCACCACGCATGTCTTCATCGGTAGGCATCCAGTGCGCCGCAACAAACTCACCTTCGTTGGTAAATTCTGCTAGGCCGGTTCTACCACCGTGATCTTTGTTATTAGACAGTGCAGAGACCATGATTCTGCCTGGCAGCGCGTACATGGTGTGCGGGCCTACCATTCCACCTGTTTTCTCTACAAAATCAGTAATCACTTTGTGCAGCGAAGGCTTGTTCGGATGAGTATGTACGTCAAAGATAAAGATCTTATTCGTGTCCAGACCACCAGCAAACAGATAGCGACGATCATCCGTTAAACCGGAGTGATGTGCTTCGTTACGACCGCCTACAGAAAGTGAATTGACAACCTTCCCATAGTGGGGAGATTCTGGATTCACCGCAACGGTTACTAACTTATCAGACCCATCGCCTACACCTTCCTTACCAAGTGTCCAGATGTACACATAGTCTTCCTGGCCAACAATCTTAGCCATGTATGGAGACATGCACGTCTCATCCGCGATGGCAGCAGACTGAAAGCCAACTACAGATGCAAGCAAGACACATAAAGACGCAATAGTGCCTTGTAGCCACCTAGCGTGTAAATTTGCCATTTTTTTCATATCTACAGGACTCCGTATCGTTTTTTTAATTGGAACTTGAACGTATTTAATTCTTATTGAGAAGTGTTCAATTAGAAATTATGCCACATCTGACATTCGAATCAAGCTGTATCGCCCATAAGCTGTGGTTTTACTGATGCATGCTTGTCGACATTTCCCAGGTGTTTTTACAGAGGTCAAGCGGCTTGGCACACGCTGCTTCCCCCCTCTATTCAGCACCTGTCCAGGATTGATATCTTCCAAAACCACGGCAAAATGATCCCAGAATAAAGGTGGATGCAGATGGCACTCCGAAGCGCTGCAACGGGGTCTGGTGCTGTTTTGAGGGAAGTTACTCTTTCATGCCAGCCAAGCGTCGTAACTTCATTTTATGAAGTATATGCGGTATTAATAACCGAGTATAACGCCTGCGGGCTGAAGCGGCCTTGAATCGGCCAATCACTGAAACGAGGCTTATTCGCCCGGGTGCAATCGCGCACTGCGCTGCATTTATTTGTAGCGAATATAAGCAAAGCGCGGGTCACTGGGGGTGCCCTCGAGGTCCCCTTCTTCGAGGCCCGGCTGCCACATCAACACATCTTCAATTTTTGCAGCCAGTTCAAAGTCCTTGTTGGTAACACCCTTTGCCGCGTGGTTCATCAGCTTGCAAACGACAAAGGCATACGACACTGTCAAGTCTGGGTGATGGAATGCTGCTTCTGACAGATGACCAATAGTGTTTACCACCATCAGGGTGGCTTTCCAGCCATGCGTCCTGTACTTCCTGCGAATCCAGCCGTTCTCGTAATACCAGGCAGGCAGTTCTTCGGAAAGCCGTTCTTTTATTTGCTCTTCTGTGTAGGTCTGTTCGGATTTGATATCACGCCATTTTGACATAAGGACCTTGCCTCGCAAGCACTTGCTGGTACATCAGCATCATATCACCAAGGCCTGCCTGTCCACCACATCCTTGCTGTTCAAGTGCTGGATAATACGGCTGCTTTTGCAACATTTTGCATCAGTATACCCACGGTCATTGGGCCTACACCGCCTGGAACCGGCGTGATTTTTGAGGCGACCTTTCTGACTTCTTCAAAATCGACATCGCCCACCAGGCGAGTTTTCCCTTTCTCTTCGATACGGTTAATCCCTACATCAATCACAACGGCTCCGGGCTTGACCATATCTGATGTAACAAATCCCGGGCGCCCGATCGCAGCAACCAGGATATCTGCCTGCAGGGTGTGAACTTTGATATCCCTTGTTCTCGAATGACAAAGCGTTACCGTCGCATCTGCTTGATCGGCTTTCTGGACCAGCAAGTTCATCAGGGGTTTTCCAACAATATTGCTGCGCCCGATAATGACCACGTGCTTTCCGCTGGCTTCAATGCCACTTTTCGAAATCATCTCTGATACCCCGAGGGGTGTGCAGGGAACAAATGTATCCAGTCCAGTGACGAGTTTCCCCGCATTGTAAGGATGAAAGCCATCAACATCTTTTTGTGGTGCAATGGCAGAAACAATGTTGTATTCGCTGATATGAGGAGGAAGGGGCAACTGCACTAGAATACCGTGCACGCTGGGGTCTTGATTCAACTTACCGATTAAATCTACCAGACTGGATTCAGCCGTATCCTCTGCAAAGTGGTGCTGGATTGACCGGATGCCAATTTCCCGGCTCACCCTTTGCTTTGCACTGACATACGTACTAGAAGCCGGATCATCACCGACTAAAATTACAGCCAAGCAAGGATTTACACCCTTTCGTTTGAGTGCACTGACCTGTACAGCAACTTCTGCCTTAATCTGCCCAGCTATCTGGTTGCCATCGATTAATGATGCAGTCATGTGGATGTTGCTATATTCATGTCATACCGAAGTTAGCTAATGGGGTCATGCGTATTTTACCAGCAAATCCTGCGACCGGAATGAAAAACGGCGGACCAAGGTCCGCCGTAGCTCAAACACTTTGGAATTCAGCGATTAACTCACAGTCTAGCTGCCGCCACACTTGCCTTCACCGCATTTCCCTTCTCCAGTCTTGCTTTCTTCTGCAGCACCCTCATCAGCTTCTTGACCGCCACACTTGCCTTCACCGCATTTCCCCTCACCACATTTTCCCTCACCACATTTGCCTTCTTCAGTTTTTCCTTCCTCAGTGGCTCCGTCCTCTGTTGCGCCCTGCGCATCGGCGACCATGTATCCGGAAGACAGCTCAGTCATTTCAAATGGATTTTCATCAGCATTTGCTACAGAAATCCCGTACACCCCTGTGGCCAGGGCTGCACTCACAGCGACGACTAACGGGTTCAATTCTGATTTGATTTTCATAGGACTCTCCTGTGGTTCTATCTCTGCATTGTTCTTGGGAATCAGTGTCTGGAAAATACGCTGCTGCGTCGTCTGCCATCCTTGCTCCAAGAAGCTAGCATATTGTATTTGGCTGGACCAGCCGTGATATTATTTGCATGATTGCAGTACAAGCAGACTGGCAGGGCGAATAAAGAAGCTGCTCATTGTCATTACATTCACTGGCTGCTGCCCAACTTTGTTCTGTCTGCGAATATCATGTTTGTTGGACTGCCTCGCACCAGTAAAGTTCTTCAAGAACGGTGATCGTGTTGCGGATGCTGGCCACTCACTGCTAAAAAATGGCCGAACAGAACGGATCAGCCATAAATTGCGTGTCACCGCTTACGCGAGGCCAGCCAGATTTCAGAAAAATGAACGAACGTCCTATGACCATCAGGGGGGTTATCGCCGCAGTATGGAGTGTACTTGGCCTGCTCTTGCTGCTGGGATATGCCATCTGGAAATTATCCCTGTACACCTATGAATCCCTGCAGATGCCCTGGAACTGGGTGCACTGGTTAGTCTTCATTGGCTTCACACTCTTCATGGCGCACAGCGAAGGGTACAAGGGATTCCAGAAAAGTTTTTCGCCACGCTATGCAGCCCGTACAAGATACCTGTCGACCCACAGTACGCTGATCCAGTGTGTACTCGCCCCACTGTTCAGCATGGGGTATTTCCATGCTCCGCAAAGACGGGTGATAGCCACCATTGCCCTGACCATCATGATCATTCTGTTCATTTTGGCGTTCCAGTACATTCCCCAGCCCTGGAAAGGTCTACTGGATGCTGGCGTTGTTCTGGGGCTTGCCTGGGGAGCCGTCTCCACGGTCCTGTTCTGCATCAAGGCGTTTTCAGATGCCCAGTACCACTGGGATGCCGAGATTGAGTGTCCGCTCTAGGCCACACAAGCCCATCCTCGGCAACAAAGACAAGAATCTCCCCTGCGGTGCCCGCCAGGCTTCAGCTTGCGGCGATGGCCCAGGCAACATCAATGGCCTGTCGGTTTTGCCAGACATCATGAACACGAAAAATTTTGACTCCTGCCAGCACGCCCAATGCCGAGGTAGCACAAGTTGCCGGCATTCTCGCTTGCGGATTTTCCTGGCTTGAGATTTCGCCCATGAAGCGCTTGCGGCTGGCCCCCAGCATCACCGGGTATCCCAGATTAGCCAGCTTTTCCAGATCTCGCAATAACTGAAGGTTGTGCCCGGTCTTTTTACCAAAACCGATGCCAGGATCGAGGATGATATTCTCCTGCCTGACGCCAATAGCCTGTGCCTGCCTGGCATGACTCAACAGGAAATCGGAAACCTCCCGCGTAACATTTTCATACTCGGGATTTCTCTGCATGGTGGCGGGCTCCCCAAGCATATGCATCAGGCATATTGGCACGTCCGATTCTGCCGCCAGCCTCAGCAAAGCGGGGTCGTCCCTGCCCGCACTCACATCATTGAGCATGGTGGCACCGCAATCGAGGGCTGCGCTTGCGACTTCGGATAAGGTCGTATCGATGCTGATATGAATGAAATCCGGCAGCTCTGTACGAAGTGCGGAAATGACATCGATCACGCGGCGCTTTTGCTCGTCTGCGTCTATGCGCTCTGCGCCTGGCCGTGTGGACTCGCCACCCACATCAATGATGTCAGCACCCTGTGCGACCATTTCAATCCCGCAGGCAATGGCCTCTCTTGAAGACGGATATGCACCGCCATCTGAAAAACTGTCGGGGGTGACATTGAGGATACCCATCAGAAGAGGTTTTGAGCAGTCAAGCGGCATGGATGTATGCTTTAAAAAAAGGGCCGCCAAAAGGCTAGTTGCGGGGCCCTTTGAACGGTAACATCCTGACGCGGTTTCCGACTTCTATTCGTGTCAGGTCTTCTCCCATATGCACCTCTCCATCATAGGTTTGTCGTAAACGCTGCATGACGGCATCCCGGCTCATTCCTGCCAGAATCACATGCGTCAGCACAGTCAGCTTCGGTCGGGTTTCATCAAGGATGCGCGACATCTGTTCCAGGTTGGTATGGTAGCGCTCAATTCTTTGCAAACGACGGTTTTTTCTCAACAGATCCGGATGCGCAGCAAGAATTTCGTGAATCAGCACATCTGCACCCCGTGCATGGTCTACAAGGCTTTCCGAGTACGTGGTATCCCCGGAGATCACGACTGTGCGGTCCCCGAAATCGATTCTATACCCATAGGCGGGGCTCACCGCCCCATGATCCACAAGAAATGCAGTCACCTTGACACGGTCCTGTGAGTACACCACTCCGGGCTCAATCTCGTTGGCAATGAACCTGATCGCTTTTTTGTCCAGGCCTGAATACTGATTCCGTATATTGATGTCGTAGGCATAGGCCTGTTTCAATCCCTCGATCAAGTTGGCACTACCGGCAGGCCCATAAACCTCAAGCGGGTGCGGACGCTGGTACACCCAGCCAGTGATCCACAGGTCATCCAGGGCAAAAACATGGTCTGAATGCAGGTGCGTCAGAAACACCGTGTTGATTCCGGCAATCGGGATTTCAAGCTGGGTGAGACGTTGTACGACGCCTCGTCCGGCATCAAACATCAAGGTCTTGCCTCCCACTTCGAGCAAAACAGATGGACCTGCCCGGTCCGTATCAATGCGCGGACTGCCCGTGCCCAACAGGCTGACTCGCAAGAATTCCGCTAGGCCTAAACCCGGGTAAACTAACAATACGTAAAAGCTGAGCAGACAAGCAAAGATTCTTGACACGGACACACTCAACCTACTTTTCCAGATGCAGCGCGGCTAAAAATGCTTCCTGGGGTATTTCGACCTTGCCAATCTGTTTCATGCGTTTCTTGCCTGCCTTTTGCTTTTGCAACAGCTTCTTCTTGCGCGTGACATCTCCACCATAGCACTTTGCGGTTACGTTTTTTCTCAACGCCCGCGCGGTGGTCCTGGCAATAATTTTTGAGCCAATTGCCGCCTGTATTGCAACATCGTACATCTGTCTCGGGATAATCTCTTTCATTTTTTCTGCAAGCTCCCTGCCGTAGGATTCAGCCTGGCTCCTGTGTACGATGGTAGACAATGCATCTACCCGCTCGCCGTTAATCAGGATATCCAGCTTGACCAGGGGTACCGATGCAAAATGGGATGGCTCATAGTCGAACGATGCATAGCCACGGCTTACCGATTTCAGCTTGTCGAAAAAATCCAGTACGACTTCTCCGAGCGGTAATTCAAATACAAGAGACACCTGCTTGCCATGATAATGCAGGCTCTTTTGTGTTCCACGCCTCTCCATGCACAGGGTAATCACGTTGCCTACATACTGGTGTGGAACGAGGATAGATGCCAGGATCACTGGTTCGCGTACTTCCCGGATCCTGTTGGTCGGCGGCATTGCCGATGGATTATGGATGTAGCTGATTTCACCATCCGTAGTATGTACTTCGTGAACTACGGTTGGCGCCGTAGTAATCAGGTCAAGTGCGTACTCACGCTCCAATCGTTCCTGAACAATTTCCATATGAAGCATGCCCAGAAAACCGCACCTGAAACCAAAACCAAGGGCATCCGATGTTTCTGGCTCATAGGTGAACGCCGAGTCATTCAGGCGAAGTTTTTCAAGCGCATTACGAAAGGGCTCATAGTCGTTGGAATTGATGGGAAAGACTCCCGCAAAAACGTTCGGCTGAACCTCCTTGAAACCCTCCAGCGGATGGTCTGCAGCATTCGAGGCCGAGGTAAATGTATCTCCAATTTTTGCCGCAGAAACATCCTTGATCCCGCAAACTACAAAGCCCACCTGCCCTGATCTGAGGATCTCGGTATTGGTGCGTTTCGGGGTAAATACTCCCAGCTTCTCCACCTGGTGGCGCTGCCCTGATGACATGGCCATTATTTTCTGCTTGGGCCGGACCAGCCCCTGTACCACACGCACGAGTGAGATCACGCCCACGTAACTGTCAAACCAGGAATCGATGACCAGGGCCTTCAGCGGTGCAGATTCCGGTCCTGTCGGTGCAGGAAACCGCTGAACAATCGCTTCCAGTACCTTTTCCACACCCTGTCCTGTTTTGGCACTCACCAACAGCGGCTCCGACGCATCAATACCAATGACATCCTCAATCTCGGCAGTGACTCGCTCTGGCTCTGCTGAGGGCAGGTCAATCTTGTTGAGTACGGGGATGATTTCCAGGCCCAGCGCAACCGCAGTATGGCAATTGGCAACACTTTGGGCCTCTACACCCTGGGAAGCATCCACGATCAGCAGGGCGCCTTCACAGGCTGCCAGGGAACGCGATACCTCATAGGAAAAATCGACATGCCCGGGAGTATCAATGAAGTTCAATTGATACTCCTGGCCATCGCTGGCACGAAACTGCAGGGATACGCTTTGTGCCTTGATCGTGATGCCACGCTCACGTTCAAGGTCCATGGTATCCAGTACCTGTTCGCTCATCTCGCGCTCAGACAGACCACCGCAATGCTGGATAAAGCGGTCAGCCAGCGTCGATTTCCCGTGATCAATATGCGCGATAATGGAAAAGTTACGAATATGCTCCATGCGATTTACTACCGGAACTGGAAGAGCCCCTTAGCTGTTGGTCACCAGGCGCCCTGCTTTGTCCATGGCTCCTAAGGCAACCTCCCGTTACTGTTTTTCAGGGATGCGCATGGCAAGAAATTCCGGGCCTTGTGCACGCTGGACGAGCAAGGAGACGTATTTTCCGGCAGGCAGGCCCTCAACGAGGCTCCTGAAATCGCTGACCGCTTCCACAGGTTCGCCATTCACCATCTGGATCACATCCCCTTTGCGAATTCCCGCAAACTTTGCAGGATCTCCTTGCACATCGAGTACGACCAGGCCACCATTATCCAGCTTCATGGTCTTGATTTCCTGCTCAGCCAAAGCGCGCAATGAGAGTCCAAGGACAACATCGGTCTGCTCTTCCTGGGCACTGGGCTCACCGGCCAGCACCTGGTCCTTTTCCGGTAACTGACCCACCTTCAGTTTGACTGTACGGGTCTTACCGCCACGCATGACTTTGAGTTTGACCGTTTCTCCAACCTTGGTCCGGCCCACCATAACCGGTAAGGCGGCAGAGCTCTGCACCTCTTCCCCATTGTAGTCCATGATGACGTCACCGACTTCAAGATCCGTTTCTTCCGCTGGGCTTCCTGGCAGTATTTTCGCAACAAGGGCTCCTGCCGGCTTATCCATACCGAAGGATTGGGCAAGCTCCATGGTCACTTCCTGTATGTAAACGCCTAACCACCCCCTTGAGACAAAGCCGCTGTCTTTGAGCTGGTCCACGACATCCACGGCTACTTCAATCGGAATGGCAAAAGACAGGCCCATAAAACCACCTGAGCGGGTATAGATCTGGGAATTGATACCAATGACATTACCGTCCAGATCAAACAGGGGACTGCCCGAATTTCCCGGGTTGATGGCCACATCGGTTTGAATAAACGGAACATAACTTTCGCTTGGCAAACTACGGCCTTTCGCACTCACGATGCCCGCTGTCACCGAAGCGTCGAACCCGAATGGCGAACCAATGGCCAGCACCCACTGCCCGACTTTCACGTCATCGGAAGTACCCAGCCTGGCAATGGGGAGATTGGTGGCATCCAGTTTCAGCAAGGCAATGTCACTGCGTGGGTCCGTGCCGATAAGCTCAGCGATAAGCATCCTTCGGTCACTCAGCTTGACAATTATCTCTTCCGCATCTTTCACCACATGGTGGTTGGTGATCACGTAGCCGTCTTCTGAAATGATAAATCCAGATCCGAGTGAGCGCGAATTGAAGTGCTCGCCGCCACCTTCACCGGGCTCACCAAAAAACCGCTGGAAAAGGTCACCAAATGGTCCCTCTTTGGGAAATCCTGGAATCTCCATGCCAGGTGGCAAACCGCGCTGTACCACAGCGGGCTTGCTGGTACTGATGTTCACCACAGCATCGGCCGTGTCTTCGACAAGCTCGGTAAAATCAGGCAGTCCGGAACGGCCTTGAACCTGGGTAGCCATCAAGAATAAAAGACTCAATCCGACTAGATAACTTACAACAGAATTCCCTACTTTCATGATCTACACTCCACGTTAATACGTACTGGCCCCTCTTGCACAACCGTTCGTTACAAGCCAGATCTTGTGGTCAAGGACAGCGTTGGATGATTGATGTCGGCTGACTGACTTTCAGGGGCCCGAATAAAAAACCGAATCGCCAATATGTTTCACGGTCCCCTCGGGGACCTCTCCGATGACTGTGATCTGATGCCGGTTCAGGTCACGCGCATAAGCACTGATCACACCCTTGTTGTGTGCGCCTTCGTAAACATGCTTCGGGTCCTCTACCTTGCTGATGAACACGGAAACTGATGCCAGACCATCCGAAAGGACAATGTGCTGAACCGGGCTCTTGCTCGTGCTCATCAAACGCCGGTTTACGCTGCTCAGGGAAAACCCTGGAGGCAAGTTCCTTATCTTCCATGCGTGATCCGGTTGCAGGTCCCCGTCCGGGTCAAGCCCTGCAATCTTCCATGTATAGCCTTCCAGCGACGCGGTTTGCCTGAGCATCGAATCCGGCACGGATTCAAGCATACTGAAGCTGGTGAACATCATGCTTTCGATGGTGTCACTATCTGCGTTGAAAGTCCTTGATTTGAGCAGCATGCCTGATTCCGTATTGATGCACAGTTCATGTCCGTAACGATAGGCATCCACAGGGTCAAAACGCACGGTCTCACACGTAATCCCGGCAATACGGGCAGAGCCCGCTTTCTTCAGCTTGTAGCGAAACACCAGGTCGTCCAGATTTTTTGGCAAAAAGGAGGGCAGACCATACCCTGCGCGGGCCGGCTCAATCACAACCAGCTTGTCTTCTGGCCAAATACAGGTCAGCAAATCCCGGTCCCTGATCACTTCGCGTGCATCGCCTGTCAGGGAAACCAGCTTTTCACGTACCCCATAGTCCGAGTAACCATGCACAATTTTCAGGGTTTCCACCTTGCCATCATGCATGAATACAAACGTACCCTGGTAATTGCCTGTCTCCAGGGTGTTGTTCATCTGGTTGAGCAACTGCCAGGTCTTGTCATCTGCCAGCACGGCGGAGACATTGCTGGCTATCAAAGCCACTAACAGCAATCGAATCAGTGCCATATTTTATTGACTGCCATTTTCTCGGTAGGAGCGGTTATAGCTTACAATTCTCACCCGTGGCATAGACACGCCCGGGGGTGCATATTCGGAATGATTGACAATATAGCTGTTGAAATCCTCAGCAGCCTTCGGGCTTGTAGCAAAATCGTCTGCTTTGTCACCACTCGTGTTCTCTGCGATTTTCACCGGTGCAACACTTGAAGAGGAGTCCAGTGGAATATAGTCCTGCAACACCATAAATGAAAGTGCCGCTGCCAAAGCAACGGCACTCATACTCAACGGGATTTTAAAATTTCTCAGCCCGGCTGATGTACGCCCGGACCCCGACTCCGGATTCGGCGCCAGCTTGTGCATGACTTCCTTGCTGAAATCAGGATTCAATCGGGTCGGTAATTGCTTGCGCATAGCATAACCGATGAGGTTATAGCGCTGATAGGTCGAATGCAGTTTTGGATCCTGCTGTATTTTCTTCAGGATGCGCCGGGTTTCAAATTCGGAGATATCTTCATCCAGTATTCTGGATACAAGTTCCTGGTCCGTTTCCTTCATGGCGCGATCACTTTGCATGGTCAGTATAACAGTGGTTTGAGGTATTTATCGATGGCTGCACGTGCACGGAAAATTCTCGATCTTACCGTGCCAACCGGGCACTGCATCACACTTGCAATTTCATCATAACTCATCCCTTCAATTTCACGCAGCGTAATGGCGGTTCTCAAGTCTTCATGAAGCTCCTGTATAGCCTGCCAGACTGTACTTTCGATCTCACGGGTAAGCAAATTTCCTTCCGGGGTATCCTGCTCTTTCATGAATGTTGCAGACTCCATATGTTCGGCATCCTCGACATCAACGGTATACGCGGGAGTCCGGCGACGTTTCGACACAATGTAGTTTTTGGCAGAATTGACTGCAATCTGGTACAGCCATGTATAAAAGGCACTGTCACCCCGAAATTTGGCCAACCCCTTGTAGGCCTTGATAAAGGCATCCTGTGCAACATCCTGAGCTTCGTCTTCATCATGTACAAAACGGCCAACCAGATTGATCACTTTGTATTGATACTTGATAACCAGTGCATCAAATGCTGTCTTATCCCCTTTCTGAGCTCTTTTTACCAGCTCCTTATCGTGATTGTTTTCGCCCATCTGGGCTTGGCTCCTTTATCACAGACCGTCCCTAGCTGACTTGCCATAGCTATATGACAGTTCCAATCTGAAAGAGTTCTTTTCAGTCTCCCCTGCCCCTATCTTACTGCTTGTCGGCCCAGTTTTGCTAAACTGGAACCCCTTATTGACAACGCAGCCTGTGTGAATGCAGGCGGTATCATCGACGTATGCATGAATTTGATGTTTTGATCATTGGCAGCGGCGCATCTGGATTGAGCCTTGCACTGCGTATTGATCCCGGGATGCAAGTGGCCGTGCTCTCCAAGGGCGGCCTGGATGCCGGCAGTACCGCCTGGGCACAAGGTGGAATTTCTGCAGTCATCGATGAAGAAGACTCCATCGACCAGCACATGGCAGATACCATGGATACAGGCGCAGGGCTTTGTGACGAAAGTGCTGTATACCAGGCCGTGGTGCAGGGCAAGGACATGGTTCGCTGGCTCACTGACCTCGGGATCAACTTCACGCGTGAGAAAAGTGCAGATGGAAAATCCTATTTACACCTGACACGCGAAGGGGGACATACCCAGCGAAGGGTCGTGCATGCAGCGGATGCCACCGGCCGGGCAATACAGAATTCTCTTATCCGGAACATAGCGAACAAGGAGAATATCAGAGTATTTGAGCAGCACATCACAATCGACCTGATCACCACGCACAAGCTTTGCGATAACCTGAAACCCGGCTTTGAAAATCACTGTGTAGGCGCCTATGTGCTGGACACTGTCAACCATCGTGTTGAGACCTTCAGGGCCCGGCATGTTGTTCTGGCAACCGGCGGGGCAAGCAAGGTGTATTTGTACACCAGCAACCCGGACGGATCATCGGGAGACGGGATTGCCATGGCTTGGCGTGCGGGCTGTCGCGTCGCCAACATGGAATTCATGCAATTTCACCCGACATGCCTGTACCACCCCAGTGCAAAATCCTACCTGATCACGGAAAGTGTACGCGGTGAGGGAGGTAAGCTACTGCTGCCTGATGGCTCTGAATTCATGCATGAATTTGACTCGCGCGGTGTGCTGGCACCCCGCGATATCGTTGCCCGCGCAATTGACCACAAGATGAAGAGACTGGGTATTGATTGCGTGTACCTGGACATCAGCCACAAGCCCGGCAAATTCATCAAGCAGCACTTTCCAAACGTCTATGCGCGCTGCCTGAAGTCGGGTTATGACATGTGCAAGGAACCGGTACCTGTTGTACCTGCTGCACATTACACCTGTGGCGGGGTAATGACGGACCTCCACGGTCGTACGGATGTCCGCTACCTGTATGCGATTGGTGAAACCACGCATACCGGATTACATGGTGCGAACAGAATGGCGAGCAATTCCCTGCTCGAGTGCCTGGTGTTTGCCAACGCCACAAGCCATGAAATCAACTCGGACCATTCACCAGAATCACTGGATCTGGAGATACCTGCCTGGGATGAAAGTCGTGTGACTGAGCCGGATGAAGAGGTGGTCGTGGCGCATAACTGGGACGAATTGAGAAGATTCATGTGGGACTATGTAGGCATCGTACGGACTACAAAACGACTGCAACGAGCCAAACGACGCGTCGATTTGCTGATTTCGGAGATTGACGAGTATTACAGTAACTTTCGTGTGAACGGGGACCTGATCGAATTAAGGAACATCACGCTGGTAGCCGATATTATTATCAAAAGCGCACTTTCCCGGAAAGAAAGCCGCGGCCTGCACTACACTCTCGATTACCCCTACACGGACGACGATCTGGGACATACCGATACGATCCTGGACCCGAGAACCGAGTCCTTTGCACAGAAACCGGATGCATGGCTTCCTGAAGCCAATCCTCAAACGGCGCTCTTCAGTAGATGAGTCCGGTAGAATCTGAGTTCCTCAATCGAGCCTCGAATATCGTCCAGCGCAAGATGCTTGGACTCTTTTTCAAAGCCTTTTTTATCGGGGTACCAGCGCTGCGCGAGCTCCTTTAGCGTACTGACATCAAGATTTCGGTAGTGAAAATAGTGCTCGAGCTCGGGCATGAACCGGGCCAGGAATCGCCGGTCCTGGCAAATGCTGTTCCCGCACATCGGGGAATCATTGCTGGGCACATGCTGGCGAACGAAATTCAGAACCGCCTGCTCTGCCTGCGCCTCACTAATATCGCTGTTCTTCACACGCTCGGTCAATCCGGATTTTGCATGCTGCTTCGTATTCCAGCTATCCATCGCATTGAGGACAGAATCCTCCTGATGAATTGCAAGCACCGGTCCGACCGCCAATTCTTCCAGGTCCTTGTTGGTTACCACGACTGCAATTTCAATAATGCGGTCTTCGAACGGGTTGAGGCCTGTCATCTCCAGGTCGATCCAAACCAAGTTACCAGAACACATAGACACCTGCTTGCTTGTATGTTTTATCGGGAACCCACGGTAAAAATTTAGCACATATCCGTGGTCGTCCCGGGAATATTTGCAGGGGGGTGGGCAAGTGGATACAAAATAGGATCAGGTCCACGCGGCAACGCGGGCTCCTAGTAGGTTTTGCGACTGGCAAATGCCTGTGCAATGGTGTTCTGATCCACGAACTCCAGTTCTCCACCAACGGGCACACCCTGTGCCAATCGGGTGGTTTTAATACCTTGCTTGGCGGCCATTTCTCCCAGCACATGTGCCGTCACTTCACCTTCAACCGTCGAACTGGTTGCCAAAATCAGTTCCTCGACATTCTCTTCATTGAAACGCCGCTCCAGAATAGGCAACCCGAGTTCCTCCGGCCCAATACCATCCAGAGGGGAAAGACTTCCCATCAATACGAAATAAAGCCCCTTGTAATCCGTGCTTTTCTCGATCGTAAAGACATCACCCGGATTCTCCACCACACAGATCTTCGTGCGAGCCCGCGCAACATCAAGACAGATTGAGCAGGACTCATGTTCGGTAAAAATACGACAATTTTTGCAATGCCCGATTTCATTGATGGCGCGGTTCAAGGCATCCGCCAGAGTTTTAGCCCCTCCCCGATTGCGCTGTAACAGATGAAATGCCATGCGTTGCGCAGACTTCGGCCCAACCCCCGGAAGGCATTGCAGGGATTCGACCAATACATTCAGCAGAGAAGGAGGAGCCTGTTCGCCGTCACTCGGAAAATTTGCTGACATAGACCACTAAAAAGGCAATTTCATTCCGCCTGGCAGATTCAGGCCATCCGTCAGACTGGAAAACTGGTCCTTGGTCGACTTGTCTACCTTGTTGGACGCATCATTGAGTGCAGCCGCAATCAGGTCTTCGAGCATATCTTTGTCCTCATTCAGCAAGCTCTCCTCAATATGAACCTTGCGCACTTCGTGCTTTCCGGTCATCACGATTTTTACCAGGCCGCCACCTGACTGGCCTTCAACCTCGAGGTTTTTCAACTCCTCTTGAGCCTTTTTCATGTCTTCCTGCATTTGCTGCGCTTTTTTCATCAAGTTTCCTAAACCACCTTGCATAATCGTCATTCTCCAATGGGCTTAACTGAACCTGTGATGACCTCCGCCCCAAAACTCGACCTGAACGCTTTGACAACCTCGTCTTCTTCGACATGTTTTTCTGCCAGAGACTGCCTCTCATCCATGGCACGGGTTTTCTCTTTGGCCGGGGTATCGATTTCTTGATCTGTGAGTGTAATCTCCAACTTCACATTCTGACTGAAATACGCATCCAATGCCTGTTGCAATTTTCGACGGGCATTCGCAATGGCAATCCCTTCATCCTGCTTTGCCAGGCTCAGGACCAGACTGTCATGGGTAGCCGCTGCCACGCTGCAACGTTCAGCCAGATTTTTGGTAGCACCCTGTACATTCAGCTTCTCGACCAGGTCGTACCAGCGTTCATTTTGGGCAAGTTCGCCGAGCAAGTGCTTTTGAGGGAGTTCCACGCTCTCCTGAACATCCTGGGGAGACTCCACCCTTTCCTGAATTTTCTCAGGCGCCACATCCGTTGGGGGGGGCTTAACGTCTTGTCCACTGTGCTCCTGATCGGCCTGGCGGAACGTGAGCATGCGCAGTAATGTCATTTCCAGCGCACCTTGCTGTGAAGTGTACAGATTCATGTCGCGTCGGCCGACAAGTGCGATCTGGTAAAAAAGCTGTATGTCCTCGGGGCTTCGCTGTTTGGCCAACAGTTCTACAAGGTCTCCCTCTGGCCCAGGTGATCCCTGAATATCCGGAACCGCCTGGAAAATTGCAGCCTGATGCAGGATCCCGATCAGGTCTTCGAACAGGGCACTGAAATCAGCAGAGAGCTGCGCAAGTTCGTGTAAATATCGCATGATTCGAGCAGCATCCTCGTCGATCAGCGCCTGCATCAACTTATGCATGTACTCCCTTGGCACGGTACCCAACATCTCATGCATGGCGCTGTCAGTGACATTTTCCTTGCTATAGGCGATGGCCTGATCCAGCAGGCTCAATGCATCACGCATACTCCCGTCTGCCACCCGTGCAATGGAGTGCAATGCTGGTTTTTCAAATGGCACATCCTCTGCCTGCATGATTTTTTCCAGCTGTTGCACGACAGCATCATCCGGTAACTTCTTGAGGTTGAACTGCAGGCAGCGAGACAGCACGGTCATCGGCAACTTCTGCGGGTCCGTGGTCGCAAGCAGAAATTTCACATGCGAGGGGGGTTCCTCCAGGGTCTTCAGCAACGCATTGAAGCTATGCCCTGACAGCATGTGGACTTCATCGATCAGATATACCTTGAAATGGCCCCGTGTCGGGCTGTACTGAACGTTATCGAGCAGTTCACGGGTATCCTCAACTTTGGTACGCGAGGCCGCATCCACTTCGATCAGGTCAATGTACCTGCCCTCATCAATTTCCTGACAAGCACTGCAGACTCCACAGGGGGCAGCACTGGTCCCGGCCTCACAATTCAGGCACTTGGCAAAAATTCGTGCCAGTGTCGTTTTTCCCACCCCCCGAGTGCCCGTAAAGAGGTAGGCATGATGCAGTCGCTGCTGGTCCAGGGCATTCGATAATGCCTTCACGACATGCATCTGGCCCACGACTTCAGTAAAGTTTCTGGGGCGCCACTTGCGTGCTAATGCTTGGTAACTCATTGCCAGGATTCTACAGACATGCCTGTCTTTGCTGCGGGGCGACCTGCATCAGCTGTCCAAAAGCACCCAAAATGACTGCTACCGTTGCTCCCTTCCGGGCCTGGCGGGGTTCACAGATTTCGCCGCCCAAGGATACTGATACAGACCGCATACTGACTATAACCCAACCGTCTGGGATTTTAAAACGACCTGACCCGAGGCAGGCAAGACGTCTGTCAGCGCACAACCTGCCAGTGAAGATGTGCTGCGGTTTCTGATGCTCAGTGTTCTCCCCGTGCTTCCAGAATCATGAGATCAAGAATCTCCTGGCTGGTAATGATGCCCAGAAACTCTCTGGATTTTTCATCCAGTACCGGCATCACGGAAAGCGAGTTCTCGGTCATTTTCTGCAGTGCATCCTCTACGGGTTCACTCAACCAGACACATGGAGGATCCTGGCGCATGAATTTACCTACAGGCGTACCGGTCCATGAGTTTTTGGGCAGATAGCGCAACATGTCCAAGGCTACAGTGCCGAGGAGACGGCCTTGTTCCACAATCACATAGTCACGCTGGTACGGGACAACCCAACGGTCTACAAACGCACGCACAGACAGTGACGAATCGGGATAGGTTCGCGAACGGTCGAGGATGTCATCCACAGTAATGTCATCCAGTGCAAAGTCCAGATGGGCCAGCGATGGCATCTGCGCGGCGGATTGATCAGCATGCTCCGATGACTTGACCCTGCTGATGGCGAAGTTGATCACTGGCGGTACCAGAAGGATATGGGCCACCATGATCAACACGAGAAGGGAAAATATGCTTTGTCCGATGACACCCGTCTCAAGAAGCACCAGCAACAGTGCAATCTCGGCAACACCCTTTGCCATCATTCCCGTAGCCAGTGTGAACGGCATTTCCTGGCGAGTGACAAATGCACCTGTGAGTGCTCCTGCAAACTTCCCCACAAAAGGAACGATCACCAATGCTGCAATCGTCAATACTGGCAGCTCGATGAAAGAAATGCTCAGGTGCAGGCCGGCTGCAGCAAAAAAGAGCGGCACGAAGAACCCTTCTGCAATACCACGCATTCCCGGCACGATATCGCGTCGCACCTGATAAGGAAGTCCAGACAGCGCCGAGCCGAATAACAAAGCGCCCAGTGAACCGTGAAGACCCAACTTTGCAGCGCCGGATACGGTCAGGAACAATCCGCCCAAAACCAGACCAAAGGAGAGTTGCGGTACGTGCAAAAACCGTTTCAGCAGTATGATCACGGACGGCATAACCCGGCTGGCCAATACCCAGGTCACTACGGTGAAGGCGACAATCTGACCAATCAGGATAAATACACCACTCCAGCTCAATAAATGAGCATGTTCGCCAATGGTGAATCCCACCAGCAACAAGGCCAACAATTCGGCCATGAGCGCCGTAGTGAATATCCTGATCCCGATCGGCTTTCGAATGTGTCCTTCGTCAACCAGCGCCTTGGCCGCAAGCCCCAGACTGGTCAGGGATAGAATTCCAGCAAGGCATATCGATTCCGTAAAGTTCAGGCCGAGTCCGAAATCGTAGACCAGGTCACTGGTGACAGTCATGATCGCCAACATGGGTACTAGAACCGATATAACTGCAGCGACGACGAAACGCCCATGAAAGGCAGCAGCAAAGCTGGGTATGTCGAGTTCATCCAGGCCAATGAGGAAGAACAGAAGGAAGATGCCTATCCCAAGGAGTATCTGCATCTCGCCGGTAGGCTCGACGATGCCCGTGACCGGACCCAATACAACCCCAACCACCGTGTAAGCTACTATGGAGTTCACGCGAAAGCGCTTGAGGACACCCTCGGTCAGCTTTGTGGCCAAGACCAGAAGGCCGATGGATAACAGCGCTTCCTCAATCATTCCCGGAAAAATGCCTGTATTGAAATTTTGTCTGATTCAGGGTTGAAGAACCGACCAAAATGCCACTGATCCAGTTATTAATACACAGTCCCATAACACTCAAAAAAACACCATTGATCCACGAATCCTAGTGCTGAGCATGCCAGGGCGACTACAGCCTATGTATGCATTTGCAAAGCCCTGCATCCCCTTCAGTTATCTAGCGACTGACGGTGTCTGTCTTCGACAGCCCAATCAGCTACCCCGGCATTCAAGATGCAAGTCTTACATGAGTAAAACAGAATAATGCAAGGCAGCCTTGACCTTGCATCGGTGATGCTTGCAGCCACCGAATGTACACTTAACCCTGTTTGTTTAGTGGCGGAGAGAGAGGGATTCGAACCCTCGGTGCCCCGTTGAGGACACACTCACTTTCCAGGCGAGCCCGTTCGACCACTCCGGCATCTCTCCAAGATGGACTCAAATGAACACCCTTAAACAACTCGCCCCCCAGCTGCATCATCGGAGAAAATCCAGCCCTGTATTAAAATCCGTCAGGATTCTTTGCCCTGGTCATTGCTCCCGGGGGTGTAGACTGATGACGGGAAATGCGCGACGTTCTCCCCAGCGTCAGAAATTTTAGCGATCCCCTGCTTGTCCACTTCGTCTATCCGAATTACCGCATGCATGGGCACAAAAAAACGTTTTACTTGCTCAAATTCGGATTTAAGCTTTTCTTCACCTGGATCTACTACCACTGTCGAGCGCTCGTTAAATGCCAGCTCCTCAATAGTAATAAATCCATACAAATCAGATTGATACACCTGGTTTGCAAAAACCTCATACACTTTATCCAGGTTATAGAAACTGATCTTGTAAAGCTGCTTTTTCGGCATTGTCAAACTTCTTTCTCTTCAGAGTATCCCGGGCCATTTCATCTGGACTGCATATTGTATGCAGAACAGGGGCCCACCCGTGAAGCCTTGCCATCCACCACTGACGGTCTCAGGCTCACATGCTTTTGATAATCGCATCTCCGAAACCCGAGGTACTCACCAGAGTAGCCCCCGGCATCAGTCGTTCGAGGTCTTCCTGCACCTCTTTTGAGGTGCCCGGTCGTCGCGCCCTGGTCTGAATTCCTGCCCGGGCGCGGGCCAGATCATACGTCACCGTCCGGGATGCAATGGCACCTGATATTCCGGCAATCACCAGATCAGCGGCCTCTGTCCATCCTATATGACGCAACATCATTTCTGCAGACAAGATAATTGATCCGGGGTTTACCCGGTCTTTACCTGCATGGGTAGGTGCAGTTCCATGGGTTGCTTCAAAGCAGGCAATATCATCCGAGATGTTTGCACCGGGTGCAATTCCAATTCCTCCAACCTGTGCAGCCAAGGCATCTGAAATATAGTCTCCATTCAGGTTCAGGGTCGCAATCACCTCATAGCTTTCCGGCTTTAACAAGATCTGCTGCAAGAAGTTATCTGCAATAATATCCTTGACGATAATGTCATTCCCGTTGTTGGGGTTTTTAATCTTGCACCAGGGACCCTCGCCTATCACTTCGGCATCAAACTCATTCACCGCCAGCTCATATCCCCAGTTTCGAAATGCCCCTTCTGTAAATTTCATGATGTTGCCCTTATGTACGAGGGAAACAGATTTACGATTATTGTCTATTGCATAATGGATCGCCTTGCGGACCAGACGAACCGAGCCTTCTTTCGAAACAGGCTTGATTCCAATACCCGAAGTCTTTGGAAAACGGATTTTTGTAACATTCATTTCCTCACGCAAAAACTCGATCAGTTTTTTCACCTCATCGCTTTGCGCTTCCCATTCAATCCCCGCATAGATATCCTCAGTATTCTCCCTAAAGATCACCATGTCGGTCGTCCCTGAATCCTTCATCGGGGTGGGTGTGCCGGGGAAGTAACGAATCGGACGTACACATGCGAACAGGTCCAGCATTTGACGTATGGCTACGTTTAATGAGCGCATGCCTTCACCCACCGGTGTAGCCAGAGGCCCTTTGATCGATACAACGTATTTTTTCATCACCTCGAGTGTTTCATCCGGCAGGTAGTGGTGATCACCGTATAAACGTGCAGCTTTCTCGCCTGCGTAGATCTCCATCCAGCTGATACGACGCTTGCCTCCATAGGCCTGCTTGACCGCTGCGGCAACCACCCGACGCATGACGGGAGTTACATCCAGGCCTATTCCATCCCCTTCTATAAATGGAATGATCGGCTTGTCTGGAACCTCCAGGCTTTTGTCCGGATTAAGCGCAATTGCTTCTCCCTCGGCAGGGATTTGGACATGTTCATAGGGCTTGTGCTGCATAACGTGCACTCTCAGGAAAACACCGACTGGTGTCTAATTATAGCAAGGCTGTGGGCCAATTAAGATTTCAATCAAGTGACAGCGCACAGGCACCATGCCTGCCGGGTCTTGGGGCATCACTCAGCTTTGGAGTCAAACTGATCCTCTTCCGTGGAACCCGTCAGTGCAGTAACCGAAGACTGGCCGCCCTGGATGGTAGTGGTCACATCATCAAAGTACCCTGCACCTACCTCCTGCTGATGACTGACGAAGGTGTAGCCGCGTTCTCGCGCTTCAAACTCAGGCTCCTGCACCATGTTTACATAGGCCGTCATGCCTTCCTTTGCGTATCCTTGGGCAAGGTCAAACATGTGGTACCACATGTTATGAATGCCAGCCAGGGTAATGAACTGATACTTGTAGCCCATGGCACCGAGTTCACGCTGGAATTTCGCGATCGTGGCGTCATCCAGGTTCTTTTTCCAGTTAAATGAAGGGGAGCAGTTATACGCCAGCAACTGTTCCGGGTGCTCCTTGTGTACTCCATCTGCAAAGGCCTTGGCAAATTCCAGGTCAGGGGTACCGGTTTCGCACCAGACCAGATCCGCATATTCGGCATACGCCACACCTCGTGCGACTGCCTGGTCCAAACCATTGTTTACCCGCATGAAGCCTTCAGAGGTTCGCTCTCCAGTCAAGAACGGCTTGTCCCTTTTATCGAAATCGGAAGTCAGAAGATTGGCAGCCTCGGCATCGGTCCGTCCCAGTATCACTGTTGGGACACCCATCACGTCCGCGGCAAGCCTTGCTGCATTGAGTTTCTGGCAGGCCTCCTGGGTTGGCACTAGCACCTTGCCGCCCATGTGTCCGCATTTTTTGACTGCAGCAAGTTGGTCCTCGAAGTGCACCCCTGCCGCGCCGGCTACAATCATGTTCTTCATCAGCTCAAAAGCATTCAGCACCCCGCCAAATCCGGCTTCGGCATCAGCAACAATCGGGATAAAGTAGTCAATCTCATCATCACCACGCGACCACTGAATTTCATCGGCACGCTTGAAAGCATTGTTGATACGCCGCACTACCGTGGGGACAGAGTCATAGGCATAGAGCGACTGGTCCGGGTACATGGTCTCGCTTGTGTTGGCATCGGCGGCGACCTGCCAGCCAGATAGATAGATGGCCTTGATGCCCGCCTTGACCTGCTGTACGGCCTGCCCGCCTGTCAAGGCGCCCAGGCAATTGATGTAATCTTCCTCGTTTACAAGCTTCCAGAGCTTCTCTGCACCATTTTTTGCAAGTGTATGCTCTATTCGCAAAGAACCTCGCAGTCGCACCACATCCTCGGCGGTGTAGTCACGTCGTACGTTTTTCCATCGAGGATTGGTCGCCCAGTCCTTTTCCAGTTCCTTGACCTGTTCAGCTCTGCTATCACTCACAACCACTTCTCCTTGATGAAGCTCTAAAAATCATTCAAATACTACTACTGACCCAAGAATTAAAGTCGAGACTCAAGCGCGAAGTGTATACTATCAGATACCAATTTGAAGTCACTATAAAATTCGCTTTGTACTCAATTGGTAATATCACCCCATGATAGTTAACACCGCTGACCTGTGTGACGCGCATGAATCCAGCGTCTCCGTTGCAGAACCCCTGTTCCAGGATTTTGGGGGGATCGAATCCTTCCATGGGAAAATTGCCACCGTGCGATGTTTTGAGGACAACTCGCTCGTTCGGGAAGCGCTCAGGAGTCCCGGGGCGTCACAGGTTCTGGTGGTTGATGGCGGTGGCTCAAGGCGCAGGGCGCTGGTCGGTGATTTGCTTGCACAAGCCGGTGCAGATAACCAGTGGGCCGGCATCATCGTGTTCGGGTGCATCCGGGATTCGCATGTTATCTCAACCATTCAGATCGGCTGCAAGGCGCTGGCCACCCTCCCGCTCAAGACGGAGAAAAAAGGCGCGGGAGAAAAAGACATACCGGTTCGTTTTGCAAGCGTGGACTTCATCCCTGGCCACTTCTTGTATGCAGACAAAGACGGAATCATTGTAAGCGAAAAAAGCTTGATCACTGACTCCTGAAAATGAAACCCGTTTTCTATGACTACGAGTTTGGCATCACCTGCATAGACACGATGCTTGCACAGCCAGGGCGAGCTGCCTGCTACCTGCTGGTTCAGGATGGGAAGGCAGCCTTTATCGATACAGGTACCTCCCACACCGTGCCGTTCATGCTCGAGATCCTGAGAATGAAAAATGTTCCTGCAGAGGCTGTTGAATATGTCATTCCTACGCATGTACATCTGGACCATGCAGGAGGTGCCGGAGTACTGATGGAGGAATTGCCAAACGCCAAACTGGTCATTCATCCACGAGGCGCACCCCATATGATCGACCCTTCCAGGCTTGTGGCAGGAGCAACTGAAGTCTATGGAGAAGAGGATTTCCGAAGGCATTTCGGTGAAATTCGTGCCATCGATGAACAACGTGTGATCGTGGCTGAAGACATGTTCAGACTGAACCTTGCCGGCCGGGTCCTGACCATGGTTCACACTCCTGGGCATGCCCGTCATCATTTTTGCATTTATGACGAAGTCAGTAACGGGTTTTTTGCGGGAGATACTTTCGGGCTTTCGTATAAAGAACTGGATGATGAAAATGGTGCCTTTATCATGCCAACCACCACCCCGGTACAGTTCGACCCGGAGGCTTGGCAAGACTCCTTGACGCGCCTGCTCAGTTACCAGCCAGCCAACATGTATCTCACACATTTTGGCCGAGTGACTGAAGTCAGCCGCCTGGCACAGGAACTGCGACTGGATATCGAGAATTATGCAAAGATTGCCCGTCAACACAGACAGGCCTCTGATCGCCAAGAAAAAATCTGTGCATCGTTAACCGGGTATCTCCGGAAACGATTGAGCACACATAAAACGACCGAAGACGTAAACCGGCTGACCGATTTCCTGGAGTATGACCTGCAACTTAATACTGCTGGACTGGAGGTCTGGCTGCAACGGCTGGAAAGACATTCGGCTTAGCCATCGACTGCTGGCGGTCCCTGCTGTACATGGGCACAGATATCATTTGCGCCGGGCCTGAAAAAAATCTTTCAGCAGCTGGCTGCACTCACCTTCCAGCACCCCTCCTGTGACTTCGACAGTGTGGTTATGACGTGTATCGCCTATCAAATCAAATACCGATCCTGCAGCCCCGGATTTGGGGTCGTAGGCACCAAATACGAGGCGCTCGACCCTTGCATGCAGTATGGAGCCAACACACATCACACACGGCTCCATGGTCACAAACAAGGTCGTACCAGGCAAACGATAATTATTGAGAGCGCTTGCAGCTGCACGTAGGGCTACCACTTCAGCATGAGCACTCGGATCGCTATCTATAATCGATCGATTGTGTCCATGTCCGATGACTTGCTCCCGGTGAATGACCACAGCGCCTACCGGCACCTCCTGCACAGCCTCGGCAAGCTGTGCCTGCTTGAGGGCCTCAAGCATCCAGTACTCATCATCGCTCAAGGAAAGGGATCCCGGTAATGATGTCCAATAGACGCCACCTACTCCCACTCGATGGTAGCGGGTGGCTTGCCTGAAATATCGTAAGTGACTCTGGAAATACCCTGGACTTCATTGATGATGCGCCGTGAGACATGATCCAGAAAATCATACGGCAGGTGTGCCCAGTGTGCAGTCATGAAATCCGTGGTTTCAACAGCACGCAGAGCAACAACATACTCGTATTTCCTGCCATCTCCCATGACACCCACCGACTTGACGGGTAAAAATACTGCGAAAGCCTGGGAGACCTGGTCGTATAAATCGTGTTGCCTGAGCTCGTCGATGAAGATGTTGTCCACCCGTTGCAGCATGTGCACGTAGTCCGGGTTAACCGCACCCAGTATACGAACGCCAAGCCCAGGACCCGGGAAAGGGTGTCGAAAAACGACTTCATCCGGCAGCCCGAGCTCCAGACCAACCTTGCGCACTTCGTCCTTGAACAATTCCTTCAGCGGCTCAATCAGTTTCAAATCCATATGCTCCGGCAAGCCCGCCACATTGTGATGGGACTTGATCAGTTCAGCCTTTCCGGTGGCAGCCCCTGCCGATTCAATAATATCCGGATAGATCGTCCCCTGTGCAAGCCATTGCACGTTGCTGATTTTTTTCGCTTCAGCCTCGAATATCTTGATGAAAAGATTGCCAATGATTACCCGCTTTCGCTCAGGGTCCATGACGCCCCTGAGGGCATCGAAGAATTGCTCCCTCGCGTTTACACGGATCACCTCTATGCCCGAGTGCGCGGCAAAGGTCTGCATCACCTGGTCACCCTCGTTCAGTCGCAAGAGCCCCGTATCAACAAAAATACAGGTCAGCTGATCGTGAATGGCCTTACTCAGTAAAGCCGCCACCACGGATGAATCCACGCCACCTGACAAGGCCAGTAAAACCCGGTCAGAGCCAACCAGCTCACGAATCTGGTCCACAGATTCGTGGATGACGTTGGCTGCAGTCCAGCTCGTACCACAGCCGCAAATCCTGTTTACGAACCGCTGTAATATTTGTTTGCCCTGACGTGTATGCGTGACTTCCGGATGAAATTGCAAACCAAACAGTTTTTCCTTTTCGTTGGCAATGGCAGCAATGGGGGAGCCCGCGCTACTGCCGATCACTTCGAATCCCTCTGGCAGATTGACCACACGGTCTCCATGGGACATCCAGACATCCAGGCTGTTGATGCCGTTTTGCGTTTTGTTGTCGCTGATGCCCTCCAGCAATTCAGAGTGGGATTCCACACTGACCTGGGCATACCCAAATTCCCGCTGACCCGAGACCTCGACCTCGCCACCCAGTTGCTTGGCCATGGCCTGCATGCCATAACAGATTCCCAGCACTGGAACTCGTTGTTCCAGGACAGGCACGATGGCATCGTTGGCATAATCTGTTGTGACGGACTCCGGGCCTCCTGATAACACGATACCCTTGGCACGAAATGCCTTTATCTTCTCACTTGAGACATCCCAGGGAAGAATTTCGCAAAAGGTGCCGATCTCGCGGATGCGTCTGGCAATGAGCTGAGTGTACTGAGACCCGAAATCGAGTATCAAAAGCCTGTCTGCCCGGATGTCAGTCATGGCTGATCATAAAAAAGCTGGACATGCGAATATCCTGCGACAGGACCTGTTATTCAATGTGATAATTGGGAGCTTCCTTGGTGATGGTCACATCATGTACGTGACTCTCGCGCATGCCGGCCGAGGAGATTCTTACAAACTCGGGTCGGGTCCGCATCTCTTCGATATTGGCGCACCCCACATAGCCCATACTGGAACGCAAGCCTCCCAGGAGTTGCTGGATAATAGTCACCACAGTTCCTTTATATGGCACGCGCCCTTCGATTCCTTCGGGCACAAATTTTCCCTTGGCAGTATCCTTATCCTGAAAATAGCGATCGCCTGATCCCATCTGCATTGCAGACAGGGAACCCATCCCACGGTAAGTCTTGTATGAGCGTCCCTGATAAAGTTCAACTTCTCCTGGTGCTTCCTTGGTACCCGCAAACAGGCCGCCAATCATGACCACATGGGCACCTGCAGCAATGGCTTTGGCAACATCCCCCGAATAACGTATGCCACCGTCGGCAATGATGGGGACTTCCGACCGGATGGCCTGATGCACATTGTTGACTGCGCTGACTTGTGGAACACCCACACCAGCTACGATTCGGGTTGTACAGATAGAACCCGGCCCAATACCGACCTTTACTGCGTCTGCACCTGCATCAATCAAGTCTTTTGCCGCCTCGCCAGTCGCAATGTTTCCACCGATTACCTGAACCTGCGGGTGGATTTCCTTGATCCATCGTATTCGCTCAAACACGGCTGTCGAATGCCCATGCGCAGTATCCACTACGATGACATCGGCTCCAGCATGCACCAGCTTTTCCACGCGTAGATCCGTATCCGGCCCAACACCCACTGCCGCACCGACCAGCAAGCGGCCCTCCTCATCTTTACATGCATGAGGAAAATCAGTCGATTTTTGTATGTCCTTGACCGTGATCAAACCACGCAACTCAAACTCATCATTCACTACCAGGACTTTCTCAATCCGATGTTCATGCAACAGGCTCTGGATTTCTTCTGTGCCAGCACCCTCCTTGACAGTCACCAGACGCTCCCGCGCAGTCATGATCTTGGATACGGGCTCGTCCGTGCGAGTTTCAAACCGCAAATCACGGCTGGTCACTATACCCACCAGTGATTCACCGGCAACGACCGGGACACCTGAAATGTTCTTCTCTCTGGTCAGCTCAAGCACTTCACCTATGCTGCAGTCTGGATCAACACAAATAGGATCCTTGATGACACCACTTTCAAACTTCTTGACCCTACGAACCTCATCTGCCTGATTCGCAATCGGCATGTTTTTATGGATCACACCAAGTCCGCCTTCCTGGGCCAGCGCAATTGCCAGGCGGCCTTCGGTAACCGTGTCCATCGCTGAAGAAAGCAAGGGGATGTTCAAGGAAAGTCCACGGGTCAACTGCGTCCTGAGGTCGACGTCACGTGGTAACACGCTGGAGTGGGCCGGGATTAATGAGACATCATCAAAAGTCAACGCGTCAAATTTGATTTGCATAAGTGGTCCTGTGCCTTAAGGGCGATATATTATAGGGACTGCATATTTCGCGGTAAACTTACTTTATCATTTGCCAGATTCAGCCTGATTGGGCTCAACAGCAAACAGACCCCCCTATGGATGACTCATCGCCAACTTCCCGCACCCGAGAACGACAGGTCTATTCTGTCAGCCAGCTGAACCGGGAAGTTAAGCAATTGCTGGCGCAGCATCTACCTCAAGTCTGGCTGGAAGGGGAGCTTTCCAATGTTGCCCGGCCTGCATCCGGGCATCTGTACTTTGTGCTTAAAGACGAGCATACGCAGGTTCGTGGTGTGATGTTCAGCCGTGCCAACCGGCAACTGCCCTTTCAACCTGCTGACGGCATGCAAGTTCTGGTCAGGGCAAGTGTTGCCCTGTATGAACCACGCGGGCAATTCCAGCTGATTGTGGAGCACATGGAAGAAGCAGGTGTTGGGATACTGCAGCGCAGGTACGAAGAACTCAAACTCAAACTCAGTAACGAGGGATTGTTTGCATCTTCCCACAAGCAGACCCTGCCTCGATTTCCGAAAAGACTCTGTATAGTCACTTCTGCAACGGGGGCAGCACTGCGTGACATTCTAAGCGTACTGGGCCGCAGGTTTCCCCTACCTGTTCTGCGGATTTATGCAATCCCTGTACAGGGAGAAGCCTCTGCTGGTGCAGTGGCCGATGCCATACAGACCATTAACCAGGCCCAGGATGGCGATGTCATCATTCTGGCACGGGGAGGTGGCTCCATCGAGGACCTCTGGTCTTTCAATGAAGAGTCCGTTGCGCGTGCCATCTTCGCTTCCGAGGTGCCGGTGGTCACTGGTATCGGGCATGAGATTGATTTCACGATTGCCGACTTTGTAGCGGACTTGCGTGCACCGACCCCCTCTGCAGCTGCCGAACTTGTCGTTCCACGTGCCACCGACGTGCTTGAGACCCTGAAACAACTCAGCGAATCCATGACCAACGTGACCCAGGCTACCCTCGGCAATCTTCATCAGACACTCGACTGGATGAGACAGCGGCTTGAGCGCCTTCATCCCAGACTGACTGTACAAAAAGGCTGGCAACAGCTGGTTGAACTGTCGAGACGTGCCGAAAGTACGATGCAACTGAAACATTCCTATCGGGACAACGCACTCATCAGTCTAGTTGCTCGAATTGGAAAACTGTCACCAGAACTCCAGGTGCAAAAATCCCGGAATCAGCTCTCCCATTTGCATAAACAGATCAATCACTTAATGTGCACAACAATGGGGCAACAGAAACAACAGCTCATGGCACTGACCCGTGCACTTGAGACGGCAAGCCCACAAGCCACCCTGAAGCGTGGCTATTCCATTGTGACACTGGAAAAAAGTGGCCAGATATTGCGAGAAGCCGAGCAGGCGGCTCCAGATGAAAGAATTCTGGTTCAACCCGCCGAAGGACGTCTTTCTGCCCGCGTAGAGTAACTTTTGAGCAATTTCTCCAACGGTCCTGACAATCTTCCTAGTCGCTAAATCTTCAACGCCAAGAGTTCTTGCCAGACAGCTTATTATCTGGTATCTAGGCGCTTGGTTTTAATCGAGAGTCCCATGGTCACTAAAAAATCAGCCAAGCGAAAAAAAGCCGCAACCACTAGAAAGCGCGTTGCAGCCAAAAAGACTGCTGCCAGAAAGACAGTGGCCAAAAAGAAGACACCTGTCAGAAAATCAGCCGCTTCCTCCAAACGACCTGCTGCCAAGAAAAAAGCCACTGCCAAGCGCAAAACTGTTGCCAAAAGAAAAGCGGCTCCGAAAAAAGCTCCGGCCAAAAAACGCGTTGCAGCCAAAAAGACTGCTGCCAGAAAGACAGTGGCCAAAAAGAAGACACCTGTCAGAAAATCAGCCGCTTCCTCCAAACGACCTGCTGCCAAGAAAAAAGCCACTGCCAAGCGCAAAACTGTTGCCAAAAGAAAAGCGGCTCCGAAAAAAGCTCCGGCCAAAAAACGCGTTGCAGCCAAAAAGACTGCTGCCAGAAAGACAGTGGCCAAAAAGAAGACACCTGCCAGAAAATCAGCCGCTTCCTCCAAACGACCTGCTGCCAAGAAAAAAGCCACTGCCAAGCGCAAAACTGTTGCCAAAAGAAAAGCACCGGCCAAACGCAAGGCGGCTGTGAAAAGGCAGGCTCCGGCCCGCGTAGCTACCGAGAAAAAACAGGTCGCCAAGGAAGAAAAGAAGAAGAAACGTATCGAGCTGCTAAAGAAGAAACGTACCGCCATCAACCTGCCGGTTGAGGGTATCCCGTCATACACGATGCATCGGGGCGAAAGTTACATGAGTCCCAAGCAATTGAAACATTTCCGTTCCAAATTACTGCAATGGAAACAAGATCTCCTTGATGAAGTCAGTCGAACCGTCGATCACATGAAAAAAGATGCCAGCCAGTTTGCAGACCCGGCAGACAGAGCAACGCAAGAAGAGGAGTTCAGCCTCGAATTACGAACACGTGACCGTGAAGGCAAGTTGGTTCAAAAAATAGACCAGACACTGGCCGCAATTGATGCCGATGAATACGGTTATTGTGAGTCCTGCGGTGTAGAAATAGGCATTGAGAGACTGGAAGCCCGTCCCACAGCAACCCTGTGCATCGACTGTAAGACACTCCAGGAAATAAAAGAAAAACAGAACTTTACGTAGGGATTTTCAAAAGCTTCTGAAACTTCATGACGAAGCTAGCCTGCAGTGCGCCCACTTGGCATCGAACTCGCATCGAGGAACTTGTCAAAGTAGATATTCTCCTCTTTCATCCCTTGGTCAACCATCACGTCGATCGCCGCATCAATCATCGGGGGCGGTCCGCACAGATAGCCCTGCGACTCGCTTAAAGACAGTTTTCCGGTATCCACGTACGCTGATTTCAGGTAGTCCGTAACCAATCCCCGGGCCCCTTGCCAATCGCTGTCCTCAGGCTCCATATTGAGAACTGGGACAAATTCAAATGAATTGCCTGGACACCACTGTGCGCCAATCTCTTTCATTTCTGTCAGGCAATACAAGTCCTTTTGGGTTCTGGCACCGAACAAGAACAGGCAATCGCGTGCAATTTGCTCATTGACCGCAGATTCCAGAATGGCCTTTATCGAACTGACCCCACTGCCTCCGGCAATACAAACCATAGGGGTTAGTTCGGGGCGCAGCCAGAAATGACCATAGGGTCCAGCGACGGTGACTTTCTCGTTGGTGCGGTCTTCTTTAAACAGCCATTCTGTAAATTCGCCACCCGGAACCAGGCGGACAAAAAACGTCATCTCATTTTCTGACTCATTTTCTGGTGCCTTGGCAAAGGAATAGGATCGTGGACTGCTGAAGCCTGGCGCGCTGATCTCAGCATACTGACCAGCAATCCCACTACGTTTTGGAAGCGGATACACGGACTGTATGACAATTTCCTTGATGTCGTGCGTCAAATCCGTAATTCGGGCCAGCTTTCCTTCAAAGCTGACAACCTGATGGGCGTGGGACTCGTCTCCAAGCTCAACCGTAATCTCAACATCGCTTTTCAATCGAGTCTGGCATGCCAGAATCCAGCCTGCTTTCAGCTGATCAGGGTCGAGCACGTAAGTGAAGTCAGTTAACGACTTGATTTTGCCGCTTTTCAGCACGCATCTGCAGGAAGTACAACTGCCTACCCGACAGTCGTGTGGCCATGGTATACCCAGCTCCAGAGCCGCATTGAGCAAATTATCCCCTGCTTTTACAGTGAACTTGTGCTCACCGGAGTTGATGCTTGCCTGCCAATCTTTATTGCCGCCAAATATTTTAAACATCACTACTGACCCTGAACTGACATTATGCCAATTCTACAAATACCGGTTATGCGAATTCAAAAGATATGCTTTCAATTGCAAATAGAAATGTGTCTGACATCCCTGATCTGACATAGGCAGTCCCTGGTAAATAAGGTCTATAAGCTTGGCCTGCTGCAACCGCACACGTGCCCACTGGACAAATTCGCACGTGGGCAGATTATATACTCTCGTAGCGGGAAGCCCTGGGTGGTCCCAGAAAGATAGGCTGTCAAAAATAACCCCAGGCTGCTTCAACACTAAAAGCATCAATGGACCAGGGGCAATGATATGCCCCTTTCCCGAGCTCACAGAGTCTGGATCAATTGTGCTCTTTTAGTGTCAAGTTCTTGAACTAAAAAGCAATCAATCCTCTATTTGTAATGCTCCTGATGGGCACTTTGAGACTGTTTCACGAATCTCGGCCTCAGGTGCTGCATCTGTGTTAATTACAAATTGTCCGTCTTCTACTTTGAATACAGTAGGAGAACCTTTCACACACTCCCCTGCATGAGAGCAGATATTACCGTCATAAGTTACTTTCATTGCAAGCTTCCTCCCATCTTATTTTTGACCAACTTGTCTAGTTTTGTACGTGATCTTTTAAATTGGTTATAGCCCTCTGGAACACACACCTCTGCCCTCTGCTGAAGAACACAGAGAATGCTATCAGGGGGCTTTATCAGTGATTGGTGGCAAGTATACCACCCTTGCTGGGGCAAAGATAATACCGCCTGGGCGCACTTGGAGAGTGACATGGATTCGGCAGTACCTTTGTCAATCCTGTTTGGTATCAAACTCCAAAGATACAGAATTTATACAATACCTGAGATTCGTAGGCGGAGGCCCATCACCGAAGACATGGCCCAGATGGGACCCGCAACTGCTGCAGATAACTTCTGTGGCTCGACTAAAGAGCCCAAGATCGGGACGTGTGGCGATACTCTGTTCGTTATAAGGCTGCCAGAAACTTGGCCAACCCGTACCAGAGTCGTATTTATTTTGAGAATCGAATAACGGTACTTTGCAACACACGCACCTATAAATACCAGCATCCTTATGATTCCAGTATTCGCCGCTGAAAGGAGGTTCCGTACCTTTTTTCCTGCAGACCCAGAATTGTTCCGGTGTCAATTGCAGACGCCATTCTTTTTTTGATTTTTTTACTTTTACCAATGTCTCAAAAACTATAATGGCCTAGCAGGCCAGACCTATGAGTGCTCATTCTCTATAGCTTTCATGCTTAGTCTGACTCGGCCCTGCTTGTCAATTTCGAGCACTTTCACCTTGATGATATCACCTTCGGTAAGCTCATCAGCAACACTGTCAACACGCTCATGAGAAATTTGTGAAATATGGACAAGTCCATCCTTGCCGGGTAACACACTTACAAAAGCCCCAAAATCCATAATCTTGACGACTTTCCCTTCATAAATCTTGCCTACTTCTACATCGGCAGTGATGTCTTCAATCCGACGCTTGGCATCATCCCCGGCAGCCTTATCGACGGATGCAATGCGTACTACTCCATCATCATCGATGTCTATGGTAGTCCCTGTTTCCTCAGTAAGCGCCCGTATGGTTGCACCACCCTTGCCAATTACATCACGTATCTTGTCGGGGTTGATTTTCAGAACCGTAAATCGTGGCGCATGCTCGGACATCTCCTCACGCGGCGCTGGAAGGACAGCATTCATTTCTCCGAGGATATGTGACAACCCCTCACATGCTTGTCGCAGGGCAATCTCCATGATCTCACGGGTGATGCCTTCGATTTTGATATCCATTTGCAGTGCGGTGATCCCCTCTTCGGTTCCTGCCACCTTGAAATCCATGTCACCCAGATGATCCTCGTCACCCAAGATATCGGTAAGAACAGCAAAACTGTCGTTATCCTTGATCAGACCCATGGCAATACCCGCCACGGGTGCCTTGATAGGGACTCCCGAATCCATCAAAGAAAGGCTGGTACCGCATACGCTTGCCATGGAACTGGAGCCATTCGATTCTGTGATTTCAGACACAACCCTGATGACATACGGAAAGTCGTCTTCACCGGGAACTACTGCCCGTATCCCACGCTTGGCAAGTTTTCCGTGTCCAATCTCGCGCCGCTTGGGTGACCCGATGAAGCCTGTTTCTCCCACACAATAAGGCGGGAAGTTGTAGTGCAGCATGAAGTGATCCTTGAACTCTCCTTCTATGGCATCAATCACCTGGGCATCACGGCCGGTGCCCAAGGTTGTAGCTACCAGCGCTTGTGTTTCTCCACGTGTGAACAGTGCGCTGCCATGTACCCGGGGCAATATCCCTACCCGTACGCCGATCGGACGCACCGTTTCCTTGTCTCGTCCATCAATGCGCTGTTCACCGGCTAGAATACGACTGCGTACAATATCTTTTTCAAGTTTGCTGAATGCCCCAAGAATCTCCGCTTCGCCATGACTCTCCTCTTCACTCGTCAAGGTGTCCACGAGTTGATTGCGGATTTCGCTGACCTTGTTTTGACGTTCGGTTTTTTCAGCAATCTGATACGCCTCGCCGAGTTCCACACGACACATGGTACTGATCTTATCAGCCAGGGATTCATCTGCTTGCGGAGCTTGCCATTCCCATGTCGGCCTGTTGACCTCCTGCGCCAATTCTTCGATGGCCTTGATGGCTTCCTGCATCTGTTCATGACCAAACATCACGGCGCCGAGCATCGTCTCTTGCGGGAGGATGTCGGCCTCGGATTCAACCATCAAGACGGCATTACTTGTTCCGGCCACGACCAGGTCCAGTGCCGAGTTTTTGAGTTGGTAGTTATCCGGATTAAGTACGTAGTTGCCCTCCACGTAACCCACACGGGCGGCACCCACTGGGCCATTAAAGGGTATTCCGGATATCGCCAGTGCAGCAGAAGCACCCAGTAACGCCGGGACATCCGGATCAATTGCAGTATTCATGGATACGACTGTGGCAATGACTTGCACTTCATTCATGAAGCCCTTGGGAAACATCGGACGCAGAGGACGATCAATGAGCCGTGAGGTCAGCGTCTCCTTTTCAGATGGACGACCTTCCCGCTTGAAAAAACCACCGGGTATCTTTCCGGCGGCATAGGTCTTTTCCTGATAGTTGATAGTTAGCGGGAAGAAATCCCTGTTAGGATCGGGTTCCGATCTTGCGACTACTGTAACCAGAATAGAGGTATCGCCCATATCAACGAGCACAGCACCGTCAGCCTGACGTGCAATTTCCCCAGTCTCGAATGTGACAATATGATCCCCGTATGAAAACGATTTTGTAACTTTGCTCACTGTTTAATTCCGTTTATTGAATAACTGATTAAAGACACATGCCTATGCAAGCAGCCCGTACAGGGCTGCAAGATAGATACACGCTGTAAACTTTGCATTCCTCTTACTACTTACCTGCCAACACCAAGCCACTCCTGCAGGAGTGGACTGACTGTTAGCGTCTTAAACCGAGGGAGCTGATCAGCTCCTGGTATTTTTTCTGGTTCTTTTTGCGCAAGTAATCAAGAAGTTTGCGACGTTGATTGACCATCTTCAGCAAGCCATGGCGAGAATGATGATCTTTCTTGTGTGTTTCAAGATGTCCGCTTAAATGTGAGATGCGCGCAGACAAGAGTGCAACTTGCACTTCAGGTGAACCGGTGTCGGTTTCATCGCGCTGGTACTCTTTAACAATCTTCGATTTTTCCACTGCAACAAATGCCATGTTCTATACTGCCTGTTTCACCACTTGCATATTCGTACGTTAATCCTGTGTATGGGCGGCGATTCTACCATGGAAGCCCTTACAAACAAGGATAAATGTGCAATGTATCATCCGGCTGCTATTGCCAGCATCCTGTCCATACCTAGCTAGCTCAGCGCAGGCATTTCGGCATAATTCGCCCGTCCTCCAGGACAGTACCCACTCCATAAAATCGATCGTTTGCGTCATAGATCCTGACGACTCTGCTTGGCAGAGGCTCAGGCATCATAACGGGGTGACCGTTACGGGCTTCTTCCATCATGGACTCATCAAATGACAATGCGGGCCAAGGCTGCAAGGCCTCATCAATTGGCAGCAGCCGTTGATCCAGTACGCATAAATCTGTATCGGCAAGTTTCTCCAGTTCCGTGAGTGTGTGCATGACGGGTTTTTTAAAAGGGCCCAGTCCCGTACGTCTTAACTCAAGTACATGCGCGCCACAACGCAGATGTTTCCCCAAGTCCTCAACAAGGGTCCGGACATAGGTTCCTTTGGAACAGTGCACATCCACGTACAGACGGGTCGCGTCCCTTTTAGTGACCTCCAGCTTGTATACATTGACTGTTCTTGAGGCGCGCTCAACCTCGATACCCTGACGTGCCAGTCGGTATAACCTTGTGCCCTGATGTTTCAAGGCGGAATACATGGGCGGTACCTGCTCAACGTCCCCTGTCAGAAACCGTACTGCCTGTCGGATCTGTGCATCGGTTACAGCAGAAGCATCCTGCTCGCCAGTGACACGCCCGTCTGCATCGCCTGTATCGGTGGTCACACCCAGCTTGAGCTGCACCTGGTAGCGCTTGTCCGAAGTCAGCAGGAAATTCGAGATTTTTGTGGCACGGCCAAAACAGATCACCAGCAAGCCGGTCGCAAGAGGGTCCAGGCTCCCGGTATGGCCCGCCTTGTTCGCATTGAATATTCTTTTTACTTTCTGCAGTGCCAGATTGGAGGTGATACCGGACGGCTTATCCAGAAGCAACAGGCCGTTTAATACACGCCCTTTACGCCTGCGTCTGGACATGCATCACCGCTTGGAACTGCTTTCGATCAACTTCTCGATGCGTGCGCTTTTCATCTCCGTATCATCAACGATAAAGCGCAGTCGCGGCATCTTTCGCAAGTTCAGCAGATTGCTCAATCTTGTACGCAAGAAGCCACTTGCACTTTGCAAACCTTTCAGACTTTCAGTTGTGTCCTGCTTGCCATCCAGATGACTGTAATAGACTTTTGCCAAACTCAGGTCCCGGCTGACGACAATATCGTAGATGACAATTTCTGGAATCCGGGGATCTTTGACTTCCGCACGTAACAACGCAGCCAGTTCGCGGCTCAGCTGTTCCCCTATGCGCAGAGGCCTGAAAGATTCTTGTTGCATCTGGCAAAACTGTAATTCGGGGAGTATTTAAAGGGTACGGGCGACCTCTGTACGTTCGTAGACTTCAATCTGGTCCCCCACTTGAACATCATTGTAGTTTTTGACCGCAATCCCGCACTCCGTTCCCGCACGTACTTCATTCACATCGTCCTTGTGACGGCGCAATGACTCAAGCTCGCCTTCATAGATTACGATGTTGTCACGCAAGACACGAATGGGGCTCCCGCGCTTGATGGCACCTTCCATGACTTGGGTTCCTGCAACCGCTCCCATTTTGGAAGACTTGAACACTTCCTTGACCTTGGCGAGACCGATGATCTCTTCTCGCAGTTCAGGTGAGAGCAGCCCGCTTATGGCCAGCTTCACATCATCGATGGTCTCGTAAATGATGCTGTAGTAACGAATATCAATGCCGAGTTCCGTAGCAGCACGTTTTGCGGCATTGTCTGCCCGTACGTTAAACCCGATAACAATGGCGTCCGAAGCTCCCGCCAGATTGATATCGGATTCGTTGATACCCCCGACACTGGCCATTACAATCTTGACTTCTACCTCTTCGGTAGACAGCTTTTCAAGCGAATCCCGCAATGCTTCTGCACTGCCCTGCACATCGGCCTTGACCAGGACATTGACGGTAGCCGCGGCATCCTCACCCACCTTGTTGAATATGTTTTCAAGTTTGGATGCCTGCTGTACAGCGAACCGTGTATCCCTGGACTTGCTTTTACGCAATCCAACAATTTCACGTACCTTGCGCTCATCCGTGACAACGATCGCTTCATCGCCCGCATTGGCTACGCCGGACAAACCCAGCACCGCCACGGGAGTCGAGGGGCCCGCCCTGTCAATTTCATGGCCATGCTCATCGAAAATGGCACGCACACGCCCAAACTCTTCGCCGGTCAGCAGCATATTTCCTTTGGTCAAGCTGCCCTGCTGCACCAGGATGGTGGTCACTGGCCCCCGGCCCTTATCCAAAGAAGATTCAATCACGACCCCAGTGGCTGGCCCATGGTCCACGGCCTTCAGCTCGAGCAGTTCGGCCTGCAAGGAAATTGCTTCGAGCAAATCATCGACTCCTTGACCGGTCACTGCTGAGACATCGACAAAAATCGTATCGCCCCCCCACTGCTCTGAAATGACTCCCTGAGCGGAAAGGTCATTGCGGGTGCGTTCAGGGTCCGCATCTTCCTTATCGATTTTGTTCACGGCGATAATGACTGGAACCTCTGCAGCCCTGGAATGCTCGATCGCTTCTACAGTTTGCGGCATCACTCCGTCATCGGCTGCAACTACAATCACTACGATATCCGTGACCCTTGCACCCCGGGCACGCATCGCAGTAAAAGCGGCGTGACCAGGAGTATCAAGAAATGTGATTGTCCCCTTACCGGTAGTCACACTATAGGCACCGATATGCTGAGTGATCCCGCCAGCTTCACCTTCTGCAATCTTGGTGCGTCGCACATAATCAAGCAGGGAAGTCTTTCCATGATCGACGTGTCCCATCACGGTGACCACGGGGTTGCGCGGATGCGCCTTCTGATCACTGTAATCGACCTTCAGGACATCGGCTTCAATATCCACCGGCTGCATCGGCTTCGCTTCGTGGCCGAGTTCTTCGGCTACCAGGATTGCTGTGTCTTGATCAATTACCTGGTTGATCGTGGCCATCGCTCCCATTTTCATCATCACGGCAATCACTTCTGCCGCTTTGATACTCATTTTCTGAGCGAGGTCGAGAACGGAAATATTATCCGGCACCAGAATTTCCTTGCGGACGGGTCCGGTCGGCTTTTCAAATTTGTGCTTGCCGCTGGGCTCTACCTTGCCAGGACGCCGCGGCTTGACCCGAGTTTTACGTCTCCCTCCCTTGCCAGAGGCCACATGCAGTTCGCGGCGTTTGCCCTTCGTCTCACGCGGAGTCTTCTCAGGTGCCACAGCTGGCGCAGGTTCTTGCCTGGCAGCAGGATCAGGTTCGGCATCTGCCGCTGCGCCTTGTTCCTGTTTTGCCTCGGTGGGCGCCGGTGTGGCCTCTTTTTCTTCGGCCGGCTCAATTTCTGGAACAGCTGCCTGCTTCTCTTTTCTTGCAGCCTCGGCTTCAGCCTCCGCCGCCTTCTTTGCTGCCTTTTCCAGCTGTTCAGCGACTTCCTTCTCCCTTGCAGCTTCCTGCTCGGCTCGCTCCTGCCTGGCTTTGGCCTCCTCTTCAAGTACCGTCTTGCGCTTGACGTACGTGCGCTTGCGACGGACTTCTACATTTACAGTCGTGTTGCTGGTACTGCCACGGCCTTGCGATGTGCTGACCTTAAGCTGAGAAGTGCTTTTCCTTCGCAGTACAATTTTACGGTCGTCCTCCGCAGGGACAGATGCGACCTTGCTGCGGTTGTTGCGCAAGTAATTGAGCAGCTGCATCTTTTGCTTGTCACTGACCGTCTGGTCCGGTGTGCTGATATCAAGGCCCGCCTCCGTAAACTGGACCAGCAGCTTGTTGACTGGAATCTTGACGACTTCCGCGAGTTGTTTGACCGTGACTTCCGACATAATGATTGCGTATCAGATGTGTTTAAATCCTGCCTTACTGCATGGCCCCTTCGTTGGCAAACCATGGAGCACGAGCCAGCATGATCAATGCGCCGGCACGCTCCGAATCAAGTCCTTCAATCTCCAGCAGGTCGTCAACCGACTGTTCTGCCAGCTCTTCCATTGTGGAAATTCCTCTGCATGCAAGTTCAAATGCCAGATCCTTGTCCATGCCCTCCATGTTCAGCAAGTCCGCTGACGGCGCGACATCTGCAAACTTTTCCTCCGTGGCAATTGCCGAAGTCAGCAAGACGTCGCGTGCACGCTTGCGCAATTCCTCGACAATTTCCTCATCAAATTCCTCTACCTCCACCAGTTCTTTAGGCGGCACGTAGGCGATCTCTTCCACACTGGAAAAGCCTTCCTGTACCAGGATTACAGCCACTTCCTCATCAACATCCAGCTGTGACATGAACATTTCAATCAGTTGTCGGGTTTCCACCTCACTTTTCTCATCCGCCTGACCTTCCGTCATCACGTTCAATTCCCAGCCCGTCAGGTGACTGGCAAGCTTGACATTCTGTCCGCCGCGGCCAATCGCCTGGGAAAGCTTTTCTTCATCGACAGCAATGTCCATGCTTTTCTTGTCCTCATCGACGACAATGGAGGTCACCACCGCGGGCGACATGGCGTTGATGACAAACTGCGCAGGATTCTCATCCCAGAGAATGATATCGATCCGCTCACCTGCCAACTCATTCGAGATGGACTGTACACGTGACCCACGCATGCCGACACAGGCACCGACCGGATCCAAATGCATATCGTTTGATTTGACGGAGATTTTCGCACGCAGCCCAGGGTCACGTGCCGCAGACAAGACATCGATCAGGCCCTGGCCAACCTCGGGCACTTCCAGTTTGACCAGTTCAATCAGGAATTCAGGCGCCGTTCGTGTCAGAAGCAACTGCGGACCACGGACTTCCTCACAAACTTCCCGCAAGTACGCGCGGATTCGATCCCCCGGGCGCACCGCTTCCCTGGGCACCATCTGCTCACGGGGAATAAAGCCCTCCGCATTTCCGCCCAGATCCACGTAGGTCCCTGAATGATCTACGCGTTTGACCACCCCCATGATCAGTTCGCCGACCCGGTCCTTGAAGGCATCCACCACCTGTGACCTTTCGGCTTCCCGAACTTTCTGCACAATAACCTGCTTGGCCGTGTGTGCAGAAATCCGACCAAAGGCTACCGACTCGATCGGTATCTCGATGTACTGCCCGATTTCGATTTCCGGATGTTCAGTGATCGCGTAACTGTAAAGCGTCTGCCTTTCAGGTGATTCAAATTCCGGGTCTTCATCATCCATGATCAACCAGCGCCGGAAGGATTCGTAGTCTCCGGTTTCCCGATCAATGGCCACGCGCACGTCCATTTCAAGGCCATGCTTTTTTCGTGTCGCGGTCGCAAGGGCCGCCTCGATCGCCTCAAAAATTACTTCCTTGTCAACACCTTTCTCGTTTGAAACCGTATCGACCACCAATAAAATTTCTTTGTTCATACCGGTTTACCCAGGATTAATCACAAAATTCAATATCTGCATCCAGCTTCATATTGCGTACCGCATTCAGCGGAACCGTGTACGATGCATCTCCCTGCATCCGGATACTGACACTTTCTTCCTCGACCCTTTCCAGAAAGCCACGAAAATTTCTCCGCCCCTCAACTGGCCACGCGGTTTTGATCTTCACTTTGCTGCCCACCACATCCCGCATTTGAGCCACACTGAACAGCAGCCTGTTGATACCTGGAGATGAGATCTCCAGGGTATAGGGAGTATGGATCATGTCCTCTACGTCCAGTACGGCACTCAATTGCATACTCACCTGTGAGCAATCATCCAGGGTTACGCCCTTCTCACCGTCAATATAGACCCGCACCTGTGCCGTATGGCTGCCCGTTTGGCAGTCGAGTCCCCACAATTGAAAGCCCATACCTGAAACAACAGGCTCAATTAGGGGCGCCAGACCAAATGGATCGCTGTACAAATTCATTCGTCCAATAAAAAAGGCCCTGCTAGGGCCCTCCGAATTGTTGACCAAACAATGACTTATATGTCATCTAGTTAAACGAGTATAGGTAAAAATACCATAAACATCAAGAGAATTGCCCAGGGTCAGGCAATAGCCCAGCCGAAAATAAAAACGAGCTATCGCTGACAAAATTTCAACAAAAGTCGTGGCCTGAAATGTCGCCCGACGAGAGCTTGATAACCCGCAGGTAAAGAGTCATTCCCATAGGGGAACCACCCCGGAAAATCATCAACGTCGCTGTCTGTTTTCCCGCCAGGCCTTCAGTCATCATACAGATTGGTATCGGTATCCAGCCCAATCCCCCCATGGTGCATTGGAAATGCAGCAACGATGTCCGTGACATGTTTGCTCGGCATCGCATCGTACAGCCTTTCGGCCTCTTCCATTTCCAGTACTTCGATGCTTTCACTGTCATCGTCTTGCAGGAAGTAGTTGGAGTTCAGGGCTCGAAACAGAAATTTTCCACCCGCTTCATCGTAAGCCAGCAAGACAGAGGTGTCTGTCCGATACGTTTCGGTATCAACCACTTGCTGTAATTTTTTATACTTGGGCTCAGCTTTTGCAGGCATGTCAGCGACCTATCGTGGCAAATTCAGCCCATCGGCTTTCTGATTCACAGGCTTGCTGTACCTTGACCATCATCTTGCATTGCAAAACCGCCGGATTTTGCAGCTGTTTGCGGTATCCGTTCGCTCACTCAACTTGCGATCAATCATGGAAGTGGCCCGCACTGTCTTGTACTTCAGATACACTTGCTAGGCGGATTTCTTCGTGCCTGCACGCTTGCCCTTGCGAAGGTCTTCCTCTTTCTCGCGCACCAGCGGAATGACCTTCTCGCCAAACTGCCTGAGTTCCCAATCGTAATGCAGATATCCCGTGAGGATGACCTTAATGCCAAGCAGCTTGAGTTCTATGATCCGGTCTGCCACGGATTCCGGCGTGCCAATGAGTCCCGTCTTGAAGCCGTCATTGTATTGAATCAGGTCTTCGAACGAGGAATTTGTCCACATCCCTTCACCTTCCTTGGAAGAGCGACCCGCCTGCTTGACAGCTTCCGCGTAATTTTTTACTGCCTTGACGTTTGCATTCATGATGATATCGCGCAGTGTCTCGGCGGCTTCTTCCATGGTGTCACGAACGATGCAAAACCCGTTGCACCCGAACCTGATCTCGTCCGGGTCGCGACCCGAATCGACTGCAGCCGTTTTCGAATCATCGATGATTTCCTTAAAGCCCTTATTGGTGTTGCCATTCATAAACAGCACATCGGCAACGCGACCGGCCATCCGTCGTGCGTCCTTGGAGTTACCCCCCTGGAACACCACGATACGGTGCAACGGCTTGGGCAGCATGGGCACACTGTTGATCTGGTAGAAATCCCCATAAAATGTGAACGTGTCCTCGGTCCACATGCCTTTGAGGATACGAATAAACTCTTCTGACCTGCGGTAGCGCTCCGTATGCTCAAGCCAGGGTAATCCATAGCCGGTGTACTCCTCCTTGAACCACCCGCTGGCAATGTTGATCGATGTCCTTCCCTGGGCACAGCAATCCAGGGAAGCCTGCATCTTGGCTACGATTGCAGGATGCCAAAGTCCGGGATGGCAGGCCGTGATGACTTCCAAAGTCTGGGTATGCTGCAGTACGGCATTGGCGATGGTGAAGGCCTCCAGCTGATGGTCTGCACCATAGCCTGCAAGCCAGCGCGTTTGTGCAAGCCCGGTAGCAAAGCCGGTGGCTTCCGCATCCTGCGCATAGCGGATGTTCGCCTCATGCGACCACTCCGTTTCCATAGGCAAATTCGTGATGACCTGGCCACCGGATACATTCGGCAGCCAGTAGGCAAATTCAACCTGGTCGGACTCCACCCATGCGGAGGGTTTCAGGGGATTTTCAGTGTTAGCCAGCAGTGTAGGGTATTTCGCCATCACTTAGCCCATGCCGGGATGAGTACGCCTTTGCATTCGATAACACAGGATCGTTGGCGCATGGTGTTGCTTTGGGTAATGAATAGTCCGCTTGTGGAAACTGCCACGTGCATTCCGGTACCCTGCACGGGCGCCCAAATTTCGGACATCTCGGGGAAATCTCGAGCGGTAGCGAGATTACTCCTTCTTGTCCATTGTAATGATGTGACCCATCTTCTCCTGCTTGACCTTCAGGTACTTCTTGAGAAACTGATTCTTCTTGTAGGACAGGATGGGGATACGTCGAACGAGCTTGATCCCATGGTTTTCAATCCAACTGCACTTGTTCGGGTTATTGGTCAGCAACTGAACGCGTTCAATGTGCAGCGCATGCAATATGTGGGCAGCAACGGAGTGATCTCTTTGATCGGCGTCAAAACCCAGTGCCCGATTGGCCTGTACCGTATCAAAACCACACTCCTGCAACGAATAGGCTTTCAGCTTATTGACCAGGCCGATACCCCTGCCTTCTTCCCTCATGTAGAGGACCACGCCACTGTCATGCTCCTGGATCACTTGCATCGCCGTTTCCAGCTGATCACCGCAATCACATCGGGATGATCCGAAGACGTCCCCGGTAAGACATTCCGAATGGATTCTGACCAGAACATCATCATCCTTGTCCCATGTCCCCTTGACCAGCGCCAGGTGTTCCTTGGCCGTGAGGTTGTCGCGGAATGCGATCAGTTCAAACTCCCCCCAGCGTGTCGGCAGCTGGACGGTGACGACCCGCTCCACCCTGGATTCAAAACGCAGCTTGTAGCGGATCAGATCCTTGATCGCAATAATCTTCAGGGAAAATTGCTTTGCAATTTCCACCAGGTCAGGCAGCCTTGCCATCGAGCCGTCTTCCTTCAGGATTTCGCACAGCACGCCCGCCTTGCGCATGCCTGCCAGCCCCATCAAATCAACCGCCGCCTCGGTGTGCCCTTCTCTTTTAAACACCCCGCCGTTTGCTGCTCGCAACGGAAAAATATGACCCGGGCGTGAAAAGTCATCCTGGGTGATATTCGAGTCCGCCAGCGCCTTGACTGTCTTGGCGCGGTCCGCCGTCGAGATTCCAGTGGTGGTACCGTGTTTGAAGTCTACAGAAACCGTAAAGGAAGTGGTGTGCAGGGAATTGTTTTCGCCCTGCGGCACCATCAGCTTCAGGCCGATCTCCTCGGCCCGCTGCTCAGTGATTGCAGTACAGATCAGCCCGCGCCCCTCCGTCGCCATGAAATTGATCATGTCCGGGGTACACTTGTCAGCCGCACCAACAAAATCGCCTTCGTTCTCGCGGTTATCATCGTCCACCACAATGACTACTTTTCCTCGTCGCAGCTCAGCCAGTGCTTCCGGTATTGTGCTGAACTTGATTGGTTCTCTAGTCAACATGGTTTGTGTCCCTCATTCCTTTCGCCATATGTGCTGTTAATCACTGGAGGTCTATCGCCTGCCCTTCCTGCGTGCGCAGCCGATTATATATGTGCATCTGGCGAAATTGTATCAAAAAGGCCAATGTGCCGTGTTGCGCACTGACTCCACGTATGGGGGCTGGATCTGCCGGGGGCAAACCTGCAATGGCGAGGCTGAAATTCAGGGATTTCAACTGCAATGCGAGTGTTAGAATTCATGTTCCAGATATGATCGCTTGTATGAGGACATTGGAGTACTGAACGATGGCAGATACCACGCCTGCACCCGGCGTTGTCACCCGCGATCCCGTCTGTGGCATGACGGTCGATCCGGGTATCGGAAAACCCTGCCTTGAACATGGCGAGCATCTTTTTCATTTTTGCTACGAAGGTTGCCGCGATAAGTTTGCAGCAGACCCTGAGGCCTACATCAGTGCAAGCGATCCCGTCTGTGGCATGACGGTTGACCGGGCAACGGCACAATACATCACCAGGCACCAGGGCGAGGGGTTCTATTTCTGCTCGGTGACCTGCCAGGAGAGGTTCGAGGCAGAGCCCGATACGTATCTGGGAGAGCGCCCTGCGCAAGCGCCCATGCCCGAGGGTACGCTTTATACCTGTCCGATGGATCCCGAGATCGTGCAGGAGGAACCCGGCGACTGTCCGATCTGCGGCATGGCGCTGGAATCGATGGTGCCCACCGCAGATGCGGGTCCAAATCCTGAGCTCATCGACTTCAGGCACAGACTTCGTGTTGGCGCACCGCTGGCACTGGCCGTTCTGGTACTTGAAATGGGCGGCATGCTGGGGATTCCATGGGATGACTGGCTGGGGCCTGTAGTGGTGCGTTGGCTTCAGTTTGCACTCGCCACACCAGTGGTCGCCTGGGTCGGCCTGCCTTTCTTCAAGCGTGGCTGGACGTCCATCCTCACCGGCAATCTCAATATGTGGACACTGATTGCAATCGGTACCGGTGCCGCCTATGCCTTCAGCGTCCTCTCGCTGCTTGCACCCTGGAGTCTCCCGGTGAGTCCGGGAGGCGCCCATTACCCGCCACTTTATTTCGAGGCCTCTGCGGTCATCCTCATCCTGGTACTCGTCGGGCAGGTGCTCGAACTGGGTGCCCGTGAGCGAACCGGTGATGCCATCCGGGCACTGATGGACCTGTCGCCAAAGACTGTACGACGGGTAACAGAGACTGGCGAGGAGGATGTACCGCTTGATTCCGTGCAGGCCGGGGACCGCCTGCGCGTGCGGCCTGGCGAGGCAGTACCGGTGGATGGCATGGTAGTCGAAGGACATTCATCGGTCGATGAGAGCATGCTCACGGGCGAGCCGATTCCTGTCGAGAAGGCAAGGGATGATGCGGTCACGGGCGGCACGCTGAACAAGTCCGGCTCCTTCATCATGCAGGCCCAGGCTGTCGGCAGTGATACAGTGCTGTCGCACATCATTGCCATGGTCGCGCAGGCACAGCGATCACGGGCACCCATCCAGGCACTGGCCGACAAGGTTGCCTCGTACTTTGTGCCAACCGTAATTGCGGTTGCGGTGCTGACCTTCCTGGCATGGCTGGCTCTAGGCCCGGCACCTGCACTGAGCTACGCCATCGTGGCAGCGGTCAGCGTGCTCATCATCGCCTGTCCGTGTGCACTGGGGCTTGCTACACCCATGTCCATCATGGTGGCCACCGGGCGTGGCGCGCAGGCCGGCGTGCTGGTCCGTGACGCCGAAGCACTCGAGCAATTCGCAAAGGTCAATGTCCTGGTCGTTGACAAGACCGGCACGCTGACCGAAGGCTGTCCCAGCCTGTCCGATGTGGTGGCCCTCGGGCACACGACAAAGGACCATGCGCTGGCACTCGCTGCAGCCCTAGAGCGCGGCTCGGAGCATCCACTGGCCGAGGCCATCCTCAAAGGCGCAGATGCGCAGGGCATGGAACACCTTGAAGCGGAAGATTTCAATGCGCTGACGGGAATGGGTGTGACGGGTCGAGTGGATGGGATGGATGTTGCGCTTGGCAATACGACGCTGATGGGCGAGCTGGGCATTGAAACCGCTGCCGCCGATGCCCCGCTTGCTGAATTCCAGAACGAGGGCAAGACGGCGATGCTGTTGGCCGTAAACGGTTCGCTGGCCGGCATCATTGCCATTTCCGATCGCATTAAAAAGACCACGCCCGATGCAATACGCGATCTGCATGCCGCAGACATCAAGGTGGTCATGGCTACAGGCGATAGTTACCGAACTGCAGAAGCGGTGGCGCGCGAGCTCGGAATTGACGAGGTACGTGCCGATATCTCCCCCAGGGGCAAGGCTGCGCTGGTTGCAGAACTCCGTGCGCGGGGCCTTTCTGTGGCCATGGCAGGAGACGGTGTGAACGATGCGCCTGCACTGGTGGCCGCAGATGTGGGCATTGCGATGGGGACAGGATCTGATGTGGCAGTCGAAAGTGCAGGTGTGACTCTGGTAAAGGGCGATCTGAGTGGCATTGTGCGTGCCCGATTGCTGGCACAGGGGACCATGCGCAACATCCGGCAGAATCTTTTCTTTGCCTTCGTCTACAACAGCGCGGGCGTGCCGGTTGCGGCAGGCATACTCTTTCCCGTTTTCGGGATTCTCCTGTCACCGATGATCGCCGCTGCGGCCATGAGCCTGTCTTCGGTCTCTGTCATCGGAAATGCGTTGCGCCTGCGAAAAGTGCGTTTATCCACCCGGGCATGAATTTCTGACAACGGGATCTGCAGCCCCGTTATGCCAATACAACTACGCAGGCTTACTCCGTTGCATACCAGGGAAATGACTGCTCGCCGGCAGTCAATCTGCAGCAACGGGCCAGCTCAGGGTGTGATTGGTTTGAGAAAGTAACAGATACAGTCCTGTGTCGCGATCAACGGATCACGCGTATACATGGACATGATGACATCCTTGCGCAAACGGACTTGCGAACGTTCGATGATGAAATAATCCTCCGTGACATCCTGTTGCTCTGCATCATTGGCACGTATCCCAACCGAATGGTCTTTCAAGTTACACATCAGGCTGCCTGCCGGCAAATTTTTAAAGTTGAATGCGTCCAGCTCGGGATTCAGTACGGGAAAGGTGTGATCCTGACTCGCACGCCCGGGTTCGACGGTGACACGAATATGATTGTCGAAGATCTGCAGGAATTCCGGTGACCGGTCGGTCAACCGGCCTGCCCTCAGCAGTTGTTCAATCAATGCACTGGCCCTGACCGCACTACCGGGGTCGGTCGGTATTCCGGTTTCAATGGCAATGGAAGTACAGAAATTTGAAAAGGCCCGCGTCAGGGTACCGGGTGGCTGCTCTGCCAGTATCGCGAGGGTACTGAATGAACTGGCAAGTGAGAGCGTCGAGGAATTCAGGTCGGTGATCACAGAATAATGCGGGTTTGGACCGGAATTATTATGAATGTCGATTGCACACCAGGGGTTCCTGGACCGCACAAACGAGACTACATTTTCCGTTAGCCTGTTCTCGGGTGCACTCCCGCCGTTCCATACACGATTGTAATCCGGCTGGTCGTCCAGCTTGCGCACGCCCTTCTGGGCAGCCAGCACGTTGCCTACAAAAACGAGCATTGACGATGCCTGGCACAGCCCATGATGTGTTGAAAACAGTGTACGAACTGCCTCCCAGCCCGAGGTTTCATTACCGTGCAGAAGGACCGAAACAAATAGTGGGTCCTGGTTGGGCTTGCCAAGGTCGAATAACGTTGGGCCGCTCAGGACTTCTGCCAATTGAGTCGCCGAACATTCAAGCACTTCTTCAGAGAGTTCGTGGCGTAAATCAAAATTCATTGCAGTGGCCAGGTGTGCACGGGTTGATCCGTTTCCTGCAGGTCGATATACGTTCGTACCAGGCCGTCGAAGTCACCGCCATGCTTTTCTATCCAGGCTCGCTGCCAGCTGGCACCGTTCTGGCCGGTTTCCGTACGTGCGCGCAAGATCCCCAGGTATTTGTCCACTTCAGATGCAGGGATTTCCATCTCTTCCAATGCTTCCTTTGCCCTGGGTAGTAGCCAATCAAGAATGAGCTTTCGCACCGGTATTTCCCCTTCCGTCCACACTACATTGGCATCCATTCCGTCTTTTGCAGCAGCGTAGAAATTGTCACGTGCTGTCGAAAAGGGAATTTTTCTTTCAATCGGCTCCTTGAGTGCCGTCAATCCGCGGACCAGTCCGTAATAAGCGGCACAGTTGGCGACGCAATCCAGAATTGTAGGGCCCGACGGAATCACGCGATGTTCCACACGGATATGCGGTTGGCCATCATAGTCGAAACCCACCAAGGGGCGATTCCACCGCCAGATCGTGCCGTTTTGAAAACGCAGGTGAGCAAATTTGTCTCTCGGTTCATCCTGAACGTACGGAATGAGGATCGGATGGATGCTCTGGTTTTCCTGGAAGATTTCAAACAGGCTGTCGTTCGCGTAACCCGTTCCGAATCCGACTCGACGCGGATACTTCTCGCCCACATCGATCGCCTGCTCAAACAAGGGAATGCGGGTTTCACACCACAGGGATTTTCCGAATAAAAACGGGGAATTCGCACTCAGGGCGATGATCGGGGCCGAGGCCACCAGGGATGCATTGAAGTCAAGGACTGAGTTTTCCGGTTTACTTTGCAGGTGAACCTGAAAGGCGGTCGTGACCGCTTCCAGCATGACATCCTCATGCTGCATGAGAAGTTCATCGGAGCCGCGAATGGCAATGTGCATCGGGGTACCATCCCGTAATGCGATGATCCTGTCATTGAGGGCCTGGTAGCGGACCATGTCGGACATGTGGCTGGAATCGAGAAAATCCAGTTGGACCGTGGGCAAAATACCGATTGAAATCAGGCGGGAATTGCAATTCCTGGCACCCTCACGACACGCCATCCAGGTGGTCTTCAGCTCATCATGAAGCCTGGAGAAGACCTTGCCTGTGACCGACACCGGGCTGCCGTTGAGCTCCACGTTGAACTCGGCCAGTTCAGGCACAACCAGCGGATTGCTCAATACTTCCAAAAGCTTCTGGTTCATGGCAGCCGGGCGCCCGACAGAGTCGACAATGCAGGCTTCCAGTTCAAAGCCAAGGATATCGCCTCTGGGACTGAACCCCTGATTCGCAAACAGCGCTTCAAGCTGCCGGGTTTCGTTGTCGAGCTTGTGTCGAAATTGACTGAAGTCGTCTGCCTCAAAGTGCCGGTGGGAGATCTCGTCACCCATACAACCCCCTCATGGAAAACCGGCGATGCCCGTCTGAATGATGCGCCCCGTGGACCGGGCGGATGTTCGAGTATGTGGTGACAGGCAATGCTCGCATGAGTTTTATTAATGAAGGTACATAAAAAAGCCGTCTTGGGGCGGCTTTTAGAATGAGTATGGGGGGACAGTTATTGGACTTTACTGGACCGCTTAGGAGCTTCTCGGACGGTCTAAATGGTAGCGGGGGCAGGATTTGAACCTGCGACCTTCGGGTTATGAGCCCGACGAGCTGCCAGACTGCTCCACCCCGCATCAGGGGGAGGAGTGTACTGATTCAGGCGTTTCATCTCAAGTGCAGTGCGCGATGGCGTTACAGATTACGCCCAAGCCCTGCATTCATTACCCGGCGCACGGCCTGCCGTCTTCAGCCCAGCACCTGCACACAGTAGTTGAGCAGGGCATTCGGAAAAATGAACAGTCCCACGATCAGCAGGCCATTGACAGACAATACGGTTTGCGCCAGCACCGAGGGCTGTCTTTGAAAGCTGTGCTCCGCTTCGTCAAAGTACATGTACTTCACCACGCGCAGGTAATAAAACGCCCCGACGACCGACATGACGACCGCAAGCACCGCAACCCAGACCAGACCGTCATACACCAGGCTTTGCAGAATATAAAGCTTGGCATAAAAGCCCACGGTCAGCGGCACACCGGCCATGGAAAACATCAATACCAGCAGGATCAGGGCAAACCACGGGCTGATTTTCCCAAGGCCCCTGAGGTCCGTGAGCTGGTCCATTTCCCGGTCGTGGTCACCAAGCAATATCAATGCGCCAAATGTTCCGGCCGCCATCAGCACGTAGATCACGGTATAGAAAAATGCTGCCGCATAACCGAAGTCGGTGCCCGGCAAGATCCCCAGCAATATGAAGCCAACATGGGAGATGGCCGAATAGGCCAGCATGCGCTTGATGTTGCTCTGCGCAATGGCGACGACGTTGCCGAATACCACGGACAATACCGTCAGTACCATCAGCATCTGCTGCCAGTCAACGAGCAGTTCCTGAAAGCCATGGCTGAGCAGGCGGATGGCCATCACAAAGGCGGCGAACTTCGGCATGGTTGCAATGAACAGCGTGATGGCAGTGGGTGCTCCCTGGTAGACGTCCGGTACCCACATGTGAAAAGGCACCGCGCCGAACTTGAATGCCAGCCCCACCACAATGAATGCCAGTGCGAATACCAGCGCGACCCGGTTGGCCTGCGTCTGCCCAAGGTAGGCATTGATTTCGGTCAGGTCCAGACTGCCCGTCAAGCCGTACATAATGGACATGCCGTAGAGCAGCATGCCCGAGGCAATGGCGCCCAGTACAAAATATTTGATGGCCGCTTCCGAGGCATCCAGTGAATTGCGCACGAAGGCCACCAAGGCATACAGGCACAGGGACAACAGCTCGAGTCCCAGATAGATCAGCACAAAATTGTAGGCCGAGGCCATCACCAGGGTCCCCAGCGTTGCAAACAGCCCCAGGGCATAGAACTCTGCACTCAGGTGCGTGCGTGCGCGAAGATACGGGCGTGCATACAGCACCACCGCAGCCACTGTCAGACAGGCAAACAACTTGATGGCCTGCGAAAGTGGATCGCTCAGGTACATCCCTCCGAAGGCAAAGGTTTTCACAGGGCTGGCAGTGAAATACACCAGTGCCGCCGTGGTGATTAGAGTCGCCAGGGTCAATGCGTAGGCCACGGGCTCGCTGCTTCGTCCTGAATACAGTCCCACCAGCAGCACGACGGAAGCTGCCGCCAGCATGAACACCTCCGGCAGCGCCAACAAAACATCTGTGGTCAGGCTTTCCATGTTCAATACCTGAGGCTGGGCAGTTGTGCCTGGTGTAACAGGTGAGTCACCGAGGCCTCCATGACTTCAATCAGGGGGGCCGGCCAAAGTCCGATCCACAGTACCAGTATCGTCAGGGTCAGCAGACAGATGAACTCCCGGGAGTTGAGATCACTCAGCGCAGCCACCTGATCGTTGCCCGGTGCACCAAACACGACGCGCTTGAGCATCCACAAGGTATAGGCCGCACCCAGCACCAGTGTGGATGCCGCCAGCAGGGCATACCACACATTGGCCTGGAAACTTGCAAGGATCACCATGAACTCGCCCACAAACCCGGAAGTCCCCGGAAGCCCGACATTGGCCAATGCAAAGATCACGAAAAAGGTGGCAAATTTCGGCATGCTGTTGACGACACCGCCGTAGTCGGCGATCTGACGGCTGTGTATGCGGTCATACAAAACTCCGACACACAAGAACAGGGCCCCGGATATGAATCCGTGGGAGATCATTTGCACCATGCCGCCATGCATGGCGAGTTCAGCCGAGGTTCCAGCTTTGGCCAGCAGCGCGAACACCACGAAAAAGCCCAGGGTGACGAACCCCATGTGTGCAATGGAGGAGTAGGCGATCAGCTTTTTCATGTCCTGCTGCACCAGGGCTACAAGCCCGATGTACACAATGGCTACCAGTGACACTGCGATTATGATCACGGCCAACTGCTCGCTGGCATACGATGTAATGGGGATGGTAAAGCGTAAAAACCCATAGCCGCCCATTTTCAACATGATGGCCGCCAGTACCACAGACCCCCCAGTCGGCGCCTCCACGTGGGCATCCGGCAACCAGGTATGTACGGGCCACATGGGAATCTTTACGGCAAACGCAATCAGGAAAGCCAGGAAAATCAGATACTGTTCGCGGGCGCTCAGCATGACCTGCTGTAATTGTGCAATCTCGAAGGTTGCGGCCTGCAGGTACAGGTAGACGAGCGCGACCAACAAGAACACCGAGCCCAGGAACGTGTACAGGAAAAATTTGATCGTGGCGTACACCCGGCGCGGCCCACCCCAGATCCCGATGATCAAAAACATCGGTACCAGCATGCCTTCAAAGAAGATATAAAAGAGGATGGCATCGAGTGCGCAAAACACCCCGATCATCAGGCCTTCCAGGATCAGAAACGAGGCAAAGTATTCTGCACTGCGCCCGGATTCGATTTCCCATCCTGCAACAATGACCAGCAGCGTGATGACGGTGGTAAGCAGGATCAGCGGTACAGAAATTCCGTCGACTCCCAGCGAGTAGTACACATTGAATGCCTGTATCCAGGGCACGTGCTCTCGAAACTGCATGGCGTAGTGCTGGGTATCGAATGCATTCAGTAACCCGATGCTGGCGATGAACGTCACCAGGGCAAGTACAAGCGCGAGCCAGCGTACCGCATGCAACGATATTCCTTTCGCTGCGATCACCAAAAGCCCACCGACAATCGGCAGCCATATCAGGAAACTCAGAATGGGGAACATGGAGGACATAGGGCAGATTACAGGTAACGGATTCCCAACAGGAGCAGCAAGCCGAGGATCATCGTAAAGGCGTAGTGATACAGGTAGCCCGACTGTACGTTTCGAACTTTAAGGGAACACCAGCTGACGGCCTTGCCCACCCCGTTCACGATCAGCCCATCAATCAGCAGGCGATCCCCGAACGAATTGCATACGGAGCCCACCTTTCGGGCGCCCGTGGCAAACAGTTTCTGATACAGCTCATCGAATCCGTACTTGTGCAGCAGCACGCTGTGCAGCACGCCCAGTTTCTGCTTGCCGAGTTCCGCCAGCTTCGGCTGGCGCACATACACCCACCAGGCAGATATAATCCCGGCCAGTGTCAGCCACACGGCCTGACCCTGGAAGCCGTGTACGATAAAAGACCACAGCCCATGATAATGGGACTGAAGTTCAGCCACTGCACTGTGGCGATCCAGCACAAGCAGGCTATCGCCAAAATAGCCACCGAATACAAACTGGCCGATGAAAAGCCCCGCAAACACGGAAGGCACAGCCAGCAGGATCAGGGGCACAGTGATAACGGCGGGAGATTCTTTGGCGTGGGCCGCAGCCTCTTCACTCATTCGACTTTCCCCGTGAAAGGTCAAAAACAATAACCGGAAGGAGTAAAACGCAGTGACAAACACGCCCGCGGTTACCAGTACATGGGCCAGCCCTGCCCCTGGAAGGTTCGAGTAATGCACGGCCTCGATGATGGCGTCCTTGGAGAAAAACCCGGAAAAGCCGGGAAACCCGACCAGCGCCAGCGTGCCAATCAATGCCGTCCAGTACGTGATCGGCATGCGTTCTCGCAAGCCGCCCATGTGCCGCATGTCCTGCTGATGATGCAGTGCCACGATCACAGAGCCGGCGGCCAGGAAAAGCAGCGCCTTGAAAAAGGCATGCGTGAACAAGTGGAAAATGGCAATGGAGTAGGCAGACGCTCCCAACGCGACCGTCATGTAGCCAAGCTGCGACAAGGTCGAATAGGCCACTACCCGTTTGATGTCGTTTTGCACAATGCCGACCAGGCCCATGAAAAATGCGGTCAGTGCACCGATGACGAGGATTACCGACAGCGCCACGTCACTGAACTCGAACAGGGGCGACATGCGCGCCACCATGAAGATTCCGGCCGTGACCATCGTCGCCGCATGAATGAGCGCAGAGATCGGGGTCGGACCCTCCATCGAATCCGGCAACCACACATGCAGAGGCACCTGGGCCGATTTGGCCATGGCGCCGACGAACAGCAGCAGGCAGATCACGGTCATGGCAGGCCACTCAAGACCCTCGGCAATGGGGATGGTTTGTCCAACGGCATGTGGGGCCTGTGCGAACACAGCCTGGTAATCCAGGCTGCCAAAGACAGCCAACACCGCTGCAATGCCCAGCAGAAATCCGAAATCACCGACCCGGTTGACCAGGAAGGCCTTCAGGTTGGCATGAATAGCCGACTCGCGGGTATACCAGAAACCGATCAGCAGATAGGAAACCAGTCCGACGGCTTCCCAGCCAAAAAAGAGCTGCAGGAAGTTGTTTGCCATGACCAGCATCAGCATGGAAAAGGTAAACAGGGAGATGTAGGCAAAGAAACGCTGATAGCCCGGGTCATCGTGCATGTAGCCGATGGTGTAGATGTGCACCATCAGGGAAACAAAGGTGACGACCAGCATCATGGTGACGGTCAGCGGATCGATCAGGAAACCGATCTTGAAGTCCAGCCCCTGCAGTGCGATCCACTGGTACACATCGATCGACATGGACGCGGTGCCGTCGAAGATCACCTGCTTGAACACGACCAGGCTCAACAGGAACGACAGCCCTACTCCGGCAATCGTGACCCAGTGCGCACCGGCACGCCCGATGCCTTGACCGAACAGGCCAGCAATCAGGGCACCTGCAAGGGGTGACAATACGATGGTCAAACTGAGTATCTCCACGGCTTTGTGCGGTCCTAACCCTTTAGTCTTTCAATGTCCTGTACGTTGATGGTCTCGCGATTGCGGTACAGCACGACCAGGATCGCAAGTCCGATCGCGGCTTCGGCTGCCGACACTGTGAGGATGAAAAATACAAATACCTGACCGGCCAAGTCATCCAGGTAGTGGGAGAAGGCCACAAAGTTCATGTTGACGGCCAGCAACATCAGTTCAATGGCCATCAGCAGGAGAATCACGTTTTTCCGGTTCAGGAATATGCCCGTGACTCCCAGGGAAAAGAGGATGGCGCCAAGCACAAGGAAATGGGTCAGTGTAATCATCGTCGTGTCAGGTGTGCCCCTGCCCGTCTACTCCTTGTCCATGGAAACCAGGCGGACCCGGTCACTGCGGTCTGCGCTGACCTGCCTTGCCGGGCTCTGCCTCTTGGCACGGCTGCGCTTGTGCATGGTCAAGGTGATGGCAGCAATGATAGCGACCAGCAAAATGACACCTGCGATCTCGAACGGGTAGATGTACTCGGTGAACAGAAGCTCTCCGAGCTCCTGCGTATTGCTGTAGTCCGCAGGCTTGGACCGGGGCTTTTGAACATTAAAGGCGGGGCGGCCCAGGATCACGGCCATCTCTGCAGCCATAATGACCCCGACCAGCACGCCCACCGGCAGGTAGCGGGCAAACCCGGCTCGCATTTTGGCAAGATTGATGTCCAGCATCATCACCACGAACAAAAACAGCACCATGACCGCACCCACGTACACCAGCACCAGGGTGATGCCCAGAAACTCCGCCTCAAGCAGCAGCCAGATGGCGGCACTGGTGAAAAACACCAGCACCAGGAACAACACGGCATGCACGGGGTTGCGGACCGAAATCATGGCCATGGCCGAGGCCACGAGAATCGTGGAGAAAAAGTAAAATACCGTGCTTTGTATCAACATGGGTATACCGGTTCAGCGACCCAAGAGCGAGGCTTCCCGGTCCGCTGCGATCTGGGCTTCATGCTTGGTACCCACGTCCAGCAGCATTTCCTTGTTCATCACCTGCTGACCCCGTTCAAAGAATGAATACTCGAATACCCGGGTCTCCACAATAGCATCCACCGGACAGGCTTCCTCGCAGAATCCGCAATAGACGCATTTGAACAGATCAATGTCATAGCGTGTGGTGCGACGGCTGCCATCATCACGTTCTTCCGTATCAATGGTGATTGCCAGTGCGGGACAGACGGCCTCACACAGCTTGCAGCCGATACACCGCTCCTCACCACTCGGATACCTGCGAAGCGCATGCAGGCCCCGGAACCGGGGTGACTGCGGGGTCTTCTCTTCCGGATAGCGCACCGTAAGCTTTCTGGATACAAAGCGTTGCCCTGTCAGGCGCATCCCCTTGAGGAGCTCGAACAAGGTAAAGCTGCGAATAAGATTTCTGATTTTCTTCATGCTAGGTCACCTAATCGAACCAGGGAGGGAACTTCACGTACAGCAACACGCCTTCGACAACGATCCATATCAGTGTCAGGGGCAGCAGCACTTTCCAGCCAAGGCGCATGATCTGGTCGTACCGGTAGCGAGGGAACGTTGCGCGAAACCACAAAAAACAGAAGATGAAGAAACTGGTTTTGGCAAGGAACCAGTGCACGCCTGATCCCAGCAATGCACCGATGACCGGCAGCTGGAAAACATGTGCCGGAACCACCCCCTCAAACGGACTGAGCCAGCCGCCCAGAAACAGCAGTGCCGTCAGTGCGGAAATCAAAATGATGTTGGCATATTCGGCAAGGAAAAACATGGCAAAGCCCATGCCCGAGTACTCCACGTGAAATCCTGCAACGATTTCGGATTCACCCTCAACGACGTCGAAGGGCGCACGATTGGTCTCGGCCACACCCGCAATCAGGTAGGTCAGGAAAAGCGGCAGCAAGGGCAGCCAGTACCAGTTCAGAACACTGCCTTGCTGTGCCTTGACGATATCACCGAGATTCAGGCTGCCACTGGCCATCAGCACACCAACCAGCGCAAAGCCCATGGCGATCTCGTAGGCCACAATTTGTGCGGCGGCACGCAAAGACCCCAGCAAGGCATACTTGGAATTCGATGCCCAGCCCGCAACGATGACCCCGTAGACGCCCAGCGAGGTCATCGCCAGGATGTACAGCAATCCTGCGTTGATATCGGCAAAGTTAAGATGTTCCGAAAACGGAATCACTGCCCACGCCGCCAGCGCCGGAGCCATGGACAACAGGGGTGCAATCCGGAACAGGAAGCGATCGGCGTCCCGGGGCAAGATCATTTCCTTGAACATCAGCTTCACGGCATCGGCGATCGGCTGACCCAGCCCCTGGGGCCCCACCCGGTTCGGACCCAGGCGCACCTGCATGAAACCAATGACCCTGCGCTCTGCCAGGGTGGCATAGGCCACACAGGCAAAAAGCACCAGGATGAATACCAGCATATACACCACCGTCAGCAGCAGCGGCGGGAAAGGGGCGACCAGGTTCGACCACCATTCAGCCATGATCCACCTTTTGAATTTGTACCGGCGCGATGCTATGGCCGAGCACATCGATGTGCTGCGCACTTTTTTGTATCCACACACAGTTCATGGGCAAGCGTGCATCCAGCTCCAGCCTGAGCACTTTCGAGCGCCCATCCTGGGTCACCTGCACCTCGTCTTCATCGAGGAGGCCAAGATCACGCGCCTGCTGTTCACACATGGCAATACTGGGTGGCTGTTCATACTGGGTTTGCTGCAGGGAGTCGGCCCGTCGGACCACATTGTCCACTGCATACATGGGAGTCATGGAGGCACGATAGATGCCCTGCCCATTCGCCGCCACCCTGACCGCCTTGAGTTCACGCAAACCGGTTTCAAAGCTGCTGACCTCGCCAAGCTGTGCCTTTATTTCATCAAGCACCTGTGAAGAAGACTCGTAGGTGTACCCGTCGAGTGCAAAACATTCGCCCAGCACGCGCAGAATGCGCCAGGCCGGCCTGGCTTGTCCGGGTGCACCGATTGCTCCACCGACACTCTGCCAGCGCCCTTCGGCATTCACATACGTCCCCTCGGTCTCGGCAAACGTGGCTATCGGAAGGATCACATCGGCATAGCTTTTCAGTGACTCGCTTACGTACGGGGTAAACACCACGACAAAGTCTGCTTCCTGCATCGCGCGGATGGCATCGGGTGCACTGGCAAAATCGTATTCAGGTTCCAGGTTGAATAACACGAAGACCTTGCGTGGGGCCTCCAGCATTTCAGCCACGTTCAGACCTGGTGCAGGGGTGTTCTCTCCGCCGGGCAGGCGGTGTGGCAGCGTGCCACACAGCCAGGCGCCTGCCGTGTTCCCGGACTGCGCGAGCATGCCGAAACTCGCGCTGACATGCCTGGCGAGGTAGTTGCCCAGGGCACGAAGGGCCGAGGCCTGCGGATGGGCTTCGAGCATGGCACCCAGCAAGATGCTGGGCTTGCCTGCCTGATGGAGCAGATCAAAGATATGCCGTGCATACGCAGACACTGAAGCCTGGTCCACTATTTCACGTAACTCATCAGGAAGATCATTCAAGTTACTGTCAGGTAGACATTTTACTATTTCTGCAAGCGCGTGGACCCAGTGCTGTGGCGCCAGATTCCAGGTCGCCTGGGAGGGAAACAGGAAATCGAATTCCTGCGGATTCAGGGCCAGGACCTGGCAGCCCCGGGCCGTCGCCTTTCGAATGCGGTGTGCGAGCATTGGCTGCTCCATGCGAATGTCGCAGCCGATCAGAAATACCGCATCGTTTTGCTCCACGGATTCGACGGACTGTCCCAGATACGGGAACAGGGGCATGTTGTCCTGATCGGTGAAGTCCACCTGACGGATGCGGTGGTCAATATTCTGGATACCCAGGCCGCGAAACACCTTCTGCAGCAAGTACAGCTCTTCAAGGGTGGCGTGCGGAGCGGCCAGAACGCCAACCTGGTCAGCCGGGTATTGCCTGATTTTGTGGGCTACCTGATCCAGGCACGCAGACCAGCTACTGGTCTCCCACCGGTTCTCACTGCGGATCAGGGGCTGTGTCGCTCGATCGGATGTATGCAGGCCTTCATAGCTGAACCTGTCCCGGTCCGAGATCCAGGTCTCGTTCAAGCTGTCATTTTCCCTGGGCACCACCCGCATGACCTGGTCACGCAGCACGTGCAGGTAGATGTTCGAACCAAAACCATCATGCGGGGCAAGGCTTGCAGATTGCAGCATTTCCCAGGAACGGGCCCGCATGCGCGAGGGTTTGGCGTTCAATGCCCCGACTGGACACACGTCAATGACGTTGCCGGACAGCTCAGAACTGAGCGAGCGCTCCACGTAGGTCCCGATCTCCATGAATTCACCGCGCCCGGTGGCTCCAAGTTCACGAATGCCGGCGATCTCACTTCCGAATCGCACACAACGTGTACAGTGGATGCAGCGTGTCATGTCGGTGGACACCAGCGGCCCCAGTTCCTTGTCGGTAACGACCCGCTTTCTCTCCGTGTACCGTGAAATATCCTCGCCGTAGCCCATGGCCGTATCCTGCAGCTCGCATTCCCCGCCCTGATCGCATACCGGGCAATCCAGCGGATGATTGATCAACAGGAACTCCATCGTACCCTTCTGCGCATCCAGGGCTACCGCAGAGCGGGTGTAGACCCGCATCCCTTCAGCTGCCGGAGTAGCGCAGGCCGGAAGGGCCTTGGGGGCTTTTTCCACCTCCACCATGCACATGCGGCAATTTGCAGCGACCGACAACTTCTTGTGATAACAAAAGCGCGGAATATGGATATCATGCCGGTCGGCTACCTCGATCAGCATGGCGCCTTTGGGCGCGTACACTTCCCGGTCATCGATAAACAATTGGATCCGCTCTTCAGGCATCGTGATGAATCACCTTCATACGGCTACCCTGTGTGGCGGTGGCATGTCCAGATAACTACGCCCATGTTCAATGTAGTGCACAAACTCCTCGCGGTAGTGCTTGATAAAACTGTGCACGGGCATGGCAGCGGCATCGCCTAGCGCACAGATGGTTCTACCTTCGATCTTGCGCGCCACATCATCGAGCTTCTCAATATCCTCCATCTGCCCCGTGCCCTCGACGATGCGAGTGATCATGCGGTACAGCCAGCCGGTACCTTCCCTGCAGGGCGTACACTGACCACAGGACTCCGCAAAATAAAAGCGCGATATCCGCTGCAGGACCTTGACCATGTCCGTGGTGTCGTCCATGACAACTACCGCACCGGAGCCGAGCAGTGAGCCGGCCTGTGCAATGGACTCGTAGTCCATGTACACACCCATCATGACCTCACCGGGCAGCACAGGCACGGACGAGCCGCCTGGAATCACCGCCTTCAGGGTCTGCCCTGTGCGCACGCCTCCGGCGAGTTCCAGCAGTTCAGGGAACGGTGTTCCCAATGGAATCTCAAAGTTGCCCGGCCGATTGACGTGCCCGGACACCGAAAAGCACTTGGTGCCACCGCTTTTCTCAACGCCCAGCGCCGCAAACCACTCTCCACCCTTACGCAGGATGGTCGGCACCGAGGCAAAAGTCTCGGTGTTGTTGATCGTGGTTGGCTTGCCATACAGGCCGTAACTTGCCGGAAACGGGGGCTTGAATCTCGGCAGGCCCTTCTTGCCTTCCAGCGATTCCAGCAACGCGGTTTCCTCACCGCAGATATAGGCGCCGGCCCCCAGTGTGTCATACAGATAGAACGTAAAGTCAGTGCCCAGCACATTGTCTCCCAGGTAGCCAGCCGAGTAGGCTTCATTCAGGGCATCTGCGAATCTTCGGTAGGGCTCACCCGAGAACTCACCGCGGATGTAGTTGTAGCCCACCGAGGCCTGCATGGCGTATCCGGCAATCGCCATTCCCTCGATCAAGGCATGCGGGTTGTAACGCAGGATATCGCGGTCCTTGCAGGTGCCGGGTTCGGATTCATCGGAGTTACACACGACATAACGCTGGATACCCTCGCCCTTCGGCATGAAGCTCCATTTCAGCCCGGTGGGAAAGCCTGCCCCTCCGCGCCCACGCAAGCCTGAGGCCTTGATCTGCTCGATGACATCGTGCGGCGAAATGTTTTCCTGCAGGATTTTCTCCCAGGCAGAGTAGCCACCGATACTCATGTAATTTTCCAGCGTCCATGGCTGTTCGAATTGCAGTGTCTCGTAGCAAACGTTGTTTAGCTGCAGCATCGAATCAATCCAGTTCTTCCAGAATCCTGTCCACCTTCTCGATGGTCAGGTTCTCCTTATAGTCATGGTTGACCTGCATCATCGGTGCACCGCAGCAGCCGGCAAGACACTCTTCCTCCTGTTTCAGGAAAAACTTGCCGTCCGGGGTGGACTCGCCCAATCCGATTCCGAGTCTGCGTTGCAGATGTTCTACGATCTTGTCTGCCCCGCACAGCATGCAGGAGAGGTTCGTGCACACGGACAGGGTATGCCTACCCACCGGCTTGAGCTCGAACATGGAGTAAAACGATGCGACTTCATAGACCGCAATGCGCGACATGTCCAGGTACGCTGCCACCGCATCCATTTTCTCGGTCTTCAGGTAACCGTCCTCGTGCTGCAAGGCGCGCAAGGCACCCAGCACTGCCGACTGTTTCTGGTCAATCGGATAGCGCGCCAGCCAGTCATCCATCTCGCCACGCACATAGTCTGACAAGACAACCAATGCGGCAGTTTGTGTCATCGGTCAATTTCCCCGAAAACAATATCCTGGGTACCGATAATCGCGACAACATCGGCCAGCATGTGGCCCCTCGACATCTCATCGAGTGCGGCGAGATGGGCAAAGCCAGGGGCGCGTATTTTCAGGCGGTACGGTTTGTTGGCACCATCCGATACCAGGTAGATTCCCATCTCGCCCTTCGGGTGCTCAATCGCACAGTACACCTCCCCCTGGGGCAGGCAGTAGCCCTCCGTAAACAACTTGAAGTGGTGGATCAACTCTTCCATACCCATTTTCATCTGGTCGCGCTCAGGGGGTGCAATCTTGTGGTTATCGACCATCACCGGTCCCGGATGCGTACGTAGCCACTCGATACATTGACGGATGATTTTGTTGGACTGGCGCATTTCCTCAATACGTACCAGATAGCGATCGTAACAATCTCCGTTGACGCCTATGGGAATCTGGAAGTCCATATCTTCGTACACCTCATATGGCTGCTTGCGGCGCAAATCCCACTCAATGCCTGAGCCGCGCAACATGGGGCCCGTGAAACCCAACTGCAAGGCACGTTCCGGACTGACAATACCGATATCGACGGTGCGTTGTTTCCAAATCCTGTTCTCGGTCAACAAGGTCTCATATTCATCCACACACCCCGGAAACCGGTCTGTGAAGTCCTCAATGAAATCCAGCAACGAACCCATGCGCGCCTGATTCAGCTTCTTGACCTGCTTTTTGTCATGCCAGCGCGATTCCGCATACTTCGGCATTTCGCCAGGCAGGTCGCGATGTACACCCCCTGGCCGGTAGTAGGTCGCATGCATGCGTGCCCCGGAGACCGCTTCATAGCAATCCATCAGGTCTTCGCGCTCGCGAAAAGCATACAGAAATACGGTCATGGCACCGATATCCAGCGCATGCGCACCCAGCCACAGCAAGTGGTTGAGAATCCGCGTGATCTCATCGAACATGACGCGGATGTACTGGGCGCGGACAGGCACCTCAAGTCCGACCAGTTTCTCGATGGCCAGCACATAGACGTGCTCGTTGCACATCATGGAAACGTAATCGAGCCGGTCCATGTACCCGATACTGTGGTTGTAGGGCTTGCTCTCGGCCAGCTTTTCCGTGGCGCGGTGCAGCAGGCCGATATGCGGGTCCGCGCGCTGTACCACCTCGCCTTCCATTTCAAGCACCAGGCGTAAAACCCCGTGAGCCGCCGGATGTTGCGGCCCGAAATTCATGGTGTAGTTGCGAAGTTCAGGCATCTTTTTCTTTTGCCTCGCCGGACTCAAAACGATGATCATCACGGATTACCTTGGGTACCGTAATACGCGGCTCAATGGATACGGGCTGGTACACGACACGTTTTTGCTCGGGGTCATAACGCACCTCGACATGACCCACCAGAGGAAAGTCCTTGCGAAACGGGTGACCCGTGAATCCATAGTCGGTCAGTATGCGGCGCAGGTCCGGATGGCCGTCAAAGATGATGCCGTACAAGTCAAAGGCCTCGCGTTCATACCAGTCTGCCGAAGCCCAGAGGTGATGTACTGAAGATACCATGGGCAGGTTATCGTCCTCGCAGAATGCGCGCACTCGCAGTCTGTGGTTGCAGGCCACAGAAAGCAGGTGGTAGACCACAGCGAACCGGGGAGTCTCGAGGGTGCGTGAATGCGGCGGGTCGTCAAAGGTAAATCGCCCGAAGGAGGCCTTTTCCGCGCCACGACTGAAGCCTTCCGAGGTCGCACCGTGCGTGCTCCATTCGCCTACGCCATATTCCAGATAATCGACTCCGGACAGATCGACCAGTTGTTCAAAGGCAAGCTCTGGATCATCCCGAAGCCGGGACATGACCTCGGCGAGGTCCTGCGCTTTTACCGTCAGTGTGATCTCATCGTGCTCAATGTTCAGACGTTGTACCGAAGAAGACAGCACACGCTGCAAATCAGTATCGAGTTGATGGATACGCTTCCCCATGATGACCGGGCCTAACGCGCAATGGTGCTCGTACGGCGAATCTTGTTTTGCAGCTGAATAATTCCGTACAGCAATGCTTCGGCGGTGGGTGGGCACCCGGGTACATAGACATCCACGGGAACAATACGGTCACAGCCTCGCACTACGGCATACGAGTAATGATAGTACCCTCCGCCGTTGGCACAGGATCCCATGGAGATCACCCACTTGGGCTCGGCCATCTGGTCATATACCTTTCGCAGTGCAGGAGCCATCTTGTTCACCAGTGTGCCTGCCACAATCATGACATCAGACTGACGCGGACTGGGTCGGAACATGATGCCGAAACGATCGAGATCATAGCGTGCTGCACCGGCATGCATCATCTCCACTGCACAGCAGGCAAGCCCAAAGGTCATTGGCCACATGGAGCCGGTGCGCGCCCAGTTAATCAGCTCATCCAGGCGGGTCGTCACGAAACCCTCTTTCAGATATCCTTCGATGCCCATGTCAGTCCAGCGCCGGGTTCCCGGCCATTGTGTCGTCCCTATCGTTCACCTCGTAATACCTCCCGCTAATCCCAGTCCAGTGCACCCTTGCCCCATTCGTATATAAAGCCGACGGTGAGGATCGCCAAAAACAGCGCCATCGACAAAAACCCGGGTACCCCGAGTTCACGGATGGCGACCGCCCAAGGAAACAGAAAGGCAATCTCCAGATCAAATATGATGAACAGGATGGCCACCAGGTAATAACGCACATCGAACTGCATGCGCGAATCTTCAAAAGCCTCAAAGCCGCATTCGTAGGGCGAGTCCTTGGCCGCATCACTGCGGCGAGGCCCGAGGGCCAGGCCCAGTGCCATCGGAATCAGGGCCATGATCACCGCGAGCACGGTAAAGACAAGAACAGGAAGATAGTTTTCAAGCATTACCGTTCCTCAATGGCAGTGGCATTCGTATCCGGGTGAAGTGTCAGGTCCTGGCAGATCAGTCCTCGGCTTGCATAAAGTCCATCCTCTATTGTATCCGAATTTACCGGCTCGCGAATTTCAGATATTTTCGGGAGGCACACCATGCACAATATGATATTGATCCGAACATATCCTCTTTATAATGCTGATTCTATTGGAGTTATAAAATCCGAATTCGGGTATCTTATCGAAGTATCAGAAAATCAAATCCTGTGGGAAGCATATCTTTTAATGATTTTCTACCCAGTGGTGATCGAGCCCCCGGGTAGAACACGGTGTGCCTGATCATACAGGGCAAGGGAATGAATCCTTGTCCATCGGACAGCTTCTCGAGGTGAGCGTGGCGACTAGACAATGCCCGCGTGACATTTCAAACCGGGCAGATGCACGCTTTGTGAGTGCGAGTCTCGGAGTCCCTCAATCCCTCCTGGGAAGGTTCGTCCCGGGGATACGCCCTCGCGACTTCAATCCATGGACTCAAAATCGAGCCCAGTCGTTGCGCGGGATGAGGAAGCGTTCACTCACCTGCTTCTACTTCTGCCAGCGCTTCATTTCCAAACTGTATGATCGCCTGCAAGGTCTCGTGTATATCCTTCCAGGTCGTCTGGTGATTAAGGATGCACAGCCTCAGGGAAAGGGTTTTACCCAGCGATGTGGAGGACATGAATGCACGGTTATCCCAAAAAATCCGTGCCGTCACGGACTGGTTGATTCTCTCCAACACGGCTTCGTCCAGTGGCGTATCTGCAGGGTTGACCCGGAAGCACACCACCCCCAGGGACACGGGGTTCAACAACTCCAGTGCCGGGCTGTCCTGGATGTACTCACCCGCCTGCCTGGCCAGGTCCATTCCTTTTTGAACGGCTCGGCGAAATGCTGACATTCCGAAGGTCTGCACGGACATCCAGATCTTCAGGGCGCGAAACGAGCGGCTCAGCTGCAGGCCACGGTCCGAGAAGTTGGGGTGGTTGGCCCCCCAGATCGTGTCCTGAAGGACATCGTGGTGTACTGCAAATGCGCGCTCAAGCGTGCACAGATCCTTGACCATCAGGCTGCCGGCCTCATACGGCTGAAAAAACCACTTGTGGGCATCCAGTCCAACCGAATCGGCACGCTCGATGCCATGCAAGAGCTCCCTGCCTTCTTCAGTGACGATCGCAAAGCCGCCATAGGCGGCATCCACATGCAGCCAGATTCCCTCGGCCTCACAGTACGCTGCCATATCGCTGAGGGGATCGATGGCGCCGGTGCTGGAGGCCCCTGCATTGGCACAGACTGCAATGGGATTCAGTCCCTGCTCACGGTCCTCATGTACCGTTCGAGCCAGGGCCTGCATATCCAGGCGAAAGCGAGAATCACATGGGATCATGCGTATGCCCTCCGGGCGTATACCGATGATCCTGGCCGCACGGATGTGGGCACTGTGGCTTTGGTCACTCATGTACACCGTGGCGCGCTCGGGATGGCCCGCTGCCTCACGTGCGGCAACCAGCGCATTGACACTGGCAGCCGAGCCGCCGCTGGTGAGAAGTCCGCCTGCACCCTGCGGGTACCCCAGCCAATTTCGGAACCACTCAATCACCACCAGTTCCAGTTGACTGGCACCGCTCGATGTCAGCCAGGTCGCCAGGTTGATGTTATATCCTGCCGCCATAAACTCGGCCACGATTCCCGGCCAGGTCGGTGAGGTTGGAATAAAAGCAAAACAGCGAGGATGGTCCAACCGCATGGCAATTGACAGTACATCCTGTGCAGCCTGTTCAAGAACCTCCATGGCCGGGCGCCCGTCCTCGGGTGGGTCTTCCATCAATCGGTCATTGAGCTCCTCCTTGAACTCGCCCTCCCACGCATCCTGTTCAGGCAGCCTTTCCATTCGCTCTACTAAAAGCTCTGCGGCTTTATGTGCAAGGTCCATCATGAGTTCAGGAGTCATCTGAAATTCACTGTTCGACTCAGCCTGTTCCTCCAAAGCACTTTGTCCGCTCATGTTCTTGTTTTTTCGTTCCATCCTGTTTCCTGGCTTGTCTCCTTGGCAAGAATCCGGCGCTACCCTAACCGGTAGTGCACTCTGTCTCAAAAGATTACGTTAGCAGATAATTCGATAGTTGCGAATGGTATTCAGCATCCTCTTTTTTGCTAAATGGAAGAAAATCTTGCGCTGACTTACAAGTCCTGCAAAAAGGCGTCCAGTGCAGCGATGCACTCGGGTTCGGATAAGGTGGGTGCGTGGCCTGTTTCAGGAACCGTCACCAAATGTGTCCCTGGATACTCTTGACCTATCCGCAAAAAGCATTCCTCGGAAAACACATCGGAGACTTCTCCCCGAAAAGTGAGCAGGGGAATTGGATGCAGTCTCAACAGACAGTGCCAAAGATTGGGATTCACATTGGGAGCACCCATCAGCGGTTTGGCAATATTCACATCCCAGTCGAAATGCAGCAGTCCGTCATCTCCCTCGCGATAGGTGTTATAAACCATTGTCCGAAACAGCGCTTCAGTTTGAAACAAAGCACCAGGTATCTGTTTCCTGATCTCTTTTGCTGCACTCTCCCAATCAGGTTGCGGATGATCAACAGCGATGTAATCAAGTACTTCATTGAACTTGCCCGGTTCAATTTCCGGACCGACGTCGTTGAGCACTAAACCTGCAATTTTTAGCGGCATGAATGTTCCGAGGGCCAATGCAAGCAAGCCACCAAAAGACGTTCCGACCACGACCACCTGGTGAATATCAGCGCGGCTTAGCAATTGGGTGATGTCGCTAAGATAAGTTGCAGGCTGATAGTTGTTCCAATTCGAGTCAAAGTCGGAGCATCCTCTGCCGCGCAGGTCCGGGCACAGTACCCGACGCTTGCTAGCAAGCCTGCATGCAATTGAATCGAAGTCTCGGGAATTTCGAAAAAGCCCGGCAAGGCAGAGTACAGGTGTTGCAACGGATGCCGCATCACCGTAGTCGCGAAAGTATAGACTCAGGCCATCTTCAGTGATCAATCTCCGCTCGAGGTACGTCATCGTTTTGGATATCGTTGAGATAGCGAAGGCGTAGAGTACTGGCAGACGTTACAGGGCTTTCCAGGCAGGCTCTTTAGGATTCGGATGAGTAATAAAAAAATTACCGCCCACATTTGGTGTAATACTACTCAATAATTGCCGTGATTATGCCTTTGTCCCCAAAACTGTATCCGCAGACTTGCAGTTGCAGTTTTCATCTTGAAAAGTCTACGCCAGTGCAGTATCCCGGGAATCATGCATCGCTTTGCAATTATTACCAGGTGACGCGCACCCGCTGGCCAACGGTTGCCGCTGGCTGATCGTCGATAACAATGGTGATTGCCACCAAACCAGACTCTGCATCGTAGTCAAAAACCACAACTTTTCCGGAATGGGCCCTGCCTGCAACGATGATAGTTACACCACTGCCCATATTCAGCCCCTCAACATTTTCCGGGGCAAGCGACATACCAGCTACCAGTTGGCCACTTGCCACGGTCACCAGAGGGGTGGCCTGCAAGCGGTTGATGACCGTTTGTCCGGCCACCACATGGGTTTTCACGACGATGAGATCAAAGGGTGCTTTCATCTCAGCGTATTCGAGGTCCAGTTCTGCCTGGTCAGTGTCGGCCCCGGCTTCCCGAAAACGCGCATCTTTTTCAGCGAAATCAATTTTCGCATGAGCCAGCTCCACTTGGGACAGGACCGTGCGCTCATATAACTCCTCGGCACGCTGCAGCTCATTCCTGGCTTCATCGCGGCTGGGGGCAAGCTGCGCCATACGGGATTTCGCGGATTGCAGTCGGTACTGAAAAGGCCGCTTGTCCAGTGATAACAGGACAACGCCTTTTGCAACTTGCTGGCCAGGTACGACGTGTACTTTTTCAATGACCCCCGATACCGGCAAGGATAATGCAATTTTTTGTTTCCATTGCAACACTGCATCCGCTTCACCAGCGGCTTGCACCAATGGTGTCACTGCCATCATTGCCAGCAGCAGCACACAGTTAATTGCCTTATTGCACATAGCCTCTCACTGGTTGGCCAGCCTGTGGCTGGCGCTCTGATTTTTTGGTGACAGCTCCCCAGTTCATTGCATCGTCTTCACCTATCAGGTGGTTTAGCTGGGCTAACAAAAGAGCCATCTGGAAGGTTTGTCTGGCATCACGTAAATGCGACTCGGATATTTGGATCATTGCATCCCCGAGGTCTGTCTTCACTTCCAGATCGTACAGCGCCCTTGAGCGATCCATGTACAGTTCGCGATAGCTGGAGAACACATCGCTCGCCTGGCGCTGGGCTTCCAGCAGGGCAAATTCTTCCGTCATGTTCCAGATCTTCTGACGTATATCCAGTTCAATCTGGCGGCGCTGGTAAAGTATCTCGCTCACCTTGAGTTGTGCCTTGTCGACCGCTGTATCACTCTGACCACCACTATAGAGCGGCCAGGTCATTTGCAGTCCGGCCCGCCATTTGTCATGGCTACCCAGTTCCCTCGAATATTCACCACGCTCAAGCACGGCAGAAACGTCCGGGCGGTAGGGAGCGCGTGCAGCTTCGACTTCAGCTCTTGCCGATAGCAACTCAGAGTCAAGAGCAGCCAGTTGACGATTATTATTAAGGGCTTTTTCAATCAGTATACCGAACTCCAGCAGTGCACGATGATGCACATCAAGCTCGGGCAGGTATAACGCTGAGGGTTGCTGGCCGGGCCGGTTGAGGGCCAATGCCAAGGCCTGTCGAGTGCTGCTCGCCCGCCCCCTGCTCTCAACCGCACGCAGACGCGCTTCCTGGTACTCGTTCTCCAGGCCCAGCAATTCCACATCGGAGATCTTGCCAAGCTCATGGTTGTCCTGCCCACGCTCAAACCGTACATACCTGACGGACATATTTTCGTTGTCACGGGAAGCTTCAATGTCAGCGAGTATGACGTCAAAAAACTTCTGCATCACCGTAATGGTGTAGAGGCTGCGGTTATCCGCAATTCGCAACTTGGCCGCTTTGCGACCCTGCTTGGCAGATTCGGCAAGCGAGCCGCTGTAACCACCATCGTATAACGGCTTGCTCACCATCAGCCGCAGGCCATGATCGTCATGATCCCCGGTATCAAACCGTGAACTTCCCGCCTCGTACCAGTGCATCCTGCCGACCAGATCGACGTTCAGACTTTTGTGCTCACGGGCTTCGTTCGCGATGTTTTCAGCCTGCTCCAGCAAAAGCCTATCGTTCTGCAGCACGGGATGTTGCTCATCAATAAGCGCGATGGCTTGTTCTAGACTCAGGGGGTCTGGAACAGGTTGAGTATCTGCAGTATGCAAGGGTCCGGCAACCAGTACCGCACAGGTCAGCGCCATGGACAATACACAGTTTCTGCATCGATACATGCGCTATCCCCAATGAACGTATGCCGAGACCGATGAGAGTCTGTCAACTTTCTTCCAGTTCCCCTTTCCTACCACGCTTGTACCGGGTGAAACTGGTATTTTTGTAATGACCATCGGCGACATAGTCAGCCAGCCACATGAACTCGTGTACGCTTTTCGTTGCACCGATATAACGTGCGATCCGATTCCCTTCCAAGTCAAAAAAGGCAAACACGGGAGTAGCTCGAACGCGATGTACTTTTTCTGCATATTCCTTCTGCGTCGTATCGTTGCCCTCAAAATCCACGATTTCAATGTCCCCCTCAATATCATGGGAGAGCAGAATGAATCTATCGCGATAGTATTCCTGGACATCAGGCCGGTTCATGATCATATCTTTCATACGATGACAAAAGGGACATTCGTCCATCTCAAAAAATATCATGATCCCCTTCTTGCCCTGTTCCCGGGCATTTGCCAGCTCTTCCGAGTAGTCTCCGAAAGACTGATTGAAAAAATACTGGTATGGGTCACGAGGGGCTTCCGCATGTGCGACGGACAGCAATGTCCATAACAGAATGCTCGTAACGCAAGACAGGAGTTTCATGTACTTCATACTCACTTCATTCCTCCGGTACATAACCGGTTACTCGCAATATCCTGGGCAACTAGCAGGATCCAAGCTTGATTTCTGTTACTGCCCCAACCCATGTTTTACAAGGCGGGCACTCTGAGAAATCACAAAAATTGCCGGTAATCCCTTCAGGGCCATCGCCACAATTTCCTCGAATCTACCCCTAATATACTACCTTATGAGCAATCTTGAAGTTGTTTAATGCCGGATACATGGAAAGGCTCGAATTCTGGTCTACCACAACATGAGATACCGCAGTACACTCCAGAACTTGACAGTGGAATTAGCCATGGCCGCAGTGACCATCATCGACAGAGAATACTCGACAACACCAAGACCATCGGCCGTAAGGACACAGATGCCAAGAAAAAGCCCGCCTGCACCATGGGAAGTGACTGAAGAAACCAGAAAACCGTCTTCAGCCATATCAGGCGATTCAATTACTGCCGATGGCCGGACTCGAACCGGCACGAGGTTTCCCTCACTAGCCCCTCAAGCTAGCGCGTCTACCAATTCCGCCACATCGGCACATGCCAGGCTATTTTAACGCAACAGGCCACGATCTGAATCCCGTTCCCTGATGCATCTATAAACCCAGATAATCTGTTTTCCATACCCTGTCCCTGCTGCAGGACTTAACAGCGTGATTTCTGTGGGCTCTTTTCCCTACAAGTAGCCCCGTGTTGAATCGCAGGAGGGTAGTCGCAGCTGCCACTGCAAGAAGGTGTCAGGTGAACTTTTGACTCAGGCTTGAAGGCTGACTACAGGATGTGGTGGGCAATCGCTGGAATCCAGTGTGTTCAGGTTCGCTGCAAAAAGCCCGCTTACGGAACATCCGGTAAATCGGACGCTGTAGCCGGTGATTGCTGGCCTTGTGGCTCTGGCTGGATTTCATCTGCAGGCATTTTGACCACCTCTTCAAGTGCAGGTAACGACTGGTCGATCACGCTCTCGGCCTCGGGTTGGTGGGTTGCCAGGTAAGCAAGCAGCAGGCTGTTTGCAAAGAACAGGGTCGCAAGGAGGGCCGTCGCCCGCGTCAGGAAAGTGGCCGAGCCACGCGCTCCAAATACGGTTCCCGAAGCACCACTGCCGAATGCAGCACCAACATCAGCACCTTTGCCATGCTGGATCAGTACCAGGCCAATGATGCCGACTGCAAGCAGCACATCAATTGCAACCAGTATGCTATATAACATCATTTGCCTGTCTACCCACCTTTTCGCTCATCTTGAACAACAGTTATTACGCTGTGGTAATCGCTATAAAATCTTCTGCCTTGAGGGATGCACCCCCGATCAGGCCACCGTCTATATCCTCTTCTTGCATCAGTGCACCGGCATTCTCAGGCTTCATGCTACCGCCATACAGGATACGGATCTGGCCTGAAATTCTTTCATCCTGCTCTTTAAGCCGACTGCGAACGAACGCATGCACCTGCTGGGCCTGCCCAGGTGTTGCCGTCTTTCCCGTGCCGATGGCCCATACGGGCTCATAGGCGATGACTGCATTCCCGAAGGCTCCGATTCCTGAATGTGTCAGAACGGCATCGAGCTGGCGTGCAATCACGGCTTCCGTTTGCTCCTGTTCGCGCTCTTCCAGGGTCTCGCCAACACACAGAATTGGAATCAGGTTATTGTCCCTGACCTGCGCGAACTTTGCAGCCACGAATACGTCACTCTCGCCGTAAACATGCCGTCTTTCGGAGTGTCCGACAATTACATAAGTACACCCAAACTCACGGATCATGGATGCCGAGACTTCCCCCGTATAGGCCCCCTCGGCTTGGTCCGAACAGTCCTGCGCGCCCAGTGAGATTCCCGAGCCCTTCAGCAGCTGCCTGACATGCTGCAGGTAAATAAAAGGCGGGCATACGGCAACTTCCGTATCCCTGACGATGCTCATCTGTGCGCGTATCCCGGAAACGAGCGCCGAGACCGACTCCAGCGAGCCATTCAATTTCCAGTTACCGGCAACCAGAGGCTGGCGCATCAAGTATCCTGCCCGTTAAAAATCAAAAGCACGCAGCTTACCCACCACGTCGTGATTAAGCAAACTCTGAGCTGCATGCAGAGGTACATTCGTCACTGGAATAGAAAGGCTAGCAGGAAGAGGAGACTCGATCTGCAATTTGCTGCGCTAGCTTCTCCACTTTCATCGCATCCACTCCCTCAACCATGACCCGCACCAGGGGCTCAGTACCTGATGGCCGCAACAGCACGCGTCCTGAATCTCCAAGATCCAGCTCAGCATCACGCACAACCTGCTGGATCTCTGCGGCATTATCGATATCGAACTTGGATTGCACAGGGATATTGATCAGCGTCTGCGGATACTTGTACATGCCAGATTTGGCTTCATGAAGGCTCTTCTCCGACGTCACCAGTATCTGCAGTACCTGCAGAGCCGAGATAATGGCATCACACGTCGTCATCCGGTCCAGACTGATAATATGCCCGGACGGCTCACCGCCAAGAATCCATGAGTGTGCCTGCAGCATCTCCACTACATGACGGTCACCTACCGAAGCCCGCTTGAACCGGATTCCGGCATCACGCAAGGCATGCTCCAGCCCAAGATTGCTCATCTGGGTACCTACAACACCACCCTGCAGGGTGTTATCGGATTTCCGTGCCTGCGCAATCAGAAACAGAAGCTCATCTCCGTCCACGGTGGCTCCAGTATGATCCGCCATGATCAAGCGATCCCCGTCTCCGTCGATTGCAATTCCGAGATCGGCCTGATGCTCCAGCACTGCAGCCCCCAACACCTCGGGGTCAGCGGCTCCACAGTTCTCATTGATATTGAAGCCGTTCGGCTGGGATGCCGTACTGACCACTTCTGCACCCAGCTCTGTAAATACGCTCGGCGCAATGTGATACGTTGCGCCATGGGCACAATCGACGACGATTTTCAGGCCGTTCAGACGAATGCGAGTAGCTACAGTGCTCTTGCAAAACTCGATGTAACGGCCTGCTGCATCATTGACCCGCTCCGCCTTGCCCAGCTTGTCCGCACTGACCACCGCAAGCGAGCGCTCCATGCGGTCTTCGATCTCGATCTCTGCATCATCGGACAGTTTTCTGCCTTCCGCAGAAAAAAACTTCACGCCATTGTCGTGATAACAGTTATGGGATGCACTGATTACGATGCCGGCGGCCGCCCGCAGTGTACGGGTAAGATAAGCCACGGCCGGAGTCGGCATGGGTCCAAGCAAACGGCTGTTGGCCCCGGCGGCGGACAGGCCCGCCTCCAGTCCGGACTCGAACATGTAGCCTGAGATTCGGGTATCTTTGCCGATGAGCACCAGGCTCCTGTCATCCGTGCACAGAACGGAACCTGCGGCCCAGCCAAGTTTCAGCACGAAATCAGGCGTCATCACGCCGTCGCCGACCCGGCCGCGTATTCCGTCAGTACCAAAAAACTTTCGCCCCATGGGTATTTACCGAATCATGCTCGAAGGAGCGTGTCAAAAGGGTCTGGACACCCTCGATTGTAAATTTATGCGTTTTACCTGCCTGGCGATTCTGCCCTGAATACCCCTTCCCGGCGATCCAGGTAATGCAGTCAACGGTCAGTGTTCGCTGGCTGGACCGCCAATCGGTTCGGAATCCTTGGAGTGATCGTCTTTCCGGGACTTGGCGGTCATTCCCGAAGTCGGCTCATCATCCACGTCTACCCAGTCCTGCGGTGGGCGCGGCTTGACCCCTGTCATGATGTCATCAATCTGCTCGGTATCCAGTGTTTCATACTTGACCAGGGCTTTCGCCATGGTATGAAGCTTGTCCATATTCTCCTTGATCAACTTCACTGTTCGCTCATAGTTGACATCAATGATGCGGCGCACTTCCTGGTCAATTGAATTCGCTGTATCGTCGGACACGGTTTTATGCTGGGTTACAGAATGTCCCAGGAATACCTCGCCATCCTCGTCACCGTAGGACAGCGGACCCATTTTTTCAGAAAGTCCCCATTTGGTTACCATTGCACGTGCAATTTCTGTAGCTCGCTCAATGTCATTGGATGCTCCGGTAGTCACGGCCTCATCGCCAAATATAAGTTCTTCGGCAACACGTCCGCCAAACAGACTTGAAATCTGGCTTTCCAAACGCTGGCGACTGTGACTGTAACGATCCTCTTCCGGCAAGAACATGGTGACTCCCAGTGCTCGTCCCCTTGGGATGATCGTGACCTTGTAGACCGGGTCATGATCGGGAACCAGACGGCCCACAATCGCATGACCGGATTCGTGATAGGCAGTCAATTCCTTTTCCTCGTCACTCATCACCATCGATTTGCGCTCGGCACCCATCAGGATTTTATCCTTGGCGCGTTCAAACTCTTCCATATCCACGGTACGTTTATTGCCACGGGCGGCAAACAACGCCGCCTCGTTGACCAGATTGGCCAGGTCCGCCCCTGAAAATCCGGGGGTACCACGGGCGATAAAATCTGCACGGACATCCTCTCCTAAAGGCACCTTGCGCATGTGCACCTTCAGGATGAGTTCACGGCCGCGTATATCCGGCAGGGGCACCGTCACCTGGCGATCAAAACGCCCCGGGCGCAGCAGTGCCGGATCAAGCACGTCCGGACGGTTGGTGGCAGCGATCACGATCACGCCTGCGTTGCCATCAAAGCCATCCATTTCCACCAGTAGTTGATTCAGTGTCTGTTCACGCTCGTCATGGCCTCCCCCGAGCCCTGCACCACGATGGCGCCCAACCGCATCGATTTCGTCAATGAAGATGATGCAGGGTGAATGTTTCTTGGCCTGGTTGAACATGTCGCGCACACGCGAAGCTCCGACACCGACAAACATCTCCACAAAGTCAGAGCCTGAGATAGTGAAAAACGGTACCTTGGCCTCACCGGCGATCGCCTTGGCCAATAGCGTTTTACCCGTGCCCGGCTGACCGATCATCAGTACACCACGGGGAATCTTGCCGCCCAGCTTCTGAAACTTGGCAGGGTCTCGCAGAAACTCGACCAGTTCCGAAACTTCGTCCTTGGCCTCTTCCACACCCGCCACGTCGTTGAAGGTCACCTTGATCTGGTCCTCGCCCATCAAGCGCGCCTTGCTTTTACCGAAGGACATGGCACCGCGTCCTGTACCGCCGCCCTGCATCTGTCGCATGAAAAATATCCACACACCGATCAGCAGCAGCATGGGGAACCAGCTGATCAGGATGTCAAGGAGCAATGAGCGTGGCTTGGTTTCCCCCGCCTCGATTCCTACATCATGATCCAGTAAGTCCTTGACCAGACCCGGGTCCCCGGGGCTGAACGTCTCAAAGGATTCACCATTTTCGTAGGTGCCTTCAATCCGGCGTCCGTCCGGACTGATCAGCACTGATCGAACATTGTTGGAATACACTTGGTCAATGAACTCAGAGTACGCAAGTTCAGTAGGAGACTCCGGACGAGGTGCAAAATTGTTGAAAACAGTCATCAGGACAACTGCAATCACCGCCCAAAGCAATAAATTTTTAACCATATCGTTCAAGAGCTACCTCGTAGTCGGGGTTTAAATCCATTTAGTGTCTAACTATACCGCGATTGAGCCAATCTATACACTGAAATGTATAAACGTACCGAACCACATTATATAGAAATCAATAGCTTATAGAATCAGCCCCCTAGTTTGCCTGTATGCATTGGGTGACTCTTATCCACAGCGTCGAACAACTGTCTGTCCATAGGCCGGTCGGCGCACAGCCGACCACTCCCGTATGTGCCCGTGATAAGTACTGCATCCCTGTCTGCATACTACTATATTTGGGCCTTTTGCACATAAATCAAGGCCAATACCGCAAAAGGCGCTGGAGCCCGAAACCCGCCTATTCAGTATCTCCGTACCGCACCTCGACCACCTCATAGTCCTTGCGTCCTGCAGGTGCCTCGACGGTAATCACTTCCCCTTCTTCCCGGCCAATCATGGCGCGGGCAATCGGCGATGATATGGATACCATGCGTTGTTTGATATCGGCCTCGTCCTCGCCCACGATGGTATAGGTGGATTCTTCCCCGGTGGCCTCTTCCACCAGCACGACGGTGGCCCCGAACGTTACGCGCCCACTGTCTTGAAGCATGCTGACATCGATGATCTGTGCACTGGAAAGCTTGCTTTCAATATCCTTGATCCGTCCCTCGACGAAAGCCTGCTGCTCGCGGGCTGCATGGTACTCCGCATTTTCCCTGAGATCGCCGTGTGCACGCGCAGTAGCAATCGCCTCAATGATTTGAGGTCGCTTTACAGATTTAAGTTCCTGCAATTCCTTGCGCAACAGTTCAGCACCACGCACTGTGAGAGGAACCCTGTCCATACCAATACCCCGAGATGCCAAAATTTGAGTGGGCTACACCCTGAATGTACTGCTTTGCCGCAGTCTACCCGCATGCAAATCCTGCAGGCAATACACATTATACTGCCCGCGGCTTTGGATAGCTTCCTTCAGAGCCCGCGCGCCCTCCATCGTCGTGGTGTAGCACACCTTGTGCTGCAGTGCTTCCCTGCGAATGGTGAAAGAGTCCGCGATTGCCTGTCTGTCTTCGGTAGTGTTTACGATCAGATCGATCTGGCCGGCAATGATCATGTCGACGATGTGCGGGTGACCCTGTCGAACCTTGTTGACGGCCTGGCACTGCAGGCCGCTTTCATTGAGACAGCGGGCCGTGCCCCGCGTGGCCACCAGGCTGAATCCCAGAGCCAGCAAGTCTTTTGCAATCCTGATGGTCTGTTCCTTGTCCTCATCGCGCACACTGAGTAATGCGCAGCCTCCATCCGGCAGCAGGGTGCCCGCTGCGAGCTGTGATTTTCCGAACGCTTCTGCGAACGTATCACCAATCCCCATCACCTCGCCCGTGGATTTCATCTCAGGTCCAAGTATCGGGTCGACCCCGCCAAACTTGATAAATGGGAAGACGGCCTCCTTGACCGAGAAATAGGCCGGGATGCCTCCCTGCAGTGTACCCTGCTGTTTCAGACTCTGGCCCACCATGCAGCGCGCCGCAATCTTGGCCAGCGGCATACCGATCGCCTTGGAGACAAACGGAACCGTGCGCGATGCACGTGGATTGACTTCAATCAGGTACACTTTTTCATCACGCACTGCAAACTGTATATTCATGAGCCCGACCACGTTCAGGGCCAGTGCCAACTGGCGTGCCTGGGCACGCATCTCGTCCTGCACCTCATCGCTCAGATTATAGGGCGGCAGTGAGCAGGCACTGTCCCCGGAATGTATGCCCGCCTGTTCGATATGCTGCATGATTCCGCCGATCAGCACATCCTTGCCATCGCAAATGGCGTCCAGATCGACTTCCACGGCATCGGCAAGAAAATGATCGATCAGCACAGGCGCATCATTGGACACCCGCACGGCCTCGCGCATGTAACGCCTGAGTTCCTCTGGCTGGTGCACAATTTCCATAGCCCGCCCTCCGAGCACGTAGGAAGGACGTACGACCAGCGGGTAGCCGATCTCATCAGCAACATCAATGGCTGCATCCACGCTTGTCACGGTCGCATTTGGAGGCTGCAGCAACTCCAGTTGATGGATCAGCTGCACAAAGCGCTCACGGTCCTCTGCCAGGTCTATGCTGTCGGGCGTTGTCCCGATGATGTTGACACCCTCGGCCTCCAGGGCACGTGCCAGCTTCAGAGGGGTCTGTCCCCCGAACTGGACGATAACTCCGTGCGGCTTCTCCAGGCGCACGATTTCAAGCACATCTTCCAGTGTCAGCGGCTCAAAATACAACCGGTCGGACGTGTCGTAATCCGTCGATACGGTTTCCGGGTTGCAGTTCACCATGATGGTCTCGAAACCATCCTCGCGCAGCGCCATGGCGGCATGTACGCAGCAGTAGTCGAATTCGATCCCCTGCCCGATCCGATTGGGTCCTCCGCCGAGCACAATGACCTTCCTGCGGTCCGTGGGAGAAGCTTCACACTCCTCGTCATAACTGGAGTACATATACGCCGTGCTCGTGGCAAATTCCGCAGCGCAGGTATCCACGCGCTTGTATACCGGATGGATATCCAGGTTGTGCCTTGCTTCGCGCACCTGTGCTTGCGTACAGTGCAGCAATCCTGCCAGCCGCTGGTCTGAAAATCCCTTGCGTTTGAGCGTGCGCAAGGCCTCCCGATCCAGGTCAATCAGCGCTTTCCCGCAAAGGCCGGCCTCCAGGTCCACCAATTGTTTGATCTGGGCAAGAAACCAGGGGTCGACTCCGGTCAGATTGCCAACCTGATCGACGCTGTAGCCCAGGCGGAAGGCGTCCGCGATAAACCAGACACGATTTGGCCCGGGCTCGCGCAATTCCATCTCAAGCGACGTGCGAGCCTCGCGGTCAGCGTACGCCTGCATTGGATTCAGTCCATCCGTACCCGTTTCCAGGCCACGCAAGGCTTTCTGGAAGGATTCCTGGAAAGTCCGACCGATGGCCATTACCTCGCCGACTGACTTCATCTGGGTAGTGAGTTTTGGCTGGGTATGCGGAAATTTTTCAAAGGTGAAGCGGGGTATTTTCGTAACTACATAGTCGATGGTGGGCTCAAAGGATACCGGTGTCTCTCCCCCCGTGATCTCGTTTCGCAACTCGTCCAGGGTGTAGCCGACAGCCAGCTTGGCCGCCACCTTGGCGATTGGAAAACCGGTTGCCTTGGAAGCCAGGGCCGAGGAGCGTGAAACCCTCGGATTCATCTCTATGATCACCAGACGTCCGTTCTCTGGATGTACAGCGAACTGGACATTGGAACCACCGGTATCAACGCCGATCTTGCGCAGTACCTCGATGGAGGCATTACGCATGACCTGGTACTCCTTGTCCGTCAACGTTTGCGCGGGAGCTACCGTGATGGAGTCCCCGGTATGCACTCCCATGGGATCCAGGTTCTCGATGGAGCATACGATGATGCAGTTGTCGTTTTGATCGCGCACCACTTCCATCTCGAATTCCTTCCAGCCAAGCAGGGACTCTTCGAGCAGCACCTCCGAGGTGGGAGACAGGTCCAGGCCATGCTCGACAATGGACCTGAATTCCTGCTCGTTGCGGGCGATGCCCCCACCGCTGCCTCCCAGTGTGAAGGATGGACGGATAATCGTCGGGAAACCGAGGGCCGGCTGATGTTGCAGGGCCTCTTCCAGGCTGTGTGCCAGATAGGAGCGCGCCGACTGCAAGCCGATCTCGTCCATGGCTTTTCGAAACAGTTCACGATCCTCCGCCATGTCAATCGCCTGGGTATCGGCGCCGATCATGGCTACCGAGAATTTCTCCAGGATACCTTCGCGTTTCAGGTCCAGGGCACAGTTCAGTGCAGTCTGACCGCCCATCGTGGGCAACAGCGCATCCGGGTGTTCTTTTTCGATAATGGCGGCCACGGTCTGCCACAAAATCGGCTCGATATAGATGGCATCCGCCATCTCCGGGTCGGTCATGATGGTGGCCGGGTTCGAATTGACCAGGATGACTCGATATCCCTCTTCCTTGAGCGCCTTGCAGGCCTGCACTCCTGAATAGTCAAATTCGCAGGCCTGGCCGATGATGATCGGGCCGGCCCCAATGATCAGTACGCTTTGGATGTCCGTTCGTTTGGGCATGGATTCACCGGGTGGCCTTGTAGCTTTTCATCATGGCCATGAATGGCTCGAACACAGGCCGTATATCCTGGGGGCCGGGGCTCGCTTCCGGGTGGCCCTGGAAACTGTAGGCCGGCTTTTCCTTGTGGCGTATGCCTTGCAGTGACTGATCAAACAGCGAGCGGTGCGTGGCCTGCAGGCAGTCCGGCAAGGTCTCTTCGTCGACGGCAAACCCGTGATTCTGGCTGCTGATCATCACCGACCCTGTCTGCAGATCCTGCACGGGATGGTTGGCGCCATGATGACCAAACTTCATCTTGACCGTCTTCGCACCGCATGCCAGTCCCAGCAGCTGATGACCCAGACAAATTCCAAAAATGGGAACCCCCTGGCGGAGAATGTCCTGTATCGCACGTATTGCGTAATCACAGGGTTCGGGGTCTCCGGGACCGTTGGACAGGAACACACCGTCCGGCGCGCGCCTGAGCACTTCCTCACCGGTCATGGTGGCGGGGACCACCTCAATGGAACAGCCGTGCTCATGAAGAATGCGAAGGATGTTTCGCTTTACCCCGAAGTCGTACGCAATCACAAAGAACTTCTCAACAGCAGCACGTGGCTGCTCACTCCCAGGGGGGCGCCAACACCCTTCATTCCACGGGTAAGGTGCTTTTGCGGTGACCTCACGCGCCAGGTCCATGCCTTTGAGGCCGGGGAAGCTTCGCGCAGCCTCCAGAGTCCTGTCGGCATTAATCTCCCCGGCTGCGATCGCGCCGTTCTGTGCGCCTTTTTCACGCAACACCCGGGTCAGCCTGCGAGTATCAATATCTGCAATCCCGGTAATGTTGTTGTGCACGAGATACTCGGACAGGCCCGTGCGTGAGCGCCAGCTGCTGGCCTGCTCCGGAAGGTCACGTATCACCAGCCCGCTGGCACAAATTTCCCCGGACTCCTCATCCTCGGGGTTCGTGCCGACGTTACCGATATGCGGGTACGTCAGGGTGATGATTTGCCGTGCGTAGGAGGGGTCGGTAAGAATTTCCTGGTACCCGGTGATGGACGTGTTGAATACCACCTCCCCTGTCGAAAGCCCTGCAGCGCCGACTGACTTCCCCCAAAAAAGACTCCCGTCTTCCAGGGCGAGCAAGGCGGGCTGCAAACTCAAACAATTTCCTCCGGGTACACATAAAAACGGGACGTGCGTGCAGGCCGTCCCGTTGGGAAAATTTCAGTGCTTTGGGTGACCGGCCCGATTGTACTGGACTCGGGCAAAATTCGGAACCGGAAATTTCAGGAATTCACATGCACGAACCCGCAAGACAATTGCCCGATACTCATCTCCTTTGTGGAGAGAGGTATCCTGCACGGGTACAAGTAGATGATTTCGTGGCTGAGTGTGATGTCATTATCCGGGTAGCTTCATTTCTGAAACGCCAGGTAGGCTGCAAGACCCAGCAAAATGACCGCGAAGATCTTCTTGAAGTTTGCAGTGGCAACATGCTCAAGCAGGTAGGGGCCGATCTGCGCCCCAAGCAGTCCGCCAAGACCCAGGGCGATGGCCACCCGGTAATCCACGTTGGCGAGCCGGCCGTGCGCAATCAGCGCCGACAGCGAGATAATCAGGATCGCCAGGAACGAGGTGCCGACGGCCTTTTGCGCGGTGTATCCGAGGGTGATCAGCAGCGGCACCATCAAGAAACCGCCTCCCAGACCCGTAAAAGAAGCGCCTACCCCGACCACGATGCCAGACAGTACGAATAATGCGTAATTCAGTGCCATGGAACAGTACCTCCCATTAAAAAGGTTTGTCGCCTGTAACGGACTCCTTCACCCCATGAATGCGCCCGCTTGATGGAAACTTCCGGACTGCTCGCTCGGTTGCGCCAGGGTGCACTAGATTCCCAGCACATCCTGCATGTCGAACAGCCCCGGACCCTGATCGGCGACCCAGGCAGCTGCACGCAAGGCGCCCTTGGCGAAGTTCATTCGGCTTGATGCGCGATGGGTAACCTCAACCCGCTCGCCAGCGCCGCAGAACATGACCGTATGCTCACCGACAATGTCACCGGCCCTGATCGTCTCAAAGCCAATGGTTTTCCCGTCGCGCTCCCCCGTGTGGCCCTGTCGTCCAAACACGGCACAGTCCGCAAGTTTCCACCCCAGACGCTCAGCCACCACCTCACCCATACGCAAGGCCGTGCCCGACGGCGCATCGACCTTGTGACGGTGGTGCGCCTCGATAATCTCGATGTCGTAGTCCTCCCCCAGTGTATCGGCGGTGACCTGCAAAAGCTTCAGGCACAGGTTCACACCGACGCTCATGTTCGGTGCGAACACGATGGAAATGTCCTGGCTGGCTTCAAGCAGCTTTTCTTTTTGCCGATCATCCAGACCGGTCGTACCGATGACCATGGACTTACCGTGCTCCCGACAGACATCAAGCGAACGCATCGTACAGGCGGGGATTGTGAAATCGATCAGGGTTTCAAACTCCAGGTGATGCGCCTCGAGGTCCTGGTCGATGATGATGCCCGTTTTACCCATGCCGGACACTTCACCGGCATCCCTGCCGAGCACATCGGCTGAAGGTGCCTCGAATGCGGCGCCCAGCTGCATCTGCTCGTCTTCTACGCAGGCCTGCACCAGCGTCTTGCCCATCCGCCCACCGGCACCATTGATCCCAAGCACAAACATTCCCCTGTCCTCACGCGAGTTTCACTTGCACGATTATACATTTCATACCGAACAAGACAGACACTCTTGTGCGCCCGTGCGCACCGGTGCAATTCAGGAACGATTAGTACCCGCCGCAGCGGCGGTCAATGCGACCAGAACTTGAGATCGTCGAAGAAGCTTTTCACGTCATCGGTCCAGGAATGCGAACGTGGGCTATGCCGGCCTCCGCCTTTTTCGACATTCTCGGAAAATTCCTCAAGCAACTCCTTTTGATGCTTGCTGAGGTTCACGGGTGTCTCGACGACAATCGTGCACAGCAGGTCTCCCTGCGTCGTTCCCCGCACCGGCCTGACGCCTTTACCGCGCAGGCGAAACAGCCGCCCCGTTTGTGTTTCGGGCGGAACCTTGAGCTTGACCTTGCCATTCAGGGTAGGGACTTCCACCTCGCCACCCAATGCAGCCATGCTAAAGCTGACGGGAACTTCACATCGTAAGTCGCTGTTATCTCGTGTGAAAAGATCGTGATCACGAACATAGATCTGTACGTAGAGATCCCCGGAAGGGCCATTGTTGGCTCCGACTTCCCCTTCGCCAGACAGGCGGATCCGATCCCCGCTGTCCACACCTGCAGGGACCTTCACGGACAACTTTTTGGTCGCCTGCCTGCGGCCTGTACCCCGGCAGTAATCACAGGGCACCCGGATTGTCTTGCCCTGCCCGCGACAACGTGGACACGTCTGCTGGATCGAAAAAAAGCCCTGCTGCATGCGTACCTGACCCGCACCGCCGCAAGTGCTGCACGTTTCAGCGGAGGTGCCCGGCGCCGCGCCGGAACCCTCGCATTTCTCACAGGCTGCCTGCCTCGGGATTTCCAGCGTCATCTCGGTCCCGAACACGGCTTCTTCCAGGCTGATCTCAAGCTCATGCTGAAGATCAGAGCCCCGGTATACCCGTTGTGAGGAGCCGCGCCCGCTGCCAAAGATATCGCCGAAGATATCTCCAAAAATATCACTGAAATCGGCGGTACTGCCTGCCGCACCCCCCTGGACTCCGGCATGACCGTACTGGTCGTACGCCTGGCGTTTCTGCGCATCGCCCAGAATCTCGTAGGCCTCCTTGGCTTCCTTGAACTTTCTTTCGGCCTCCACGTCCCCGGGATTGCGGTCCGGGTGGTACTTCATGGCCTGCCGACGGTACGCCTTTTTCAAGCCGTCAACCCCGGTTGAGCGATCCACTCCAAGAACTTCGTAATAGTCACGCTTACTCATGCATTCACCCATAAAACAAGGTCCAGGTACGCCTTCGCGGACCTGGACCACGGGGACCTTTCCCGGCCCTGAAACTGTATCAAATCAAGGCGCGCGCCTGATCAATACAAGGACAAGCGGGCTGCGCCTGAATATCCCGCACCCGAGATACGGCTCTCAGGACTTCTTGTTGTCATCCACTTCTTCAAACTCGGCATCGACAACATCCTCCTCACCAGGCTTACCCGGCGCATCCCCTGCACCTTCGGGCGGTGTATCGGCACTTGCCTGGGCATACATGCGCTCAGCCAACTTGCCCGAGGCCTGGGTCAGGGCCTGTGTCTTGGTTTCGATGATGTCCTTGTCATCCTTGTCCAGCACATCCTTCAGGTCCTTGATGGCGTTCTCGATCTGCAGGCGCTCTTCCTGCTCGACCTTGTCACCCATTTCCTCAAGTGATTTTTCTGTGGCATGGATCATCTGGTCGGCCTGGTTTCTCACGTTCACAAGTTCAGCGAATTTCTTATCCTCTTCAGCATGCGCTTCGGCATCCTTGACCATCTGATCAATTTCATCATCAGATAGCCCGCTGGAGGCCTTGATGACAATCGACTGTTCCTTGCCGGTGGCCTTGTCCTTGGCAGACACGTTCAGGATACCGTTGGCATCAATATCAAAGGTCACTTCGATTTGCGGCATACCCCGCGGTGCCGGGGGAATGTCGGTCAGGTCAAAGCGCCCCAGCGACTTGTTCGCCGCGGCCTGTTCACGCTCTCCCTGCAACACATGCACGGTAACCGCCGTCTGGTTATTCTCTGCTGTCGAAAACACCTGCTGGGCATTGGTCGGGATCGTGGTATTTTTGTCGATCAAGCGGGTCATCACCCCACCCAGGGTTTCTATTCCGAGAGACAACGGTGAGACGTCAAGCAACAATACATCCTTGACATCCCCGCCCAGTACCCCGGCCTGAATGGCAGCACCCACGGCCACAGCCTCATCCGGGTTGACATCCTTGCGCGGCTCCCGGCCAAAAAAGTCCTGTACCACCTGCTGCACCTTCGGCATACGGGTCTGCCCACCGACCAGGATGACATCGTTGATGTCCGATGCCGAAAGGTTGGCGTCCTGCAGGGCCTGCCTGCAGGGTGCGATGGTACGCTGCACCAGTTCCTCGACCAGCGCTTCGAGCTTGGCGCGCGTGACCTTGATGTTCAGGTGCTTGGGCCCGGACTGGTCTGCCGTGATGTACGGTAGGTTCACTTCCGTTTGCTGGCCGGATGACAATTCGATCTTCGCCTTCTCAGCCGCTTCTTTCAGGCGCTGCAGGGCAAGCGGATCATTGTGCAGGTCAAATCCCTGATCCTTTTTGAACTCTTCCGCCAGGTAGTCGATCAGGCGCATGTCGAAATCCTCACCGCCCAGGAACGTGTCTCCGTTGGTGGACAGGACTTCAAATTGATGTTCGCCGTCGATTTCTGCAATTTCAATAATGGAAATGTCGAACGTACCCCCGCCCAGGTCATACACTGCGATCTTGCTGTCGCCGCGTTTTTTGTCCATGCCGTAGGCCAGGGCGGCTGCCGTGGGTTCGTTGATGATTCGTTTCACATCCAGGCCTGCGATCTTGCCGGCATCCTTGGTCGCCTGGCGCTGCGAATCATTGAAGTAAGCGGGTACGGTAATGACGGCCTCGCTCACCTCTTCACCGAGGTATTCCTCTGCTGTCTTTTTCATTTTCATGAGGATGCGTGCGGAAATCTCAGGCGGTGCCATCTTGCTGTCCTTGGCCTCCACCCAGGCATCGCCATTATCGGCCTGAATAATCTTGTAGGGCACCAGCTTGATGTCCTTTTGCACGGCATCTTCACTGAAGCGCCGCCCGATCAGTCGCTTGATCGCATACAGGGTATTCGCAGGGTTGGTGACCGACTGGCGTTTGGCCGACTGCCCTACAAGGGCCTCGTTGTCTTGCGTGAACGCGACGACGGAGGGTGTGGTCCGGTCGCCCTCGCTGTTTTCAATCACCTTGGGCGTCGTGCCTTCCATGACGGCCACACATGAATTGGTGGTACCCAGGTCAATACCGATAATCTTACCCATCGTTTATCTCCAAAAAAGTCCAGAAGTCGCCAGGCGCTCCAGTTGAATCTCGTGTTTTTATGAATATTGGGCTGATTTCCAGGGATTCAAGGCATCCCCGGATGCCCTCGTGATATTTTTATGAACCAGGCCGGACCGGTCAGCCCTTGGCTTCTTCCGGGGCCCGGGAAACAATCACCATGGCTGGCCGCAGCAGTCTATCGTGCAGAGTATACCCCTTTTGCATAACACGGATGACCGTATTTGGCTCATGGTCAGGGCTCTCCTCCGTGGTCATGGCCTGGTGGAGATTCGGATCGAAGGCTTCACCGATCGGGTCCACTTCCTCGATGGCAAACTTCTGCAGTGCATTGATCAGCACTTTCAGGGTCAGTGCAGTGCCTTCCTGCAGCTTTGCAGCCTCCACTTCTCCCGCATCAAGGCCCAGTTCCAGGCTGTCCTTCACCTGCAGAAGTTCACTGGCAAATTTCTCGATCGCATACTTGTGTGCATTTGAGACATCGCGCTCAGCGCGTTTTCGCAGGTTTTCCATCTCTGCCTGCATGCGCAGGATCCGGTCATGGAATTCATCCACCTTCCTGTTGCTCTCTTCCAGTTCCTTGTGCAGCGAATCCTCACGGCTCGCAGCCTCGGTATCCGTGCCGTTTGAAGCATCGTTTTCCTGCGTCTTTGCATCCGCCGGTGTCGCGGCCGTGTCAGGCTTTTGTACAGTATCCGTCATCGGTCAGCAGGCCATGTAAAACAGCGCATCCTGGAACAGCATATATGGGCTAATTTTGAATATTCAAGGCTTCGCCGAGCAACCTTGCGGTCAGATCGACAATCGGGATTACCCGATCGTATGACATGCGTGTCGGTCCGACGACGGCCAGCACGCCCATCACTTCATCGTCGACCATGTACGGTGAACTGATGACGCTGCAATCATCCAGTACGGAATAGCCGGACTCCTGGCCAATGAAGATCTGTACCCCATCGGCACAAATACAGCGGTCAAGCAAACGCAGGAACTCGCGTTTCTGGCTGAAGGCCTCGAACAGGCTTCTGAGTTTCTCAATGTCCGACAGGTCGTCAAATTCCATGAGGTTGGTTTGCCCGACGACCACATAATCCGATCGATCGGACCCGGAGAATACCTGCTCTCCCATCTCAACGGCAGAGAGCATGAGGTTGTTCATATGCTCACGCAGGCGATCCAGCTCGTGCAGTATCTTTTCCCGGGCCGCAACGAGATCCTGTCCCGCACACAGCTCATTGATGTAATTGGCAGCCTGCTGCAATTCGGCTTCGGTGTAATCCCGGTCAGTATGCAGAATCCGGTTCTGAACTTCCCGCTGGTTCATCACCAGAATAACCAACACGCGGTGGTCCGAAAGCGGCAGGAATTCAATGTGGCGAAACTCAGCGCGCTCGATCTTGGGAAGGGTGACCAGTCCCGCCATTCCGGTCAGTCCGGAAAGCAGGGTCGAAGCACTTTCGACCAGACTGTTCACATTCTGGGAAGGATCCAGGTTTTCCTTCATCTGCGAGACGATATCCATGGTAATCGGCTGGACCTTGAGCATCGTATCGACGAACAGGCGGTAGCCTTTCGTGGTCGGAATGCGCCCTGCCGAGGTATGCGGTGACTCGACAAAACCGAAATCTTCCAGGTCCGCCATGACATTGCGCACCGTCGCCGGACTGATCTCCAGCGCAGACCTGCGTGCCAGGGTGCGTGAACCCAGCGGCTGTCCTTCCGAGATATAGCTCTCAACCAGTACTTTAAGCAGTAACTGGGTCCGCTCGCTTAATGAATAGTTTTGCTCTTCGATTGCGGCCATGGTCCAAGGCATTCTAAGCTAGGGATCGGCAATTCCATGTCTAAAAGTGCCTGAACCATAATTGCAGCACTCTACGGAAATTGTCAAGAAGATGTTTGACTAGTGCAGTTGAAGAATCCGTGATAGCTTCTAGTTCATTCAGGCACAGCGCAAACGAATGAGTACGTTCACCAACATAGGGATTATCTCCAAACCGGACGATCCCCTGATTTCCGATACTGTACGGGCCCTGTACCGTTACCTGTCTGAAAGGTCCTTGCATATATCCGTGGACGATGTGACGGCCACATTGATTGACCAGTATTCGGTCGGTGCGAGCAGCACGGAAGAGATTGCGCAAAGCAGCAATCTGGTCATTGTGGTGGGCGGGGACGGTACACTGCTGTATGCGGCTCACAGCATGATCGAGAAGGAAATTCCGCTGCTGGGCGTCAACCTCGGGCGCCTGGGTTTCCTCGCCGAAATCAGTCCGAACGACATCGAGAAGGAGCTGGACCAGATTCTGGCCGGTCACTTCATTGAGGAGCGGCGCTTTGTGCTGCAGACCACCCTGATCCGGGATGGTGAAACCCATCGGGTGGCAAACGCAGTCAACGATGTTGTCGTGCATGCGATGCAAATGGTGCGCATGATCGAGATCGAAACGCGTATTGACGGCCAGCACGTGGATACGCTGCGTGCTGATGGCTACATCGTTTCAACCCCGACCGGCTCGACCGCCTACGCGTTATCGGGTGGCGGGCCTATACTGCATCCCAGTCTCGGCGCCATAGTCCTCGTTCCGATCTGCCCGCATACCCTGAGCAACCGGCCGATCGTCGTCGACGCCAACAGCCGTATTGAGCTGGAACTGCCGAGACAAAATCCGCGTCACTCGGCGCTGGCTTCCGTGGACGGCCAGATCAATCTGGACTTCGAGCCAGGGGACCTCCTGATCATCCAGAAAGCCAAACATGAACTGCGCCTGATCCAGCCCCGCAATTATGACTATTTCAACGTGTTGCAGGAAAAACTCAGCTGGAATGCAAAACCGCGTGGCAAGAAGTAACTGCACCTGCTGCAGGTCCCATGCTCAAGTCCATTTATATCAGCAACTTTGCAATTATTGACCAGCTGGAGCTGGAGTTTCATTCCGGCATGAGTGTGCTCACGGGAGAAACCGGTACCGGAAAATCGATCATTATCGATGCACTGAATCTGGCGCTAGGTGGCCGTGCAGACCGCTCCATGGCGCGTGACAAAGAGCAGCGTATTGAAATTGCGGTGAGCCTGGATACCCGCCAGGTGAAAGCCGCGCTGGACTGGCTTGAGAAGCACAGTCTGGATACACAGGACAGGCAATGCGTACTGCGCCGCGTTATCGCTGCCAACGGCAAATCCAAGGCCTATATCAATGGCTCGCCCTGTCCGCTCATGCAGCTCAGACACCTGGGAGCCCGGTTCGTGGACATCTATGGCCAGCACGAAGGCCAGTCACTGATGCACAGGGACCAGCAACGCACCCTGGTGGACAGCTTTTGCAAAAATGAGGCGACCGTGGATGAACTGGCGGGCCTTTTTCGTGACTGGCAGGACCTGAACAGGCAGCTTAGTGAGGTCGAGAACACCCATGAAGCGGCACGTTCGCAACTGGACCTGCTGCGTTACCAGTTTCAGGAACTGGAGCACCTGGCACTGGAAGACGGAGAAGTTGAAGAGTTGAATGCCCGCCACATTCACCTGAGCCATGCCAACGAGTTGCGCGAGGGCAGCATGCGAATCTCGGACCGGCTTGCCGGAGAAGGCGATGACAAGATCTTTGACAGGCTCGGACACCTGGTAGTGGAGCTGGAAAAGCTCAATGCGACCGACCCCCTGCTCAACGCTCCCTTCGAAGAACTGCGCGGCATCCAGATTCAGTTAGGAGAGACTGCCGGCGCCTTGCGCGACTATTCAGAAAAGATGTCCTCGGATCCACAGGAGTTGCAGGCTGTCGAAGAGCGCATTGCGATGGTCGAGGAAATTGCACGCAAGCACAGGGTCAAACCGGGCGAGTTGATCGGGCTCTATTCAAGCATCAGTGACAAGCTTCAGACACTTGAGGACAGCCATGTCGACCCCGAAGAGGTCCGCCATGCACTACATGAAATCGAGCAACGCTACCGGGTACTGGCGGCCAAGATCAGTGCAGCGAGAACGGCCTCGGCACAGACACTCGATGAGACGATTACCGAGGCCATGCAAAGACTCGGCATGCGCGGCGGACGCTTCCATATCGACATACAGCCTCGCCCTTCGGATGAACCGACCTTGAACGGACTGGACGCGCTGCAGTTTCTGGTCAGCACCAACCCCGGCCAGGAACTGCGTCCCCTGAACAAGGTGGCCTCGGGAGGTGAGCTGTCCCGCCTGAGTCTTGCCATACAGATTACAACGGCGAACAACCTGGCAATCCCGACACTCATATTTGATGAAGTGGATGCCGGTGTCGGCGGAGCTACTGCTGAAATTGTTGGTAAACACCTGCATGAACTAAGCTACAATGCGCAGGTGCTCTGTGTCACCCACCTCGCCCAAGTGGCTGCCCAGGCAGATCATCACTACAAGGTGGACAAGCTCGAACACGATACCTCCATCCGGACTGAAATCTCCCAACTGGAGGAACAGGCCCGCATCGACGAATTGGCGCGCATGCTCGGTGGTATCAAGATGACCCGCAATACACAGGAGCATGCCAAAGAGATGTTACAACAGGGGAAACGAAGGTCGGCATGAAGCAGTTGAGAACGATACTGTGCGTGCTTTGCTGTGTGACAGCCCTTTCAGGATGCGGGAAAGGACTGTTGACCATCTACAAGATCGATGTCCAGCAGGGCAATGCGCTGCTGGCTGAAGACGTAGAAAAAATACAGGTCGGCATGGGCAAGGAGCAGGTTCTCTTTGTGCTTGGCAGCCCCCTGATCGTTGATAGTTTCCATCCGGATCGATGGGATTACGTCTACCTGCTAAAGCCGGGATACGGGCCAACACAACGTAAACAGCTGACGCTGATCTTTGACCGCGATAAACTCATTGAAATGATCCGTCGCATTCCGGATTCTGCCGAGGTTCTGGAAGACGACTCCGCACCGGGAGAATAATGCAACGCCATGCCCGGGCTCATCCCGGACACACTGGCAGGCAGCAGCCCATCGACCTCAGGATGCCTATCTTCCCTGTTTGGCGAGCGCACGGCGTGCCTCGGCCGGGCTCTTGTACAAGGGCCGGTAGATTTCGATCCGGTCATGGTCCTGCAGACACTGGTCGAGCTTGACCCGCTTGCCATAGATTCCGATATTTTCTTTACTCACGCTGGCATTCGGGCACCGGAGCATGATGCCTGATTGTTCGATCGCTTGCTGCACAGTAGTCCTGGAGGTAACCGTTAGCGGGATGACTTCCTGATGGTCAGCCTCTGCAAAGCAGACCGTTACAGAAATACGGTCAACTCCTGCCATAGACCTTATCTGCCCTTTTCTGGAACACGTCGATCATCCTGTTAGCAACCTGGGTGAAAATCGGCCCCAGGGTCAGCTCGAACAGGCGGTTGGAAAATTTAAATTCCATGAACAGCTTCACTTCACATGCCTGCTCATCCACGGGCTCAAACTCCCAGATGCCGGTCAGGTGCCGGAAAGGCCCCTTGACCAGGTGCAGACTGATCCTGCGATCCCGAGCCAGTTCATTGCGTGTCGTCATGGAGGCATGTATGGCCCCCTTGGCAAAATGCAGGGTCGCCTGCTTGGCATGCTCACTGGAGTCGCTGACTTCGCTGCCGACGCACCAGGTGACAAACTCAGGATAGGCCTCGATGTCATTGACCAGTTCATACATCTGTGTTGCCGAATAAGGCAACCGGGCGCTGCGTTGAATACGAGTCATACAGGAATACGTGCCGCTTTTAAATTTTCAGACCAGGCCAAGTACATGCAGAAAAATCAATACCACGCCCAGCGGTGCGACGTAGCGCGCAAGAAAACGCCACAAGCCGTAGGCCGCGGGGTGCTGGATGCCCAACTCATCGCGCCTGGAAGATTCGCTCATGATCCAGCCAGCGAACAGGCAGATCAGAATCCCTCCAAGCGGCAGCATGATATTGGAAGTCAGGTAATCCATCAGATCAAAAAACGACTTGCCTCCGAAGGCAGTACCCTCCAGCAGTTCGATCCGGGGCCAGCGGTTGAACGAAAGCACGGTGCCCAACCCCACCATCCAGGCAACCAGGCCGCAGATCAGGGAGGAACGTGCCCGTGTCATCGAGAACGTCTCCACCATCCAGGCCACGGCCGGCTCAATCAGTGAAATAGCCGAGGTCCAGGCCGCAAACACCAGCAGGACAAAAAACAGCAATCCGAACAGGCTGCCGCCCGGCATGTGCCCGAAGGCAAGTGGCAAGGTAGTGAAAATCAGCCCCGGACCCTGCGCCGCTTCAAGACCATTGGCAAACACAATCGGGAAAATGGCCAACCCTGCCAGAATGGCGATCAGGGTATCGGCCAGTGCCACCTGGATACTGGTGCTGGCAATGGAGGCATCTGCAGGCAAATAGGATCCATACATCATGATCGCACCCATCCCCAGGCTCAGGGTGAAGAAGGCATGACCCATGGCCTTCAGTGCAACATCGGGTGTAATCTTGGAAAAATCAGGCGTAAACAGGAATCTCAGACCGCCCGAAAAATCCCCTTCGATAAGTGCATACACCACCATGATCACGATCAGCACGACCAGGCCTGGCATCAGGAAGCGCACCGCTGTCTCGAGGCCGCGGCGTACACCGCGCAGGATGACCACCATGGTCAACGTGATGAATAACGTGTGCCAGAATACCAGTGTCCACGGGTCGGAAACCAGGCGGTTGAAAATTTCCCCTACGCCTTGTGCTGAAATCCCGGCAAATGAACCGCTGGCCGCCTCCACCACATAGGCCAGCGTCCAGCCGGCAATGACACTGTAAAAGGACAGGATCATGAATCCTGCCAGCATTCCCATCACACCGAGCAGGCTCCATGCCGTGCTGCGGTTCTCTTCATCTGCAAGCGCCCGCATGGTGTTGATCGGGCTGCTTCGACCCCGGCGCCCGAGCAGCACTTCCGACATCATCACTGGCAGGCCAAGCAGTGCAATGCAGACCAGGTACAGCAACACAAATGCACCACCCCCGCTATCACCCGCCATATAGGGAAATTTCCACACATTGCCCAGGCCCACAGCCGAGCCGGCCGCGGCGAGTACGAATACAAACCTCGACGACCAGTATCCGTGGATGGAAGTTCGCGCAACAGTCATGAGTAAAGCGGGATTCCCCTACAACGTTCCAATGCCGATGGGCAGCCCTTCCATACTATAGCGGATAGCTGATCTTTTGAACGCACCCCGAATGAATTCATTACAATATCGGCATGTCCAAATCCAAGCCGCAGCCGGATAACAGCATTGCAGTCAACAAGAAGGCCCGCCACGACTATTTTATTATTGAGCAAATGGAGGCCGGGTTGGTACTCGAGGGCTGGGAAGTCAAAAGTCTTCGTACAAAAAGCATACAGCTTCGGGAAAGCTACGTGTTGGTCCGGGACATGCAGGCCTGGCTGCTGGGCGCCCACATCACTCCACTGGCAACGACATCCACCCATAAAGTGGCAGACCCCACCCGCACCAGGAAGCTTCTTTTGCACAGGGATGAGATCGCCAAGCTGGTGGGGGCGGTGGAGAGAAAAGGCTATACGATCATCCCTTTATCCATGTATTGGAAAAAGGGAGTCGTCAAGCTTGGCATCGCTGTGGCCAAAGGCAAGCACACGCAGGATCGCCGCGCGAGCATCAAGGAGCGAGACTGGAAGCGCGACAAGCAGCGGCTTCTAAAAAAGACAAGGTAGGGGCCAGCTTGCCCCGGTACGTGGTAGAGGCGGTCTTCTGGTTATTGTACGCCGCAGTTGAATACTCCGGAGGCAGCTTCAGGCTGCATCCCCGCAACGCATTCAGCGTAGGAGCCAAATTCCATATGTACGGCATCTGCACCAGAGCCTGTTTCTCCGACCCACTTGGCATCAGCACCCTCTTGCCCGCACCCGGAAATAACGAAAGAACTGACCAGCAGCAGAAATGCCAAAGGCTTTTGTCTCATCATGACATGCTCCCTCAGAGCTTTATTCTGAAATTATACGAGTCAATGTAACGGAATTCAGACAGCACGGCAACCGTTACAGGAATGGTCCAGAGCTAGGGCTCGTTTTCGCTTGCCCATGCACAGCCAGCATCACTTTCATTGCGAATCTTTTCCAGAAATACCTCGTGCGCCGCAAGCTCATCGTCGCTCGCTTTGATTACGCGCAGGTCAGAACGGGGTCCCGCCGACTGCGCAGCAGCCCGTCGCTGCCCTGCCGTTTGCCCGGACTCCGCATGCAGGCTCAACACGGACTGCCCACCCGTCATCATCAGGTACACATCCGCCAGGATTTGTGCATCCAGCAATGCACCATGATACGTGCGGGCTGAATTGTCGATTTCATAACGTTTGCACAGGGCGTCCAGGCTGTTTTTCTGCCCGGGATGCAGCTTCCTGGCCATGTCGAGTGTGTCCGTAACCTTGCAGCAGGTGCTGACATCGGTGACCTTGTGGCTTGCCAGCGACAACTCGTTATTGATGAACTTCGTATCGAAGCTGGCATTGTGTATAACCAGCTCGGCGCCTTCTATAAAGCTCATGAAATCATCGGCGATCTTGGAAAAATCCGGCTTGCCAGCAAGAAATTCGCGGGTGATTCCATGCACCTGCAATGCACCCTCGTCAATGTCGCGCCCCGGGTTCACGAACTCGTGAAATACCTGCCCGCTGATTCTTCGATGCAGGATTTCCACACACCCGATCTCGATAATGCGGTGGCCATTTGAGACCTCGAGGCCCGTGGTTTCCGTGTCCAAAACAACCTGTCGCATCTTCCTCTCCCGAACCCATCCAGTTACGACAGCAGGGTATCAATGGCCTCATTGGCCAGCTGGTCGACCTGCTCGTTTTCTACATGTCCGCTATGCCCCTGCACCCAGTTCCAGGTAACCTCATGGCGTTCAACCTGCCCATCGAGCTGTTGCCACAAATCCTGGTTCTTGACGGGCTTTCTTGCAGAAGTCTTCCAGCCATTGCGTTTCCAGTTGGGAAGCCATTGCTGGATGCCGTCCATCAGGTACTTTGAATCCGTGGTGATACATACCGTGCAGGGTCGCTTGAGTTTTTGCAGGGCAGACAATGCCGCCTGCAACTCCATGCGATTGTTCGTGGTCTCCTCGGCAGCACCGTAAATCGTGGTTTCGCGATCACCGTAGCGCAGCAAGGCGGCCCAGCCCCCGGGGCCGGGATTGCCTCGGCATGCGCCGTCAGTGTAGATATTGACCCGCTCTGGCACGATTGGCTTCCCGTGCAGAAGGCTCTGCAACATTGACCGGTAACACAGGTTTTGGTGAGCGCCAGGGCTGCAGCTGGGGGGTCAGTGTCAACACCTGTTTTTTGACGACGAAAATCTGCACGTTGCCCAGACGTGCGAACCCGTATTGCCTGGCATGGCTGAGGAATCCGAGGCGCTGCTGGACCCGCAAGTTTCGAACGGGGGGTCGCAGTCCCGTATGCCGGGTATCAATCACCGCAAGATCAAGTAATGTAAACCAGTCTTTCAGACGCCTGGCGGTATAAAAATGTCCACTCCAAGGCACCTTTCGGCTGCGCAGCAAGGCAAGCTTGGCGAGACCGATCATGCTGAGCGGATTGAACGCGACCACAACCAGGTGACCCTCAGAGATCAGCACTCGATGCGCTTCTCGAATCACCTGATGGGGGTCAGGCGAGAAATCAAGCGTATGCAACAGGACCACCAGGTCCAGTGAATCATGCTGAAACGGCAAGGCCAGTGGACTGGCCGCTACAGTGCCCTGCCTGGGCTCCAGCGTCATGTAGATCTTTTGGCCAATGCGACTGCTTTGCAGCAGATCTGCCTCGTCAGACAATGCGCCGACCTGAACCGCGTAATAGCCAAACAGTCCAGGCAACACCTGGGAAAGACAGTCCTGCAGTTCCTCGTACAGGTGTTCGCCGGCCGGGCTCGCGTACCAGTCCTGCAAATTCTGAATCACCTGTTCGGGTGACAACGGTTCGGCTTTTTGCATGGTCTCATTCTAGCCTAAAAAGAAGCTGCCACGAAGGTGTTGAATTCGTTTACTATATACGCCCTATAAAACCGGGTTATTATGATATTTAGCCGGTTCCGTGATGCTATTTCGTTCATGATGCGTAAAGCCTGCCTGCTGTTAGCGATCGCTGCACTTTTTTTGACAGCCTGCACCAAGGCGGTATCGCCTACCAGTTCCCACGCGGGAAATACACCCCCGGATGCCCCTGCGGCCACCCATGCCCAGAACTCCCAGGACCCCGACCTTGCACCGCCTCCACCGGAACCGGAATCCAACAAGCCTCCGAAACTGATCTGGCAACGCATTGCACAAAACTCGGCGTTTACCCGTCTCTATGACCACCCCAAGGTGGTAGCACATACACAAAATTATCTGGAAAGAGAGCAACTGCTGTCAGTCATCTCCAAGCGCTCGGAGCCATTCATTTATTTTATTTTGAGCGAGATCGAGCAACGCGACATGCCAGCGGAGCTGGCGCTGCTGCCCTTTCTTGAAAGCGGATATAATCCAATGGCCCGCTCGCGGACGTTGGCCACCGGCCTTTGGCAGTTCACCGCCCAGACGGCAGAAGAGTTTAGCCTGCAGCGTACCTGCTGTTATGACGCACGCTATGATGTCTATGCCTCCACCATGGCCGCCCTCGATTACCTCGAAGAACTGCATGCGCGATTTGATCAGGACTGGATGCTGGCACTGATGGCATACAATGGCGGACCCAACCGCCTCAGGTCAGCCTTGCGATCCGGTGCCCAGGCGGCACGCTCGGGCAATTACTGGGAGCTGGATGTCTCCCCTGAAACCCGCGAGTACGTGCCCAGGCTGCTTGCCTTTTGCAGCATCGTGACCGATGCCCATTTAAACCGCACACGGTTGCATCCCGTGGCCAATACGCCGTATCTGGACATACTGAAAACCAAGAAACGCCTCTCGGCTGCCAGGCTTGCCCGTTCTGCCAACATTACCCTTGCTGAACTGCAGGTATTGAATCCGGCTATGCAACATCCGCAGTACCCGCTCCCCCGAGGCTATCATGTACTGGTGCCCCGGCATAAAACTGAAACGGTCAAACTTGCCATGGAGACCCTTGCCGAAGAGCCGCACTGGTACAAGCACAAAATCGCCTCTGGCGAGTCCCTGAGCGTCATTGCTGTACGTTACGGAACTTCTGTTTCGGCATTACGCAGGGCAAACAAGCTGAATGGCTCCCTGATCCTGGCGGGCAACACCCTGATCATTCCGCACTGATTGAAGCCAGCGCTCCAGTCCGGAGCACGAAAATCCTCAGCCGGCGAACAGGTACTTCAGGCCCAGTGTCAAGGACCAGTGATCCATATCGCTGATCTTTGTATGGTTCAGCTCATCCGGAATCGGGTGGTCGATGTAGCCCCCCGTATCGCGCATGTCATCCATCTCGCTGTAGGTGATTTTCAGACCCAGCAGCAGATTGTCCTTGAGGCGATAATCTGCCCCGGCATGCAGGTGCCTGGAAAATACGGTGTCTCGCAGATCGTTATCTTGTGAGGAATTGTAGGCGGCCGGGGGAGAGAGATCGGCATTGCATCCTTGGGTGCACGCGTACTCGTTTTTGAAAAACAATCCGTGAATCTCGACACGGGAAATCCCGATGCCTGCACCCAAGTATGGAGTGATTCGGCTGTGCAAATTCGGGAAATCATAATAGGCATTCAATTGCAGGGATTCTGTTCTCAGATCATCAATCGACACCGTGGTAGTGCTCGTGTAGTTGCTCATCGAATTGGACAGTATCCGGGTGCCGTCAAAGTAGGTGATCCCGGTAAATTTCTGGTCGATGTCGTTTTTACGCCTGCTGGCGGAAAGCTCCAGTCGCAGGTTACCCATGGCCTTGCCGATGGAAAGCTCGAGCAGGCTGCCGCGGTCGGTATCCAGATCATAAAACCAGCGGTACCCGCCAATGGAATCTTTGTTGCTGCAGTCATCGACCGGGTAACAGATGGTGTCCCGGTTCCAGCCGGCCTGCTTCAGATCGGAAACCCAGTTCACGCCTGCACCCGCACCCACGTACCAGCCGGCACGCTGCGTATCATCCGCCATACCGGGCGCACTGAGCAAAGTGCCGAGGCCCAACAGGGCAATTACGCTTTTCGCTTTCGATACCCACTTCACGTGCCACCTCCTTGCCTTGATGACTGTCTTGCGTTCACTGCAGGCTGAATGAGCCAGCAACTCATTTTCATCGTAATGGAGCATCTTCGGGGAATCAACCGTGCCTGGCAGGCCTTTTGCGAAGGGACCGATGTTGATTTTCGCAGGCTTTACCGGTCTTGAAAGCTCATGCCGCTCGCACAGGTGGAACCAGTTTGGGAACCGCACTCAGCAGGCGTTTCGTATACTCGTGCTGCGGGTCGTTCAGCACCTGTTCCACCTCTCCTTGCTCGACAATCTTGCCCTGGTACATCACTGCGACACGGTCTGCAAAATACGCGACCACGGACATGTTATGGGTGATAAACAGGTAGCTGATTCCGTACTGGTCCTGCAGTTGATTCAGAAGATCTAGAATCTGTGCCTGCACGGAGACATCCAGCGCACTGGTGGGCTCATCGCAGATGATGATTTTGGGATTCACGGCCAGTGCACGTGCAATACAGATTCGCTGGCGCTGACCGCCGGAGAATTCATGTGGATAACGCAGATGGGCGTCCTCATCCAGCCCGACCTGTTTCAACAGTTCCAGTACGCGGTCTGTGCGCACCTGCGGATCCGTAATCACGTTCAGGGCCTTGATCCCTTCCTCGATGATCTGACCGACCAGCATGCGCGGATTCATTGACGAATAGGGGTCTTGAAAAACGATCTGCAGGTTGGCGCGCTGTTCCAGCAATTGGTTCTGGTCAATTTCGTGCAGGCGCAGTCCCCGGTAGGTTACCTCCCCGAGAGTCGGCTGTATCAGCCGCAAGATGCCCTTGCCGACCGTCGTCTTGCCGCTGCCCGACTCGCCTACCAGCGCGACTGTTTTTCCTGGTGGAATTTCCAGGGATACCCCGTCTACGGCCTTGACGTAGCCGACCGTGCGCTTGAAGATGCCCTTGCGGATAGGGAAGTGCACCGCGAGATCGCGAACCCTCAACGTGTCATCTTTCGTGATGCCGGTGTTGGCTGGCTTGTCCGGGAAATGGTTTTGCGCGAGCAACGGCCGACCCCGTTTTTCCATTGCCGGCAGGGCGGCAAAAAGATCCCAGCTGTACGCATGCTTGGGGTCTGAAAAGAACACCTCATTACTGGACTCCTCCACGATCACGCCATCCTTCATCACTGCAACATGATCGGCAACCTGCTTCACCACGGCCAGATCATGCGTGATAAAGAGGATCGCCATCCGGAAACGCTCACGCAGGTCATTAATCAGGCCCAGGACTTGCGCCTGGATCGTGACATCCAGCGCGGTCGTGGGCTCATCGGCAATCAGCAGCCGGGGTTCACAGGCCAGTGCGATGGCGATCATGACCCGCTGCTTCATGCCACCGGAAAGTTCGTGTGCATAGGTGTCGATGGTGTAATCAGGCTTCGGAATCCTGACCGCCTCAAGCAGGTCCAGGGCACGCTCGCGGGCCTCCCGTGCAGACAGGTTGCGGTGGCGCATCAGTACTTCCGAAATCTGCCGACCCACCTTCAGGACCGGGTTCAGGGACGTCATCGGTTCCTGGAATATCATGGAGATGCCGCGCCCGCGGATATTGCGCATTTCGCGTTCCGGGAGCGCCAGCAGATCCTGACCTTCAAAATGAATACTGCCCGATGTCAGGCGCGCAGCTTCTGGCAGCAAGCGGATGACCGACAGCGCAGTCACGGATTTACCGCTGCCTGACTCCCCTACCAGCGCGAAGGTCTGCCCTTCGCGAATATCGAAGCTGATGCGGTTGACCGCAGTGACGGTGCGCCGGGTGCTTCTGAATTCTGTCGTCAGATTACGAACCTGTAAGAGAATCTTGGACATGATTACCTGGACGTGTGTGGATCGAGTGCGTCACGGACGACATCCGCAAACAGGTTGGCGAACAGCACCAGTGTGAACATGAAAAACAACGAAGCGGCAAGCGACCACCATACGATGGGTTCACGTGCCATCTCCAAACGGGCACTGTTGATCATGTTCCCCCAGCTGTTCATGGTCGGGTCCACGCCGATGTTGATGTAGGACAGCACCGCCTCGGCGAGCACCAGCCCACTGAAATCAAGCACCAGCGTGATCAGTACGATGTGCATCACGTTGGGCAGGATGTGACGGAATATGGTCTGCATCGAGCCGACCCCGAACGCTGTGGCAGCCTGTACGTAATCCACCGCCCGCAACTTCAGCGTCTCTGCACGCAGCAGGCGACACAGGCCCGTCCAGCTGGTCAGCCCGAGAATCAGACACAGGAACAGCAGGCGCATGTCCGCACGTTGAGTCAGACTGGCGAACGCCTCCGCATGCTTGCTCATGTACACGTTCAGCATGAGCACGGCAGCTGCAATCAGCAATACGCCCGGTACTGAATTAAGGGTCGTGTAGAGATACTGGATCACGTCATCAATCCAGCCACGGAAAAAACCGGCCATGATCCCCAGCGTGATAGCAAAAGGCAGCATCAACAGGGTTGTTAATGTGCCGATCACCACACCGGTACGAATGCTTTTGAGTGCCTGGTACAGGACATCTTCACCCACCTTGTCGGTGCCCAGCACATGGTATTTTGAAGCCCATTCCGCACCAACCAGCAAGACCAGCAATACCACTCCAAGCGTCAGGCTCAATGTCCTCCAGGGCATGCCCGAACGGTTGTCAAACAGACTGCGAAACGTTGCAGTAAAGGTTTGCGCACTCCTTACGGACAGGTACAGTGCCAGCAGCAGCAACACCATCATCCATACGAATACGGCCTTGAGTGCACCCGTTAGCGCAAGACTGAGCACGTCTGTCAGTTTCCCAGTCCGGGGGTCCTCCAGGTGGGAGGCTCCCCAGGAAAGTCGCGGATACACACGCTGCCGGGTGCCATCCGCCATTTGCACGGTTTCCTTGGTATACAAGTGAGCGGCGAATGGCGCCGAATAGGTCTTTTCGGTACTTGTTCGAATGTTCGAAACCAGCTGGTCGAAAACACTGATCACCTCGCCGCTGTACTGCACCTTTTCAGAGTTTGTGGTGCGATTTTCCAGCACGGGGTGGAAGTGCAGCGAGTCAAGCAATGCGATTGCCACATAGACCGACAGCACGATCATGGAAATGATGCCGGCCCTGCTGCGCACCACCTGGCCCCAGGGCTGGCGCAGATGCGGTTTACGCATGGCATAGACGAAAAACGAGACAATACTCAACACCAGCACAAAGATCAGGATGTCTGTCAAAAGAAAAACTGGCTTGCCGGGTACCATGTTCAGCTGAGCCTCACCCTGGGGTCGACGATGGTGTAAGAGATATCCGTCAGCAGCAAGCCGATGATGTACAACACCGCGCCCAGGAAAACCATGGAACGCACAATCGCAAAGTCTTGCCGGTTGATCGCATCGATGGTGTAGCTACCGAGTCCCGGGATGCCGAAGAACGATTCGGTGATCAGGCTGCCCATGAACAGAAGCGGCAAAATGACCACCACGCCGGTAAGGATCGGAATCAGTGCATTGCGCAGCACGTGCCGGAACAGCACGGTCTGCTCCGCGATCCCCTTGGCACGCACAGTGCGTACATAGTCCTTGTTCATTTCCTCGAGGAAGATCGTGCGATACCAGCGTGTGCTTGAACCGATGCCACCGATCACACCGATCAGTACGGGAAGGATCAGGAACTTGACTCCGAAGAGACCGCTTTCAAACCCGGAAATCGGGACAACCCGCAAAAGCTTGCCCATGACGAACTGCCCGCCAATAATGTAAAAAAGGCTGGAAATCGACATCAGTGCCACGCAGATCACCACGGCCCAGTAGTCAATGTACGTGGCGCGGAAAAAGGCAATCAGCAGGGCAAAGGTAATCGCCACCAGCAAGCCGATAAGCAATTGAGGGACGGCGATTGCAAGGCTCGGCCACATCCGCTGGCTGATGTCGTAGCTGATATCCCGTCCGCTGTCGGAACGTCCGAAATCGAAAACAAACAAACGCAGGGACTTGGTGTAGAAAATGGTTTCCTTGAAGCTGTCCATGCCCTGCTCTTGTGCATTGTAGAAAAGCGGGTTGTGGTAACCACGTTCTGCCTTCCAGTCCTCGACCTGCGCCTCGGTCACATGTTTTTGGCCGAGGAACATGCGCGCCATGTCGTCCGGTGTATTGACCACGAAAAACAGCAGGAACGTAAGGATGTTGACTCCCACGAGAATCGGGATGGCGTACAGGGCACGACGAACAATGTAAGCAATCATTTCAGGGCACTGTGCTCACGCCGGTAAAATCCGAACACTGCCGGAATAAAGGAGGCCAGCAACAGTACGAACAGGATGATCAGGGGCCAATAATTCGGACGATTCCATTCTGCTCGCCTCCTGTCCCTATGCGCGCCGTCCACACGCTTGTATTTGAGCAGATTGTTGGCCATCAGATTGGGTTTGACATTCTTGTACCAGTCGTGAAAAAGCGAAAATGCCTTGGGATGGTGTCCCCACAGCCAGGGGGCGTCGCGTTGCAGTATCTGTGTCATCTGCCGGATGATTTCCAGCCTCGCAGACCCATTTTCAATATTCTTCATCTGTTCAAACAGGCGGTCAAACTCCGGGTTCTCGTAATTTGCAGTGTTCTGGCCGCTGTGCTTCACCTTGGCATTCGGCCCGTACAGAAGGAAGAAAAAATTCTCGGGATCCGGATAGTCCGCGTTCCAGCCCCACTGGAATATCTGCCCGGTCCCCTTGCGCATTTTCTCCTGGAAGCGGTTGTAGTCGGTCGCACGGATCACCAGCTGGATGCCGAGTTTCTGATATTGCTTTCTCAACCAGTTGAAATGAGCCTTGGCCCCGGGTCCGGCACCGGGTGTATCAAAATACAGGATCAGCGGCTTACCGGATGCGTGATCAAAACCATCCACGTACCCGGCTTGGGCCATCAGTTGTCTGGCTTCCTCGATATCCTTTCTTTTGGGTTCTCCATCCACCCACTCGTAAACGTAGGGGTTGATGCCCGCCTCGCCCCCGATGTTACCAAAAATTCCGGGGGGCACCGGACCTTGCGCCGGGATTCCCCGGCCATTGGCAAAGATGGAAATATATTCCTCGTAATCTACCGCAATAGAAATGGCCCGGCGCAGCAGGCGCGCGCGTTCGGAGTCACCGCCAACCACCGGGTCCATCATGTTAAAGCCCATGTAAAAAATGGAGGCCGTCACCGAGGTCTCCAGCTGGATATCCTTCTCCTGCATCAGTTCGGTGAGCTGAACATCGCCCTGTGAGCCGAACTGGATGGCCTGGTCGAAGCTGTCTGAGCTGACCCCTGAGGCATCATAGTAGCCCTGCAGGAACTTGTTCCAGTACGGGATATTCTCTTTCTCCAGACTGAAGACCGCCCTGTCCAGGAGGGGTAGAGCTTTGCCTGCATCGTCCAGGAGCCCCTTTTCCCGATCCTGTGCCTCGCCATGGGAGGGGTACAGTTCCCCGTGGAAGTTCGGGTTTTTCTCCATCACCATGCGCAGATTTGGATTGTTTTCTGTCAGCATGAAAGGACCGGTGCCTATCGGGTACCAGTTCAGTGTAATATTGCGCTCCTCCATCCCCGGCTGGCTGTAAAACTTTTCAGCCTCCCACGGCATCGGGGCAAAAAACGGCATGGCAAGCCAGTACACCAGTTGCGGGTACTGTCCTTCGATCCGGATGCGGTAGGTATAACGGTCATCCACCGACAAGCCAACAAAATCAATCTCCCTCAAATCCTGCCAGACCCCCTTCGGGCTGTCTTTGTAATGCTCGCTTACCTGCTTTCTGAAGGCGTCGAAACCGACAATGTACTCGCGCATGACCCCGGCAATGGAAGAGTGCAGATAAGGACTGGCAATGCGCTTGATCTGGTATACGTAGTCCGCCGCAGTGAGTTCACGGGTACCGGTCATCGTGAAATCACCCAGCACATTGATGCCTTTCAGATCATCGGTCCCCAGGTCCAGATAGCGGGCATTGCCTTCATCATCCTTTGCCAGGGCCGGGTGGGGCTGGTAGTGGATGCCCGGCTGAATGCTCACAATATATTCGGTAAAGGCGATGGGTTCATCATGCTCCCAGGATACCGGCCGGCCGGCGGCGTTCAGATAGCGTACCTGAGGCAGGCGTGTGGCTGTAAGGGGAATCAGCTTGTAGGGTCGAACAAGATAGTGGTACTGCAGGGGCGGCTCGTAGATCTGTGCGATAAACTGGAACTCATTGGAGCTGTAGGACCGTACCGGGTCGAGGTGTTTGGGCCGTTCACTGAATGATGAATACATCACATTCGTGGTTTCTTCGCCATCCGGGTAAGGATTGTTCCAAGCCCCTTCGCTGCATGCCCCGAGCAGGCAGGCTATAATCGCCGGAAACCAAAGGACGAGACGGTTGTTCACGTGCGCACTCTCACTTGGGCAATCATGGATATTTTCCTCTGGGCGGGCATTATAGACGTCCTTGGGTAAGAATAATTCAGTCTGACGCCCAGGCACCTACCGTACTTGACCTATCGGGCCACAGACAGGGGAGTAAAAATGGGATTTCTGGCAGGAAAACGAGCCTTGATCATCGGCATTGCAAGTAACCGGTCCATTGCCTGGGGAATCGCTGAGGCGATGCGCCGCGAAGGGGCCGAACTGGTGTTCACGTACCAGAACGAAAAACTCAAGGCCCGGGTGGAAAAATTTGCCGGCCAATGTGGTGCCAGGGCGACCTTGCCCTGTGACCTGGAAAACGACGATGAGATTGCCGGGCTGTTTGATGCGCTGGGAGAAATCTGGGATGGCCTCGACATCCTGGTTCACTCGGCAGCGTTTGCGCCAAGAGATGAGCTTGCAGGTGACTTTGTCGATGTGACCACCCGCGAGGGCTCGAAAATCGCCCACGACATCAGCAGTTACAGCTTGACGGCATTAGGCAAGGCGGCGCGCGCCATGATGCGTGGGCGCAGTGGAGCCATCCTCTCACTGACGTACATGGGCTCGGTACGTGCCATGCCAAGCTACAACGTGATGGGTCTGGCCAAGGCCAGCCTGGAAGCCAACATACGGTACATGGCGTATGCCCTGGGCCCGGAAGGGATCCGTGTCAATGGCGTATCGGCAGGCCCCATTCGTACCCTCGCGGCGGCAGGTATCGCAGATTTTCGCAAGATGCTCGACCATGTCGAGCAGAATGCGCCGCTTCGTAAAAACGTCACCATCGAGGAGGTAGGAAATACGGCAGCATTTCTGTGTTCCGATATGGCAAGCGGAATCACGGGCGAGATCACCTATGTCGATGCAGGGTTCAATATCATCGGGATGTCGGGTTACAGCTGATCCGGGGTTGCTGCACACCACACCTGCAGCCGAGACGTGGTCAGGGCACTGCAGGATCAGGACCCGCCGGATGAACTAGAGGTTGCTCTCAAATACCTGCACGTCAAATTCATCCTTGATGGACTGCAAAACCGCGCTGTATTCACGACGACCATAATTTACGCGTTGGGACAGTTGCAGAGCTTGTGCCTTATCCAGCGTACCCGTCCCGTCAATGATCGAATGCAGCTCCAACAGGGCAAAACTTCCATCGTCCAGTGAAAGCCCACCCACCGATGCGCCTCCTGAACCTGGACGGGAAAGCGTGAAGGCCAGATTCATGATCTCAGTCGGGACACGTTCGTCATCACGGCGCAGTGCGCCATGACGGAGGCGTTCCAGGACGTGCTTGTCCGACAACTCATACAGGCCGATGCCGCCTTGCAGCTGGGCAAGTAGCTCCTCACCCGTCTCAACCGCCTGTTCCGCAGCCTTTCGAACACGCAGCTCATCGCGTATCAGTCCCGCCACATCATCCCGTGGCTTCATCTCGGGCATCCTGTGTCCAAGCAAACGAAAAGCCAGGACATGCCCATTTTCAACCTCGATCAGTTCGCTGTTCAAACTCTCTTCCAGAATGTCGGGCGTAAAGGCAATCAGGCGAACTTTTGGATAGCGAAAAATTCCCGTGGTAGCAGAGAAGGTGAGCCAGTCCGTTGCCTGGATTTCCAGTCCGAAGGTCTCTGCCGCATGCGTCAGTTCATCGGGTTCTTCGACCACCAGGTTGGCCAGCTCATCTGTCATTTCGATATAGCGCGCTTGCGCCATCTGGCTTCTGCGTTCATTGATGATGTTTTCATGTACCTCGTCAAACGGCTGGCGCTTGGACTCCTGGACCTCAACCAGCTGTATGATCTGGATGCCTTGCTCGGTGCGGACCGGCTTGCTGTAGGCACCGGTACTCAGACTGAACAGGGCCTTTTCCAGCGCATCACTGGCCAGGTCACCCGATGCGATAAAACCAATATCGCCGCCCTTATCCGCTGACAAGGTGTCTTCTGAATGCTGTTTGGCAATTTTCTCGAACGCGGTGCCCGCCTCTAGCTGGCTGTAGTACTCGTTCGCCTTGGCCATCGCCTGGTCCCATCCTGCAGCATCGTCAGCACCCTGCTCAGGTCCCCTGACCAGGATATGGCGAGCCTTGCGCAATTCAGCCGTTACAAAACGCTCGGGCTGCTCCTGATAGATGGCAAGGGCTTCATCCTCGCTTACAGACGCCTGGTCAAACAGGGCTTCCTCTGAAAGCTCAATATAGGCCAGCCTGACTTGCTCGGGGGTTTGAAACCGCGTCTGGTTTTCTCCATAAAAGTCATCGATTTCCTGGTCGGAAACCTCGACGCCCTGCGGATCGACCCGTACTTGCGCGTAGCTGAAGTCCCGCCCCTGTTCGGCCAGTTTCTTGAAGCGCTGCAAATCAGCACCTGTCATGAAAGAAGAGGATGCAAGCGAGAGTTCGAACTGCCCCAGTTTTTCCTGCTCACGAAGTTCTGCCTCGAATCGGGTCTTGTCGTAGCGTTGTGAAAACAGGATTCTCGTATACAGTTCCGGATCAAATTTCCCATCCCTTCGAAACTGCGGCACTTGCTGAATTTTCTCTGCCAGGGTTGCATCGCTGACACGAAACCCCGCTTCTGTAGCCTCCTGGCGCAGTATTTCCAGGTCCACCATTTCCTGGAGCACCTGCGTCTTGATCACACTCTCATCCGGATACTGTTGCTCAAAGCTTGCACCGAGAGTGGAACGCAACTGCTGCCTGTACTGCTGAAACTGTTCACTGAACTCGGGGACACTGATCTCCGCATCATTCACAGCGGCCGCAGCAGGTGCACCGCCAGCACCAAAGTATTCCTGGATTCCCCACAACGCAAACGAGATTACAAGCAGCCCGATGATCACATAGGCCACAACGCTGCTTGCCCGATCCCGAATTTCAATCAGCATGTTCGCTTACCTGCAATGGTCCCATCTGCATTTTTCCAAAAGTATTTGTGTCGCGCATTGTAAAGGTTCTGTTCACCTGTGCGCACCCTGTTTCACGAGTTTCTCAACGAAATCGCACCCCTGTCCATGCAGGAGTGCATCGACAACCTGTTGGTCCATGCGGAATACAATGCCACGCTGCGAGGCCGACAGACCATTATGATATTTTGAAATCGCCGCGCCCAATCTACTGCACAGGGCCGTGCACGATCAGATAATGGATCACGGACCAGCGAGGATTCAACTAGTGTGGCCGGATACAGGCAGAACGGCCTGTTCCGGTGCCTCTTGGACTTAATTCGACTCGTTGAGCCTTCAGACCTGCCACAGTGCGATTTCCTGGCTCGAAACTATGGCGGAGTGGACGCGCGCCAAGCTTGAATTCCGCATAGTTCCGTGCATTTTCACTCATATCTTTTTAATACCTTTTATTTCAATGTGTTACAAAACCTATAACAGTCCGTCCTGTGCTTTTCTGTTCCTATAGGTGTTCCCTGAATCCAGCTTGATTTGTATACATGGTTGGTATACAAATACCGTGTATACAAAAATATTTTTGCTAGGAGACTCCATGAGCAGAAGGGTGTTGACGGATCGATTCATACGCACTGCAAAGCCCGGATTCTATAGTGATGCGGCGATGCCCACACTCAATATACGGGTCCAGCCTTCAGGGAGCAAGCAATGGGTGCAGCGTCTTTTTATCCGCGGCAGGGCACACAGGCTTGGACTTGGAGGCTATCCTTTTGTAAGCCTTGCCAAAGCACGTGAGCGTGCATCAAATAACCGGGAGCTGGTGCATATGGGGGGTAATCCCCTGGCCCTGAAAAAACAGCAGAAAACACCCACATTCGCCGAGGCGGTGGAAGCGGTGATCAGCATTCATTCGGCAGGATGGAAAGATGGCGGAAAATCTGAAAAACAGTGGCGGGCAAGCCTTCGCGATTACGCCATGCGCAACCTTGGAGATTGCCCTGTATCCGACATCACCACGCATGATGTCATGGCAGTGCTGCTGCCGATCTGGAACACCAAGCGAGAAACAGCCATGCGCGTGCGCCAGCGTATCGGTGCCGTCATGAAATGGGCGATTGCTGAAGGTTTTCGATCTGACAATCCTGCAGGCGAGGCCATCGGGGCTGCTCTTCCCAAAAACGATATCGTCCGTACACACCAGCGTGCCCTGCCCTTTGCAAAGGTTGCAGGCGCACTGGACAAGGTGCGGTCAAGTGGTGCAAATCCATCTACCGTTCTGGCTTTCGAGTTCCTTGTGCTTACGGCCTGCCGTTCAGGTGAGGTACGCCATGCACAGTGGAGCGAAATTGATACTGACGAGGAAGTCTGGGTAATTCCTGCTTCACGCATGAAGACAAAACGTGAGCACCGCGTACCACTTTCGAAACAGGCACTGAAAGTGCTGGCCAAGGCTCGCAAACTCACAGACGGTGCCGAACTGGTATTCCCGTCCGTATCCGGTCGTGTGCTGAGTGACAATACCCTGTCAAAGTTGCTGCGCGAACTTGGCATTAATGCCGTGCCGCATGGCTTCCGGTCCACATTCCGGGACTGGTGCGGAGATTCAGGCCAACCCCGCGAAGTGGCAGAAGCTGCCCTGGCGCATGTCGTTCGAGGCGTGGAAGGCGCCTATGCAAGAAGTGACCTGTTTGAGCGGCGCAGAAAACTCATGGCAGCATGGGGTCGAGCGATTGCCTGATCTACTCAACCCAGGTAAATAAGCCCAAAACTAAAATAAACAATTTTTATCAATCAGTCACTTACGGTGTTTGCCCACTCAATACCAAAGTTGAATAACAATCACTTATACCTCGCAGGGATTTGCAAAGAGAGGGTAGCGCGGAAAACGCCTGAGATCGGCTACTACGAGGCCGTTTTTCGCCACCACCGCCCAAAATCTACGGAAGTTAGGGAGTAACGATGGCAAAGGTTAACAACGCCAAGAAATTGAAAGTGCGTAGGCGTGACAACGACGTGTGCGGAAAGCACTTGGGCGGGTGCCAGCGAAAGTTAACTAACCCGAAAGAAATGAACATCGACCACATCATCCCGAAATCATATTTTAGGCACTTAACCACCAAGGACCATCGTGGGTACAACGCAGCTTGGAACCTGCAACTCATGTGCGTCACATGCAATAGGGATAAAAGGGGCCAATTGCTTGAGTGGCCGTTGTTCCGGTGTCGCTGCCACTATTTGCACATCGACGAAAAGGGTCAAATGTGGGTCAGAGAACGTACTGGCCCTCAAGAAAAGAGACACTTTCTAATGGAGGATGTAGTCGATGAAGGTGTCGCCGTGAAGTTCAGGGGGGTTGTGGGCAGACACACGGACCCGCATGGAGTGGAACGGGTCGGGTTTAGCGACCCGAAAGGAAGCTGCCCGCCCATCGAAATGGGCCATTGTGTGGCGGGTATTCATCGTTCAGACGTCGAAGCTTTTAATTGGTTTGAGCGCGTGAGAGTCAGTTTGGCAGAAACTGGCGTGAGTTGCGGTGGAGCATCCACGGAAAGATACATATTGCTGCCAAACGGAAATATCCACACCGAGGACATGGAACCCATTGGACAATTCGACGTGGCCATGGGCCATGGAAATATTTATGTACTTAACTCTTTCTTGAAGGCCAAACAATAAGCGGGAAATAAAAGCCCTCTGAGCGGCCCAAAATCCACCCTATGCCAAAGGCCATAGGCCCTGAAAACGCCTGCTCGGCGCCATTTAGATCGTCCAATGACATCCTAAAATATCTAGTAGCATCCTCATCATGATCATAGTCAAAGCTAATAGACGCAGGAATTAAGTGTAAGTTTGTCATAAATTACTCTTCATTCAATTTAAAGAGGGACTGAAGTTGCGTGTACAAGTACTTTACCTAAAAGTATTCTCTGACAGGCTTCAAAAAGCACCTTCTTTTTCAAGGTCACTCCAGAATTCAACCATTTTACGGATAAAAATATCCGCAGATTCTTCTTTGCCATCAGGGAATACAACATTCAGAGGTCTTGCAAAATCATCACTGAAAGCTGATGAGAATCCGGTTTGTGTTTTGGCCCTTGCCCTTGGCTCGAAATGTTTTGTGCCATTTGAAATGTTCCTTGCCAGATCAAATATCTCAGCCATTTCTTCTTCATCTTTGTAGATTGACCTGAAGTGATCTTTGCTAAATGTATGCTCGTTAACCCACTCATACATATGGTAAAGAAGGATGATCGTAAGCAACGCGTGTCGTGAAGAAGAATTTTTTTCCTTGAAGTCTTCATACTGTGGAATAACCATTTCATACCAAAAGTCTTTTGGGCTCCGTATATCAAAACTGGATTCATACATCTGAATACATCCTCAACACAAAAGTATGGAGCAAGGTCAGTTAGTCCACCCCATCAATAAACGTCTCAACAAATTCCTTGATCTTTTCGATGATGCGCTCGGTTACGGTCCCACGTTCCCTGAGTTTCGGACGTGTGTGCATGATCGCAATCACCTCATCGCGCAAAGGCGTTTTCTCCGTGAACAGGTACTCCCCGATCACTTTCTGCAAGCCATCAATGTCTAGCTCCTCGTCCTCACTCAACGTGCGTATGGCTTTTTGCTTTTCTACAGTCCAGAACTGCTCAAATGCGGTTCCTACATCCCCCTCTTTCGGTATCGCAGGAAAATGTTCAGCTATGAATCGCTCAATCAGTTCCTTCTTGCTGCGCAACTGCGTTTCCGTCTCCAGAATTTGGGAAATTGCTTTTCGCTGCTTCTCCTGCTCGGCCGGTTGAGCAGACTGCATGTTGCGTAACAGAGTGATGATGTAACTGACATTGATCTCATCGCGATGGATCAGTTCCAGTTCAAAGTCGATGTCCTCGAGGATCGAGACTTTTTCTTTCTGTTTATCGGTCCTGACCTTGTCATACAGATCCAGGTACTTGCTCTTGTAATCTTCAAAACACTGCGCATCCATAGCCAGGTCATCAAAGCTGAATTCAGTAAAGCAACTGAGGACGTTCTTGATACGGATCAGGTCACGAAACGCCTGGATGAACCTGGCTTCGTCTTCCTCAGTCAGTAACTCATTCACACTGTCCACAGTCGGGGCAATCTTCAGTAATTCAGTAACCGCCTCGGCAAACTTCTCGACGTATTTCTCATAGGGCTGCAGGATGACTTCTTCGATGGCTTCCCGATTGGCAAACAGCTCGATCGCCTGGTCCGTGGCCGACTTGAGGTTGCGAAAGCACACCACGTTGCCCTGCGACTTCTTCTGCCCCAGGATGCGGTTGGTGCGCGAATAGGCCTGAACCAGACCGTGGTACTTGAGGTTCTTGTCCACATAGATGGTATTCAACCATTTGCTGTCGAATCCGGTCAGGAACATGTTCACCACCAGCAGGATATCGATTTGTCTGGCCTTGACCTTTTTGCCGATATCCTTGTAATACCCATAGAATTTCTCCGTGGAGAAATTGGTGTTGTACGTCTCGTTGTAGTCCCGGATAAAGCCTTCCAGCTTGTCCCGGCTGTGTTGATTGACAGGCCCGTTTGTAACGTCGGTTACATCCGTTTCAATATTCCCATCGGCATCCTTGTCATCTTCGTTGATCTGGTAAGAGAAGATCGTAGCAACCTTTAAATGGTGTTCTCCGGCCTCTTTCTTTTCTCTAAACAACTCATAGTACTTGATCAGGGTCTGGATATTGGACACGCAGAAAATGGCCGTATACTCCCGGGCATGGGTCTTGCGGGTGTGGTTCGCAAGGATGTACTCAGTGACCGCATCCAAGCGTTCATCCGCCTCCATCACCTCAGCCTTGTCAATTTCCTCGATCTGTATTTCCTGAATATCGTCTTTCTGCTTGACGGTGCGGATGTACTCCACCGAGAACTTGAGCACATTCTCATCCCGGATCGCATCCGTGATGACGTATTTGTGCAGACACTCCCTAAACAGGTCTTTCGTAGTCCGTGTCCCGTGTGCGTTGGCTGAAGAGTTGTCTGCGAAGATCGGGGTACCCGTAAATCCGAACATCTGCGCCCTTGGGAAGTATTCTTTAATGCGCTTGTGCGTATCCCCGAACTGACTGCGATGACATTCATCAAAGATGAAGACCATGCGCTGGTCCTGTAATGAGACCATGGTATTTGCGTACTTTCCCTTACTGATTGCCGTGTTCAGCTTCTGCAGGGTAGTAACGATCAAAGGTGTGTCATCTGCGAACTGCTGTACCAGCTTCTTGGTGTTATTGGTAGCATCTACACTGCCCTCACTGAAACTGTTGAACTCCTTGATGGTCTGGTAATCCAGATCCTTCCTGTCCACTACAAACACGACTTTATGAATATGCGGGGACTGGGTGAGGATCTGTGCCGTCTTGAACGAGGTCAAGGTCTTGCCGGACCCGGTGGTATGCCAGATATACCCGAACTTCTCACTGTTCTTGACCCGCTCAACAATCGCTTCTACCGTGTGATACTGATAGGGACGCAAGACCATTAGCATCTGCTGGCTTTCATTCAGTACTACGTATTTTGTAATCAGCTTGGAAAGCTGGCACTTCTCCAGGAACACCTCGGCGAACTCACTGAGCTGAGTGATCTTCCTGTTGTCCGGATCGGCCCAGAAGAAGGTCTGCTTGAAGTCTCTCTTGGTAACCGGATTATTGGCGTAGTACTTGGTATTGACTCCGTTGCTGATCACAAACAGCTGGATATACATGTACAGGCCATGGCCTGCCGCAAAGGAATGACGATGATAACGGTTGGTCTGGTTGAACGCTTCCCTGAGTTCCAGACCCCGGCGTTTCAGTTCGATCTGGGCCAAAGGCAGGCCGTTGATTAACAAGGTCACATCATAGCGGTTGGTGTAGGTGCCTTGCATGGTGACCTGATGGGTCACCTGGTATTCATTCTTGCACCAGCGGATCGAATCAATCAGTTCGATATACCCGATATCTCCGTTATCCCTGGTGTAGTCTATCTTGTCGCGTAATATCTTCGCTCTCTCGAAGATATTGCCGCGGGCAAGCTTGTTCAGTACCTGTTTGAACTCCTTGTCAGAGAGAGTTGTTTTGTTGTGTTTCTCGAGCTGGCGTTTCAGGTTCTCAATCAGATCCTTTTCGTCATTGATCTTCACATATTCAAAGCCCAGGGTTTCCAGTTGGGCAATGAGCTTGTTTTCGAGGGTTTGTTCCGACTCAGTTGTCATGCAGTCCGTTGCCTGAAAGCTAAACAAACATCTGTTGGAGCAGACCTTTTTTAAAGAGTTGGGCTTGCTTGATTTGTTTTGTGGCTAACTCTATTTTTTTCTCGATAGCGGACAGGAAGGCTGCGATTTTTTGTTGTTCTTTCTTGCTTGGATATGAAATCTTTTCTTTTTGGTATTCAGAAATCCAATAACGTTTATGTTCTCCTAAAGGAAATCTAACTTTTTGCATTGCTTCAAAAACATACTTTATGTTTACATTTTTACTCTTGGGAATAAGTATCTTTATCGCTGAGGATTTTACTTTAAAGGGAAAATCTACATACTTAAATGCGGTTGTAAAATCATCAAAAATTATAGTTGGTAATTTATCTTTAAAAATTCCTATATTATCGTTTGTATAGCCAAGTAAAAATGTTTTGCCAGCTGTAAGTACTGATGTTGTATAGGTGTCGTCGTAGTCGGATGTTTTTACAAGATAAGCAGTTGGCTGTTCATAGCTCAATATATCACCTAGTCGCTTCTCCTCCCAATCCGGATACTCCTTCCCCTGCTCATCCTTGAACCGGATTTCCTGACTGAAGAGCTTTTGCATCATGCCTTTCTTGTACTGCTCCAGTAAGGATTTCTTCTTGTTTAATTGCTCGACTTTAGTGTCGACTGAAGAAAGGAAGGAAGCAATTTTTTGTTGTTCAGGACAAGTTGGGTGCGTAACTTTTAGCTTAGCAAACTCACTTTGGCCTAGAGTTTTGTTTCGTCCAGCACCCCCAGGTGATGCGAGTTCTAATAAAAATTTTCCTCTTTTTCGCAAAAAAAATAAGAGAATAAACTTTAAATTTACCTTGTCATCGATTGGCACATACATTGGGAAACGATGAGAGGCAATAAATCCTCTCTCATTATCAGTGGTCAATGCCACAGCCTGTTCCCAAGCAAATACTATATTTAATATCAAGGAATTTGAGTGAACCCAAAACACTCTTTTATTAGCCAAGCTTTTACCGGAAACTGGCTCTTTATGAAAAACTCCTCTCCCATGTGAACGCACACCAATTTCTCTGTAATGGGTTTTTAATTCCACCTTTACAGGGTCAATTATCCTTACTAAACATGTACCTAATTTCTCTGTAATCCATGTCTCATTAAATCCAGGAAACCTCAAAGCCGGCATATTATTTTGTGCTGCTGCCATTAGGAACTCCTGAATCAAAAAGGACTTTCTATCCCCAGTTCCTTACAAAATCCTGCAATAGTTTGGTCAGTTTCTCGCATATCCACCTCAAGTACTCTCAAGTCCTTGACCACTGCATTGATAACTACAGGCTCTTCTTCCTCAAAGGTATCCACATAGCGAGGAATATTCAGGTTGTAATCGTTCTCCTTGACCTCAGCTAGACTAGCTACATAGGCATATTTGTCTATGGTTTCACGTTTTTGATACGCATCTACAATCTTTTCAACATGCTCATCCGTAAGCATGTTCTGGTTTCCTGATTTCTCATAATGCTGTGAAGCATCAATAAACAGAATGTTTTTGTCGTGTACACGACACTTCTTTAATACCAGTATGCAGGCAGGAATACTGGTCCCGTAAAACAGGTTGGCTGGTAATCCAATCACGGCATCCAGATAGTTCTGTTCCTGGATGATGTATTTGCGTATTTCTTCTTCTGCTGCCCCTCGAAACAGCACGCCATGTGGCAGCACTACTGCCATCGTGGCATTCTCCGCCATCTGGTAGATCATGTGCTGCACAAAGGCGAAATCTGCTTTGGTATTAGGTGCTAACCTGCCGTATTGACTGAACCGGTCATCCGTCTCATTCAGTGGATTGTCCTTGCCTTTCCACCTAGCTGAGAAAGGGGGATTGGCTACTACTGCTTCGAAGCGGTAATCCGTATGCTGTGGATGTTCAAGGGTGTCTTCCTGCCTGATATCAAACTGCCTGAAATGCACGTCATGCAGAATCATGTTCATACGACAAAGGTTGTACGTGGTTCGATTTAGCTCCTGCCCAAAAAACTCGCTGACCTCTGCTTCCTTGCCGATCCTTAACAACAGTGAACCCGAACCACAGGTAGGATCGTAGGCACTTTTGATACGTGGTTTGTCCAGTGTGACAAGCTTGGCCAAGATTTTGGAAACTTGTTGGGGTGTGTAAAACTCTCCAGCTTTCTTGCCTGCGCCCGAGGCAAACTGACCGATCAGGTATTCGTATGCATCTCCCAATACATCGGAATCGGATTCCTGCAGCCCGAAATCAATCTTGTCCAGATGCGCCAGTACCTTGGCAATTAAGCTGTTCCTTGCTTCAGGCGTACGACCCAGCTTGGTACTGGCCAGGTCCAGGTCTTCGAACAGCTTGTTGAAGTCATCCTCGCTCTCCGTACCCATCGTGCTGGACTCGATGTTGTTAAGGATCGCCTGTAAGTCTTCAAGGATAAAATTGCTTTTCTCTTCAAGATCAGAATTGCCCTTGGCAGTGATGGCAGAAAACAACTCTTCCGGACGAAGGAAGTAGCCGAGCTGCAATAAGGATTCTTCACGGATTGCATCAATGTCCTCTTCATCCGTGACATCACAATAGTCCTTAACCTCTTCAGTTTCGAGCAGAGTGTTGGCATAGAGATGCTGCTTTTCAGAGAGGTATTTGTAGAACACGAACCCGAGAATGTAATCACGAAACTCATCGGCATCCATCTTGCCCCGCAATTCATTGGCAATGTTCCAGAGTTGTCCTTGCAGCTTTTGTTTCTGATCTTCTGTCACTTAATATTTGCTCGCTATTGACTCAGCCGTGAAATCTAACCTAGAAACCCAACAAAAGCTAATTAGTGCGGTATTCCCCTGATTCCCTGATGAGCATCCCTGAAAACCATCTGGTGCTACAAGGAACTACATACGATTGCAGGTTCTTATTCCCTTTCAAAGCTGTACGGATTCAATGATACCCTCTCAAGAGAAGTCGAAAATCGGTTTGGTAACGAAAATGTATCAACTCGTGAGCCAGCAGGATACTATTGCAAAGTGGGGCCTATCGGGGTTTTAAGGCTTGGCTGTCACACTCCAATTCGCCTGCGGCTTCCCGGCGACGTGCACTGCTGATGCCTTCAGCACAGTGTGCGCGAGATAACCACTTTTATGGTAATGTAAGACACTGTTTCAGATCACATTATACGGGCAATGAGAGCTCACTTATCCCTTTGGGCATGAACTCAGGTAACACCATGATGAAAGCTACACTCAATCGCATGGACTTGATGTACGAGATGGTATTCTCTGAACCATCGTTTGATTTGGCAGAGCAAGGACTTGCCCTGCTGAAATCTCTTTATGCGAAATTGAGTGCTGTGTCTCCAATTGCTGCCACCGACATGCAGATGTTTGGAGGGAATACCCTCTCAGAGATTTGTGCACGCATTTCCATGTTTAATGGCAATGCAAAGGTTGAGGTTACAACGGAAAAATATTCGGTAACCTTTTTCAATCTGGAGAATGACAGCCACCTAAGTATATGCAAGGAATGTATCTCACTGGCTGAACAAGCTATACGCGACACGCTTCCGGATCTGAAATTTGGCCTTGCTGCAATCAGGCCGACTTTGTCTCTTGAGCTCAATGATGGAACAGGAGATGCCAGCAGCTACCTCGCAAATATCAGATACTCTGGCAATCTGTCTGGCCTGGAAGATTTTGATGGAGCCACCCTGCATCATGGTGTAAGCCTTGAGATCGAAAATGAAGAGAAAGGGTGGAATGTGCTTATGAACATCTCTAGGAACCACATAGGAAAATCATCCCTAGTGGTGTCGTGTAATGCTTTGTACAATGAGCAAAAAGCATTCCAAGGGCTTGAGCACCAAACAGAGCACCTGAAGCATTTGATCAACACGCTTCTTGGCAAAATTGATCTGGAAGTTTCAGGGTTTTATCTGGAGGAATCATGATACGGGCAGGAGAATATGGTAGACGTGCTGCGGCCTATGAAGTAGGTCGGTCAGATGGATTTCATCAACTACGTTCTATCTTGAAGCAAAACCCAAATCCCCACACTACAGACCAGCGGGAAAAATCCTTACTGGAAGGCTGGTGTAGGCTTGGAACTAAACCTGCAAGAAGCTATATGCAGTTAAGAAGGTACGATCAGGAAGCGTTTGGCCAAATAAGAAGGCCAGCGATTCTTTTGCCACTAGGTATTGGCGTCCCTAGTCAACTCTCACCGGGGCATCACTTGCCGACATTGACTGCACCCCATAATAATTTCATTGGAAACTACAGGCTATTTTCTGAGGCAGCCCGTGAAATGCTTGGTCAGGCAAACATTTCAGTAACCTATGTCAATGCACTGCCCCCCCAAGGACAACTGTCTGGTCCAGTCAAGTTTATCCAGAGCCTTTTGAAAACCTGGCGACTCACACAAGATGATGCTGCGCCTTTGCTCGGATTCGAGGATTCTGATCGACATCGCGTTAGCAACCTTTTAAAGGGTCGTGCTGTTCTCTCGGGTCGTGACGTGAAGGATCGGATTGCCTATTTGCTGCAAATTCGGAAAACTTTATCTGCATTATTCTTGAATGAGGAGGTCGAGAATGAATGGCTTAGAGAAAAGCATTCCATACTGAATAACATTGCACCTATGGAGTTAATGCTGGAAGGCACCATGGAAAACCTGCTACTTGTCAAGGAGTATGTTGATACAGCAGCAGGAAAATAGCTGTGCTTGAAGTCATACCAACTAACGAAGCTTCACTCAGAATATTTCGTTTGGCTACTCAGCCAACACTTGTGGACTTTCTCGAAGAACAAGGACTTGATGAACATGCCATAAGGGAAATGGAGGAGTTACTACAATCTCGGGGCATCACTGATACGCTGGAAGAACTTTGTGACGCACCATTCAGGCAAAAAAAGCGACTGCGAAAGGCCACCCGGTTTTCTGATAGCAGTTTCCCAGTGTTCTATAGTTCCCTGGAGGCAGGTACTGCAAAGGCAGAAGCCTGCCATCATTTCCTCAAGTTTCTCGGGAGGCCGAAAGGACCAAGAACGGCCTATTACGTATGCTTCAGTTGTCAGTTCAATGGATCAGCAAAGGACTTAAGGCCCATGCTTGAGGCATGGCCAAAACTTATCGATGACGATTACCAGTTTTGTAATGAACTGGGCGCTGAAGCTGTAGAATTGCAACTTGATGGCTTGCTTAGTCCTTCAGCAAGAAATGAAGACGGAACAAATGTCCCAGTATTTACACGGGCATCTATCAGCAACCCTCATGAAACGGCTTCCGTTGCAGTGACGTATGACCCTTCTTCTGACGTTGTGTCATATCGCGAGAACTGAAAAACACTTACAAACTTACAACTCCTCACTGGTGTTGCGCCTTGTGAAACAAGTATACAAAGTTGATTGATCCTGGCGAGGGTCGATTCAGCAGTAGCAATCCAGGTGAAGGGATACCCTTTCAGAGTGTAGTAGCATGATATCGTTGCATGCGTCCATTATTGAGCAACTCTCCTGCTTCGATACTTGCAGCGGCAGTATGTGCAAGGAAAAGTCTCTCATCGAGTCTATAGCCCAGTCTTTGCGACCATGTCTTCTATCGTACAGCAGACGCTGCTCTCCACTCAGAACGGTATGCGGATTGCCGTGTATGAGATTGTTTCGTACGAGCACGAGGCCACTGAAATCGCATGCAAGTTTTTCAAGGCGAGTCCTGTCCCGGAGTCAGTTTTGTCAAGCTTTTCGACAATACTGGAAAATTTCTCAGAAATACTCCCAGCGGTCATGGCTGAGGTCAAATGCAGAAATCCGGGCTGCAGGGTCTCTGTCAACCAAAATGAAGAGCACTTTCAGTAGTAAATAACAGGTGATTACACAAGACAATATACCCTCCAGCTTGCCGCGCCGGAAACCAAAGGAAAAGAGTATTCCGATAGAACGTGCTTTTGCTCGGGTGTTCAGAAAAATTAAGAAAAAGTTAGATCTCAAGTCAGTAACCGTTGATAAATTAGGAGATCACTTGCTGGATTCTTTAGTGCGAGCGGCAACATCCAAATGCATTGAATTTAACATTGAGGCCAATAGGACGGGCAAACGTGCTGAAGCAGCATTCTTGCTGATGAGCAACCTGAGGGGAGTTTGCGAAGACTTGATCTATCTGACGTATCTGTCAAGGCTGGAAAAAAAAGCTGCAGACCGACTGGTTTTACTTTTACAGGAGAGGAATTACTTTGAAGGCTTAAATGCTCAAAAGAAGTTTTTTGACGACAACAACCCAATGCAACCTGTATTAGGAAACTCCTCACATACACAAGCTCTGGAAACAACAGAGAATCAGATTCGAGAATTCTGGAAATCCACAAATCAATTCAATGAGAAAGCGCCAACTGTGTTGCAGCTTGCAAAAAAGGTAGGACTGAAGTCGACGTACGAATTTATTTACTTTGCTGCCTCAAATTTTGTCCATTTTAATCCGATTGCGCTTTTCCGGACTGGATGGGGCCCTGAAAGGGGTCCATTCACCTTCTCAATACGAAACATGAACGGATACTATCGGAGCTTTAGCAGTTTTTATGGGGCAGTGCTGTTTATTGGTTTTAAAGCATCGTTTTCAGAAGAGTACTTCAATGATTCACTCGATGCAGAGGTGGACGAGTTGATTGAATTAGTAGGGCATATGCATCGGTGGCCAGAGGTTATAACGTTTGAAGAGATGAATCAAAAAACACCTTTCTATTTACTTACTCACGCCATGAGTAAGGTAATGAAAGAAGAAGATAGTACTATCCCCTATGGTGCGATTCTGCAAGAGGTGCAAAGCTTGGCAAGAAAGTGAGATGTATTTTATCTGTGTCACTGTCTTCCACTTGACTTAATGCTCGCCTGCTGCAGACCAATGGCGATCGATCCCCGGCAGAGAAATAAACCTTGTATGATCAACAACAGGAGCATGCAGCCAGGGCCGCATGACATAAACAGCACTCCGATAAACCCGGGGCGATTCAGCCCAGATACAGCAGGTTGCCGAGACCCATCCCTACGCACCCAGACTTCTCCTTCGAAGTCTCAATGCAAAGTATAAAAGTATAATAAGAATGACTGAATTAATCAGAGGTTTAGAGCCTAAGGTAGGGAGCAGATGACGACAGAGCCAGCAATTATATGCCCGAATTGTTCAACAGAAATAAAATTGACGGAGTCGCTGGCAGCCCCGCTAATCCAGACGGTGCGAAAAGAATACGAAACCAAAATTGCACAGAAAGAAGCGGATGTTGCCAAACGTGAATCAGAGCTTCGTAGTCAGCAAGAGGCAGTAAAAGATGCGCAGAAAGCGATCGATGAGCAAGTAGCTGAAAAGTTGATAAAAGAAAGGGCTGAAATTTCGAAGGAAGAGGCTAAGAAGGCAAAACGATCATACGCGATTGATCTTGAGGACAAGGCTAAAGAGGTCGGTGAGCTTCAGAAAATTCTCGAACAACGCGACAAGAAACTCAAGCAAGCGCAGCAAGAACAGGCCGAACTGCTACGCAAGCAACGTGAACTAGATGATGCCAAGCGAGAGCTCGAACTTACCATCGAGAAACGTGTTCAGGAATCTGCTGAAGATATTCGAAAAAAGGCTCGCACGGAAGCTGAAGAGGGACTCAAGCTCAAGGTGGCTGAAAAGGAAGAACAAATTACTTCAATGCAGCGTCAAATCGAAGTACTGAAACAAAAGGCTGAACAAGGCTCTCAACAGCTTCAGGGAGAAGTTCAGGAGCTGGAACTTGAGACAACTCTAAGCACAAAATTTCCACTTGATAGCATCGAGCCAGTTCCCAAAGGTGAGTTTGGCGGCGATGTACTTCATAAAGTCTGCGGACCAATTGGTCAGGTATGTGGCTCAATTCTGTGGGAGTCAAAAAGGACGAAAAACTGGAATGAAGCATGGCTTTCTAAACTGCGAAACGACCAACGCGCAGCAAAAGCGGAGTTGGCTGTACTGGTTTCGAACGCCATGCCAAAAGATGTGGACAGTTTTGATTATATCGATGGTATTTGGGTTACAAGGCCACGCTATGCGGTCCCTCTTGTGATCGTACTCCGGCAGTCGCTTCTTGAAGTTGCGAACACGCGGCACGCTCAGGAAGGTCAAGAGACAAAAATGGAGTTGGTTTATCAATATCTTACTGGTCCTAAGTTCAGGCACCGTGTTGAGGCGATCGTCGAGAAATTTGATGACATGCAAGCTGACCTAGACCGGGAAAGGAAATCAATGACTCGGCTTTGGGCTAAACGTGAAACACAGATACAAGGTGTCATTGAGTCAACAGTCGGCATGTACGGAGACCTTCAAGGCATTGCTGGGCAAGCACTGCAGGAGATCGAGGGATTACAAACACCCTTGCTCGAGAGCGACTTACATGATGGGGGCGGGTAACCACTGCGAGCATTAGCATGATCAATCGTATTGATATAAAGAAGTTTGGCTGCTTTACCAACTTTGAATGGAAAGTCGCCCTTAAAGAAGGGCAAACAATCTACGACTTCAAACGTCTCAATATCCTGTATGGAAGAAACTACTCAGGTAAGACAACCCTGTCACGTATATTGCGCAGCTACGAAGTTGGCAGACCGCCTGAAAATTTTGAAAACTCAAAGTTTGAAATTAAATACGGCGAGGCATCATTCAATCAGGGAGACATTCAATCACATCCGTTGGATATCCGAGTCTACAACAGAGATTTTATCGATGATAATTTGAGCTTTCTTAACAATCCTGAAGACGGCGAAGTCAAAACGTTCGCAATTATCGGCAGTAAAAATAAAGAGATTGAGCAGCAGATTTCTGAAGAAGAGAAAAATCTTGGTAGCATTGAAGCCAAATCCGGTTTGAGATACGAGCATGTTCTAAAGAATGAAGAATATGCAACCCAAAAAAAGGCAGCCGATGAGGCTGCAGAAAAGCTTGATAATACGCTTCGACGGTATGCAAACGATGTTATTAAGATAAATCCAGATTATGGATCTCCAGTTTACAACATTAACAAAATAAGAAGAGATATCGGAGTAGTTGATAAAAAGGAGTTCAGCATTCTTGATGGGGCGGAAGTACAAAACAAGCTGGTTCAATTAAAAGAAGAAGAACTTCCAGATATAGAGGAAAAAGTCTCATTCCACCCAACGTTTTCGACGCTCTTTACTGACTCCCAAATGGTCTTGGGCCGCGAGATCAAACCTTCATCACCAATCCAAGGCTTGCTGAATGATGCCCTGCTGCAGACTTGGGTGCGCGCAGGGATGAAGCATCACCGAGAAAACCGTACATCATGTGGTTTTTGCGGCCAGCCGCTGCCGGTTGACCTTTGGGAAAAGCTTGACGCGCACTTTAACCAAGAGTCGTCTGATCTGGAAAATGAACTGAACAGACAAATTGGGGCTATTGACGCTGAAATGAATGCTGCATCGAACATCCGTCTTCCAGGAAAAGGAAGATTTTATGCTGTCAATTACACATTATTTGAGTCAAAGCGAACAGATTTACAGAAATCATTGAAGGCCTATCAAGAAGAAGTTAAGAAAATTCAAAAACAGCTCAAGAGGCGACAAAACGACATATTTAAGACCGTAGCATGTACTGACATTGTAGATCACTCAGGAGAATTGCAGAGAAATATTGAAGCGTTTAACAAGCTCATTGAAGAGAATAACGAACTAACGAATACTTTAACCAGACGGCAACAGGAAACGCGTGATGAACTTCGACTAAATGCGGTTGCAAACTTCATAAGAGATATTGATCTTGGTGCTGGAGAACAAAATGTAAGCAAGCTGCGAAGCTATGTGTGCACAAGCAAAGAGAAAGTAGACAGACTAGCCGAAAACATTCAAATCATAGAACACAAGATCGAACAACTCCAAACCGAATTGCACGATGAGAAGAAAGGTGCAGAGAAGGTGAACAAATACCTCAATCATTATTTTGGGCATGACGGTCTGCGTCTACAAGCTGTTGAGGATCCGGCTGAGTCGAGGTTTAAGTTTCAAATAATGAGAGGAGACGACCCAGCCTATAACATGAGCGAGGGAGAACGGGGTCTCGTGTCATTTTGCTATTTCATGGCCCGTCTTAAAGATATCGACACCGAGGGAAAGGAATTGATTATTTTTATAGACGACCCGATATCAAGCCTTGATAGCAACCACATTTTCTTCGTTTTCAGCCTTATTGAATCTGTCATTGCAAAGTCCATAACGAATGCAAATAAAGATAAGACTTATAAATACAAGCAGTTATTTCTTGCAACACATAATCTGGATTTCTTTAAATATCTTATCCGCCTTTCTCGCCCCATAACACGGGACGGTGGGACAGAGTTCTTCTTAATCGAAAAGCAAGACAGGGAAAGTACTATACGGCATATGCCAAAATACCTGAAGGAATACCAAACCGAGTTTCACTACCTCTTTCATCAAATTTATCGTTGTAAGGATAGTCGTGAAGCACACAACAACCACGAGGTTTTCTATAATTTTGGAAACAACCTTCGAAAATTTCTTGAAGCGTACCTATTCTACAAATACCCATATAAGGATGATCAAGACAGTTCGACGGAGCGATTGATGAAGTTTTTTGGAGACGATGCAACAGCAACAGCATTGACAAACAGAGTGAGTAACGAATTATCCCACCTTGAAAGCATATTTGATCGGAGTATGCATCCTATCGAAATTCCGGAAATACCTGCCGTTGTCAACTTCGTATTCAAAAAGATGTTTGAGAAAGACAAAGACCAGTTTAATGCATTGTTAAAGAGCATAGGGGAATCAGAGTGGAAAGAATAGGATCGAAAATGTTGTAGTGCAGTAGCTCCGATGGCCTGTTTCCATGGAATGTCCTTCACCTCTTCACCCCCCGAACCACCGCAGCCCTCCCGAAGGCCCCGCCCTGCCGGCCAGCATCCTGCACCGGTGCACTGAGCGGCTGTACTGCACTGTCCAGTGACTGCCCGACCCGGACCCCTGCCCAGGCCATCATGATGCTCCACAGCAAAGGCAGTCCCAGGTAGAAACTGGTGGTGATCATGTTCAGCAGCATACGCTTGAAGTCGTGTTCGCCAGGATTGGCGAACACCTGCAGGAAGAGGTTGACGTCCGGATACATGGACAGGATCAGGTTCTGATCCACCCACATCGCCAGGTACCACAGCACGCTCCAGAACTTGACGGTAAAGATGGCCATGGCTCCGATCACCATCATGGAAAGGGAGTACCGGGACAGCACCACCATCAATGGCAGCAATGCATAGATGCCCAGCAGGATGATCGCCTGCAGCATGGGCAGGGCCTGGAGCACGGCGGTCATGGTGACCGAGAACAGGGCTGAGGCCGTGATGATGCCTCCTGCGGCCAACCCGCTCTTGACGGCAGAACCTGCAGAACTGACCAGCCCGGGACCGGAGGCGTTGTGTACGAGCAGCTCATTGCTCGACCAGGACGGGGGTGCGTTGGCAAGTACCGTTCTGGCTACGGCATCGTTTTGCTGCTCGCTGGCCAGAGTCGGAGCCAGCGCCACGACCAAACCGGAGAACCCGGCAGAGGTGGCATCCGCCTCGTTGATCAGTTTTTCGCGAAGGCCGATGGATGCATCCTCCCACCACTGCCTGCAGGTCGGCTTGCCCCAGGCAGGCGGTGCGGTGGGATCGTATTCCGTATCCCGGGCGGCGCTGTACGCCCAGCCTGTGACCGGGTGGGTCGGGCGCAGCGTGTCGTAATACCCCGGTGTATCGCGATACACGTGCGATCCCATCCAGTCCGGATCCTCGGAGCCGTAGGTGGCAAGGAGGTTCCGGATGGCAGGGGTATCCGGCCTTTGGGTCCGGTATTGAGAGCGGGCCGGGATATAGCACTGGCTGAAGAATTCACTGGTCTCCTGGCGAAGGCGCGGATCGGCAATGGTGGCAAGACGCGCCTGCTGCTCGTAGGTGCGCATGTCCGAGACACTCGGCAGGCCCTCGACGATGGCATGGTTCAGGCCGGAGCTGAGCGCGATCACCCCGTACCACCAGATGGGCACGTTGACGGTCGCAGCCGTGCCGGTAAAGCCGTTCGTGCCATAGGTGCTCTGCGGTGAGGCCACGGTGGCGGTGGTCGGGGTCGGCTCCTGCAGGGTGGGCGGTGGCGTGTAGGACAGGGTCGCGGCATTCAGCGGCGTGAGGGCGGCAGGCTGGCCGGCCAGAACCACCACCAGCAATGCGATGAACAACTCGATCTCCATGCGCCGCAACGACAGGCCGCCGGCCAGTTCCGGCTGTGTGTGCTGGGCCGGTTCACGCCAGTGATCGATCAGGATCCCCAGAAACGGCAGGTAGACGATGCCGGTCGCGACCAGTACATCCCACAGGACGGTATAGAAGGTCCAACCGAACAGGGTGGTGAACAGCTCCAGGTAGCTGTCGACACTCATATAGCCGCACCGCCTGCAAGCTGCATGACCCGGATCAGTACGCCCTGTCCCAGTACCCCCTCCAGGGCTACCATCCAGAGCACGATGCGCCAACGCAATGCAGTGAGGCGCCCTGCCCGTGCAGGATCAATCATTCCTGTTCGGGCAAGGAGTGCGACCAGGCGATTCCAGCCCAGGGCCACCAGGAGAATCACGCTCACGCGCACACCTGTCAGGATGGGCTGCCAGTCGTGCAAGTCCTGGCGGACGGACTGCACGGACTCGAGCTGCAGGCGATGCATGAGCAGGGTGCCTACCAGTGCCGTCAGCAACACAGCCAGGGTGGTGAAAAGCACCAGGCCCTTGCGCCGCATGCGGGGATTAGCGGACACGCCCGCCCTGCAACGGATGGGGATCGAGGGTCGGCACCTCGGGTACGGTGAGCGAGCCCTGGCGCCTTACGGTGGCACGCTTAAGCAGCGTAGTGAGCGTATCGGAGACGATCTCCTTTCGCACCCGGGTCTCGAACAACAGGCTCTCGATCTCACGGTCGAGTTCCGCGATGGCCTGATCGGCATGTTCGCGTGCGACCTGCGTGGCATAGACTTCCGGCACCTGCCGACCGGACAGCAGGAGCCTTCGGGCATAGAGGGCTTTTTCCAGCGTGCGTGCGGTGCTGATCTCGGAGACCAGGCGGCCCATGATCAGGCCCTGCTCGGAGGCCGGCATCTCGCGGATGGCCTCGATCACCTGTCGGGTCACGGCGATGCCGGGCGCATGGATCGCCTTGAGGTTGGCCAGGGTCAGCGGGGTCGTGCCCTGCACCAGGTGCTGCATGTCGGTGGTGACGGTCACCGACTCCTCGAACAGCCTCGGCAGCAGGCCCGTACCGGGGATGCTGTCTTTCCTGCAGGTATCACAGGTCGTGACGATGTTCTCGCCTACCACATCCACCGCCCAGTCACGAGCCTGCGCGGGTGAGGCCCAGAGTTCGGACAGCCGTGTGGCAGAAGATGCCGGGATGGCGCTGGTCTCGGTGATGGACCGGTTCATCTGGAGGTTGTAGCCGGCCGCGACGATATCCCCGGTAAACGCCAGCACCGGCTGGGTGCTGCCGCCAGCCTGACCGCCGATCCAGGGGATGCCGTTCTCACCACTGGCGGCCTCCACCGAGGCCTTGGCAGTGACCACATCATTGCCGCCGACCCCCATCTGCACCTTCCAGTCGTTGCCCTTGGACAGGGTCACGAGATCCGCATAGGGATTTCGGCCCTGTGCGATCTCCGCTTCCATCTGCTCACAGGACTTGGTCGCAAGCCTCAACGTCTCCTCGGCACGCACCAGGGCATTCTGGAACAGGTCATAGAGCCCCGGGTTGGCGCGCTGCAGGATCAGTGCCGGCAGTGCGGCGATGGCGCTGGTGGCCGCCGCCGTCATCGCGGCCATCATGCGATCGGCCCCGGCGCCGAGCTCGTTGAGGTTGTTGGTGATCGCAGCCAGCGGATCGAACTTGCCACAACTGTAGCCCAGGCCCAGCTGTGCGGAGCCGCCGAGCGTGACCGAGACCACGGACGGGTTGGGCGGGGGCGAGACCGGCTGTGCACCGCCGATCTCGTAGTACCACAGGCTGTCCTCGGTCGGGGCCCTGGCGGCCTCAGCCACCGGGCTGATCAAAACAAGGCATGTCAGCAGGAGGATCTGGAAGGGGTGTGGGGGGCTCATGGCGGATACGCGCTCCAACTGATCTCAAACAGAAAGGAGCCGCGATCCCGACAGCAGCTGTAGGGTCGCCATAGCGTCCAGGCATAATCCCCGCCGGGATCCACACGCCCGCCGCCCCAGCCTGCAACCTGGGCCAGATCATTCGTGCCGAACCGGCCGCACTGCGACTCGGGCTTCGGATGCAGCATCTGCCACTCCCCGGTATCGGGGTCGTCCTCGAGCAGGGGGCCGGGCCGCCAGACCTTTTGTCCGGAACTCGAGCCCCCGGTCATCGGTACATACACATGCGGTTGATGCGTGCGCGTGACGATATCGCCCGCACGCTGTGCGAGGACGGCGGCGGCCTTGGGTTCCTCGGCCTGCAGGACCCAGCCACTCCTGGGATAGACGCTGCCCCAGGACTGCACCGGCCAGGACCCGATCTCGCGAAGCCCGGGCACCAGGCTTTCCGGATACAGCATCTCCGGGATGCCGGTGCGCCAGGCGAGCGCATCGAGAGCCGACTGGAAATAGGGAGCGTAGGCGGTGGTCTGTGCCTGGCACAGGTAGCCGGTAGTTGTGATGAGCCCGGACAGGGACTCCAGCGGATGGCCGATCACGTCCACCTCGCGAAACACCAGGGTGCGATATTCCTTCAGACTGCCCGTGCGGTTGCCGCTACTTCCGGGGGGTGCGTTCAACAGACTCCCCAGCAATCCGTTGGCTGCGGCCTCCTGTACCGGACCCAGCACGGCCCGGATCTCCTCCCATGGATTTCCGCCCAGTTCATTGTAGCTGGCCACCACCGCATCCGGCTGGTAATGCCCGACCTTGAGCGAGGCCTTGACCTTGCAGCCGGACACGGAACAACGCAACCAGAAGCACATCCCGACAGGCATCCAGCGCATGCACGCCAGGGCGGCATCGCTGGTGCGCGCCACGATCTGCGAGGTCGTGAGACTGCCCGCATGAACGCCACCGCAGACCAGCAGCAGGACCAGGAGAAGACCACGTGCCCGATTCATGGCGGCCCGGCCCTCCCCTTGCGCCATCGATGCCAGAGGCCAAGGGCCAATTCAATATCCGTGATCCCGTACACCACCACCTGACCGTTGAAGACGATCGCAGGATAACGGTCGATCCCGTAATGCATCGCCCGGGCAAGGCCCCGGGCGGCCTGTTCCAGGTGAAGGCTTTTATCGGCCTCCAGGCGTGCAACACGGGCCAGCACGATGTCCCGGGCGACCTGTGGATCGCCGGGCAACTCGCGAGAGAGTGCGGCCTGCAGGCGGGCGATCGCATCGACCCGGTAGACCGTCACCCCGGCGGTCTTTTCAAGATGCAGGGTATCGCCTGCCACAAAGACCTCGATGCGTGGTGTTTCCGATGCTTGCGCATGCACCTCTGCGCATCCTGTAACTGACAGCAGCAGGACGAGGAGAAAGAGACCGCGAAGACCCGATCCTGGGACGGGTGGAATGTGAAAATACACGGCCCTACTCCTGCAGCCGGGCCCGGATGCGCCGGGCCATCTCGTGCACGGCTTCCAGTTCACTGCAGCCGCGCTCGGCCATGATGGCGGCACGCTCGGCCTTCTCGTGCTTCTCGGTCATGGCCAGGGCCAGGCTCAAGGGTGGCGGCACGCTCCGAAACAGCGCCTCCAGCCTGTCCGACAGCACCACGCCTTCTACATATTTGCCCGGCTCCTTGCGCGCCGACAGCAACAGGCTTCTCTGTTCCTCGCTGAGTTCCCGAAACCGTGCGATCTGCTCGACCTCTTCTTTCGGCATCACCAGGCACAGCCACCACTCCATCATGTTCAGCATCCTGCGACTGGCATCCGGGAAGTCCTCCAGGTTTTGCGTGGCAATCCAGAACCAGGCGCCGAGCTTGCGCCACATCTTGGTGATCTTCACCACGTAGCGGGCCAGCAGGGGATTGGTGGTGATGATGTGGCCCTCGTCGGTCACTACCAATGTCGGACGTTCATCACTCTGGTGGCGTTCCACCAGGTCGTTGATGTGGCTCATGATGGAGAGGTAGGCGACGGTCAGCTGGTCCTCGTAGCCCTCTCGTGCCAGCATGCCCATCTCCAGGATGGTGACATCGGCCTCGGGCCAGGCCTGGCCGGTACGGTTGAAGAAGTGCCCGGCCAGCCCTGAACAGAACAGCGCCATGCCATCGCCCATCTCCACGGCCCGGTTGCGCCGGGTCTCGGGCAGCTCCCGATCACGCCCGATCCTATGCAGGGCCTCGACCACGTCCCGGGTGATGACCTGGTCACGCCCGGCCTCCCGTACGGATTCAGCGGCCTTCAGGATCGCGTTGCGGATCAGCAGGCGATCCGCACGGCTCATGCGTGCGTCCTCCCCGGCATCCCCGCCGGTGATCATTACGCGCGCGGCAATCTCCATCTCACCGAGCAGGTCACGACCCGAGGCTTCATACCCGGAGGCTGAATTGCCTGGGTCTTCCTGGTTCCCTATCTCTTCATCCTGCAGGGCCTCACCGGGCACCGGATCGCTTTCCTGCCGTACACCGGAGTCCTGTGGCGCCTCCAGCAATCGCAGCGCATCGGCAAAGGGCGGCAGGCTGACATCCGAGTCCGGGTTCAGCACCACGGCATTGACCGAGATCCCGTGGGCCCTGAAGTGCTCACCCAGCAGCGAGAACGAGCCGCCGGCCTCGATGATGAACATGCGCGGGCGGTACACGGCCGCCATCTGCTGCAACAGGTAGACCAGCAGGGCCGACTTGCCGGCCCCGGTAGGTCCCAGGATCAGCATGTGGGCGTTCTTCTTGCGATCATCCCGGTGCAGGGGATCGAACACCAGGGGTTCTGCACCGCGGTTGAAGAACACCAGCCCCGGGTGTCCGGTGCCGCGCGAGCGCCCATAGAAGGGAACGAGATTGGCGAGGTGACGCGAGAAGACCAGCCGGGAGCGCCGCCGGCTCTTGTCCAGCGCCTCGTCATAGGCCATCGGCAAATTGCGCAGATAGCTGTCGAGCCCCAGCAGGTCCCCCTCCCGGGTGATCGGCTGCAGGCCGTTCGGCAACAGCAGCGCGTTGAGCTGGTTCAGGCGAGTACGAAGCACCGAATCGTCCTCCGCGCGCACGTAGAAGGCCAGACTTGCCGGATACAGCTTGTTGTTGCGGGCCATCTCGCGTTCCACGGCCTCGGCATCCTCGCGGGTCAGCGAGGCCTCGGCCGAATCCCCCACCGAGGCACGGCGGATCCTGGCAATGTGATTACGGGTCGTATCCTGGGGCCGGAAGGTGAGCGTCAGGACCATCGTGGTGTGGCTGGGCAGGCGATCCAACAGCGAGAACACCTGGTCCCCGCCCGCCCGTTCGGCGGTAAAATGCCCGATCTGCGGCACCCTTCGAAGATGCTGGATACTCACGAGCGTATGTGCGAGTCCGTCAAAATACCAGGTGCCCATCTTCGCATCCGAATGCGGTCTGGACAGCACCAGGGATTCGGCCAGGTCATGCCCGAACGGCAGGTCCTCATCGCCCGGGTACGGGGCGAGCTTCAGCAACTGCCCCGACCCCCCTGGGCCTGGCAGCGCCGGCTTCGGGTTGAACCAGCGCAGCAGCCATTCGTACAGGGCCTGCCCGTCAGCGCGCACCGCGCGGATCCCGCAGGACTCCAAAGAGGCGATCCAGCGGGTCGCCACGTTCGACAGGGCCTCTTCCACCTCCGCAGAAGACGGCGGCCTGGCCCGCTCCCCCAGGCGCCGGTACAGCACGGCACGCACGCGCCTCACCTGACCGCGCCACCTTGAGCCGGTCACCGCATCATCCGTGAACAGGCCCCTGGGCCCCGAGATGGCCTGCAGGTGTTCGCGCATCAATGCCTGGTAGTGCCTGGAATACTCCGAGGCACGCACGGCCGGGGCCGGATAGTGTGCAAGGGTGCGGGCAAAGGGCTCGAGGCTCGGCTCATCCTGCACATAGACCTGCAGCACCCAGGGCGCCTCGTCGGTCTCCGGGATCGCCTCGCACAGGGCCGTCTGGATGCTGTCTCGAAGCTCACTCATGAAGGCGGGCGTGCGCGCCTCGCAACCGGCCGGTTCGATCTCGAACAACGCCCCCAGGCTGATCCCGTCCTCCAGCACGAAGGCCTGGAGGTCCGGCAGGTATTCCATCCAGGGCAGCAAATCGGTGAATGAAGGCGGGCGCTCATACTGGCGGCGCACGGCGGCCGTCTCCACGGCAGGGGCGTGTGCGGCCCTGAAGGGATTGAGGGTCATGGGGTTTCTTCCTGTTTTTCATCCGGGGATTCCTTTTTCTGCAGAACCGCAGGCATGATGGCCCGGACTTCACCGGGCAACGCATACTCGATGCGCGCATACAACGGGAAGGTCGTCACATACCCGGGTACCGGGGTGCGCTCAGGCCCCGACAGGTGCGGATAGACGTACATCACCAGGGTGGGGTTGGGGAGGTGCGGGAACCGGGTCTCGAGCTCGCGGGCCGCCTCGCGCACAAAGCCGTGATACCGGGAGATGCCGTCGTGGGCCAGCGGGGTCGCGCGCACGAGTGTTTGCTTATCCTTCTGCAGTCCCTGCATGTGCTGCGCGTAGATGGCCTGCATGGTCGGGCCGTCCTGTTCCAGCACGGCCTCCTTGGTGGTGGTACAGCCTGCCAGCTGCAGGCTAATCAAGACCGCTGCCAGACAAGGCAGCCCGGGTATGCAAAAGATTCGTTTCATGATGAAGTTTCCTGCCGTCAGGTTGAAAATCGAGGTTGAGTGCATGGTCGACATGGATGGCCAGCTCGACCCCGGCCGGCACGAACACGGCATCGAAGCTCTGTGCCTGGCGCTCGGCCAGCCAGCGGGCCAGCTCATCACTGCCGCGACGGGCCGCCTTGCCGAGCACGTACTTTCCGGTCCGCCCGGAGACCACGCTGGAGGTCACCCCGGAGTCGCTGATCAACGTCGTGGTCTCGGCCTGGGCCACCGCCTCGCCTGCGGCCTCCATGGCCATCACGCCGATACGCTGGGCGAGATACGTGTGCGCACTGGTCTTGCGCGCACCGCTGATGCACGGCACTCCCCAGGCATCCGAGATCCAGCCCAGCGGTCCCGTGCCGGGACTCCCGGAATCCCCTGATTGATTCCCGTCGCTCGACAGGGTCCGGATGGTGCCGTCTTCGAACACGAAAGTGACCGACTCCAGCTGTCCGCTCACGCACGACAGGGTCCAGTCCCCGATCGCCGTACCACTCCAGATCATGCCCTCGACCCCCGGGATGCGAAGGCCGTTAGCCGCTAGGTTGTCTTTGCCTGTGATCACCTTGAACGGCATCGGATCGTGCACCTGTCCCTGCACCGGGATGCGCCCCACCAGTGCCGTCATGCCGACGGAGCCGACCAGGGTCGCATTGCGCGGCACGGTGTAGACCGCTACCTCAGCCTCAACAGTTTTGCCTTCCTGTTCCATCAGTGGCGACAGTGCCGGTCGGGCCCGATCGAGGGCCGCCAGCGTGGGCGCTGTCACCCCATCCGGACCCACCACGGCCGCATGCTCCAGCGGTTCGATCCAGACCGGACTGGTCGGTGTGCGGGTGCGCGGGGCCTCCAGGCCCCGTCCTACGGGGAGCGGTGCACCGGAGGAGGATCCAGCGGATTCTTCATCACTGAACCGACGGGCCAGGGCATCGAGGCGCGCGGTGAGGGCCGCGATGGCCGAGACCGTCTCAGGGGTATCGGATTCATGGTCTCGCTCATCGAGCATGCCCTTCAGCTTTGAGACGATGGAACTTTCGATCCGGCTGCGGTCCTCGATGAGCTCACGATTCTCCTGCCTGAGTACGGCATTGTCCTGGCGCAGCGCATTGAGCTGCGAGGTCATGCCGCTGACGTTCGCCGTCAGGGTCTTGATGGTATCGGCAGGCGTATCCGCATCCGGCATCGAAGCCTGCGGGACGGCCTCGAGTCCCCGGGCAGACTTCTCGCCCACGCTGCACGAGCGGATTCCAATGAACACGGCCACCACGATAAGAAGACCAGCCAAAAGGGGCAGCAGGCGGTTGCGGGTGAACATCGACATCAGAAGCTCCTTGCTCCAACCACCGCATCGAGAGGGCGATCCGATACCAGGTACACCGTCGTGGTATCGAGCGCATCCCCTGCCGGTTGCAGGCGGTTGTGCTGGAAGGTGGCGGCCAGCCAATGTCCGCACAATTCCCGGGGGTCCAGGGTAACGGGGCGGGATTCCAGGTTGGTGAGCTGCACGGCACTCACGTAATACCCTCCGGCCTTCCAGGCCGCGACCGGCACAGCCTGCACACGAAGGTCCTGCACCAGGGGCACCGGATCCGGGGGGATCGGCACTCTCACGATGCCGGATTCATGTGGGACCAGGCGTGGCGGGGCATGCAGTGTTTGGGCGGCAAAGCGGCTCAGCGCGACATAGCCCCAGGGCGAGGTGGGCTGCGCCCGGTCTTCAGATACAGGAGCCTGTGTAACGATCTCGATATCGGGCAGTGCATACGAGTGTGTACCGGTCGCCACGGCCTCAATATCCAGTACGTAGATCGGCCCTTCGGGTTGCGTGTACACCAGCACCCGGGTGGTGGCAAAAGGGGCATCGGCGCGCAGGTACAGCGTGCCGTGGATGCTCTGCGCATGCAGCAGAGCCGCCAGGGATTCCGGGAGCGCCATGCGCACCGAGCCCGGAAAATGCACGAGCCGCTCCTCGCCTTCGTGCAGCAGGATCCGCAGGGGCGCCTTGCGCCAGACGATCAGCTCGGGTACATCGCGCTGTGTATGAGCCTCCTGTTGCACAGGGGCGCTATACGGTACAGAAGTATCCTGTTGAACAAAGGCGTCCGGCTGTGCGTACGCCGCATTCGGGAAAAGACAGCACAGTACAATGAACCACCCCGCTTTTTTCAGGGATGGAAAAATCCTATCAGGCATCAGGCGATCTCCTTGGTGGTGAGGGGTTCTCCGGCGGGGTGTGCGCGGCAGTATCGAGGCGCTGCGGGCCTTCGCCCCCAAAGCCGTCCAGGGCCAGTCCCCAGGGATTGGTCTCGGGGTCCACATCCATGCGGACCACGCGGATTGGATAACGGATGGTGGTACGCTTGACGGTCATGCCCTTGACCGACTCCAGCAGGTCCAGGTCCAGCCATACCAGCCAGACATCCGCTGCCAGCACATCTACACGGCGCTCTTCATAGCCCTGGCCTGTCACCTCCTGGACCCCGCGGACCCGGTAGGCCAGCTCCCCTCTTCTGGCCTTCAGTTCCATGTCTGCGATCAGGTCACTGCGATAGCGCGGCGTCAGGTAGGGCGAGATCCGGAAGATCGCCTGGCCATAGTCACTGGCCCCGTCACTGGGCCAGCGGTTGAGCTGCTGGAAGATGTAGAAGGCAAAGACATAGACGTTGGCGGGGGCCACCTCGTCCACATCCAGTACGGCACCGGAGCGAAGATCCGGGGGAATGTGTATGCGAAGATGACGCGGTGCCTGGCTCCAGCCAAACCACAGCGCCAGGATGATGCACCCCTGCAGGCCGATCACAACCCACAGCGAGCGCACATGGGCACGTACGTTATCGATCTCGAGACGATAGCGGCGCACGGCGCCTCCCGAGATCCCAGGGGCCGCTTCGCACCACCCAGGGCACAGACCCGAGTCCGAGAACATGCAGGCGGATGCGCAGCCACTGCTGGTAATAGCCCTGCGGGCGATTGCGCTTGATGCGCTGGAACAGGGTGGCCAGCCCCACGATGGAGGCCACCACCCCGACGCCTGCAATCCCGAAGCCCATGGTGGCTGCATTCAGCGACCAGGCCAGCAAGAATCCCAGCGGCAACCAGACGACGATGGCGAGCCCGGCCATCACACCCAGCTCGGTGGAGGAGCAGCCCCGGAAGATGGCAGGCTCAACATTGAGCCGGTCGGCCAGCACTTCCTCGGACTCCGTCATCACTGCATCCTGCGGGTACGGTGGCTAGATGACGCCAGCGGCTTCGGTGAGCAGGTAACTGGCAAAGATCAGGACCACGGCCCCGACAATGCCGAGCACGCCGACTTCGGCCCACTCGGCCTTGCCCTGGCGGGCCTCGTTGAACTTGGCAAAGCCGAGATACGCCACCCACAAAAACCCCATCACGGAGATCGCCAGTCCCAGCACCAGTCCACCGTCCTTGATGTAGCCCTGGATCAGGCCGATCCAGTCGCCGGCCGCCGGCGCCGTACTCGGGGCTACCGGGGTCGGCAGGGCCGCCCAGAGCGGATACGGGAATAGCAGGCCGGCTGCAAGCAGCGCAGCCTGGTTGAAACTCCCGATGGGTGCCTGGCACCCCGGCATTGCCTTGGATATGTACATACCTTTCTCCTCTTTGTTGTCAGACTGAACCCAACGGGGAAGCTCCCCGTACCCTGTTGCCATAAACCCTCGTGTGGCCTGACCAGGCATTCCCGAGGACCTCACCGCAGATAAAAACCCAGAACCATGAGCACGATACTGGCCCGAAGCACATTCCAGGTCAGGTCTAAAATGGTGGCCTGACCGGCCTGCCAGGCCCGGAAGGTGCCCATCGTCACCCAGACCACCCATACGAATGCAAGCACCAGAATCATCGAGGCGATGGCAGTCAGTACCGTGCCGGAACTCACTCCGGCACCCGCCTGGAACGCACCCTGCTGCGCAGGGCTCATGGCCTGTGCCCACCTGCAGCAATCACAGTGTGGTGATGCCAGTAGGAATGAACCGGCACCTCCTCGTGCGTGCATGATTTGTGCTGTATTCCAGGCCCTGCATCCGCATGGATGGCGGATGGAATACCCTCACCTGCAATCGGCAGAATCAAAATCGGAAAACACGACTTCATGGCACGGCAACTTCCGTAATGTGTTACAGGACAGGATGCAGGAATTTGCAGGAGAAGCTATGGAAAATCCATTCAGTGAATGGAGTGGTTTTTGAGGAGAACATGGGCCGGGTCTCACATCTATCTAAACCCGGACAGACTGACTGAGGCCTTGATAGTGTAGCCCATTTGGGCTACACTATAAGCCTCAAGCAACCCGCAGGAGAGTGATTCATGGCAAAAGCTGAGGTCGTACGTGCTCGCATTGATGTGCACTTGAAAGAGGAAGCCACCGCAATATTGGCTACCATGGGGCTTACCGTGTCGGATTTCGTGCGTATTGGGCTCACCAAGGTAGTGAGCGAACAAGGACTGCCATTTGAAATGCGAGTACCCAACCGGCTCACCGCTGAAACCCTTGCCAGAAGTGAGCGTGGCGAAGATCTACACCGTGCTGGAGATGCCGAAGCCCTGTTCAAAGACCTGGGTATTTGATGCGTACCCCGGTCTATTCCGGCCAGTTCAAACGCGATCTGAAGGTAGCCCGGAAACGTGGCAAAGACCTGAAAAAACTGAAGGAGTTAATGCGCCTGTTGATTGATGAAAAGCCTTTGTTCCCGCAATACAGGGACCACCCGCTCAAGGGTCCGTGGCGCAGTTTCCGGGATGCCCACATTGAGGCAGATTGGTTACTGATCTACAAGATCGACGGCGAAGAAGTGCGTTTTGAACGAACGGGCAGACATGCTGACTTGTTCGACGAGTAAACGCGGTGGGTTTAGTAGTTGTTCCTGACAGGAGCTATAGATACTTCTTGAAGGTGGCGGCCGTGATCCTGACCGCCAGCGCAAAGGCCAGGGCGAACGGCAGGAGGATCCAGGACGGGTGCACGCTGACGGGTGACACCAGGTACAGGACCCAGGCGGACAGGAACAAGGGCAGCGTGGCTTTGCGGGCATAGTGATACACAAAGGAGCTCTCCCGGCCCCCGCCCCAGCGCCTGAGATCACGGACCACCAGACCATCTACCAGTGCGACCCAGGCGAACAGTGTGAGGCCGGGCAGCGACAGGACCAGGATGGCCAGTCGCACGGTAAAGACCTGGACCATCTGCATGGCTGCCACGAGATGCTCGGCGACCGGCGCATGCAGGCGGTGCAGCACTACCCGCAGGCCGGATTCATGTGGGGAGGGTACGGGGGTGATCCAGTGGATCAGGCTCACCAGCCCGGTCCATTCGAAGACCAGACGGACCACCCGCTCTGAAAGGTCACGGGCCACCTGTGCAGGATGGGCCATCCATCCGCCCTGATGTACATCCGTGCCCAGCCAGCGCAGCTCATTGACCAGCATCTGGCGGCTGTGGGCCAGACCCTGCTCCTCCCACCAGAACCGCATGCCGATCCATTCGATGAGGATGGAGATCACCAGGGAGACCAGCAGCCACTTGAGGATCTGCGCCAGACCCGTCAATACACGCGAGAGCGTACTGCGCCGTGTGAGAGCCCTGCGTGGATCAGCCGGCCTCGTCATGCGGCTCCCCCGGATCGGCTTCGCCCAGGTAGCGGGCACGCATGGCCTCGGCCATCGCCTCGAAGTCCTGCGGCATGGACGCGTCCCTGGGCTCCTCTGGCAAGGGGATGCGCAGCTTCCACAGCTGTCCACCCTCGAGCAGACAAAAAGCCTGTCCCTTGGGCAGGGCGACCAGGTCGGCGGCACTGAGCATGGGCACCTCCGAGACACTGATGCGATCCTCGTTGCGCGACTTGAAGTCGATACCGGAACCCGGCTCCGAGGAATCGTCTACACCCGAGACGCTCATCAGGGTAAAGACCTCGACCCGGGGCAACTGGTCGGTAAGCATGGCCGCGGTCTCCAGTTCCCTGACCCGCAGCATGAGCAGCGTGTTGAAGTTGCCGGCCACCTGGCCTGCACGGGCTTTCGAGCCGATACGCGCCTCCACGTCCGACCAGGTCTGGGTGTAGGCCGTGACCTGGAAGCCGGCCCCGCCGGCCTTGTTCAGCAGCGGTACGAACTCCTCACCGATCAGCTCGTTGAACTCATCGGCATGCAGGGAGATCACGGGCATCTTGTTGCGGACAGATGTCCTGTGTGCTGTCTCACCGCGCTCGACCCCGGCCCCGTGCTTGTAGAGGTGACCGGCCACGGAGACCAGGTCGGCAAACATGGAATTGCCCACGGCACCGGCCACCGTGGTATCGGTAAGGGCATCGAGTCCCACGTAGACGATGCCCTGGTGGCGTACCACGTCCATCCACTCGAAGATGGGCCGGGGATCGCGTGTGTCCTGGTAGTCCGGTGAGATCAGGGCGGCGATACTGCCGGTGGTCAGTTTTTCCATCAAGGGGCCAACGGAGCTGACGATCTTGTCAAAGTAGGTCTTGTCGTATCGGAAGGCCGAGATGAGTCCATCGAGCACCGGATCGTAGAGGTCCTCCTCCTGCAGCAACTGCATGCAGGCGATAGCCTCCTTCGAGCGGCCCTTGAGGGCTGAGGGCAGGCGGCGCTCGTTGAGGTTCGAGGCCTGTTCAGCGACCCGCGCCTCCCAGTCTTGGATCCCGCAGTGCCGGGCACAGTGTGCGGCATACTCCATGAGCAGCGGTTCGATATCGTTGATGTAGCGGCGGATCTGCTGGTAGTCCGGCCTTCGCCGCAACGCCACCAGGGCCCGGGCGATGATGTTGACGAACCGCCAGGCGAACTCCCTGAAGGCGGCCGAGTTGCCCTCGCTCGGCAACTGGTTGGCAATGCGGGTGGCGACCTCCGTGATGCGCGAGAAATTGCCGATAGCGTTGTAGCGTGCCGAGAGCTCGGGGAAGCCCAGGTGAAACAGGTAAAAGTGATCCAGGCGACCGGCCCGACGGGCCTCGGTGTACATGCGCCGCAAAAGCTCCGCATCTCCCTTGGGGTCGAAGACGATCACTACATCGCCGCGGCGGATATCCTGGGTGATCAGCAGCTCGGCCAGTCTCGTCTTGCCGACCCGGGTGGTGCCCAGCACCAGGGTGTGTCCCACCCGCTCGCCCAGGTCCATCCACACGGGCTGCTCCTTTTGTTCCACCGCATGCAGGGCCGGCTTGCCGCCCACTGCAGGTAAAGGTGCCAGCGGATTCCAGTGCGAGGGGCTGCGAAAGATGCGGGCCAGCCAACGCAGCCCCGGGATACCCTCCCAGGCGATCTCCTTTTGCCGGGCCCACCGGTACAGGGTGCCCGGGCGGATATAGCGCTGTACTTCGGGGCGCAGGGTATCGCGCAGGCGTTGTGTATGTTGCTGGGTCCAGCGAAAGCCGCGTCCCAGAAACAGCTTGTGACGACTGACAGGAATCCGGTCGGTGCGCAGGCGGTATGTCGGCAACCTTCGAAGATGCCAGCGGTAACACAGCACTCGCCAGGCCTGGTGGGCGCGCCAGACCCCGAAGGCAAACAGGGCCACGGCGGTGATCCTCGCCACTGAAGGCGGCATCATCCACACCCCGGGGGCCAGCCAGGCCAGGGCGCCTGCCGCCCAGGCCGCCCCCATCGACCAGAGCTCCACGGCCGGGCGAAGCAGAGCCTCCATCGGATAGCGGCTCACTGCGTGATCCCGTCCCGGGTGATCAGCACCGGGTAGTGGCGGATCCCCAGCACACGGGCAAGATCGCTGCCGGAGCCCGGTGTGATGGACAGCCCCTGTGCGGCCTCGATCACCCGCCGGATATCCTCGCGGGTCTCTGCCTGCACCAGTAGCCCGAGCGCACCGAGGTCCTTGAGGGTCTTCGCATTGACTGAAAGCCAGCGAATCGAACCCTCATCCGACCCCACCATGAAAAACGGCCGTGGATTGCCCTGGGCCAGACGGGTCTGCACTTCGGGGGACAGCTCGGTATCTGTGAGTGCCCCGACCTGCAATCCGGGGGAGCGCACCGGCAACAGCCGGGCCAGTATCGTCTCATCCGGGACAGGGGCTGACCTCGGCGCCGGGCGGGAGGGGGGGCGAGGGTCGGACCCGTCTGCCTGCAGTTCATCGGAACGCAACGGCTCCAGCAATGGGGCCAGCGGTCGGGTCGGACCGCCATCATGAATCACCACCGGTGCTGCGAACAGTGATGTGCAGGCCAGGCAGACCGCCCACAGAATCAACCTGCCGGTACACCCGGGGAGACTCATGCCTGGCATGGATCAGAACCGGGATTTCGGCAAGGGGGTCAGCCGGTTCCCGCGCTTTCGCACCAGCACGGGCAGGTCCGCATCAGACAGCCCCGTGTGTGCGAGCACCCGCTCGAGGGCCCCAGCATCGATGTTCAGCGTGATGCGGTGCTCGCGCACCCATTGGGGATCAATCTGTCTTGCTGCGGCCCATTCGCGGATACGTGATTCTTCCCCAGGACTCACATTGACCAGGTACAGGTCCAGGCCGGAGACCTGGTGGATGCGCGCGAGCATGCGCTCGAGCACGGCATCACAGCCTGCACAGTGTGTCTCGGTGAAGAACAGGATGCGATCCCCGGACTCCAGGCTGAAAGCGCTGACCAGGGTCTCGGCAGATTCATCCGGGGCCAGGGCGCGGGGGTCAATCAATACACTGTCCGGATACAGGCGCCGTTGCGCTTCGTCATAAGCACGCTGGAACGCCAGGATACGCTCGGCGTCCTCGCGCATCATCCTCGCCCACTGCTCGGCATAGCGTCTTCGCTCATCACGGCCTCTGGCATGGATACCCAACACCTCGATGGGCGAGAGGCTCGAGGGACTGACACTGCCACGTATCCCCTGCATCAGGGTGCGATAGCGCTGCCATTCGGCATCCTCCAGCCCCCACTGTGCGGCACGGCTGGTCTGATGTTCCAGCACTTCGGTGTCCGTGCGCTCGCTCGGTTGCAGGATGGCCGATGCCGGTACCGAACCGGAATCCGCGATCACGGGCAATACGGCAAAGATTCCGCCTGCCAGAACCAGGCAGGCGATCGGACGATGGATCAGCAAGGACATGGCGCACCCCCGGTCATGACAGAAGGCTCATCATCGCCAAGCGCACGGCGTGCGTGAAGGGCTAACTCATCCCCCGGGTGTCGGGGTTTTTCTGTACGGATTTACATGGCCTGTACGTACACAGCTTATGGCCCTGTCCGCCGGCCTGTGAAAACGCCCATCGGCCTTGTGCGATTCAGGCTTGCTCGTGCGGGTCCCGTCACGCCGTCAGTGGCCACAATAGACCGCAACAATCTGTATACGCTGGTGCCCAAGCTCGCGGCTGATACACTGCCGGACCTCCCGGTCCATCCGCTTCTGTGCGGGATTCAGCATTTTCGTGGTCGGCCCGCCTGCGGCCGGTGACGGCCATCCGGTCAGTTCCTCGTAGCGTTTTTGGGCGTAGTCGTGGCGCAGCCCGTGCATCCTGGAGAGGCCGGCATTGGCGGTATGGCGCTCGTAGATTCGCATCTGCTGGACATAGGTTCTGGAACTGGGAATGAGCGAACCTCGCCCGGCCAGCACCCGGGCACGGTCCAGCACCGCACGCTGGTCCTCATTGCGTACCGGTATCACCCGTGATTTTCCGCCCTTGGTCCAGGTCTCCTTGAGTACGATGTGATCCCCGCGGTCGGCAAAGACCGGCTGGAACTTGATGGCCTCCTCGCGGCGCAGACCGAAGGCCTGCTGCAGCTCGAGACTCATGCGCACATGCGCATCGCGCACCTTCTCCAGATCCGGGGTCTGCACGGTTTTCGCCTTGGATTCGTTGGTGACGAACTGACGGTCCGGGATCCCGTAATGATCATTCGAGCGGGCCACGACGTTGCGCTTGTCGATCTTCCTGGCCCACCATCGAATGACACTCAGCCGGTTCTTGATCGCACCGATCGATATCTCCGTGGCCTGCCAGTGCCGGACCAGGGCCTCGATGTGTTTGGGCTTGATGGAATGTACGCCCATCCTGCGGTAGCCCAGGGCATGCAGCTGATCCGCAATCAATGTCAGCAGACGCTCACGGTCTGCCTGTGTTCGGTAGCTGCCGTCACGATTGTGCCGGCAGAGTTGCTTGAGTTGGTAGTTCAGTTCTCTCACGGTGTTCTCCTTCTCAGGTAAGTGTTTCTGACCACCCTGTAGCCGTAGCCATCAGGGGCCGCTAGCGCGGATCGGTCACAGGACACCACTCCCATACGACCTGAATGTGCCTGGTCACAGGCAACGCGGTTTTCCCCTGCTGGGGAAGGTCCGCGCAGACCAACGTACCCGTAACGGGTGCTCTTCAATCATGGCTATCATCACCTCCTTTAAATGTGTGAAAAACCGTGTTTCACGGTTTGAGAAAAATACGCACGGGCCTCATGACCTACGGTCACGGCCGCTTGCGTTACATGGATCCAGGCGATTGCCTGTGTGGAAAATCGGACCTTCGGCCCGTTCTGTCTTGAATAGGGACCCTCGGCAAAAGCCGCAGCGCTTCAAAGGGTCCGGAACGCTCAACCGCCACTGTACCCGCAGTGGCCACGGCAAAAATCGATCCGACAACGCCAGTATAGGAACGCATCACGCGCCTGTCACGATGAAATCCCGCCGCCAGCGCGCACCGTTTCTGCAATACCCGCCCTCGTCACTACCCCGCTTTGCTTGCCAGTGACGAGGGCGGGTGCGGATGATCTCCTTACCGGAACCCCCTCCTTTCGTAGAAATCGAGCACCGGTATATCCCGTATCAGGGGTGGTGACACTGTCACCACCCCGAAGTACCCGAAGATCCGGGCCGTCCCGTGGATAACCTCCCTGGATCTCTCCCGAGCGGAATGGCCCTTACGGGAAGTACGCACCCGGTGCACACCCTATCCCATCCGCTGACCCGCCGCGCCATCGGCGAGCACCATACCCTACCACTGCAGGCTGATCTCAGCGCCGAGGGTATGTTCCGGTCGGACCGCATCACTCTCCCAGCGGGTCGCCTTCAACCCGAAGGAGATGTCAGGCGCACCCTCCGCAGGCGTCAGCCGCCAGCCCAGGCTGTAGTTGCGGGTATCGGATGCGAGGTCCAGTCCGACATGCGGGCTGCCCGTGAAGCGCCCCGAGAAGGCCGGCATCCCGTAGGCGGCCTCCGCGGTCCAGCGGGCGGCGCTCTCGCCGCTGCCCGTGCGATCCTCCAGGGGATCGGTCCGGAACAGTGCATCCAGCCCACCCTCGGCTTGCCCACCCATCTCCTGGCGAAGCACCAGCGACAGGCCCCGCTCGGAGGCAGGCTTCGGATCGAAGAGCAGCGAGGCGGCAAAGCCCCGGTCTTCGAGATCGTCCGAGTCATGCGTGATCAGGGTGCGGCCCGACAGCTCGAGTGACAGACCCAGGCTTGGATCCACCCAGGTGAGTCCACCGCCGAGTTCCACCCCGAAGCCGGTCTCGGCATCTCCACCATCCTGGCGCAGACCCAGCTCCAGCTTCGGTGTGACGTGACCTCCTCCCTCGGTGGCGATGCGGTAACTGCCTTCCAACCCCAGTCGAAGCCGGGTGACATCAGAGTCCGAGGACGCCAGCTCATGCGTCTTGTCAGAAGAGGTACGCGCCCACAGGGCATCCGAGGTGATCGCCAGGGCCAGCCCTCCCTGTGCAGGTGGGGCGATCACATCGCCTCGTAGTCCTGTCGTTGCCATGCTCCAGTCGATGTCGGACTCAAGGGAGCCGCCGGTCTGGGGTTTCAGGGTCACATCCCCTTCACCGTAGCCGAGTGCCCCCCAGAGCTTCAGGCGTTGCGAGACCTGTAGTGAGGCATAGGGCATGACTGCGGTCAGGGTGGCCTCGATCTCACCGTCCCCCTCGCGCACAGCGCCACTGCACAGCACGGCCCGTGCCTTGGGGTCCATGCCTTGCAAGTGGACCGGATCGAGGGCCTCACAGACGTTCTCCCCGGGATCCGTATCCCGGTAGTCGCCGTCTCCGTCGCTCTGGATCAGGGCCAGGCCGAGCAGCCAGGTGCTGCGTGCATAATCGATCCCCAGCAGGGCCGAGGTGGTCTCCCCATCGAGGGAGAAGGTGCCTTCCTGGCCATCGAAGCTCGAGTGTGCGGCGCGGCCCCAGAAAGCCAGGCTGCCGCCCAGGGGGTCCGTCTCGCCGGTGGCCGTGAAGTGGCTGCCGAGCAGCGCCTCGCGGGCCGTCATGGAATAGGACGGTGCAGGCTGATCTGTGTAGCCATGCACGTCATAGCCGATTCCACCACTGCCAGTACCGAAGCCATGCATGTCATAGCCGATTCCACTACTGCCGGTATCGAAGGCATGGATAAGCCCGGACGGTACCCCATCCTGTCCGTTTACTGTGCCCACCGATCCATCGGGGTTGGTTTCATCGGAGTGGGTTCCCTGCGTTCCGGGATCAAGACTCATCGCCTGGCCTGCGATCGCACCCTGCAGCCCGGCGGTGCGGGGTGCTGCAATGCGCCCGGCAATGCCATCGAGGGCCTGCTCGGCCACCGTGCGACCAAAGCGCGCCAGCCACGCCGCCGGCATCGGGTCGGAGTTGACGATCGTACCCACCGCAACCCCGTCGCCGATCGCAGCACCCCCCGTCGGGTTCGACAGCGCCACCTCGAAGGTCTCCGGATCCTCATCGTGATTGTCGTTGTAGACATAGACCGGCGTCTTCTTCTCGGTCTGGCCCGGATGGAAGGTGAGCACGATGCCGTCTTCCCACCACCAGAACCAGTCCTGCCCGTAGCGGGCCGAGACCGGCGTTGATTCCTGGGCCGTGAAGGTCACCTTCACCGTCTGCTGCACCGCCCGGTCAAGGCGTACCGTGAAGTACATCATCCCGATGCTTTCGTTGACGATCTCATCCCCCACCGAAAACGTCGGGGCCGAGGCCGTGGCATCGTTGTCGGTGACTGCCACCGAGGCGGTATCGCCCGGGGCCGGAGCTACCGTGTAGTGCAGTCCTTCCTCACCGTCTGAGGCCAGGCTCGCGCTCACCACTCCATCCGGCTCGTCGGTCGTATCGTCCACCGTGGGCACGGTGAAGGTAGCCTCGGTCTCACCCTGGACCAGGGTGGCCGTAGTAGCCCCCTCCTGTTCAGTGGCCACGAAGTCACTGCCCTCGGCTTCTGTGACCGTGAGGTGGACCGTCAGGTCCGCACCGGGTGCACGGCTTGCCGTCAGGGTGAAGGTCGCCTGTGTCCCCTCCACCACGGTCTCGGTCTGTGCGGCGATCGTGATCTCCGGCGGCGGTTCCAGGATAGCAAAGCCGGCCGACCCTGAGGCCGCAGCGCCCCCGCCCAGGCCGGTGGCCACCGGTGTGCCGGGGGTGACCGTCACCGTCTCCTGCTCGCCCTCGGCCACGCTGTCGGCCACCGTCGCCAGCTCCAGTGTTGCGGAGACGGCCGATTCAGCGCCTGCGGCCCCGGCGAAGGTCACCGTGGGGAGACGCTTCGCATCACTCCCCCCAAGGTGAGTATAGGTCACGCCTGCAGGTGCGGTCTTCGGTGCGGAAAGCGTATAGTCGGTGCCCAGTGTGGCCGTACCGGCAAAGGCGAGCGGTACGACAAGGTGCTCCCCCTCGAGGAGTGCGCGCCCGAGCGTCAGGGTCAATGTCTTGGCGCCCGAGGCCTCGGGCAGATCGCCCTCGGGGGCGGCGAGTGCTACCGCGGTGGCATCGTCGTCCTCTACGACTGTGCTAGCACTCCCACCCGCACTTGTGCCCGTACCCGCGCCTTCATCCTCTACCGTATAACCGGTACCCTCGTTCACCGTCACCGTGACGGCGCCTGCCGGCTCGTCGGTCTCATCATTCAGGGTGGCGACCGTGAAGACCGCCTCGGCCTGTCCTGCCGGGATCGCCACCGTGCGCGCACCGAGGACTGAAGCATCGAGGATGGCACCGGTCTGTACGACCGTCACGGTCACATCAAGCTCTTCCGCCGGCACCGGGTCGGCCTTGAGCGTGAAGGAGGCTTTCGTGCCTTCCGTCACGCCGGAACCTGCAGTCACGGTGATCGCAGGTTCCGCCGATTGCGCTTCTGCCTGTGCCTCTACCACCGCCGGCGTCTTCTCCAGGCATTCGAGTGCTGCCACCACGGGGACCCAGCGTTGCAGGCCGCGATCCGTCTGCGCCTTCGCCTCGGCGACGGTCATCGGGTTATTGCTGTAGGCGTTACTTACCCCGAAGGCGGCCAGGACCCGGCTCCAGCGCTCGACATGACCTGGTGAAGTCCGCCAGGTCTCGCCTGCAGCCTTTTGGGCGTCGGCCATCAGGGCCTCGGAGACGCAGGCCGGTGTCGGGCTGTCGGTGCTCTGCGCGCTGGCACTCAGCGCATCCGGCCCCACGGCCAGCGTCGCCGTGGCGGCGAGGCTGTCCAGTGGCTGCGTGTCGCCGTGCTCATCCACGTATTCCGGGGTCACCGTGACCGTCAGGGTCATCGGCACCGAAGCACCGTGCTCGATGGTGGTCGTGGTGCCGGTCACACCGGGCAAGTCACCGGCGGATGCGTTCAGCGAGTCACTGCTCTCGGCACTCCACGACACGTTGTAGGAGGTGGCATGCGCTACCGCGTCCCAGGAGACGCTGGCGCTGGCAGTGTCCACTTCCGCGACCTGCAGGTTGGTCACCGCCTCGGTGGGCGTGGGGGCGGCAAGGGCGGGTGCGGAAAGCGTGTTGCCGTTCAGGTTGCGGCACTGGCTATTGTAACCTCTTGACCCCCGTCGGTTGCGCGACGGGTTCAGGATATGCGCGCGGATCGTATCGACCGTGACCTTGCGCACGCCGCCGCCCGTGGCGGTGTGGGTGATGTCGGCGCAGGTGTCGTCGATGTTCCGCGAGGCGTCCTTGCGGACCACGTAGATCATGCGCCAGCACTCCCAGGGCGTGTCCGGCGTGCCGTCGTAGCTCTCGCCCGGCTGCCGGCCCGACACGGTCCGCGTGTTGCCGTGGCTGTCGAAGTATTGATGCGCTTGATGGCCGAACCAGTTGCTGCAGCCCGTGCCTGCACCGGGACTGCGGTCCTCAAACTCCACCGTCACCGTATCTTGCGCCGTGCCGCCTTCGGTCAGCGACAGGCCGACGAGGTTCCGCTTGTCCGAAGGCACCGTCGCCGTCACGGTCACCGTGCCGCCCGGCTCCGGGCGGTTCGACAGGCGCACGGCGTAGTTTATCCTGTCGCCGGGTGCCGCGTTCTGCCACGCCGTCAGCCCGCGCGTTGACGTTATCGTATGCGGTCGCCGGATCCGCACGCCGCTCGCGCCGCCCTTGATGTACCAAAACGCTTCGACCTCGGGTGCATCGTCTACCACTACCTGGACATCGCCCAGGTTCCAGTTGTAGCCACCGCCGCTGGCCGTGTGGCTCAACCTCGTATTGCGGTTGCGATGCGAACCGGGATCATCCGCGCCGGTCACCGTCACCTGCTGGGGGGTCTGGTAGTTCGATGACGTGAAGGTAAGCGACGCGGGGCTGACGGTCGCGCCCCCGCCAATCCTGCCGATGGTGACGGTGGTGTCACCGCCGGACGGCGCGGTGGTCAGGCGCACGCAATAGGTCGTTTTGCCGGTCTCGAGGATGCGAAGACTGGTGTCACTGAAGACGTTGTTCTGGGCAGAGCATGTCACCACCTGCGGGGCCTCGTCGTCCTCCAGCGACAGGGTCGCCGCGTTGTTCGAGGCATGCGCCGCCACGCCGCTCACCGTGGTGTCCAGCAGGCCGAGCAAGGTCAGCGTCGCGGTGATCGTCTCGTGGGCCGCGTCCGGGTCGTCGCGGTTCGCCACCGGGGTCAGCGTCACCGTTGCCGTTTGCACCGTGTTGGTGTCGTGGCCGGTGAAGACCACCCGAGGGTTGGCCGTCAACGCGTCCGCGAGCGTCACCCCGCTGTGCCCGCTCCCCGCCGCGGCTGTGACTTCAAAGTCGTGGTTGGCGACATTGCTGGTGTCCACGCTCCCCGGCAGTCTTGCGCCGGTGGCGCTCGCCAGTGCGATCGGCACGCCGATGGTCTCACCGGCATAGAGTCGGCGCGACAGCGCGACCGCCAGCACCGCCGTGTCCGAGGCGTCGCCCTCGGTCATGGTCGGGTCCGAGGCCGTGAGCTCGACGGTGGTGTTCTCGTCGTCCTGGATGAGCAGCTTGTCGGAGGCGTCGCTCGACGACACCGTGTAGCTGTCGTTGGCCGCCGAGCAGCCCACGGTGTTGGGCGCCACCGCCTCGACGGTGACGCTGCTGTCTTGGTCGTCGGCTGCGGTGTTGGTCCAGGTGAGTGTGTGGGTGCCCGACCCGTTGGTATTGCCGCTGCTCGTCAGGCTCACAGTCTTGATGCCCTCGTTGCCCGAGGCCACCCGGTCGCCGACAGTCTCGGTCACCCGCACGCACACCGTCAGGGCGCTCGGCAACGGCTGGTCGGCGGCAAGGTTGAAGCCGATGCCGACACTGCCCTCGCTCTCCGGGACCTTCTTCTCGCCCGCATTCGAGCGGCTCTCGCCCTCGCTGATGGGAAGGGATACCGAGATCTCCGGGGCCGGGGTGTCGTCGTCCAGGATCGTGTGGGTCACCGTGGAGGTACCGAGGGTGCTGTCTTCGTAGTTAGTACGAAAGGACAGCGTCGCGATCACCGTTTCGTCGGACTCGGCGTCGGTGTCGCCCTTCACACGGATGCCTTCGCTGCCGCCGGTGCTGCTGCTGGTGTTGCCCGAAGGTATTTGGCCGTCCAAGCAGTTATTGCCCACAAGAAAATTACCGATCCCGCTGATGATGTTTAAAGGCTGGTAGTCGGCGGCGGCAGGAATGGGGTCGGCCCGGGTCGTATCGATGGTCGCCGTGCCGGTGAAACAGATTCGATAATTGGTTTGACTGGTCCTTGTCTCAGACTGGGTGACCGTGAACTCGAGATCGCGCGTGCTCGAATCGCCCTCGTTGGCGTCGGCGGGGGCGCTGATGGACAGGACCACTTGGTTATCGATCTCGGCGTACGTGTTGATTTGTACGCGGTTTGTGGTTACAGCCGGGGCGCTGACAAAGCTCGCCCGCCCGGTGTACTGCGAGTTAGTCGAGAAGATGCCAAAATCACTGGTTCCTGGATTGTAGTCGATGTCGATCCTCACCACTTCCACTCCTTCGCTGACGGAGTCCAGAACGGTGGGAATGGAGACGGTCTTTCGTGTTTCGCTTGGCCCGAACACGACGGACGTGCTGGTGGCCGTGAAATCCGATGCAGAAGCAGGTGTGCTGCCTGAGGCGCAGCCATAGCCACCCGAGATACAGGTATTGACGTCCGCGGTGGTCGGCACGGCTGTGGACACCGTGAAGGTGCGCTGGGCCGCGCTCACGTTGCCCGGCACATTGTTCAGCACCAGCTCGAGATTGATGTTCCCACCCTCGTCGGCGTCGTGAACGGTGACGATAAGGCTTATGACACCCTGCGCCTGCGCCTGCCCGGTAGCAAGGACCCAAAGCAGTGGCAGGCAGAGCAGAACCGGGAACAGGCCGTGCCACAGACGGTGGGCGGAAGAGGATTCAGGTCGGGAAGCGGATTGCCTTAGGCGGCGCCACCATGAAGACGCAGGAAGAGTGGCTCGGCTCGGCTCGGCTCGGCTCGGCTCGGCTCGGCTCGGCTCGGCTCGGCTCGGCTCGGCTCGGCTCGGCTCGGCTCGGCTCGGCTCGGCTCGGCTCGGCTCGGCTCGGCTCGGCTCGGCTCGGCTCGGCTCGGCTCGGCTCGGCTCGGCTCGGCTCGGCTCGGCTCGGCTCGGCTCGGCTCGGCTCGGCTATTATATCAAATCCCCCTGACTCAATGCCCAAAAGCCGCTTCGTACCCATGCTGTACCCCCTGGACTGCCCCAATGATGTGATTCTACCTTGGAATTCCCATCTTTGACAGGGATGTCAGGGGGGATGACAGATTGTCACCCCCCTATCCAGTCTCAGCCGATACTGCGTCAAAGAGCTCGAACCCTACTGTACCGGGAAGTCGAAGAGGTGCCACTTTTACCCAAGTGGCCAGGGGAAGCTGCAGGGCGGACCCTGCTCGGTTCAGTCCTCCTCAGGGAGGAGGATAGTGACGACAGGCTCGCCGTCGTCACCCGGCCCGATCACGAGCTTCAACTGGACTGGCTCGGCCTGCACCGAACGCCCGTTGCGGGGCACCCGGTGAAGCCAGAACCGCTGACTGGCACCCGCGCCCGCATGTGTGCGGATCGCATGGGCGGCCATGAACAGCACGTCCCACAGCCGGCCGGACTCATCCTGGTGGACTTGCTTGCGGCTGCTGTGTTCGGTCCAGGCCACGCAGTCGTCCCAGACTGCGGCGGTCATCGCCACCGGCAGCCTGAAGCCGGCTTCCTGGGCCAGGGTGCCGGTATCCACCAGCACACCGTCGGCCAGGGCCTGGGCACGCGTATACGTGAAAACGACGTCGCCAAAACACGATTCGTTCACACATTTGCTTGAAGGGTTGGACATGGTAGACCTCCTTTATGGAATGCATCCCGGGTCACACCCCTTCTCCGTCGGGGAAGGAGTGCTTCCCCGATCGGATGCGTTAACAACAGAAAATGTCAGAGCAGCCCCCGTTCCGCGAACGAGACGCTCTCGCCGGCCGAGACCACGAAGTGGTCGAGGACGCGCACATCCACGAGGGCGAGCGCTTCCCGCAGGCGGCGGGTGATCATCTCATCGGCACGGCTCGGTTCTGCAACCCCGGACGGATGGTTGTGAAAGAAAACGATGGCGGCGGCATTCGCCTCCATCGCCTGCTGCACGACCACGCGCGGATGGACCGAGGCACTGTTGACGGTGCCCTGGAACAGTTCACGCACGGCGATGATGCGGCACAGGTTGTCCAGGAACAGCGCACCGAACACCTCGTTGCGGTATTCGGCCAGGCGCAGACACAGATAGTTCCGTGTCTCGTCCGGGCTGCCCAGGGTCTGGCCTGCACGATGTTTCATCGCCAGCGTCCGAATTGCCAGCTTCACCACGGATTCCCTCTCGGTATGGCTGAGCTGCGACAGTTTCAGACCGGAAAACCGGTCCTGCTTGCTTGTTATCATGGCTGATCTCCTTGGAAATACAGGGAGACCCGCCCCACGGGGGACAAGTCCCCCGTAAGGTGGAAAAAGGCCGCAACACTGGCGTGTGCGGCCGACTTCAGGTTCACGCAGCAGGTTCCTGCTCCGTGATGAACGGCTGGCCATCGACCTTGGCGTACGAAATACGCAGCAGGCGGGCCTTCAGGCTGACGCCTGGCTGGCCGGCCTTCTCACCGCTCTTGTAGGTGAAGGATTCACCATGCACATTGCTGAGCGTGAATCCGATCATCACCTTGAGACCGCCCTCCACGGCCGACTGCAGCTCACGCACGGTTGCCTGAGCCTTTCTGCCGGCCACGGAACACTCGAACTGAGTGTACTGGACGTCGTCGACGCTGCCCCGCAGGGCTGCAATGATGACGCTCAGAAAAGGGGTACCCTTTTCCGGGGTCACTTCCCGGACACGGTTGAGATAACCGATGCCGGTGGCGTGAAGATCGAAATACTTCGTCTTTTCACTGGACATAACACTTACTCCTTCAGGTTGGTTTTCTGCGGGGCAAGCGCACCCCTGCGGGGGGTGTGCCCCGACAGGGTGAATGAAACGGCTTGCGTTTCCTTGAATATGGACCGACGGCAAATGCCGCTGTGCACCTGTTTCGCAGTCCGAAGGCGCCTCTTTGCCACTGATATACCGTAGTGGCCACGGATCAAATCGTTCCCAGGCAACATCCCGGACGGCACACATCGCGCGACGGCCTGGGCAGGCCGTGCGAAGATGCTCAACCCCGGGCGCTTCATCCGGGCGCACCCGTTTTGACATCGCCCGTGGTGGGCGGTGGCGGCGGACCGGCCGCCTGCAGGGTAGCGTGCTGCGCAAAGGCGGCAGAAAAACGCACGGGGCGCGGTGTGATCGGTGCGCACTGCTCCCGGCGCACGATGGCATCGGGCACCTCGCCCATGGCCGCACGCGCCGCATCACTTTTCTCATCGCCGCACGCCAGGGATTCCCGGCTGGCCCCCGTGAACCGGTACGCCTGCACCGCCGTGAAAATCGAACGGAGTCTGTGCCCGGCGCTTCGGATCACCCGGTCACTGCCTTCGCTGTCCAGCAGGCCCACCCGGCGGGCGGTCAGCACCATGCAGACCAGGGTGTCGAACTGGCCCAGCAAACGCGCACCCCGATACGCATAGGGGTTGGCAAACTGAAGGGACACCCGGGACGGGCGCGCCGAGCTTGCGACCGCCACCTCCATCGCCGGGTCCCGGGCCAGCAATGCCTCCAGTTCCGTCTCGCGGCCCTGGAGATAGCGGGCGCTGGCCTCGATCGCCTCATGAATCCGGATCAGCCACCAGTCGGCCCAGGGATCGTCCTCGCGGGCGGCCTGCCAGATGAGCCGCAGGCGCTGTGCGAAAGGGACCAGTCCCATGATGGCAGGCCGGTTACGGGCCGCATTGCGGCCACGCACCAGCTGCAGGGCCTGGCGCGTCTGCAGGGACAGCCAGACCTGGCCCCGCAGCGCACCGGGCAGGTCTGCCTTCGGCCTTGCGGCTGTGATCCGCTCCTGCAAACTGGATACCCCGGCATTCATGCGCCTATGAGCGCATGCGCGGGCGCGCATGCCAAGCATCAATCCCTCGCACGACTGCCGGGGTTTTTTCCAGTCCTCAGACCCGGATTTGACGCCGGATCCCTCAATTGTGAAGCGTTCACACCCCTATTTGGATGAGCTTTCGCTCGTAAGCGGTTGTTTCTCCGTAGACGTGCCAAGGCCCACCAAATCCTTGATCCTGGCCATTTCGCGGCGGTGGCATGCCATGCGCTCAGCCCGCTGCGCCTCGCTCTCGACCTTCCGGTCGTGTGCTGCCGTGACGGCGCGCTGGCGGCTACGCTCGCGTTCGGTGCCTATGCGGATGCCGAGATTGGGCTGAAATTTGTCGTCCCGGACCGCGCGGCACAGGGCATGCAGGAAGCGAAGCTCATCGTACAGTGGCGCCATACCCTTGCGTTCTGCACGACAGCGCCCCTCGAGTTCATCGAGCACAGGCTGCCGGTGCTCTGGGGCAATGCGGCGAAGGTAGCGGGCGGCCACCTCGCGATGGTTGAGTGCAAGGCGTTGCGGATAGACCAGCGCGCAGCCTTCCTCCCCCGTGATGTCAAATTTTGATCGCTTCTTTGTAGTAGTAGTTTTATATATATAACTACTACTACGGTGAACCGAGTTCGAATTTTGGTCATGGTGTGAGGGGGGCAAGCCGCCCGCCGGTTTGCCAAGCTTTTCGATCGTGTTCCCGGTGAAGGCAAAATACCGGCGCGGACCCCCGGGTTCCTCTGCCATCGCCATGGCCCGGATCCTGCGCTCAAACGGGTGCTCGGGGGCCGTGACATCGAGCCCGGCCTGGATGTCCTCGTCCATGGCATCCAGCACACCTTTTGCCACCGCACGCACGCGAGCATGCCCGTGGTGCTGCGAGTCCCCCAGAAAGGCCATGTACCCGCAATCAAGGTGCAGGGCATCGGCCAGCGGCAGCGGCTCGTCATGCAGGGCATAGACGTTGCCACGGAATTTTCCGGCGGGGGTTCGAACCCGTGCACACAGGGTCAGCCAGCGGGTCGCGCGCAAGATGGCGATGGCCCGGGCGATCGTCGATCTCGACGAGACGTTGGCTTGGCGGCCAATGACCTCATAGCTCGGGAAGGCAATGGCGCTGGCGGTCTCGGAGACGGCCAGCAGGATGACCATCCACACGAGCTTGTCTACCGGCTCGAGCACCGGGTCCTGGACCATCCGTGCCGGGAACGACTGATGCCGATTGCCAAGAAACAGCATCGTGTCCGCCGGCTTACGGTCGGTGCTGGTCCGGGTCCGGGCGATCGTCTCCCGGATCAGCGTATCCAGTGCCAGGGTCTGCGGCTGGACCCCGGGGTCCGGCTCATCCATTGCCGGGCGTCTGTGCGTCCTTCTTCTCCGACCGGCCGTTCAGGTTTCCATACATCGACCAGCGCCGGGTCAGGTTCCAGATCGCACGCATTGCAATGCCGGTTTCCCGGTGAATCTCCAGGTACGTCCCGGCCGTGGGTTCACCGTCACCGGATCGGTCCGACCAGACCTCCCAGAGCCTGCGTGCACTCGCTTCATCCGGCTCCGCAGGCCGCCCGACCGAGGGGGCGACCGACAGGCTGCGGCGCAGCCGGCTGTAGCTGCGCGGCTTCAGGCCAAACAGGGCCTCCACCATCTCCTGCGGGGCATCGGCAGCAATCAGCGACTGCAGCACCTCCTCGGATTCGCGCTGACTGTGCAGATACTCGATCATCTGCCAGAAGGCCTGCCGGTCCAGCGTGATCTCGAGGCAATGCCCGCGCAGGGACTCGATCCGGTACAGGTCCGCCATGTCCATCGTGCGCAAGGCCTCGATCTCCTTCGACCCGAACTTCATGTTGCGCAGCGCCGCCCAGTCGCATTCGGCCAGACAGCGGATCGCATACATCAAAACGGCACTCACCAGATCAGCTTCCCGGGTGGTATTCATGGCTCCTCCTCCCAGATGGCAGCATCGGTCCCGGCTGCCAGATTGCGGATACGCCGGTAGGTGTTCATCAGGGCGACCAGGTCCGACCAGTCCGGGTCACGCAGCGTGCGCCACAACCGGTACCCGGTGTGGCCTGGATCCAGCGTCCATATGCTCCGAAACAGCAGGCCGGCATCCTGTCGTTCCAGTGCATGGCGCAGCACGGAATCCTCGGGCAGCTCCGGCACGATGGATTCAAGGGGTGCAAAGGTCATCTCGGCGCAGGCGGCCAACTGCCACCAGAGCATGGAGACCTGGCCCAGGGAATCGTCATCCAGCTGTTCTGCAAGTGCTGGGTCCGGCACATCGCGCAACACGAAGCCCAATCCTTTACCGGATAACGGCAACACGAGCTCACCGATTCCGTTGCGCTGGGCCAGCCGGGCCGCCAGCGTCCAGGCGCGGGCGCGCAGGGACTTCAGGTCCCCGGGACCCTCCGGAACTTCCAGAGCCGGTGGATCGGCCAGGGATGTTGTGGCATCAGTCGTGTCATTGGTCGAGGCATCGAGCAAATTTTCGGTCGTGTCACCACTCGCAGCCTCTGTCCCGTCACTGTCCTGCCCGCCCGGCAGGGATCCGGGATCAGGATCCGGAATCGGCACTGGTTCAGGATCCGGTCCGACCTCGGGGAGGGACGCTTCGCGCCCGTGAAGCACGGCATCGAGTGCCACACGAACGGAATGGATGCCGACCTCCGCTTCCTCGGCGATCTCGGTCTCGATGGCCCCCTGCAGGGTATCGGTATCCCAGTCCGGGGCATCATACCGGCGGCACAGGTGTGCAAAAATGGCATCGAATGGGTCGCTCGCCCGGGGGCAGAAACACTGCCAGAGTGTTCCTGCCGCACGCTCCAGGGCGCGTATCCTTTGCACCTGGCGCACGCCAAGGCCCGCGGCAAGCGCCTGCGGAATCAGTGGCAGCAGCGTTTCAACGGCGTACGCCATGCGCGAAATCAGCGTCCGGTGGATCCGGTACCCCGCCTTTTGCAGTTCAGCCTCGAGCTGATCCTGGATCACCGCCTCGACCCCCATCTCCTGGGCCAGAAGCTGGCCCGCCTCCTGAACGGCCAGCGCCTTGTCGATGAACGTGAGGCTGCCGCGCAGGTCGTTCTCCCGCAGGTGCGCGAGCAGGACATCCGACTCGCGGGTCCACGGCCGGATCAGGCAGTGAATCCGGTAAAACCGCTCCTCACCGGTTTCCTCAAAAAGCTCCCGCAGGATGCGCAGGCGTGTGTTGCCGCCGGAATGCACCATGTAATCGTCCTCGCCGGGCCTGCGGGTAATCACCAGAGGCTGATCCATGCCGTGCGCGCGGATCGAATCCTTGATGCGGTCGTATTCCGGGTTGTCGCCGCGTCGTGGATTGCGTGCGTACGCCCGAATGCGCGTGATCTCCACCTGCGCGGACTCGGACATAGAGGGTTCCTCCCCTGCAGGGGGGCGGTCGGCCTGGCCCGTGTGGCGGAGTCGGCTCATGGTTCAGGATCCGGTATTGCACGCATATCACTTCCTGCCCGATGATTTGCGCCGCGCAGGCCCGGTGCCCGAAGCGAGAAAGATCTCCGGATGGCGCACCAGGGTCTCGCGGGGTACGGCCTGCAGTCGTCCCTCAGCTTCCGCAAGACGGGCCACCACGCGGGTATAGTGTTCAATCTGCATGGCCAGCACGGGACTGGCGTAGCGGTGGCGGCCTGCAATCTGGTACAGGTACGCGACGGAATCGTTGCAGGCCACCGCCACGGCAGCCCGTTCCTTCTGGGTTGCAGCTCTGAGAAACTCCTTTAGCTCCATGCGACAGACATTAGCACCACGCTCGCGAAAATATCAAGCAGAAAGAGAAATTATTTATTTACCAGACTGATAAATACTGGTAGGCTGCCTGCATGAACAAAAAACTGAACCAGATCCGGCTGCACAACCTCGAGCTTCTGATTGCCGAGGCGGGCTCGGCCCTGCAGCTCGCCCGTGCCTGCGACACCAGCGCCTCCTACCTGAGCCAGGTACGCCGCCAGACCCTGAGCGAACAAGGCACCCCCCGTGCGCTCACCGACGACCTGGCCGGCCGCCTGGAACGTGCCATGGACAAGCCGCAGGGCTGGATGGATATCCTGCAGCGCACCGGGAAGCCTTCCCCAGAGGAGCCCGAAGTCGTGGCGTACGTGGGACGCCAGGTCTTCCTGCCGCTGATCTCCTGGGTGCAGGCCGGTCACTGGCATGAGATTGATCACGACCAGGTACTCACGGAGGAAACCCCGAGATTTCCCTGCCCGGCGAACTGCAGCGAACATTCCTACATCCTGCGGGTGCGTGGCACCAGCATGGAGCCGAAATTCCATGAAGGCGACCTGCTCTTTGTCGACCCCAGTATGCCGCCTGATCACGGCAAGTACGTGATCGTACGCCTGGACGACTCAAATGAGGCCACCTTCAAGCAACTGGTCATCGAGGAAGGCAGGCAATACCTGAAGGCGCTCAACCCCGACTGGCCCGATCGCATCATCGAGGTCAACGTGAAAGCCACCATCTGTGGCGTCCTCGTCTTCAAGGGCGAGATGCTGTAAGGCCGTTGCGCAAGGGTACCGCATGGAGGTACCCCCCGTTCCAGGGATTTGGATTCCATGCCCCGCCCCTTGACAAAGGCCTTGCCTGAATCTCCCGGGCTATCCGTTATAATTTCCCTTTCTGATAAATATTTTATTTTGCAGAAAGGGAATAGGTTGTGCTAGTGTATTTTGCACGAAACCCGGATTCTGCCTGGTAAAACCACCTGGTTGAATACCGTAGCAACAAAACCAATGAATCAACGACATCGAACCCTGGACCTGCACCAGGCCGCCGAATTCCTGCACATGTCCCCTGCCGTCGTGCGCCAGAAAGCGCGCGCGGGAATCATCCAAGGTGCCAAGTTAGGAAAATGCTGGATATGCCTGCCGCCTAGCCCGTCAACATGGCATCAGAATCAAATCGAGAGATTATGATCCTATGAAAAACAGACTCCTGAAAAGAACACAAGTTGAAGAACTGACCTCACTTTCACGCTCCTGTATATATTCTGAGATGCAGGCTGGACGATTTCCAAAACCTCTGAAAGTCTCAAGCAAGGCAGTCCGCTGGCGCGAGACTGATATTTTCAACTGGATGGAATCTTTGTCGCATACAGGCGAAACGACTGACGGCTGAAAGACACAAAAGCCGGAGGCTGTGTCAATGCAATTGTCAGCGTTTCGGCAACCTCTCGGGACCGGAGCTACAGTCGCCCAGGCGAGTATCCGATCGCAACCTACCCACTACCATCGCATGGCAAAGCCACCTATCCTGTGTACGGGATGGGTGTTTGGCCCTGTGTACGGCCATTTCTCCGGTAAAAGTATACAAATTGTTATTTGTATACTTAATTGTATATACCCGACTAACAGTAACTATATAATATCATATATATCATATAGTTACTGACAAACCATGGCGGAGTGGACGGGATTCGAACCCGCGACCCCCGGCGTGACAGGCCGGTATTCTAACCAGCTGAACTACCACTCCTATAGTAAAGCCCTTGGTGGGTGCTGAGGGATTCGAACCCCCGACATCCGCCTTGTAAGGGCGACGCTCTACCAGCTGAGCTAAGCACCCAAAAGGCGCGTCAGCTTACAGCATCCTTTAGCGCTTTGCCAGCCTTGAAACTGGGAACTTTACTTGCAGAAATCTGGATTTTTTCACCGGTCCGGGGGTTATGGCCTGTACGGGCATTCCGGTGCTTTACCGAGAAAGTTCCAAAGCCTACCACTGTTACGTTATCTCCTCGATTCAATGCGGCTGCAATCGAGCTGAACACTGCATCAACTGCACGTGCTCCATCAGCCTTAGAAAGCTTCGCTGCTTCGGATACTGATTCTACAAGTTCACTTTTATTCATTAGACTAAACTCCCCTGATTGTTAGTATGCAACCCAGACGATCGCACGTTATCGTTAAGAACTGAAGGCAGCCTGCGGACCTCATGATTAGCATACGTAACAAGCTGAGATATCATTGCTGCTGGTCGAGATATGTAATGTGCACGTGGTTACAAAGGCATTCGAATAGGTTTTGTTATACCAAGTGTGTCCGAACCAAGTCAATAAAACGCACACTTAGTGGGCCTGAACCGGCTCACTTTTTTGGATGGATTTCTTGTGCTCAGGCTCAACTGCAGCAACGACCTCGGGATCGCCCAGCGGCTCAGGCATCTTGACCAACGCCACCTGGAGCACTTCATCGATCCACTGTACCGGAATGATTTCAAGTTTTTGTTTGATATTCTTGGGAATCTCACTGAGGTCCTTTTCGTTGTCTTTCGGGATCAGCACCGTCTTGATCTCACCCCGATGAGCAGCCAGCAGCTTCTCTTTCAGGCCGCCTATCGGCAATATCTCGCCACGCAGGGTGATTTCACCTGTCATGGCAACATCCGCACGTACAGCAACCTTGCTCAAGGCTGAGACGATCGCGGTCGTCATGCCAACCCCGGCACTGGGTCCGTCTTTTTTCACTGCCCCCTCGGGGACATGGATATGGATATCCGACTTCTCATAGAAATCCGGCTTGATACCGAGGCCACTGGCGCGGCTCCTGACCACCGTCTGGGCTACCTGGATCGATTCCTGCATCACATCCTCGAGCTGTCCGGTACGGCTGGTCTTTCCCTTTCCCGGGATCACTACCGCTTCAATGGTAAGTAATTCACCACCGGTTTCTGTCCACGCCAGACCGGTAACCTGACCAACCTGGTCGTTGTCCTCGGCAAGTCCGTACCGGAATAGCTTGACGCCGAGGTACTTCACCAGTGAGCGCGGTGTAATGGATACCTTCTTCTTGCCGTCACCAAGCACCAGTGATTTCACCACCTTCCGACATATTTTCGAGATCTCTCTTTCCAGATTGCGCACGCCGGCCTCACGCGTGTAGTACCGGATCATGTCACGAATCGCAGACTCGCTGATCTGCAGTTCGTTTTTCTTCAGGCCATTGGCCTTGAGCTGCTTGGGAATCAGGTAGCGGATTGCAATATTCTTCTTTTCATCTTCGGTATAGCCAGGCAACCGAATGACTTCCATGCGGTCGAGCAAGGGACTGGGGATGTTCAGGCTGTTGGCCGTGGCTACGAACATGACATCCGACAGGTCAAAATCGACCTCGAGGTAGTGGTCGTTGAAGGTGTGGTTCTGTTCCGGGTCCAGCACTTCCAGCATGGCCGATGCCGGGTCACCCCTGAAGTCCATGGCCATCTTGTCAATCTCATCAAGAAGAAACAGCGGGTTACGGACCCCAACCTTGGACAGGTTCTGCACAATCTTCCCCGGCAGTGACCCGATATAGGTACGCCGATGTCCGCGAATCTCAGCCTCGTCATGCACACCGCCCAAAGACATGCGCGTGAACTTCCTGCTGGTGGCCCGTGCAATGGATTTGCCAATGGATGTCTTACCCACTCCAGGCGGTCCAACCAGGCACAGGATCGGCCCCTTGGGCTTGCGCACGCGCTGCTGCACAGCCAGGTATTCAATGATCCGTTCCTTGACCTTGTGCAGACCATAATGGTCCTCTTCCAGGATGCGTTCTGCACCCGCCAGATCTTTGCGCACCTTGGATTTCTTTTTCCAGGGTACGCCCACCAGCCAGTCAATATAGTTTCGCACTACTGTCGCTTCCGCAGACATCGGCGACATCATCTTCAGCTTGTTCAGCTCGGTCGTCGCTTTCTTCTTGGCCTCTTTTGACATGCCGACTTTTTCAATCTTTTCTGTCAGCTCATCCACCTCGTTGGGCGCTTCCTCAAGCTCGCCTAGTTCTTTCTGTATGGCCTTCATCTGCTCATTGAGGTAATACTCCCGCTGGGATTTTTCCATCTGCTGCTTGACGCGACCACGAAGGCGTTTTTCAATCTGCAAGACGTCCAGTTCTCCCTCAATCAGCTTGACCAGATGCTCGAGGCGCTTGCGCACATCACCAATCTCGAGCACATACTGCTTTTCATCCAGCTTCAGGGACATATGCGCTGCGATCGTGTCCGCCAGATGTGTGGGCTCATCAATCCCCGCAAGCGAGGTCAGGACTTCCGGCGGGATCTTCTTGTTGAGTTTTACGTACTGCTCGAACAGGTTGGTCACCGAGCGTGCCATGACCTCGAGTTCACGCTCATCCTCTGGCGAAGTATCCGATTCCAGCAGGGACACGCTGGCTCTGAGATAATCTTCTTCATCAAGAAAACGCATGACGCGCGCGCGGTCGACGCCCTCCACCAGCACCTTGATCGTGCCGTCCGGAAGCTTCAGCAATTGCAGGATGGTCGACACTGTGCCAATGGTATGCACCTGGTCCGTACCCGGCTCATCCACCTCGGCATTTTTCTGTGCAACCAGCAAAATCTGCTTGTTGCTGGCCATGGCGACATCCAGGGCCTTGATCGACTTTTCCCGACCTACGAACAGTGGGATCACCATATGCGGGTACACCACCACATCGCGCAGCGGTAACACTGGCATGATGGCATCATCTGTCAGCTTGTCCGGTACTTGTTTCTCGCTCATTTCAATAATTCCCTGGATAACTGGCTAAAATTTGTAAATCTCCATCGGCCCTGCCGTGTCAACATGTGCGCACGCGCCTGAACCCTTCATATGGGGGCATTCTGCTGGAAATTCAACGTTGCTGGGCGCCGCGGCACCCGGTACGGCATGCGCAGCCCTTTACAGGACCCATTCACTCATCCGATGCCACTTTCTCATATTCTGAGCTTTCATAGAGCAGATAGGGCTTTTCCCCATGAATCACAGATTCATCGACCACCACCTTGCCGATGCTGTTTTGCGATGGCATCTCGTACATGGTGTCCAGCAGCACATTTTCCAGTATGGTCCGCAGCCCGCGTGCACCGGTTTTACGGTCCATCGCCTTGCGCGCCGTGGCATAGAGTGCATTTTCCCGAAATTCGATCTCCACACCTTCCATCTCGAACAGGCGATGATACTGCTTGGTAATGGCATTCTTGGGTTCAGTAAGAATCCGGACCAGAGCCTCTTCATCGAGTTCATCCAGCGTTGCGACCACCGGCAGGCGTCCGACAAATTCCGGGATCAGGCCATACTTGATCAAATCCTCCGGTTCCACACTGTGCAGGACCTCACCAATCTTGATCGCATTGTCCTTGCTGCGCACATCCGCTGAAAAACCGATGCCACTGGTTTCCTTGCGGTTGAGAATGACCTTGTCGAGGCCGGCAAATGCGCCGCCACAGATGAACAGGATATTGCTGGTATCCACCTGCAGGAATTCCTGCTGCGGGTGCTTTCGCCCGCCCTGGGGCGGGACCGACGCGATCGTGCCTTCGATCAGTTTCAGGAGAGCCTGCTGGACCCCCTCTCCGGACACATCACGCGTAATCGAGGGGTTGTCGGACTTGCGTGAGATCTTGTCGATCTCATCGATATACACGATCCCGGTCTGCGCCTTGTCGACATCGTAGTCGCACTTTTGCAGCAGTTTCTGGATGATGTTCTCGACATCCTCCCCGACATAACCCGCTTCGGTCAGCGTGGTGGCATCCGCAATGGTGAACGGTACATTCAGCAAACGTGCCAGGGTTTCCGCGAGCAGGGTCTTGCCTGAGCCTGTCGGGCCCACCAGCAGGATATTGCTCTTGGCCAACTCGACCGCATGCTTGCCCGAGTTGCGGGCATCGAGGCGCTTGTAATGATTGTACACCGCCACGGACAGGATTTTCTTGGCGCGGTCCTGACCAATGACATACTCTTCAAGGATGGCGTTGATCTCGACCGGCTTTGGAAGCTTGGTACCGTCTGACGAGGACTGCTCCTGCATTTCCTCCCGAATGATGTCGTTACACAGTTCGACACATTCATCGCAGATAAATACCGAGGGTCCGGCAATCAGCTTGCGCACCTCGTGCTGGCTTTTGCCACAGAAAGAGCAGTACAGAAGCTTGCCGCTGTCCCGATCCTTGGTTGTCGTGTTATCACTCATCGTACCTTGCCAGACATCTGTGCTTTGAAAGGGTGCAGAGTTTGTGTCTTAGGTTCCAAATGAATCAGACGAATGCGCTTCAGGAAACACTTACTCGAGTCCCAACTATACGCTTTTTTGAAATATTATACATCGCCCACGCAGGGCCCCACCGAGGTGGCCATTTCAGGCAAAAAGCCCTTGGAATCTACGAGGTTGAATCCGAGAGGCTCTCGCCGCGCTTGTCCAGGACCTCGTCCACCAGGCCGTACTCCTTCGCCTCGGTGCTGTTCAAAAAATGATCACGCTCGGTGTCCTGTGCAATGCGCTCGACGGGCTGTCCCGTGTGATGGGCCAATACCAGGTTCAGTTCCTCCCTGATTTTCAGGATTTCGCGGGCATGGATATCGACATCCGTTGCCTGCCCCTGAAAGCCACCCAGCGGCTGATGGATCATGATGCGCGAATGCGGCAAGGCATACCGCTTGTTCGCGGCGCCACCGGCCAGCAGCAAGGCGCCCATGCTGGCAGCCTGACCGACGCACAGCGTACTGATGTCAGGCGTGGTGAACTGCATGGTGTCATAAATGGCCATGCCGGCACTGACCGATCCACCCGGAGAGTTGATGTAGATGGAAATATCCTTGTCCGGATTTTCAGATTCCAGGAACAGCAGCTGGGCCACCACCAGGTTGGCCATCTGGTCCTCGATTGCACCGACGATGAATATGACCCGCTCTTTGAGCAGACGCGAGTAGATGTCATAGGCGCGTTCCCCGCGTGCAGACTGCTCGATAACCATCGGCACGAGATTCAAAGCCTGTGTGTTCAGGGCCCCGCTCTTTGGGTATCTTTCTCCCATATCGCTTCTCCTCAGATAATCTGTATCAATGCTGGCTGTTTACCATCTCATCAAAGGTAAATGACCGTGCGGTCTGCTGTGCCTGGCTGAGCACCCACTCGACCACCTGCTCTTCCATGACCTGCGATTCGATCCCTGCCCTGGCCTCGACACTGTTGTTGTAATACTGAACCACATCATCGGGTTTGTCATACCCTGTGGCAATTGCCTCGATGTGCTGGGCCACTCGTCCTGTATCGAGCTTGATCTGGTTTTGACGGACAATTTCGCCGATGATCAGTCCCAGCGTGAGCCGACGCTTTGCCTGCTCCTCCAGCAAGGACTGCGGCAGCTTGGAATCATCCTCAAGCTGCAGGTTGCTCATGGTCTGCTGTCGAACCGACTGTACCTCATCCGCCAGCAGCTTCTGCGGCAATTCGAACTGGTTGGCTTCAAGCAGTCGTTGCATGACCTGGTCCTTGTCGAAGGCCTTTTTGCGCTGCTCAAGCTCGGCTTCCAGGTTTTGCTGAAGCCGCGCGCTCAAAGTCTCAACCTTGCCATCCTCAATCCCGAGTTCACGTATAAAATGCTTATCAAGCTCAGGCAGTTTCCCGGCTTCCACTTTCTTAACACTCACCTCGAATACCGCTGCCCGGTCTGCCAGATCCTGCTGGCGGTAGTCTTTGGGGAAGCGTGCTTCAATCGACTTGGCATCGCCGACCTTGACACCCTCAAGCTGCTGCTCAAACTCAGGCAAAAGGGCCTGGCTGCCGAGCACGACCTCAAAATCGTCATGGCTGCCCCCCGCAAAAGGCTCACCGTCCAGTGTGCCCTTGAAATCGATCGTTACCCTGTCCTCCTTCGCAGCGGCGCGCTCGACCGGGCGCCAGCGCATTTTCTGGGTACGCAGCTTCTCGATCATGCCCTCTAGATCCTCGGCAGTGACTTCGGCCTGCGCAGTCTCGATCTCGAATACCGAGGCGTCCGCAAGCTCAATCTCCGGATAGACCTCAAAGGTCGCAACGTACTTCAGGTCCTGATCCGCCTCCTGGTCGAGGCGTTCAACCTGCGGGGGGCCCGCAGGGCGCAGTTTTTCCTGCTGTATCGCCTCCCCGTAACTGGACTGCATGGTATCGGCCAGGACTTCCTGATGTACCTGCTTGCCGTACCGCTGGCGCACCACCGCCAGGGGAACCTTTCCGGGTCGAAACCCGGGCAGCTTGACCGTGCGGGCCATGTCCTGAAGCTTCTTCTCCACCGCAGTGCGGATATTCTCACCCGGCACCTCCACGGTGATCTTGCGCTCCAGCGTCCCGGTTGTTTCCAGTGATACCTGCATCCAATAACCCTCTGATCAATACCCTTTGGGGTGTTCAAGCCAATCGTTCATGCCGTGCAACCGGTTCCCGGGTACTGGCGGCTTTGTCCGGCGCCCAGTATATTGAGTGCGCCAGCATATTGCATCCTGGACATCCAGCCGGAGAATGCCCGCCGACATTGAACCTGGTGCGAAAGGAGAGACTCGAACTCTCACGGGTTGCCCCACTGGCACCTAAAGCCAGCGCGTCTACCAATTCCGCCACTTTCGCATCCATTGATACCGGCATACCATATCAACCGGCATGCGTTGCCCTGTATTATACCTGCAACCCTGCACCAGGATTTCAACCGGCTGCCGGGCACTACTCATTTAATTCATGTTCTGCCACAGATGTACGCACTACTTGTATTTGTTCTGCTCGTTGCGCTGGTCCTCATTGCCGGAGCGGCCCTTGCCTATCCGGTGCATGCGTTTCTGGGTCTCTGGCTTGAGACCGATTTCGAGGAGGTCGCCAAACGAACGGTACTTGGCCTGGGGATTTTCGCCTTGGTGGCCCTGTTTCGAACGTTCGGTTTTCGCACCTTGCAGGACATCGGTTTTACCTCGAAGGGATCGCAATTCTGGAAAGACTCGCTGACAGGATTCGGCGTGGGTGTTTTGATCATGGGGCCCGTCATCGCCGGCCTGCTGCTCTCCCGAAACCGGGTCCTTGACCTGCAATGGGACTGGTCTTTTTCAGGCGTGGCTCTACTGCTGGCGACCGCTGTAATTTCCGGCACGGCCGTGGCACTGCTTGAGGAGACCATCTTCCGGGGGGCCTTGCTGAGTGCAATACTGCGAACAAGCTCGGCTTCCCTGGCAGTACTTTCAACGAGCTTCCTGTATGCGCTGGTGCATTTCCTGGAACCCGGGGCGCCTGTGGACCCCGATGCGCTGGGCTGGGGCAGTGGTTTGATCCTGCTCCGCGATGCCTTCACCTTTCTGTACCACCCTGCGCTCATATTCGACTCGTTCATCGCCCTGTTCGCAGCAGGCATCCTGCTTGCCCTTGTACGGGTTCAAACCGGCGGACTGGCCGCATGTATCGGCATCCATGCCGGCTGGGTATTTACCATCAAGTTTTTCAAACGAGTGACCAACTCAAATCAAGACACGTCGTTTGCTTTCCTGGTCGGCAACTATGACCATGTCATCGGCTATCTCGCGACCCTTGTGTTGATTCTTGCCATCGGAATCTACCTCGGCATCAGCCGGCAGACCGGGGAGAGAACGGGAATGGGGTGAGCGATGGGGGTCGAACCCACGACCACAGGAACCGCAATGCCTGTAAAACTGATAACCTATTGATTGTACGGGAACAAGGAATGCTTAGAGTAATTAGTAGAAATCTTCTTAATTCAATAGGTTAGCTTAGTTTAAGCCATACAGTGAAAATGGAAGACTGTACCGGAAGTGTACCGAATTTAGCTCCTGAGGTTAATTAAGAAGGGCAATAGACTTACAACTTGCTAGGGTTGTAAGGTTAAAAAATCTGAGACAGTTCACTTAATTCAGTCTGCTGAATTGTCATCCATGATCTTTTTTTGGCGCTCTATGGATTCTCTAATTACCTCACTATAGACACGCTTTTTTTCTTTCGCCGAAGCGTTGCGTATAAACTCTGAGAAAGCTGAGGAGTCCTTAGGTTTCGCCCGAATTTTAGATATGAAAGCCATAACAGTTCACTCATCTCATTCCAATCAGTTTCTCGACATCAGTTTTCGTAAAATTTTCCGGTATGTGATGATCAATTTGATCAACTCCCGCTTTGTATAGTTTCCGGGACCCGTCAATTTCTTTCAATATCAAGTCAACACTTATATCTTTTCCAAACTTGTTTTTCAAATTATTCACGTTTTCCCTGGCAGCAAAATACTGTTCAACGAACCGTTCAGGCAAAATTTTCCTACCCTCTTTCTTTTCTCTTTTTTGAACAAATTCCCATGCCTGATCTGGAGTCAGGTAGACATAAAGTATCTGAACCTGCCTATTTCTCCTGAGTGAGCGATCAATATTCTTTTCCGCTATTGCATAATTTGACAGCGTCCCGTCCAGAATGAAGCTTTGCTGTTGTTGCAGTGCCAAATCGTGAATTCTATCCACTAAAATCGATACTGCAGGTTGGAATAACCATGAGTTACTCCCGTTGTAATCCTCAAATTCCAAACGCAACTCATCAGGATCAATTCTCAGAACCTTCCTGCCCTTTTCTACTTTCTCCATTTTGCCTAGCAAGGACTTGGATGCTTCTGTTTTCCCAGCCCCAGGTGAGCCTGCCATGAATACAGAGACCGGCTCCCGGTCAGGCAAATATACCTGAGGATTGGTGAAGCGCTTGGCTATTCCTTTTTTATTTTTTCTAGCGAATTCGACAGCTTTATTCTCGATGGCACCATGATTACTTTCCATCAGCCACTGCCCCACAACTTGTATGCATTGAAATGCATGAAAACCGTTTCAGGTTTCACATGCATAAAATTCTTTGCTGTCTTCAACTTTCCCTACAACAGGTGGCGCGTAATCAAAAATGTATTGATTATCGGGTGTGCCGAGTGTGTATCGGTACACCTGATAAAACAACCTGAATTTCAGGCTTTCGCTGACGCAATGATTGAATCACCGAATCGAATTTGGCGCAACAGATGCTCCCTAATCCTCCTCATCAAGATCAAGGTTGTAGTTGGTAGGCTTCCTAGGATATGAGCACTCCAGGCTGGTGCTGAATTGCTGCCAAGTACGCTTGGGGGCCGGAACCACCATGGTGCACATGATCACAAACATTCCGACGATATGTTCACGCAGATCCCATAACCCGAAGTCATCTGTGAGCCATTGATGATGTCGGTGATCGCGCACCCCCCACAATTATCGGGTTGTCCATGCGTAACCGGCCCAGCAGTCCGTCGACAATACGCGCATACGCCCTCTCGTTGGTAATACGCCCGATGATGGACAATCTATCTACACCACACCCGGCCACTCCTAGCTGTGTAAACCCACCACATTATTCAGTGGGAGTTTAAGGGATTGCATGGGGGGTTTGTAACTCGGGTTTTGAGAGGCAGGAGGCCTCGTCGATCTGAGCCTCGACCGCTATCGGACGTGCATACAGTTTGCCACCCACTTTGGTTTTCGTTAACGGTAGGGCCATTCCAATCTTTTTTGCGGCAGTTCATGAGCGACCACTTGGCATGCTCACTCCTTTAATCGCCTACGTGCAGAAAACCCGGAAATAATTTTTCAATTTTTTGGCTAGTTCTGCTATCTCAAGTCGCTCGCCAATATAGTCTCCCGGCGAATACTCGCAAGCAGATATCCAACTTCTACGTTGTGCATCTTATATCGATACCAGCAAATGACACAGGGATTGAAAACAGTTAAATCATAAGATATTGATAAATATGGGGTGAGCGATGGGGATCGAACCCACGACCACAGGAACCACAATGCCTGTAAAACTGATAACCTATTGATTGTACGAGAACAAGGAATGCTTGGAGTAATTAGTAGAAATCTTCTTAATTCAATAGGTTAGCTTAGCTTAAGCCATACAGTGAAAATGGAAGACTGTACCGTAAGTGTACTGCAACATTAGAAAAACTTTTATGCTGAAAACAGACTTGGGGGATGCACTGATATGGATGGAAACAGCCGAGAAACTGTATCTGCGTAACGTCCCAGACCCCAAAATATTTCCGAGTAAGCCTACAGGCTATCCATACATCAATGAGTTGAACGTAGCTGCTGTGAGTGCCGGCTACGCATTTGAGCTCGTGCTCAAAGTTCTAGTGAAAGCGAATGGTAGAAAGTCAAAACCCAAACACGATGCGAGCATCGCCTATCAGCAGCTTAAACCAAGAGATAAAGAGGATGTTGCCTGGATAATTTCCAAGCACGGCTGGGATGATCCAGAGGAGTTTCTTACGTATCTTGATGAGCACTTCTGCCACAGGGATCGCAAATACTGGATGACTCCTCCAGAAGGCGGGACTTCGCGTGGCGTATTCAGTATCGGAGGACGAACAGGCATGGATGCCCTTGGAAAAGTGCACAAGGAAATTTCTGCTTTAGCCTTAAAAAGGATAGAGGCCAATCAACAAAGCTTACGAAGATTGGCCAGGAATTGGCCAATCTATAAACCTCTGAAACAGACGTTTTGAACTGCTACGTATAAGGTATAAATAGCCGCTAATTCATTCTAGCGACAATTGAAAAAAGTCGATCTCGATTCGGCCATCCCGCCTTCATCAGCAAATGAAAAATCGTAGTAATGCGCAATCATCCCGGAATAGCCTTGACTGAGTACAACGGCATAATTAGTCCCCAATTCACTCCAAGACCAGCGTTGGTCTAAGCCTTTGACATAGTACAAGGTAGATATTTCTTTATCTATGCCATCAAATACAACTTTGCCGTCATGCCCTTTCTTGTAAAGTGTCAAGCCGTCGCATCGCCAACGTTTTTCCCATTCACCAGACAATGTGGCACACCCTGCCAGAGCCGTGATGACGACCAACACGATCAATGCTGAATTTCTTTGGTTCATTGTACACACCACATACAGGCACACATATAACGAAAGTTGAAGCCAGTCATAAAACGTTTTTCCATAACTCTCTTTCTTTCCAATCCTCCGGGAAACCCATATCGGAAATACGAATGTCCTGGTGAGCTTCGATGAGCCAGGAAAGTTTCTTTGCCCAGGTCGTGTCCGGGGAGATACTTTCCAAAAAATAGGCAATCAAACTGGCATACACATAAAACTTGTTGTCCCGGTCAATATTTTCCAGTAACGCTCCTGGAATTTCTCCATGGATTGACAACCTATGAGAAAATTTACGGTTCCAGATACGGCCATGGTGAGCACATAAGTTTCTTAGTAGAACAAGCCCCTGCACCCAAGATATCAATAGTGTAGGGCCCAACCCGAATTCTTTACTGACCAGTTTAATTTGAGACTTTCTGAGGTGGGCAAACATTATCGAACAACTTCCGAAAGAAAGTGATTCAGTCACCATCCAGCTTGGTGGATAAATAGGGTCAGTGTAGGTTTTGCGATAATGACGCAGTGAAATACTGTCGGCCTTGTCGATTTCTCTGAGTAATTTTGCATGGTCGTATGTATGTTTTACCTTTCCCCCATACCTTTTGCCAAAATGACGCTCATCCAGATACCAATGTGGTCCGTAGGACAAGCTCATCGTGTTTGAAATTGCAGCGCGAAATGCAACTTCAACTCTCTCCATGGCATCTAAAACATGGATTCTTAGTTCCCTATCAAACACGTATAAATTGAGTACATCATCAAACGATGTTCCCTCCAGAAAAGAATGGTCTCCTGCTGCACCGTCTTGAAAGGGAAGACAGTATCCCGTTAACCGGTAGTAACCAATGTATTTGAGATAGTGGAGGGCTTTATCAGAGTCCGGGATTCGAAGCCCGCGTTTCTCCAAGACCTTGAGATGCTGCTCTGCAGAGTAAGCAGGTTTCGTGTATTTCAACTGTAAATTCCGGACAAAAAAAAGCCACCAAGGTAGCGCTTCAGTGAGAGGCGTGGCAGCTGTTGTTAGCTGTAATGTTAGAACTAACTCTCATAGGTGTCAACATATATATGCACCTATATATGTACCTATATCAGCATATGAATCAGTAATACAAAAGTATCTTGGCTAGTCTATTAGTTAGTTCTTCTCCTTGTTCATGAGTACTGACAAAGCTCTAGTCAACTCTGCCTCATCTTTTAAAGCCTGCGATAATTTTTCTGACAGTTCGCCTAATACCACTCTAACACTTCCCGCAAACACAAGGCACTTCTCGTCAGTTAGCTTATGTACGTCCTTGCTTAAGGCAGAATGTAGTAAAGCAATAGGACTGTGACCATTTATCAACAGGCTTTCGGGCACCACATCTTTCGCCATCTCTAATGCTTTACTGAATCGTGTCTCTTTCACTGCTGACTTCAATTGTAGAATTTTGTCATTGTCCGCCCCAATTTTTTCAGACACATCTATTACTTTGTTAAGGATACGATTCTTCTGATTTTCAACAACTCTTCGATAATATATGAATGCGCCAATACCCAAGCCTAGAAGACCACCTTTAATGACATGATAGACAGCTTGAATAATTTGCGGCATTGCCGCACAATTGAAGTCGATGCAACTATTTACTACCCGTACCTATGAACGTGCTATTCGCAAGCTAATCTCCGAGAAATCTCGGCAAGAAATGGAAATGTCGAACGTACCCCCCGCCCAGGTCATACACTGCGATCAAAAAAGAGGGTAAAAAATAATGTCTACAGAACGAACTCAAGTTGGCAATGAAATTGAAGCCGCGCTGGGTGAAGTTCTTGCCCATGTCCGTGGTGAAACTGATCTTTCGTGTCGGATTGTTGACGACCCTGCGGCCGATCGAATTCTTGCACTACGCAAGCGATTGAGGCTAAGCCGTCAGAAATTCGCAGACCGATTTGGTCTTGATGCGCGTGCCCTGCAGGACTGGGAGCAAGGCCGGCGCGTTCCGGATCGTGCTGCCCGCGTTTTACTGACTGTTATAGACCGCGATCCCGAGGCTGTGGTACGCGCACTCAGCAAATAAGTAGTAAAATTAAGTACAGCTTTGTCAAATGGGATTCAAAACCATGCATTGATGTAATCAATACTTTTCTTAAACTATTCCCTTCTATCTAGACCCAATCCATCACAATTCCTGCTTACTCGTAATCTCCAAAATACAAAGTGGATTTCAATTTTAGGGAAGTCGAGTTATGAGTATTGAAAGTATCTGTTTAGGAAGCCTGTTTGCCCATGATTTCCTTAGCGAATCCATCGTTGACCTCGACGATTGGCAAACCCTGGATGACACATCGTTGGAAAACCTTGAGAATGCATTACAAGCAATCTTTAATCAGTTCCCAACTGCCAGAACACCCAATGAAAGCCAGACTGAAGATGATTTGATCTGGCCAGTGTTGGCACTGCTTGGATGGTCAGCGAGCCTGCGACAGCAGAATCTCAGTGTACATGGGCATGAATACATACCTGATGGTGTGCTGTTTGCTGAACAGTCAGTAAAGGATCGGGCTAACGAATTTGCTGAGGATTGGAAACGCTATGAGTTTGGCCTAGCGGTCGTGGAATCTAAACGCTGGCTTCGCCCACTAGACCGACGCTCAGGACGCCAGGACGAGGTAACAGCACCATCAACCCAAATGCTCCGCTATCTTCGTCGCGTGGACGATTTGACCACAGGCAAGCTACGTTGGGGAATTCTCACCAATGGTGCACAATGGCGTCTCTACTACCAAGGTGCCCGTTCCGTCTCAGAGCAGTTCTGTGAGATCGATCTGGCAGCACTTATCCAATTTTCCGGCTACAACGATAGAGCGACCCCTCTCACTGACAACGAGCGTCGCCACTGGCTTAGAGTATTTGTGCTCATCTTTGGTCAGAATGCATTCTTACCAACTGCGGCCGATGAGCGAACATTCCACCAGCGTGCAATTGAGGAAGGACGGTTCTACGAAGAGCGCGTCGCCGCTAATCTTTCCAAGCAGGTTTTTGATCAGGTCTTCCCTGAACTTACCCGCGCCATCGCAGACTCACAACCAGAAGCACCATTGGAAGATGTACGAGAGGCAGTGCTGATTTTGCTCTACCGGTTGTTATTCATCCTCTATGCTGAAGACCGAAACCTACTGCCTGTTCGCGACGTACGTTACGACGATTATGCACTTCGCGACAAGGTGCGTGGTGACGTCGGGCGGCGAAAGGATCAAAACGATACCTTCTCAGTTACGGCAGCTCGTTACTGGTCAGCGATTGATGACCTTTGTCGAGCCATTGATGGAGGCGACTCTTCGATTGGCCTACCGCCCTATAACGGCGGCCTATTTGATCAGGAATGCACACCGCTCCTTCAGAATATACGACTAGGCGATGAAATCATGGCCAATGTTATTGATGCACTTTCATTCGAACAAACCCCCGAAGGCCGCCGTTACATCAATTATCGTGATCTTGGTGTTCAGCAACTTGGCTCAATCTACGAACGTCTTCTCGAACACGAGATCATTCGTGAAGGGGGCGAAATTGTAGTTCGTCTCAATATGTTCGCCCGCAAGGGTTCTGGTAGTTACTATACGCCCGATGATCTGGTCGGTCTGATTATTGAGGAAACAATTCAACCTCTGGTGCAATTGCGCATGGAAGCTTTCGCAGCCAGAGCCGAAGAACTTACTTCCAGCAAATTACCCGAGGAACGTAGGATTGGACGATTAAAGCAAATTGATCCTGCTACGAAATTGCTTGAATTGAAAATTTGCGACCCAGCTATGGGCTCTGGGCATTTTCTGGTCAATCTCGTGGACTATCTTGCTGATAGAGTTATTGAAGCAATGGCTGAGGCGGAAGCGACGATAGAAAATTATGTCTCGCCATTGGCCGAGCGAATTGATGATATTCGTATCAAAATTGAAGCTAATGCAGAGGACCGCAACTGGACTTTTGACTCAACACAACTCGATGACCGCCACATCATACGGCGCATGGTCTTGAAGCGCTGTGTTTATGGAGTAGACAAGAACTCCATGGCAGTTGAGTTGGCTAAGGTTTCTCTATGGCTACATACATTTACCGTAGGTGCGCCGCTCAGCTTTCTGGACCACCATCTGCAGTGTGGCGATAGCCTGTTTGGTTTATGGGTACGTAGTGGCATTGACAGGGTCGCAGAGTGGGGTGGAACACTTCTTGCCGGGGAGCCAGTAAAGCGGGCCATGCGTGCTGCAGCACCCATGCAGATTATCGAAGGATTGACTGATGCCGAGATTGCTGAAGCCCATCGTTCAGCAGATGTGTTTGCTGAAGTCAAGGAAATGACGACACCTTTGAATATTTTCCTTTCCTTGATTCATGCCTTTGACTGGCTACATATACGGAAATGCGACGACAAGTATGCCCTTTCCCGCTACTTTGACGGTACCTTCGGCAATCCCATTGATATTGCATTGGGCAGAATCGAGGTTCCAACAGATGAAAAGGGTGCTGAACGATTTGTCAAACTACTTTCTAGGGCACGACAACTCCTTAGTAACGAACATTTTCTTAATTGGCAAGTGGCTTTCCCTGGTGTGTGGTCGGCGTGGGAAGACACTGAGTTGAACGGCGGCTTTGACGCAATAATAGGCAATCCTCCTTGGAACCGGGTTAAGCTAAACCGAGTCAAGTGGTTTGAAACTCGAAGAAGAGATATTGCCTTGGCTCAGCGTGCAGCTGACCGTAAATTTATGATTTCCGAACTAGAGAAGTCCGGAGACCCGCTTGTACAAGATTTCATTCAAGCCAACGAACGAGCTGCAGCTGCAACTCGGGTGGCGCGAACTTCCGTAGACTATCCGTTGTTGTCAGGAGGGGATATCAATCTCTACTCTTTGTTTGTTGAACGTGCCATGACAATCATTAAACCTAACGGTATGGTGGGATTAGTGGTTCCAGTAGGAATTGGGGCTGATAAAACAGCAGCTCCTTTTTTTTCCTCGATAAGTATTAGTAAGCGCCTTAAGTCATTTCTAGCTTTTGAAAACAAAGATCGCTGGCTTTTCAAGGATGTTCATGCAGAAGATCAGCCTACAGCTATCATCTTCGGAGGGACTGAGATGCACTTTGAAAGTTTTGACTACGGGGTGAAGATGACAGCAATTCCGTCAGATACATCAGAGCTCGTGACAAAAATTACTAGCGAAGATTGTCAGTTATTTAATCCCAACACTGGCACAGTGCCAATATTTCGGGATGCTCGTCGTTCCATACCTATCCTCAAAAGAATCTACAACCGCTTTCCGGTTTTAGTTGACCATTCTTCAGGTAATGAAGTGAAAGCATGGCCTGTTAAATATACAACTATGTTTCATATGACTAATGATTCTAGCCTGTTTCGTACACGCGAGATGCTAGAAAACAATGAAGATGCTTACCCAATCGGTTTTAGTCGTTTCAGCAGTGTGAGGGGAAAATTTGTACCACTTTGTGAGGGCAAGAGTATCCAGCTATTTAATCACCGATATGCCCATATCCGAATAAATGAGAAAAGTCCTAGTGGACAGGGTGTTGCGGAACCTCTCTCCTCTGAACGGTTAGCAGATCCTTTATACAGCTCCGAACCGCGCTATTGGATAAATGAGGCTAATCTTCCTGATATTCGCGACAAATGGTTCATTGGCTTCAATGATATTTGTAATACAAACAACACTAGAAGTTTGATCGTAGCAATTGTACCAATCACAGGCTATGGCAATACTTGCCCGCTTTTCCTTCGAGATCGTGCTAACAGAAAATACTTATCTATCGAATTACTAGCTGCCAATTTTGGGGCGATCATCTGTGATTTTATTGCTCGACAGAAAATCCAGTCACGGCACTTGAGTAAATATATTATAGAGCAGCTCCCGGTAATTCCCCTTCAACAGTATGAGAAAAAATTTGGCCCTAAAACTGCTGCTGAGGTAGTGCGGGAAATAATGCTTGAGTTAACCTACACTGCACACGACATGGCACCATTTGCCAGAGATTTGGGATATGTAAGTAATGATGGCAAAGTGCAGTCACCATTCGTCTGGAGTGATGAGCGTCGTATGCATTTGTGCGCTAAGCTTGATGCTGTTTTTTTCCTCCTCTATCGCATCGATAATCGTAGAGACATAAGTTATATTTTTTCGACTTTCCCTAAAATTGAGCGTGAGGAGACTGCGGCCTATGGAAGCTATCGATCTTGTGAGCTTTGTCTCGCATGGATAAGCGCACTGAAAGCAGGTGATCCTGATGCAAACATTGACTTGTAAAGAAAATTGATTCCACTGTGAAATTTTGCAAAATCGCACGTATCTTTTAGTTGATCTCATTTTGTGACTTTATCGCCCAAGATACACGTTATGTGGAGCTACACATAAAGCGTATTGTGGTGTGTAAGTAGTTATGTGGAGTTGCAGACCCAAGCTGTTGAATTGATGGGGGCTGGCTTGATTGATCGCCACATAACTTTTTCCATTCTTGCATCGGAGGGTCGCGGTTGTGCAGTGGTTCGGAAATCTTTTGGAGACACAAGGCGGGCAGACCACCAGCCGAACTCGGTGAGTTGCTGCCAGACTGCGCGATAGCTCCAAAGCGACTTCCTGCTGTAGACAAGCCCCTCCAGATGATGCAGTGCGCCCGCAACCAACTGCTCCAGCGGGAGGTCGCGTGTTGGTGTTCTGTTCGATGAATCCATGATCAATCTCCTGTCAAAGGGCGACCGGGATGGCTGCCGGAAGATTAATCATGAAATTTTATGTGGAGTAGAAAAAGCTTAAGTCACAGATCCGTAAGCTGAAAACGATGCGAACTCCACATAAAACTTTACTTACCACAATAAGCTGCAGTCACTTGTTCCCGCTCATGCCCCAGTTCCTGGCTGATGACCAGCCGGGCTTCCCTGTCCTGCTTTCGCTGTTCCGCGCTTAAGGATTTTCTGTCGGGTCCTACTGTGGCAGGACACTTCCAGCCCGTCAGTTCCTCATATCGGTCCTGCGCATACGCATGACGCAGCCCATGCAGGCTGGACAACCCTGCTCGTAGCGTGTTGCCCTCGTAGACTCTTAACTGATGCACGTAGCTTCGATGAGGCGGGATTAGGGAGCCGTAGCCGGCAAGGCCTCTTGCCCGGTAGAGCACGTCTCTCTGGTGCTCTGTCCGGATCGGAATGATTCTTGGTTTACCTCCCTTGGTCCAGCTGGCCTTGAGTCGAACGTGATTGCCCTGGTCGGCGTAGCTCGGCTGGAACTTCATGGCCTCTTCCCGTCTGAGTCCGAAGGCACGCTGCAGCTCCAGGCTCATTCGCACGTGTTGGTCTTTTATTTTGTTGAGCTGTTGTTGGGTGATGCCCTTGGCCTTACTTTCATTCGTGACGAATCGCCGGTCCGGGATGCCGTAATGTTCATTCGATTTGGCGACTACATTCTGCTTGTTGATCTTTACGGACCACCACCGGATTACGGCCATCCGATTTTTGATCGTACCGATCGAGAGGTTCCTTTCCTGCCATTGCTTTACCAGGCCCTCGATGTGTTTCGGCTTTAATGATCGGGCCTGCATCTGCCGGTAGCCCAGGGCATGCAATTCATTGGCAATTAATGTGAGGATGCGTTCCCGGTTCCTCTGCGTAGCATAGCTGCCCTCGCGGCAGCTTTTGCAAATCTGCTTCAACTGGAAGTTCAAGTCTTTGATCGTGTCTTCTCCTATATCTGGTGAGTGTTTCTGAGCTCCCGGCAGCCTGGGCTACGTAGGATTCACTGTTCAGTGAATACGCTCATGGGGCACTACCCCCGGATGACTTGAATGTGCCTAAGTCCAGGCAGCACAGTTCATCTGCTGTTGCAGATTGAACCCTGTGCAGGTCCAGATGCCTCTTCCGAGGCGGTGATTTAAGATGGTAATAACCTCCTGTTTAAGTTGTGCGGGTCTCTCCGCTGGATTGAACTATGGACCAGGCACACAGTACGGAGCAGCCATCACCTCGAAGGTCAGGCTGGCGCACTGCACACGCAGCTTCATTGAAGACAATCACGAGCAAGTCGTGAATAGGTACAGGCAATAGCCTGTTTCAAGATGGGCAGGCCAGAAGCCGTGCCCGAAGTCCCTGGGGGACGTTGAAGATGGATCGACGGCCTTGCCGCTATGCACCTGTTACACGATCCGGAGGTGCCTCTTTGCCACTGATATACCGTAGTGGCGCCGGTACTAAATCGTCACGGTAATTATACTATTCGGTGCGCTCCTGTCACGGAAAATCTTCTTATCATTCCACTAAGATTTCCGACACCGTAATTCGCCGGGCATTCGCCTCCAAAAATCGCACAGTACGGTGCCTACAGGGTCCGCACACCGATTGCACCCGCGTCACTACCGCGTTTGCTGCGCTCACCAGGTAGTGACGCGGGGTCCATACGTGGCCATCAGCTCGGAGAAAAGACCTCCCTGGACTTCGATCGCCTTGCAGACCCCCCGGGGTTGTCAGATCTCGTGCAGCCAGAACGGGGCGGTACAGATTGCGTTGCTACCATGAGCTGGACTATCCCTTGCCCTGGCGCTGGGCGACCTGGCGAATGCGGCGCACCAGTGGGCTGCTTTCATCCACGGGTGCCAGCTCCGGCAGCTTTGCTGCCTGTGCCTGCACCCTTCGCTGTGCCAGGCGCGCCTGTTCGATACGGTGGCCCCGCTCCGGTGTAAATTTGCCGTCCTGGGCACGTTCGATCAGTGCACGCAGGCATCCCAGCGGAGATGATCGTATATCGCGTGCAGCGATGATTCCGGCCCACTCATCCAACACTTGCTGGTTCAGGGGCGGATCCACTGCACCGATCATCCTTTCAGCCCGTATCCTCTCCGAGGGCACCAGGTCCTTCGGGTAGTGCAAGTCCATTATCTTTCCACCACTACCACGATCTTCGATCCCGGTCTTAATAGTTGGCACGGTCTTGCGTGGTGGTGGTTCTCTTTCTGTTCTTCTTTCTGTTAAAGGGGTGACACCGGTGTCACCCTCCCCCTGACACGGGTGACACCCCTGGGTGACACGGGCGTCAGGGGGTGGTGTCAATTTGTCAGGGGGGGATGACAGATTGTCACCCCCCTTCAACTTCAGCCGGTACAGGTTCGAGGAACTGGAACCATCCCCTCGCATGCGCGGCTCTACGGTAATCATCTTTCTATTGACCAGGTAATGAAGGACACGCTGCACGGTACGGGTAGAGACGCCTACCTTCTTTGCAACCGTGGAGATCCGCGGCCAGCACCGGCCCTGGTCATCGGCAGCATCGCCCAGCACGACCAGCACGAGCTTGTGCACCGGTGCCAGATCCTGGTGCAGCGCCCACTCCCGGGCAATGATGCTCATCGGCCGGGCTTTAAGCCTTGGGTAGTCCTCACTGCGAGCTGGGCTCGAGGATGATCTGGGCGACCTCGCCTGCAGGGTAATACACGCGTCTTCCGATCTTGCGCCCACAGGCCTTCAACGCGCGTGTCTGACGATCACTGGGGTAGCTTAAGCTGTAACGCAGGCCGCCAGTGGTGCGACCGAGTAGCTGGGCCAGCTGTGTCTGTGACAACAGCAGGCCAAATCGTTTGGTCAATTGACTTTCAAGGGTAACTGCATTTTGACTTTCGGTATCTTGCATGGTCCATCTTCTCCTGGTTGATCATTTGAACGCACAAGACTGCACGAGATGCCGGACAAAATCAGAAGAAAGCCCTGCACGAAGTCGCGTGGTTTTCATGCCAGGTGGTGATGGGCATTGTGATTTAGTGGTGTATTGGCCGGGCGTATACGGTATGGTGAAAACAGACTGGTACAGTGTCCTGCAGGCGCTACGATGAAACAGGCAGTTAGTGCGTGTTCCTGAAGTCCACAGTGTGGTCCCCTGGGGACCAGGCATTGGATTCCCAAAAAAAGCTGGCGTGTCGGCCAGTCAGGATACGGGGTCAGGCCATGACCTGATCCAGCCGATCCACCAGGTCTTCTGCCCTCAAGTGTGTATAGCGCTTGAGCATCTGCATGGACTTGTGTCCAGAGATGGCAGATACCTCCTGGTCCCCAAGTCCGGCCTCCACCAGACGTGAGACCGCCTCATGGCGAAGATCATGAAAGCGCAGGCCTTCGATGCCGGCTTTCTTCAACGTGCGGACCCAGGCCGGTCGAAACTCGTAGGCGCGACGCACGCCGTCCCTGCCAGGTTCACCCCAGAAGATGAGATCGGTATCCAGAGGACGTACCGGGTGGTTGAGTGCGGCACGGAAAACTTCTGTCGCCTGTCGGGTCAGCGGTACAGTCCTGGAGGAGCCGTTCTTGGTCTCGGTGAGATGTACGGTGCGCTTGTCCAGGTCCACCTGTTTTCTCGTCAGCGACTTGATCTCACCGGCACGCATGCCGGTGTGCAGGGCAATGCGGGCGATCCAGCCCAGCATCGGATTGCTATGACGGTCGCAGGCCTGGAAAAGTGACACTTCCTCATCCTTGTTTAGCCTTCGATCTCGGCCTTTTCCGGGCGTGGGTTTGCGGACATTTGTAACCGGGTTGTAAATTAGACCCAGGCGCCATTCCTGGATGGCAATGGTAAACAGGTGCGATAGCAGGGCTAGTTCCAACCGTACTGTGTTGTTGGACTTGCCCATTGCTAATCGTTCGTCCCGATACTTGGCTACCAGGTCCGGCGTGATGGCGGCAAGACTATACACCCCCAGATTCTCTTTCAGAGGTTTAGCCTTATGGCTTTCAGCATCTGCAGTGGTCGGACGTTTGGTAGACGATACTTCCCGCAGGTAACGGTCAAGTGCATTACCTAACAAGAGACGGTCGGAGCCTGCTCTGTCAATGTATATCCCGCGCACCATCTCATCCTCGGTGCGCCGTGCCCAGTCCTGGGCATCACGCTTGGTGCGAAAAGTCTTGATTGTGGTCGGCCAACCGCGCTTGCGGATCATCGCCTTCCAGGTGTTCGAGGGGGTCTTTGTAATGGTGGGCATAGGTCAATTCCAGTAGAGGTGTACCGGAATTGTACCGAATGACACAGGGATTGAAAACAGGTAAATTATAAGTGATTGATAGATATGGGGTGAGCGATGGGGATCGAACCCACGACCACAGGAACCACAATCCTGCGCTCTACCAACTGAGCTACGCTCACCGTAGTGGAGTGGATGTTAACGCATGAAATGCTGTAGCTCCACTCGAATAAGCGGCCTTCAGCACACGATGCGCACTGCGCCGGCTCAGTGCCAGCCTCGAGAGGCGATCAGTGCCGAAAAGCGATCCTCTTGCAGGGCCTGAGTGTTCTCAATGTGGTGCACCGTTCCCTCATGGACAGTAAAGAAAGACAACACCTCGTGAACACAGCCCGACGGGCAATCTCCCCAAGCTTCGCGAACAGCGACATGCCAGGTGCCGCGGGCACTACTCACTGCCACGTCCGGACCATCCCCGAGCTGTGCATCGGGTTGCGCAAACCGCACGCCGGGTATCTTCAGGTAGGCTCGCGCAGCAGCCTCCAGGTTGACAGGCTTCCCGAAGTGCAGTGCGGCCACTCCTGTACGGCGAAAGACCTGTGCATGCTGAAACCCGAGCCGAGCATTCAAGGCATCAAACTTGGCAAAACCCGTCGGCACGCCATTTTCACGCTCAGCCAGCATCGTGCCGGCAAGAAGAGCCGGTGCAAGGCCCACGAGCAGCATGCCGGGCCGATAGTCAAGTCGCGGTGAAACATCGGCAAGCTCCGGGTAGGCCGTCCTGACCTGGATCAGCACCTTCCCGATTTCGCGAACAAGCTGGTCCCGGTGTACGGTATCCAGCAGCAGGCCAGTGCCTTGTCTTCGCAATATGCGATCGGCCAGTACCTGCGCATCCGTAATTTCATCAGGTTGCTGTACAGCCGGACTTGTCATGCTTTCCCCGGCACCCAGGCCCTGTACGACCGACAGGGCAAGAACTGCAAGCAAGCAGGCACTGGCTGTGCGCAAAGAACGGGTAACATCATTCCGGCCGATGACCGCGAGGCCTTTACCGAATGTACAGAAACCGAGTGTTTGAGCCTGCATGAAAACAAATTTGTGGGCTAGTGCCTATCGTCGGCAAAATTCTGGGCCCCGTATGGACACAGGTCACCCGTGAGCACGCACTAGTCTGCCGGCTCAAGACGCAGCAGCATACCGTTACGCGCATCGGTAAGCAGGTAAATGAGGCCATCTGGACCCTGCCGTACATCCCGGACTCGCCGCCCCCAGTCCTCAAGCAACCGCTCTTCGGCCACTACCCTGTCCCTCTCGATTTCAAGACGGGCCAGCAGTCTCCCGGAAAGCGCTCCTACGAACAGGCTTTCACGCCAGTTCGGGAAGGCTTCTCCGCCATACACCATCAGTCCGGAAGGTGAGATCGAGGGCACCCAGTAATGCAGCGGCTGGGTCATGCCTACCTTGTGTGTACCCTCGCCGATCCTGAAACCGGAGTAGCTCAGACCATACGTGATTACCGGCCAGCCAAAGTTCGCCCCGGGCTCGACCAGGTTCAGTTCGTCCCCGCCCCTGGGGCCGTGCTCAACAAGATAGAGCTGTCCGCTCATCGGGTCCTTTGCCATGCCCTGCGGATTGCGATTGCCATGGGTGTAGATCTCGGGTCTGGCATTGGACCGGGCAGCGAAAGGATTGTTCTGTGGAATGCGTCCGTCCTCATGCAGTCGGATCACGGAGCCCGCCGGGTCATCCAGGGCCTGCGCCCGGTCCGGGTCACCGCGTTCACCCGCAGTGATGAAAAGGTAACCATCGGAAAACACCAGACGGGAACCGAAATGACGGCTGCCTCGTGTGCGTGGCAATGCCACATAGAGCTCCTCGACGTCCTCGAGGCGGTTGCCGACCAGTCGGCCGCGTGCGACCGCGGTGGCACCTCCTCCCTTGCCCGGACTTGCATACGACAGATAGACCAGTCGGTTCTCGTCGAAGCGCGGATGGGTTACGACATCGAGCAGGCCTCCCTGGCCGCTTGCATAGACCTGTGGAACCCCGGCCACTGGCTCCGGATCAAGCCTGCCTTGTACAATAAGTCGCAGGCGTCCCGGGCGCTCGGTGACCAGCATGGAGCCTTCCGGCAAAAAGGCCAGACTCCAGGGATGCTCAAGTCCATCGAGGATCTTGACCAGTCGGAAACGATGGTCCAGCGAATCAAACTCCCCGAGCAGTTCGCCGGCATCTGCCGAGCGACTCGCACCGATAACAACCAATGCTGCAACAATCAGTACGAAAAGCCGGCAGGCGGTTCCCTCTATTGCGTCATGAATGTGCTTCATACCCAAATCCGTATTTTGCAAGCCCTCTATAGAGCGTATGCTCCTGCGGCCCACCCCGATGGCTTATACAACGAGTGTAGCAATCACACACGGCCATTTACCATAGAATCTGGCATCAGAATCGTGGGCCTCGTAACAAAAGTAGCACCTGAATAACGTACTATTGAGACCAATCGTACTATCAGGGAACCGGGAGTACAGGGGAATTGTCAAAATTCACTTGAACTAAAGTAAAAAGACCCCATTATTGCAGAGAGTGTAAAGTGCTTGATTCCGGCAATGTAAGGCAAGCGAAAGAAGATAGGAGGACATCTAAGTTTATGGGTAAAAAAAGTTCTGAATTAACGACTCGAGTGGACAGGATGAACCTGGTGATGGCTGAGGTACGAAACGATCTCAAGTCGTTGCAAGAAGAGATGACGTACACGCTTCAAAAGTTTGGCTTGCCTGTAGAAGAACATACCAAGTGTGTTCACAGCATAGGTAAAATGCGTAAAAAACTCAGTGGCGCAATGACCAAGACAGACGATGTCAAGAAGAAGAAAGAATCGTAGTCCTGAAATTCAACAGGCATGACACCACACCGCTGAATGCGCATAGCCATCATCTCACACACAACATCCCAGATTTGCAGCGGCCAGGGAAAGAAATTCCAACTGACGCTGTTTCACCCGTCCCACTCAGGAGCCTGCTGATCCCGTCTGAGCTTGGCACGCTGCAGGCAGACTGACTCGAATACGGCTTCCAGTGTGGATTCGCTAGGCAGGATGCCTGGCAGGCTCGAAGATGCCTCCAGAAGAAACTGCTCATGCAGCCCGGGCGCTTGGTAGTACGCACTGTCCCACCAGTCCAGAATCCTCTCCTCGGCTTTGTCCATGGCAACATCACTTGGTAAGAGATTCTTTTTTTTATTACGGTTCACCTTGCGTTGAGCCGGCATCAGGTTCCAGAGATCTCCGCAGGACCATACCGACCACGGCAGGCAATGGTCCATATCCAGAGACGCCTTTGCCAGATGCTGCCCGGTCCACACGCAAAACAACTTTCTCTCTTCCAGCAACTTCAGCGCCTGCTTCTTGGGAACCTGAACGTCACGGCCCGGCTCCACCCAGTCCATGGCTTGCCTGATTTGAGATGTATCCAGCTTCTTCCCTTGTCTCACTGCATATTCCTGGATCATCTTACTCCACTCGGTCATTACTGCCGGCTCCACCCATATCGTGTGCTTTCTCAGGGTTTGCCACAGGTCGAGTGGGACCCGCATCTCGCCAAAGCTCGAAAGATACTTCTCATTCAGCAAAATCTCACGCGGGCGCACCTGCCTGCCGGTCTTCACGACTTCCAGGATCGGCCCGCCATTGGGATACGCCATGTATCTCACTGGCATCGCACGAATGTTGGCCGCCGCGTCCCTCAGTGCCTGATGCAAGGCGACAGCCTGCTCATTCTGAAACCGCATGCCCATCCTCAGATCGAGGTGGGAAAGTCCCTGAAGCTCCTGATAGGCCTGCTTTACGAACCCAAGTCCTTTGGTGCCGACATTCGACGGGGTCTGCGGGAATTCCCTGTCCAGCAAGGGCATGAAAAGCCGTATCCAGGTCAGGGCTACCAGACCCATCGGAATACTGACGGTGCCATCTTCTTCCACTCGCCCGATGCCTGCAGCGCTTTCAGCGATGCGGCAGAGTGTACGCAACAGGGCGAGCTTGTGGGTGGCACTTTTATTTTGATTGAGAATGATGTGGCGCAGCAGGGGCAGTATCCCGGTACCATCGTCTGGGAACCGTATCGCAACCCGGGTCCAGCGAACATCTTCCCTACCCAGCCGATCCTCGCATTCATCGCGGTATGCCACAGTCGCCCCGTGGTCGTACGACAAACTATCCAGTTCCTCGGCGGTGACCTCGTGAATTCCCCGTTCCGGGATTTCAGCACCTTGTCGCACGGTAATTGCCAGGGTCCCGTCAGCTGTGAGCAGATTGATGAGCTTGCGGAACGCTCTCTTTCGTTTTGCCTGCGCCATGTGCATCCAAACTGCACTGAGCAGGATCAGGTCGTAAGGACCTTGCTTCGATGCCCGGGGGATGTCTGGAAGCTGTTCATCCTCCCATCGAATGTTCAGGCTTTCATGGCGCTTGCTGGCTTCCACGCGCATTGCAGGAGACGGCTCGACGGCCACCACCTGGTACCCCCGGTCAGCCAGCCAAGCTGCATCCCTCCCACTCCCAGCACCTACATCCAGGATACGACCACCTTCGGTTGGCAGGAAGTTCTGCAACCACTCCAGCATGTCCTCCGCACTTATCAACTCGTACGTAGCCGCAACTTCCCTGGCATGCTTCTCATACCAGACATATGACCTGGACTTGCTCATTCACATTCACCCGGTTTTGATAATACAGGAAGACGAAATCTCAAGCGTAATAGGTCATATTTTGCAGCGCACAATCGATGAAAGGACCTTGTCGATTACAGAGTGTGCAAAAGATTTTTGACACTTTCATCTGTATAAAATAATACATTCTGGACAGACCAACATTAGAAATATGTCCTAAAATGCCGGAAAACTTTTTTCTGTACCCGCCAGTGAATGATCAAGCTACAAACCTCCTTCTATGCTCAGGAGCCCTATATGTTTGATCTTTTGGGGTCCGATCCCTTCTTGTCTCGCTGTCTCGCAGTAGACTTGGAAATAGGTAAGGAAGACCGTATCCATGCTTTCGGGGCAGTCCGTGCAGACATCAACAAACATCAGATTTATTCTGGAGTCGGTCGATTAGATGCAGCACTAGAAAAGCTTGATGATTTTGCCGACGATGCCTCTTTTATTCTTGGACATAACCTGATCTCTTTCGATCTGCCCCACTTGAGGGCTGCAAAACCAGATTTGCGACTGCTGAACCTGCCAATGGTAGATACGTTGCGTCTGAGTCCCCTTGCATTCCCTCGTAATCCCTACCATCACCTTATCAAGCACTACCAAGACGGTGCGCTGAAAGGCAGACAGTTGAATGATCCAGAATTAGACTCACGTCTTGCGCTTGAAGTCTTTGAAGACCAGTGCCAAGCACTGCTGAAAGTTGACCCTGGCCAGTTGGTAGCGTGGCATTGGTTAACCACCCCTGAACCGAAAGGTACGGACCGTGCACTGGATACATTGTTTTCCAAATTACGTGATGCACATCGTCCGTCGGATGCTGAAGCTTTAGTGGCAATTCACAAGCAACTGGAAGGTATCACCTGCTCTAGCCACAGGAATAAAGCTGTAGCCACCAACCAATCCGGATGGGCTTTGGCCTATGCACTGGCGTGGCTTTCAGTATCGGGAAGCAACTCAGTGATGCCGCCCTGGGTGTGTCATCAGTTTCCGGAAGCCGGGCAATTGGTGCGTCGGCTTAGAGACACAGCGTGTACCGATCCGGGCTGTAGCTGGTGCCAAGAAAGGCACAATGCCTGCAAGGAGCTTACCCGCTGGTTTGGATTCCCCAATTTCCGGCCAGAACCAGCCGATGCTAAAGGTCATCCGTTACAGCAATCGATTGTTGAGGCCTCACTTGTAGGGGAGCACGTTCTTGGGATCTTGCCTACAGGCACGGGTAAATCGCTCTGCTACCAGATCCCGGCCCTTTCGCGATATGACAAGACCGGCACCCTGACGGTGGTGATCTCTCCTTGGTCGCACTGATGGCAGATCAGGTAGCAGGTTTGGAGACACGAGGAATCGTCTCCTGTGTGACGATCAACGGGCTACTGTCTATGCCTGAACGGGTTGCCGCGCTGGACCGGGTCCGGCTGGGAGAAGCAAGCATGCTCATTATCTCACCAGAGCAGCTCAGAACCCGTTCCCTGCGTCGGGTTCTCGATCAACGAGAAATCGGCGCCTGGGTTCTGGATGAAGCGCACTGCCTGTCGCGCTGGGGACACGATTTTCGACCTGATTACCGTTACATCGGCCGCTTTATTCGCGAGCGGGCGAACGGCAGCACCGTACCGCCTGTACTGTGCCTGACCGCCACAGCCAGGCCCGATGTGAAAGAGGACATTACCCGGTATTTCGAAGACAAGCTTGGCATTAGATTGAGAGTCTTTGACGGGGGTGTCGAGAGGCCAAACCTAACATTCGAGGTGATCCCAACGTCAGAAAGCGAGAAACTCGACCACATCCACCAGATACTGATGTCGTACCTGCCACCGGACCAGCCTGGCGGTGCCATCATCTACTGTGCCACCCGCCGGCAGAGTGAGGAGGTGGCGGCATTTCTGCAGTTGAAGGGCGTTGTAGCTGATCACTTTCATGCGGGGCTGACACCGGAGACCAAAAAAAACGTACAGATAGGTTTCATTGGCGGGGAACTGCGTGCCATTGCGGCGACCAACGCCTTTGGCATGGGCATCGACAAGCCCGACGTGCGGCTGGTGATCCACGCCGATATCCCGGGGTCCCTGGAGAATTATCTCCAGGAGGCCGGTCGTGCCGGAAGGGATCGAGAGCCAGCACGCTGCGTGCTGCTTTATACCTCCAAAGACGTGGAACGGCAGTTCGATATGTCAGCACGCTCACGGCTTACCAGGAGGGAGATCCACGCCATCCTCAGGGCATTGCGCAATCTCGACCGGAAGAAGCGCCTGGACGGCGAAGTGGTGGCCACTGCCGGCGAGATCCTTGGTGAAGATGAGGAAGCCGTGTTTGAACGCGACTATGTTACGGATGATACCCGTGCACGAACTGCCATAGCCTGGTTAGAAGAGGCGCAGTTGCTGACCCGGGAGGAAAACCATGTGCAGGTATTCCCTTCCTCACTGCTGGTACACTCGGTTGACGCCGCCCGTAACCGGCTCTCAAATGCAACTTCCCTCGAAAGCAATTACCGTAGTCAGTTGTTGCGTATCGCCACGGCACTGATTGAAGCCGACCCAGATGAAGGCGTTACTACCGATGAGCTTATGGGGGTTTCCGGTCTGAATTCTGGACGCATCCGTCGCGCACTGCATGACCTGGAGCAACTGGGCATCGCCAACAACGACACGCCTCTGACCGCTTTCGTCCACACCGGTGTGGAGCGTGCCTCCAGCAAGCGACTTGAAGAGGCGGTAGCACTGGAGAGCGCACTAATCACACACCTGCGCAAACTGGCACCAGATCAGGGCAAGGGAGACAGGTCGTCCCTGCACTTGCGTATTGCATCGCAGGTGCTTCGGGATGAGGGCCTGGCCAACCCTCTACCAGAGCGACTTTGGCGCATCATTCGCAGCATCAGCTATGACGGACGTGGTGAGGATGGCGCAGTGGGTAGCCTGAGGGCACGCAAGCCAAATGCGGAAACAGTGCACCTGACACTGCAGCGTGAATGGTCAGCACTTGCAGCTGCTGCACAGATTCGTCTTGAAGCCGCTGCGCACCTGCTCGAACACTTATTGACTTGCCTGCCACCTGGTGTCCGGGGCACTGACCTTCTGGCTGAAACCACTCTCGGCAAACTAAACCAGGCGATCGAATCCGACCTGGCGTTGAAAAGCAAGGTTAGAAACCCCGACAAACTGCTGGACCGCGCCCTGCTGTGGCTGCACGAGCAGGAAGTCATCCGCCTCAATAAGGGCCTGACAGTATTCCGCCCAGCCATGACCGTCCGTCTTGAGCAGCGGAACCGGCGTGGTTTCTCCAAAGCAGATTTTGAGCCGCTTTCTCTTCATTACAAGGGGCAGGTCTCCCAGATTCATGTGATGGTTGAGTTCGCGAAGAAGGGTCTGGACTCCGTCGGAGACGCGACCCGCCTGGCAGGAGACTACTTCACTTTGACCGAAAAGGAGTTTCTCAGGCGCTGGCTGCCCAACCGACACAAGGAGATCGGCCGCCAGACTACACCCGAATCGTGGCGGGCCATCGTCGAAAGCCTGGGAAATCCTGTCCAGCAAGGCATCGTTGCTAATGACTCTGAGCAAATGAACATGCTAGTGCTTGCCGGTCCTGGATCCGGTAAAACCCGGGTGCTGGTCCATCGCATTGCCTATCTGATACGTGTGAGACGCCAGAACGCCAGAGGCATCCTGGCCCTGGCATACAACCGGCATGCAGCCGTCGACATCCGCAGGCGTCTCGATGAAATTATCGGGAATGACGCAAGGCAGGTGACCGTGATGACCTGCCACGGGCTAGCCATGCGCCTTGCCGGCGCCAGCTTCACTGGGCGCACGGAACGCCCGGACGGCGAGGCGTTCAGGGAAGTCATCCAGCAGGCGGTGGGACTCCTTCGAGGAGAAGGACTGCCGCTGGAAGAAGCTAATACACAACGCGAACGCCTATTAAAGGGGTTTCGCTGGATTCTCGTGGACGAATACCAGGACATTGATCCAGACCAGTACGAACTGATATCGGCGCTTGCCGGGCGGACACTTGAGGACGATACCGGCAAGCTTACCCTACTCGCCGTGGGTGATGACGACCAAAACATCTATTCCTTCAACGATACCTCGGTGGAATTCATCCATCATTTTGAACAGGATTATGGCCCCAAACCAATCTACCTTGTCGACAATTACCGTTCGACTGCCCATATCATTGCAGCCGCCAATGCGGTGATCGAACCGGTGCAGCAGCGGATGAAGGCTCAGCACCCCATCTGTATTGACCAGGCACGCGCGCAGGAACCGTCGGGTGGTACATGGCAGGGTTTGGATCCGGTATCTAAAGGGCGGGTGCAGCTTCTACCAACAATCCGGGACCCGGTCTCACAAACGAGCACCGTCATGGCGGAGTATCTGCGTCTCGCTGCACTCTCGCCGGACTGGGACTGGGCAGACTGCGCGGTGATCGCACGTGAGTGGGAGTATCTGGTTCCAGTGCGCGCGTTCTGCGAAACACATGATATTTCCGTGCAGGTAGGTAACGAGGAAATCCCAGGTTTTTGGCGTCTGCGTGAGACCCGTGCACTGGTCAAATGGCTGCGTGGACAAGATACACGTCTCATAGATAGCGTAGCATTGTACAACTGGGTGGATGCATCTCCATCAACCCCCTGGCAGGCACTCCTAAAACAAGCCGTTGAGGAACACTCCCTGGAGACAGGCAACAGGGAAACGCCGGCGAGACACTTCATCGAATGGCTGGCTGAATGGGGGCATGATGTCCGCCGTCGTCAACACGGGCTCCTGCTATTAACTGCTCACCGTGCCAAAGGACTGGAATTCGACCATGTGATTGTGCTGGACGGTGGCTGGGACCGCCACAGACAAAACGGGGATCCAGATGAACCACGCCGGCTGTACTACGTAGCCATGACCCGCGCCCGGAAAACCCTTGCGCTCTCACACTTCGAGGGGCCTCACCCGCTGCATAATACACTGCTCGGCAATTCCTCGACGCTGTTGCGCGAACCTGCCAGGCTCGACTACCACGCTCCGTCGCTACATTATCACCATGTTCAGGCAGGCCTTGGGGATGTAGACCTCGGCTTCGCCGGGCGCCGGAGCACTCACGATTCAATACACCGCGCGATCATGATGCTGTCGCCTAATGACCGGCTGCGAACAAGAATTGTCAATGAGGAGCGCTGGGAACTGCTGAACCATGCAGGTACAGTAGTCGGCCGCCTCGCCAAGAGCTTTAAACCACCATCTGGGATGCGATGCCGGCACGCTGCAGTACGAGCCATCATTGCATGGGACCGCGAGGCATCAGAGCCCAAGTACCATGACCGCCTGAAATGCGAAACCTGGGAAGTGGTAGTGCCGGAACTTGTCTTTGAGCCAGCACCTTGAAATGCAGTCTGCAGCCACTATTGGATGAAGCAGTTCAGACAAGATTCGAGACACTGTCCGGGCATCGTACCGCGACGAGGGTCAACCTGGCTTGGCGCACGTGAGCCATGCACTGAAAATTCCGGTCAGGCAGTCGCCCTGAACTGCTCGAAGCGCAGAGCGAGCCGCTCCCGGTCGGGGTAATCCTTCGCGCGGGGCGGCAGATGCAGCCTTCCCCCGTCAAGCTGTTTGAGCGCCTCGAGAATTGTCCCGTCCCGCTGCTCAAGCAGGCGCCCCGATACGTGCAGCCTGTAGTCTGGATCAATACCGATCAGGTGCCTGTCGAACGCCGCGTGATGAATCTTTGAAAGTGGCAGCCCGTTCGGGACAACCGGCTGCCCCATCTGTTTATGCTTGTCAGAGATGATATGCGCGGCGTCCAGCAGCCACTTTTCAGGCAATCCTGAAAGGGCACAACGGCCCTCGTAGGCGGTGATGACAGCCTCTCGGAATGAAGCCTGGTGAATCCGCTGCTTCACCTCGCGAAGCGCATAACGACGCTCCACAGGATTTTGAGGCACATCGGACCTGACTTGGTCAGGAATCCCGAAAGTAACGCTGGCCTTTAATGCGTGCGCATCCCAGCCAGATATGTATGTCGGGAAAATCGCCAGATAGCGAGACGGCGCAACCCCAATAAAATAGATCACCTTGACCCGGTTTTCGAATGCCTCCCGTAGCCATCGGTTGTCGGCAGCCTCCGGATCCTGTCCCATGAATGCGTACTCGACAGCTTCTTCGCTTTCAAATATCTGGCGATGGACTTCCCGCTGATCGTCATACCAGACCCGTGCACCGGAACGGGGAAACACGGTCTTGATTGAGAGAAGATACCGCATCTGTCGCGGCTTGAAGATACCGCGTCGCGGGTTCACGAGCGGTATACGTGTATCCTCAAAAACAAATCCAGGTTCCAACTCATTCTTCGTCAAGTGATCATGCAGGTCACTCAGCCTCCTCACATGCTCAAAGGCTGCCATGCGCATACGAAAATCAAGGCTCCCTGTATTCATTACCTCAACTTATCACGGAAACAATACTGATCGGGCCAGTATACAGTCCCCCTTGGATGCATCAGTGAATTCCACGGCAAGTGCAATAATTGTGCCTAGATAATTTATAGATTGACTAATTATCAATATTAGTATATTTATAAATATTCTACAAATACGTTAATGACTATAAATATATATCCAATGAGTATAAAAGAGACCGTCCGGCAACAATACATAAGGTTTGCGGACAGGGCAATTGAACAGACCCGCCATCTGAATACACCGCATGAAGGATGGTTGACCACAATGCGCAAGGCACTTGGCATGTCTGCACCGCAGCTTGCCCGGCGTGCAGGTGTGACCAAGGCTGCCATCTATCAGGCAGAACGCAAGGAACGCGAGGGTGGTATCACGATCCGGCAGATGGAAAAACTGGCCAACGCACTAGGTGGTCATCTTGTCTATGCAATAGTTTTGGATGATGGTGACATTAATTCACGTCTGCGCAATCAGGCGCGTGCAAAAGCGGAGAAAATTGTCCGCCGCGCCAGCACCCACATGGCTCTTGAACAACAGTCCCTGCCCGACCAGCAAATCAACTGGGAGATTGAACAGATGGTGGACCAGTTCCTTCGTAACATTCCTCCCGACTTCTGGAATGAGCCATGAGATTCAATGCGCCGGACGGAACAACACAGTTGGGTCCTGATGAGACGGCTGGCCTGAAATTTGCTCATGTCACAACCCGCGAAGAACTGAATCAGCTTGAGCAGGCCAATATCCAGCAGGGGCTGCTCTGGCTGGGCCGACAGCACGGTAACAACATTTTGAGTGCCGAATTTATTCGCGAGCTGCATGATCAGCTATTTGGCGATGTGTGGGAATGGGCGGGTACTTTTCGAAGGCACGAGACGAACATCGGGGTGGAGCCGTCACGCATTGCCGCCCTGCTTCGCAACCTTCTGGAAGATGCCCGCTACTGGTCCGAAAACAAAACTTACATGCCGCTGGAGGCCGCCGCACGGTTTCACCACCGGATGGTCGCGATCCACCTGTTTCCAAACGGCAATGGCCGGCATGCACGCATTGCTGCAGATACCTATCTTGAGTACTGCTTTGATCACCCCCCGATTGAATGGGAAGGCGGCTTCAATACGGGAACCGACCCGGCAGGTCGCGAAGCCTATATCGATGCCTTGAGATGTGCAGATCGAGGCGAATTCGGACCGCTTTTAGTTTTCGTAGGACTCCATAAATGATGCATGGGTGTTTGGACACTTCTATAGATACTCAAGGCTTTGAGCCATCCTTGGATTACAGAGGGCGCCATTAGCAAGCCTCTAAAACCCTGTTGCGGTTTCATGAAATCTCGATTTCAATCCTACAGTGATCGCTTGGCCCCCATTCCTCGGGTTGATTTAGGGCCCTTGCTGCCACACGCTTGTGGAATCCCCTTGAGGCAAATACGTAGTCGAACTGGTTGGCGGCAGTCAATGGTGTCTGTTTGCGCGAGTGATAGGTCGGCACATTTTTCGTGTCATCCGGCAGCCGGGGCGCTGCGGATTTGCCTGCCTGCCATCCGGGTATTGCGGCCCGATGAATTCCAGGCCCAGGGCTTCGAGTCGGGAGAACACGCTTCGGTCGCGCGCAGGAAGTGCCAGAAGATTGTTACCCATGGCCCCGTGGATGAGACTGAAATCGCCTGCGAAAAGGATGCGGTGCTTGGCGATGTTCCAGCTTACGAGTCGTACAGTGCACATCGTAGCTTGTCAGTTATGGGTGAGGCCTGCATTTCAGGAAAGCCTATCACAGCCTGTGTCTTTCAAGCGCTCCTGACAGCACAGTCCGGTCCGTCGGAGGCATGCTGCGTAATCCGAAGCATAAAAGGCAGGCTTCTCACAAATCGGGATACAATTCTCCCGTGATCGATCTGAATAAGAAATGATGAACGGGCTTGCCTTATGCAGACCGCACTGGCCATGTCACATCCTGGTCCTGATCCTAGTGATTGCTGCCGGAATTTCCGGGCAGGCTGCGGCGCAGCCGGTCAAGAAATCGAAATCCGACATCTGCCACTGCCCGGGCGGACAATACTACGCGCGCACCTCAAAATTCACAGCCTTCGATTCCATCGAGGCCTGTCTTGCCAGCGGGGGGCGACACCCCAAGCATGGACAGGGACAATGTTCTACCGCGCAGGTCCACGATTCAGCAGCCAGCAAAACGCTGCCACTGTCCCCGCCCGCAAGGCCTTCGTCCAGGCCCTACGATCGGGACATATTCGGCGGATGGGCCGATGCGGACGGCGACTGTCAGAACACGCGTCATGAACGCCTGATCGACTTGTCCAGGACTTCAGTACATTTTTCCGAAAACGGGTGCCGGGTCACTCAGGGACACTGGATAGACCCGTATACCGGAGCGGCCCACACTACCGTCCGGGATCTGGACATCGATCACCTGGTTCCCCTGTACTATGCCTGGCAACGGGGTGCAGATGGCTGGGAGCCTGAAAAGCAAAGGCGTTTCATGAACGACCCGGCAAACCTCCTGGCAGTCGGGGCTTCCGTGAACCGGGACAAGGGGGCGAAAGGGCCGCTCGCATGGCTTCCTCCCGACGCACAATTTCATTGTGAGTACCTGCTGAGGTTCATGCGTATCACGGCCCGTTACAACCTGCACCACTTGCCACGCGAGCAAAAGGATTTGGAGCGGCTGACCAGTGAAAAATGTGACTGAAGGCCGACCTGCACCGGCCTACGAGGATGACGAGTCATAATCCTGATCCGGGATTGCCGTGTGACAGACACTGCGGTATCGTTGCCTGAAAGAGCGGGAAGCGGCATCACGTACGACCAGGTTGCAACAACCCGGGGGACCATAAGAAGAGATGTCTAGAAAATGTCTGTAAAGTCCCTGAAGCCACACATGATCGGCACGGCAGGGCTGGTACTGGCCTGCCTGCTCCCGCTTCGTTCAATGGCCGTCGAACTGCAAGGTGATACATCTAATATCACGGGATACTTCGATACCACGGTCTCGGTCGGGGCCGCCATACGCACCCAGGGACGGAAAGACAACCTGATTGCCGTATCCAATGGTGGTTCGGCATGGTCCATCAACGAGGACAATGGGAATCTCAACTACGATACGGGCGATTTCGTCTCGGCCAACACCAAAGTCACTCATGAACTCGAGTTGAGTCGTAAAAATCTGGGCATGTTTGTGCGTGCCTTGTACTTTTACGATTACGCCATTGCTGACGAGCATACCGACCGTACACGCCTGTCCCGCAGTGCCAAAAACAATGCCGGTTATGACTTCAAGCTGTTGGATGCATACATCAATGCCCAGTTCGACCTTGGAGGCTCCCCTCTTTCGATCCGTGCGGGCGATCAGGTGATCCATTGGGGAGAAAGCGTCTTTATTCGTAACGGGCTCAACTCGATCAATCCGGTGGAAAGCGCCAAGGTTCGCGTGGCAGGCGCCGAAATTCGTGATGTGCTTGAGCCGATTACAGCGGCCAACCTGCGCCTCGGTCTCACCGACAACCTGTTTCTTGAAAGCTTCTATCAGCTGCGCTCGGCGCACTCTGAGCTCGAGCCCGCCGGTACCTTCTTCTCAACCAGTGATGCGGCGAGCCCCGGCGGCAACACTGTACATTTCGGATTTGGTGTCCCCGGCAGGGCGGATGATAATGATGACACTGCAGACCCTGGCTGCACCAGCATCTGCTCGAGGGTCCCCCGTGCCAGTGACCGGGACGCTGACGATGATGGCCAGTTCGGTCTTGCGCTGCGCTATTTCGTCCCGGCCTTGAATGATGCCGAACTCGGCTTTTATTACGCTCGCATCAACAGCCGTCTGCCACTGGTCTCGGTTCACGCGGGTCAACTCGATGCAGTACATGCCCCCACGGGCTATGTCGGATCTATCGGCTATTTCCGGGAATTCCCCGAAGATATTGATCTCATGGGTATCAGCATCAACACCGAGCTTGGGAACAGCGGATTTGCGTTTCAGGGTGAGGTTTCCTACCGCAAGGATCAGCCATTGCAAATTGATTCCACCGAGCTTTTCTTTTCCTCGCTCTCACCACTTCGGTTGATACAGGTGCCTGACGGTGCGCCCCCACAAACTACGGCTGTATTGAGGCAACTGCAGCAGGCGGGAGGCCTGTTCAGTATGAGCCAGACTGGTCCTTTGGCGCCAGGAGAGGAGTTGCGTGGTTTCCGTCGCAAGAATGTGCTGCAGGGCTCGATGGCCCTTACCAAGGTGCTGGGACCGATTGCCATGATTGGATCCAGCCAGAGCGTATTCCTGCTTGAAGCCGGCTTCACCCGGGTGCAGGGCCTGGAAAAGAGGTCGGAGTTGCGCTATGAGGCTCCCGGTACTTGGACCAGCGCCAATCCGGTGTTCACACTCGCACAATTACAACCGGCAACCCAGGATGGCGGCTTTGCCGACTCCTTCTCCTGGGGATATCGCGCACTGCTGCGTACAATATACAACAATGCCTTTGGCCCGGTGAGCCTCACACCACAGATCGCATTTGCGCATGATGTCAACGGCACAACTCCAACACCGATCAGTAATTTTGTTGAGGACCGAAAAACTGTCACGCTGTCAGTCAATGCCAGTTATCTGCATACCTGGCAGGCGGGATTGTCCTATACTAATTCATTCGGAGGTGGCGCGACCAACCTGCTCAATGATCGTGACTTCCTGGCATTCACACTCAAATATTCTTTCTGAGCAACACGTGGAGTACAGGAGAAACACAATGATGCACAAAAAAAGACGGCCTATACTGGTGCATCTGATTTTGCTGACCTGTATGAACTTGCCTGTCTCTGCGGGTGTGACAGAGGATGAGGCTGCCCGGCTCGGGGCTGACCTGACTCCAGTGGGTGCAACGAAAGCCGGCAATGCGGCAGGCACCATCCCAGCCTGGCAGGGCGGTATCACCCGGCCTCCGGAAAACTACAAGCCTGGCATGCATCATCCCGACCCCTTCTCCGAGGACCGGCCACTGTTTGTCATCACCGCTGAAAACCTGCATGAGCACGAAGCCAACCTCTCGCCAGGGCAAATTGCGCTCTTCAAACGATACCCCGATACCTTCAGGATGCCGGTCTATGCGAGCCGACGTACGGCCTCCCTGCCAGAACGGATCTATGAGCGCACGATTGCCAATGCAACCACCGCGACACTGACCGAGCACGGTAACGGCGTACTGAATGCCGCGCAGGGTATCCCCTTCCCGATTCCAAAAAACGGCCTTGAAGCCGTCTGGAATCATCTCCTTCGTTACCGCGGCACCACGATGAGCACCTCGAGTGGCCAAGCGTCTCCCACGGCTGATGGCTCCTATGTCGTTGTACGCCTCAAGGAGGATATTCTCTGGGCGTATCACCAGCCAGGGGCCAACATTGAGACCATCGACAACAAGCTGGCCTATTTTCGCCAGGAAGTGCTGTCCCCACCCCGGCTTGCAGGACAGATCATCATGGTCCACGAGACCCTCAACCAGGCAGTCGAGCCTCGCAAGGCCTGGAGCTACAACCCGGGTCAGCGCCGTGTTCGGCGTGCACCGAACATCGCCTATGACAACCCGGGCACCGCATCGGATGGGCAACGTACCAATGATCAATCCGATGTCTACAACGGTGCTCCGGACCGTTATGACTGGACGCTCGTCGGCAAGAGGGAACTTTATGTCCCCTACAACAGCTATCGACTGCACAGCGACCAGAACAGCTTCGATGACATCCTGCAACCCGGGCACATCAACCCGGAACTGACACGCTACGAGCTGCACCGGGTCTGGGTCGTGGAAGCGCGGCTGAAAGAGGGCCTGCGTCACATTTATGCAAGACGCACATTTTACCTGGATGAGGACAGCTGGCAGATTTCCATTGCGGACCAGTATGACGGTCGCGGCGAGATCTGGAGGGTCAGCGAGGCACATGTAATCAATTACTATGATGTCCCCCTCACCTGGACTACGCTGCTGGCCGTCTATGACGTTCAAAACGGGCGATACCTGGCCATGGGCCTCAGTAACGAATTCAAGCCTGCGCGCTTTGATCACCCGCTGGATCGTAACCAGTTCACCACTGAAGCCCTGCGCCAGCTGGGTCGCCGTTAATCCAAGCCGGGACCTCTGCTGGTGAGGCACGCGCTTGCACCTGCCCTGCTTCTGATTTTTGCAAGCTTCCCTTTGCCCAGTGGCAGCGAGCCGCTGTATGAGACTCCTGCAATCCTTACCTGTCCTGAGTGCAGCCTGGTCAATGCAGCCATCCAGGTTGCCGACGGGATCGTTGCCGTAGGCCAGCGAGGTCTTATCCTGCGCAGCACCACCGATGGCGGCTGGGAACAGCAACATGCGCCGGTACGCCGTACGCTGAACGCCGTTATGCGCACAGGTGACGATCGACTGATTGCTGTCGGACAGGATGCCTTGGTGATCTCAAGAGACAGTCCGGGGGGCCCCTGGACACTGATTCAGGCGGATCCGACACTTGATGCACCGCTTCTTGATCTGTGGATCGGAAACGAGGGGAGAGGCTTTGCCGTAGGTGCCTACGGGCTGGCACTGGTGACAGATGACGGTGGCCGAAACTGGTCGGTCAGGAAGATTGATGCAAAGGAGCCGCATTTCTATGCCATACGCGAGGCCCCTGAAGGGACACTGTACATCTGTGGCGAGTATGGCACCGTATTGCAGTCCCGCAACCGCGGTGCCAGCTGGACACCGCTTTCGTTGGGATGGGATGGAACATTTTTTGGCTGCCGGGCCGGGCATGGGGGTCGGATCCTGGTGTATGGACTAGAGGGCATGATCCTGGAGAGCCGTGATCAGGGGACCAGCTGGCGGCGCCTGGAAACCGGGAGTTCTGCATCGATCTATGATGCGACGTTCCTGGCCGATGGACGTGCCGTCGTTGTAGGTGCAGGTGGTACTGTGCTGATCGAGACGGCCGCAGGCAAGTTCGAACACATTGCACACCCCCATCGCGAATCACTGACGGCCGTTCTGGCAAGGGATGCGCGCACCCTGGTACTGTTTGGCGAGGGCGGAGTACACACACTGGCCTTGGCCGATTCCCTGCAGTCCGGAATACGTCGCAAACCGTAACGCTCGGAGCGAATGATGGCGAAGATCCGCTGGAAACATCGCCTGGAAGAGGCGCTTTTTTTCCACCGGACGTGGGTGATCGCAGCCTTCGTGCTGGTCAGTCTGGGACTCGGACTGTCTTTCGGACATCTGCAAATCGATGCCGGCTTTGAGAAGCATCTGCCCCAGGATCATCCATTCATGCAGGTTTTCAAAAAGCACCAGGCCGAGTTCGGCGGTGCCAATCGATTGCTGATCTCGGTTCGTGCGCGTTCCGGGGGCATCTACTCGGCACCCTTTCTGGAAACCCTGAAATCCGTCACCGACGCCGTATTTTTCCTGCCCGGAGTGAACAAGGCGTCCGTACGCTCTCTGTTTACGCCCAATGTTCGTTTTGTCGAAGTTGTGCGCGGTGGGTTTGTGGGTGGAAACGTCGTACCTCCCGATTACCGGGGAACCGATGCAGACGTACATCAGGTTCGAGTCAACGTCCAAAAGGCAGGCATCGTGGGTCGGCTGGTTTCCCACGATTTTTCCGCGGCAATGATTACCGCAGAACTGGTTGAGATCGATCCACGAACAGGAGAGCGACTTGACTATATCGAGGTGGCCCATCTCCTCGAGGAACAGCTGCGTGCACGCTACTCAGGTCCGGATATTGAAATTCATATCATCGGCTTTGCCAAGATGATAGGAGACATTGCCGATCATGCAGGAAACACGCTGATGTTTTTTGCCATTGCTTTCGTATTGTCCCTGTTTCCGGTCTACCTGTTCACGCGCTCTGTCCCTTATACGGGCCTGCTGATGCTGTGCTCGACAGTGGCAGTGGTCTGGACACTGGGCCTTCTGGCCTTGTTCGGATTCCACATTGATCCGATGTCGATCCTGGTGCCGTTCCTGGTTCTTGCGATCGGCATATCGCACGGTGTGCAGGTTGCAGGGGCTGCCAGGGATTCACAAAGAAACGGTGCCACCTCCCTGGATGCGGCCCGGGCGGCCTTTCGACGGCTGATCGTGCCAGGCAGTGTTGCACTGATAAGCGATGGTGCCGGATTTTTGACCATGCTGATCATTGATGTCCAGATCATTCGTGACCTCGCGATCACCATGTGCCTTGGTGTGGCCGCTATCCTGTGCACCAATCTTTTGCTTTTACCGGTGCTGATGTCCTATACGCGCAACAATGCCAGCTACCAGGTGCCCGTGCAGATCACGGACAGCAGCAGTGCCTTGCTCTGGAGGCGCCTCTCGCGTCTGGCGTCCTGGCCATCCTCAGGGGTGGTCCTGCTGACTGCACTTGTCCTTTTTGGAGTAGGCGCCCAGGAGGCACGCAACTATGCGATCGGAGATGTTCATGAAGGGGTCCCCGAGTTGCGCCCGGATTCCCGCTACAATCGTGACAGCGCGACGATTACGCAGCTGTATACCGTGGGAGTCGATGTGCTCACGGTGATCGTCGAAACTTACCCGAACGCGTGTGTCGATTTCACAATCCTTGATCGTATTGATGATTTTACAACGAGGATGGCGCAAATTCCTGGAGTGCAATCCACGCTGTCACTGCCCGGCGTTGCCCGCAAGATCAATGCCGGCTTCAACGAGGGCCATCCCAAATGGCTGACCCTGCCCCGTAATACGGCAACACTCGTGCAATCTACTGGTCCGATTGAGACAGGCTCAGGCTTGTTGAATGCGGACTGCTCCGTAATGCCGGTACTGATTTTCACAACGGACCACCGTGCCGAAACCATCGACCGGATCGTTGCCGGTGTCACCGCGTATGCGGAGCTGCATGAAAACGATACGATCCAGTTCCGCCTTGCCACCGGAAACCTCGGCGTCATGGCTGCAACCAACGACCTTGTACGCGATGCCGAGTTTGAAATGCTGCTGTGGATCTATTCAGCCGTACTGGTGCTTGCACTGCTGGCCTTCCGCTCTGTGCGTGCAACCCTTTGTGTTGTACTGCCACTGGCTCTGGTATCCACCCTGGCCTTTGCACTGATGGCCTTGCTTGAGATTGGGCTGAAGGTTTCGACCCTGCCTGTGGCTGCTTTAGGGGTCGGCATTGGAGTCGACTATGGGATTTATCTTTTCAGCGATGTGAAGAGACGACTTGATGCAGGCACGAAGCTTGTCGACGCCCTTCAGGGGGCTCTTGGTGTGACAGGCAAAGCGGTTCTCGTCACCGGAATGACACTTGCCCTGGGCGTTATTACCTGGGTGTTCTCGGAGTTGAAGCTTCAGGCGGACATGGGGCTGTTACTCGCTTTCATGTTTTTGGCTAACATGGCCGGCGCGGTCTTTCTGGCTCCGGCACTTGCCTGGCTCTTCTATACGTTTCCTGGGAATGGCTTGGCTCGGCAACAGTGAGTCATCAGGAAAATCTCAAAGTACCATGAAAAAAAGTACGAGACGTGGCGCGCCTGGCAGGACTCGAACCTGCAACCCTCGGCTTAGAAGGCCGATGCTCTATCCGGTTGAGCTACAGGCGCGTGGCACTAGGCGCCACTAGTGTAGCACTTAGGTTTATCCAGGGTGTGCATCCCTGGCAGGTGCTGTTGCATGGCGCTGCAGGTACAGATAAATGGCAGCAGAAGCTCCTGAGGAGCCAAACAGAACACTCATGATGACGATCTGGTATTTGACGGCGATCAGGGGCGAGACTCCGGACAGAATCTGTCCTGTCATCATTCCCGGAAAGGCCACCAAACCGACTGCAAAGAATGTGTTGATGGAAGGTATGAGTGCGGCTGTGAATGCACTGTTGCGCGCACGAATATAGTCCGGCACAACGGCCATATCAGACTCGAAACGCTCTGCGGCAAGGCTCACTGTATTCATGGCATTGGAGAAGATCATTCCCGCCAGCGGGATGACATACTGCGGTTGATACCAGTAATCGATCTGGAGTACAGCAAAAGTGGTCAGGGCAAGCGTTGAAATTCCGCCCACAGAGATTCCAAACAGCGCTTTTGCATACAGATCCTTGCTCTTCTGTCTGAGTGGGCGCAATGCAATCCAGCTTGCCAGCAACAGCATCAGGGCCAGCACGATCACCACGATGCCCGCATTGTCCAGGGCAAAAATCGAAGTCAGGACATAACCGATAGCCGTCAACTGAACCAGCATCCTGACCGAGGCGTACATGGCCGTCTTGCTGTTCAATGACCACATCATGAGTATTGCAATTACCACCAGGATTGGAATCACGGCAATCGCCAGATTCAGCACTCCGATTTCATATATGGTAAGTTTCATAATCTAATCCACCCTGAATTGTATTTGGTCCGTTTACATCACTGGGAAATCTGTCCACTCCCCGGGATACAGGCATATCCACCTGCCGACACGGTATTGCCCAACTGGAAAATCCCTTGCCAAAACTCCTGCTTAAATTTCTTGCACACCTGCCCATGCCGGTATTGTATGGCTTGGCGAGACCGCTGTACCTGCTGCTATTTTATGTGCTGCGCTTCAGGAGAAAAATTGCAGAGAACAACATCAGCAACTCGTTCCCGGAGCTGGACGCTCGCGCGCGTACCGCATTGCTGAAAAACCATTACAGGTCGCTTTGTGAAGTCGCCCTTGAGGTCACCGGGAGCCTGGCCATGCCCCCCTCGAAACTGGAGCAGCATGTAAGCTTCACAAACCTTGCGGTCATCCGGCAGGCACTTGAGAACAACCAGACTGTCCTGCTGGCGATCGCCCACCATTGCAATCCGGTGTGGGCCGTGCTAGCCGCAGGACAGCAGCTGCAAGCTCCCGTGGACAGCATATACAAACCTCCTCATCTGGCCTGGCTGGACGAGCTGACCCTGAAGTCCCTGTCTCGATTCAACATCACTCCGGTTCCCGCGAAAACCTGTGTAACAGACCTGATCCAACGTGCAGCCAGTACCCGCGCGATAGCCATTGTGGCAGACCAGGCACCGAGGCGAAGTGACCCGGCGTACTGGACACAGTTCATGCGCCAGGATACGCCATTTTACCTGGGGCTCGAAAAGATCGCCCAGGTGTTCAGGTATCCTGTGTATTTCATGGATCTCAAGCGCGTGTCTCGCGGCCATTACAAGGCCACTTTCAGATTACTTTCCGAACCGCCCTACGACAAGCACTCACACGAGATTTCAGAATGCTTTGCAAGAGCCGTGGAGGATCAGATTCTGCAATCTCCACAAGACTGGCTATGGACGCACCGCCGATGGAAAAGGACCCGGTCCCTATACGACTGAACCCCTGCTTTTCAAAAACGCTGCCAGCTGTGCAATGGTCGGGTGATCCACCAGGTCGGTAATAGCAAGGGTGTCCGGGAACAGGTCATCCAGACCCGAATGGATCTCAACCAGGGCCAGTGAATCTGCCCCGATTTCAAGCAAGCTGTCGTGCACTGTGAAGCGCTTGTCTGGCAGTGCCTCCCGGCAGACTGCAAGTACTGCATTCTCGATTCCATCCTCTTGCGCCTGCACCCGGCCGCTGTCTTCCCTGTCAGGTTCAACGACCAACTGCCTCAGGACATCATTATATTTGCCAGCCAGATATTCCTCGGCCAGCGCAGAACGCTGGATTTTTCCACTCGTGGTCTTCGGTATTCGGCTGACGGGAATGACATGGCGCACCTCGATAGAAAAGTTCTCGCTTACCGTACTTTTCACCTGCAAACAGATGGGCAAAAAATCCGGCAAGGCACCCTTGTACGCCACGAACACCAGCACTTCCTCCACGCCATCCTGCCTGGAAGACACGCCCGCCAGTGCCACCTTGCCAAGTTCCAGTCCCTCGATCGTACACAGGACTTCCTCAAGATCATGGGGGTAGTAGTTCTGGCCATGGACAAACAGCACTTCCTTGTACCTCCCGGTGATATACAGTGCTTCGTGTAAAACAAACCCCAGATCGCCCGTATTCAGCCAATCACCTGAATACAGGCTGCCATCGTCTCCCAAGACTTTCTCGGTGACGTTTTTCCCTCGAATCTGGATATGACCGACGCGTCCCTCCGGCTGGACATTCCCCTGGTGGTCAACGATCTGGACCTTGCAGTGGGTAACCGGCTTGCCAACGCTGACCAGGGACACCGCATCATGCTCCTGCTGCGCACATTCGTGCACATCGGCATCAATGGAAAGTGAATCACGCTGCACATGGAGGATATCCAGGTCTGCATCGATCGCCGGGAAGCTTACTGCCAGACTGGCTTCCGCCAGACCATAGACGGGAAACATGCTCCTGGCCGGCAGCCCGAAGCGGGCCATGGCCTGTGTAAACTGTGCGCACAGACTGACCGAGATCGGTTCCGCTCCGTTGAAGATCAGACGTACCTGCGACAGGTCGATCCCTTCCATCCCCTTGCGATTGAAAGCCTTCAGGAAGTGCTTGAAACCGAAATTCGGAGAGCCCAGCATGCTTGCCTTTTTCTCGCTGGCTGCCTCCATCCAGTACAGGGGCCTTCGAACGAAAAGGTCCGTGCGCATGATGCAGTGGCTGTAATTGTTGACCACCGGGCTCAGGTGGAAACCGATCAGCCCCATGTCGTGTGTGAGTGGCATCCAGCAAAGGCTTACATCCTCCGGGGACATCGCCGCGCACTCGCGTATCCCTTCGATGTTTGCAATCAGGTTGCGGTGTTTGAGGACCACCCCTTTGGGGCTTCCGGTGGAGCCGGATGAAAACTGAATGAAGGCTACATCCTGGGGCTCAACCTCGGCCATTTCCCCGGGAGTTGTGATGTCCCGGACCTCATCGCTCAAAAGCACATGGTGCGACTGGGGCCAGTGACTGCCCTCCCCATTTCCTGGCGCACTGGATTGCAGGCGGGTCAGGTTTTTGCGGTCCGTATACAAATAGGCCATGCCACCGAGCTGCTCAGCGACATTGAAAACCTTCTGTCGATGCTGGTCACTGATCCCCACGGCGAGCGGCACCGGGATGATACCTCCGAACTGGCAGGCCCAGAAAACATCGACGAACTGCCGGTTATCGTTCAGAAACAGGATCAGATGATCGCCCTTGCGCATCCCTTGCTGCTGCAGGAGATGCAGCAATCCCAAAGCACGCTTGTAAAGGGCCTCGAAACTGATGCACTTCTCATTGTCCTGCCCATCGAGAAAGCTGACAGAGCGCATATCACTGCGACGGCATGACAGCGCTTCGGTCAGTGTTTGAAAGTGCATAGGTAGTGACTCGCGAAAAATTGAACAAACTGCAATACAGTTGGCAGGTCTCTTTCAGGAATCTCGTCTGTCCTGTGTCCGGACAGCGGCAAGTCTCAGATCAAAGCCCTGCGAACGCAAACGTACATGCCCTGAGCTCATAAACCCCGATTATGAAGGATAATTCGACTTATGGGAAAAATTGGGCACGGATGAGCGCAGATTGCCTGATTAGCTGCTGACCCGGCGATCCAAAAAGCAGAACAAGGGCACCAGGCAGTGCTGTGTACCGGATGGGCACCCTGCGCATTCACACCGAAAACAGATCGGGGCTTCTCGATTCCTGAATGAGCCGGAGCTTGCTGTCATGGAGAGGCTGCATCATGGATTCCAGCGATTCTCGATCCCCTGCACCCAGCCAGTCCGAGTAGTCCGTCCTGTCCAGAATAACAGGCATGCGATGATGAATTTCAGACAGCTTCGGGCTGGGCAGGGTGGTCAGGATGCTCATGAACATCTCACCGTCCACAGTAATTTCATAAAGCCCGGCGAAAGCAAATCCATCGTCTTCTGCAGGCTCGATCCTGTACTTGTCCCGCCTCCCTTTTGGCTGGTTTTCATCCCATTCGAAGAATCCACTGGCTGGAACAATGCATCTGTGGTTGTGCAAGGCCTGCGCCCAGGTCTTCTTGTCCCAGGCGCCTGCGCTACGGGCATTAATCAGGGGCTTGCTGGTAAAGGACCGCTTCCAGCCCCACTGCATTGGAGCGACTTCGTTGCCTTCATCCCTGCAAAAGACGACATCCACCCGGTCACCCGGAAAAACCTCTTCACGGGGCGTGAAATCGATCTCGGCATCGATCAGGGCTGCGACGACCGACTCGGGGAAATGATCCAGTGAAAAGCGCCCACACATGCCCCTACCCGCCGTCGACTCTACCGAAAGACGTTCAGGCGGCTTTGGAGTCGGTATTGTTGATAATCACTTCCTTGGAGACATCCACGCTCCGAACCAGCATATCCAGTACCGGGCACTGCTCGTTGACGGCTTCTGCAAGCTGTTGCAGTTGTTCCTGTGAAGCGGAACTCTCCAGTGTCGTCTTGTAGTGAATTTTGGTAAAACCCGGAGGCACATTTTCATCCTTGCCCATCCCTAACAGACCTCGAACGTCGAGATCTCCTTCAAGTGCCACATGGCACTTCTGCAACGGGATACCCATCACCGATGCCAACGCCACATACATTATTTCCTGGCACGTACCCAATGCTGCAAGCACCAGTTCGACCGGACTCGGGCCGAGATCACTTCCACCAAATGCCGGCGGCTCATCAATGACCATTGCCGGAAACTTCCTGACATTAGCGGAACAGCGCACATCATCTTCCCACGCAGTATCTACACGGTATTTGAATTGTCCGCTTTCAGGCGATCCTGAAACACTCTCCACAATCTTTTCCACTGCTGCCTTGATATCTGCCTGACTCATTTCTATTTCCTCCTGTTTTTGCTAGGTGCAAGAACACTCGATGATTATTCTTCTGTTTTTCATGAGCATACCCGATAGAAACCGGGGTACGGTGCAAGGATAGCCTACCAGAATTTTTGACGACGCTGTATGCCGGCAGGCCCTGCAAAATGCCGGGCACCGAAATGATTCGTCATCGATATGGTGGGAAGGACCCCCCCTGGATGGTGGTCGGGGCAGAGGGATTTGAACCCCCGACCCTCTGCTCCCAAAGCAGATGCGCTACCAGACTGCGCTATGCCCCGTTACCGGGCGTGCCCTTCAAGCACGGGCGGACCCTAACCAAGCGCGGATGATACGTCCCCGTCGTGATGCAGGTCAATGGCACAGAAAAGCCTGATCAGTGCACGGCCGGGGCTTCACGCCTGGACAGCTGTAAAACCAGTCTGTCGGACAGGCCCTCGAAGCTGCCATTACTCAGTATCAGGATATTGTCACCCTCTTTGAGATCACCGAGCAGCCAGGTGATGATCTCATCCGTGGTAGCACAAACCTTTGCAGGCGGACCCATTTGATCTGCCACCCCCCTGAGTGACCACTGGAGATCCTCGGGCTCAAACAGCACGACACTGTCTGCATCATTGAATGCATCAGCAAGCTGGTCGACATGGGCTCCGAGGCGCATGGTGTTGGAACGGGGCTCAAACACCGTCACGATCCGCCCTCGCGGCTGCTGGTCCCGAAACGCCGAGATCGTGGCCATGATCGCAGTCGGGTGGTGTGCAAAGTCGTCGTACACACGAATTCCATTGAATGTTCCCTTGTGCTCCAGGCGGCGTTTGACTCCTGAAAAGGATGCCAGGGCCCGGAGGGCCTCTGCAGGAGGAACCCCGACATGTTGAGCACCGGCCACTGCCGCGATGGCATTCGCTATGTTGTGTCTGCCGTACAATCCGAGGGTGCCCTCACCACTGGGCTTGCCCTTGTGAACCAGGGAAAACCGGGAAGTCCGTATATCCACTTCATCTGCAAACCATGTAGCCGAGGGGTCACTGACCGAAAAAGACTCTGCAGGGGTCCAGCAGCCCATTTCGATCACGTCACGAATATTCTGATCATCGTGGTTGATGATCATGCGGCCCTCATCGGGCATGATGCGCAGCAGATGATGAAACTGGCGCTTGACATCCTGGATCCCGTCAAAGATATCCGCGTGATCAAATTCCAGATTGTTCACGATCAGGGTATGCGGACAGTAGTGCAGGAATTTGGAGCGCTTGTCAAAAAATGCAGTGTCGTATTCGTCTGCTTCGATCACGAAGTACTTCGAGTTCCCGAGCCTTGAAGAAAACTCAAAATTCTCCGGTACACCGCCAATCAGGAAGCCGGGCTCAAGTCCGTGACATTCCAATATCCAGGCCAGCATGCTGGAGACGGTGGTTTTGCCATGTGTTCCGGCAACCGCAAGTACCCAGCGGTTTTGCAGGACATGATCATGTAACCAGGCCGGACCGGAGGTAAAGACCAAGCGGTTGTTGAGCAGGTACTCGATCACCGCATTACCACGCGTCATGACATTGCCAACAATAATCTGGTCGGGCATTGGATAAAGATGATCGATGGAATAGCCCTCCATGATTTCGATACCTGCCATTTCAAGCTGCGTGCTCATCGGCGGATACGCATTGGTGTCCGAACCGGAGACCTCATGTCCCAATTGCCTTGCAATGATGGCGAGACTGCCCATGAAAGTACCGCCGATACCAAGAATATGAATACGCATCAGGCGTGCATGTTCCCTGAAACAAACATCTCCAGCATCATGACTTGCAGCAGGGCATAGCCGACACTGATTGCGATGCCATAGCTCATGGCACACGATAGAGCCTTGCTGAAAATATACCCGTACACGATGACGATCCACACGAACAGCGCAAATGCTGTCAGGCCAAAAAACATCTCGGCTGTGTGCCCGAGTTTCAGGTACCTCATGGAGTAACTGGCAGGAAGTGAAATGATATTGATCAGGGTCACGGTCCCAAGCATGGCGCTGAAGGTCTGCAGGAAGCGCTCCGGTCTTTTCAGCAGTAAAAGTCTCACAAACACGAATGAAAGAAACAATCCTGCGATACTCGTAAGCATGGCACCAGTGACATCGTAAACCATCGACCCGATCAGTATCGAGACTCCCAGACTAATGACAATTATGGTGGCGAGAAAAGTCTGTGAGCTCGGCAAAGCTTCCGGCCCTTCCCGCAAAAGGCATATGTTCAAAAATGTGGTTATCAGATTCGTCATGTTGAAATGGGTAACAATAATACCGATGCCAGATCAATCCTGAGACTGCAGAAATCCGTAAATTCCACGTTTGGATGGCGCCAGCATCCAGTCACGAAGCAGATCAACCTCGGGCGAGCCCTGCAGGCTCTCAACCGATTCGCCCTGGCGTAAATGCCGGTAGGCCTGCTCCAGTTCGCGGTAACGCTTGCCTTTGATCCCGGCACGACGCAGGCCGATAGAATTCAACCGGTAATGTCGTACAGGATCACCACCCAGCAGACAATACGGCATGACATCCTTGCGCACGGGAGTGTATCCAGCCACCATGGACAATGTCCCGATACGGATGTGCTGATGGGTCCCCACATGGCCCCCCAGATTGGCCTTGTCGCCAATCTCGATATGACCGCTCAGTCCTACGTAGGCTGTTAAAACAACCTCATCACCCAGCTGACAGTCATGGGCAACGTGCGAATAGCCCATCAGATAACAGCGGTTGCCGATACGGGTAGGCACGTCCGGGCGGGTGGAGCGGTGTACGGAACAGTTTTCTCGAAAGACATTCCCGTCCCCGATCTCAAGCCAGCTTTCCTCACCTGAAAAAGAAAGATCCTGCGGCAGTCCGCCCAGTACCACCTGTGCATGCAGCTGGTTGTCGGTCCCCAACCGGACGTACGGATGGATTACACACTGGGGGCCAATTTCAGTGCCGGAATGTATGGTCACATGATCTTCCACCACACTATGGGGGCCCACGGTCACATGGGTATCAATTTCAGCCTTTGGGGAGACGACTGCTGTAGGGTGTATGTTTGGCAAGCCTGGGGACCAATTCTATTTGCTGAATGAGGCAGGTATACGGAAGTTCACTTATGGGTTTCCGGGCGATGTAACCGGCGGTGCGAGCCGACCCGAAACCAGTCGTATTCTAGCAGAATCCGGGTACATTCAGGGTCTCAAAGCCGATGATCCTGCAGCAAGGCAAGCAGGTTTTCCTCAGACAGGACTTCCACACCAAGAGAAAGCGCCTTGTCCACTTTTGACCCCGGGTTTTCTCCCGCGATTACTGCGGTAGTTGACTTGGACACGCTGCCGGTTACTTTCGCGCCCAGTGCCTTCAATTGCAGGGAAGCTTCCGTACGGCTGAAATTTTCAAGCTTGCCAGTCAAAACGAATGTTTGCCCATCAAGCAGTCTTTCCTTTGCCTCAGGTGCGGACTTTATCTCCCAGAATATACCTGCATCGACTAATCCCGTAAGGACTTCACGGTTGTCCGATTGCCTGAAAAATGCAGTAATATTTTCTGCAATGACAGGCCCTACATCAGGGACCTCCTGCAGCCCTTCGGCATCGGCCCGCATCAGGGGATTAAGGTCCCGAAACTGGTCAGCAAGTGCGGCTGCAGTAGCCTCCCCCACTTCCCGGATGCCCAAAGCGTAGATGAATCGCGCCAGTGTCGTGTGTTTGCTTTTCTCGATTGCATTCAGCAGGTTGGTGGCAGACAAATCACCCATGAACTCGAGTTCAACGAGATCTTCTTTTACAAGTTGGAATATGTCTCCCACATTGCGGACCAGGCCTTTATCCACCAACTGATCCACCAGTTTGCTTCCCAGGCCTTCGATGTCCATTGCCTTTCTCGATGCGAAATGCTTGACTACACCTTTGCGCTGCGCAGGACAGTGCAGACCACCACTGCAACGAATTACAGCCTCGTTTTCAATCTGTACAACCTCCGAATTGCACTCCGGACATGATGTTGGCGCTTGAATGGCATCCCCGCGCTCGATGCCGGGTCTCGGGATTGTCTTCACCACTTCCGGAATGACATCACCCGCTCTTCGGATGATGACGTCATCCCCGATTCGCACATCCTTGCGTTTCACTTCATCCATATTGTGCAATGTGGCATTACTGACGGTTGCCCCGCCGACAAACACGGGTTCAAGTTTCGCAACCGGAGTTAATGCTCCCGTACGCCCGACCTGAAACCTGATATCAGCAATCCTGGTTGCGGCTTCCTGGGCCGGGAACTTGTGTGCCACCGCCCAGCGGGGGGCGCGTGAAACCATGCCGAGGATTTCCTGGGAATCGAGGGCATTGACCTTGTAGACCACCCCGTCCAATTCATAATCCAGTATTGCCCTTTTATCAAGAATTTCCCTGTAATACGCCAGGCATCCTTCATGCCCCGACACCCGCTGGGCTTCAGGACATGTTTTCAGACCCAGTATTTTCAGGTACTGCAGCACAGCGAACTGCGTGCGGATCGAGGTTTGCCTCGCGATATTCGAGGCATTGTAAAAAAATACATCAAGCGGGTATCCAGCGGTTTCACGCGGATCAAGGCGGCGCAATGCTCCGGCTGCAGCGTTCCTGGGATTCACGAATGTCTTCTTGTCCTGCTGTCTTGCCTGTACATTGATTTCTTCAAACCCCTGCCTGGACATGAAAACCTCTCCTCGCACCTCCAGCCTTTCAGGAATATCCGGATGCTTCTGCAGGCGCAGCGGCACAGAGCGAATTGTGCGTATGTTTTCAGTAATGTCTTCCCCGGTAAACCCATCGCCGCGTGTAGCACCACGCACCAGCACACCGTTTTCGTACACCAGGCTCACCGCCAGTCCGTCAATTTTGGGCTCTGCCGTATACTCGATCCCCGCATCGTCTCCGAGCCGGTCACGTATTCGTACTTCAAATGCTTCCAGTTCCTCGGCATCAAAAACGTTGCCAAGGGACAACATGGGTTCTGCATGTTCGGCTGGCAAGAATGTATCAGCGGGCGCGGCACCGACACGCTGCGTTGGAGATGATTCTGTGATCAGGTGCGGGTGATCACTCTCGAGTTGCTGCAGGGTCCGAAAAAGGGCATCGTACTCGGCATCCGGAATCACCGGTTCGTCCAGCACATGGTAGGCATGGTTGTACTGCTCAATGTCCTCACGCAGCTTTTCTATTTTCTGCTTGATCGCGCGGGTCATAACAAAGTGCCTTGTCTCCGTTTACGATACGCAGCAATCCGGTCAGACGCTGTGGTGGAAGCAGGAATTATGCAAGCAATTCTGTCAACACTTTCTGCAAGTACACGAAGGTCTACGTGTCTTGATCCGTGCTCGTATGCTTTAGGCTGAACAACTGTACTTCTTCCTGAAGGTGAGCAATCGTCTGTTGACTCAGGCGGTTACGTGATTCATCGAACACGTCTCCTTGCAGGTATTCGGAGGCTCTTTTTGCTGCTTCCAGCATGATGTTGAACGCCTTCAGCCCGTTTTCAGGACCTGGCAGACTCATCACAAAACTGATCCCCGGGGTTTCGAACTGATCCATGCCATCCTGGTCGAACGTCCCTGGCTTGACTGCATTCATTACGCTGTAGATGGCTTTCCTGCCACTGAGACGCTTGACCTTCTTATGGAAGATACGCATGCCGTCGTATTCAAGGTCAAGCTCCCGGGTAAGGTCTATGATACTGGTGCCTTTGAATGTTCTGGGTCGTCTTGCCATTACATGCAGCACAACCAGTTTTTGTTCTTTGGCATCCTGGGTATCTTCTGCCTGTGCACCCCGATCAGACACTTGGGGGGCTGATTCTTCAGTATCCGATGTTTCAACCCGGTCTCCAGGGTAGTTCGGGTTATCCCTTATTACCCGTACCGGACCCACGGACTCAATCTCCGGGTTCATCTCGGTATCCAGAGGATTTATCAGGCCTTCCTTGTCGAAATTGAAGTCCTCGAATTCCTTTCTTCGGGTTTTGCGCTTTTTGGACCGCGTAAGGAAGTACAGCAAGACCAGAACAGCCAGACCTGCGAAAAACAATCCTATGCGCAACTCGATTTCCATGCAGCGCCTATCCTAAGCTATGTGAGCCGTGTGTACACGATCGTGTCATGAAACAGCCTGCATCCCGACTGCTTCCTCGATATCCACAGAAACCAGCCGTGAAACACCAGGTTCACTCATTGTGATGCCGAGCAACTGATTGGCATACTCCATGGTACTTTTGTTGTGTGTGATCGAAATGAACTGGACCTGCTTGCTCATGTCCTTCAATAGCTCGCAATAACGCGTGACATTGGCATCATCCAGCGGTGCATCGACCTCATCCAGCAGACAGAAGGGAGCCGGATTCAGTTCAAACAGGGAGAATACCAGGGCCACTGCGGTCAGCGCTTTCTCGCCTCCGGACATGAGGTGGATGGACGACAGCCGCTTGCCGGGCAGACGCGCCATAATGGAAATTCCAGTACTAAGCAGGTCGTCCCCTGTCATGACCAGAAACGCTTTCCCGCCACCAAACAATCGCGGAAACATTTCCTGAAGGCGCTGATTGACGCGGTCAAAGATATCCTTGAAACGATCCTTGGTTTCCTTGTCGATCTTGCGAATGGCCTGCTCCAGCATCTCCAGTGCCTTGCTGAGATCCTCATGCTGTCGGTCCAGGTAGTCCTTGCGCTCCTGGTGCTCCTCAAAATCACTGATGGCTGCAAGATTGATTGCGCCAAGCCGTGTAATCTTGCGCCCCAGCGCCTGTACATGTTCTTCCCAACCCTCCAGTTCCGCATCTCCCGGTAACTGCTCAAGCAGGGATACCATCGAACCCCCGTATTCAGCCAGCTGTTCCTCCAGGGTCGCGCTGCGGACATGGGCTTCCTGCCATGCCAGCTTTGCTTCGCTCAACTCGTTTTGCAAAGACTCCTCCTTGGCCTGCAGGATAAGTACACTTTCACGTTTTGCATGAATCTGTTCTTCCGTCTTCTGCATGACACTGCGTGCTTCAGCCTGGCTGTGCTCAACGTCCACTCGCTGCTCCAAAAGCTCCTTCAGCTGCACATCCAGGCCCTCGAGTGGTGCGTCGCTCTCATTGACGGAGGCCTGCAGGGATTCATTACGCTGCTGCAGTTGCACAACGTGGTCACGTGCTTTCTCCAAAACTGCCTGCGCGGCACGCAGTGAGCTCCTGCACGATTCCAGTTCCAGGCTGAGATCATGAATCAATTCACGGTTCTCGGCATCCGTGCCGCGCACGCCTTCCAGGCCCGATGCAAGAGCATCACGCTGGCCCAGCAAAACTTCCTTCTCACTGCCAAACTCTTCCACGATCTCGACAGCTTGCTCTCTTGACACGGTTGACTGGCTCATTTCCTCCTGCGCCTGACTGATCTCTCCCTGCAGTTCTTTCAAATATCCCCTGAACTGCTCTTCCTGCTGCTTCAGGTGTTCCCGCTCCTGCTCCCAAGCCTCCAACTCCGATTGCACTTGGTGATGGTTCTTTTGTGCTTCAGCCAACTGGCTCTGGGCATCCTCTCTTTCCTGTTCGCAAGCCTCCAGTTCACGTTGCCGGGACTCGAGGTCGGATTCCAGGAGCTGAAGGGTCTTCTGCTTCGATGCAAGCTTCTTCTCGAGTTCGCGGATCTCGGTCTTGCGCTGCAGCACACTGCTTTGCTCAACGGCACTTCGTGCCAGCCGCAGCCAGTTATTGCCCATCCAGACACCTTCCCTTGTGATCACCGACTGGCCCGGGCGCAAGCTCTTGCGCCGTTCCATGGCTTGTTGAAGATCGTCCGCAGTATAAATTTCACCCAGTATCCCGGTAAGATTCACAGGTGCCTGTACGCGGTCGAGTAACGTTCCGCGAGCCTTGGCTGTTTGAGCTGCCGGAGTCTGGTCCAGCAAGGTCAGGTGACCGCTTTCAATCTGGCTGAACGAGGCCGCGATCTTCTCAATATCCTCCACACATACGGATTCGAGATAGCCTCCAAGCACCGTCTCCACTGCCGCCTCCCAGCCTGCTTCGGTCTTGATTGTGTCCATCAGCCGAGGGGCCGAGTGAAGCCCCCGTTCCTTCAGCCACTGGCCGACTGCCTGGCTTTCCCGGCCAAGGGCCATTTCCTGCATGGCTTGCAAGGATGCGAGCCGGACCTGTGTGGTCTGCAGATCTTCACGGGCCTGCGGCACCCTGGAACGAAGATCTTGGACGGTATCGCGGCCCTCGCTTATTTTTTTCTTTACCTCATCCAGGCTGCCGAGAAGTGTCTGAAGCCTGTTGTTCGTTTGGCTGATACGTGTATTCAGGTTTTGCGTTTTATCGGACCCGCGGCGCTCGATGCACTGATTCAGGCTGTATTCGAGACGCTCATTTCGATCCTTGAGTTGCTCCAGGTGGGATTCAAGATACTGCATGCGTGAAGTTTCAACTTCCACAGCCTGCATCGGGCCCGCCATTTTAGCCTGCAGCAATTCCCAGTTTTCCTGCCAGTCCGCCATCTCCGCTTCCGCATCGCCCAGCTTCTCCTGGTTCAGGTCCAGGACCTGACGAGTAGACTCCAGCTGCGGCTCAATTTCGCGGATCCTGGCCTCCAGCTCCTGTTTTTTGGCCTGCTCATTCTCCAATTCCTGCTTTCCCTTGCGCCAGTCAGCACGCACCTGATCCAGTTCATCGCTGTAATGACCGCTGATCTCTTTTGCATGGCGAATGGCTTGCTCTACCCGAGAGATCTCTGCATTCAGGCTGTATTTTTTGCCCTGAACCTCACCGAAGCTTTTCGTTTCATCGGCATGGCGCAACCGCAATTCATCCACTTCGGATTCTGCAGAACGAATGTCTGCAATGACCTTTTCAATTTCTGTCTGCTTGCGCTCTGCAGACTGTTTCAGTGTTCCAACCTCGTCCTGCTTGGCCTGCCAGCGCAAGGCCAACAGCTCGGCCTTGGCCTGACGTTCCTTTTCCTTCAGCACCTTGTAATGTTCAGCGGCCCGGGCCTGTCGCTTCAACTGCCCGATCCGCTTCGTGATCTCGTCAATCACGTCGTTGAGACGATCAAGGTTCTCGCTGGTATGCCGGATCCGGTTCTCGGTTTCACGTCGCCTTTCCTTGTACTTGGAGATACCGGCAGCTTCTTCAAGGTAGACCCGCAATTCTTCCGGTTTCGTGTCGATCAGCCTTGAGATCATGCCCTGCTCGATAATCGCGTAGCTGTTGGCACCCAGGCCGGTGCCGAGGAACACGGATACGATGTCCTTGCGCCTGCACTGCACGCCATTCAGAAAATATTTTGATGGCCCGTCGCGTGCCACCTGTCTGCGAACAGAAATTTCCGTATAGGCGGCATATTCTCCGCCAAGCCTGCCCTGGCTGTTATCGAAAACAAGCTCAACAGATGCCTGTCCTGCCGGGCTGCGTGTTGAGGAGCCGTTGAAGATCACATCTTCCATCGTGCTGCCGCGCAGGTGCCGGCTGCTCTCACCCATCACCCAGCGTACCGCGTCGATAATGTTGGATTTACCGCAGCCGTTGGGACCTACAACCCCCACCATGGAAGATGGGAAGGAAAACGTGGTCGGGTCCACGAAAGACTTGAATCCCGAAAGTTTTACGCTATTGAGCCGCATCTATCCTAGTTCGCCTATAATAGGCAGCCTGATTGAATCAGACTCAGCAGCCATGACTGACCGCCACACCCATCACCTGGAAACTTTCGAAAACCCGCAGCCTGACGCTGATTATACGATCCGTATGCATATTCCGGAATTCACCTGTCTATGCCCACTGACCGGCCAGCCCGACTTTGCCGAGTTTCTAATCGAATATGTTCCAGACAAACTATGCGTAGAACTAAAGGCTCTCAAATTGTATATGAGCTCTTTTCGAAGCAAAGGCCTATTCCACGAAGCAATAACAAATAGAATTCTAATCGAAATTGCAACTTTGCTAAAGCCTCGATTTATGCGGATTACCGCGGACTTCAATGTGAGGGGCGGTATTTACACACAAGTGATTGCCGAACACCGGCAAGATGACTGGGAGCCCAAACCCACGGTAACTCTTCCCAGTCAGACATAAGTATCCTGCCCAACCTCCCGATTTAAAAAGGATCTACAGCAAGAGTGCGAACTGGACAAGGCCCGTGCAGCAGGCGCCTTGCGGTCACAAATGCGGCGATTCGCAGGCCATTTCGCATGGATATACCCCGCGATCCAGACCGTTTATCTTTTTTGCAGGCGTCGTCTGGTGCGCTGCTGCCTGGGCGTGAGCTTGTTGCGCCTGCCGGCATACGGGTTATCCGGCTGCCTGAACAGCAGTTGAACCGGTGTGCCCGTTAATTGCAGCTTCTTGCGAAAGTAGTTCTCCAGGTAGCGCTTGTACGACCCGGGAATTCTCGCAATCTGGTTGCCATGGATTACGAACGTGGGAGGACAGGTGCCCATCTGGGTTGCATACTTCAGCCGGATCCTCTGGTGGCGCACCAGCGGCGGCTGGAATTTTTCCAGGGCACTCTCAAGCAGACGGGTCAAAGTGGACGTGTTGACCTCAATGGCGGCTGCCGCATACGCACGCGAGACTGCCTGCATCAACTTCGTGATGCCTTCTTTCCTTGTCGCAGAAATGAACTGTTGCTCTGCAAAATCCAGGAATCTCAGCTTGAGTTCCAGACCCTTTCGTATTGCCTGGTAATCTTCTTCAGAGCAGGCATCGGTTTTATTGACTGCCACAACCAGGGCACGACCGCTATCCAGTATCGTTCCAGCCAGACGCGCATCCTGCTCGGCAAATTCCTGTGTACCGTCCAGCATGAGGATCACCACCTGTGCCGCCTCGATGGCCTGCAATGTCTTGACTACACTGAATTTTTCAATCATGTCGTGAACCCGGCTACGCCGGCGCACGCCTGCAGTGTCAATCAGCTCAAATACCTTGCCCGATCTTTCCACCCGCACCGCAATGCTGTCGCGTGTCGTCCCCGGTGTATCCGAAGTGATAAAACGTTCTTCACCAAGCAGGGCATTGGCCAGTGTGGACTTGCCCACATTCGGCCTGCCAACAATGGCCACCCGGATCGCCGCCGGATCGCCATGGTCAGGGGGTGCCTGAAGGGAGTGTTGGTGGGGAGAAAGTGCGGAGAAAATCTCCCCGACTCCCTTGCCGGTTTTGGACGATACTTCAAAAACTGCCTCTGAACCGAGTTTGAAAAATTCACCTGCCAGCTGCCTCGCCTGTTCCAGGTCAGCCTTGTTGACAAGGACGAACACCTTTTGGCTGGACTGCCTCAGTTTGGCGAACACGTATTCATCCTGGGGCACAAGTCCCTGCTTGCCATCTACCATGAAAAATACGATGTCCGCTTCCTCCACTGCCTGCCAGGCCTGGGAGGTAATCAGGTGATGAAGACTCTCTTTGGTATCCGTTTTCTCCAGTGGTTCTATGCCGCCTGTGTCGATGACGATATAACGGTCATCGAACCGGCGCGTAATTCCATAGATTCGATCTCGGGTAAGCCCGGGGCGGTCTGCAACCAGAGCGTCCTTGGTCCGGGTCAGATAATTGAATAATGTTGACTTGCCAACATTTGAGCGCCCGACGAGGGCGATAACAGGCTTCACTTGGTGTTATGACGATCAGGCTGTGACGATTAGCAGCTATTGTAAGGAAAGCACCTTCTGCTTTGTATTTTATTTGCCCTGCCCAGCCAATGTCCTGAAAGTCCTGGGCCTTACGATGCCCAAAACCATTGAAATCAGGGCTGCTGCAGCACAGTAAACGAGCCGTTATTTGCAAGCACGCAGACACGTTGGCCAACAACCACCGGCACACTGCTGATCGCATCACGCGTGACCCTGTGCCTACCCACCAGCTGACCGTCTTTCTTGGACAGCCAGTGAACGTACCCTTGGCCGTCACCCACTACGATGTAGTCCCCGACCGCTACCGGTGCGGTGAGAATCCGGTACAGCAGCTTATCCTGCCGCCACAGGGTGGCCCCGGTCGTCTGGTCAAGTGCCCAGACGCTGTCATTGGTGCCGATGATGTAGGCACGGGATCCATCGGCAGCGACCCCGGTGTGCGAAGGAAGGTCGCGGGCCCACCTCATTCTGCCGGTCAGTATATCGATCGCAACTGTGCGGCCATTGAAATTTGCGGCATACACCGTATCATCCAGATAGGCAATGTCTCCATCAATGTCGGCGATGCGCTCCAGCTCCGATCGACCGCTCGGGAACGATACGGCAGTTTTCCACTTCTCTTCCCCATCCAGCAAGCTGAAAGCCACCAGTTTGCCGTCGTCAAAACCGACCAGCACAGCACTGCCTGCAACTTTGGGAGCGCTTGCACCCTGCAGAGTCAATGGTGGAGGTGTGCGACTCGCCCGCCAGGCAGTACTGCCGTCGCCAATATCAAGCGCATGGATCGTGCTGTCATTGGTGCGGGCGACAATGACGCCATGCCTGACCTGTGATAACGCCAGTACCTTGGTGCCAAGCGGGGTTCTCCACTTCTCCTTGCCATCGGCCGTATCCAGCGCCACGACCCATCCACCCTCAGTGCCGACTGCCAGAATCTCCTCACCGCCGTTGACACCCCCTGAAATCGTTTCTTGCAGTTTCACCGACCAGATGCGTTTTCCGTCAAGCAGCTGCCAGGCCTCGATACGATTATCCGCACCTGCAAGATAAACCGCTCCATCCGCGATATAGGGCCGTAGCTCGGAATAGAGCATTTCCGGCTTGCCGACCGAGTCGCTCCACAATTTCTTCGGGCGCAGATGATCTGCACCCAGATCAGTGAGTTCAGTGGGCGCCTTCGGGTCCAGTTCAATACCAATCCAGCTTTTGGGTTTGCTCAAAAGCCCACCCGTGTTACTGCAGCTGGAAAGCAGCAGAGAGCATGCAAAGACTGCCGGGACAACCGTTAGCACAGAATACTTGTACAGCTTGTTTAACATGTGATTGGCACTAGCCTCCCAGGTCATCGCGTTTCATCTGCAGGAACTCCACACCGCTTGCATGCACAGAGTCAAGCGCAAGGTCGTAGGCCTGTTTTGCCTGCTCGATCTCACCCCGGGCGACCAGAATATCACCCCGGATTTCGTGGACGAGCGCGCTGAACCCTTCAGAAAATTCCTGATTGATTGCAGCCTGCGCATCATCCAGTTTCTGGTCGGCTAACAATACGCGTGCCAGCCGTATACGGGCGATATCGCGTATCGATGCCTGACCACTGTGCTCGATCACCCAGCGCAAACTTTTTGCTGACGCTTCCAGGTTCCCTTCCTCGGCCTGCGCCTTGGCTTCATGCAGTGTGGTTAATGCCGCGTAGGGTGTGGATGCATATTCGGTGCGCAGTATTTCAGCCTCTTCCCTGAAAGAAGCCGCATCACCTGCAATCATGGACCTTTGCACGGATACGAAAATGTCAGAGGCATTCACAGCCTGTTTTTCCTGATACCAGTCCCAACCTCGCCATCCGCCCAGCGCACCAATGCCGAGTACCACACCGATCATGACTGCGGTGCCATTTTCTTTCCACCAATTTTTCAGCGCCTCTACTTGCTGTTCTTCAGTTTCGAATTCAGCCATAGCTAAGTGACCATTAAGTACCCAGGTATTCGTTTAAATAAGACGCCAGATCTTCACGGGGGATTGTTTCCTGTTCACGCTTGTCACGTAAATACTTGATCCCGACAGTATCATCCCTCAGTTCATCCTCTGCCAGAATAATGGCAAGCTTCGCATTCGATTTGTCAGCGCGTTTCATTTGAGTCTTTATGCTGCCGCCGCCGCAGTTGACGACTACAGACAGCGAGGATGCCTGATTACGAAGCTGGTTTGCAATCTCCATCCCTGCCTCAACCGCCTGCTCACCCATCACCACGAGGTAAGCATCAATTTCCATATCCGAAAACCGGGTTTTTTCGAGCAAGGCCATGATCCTCTCAAGACCCATTGCAAAGCCTGCCGCAGGATACGGTTTTCCACCGAGTTGCTCAACCAGACCATCATACCGCCCTCCGGCACAAATGGTTGCCTGAGTCTCCAGTTCCGGAACCACCCATTCAAACACTGTCTTGCTGTAGTAATCCAGACCCCGAACCAGGTGCGGGTTGATGCGGTATTCGATTCCTGCAGCATCCAGCAGGGCCTTCAAACCCTCGAAATGCTCTGCAGACTCCGGGTCCAGATACTTTATCAAGCTCGGGGCATCGCCAATGATATCGGCCAATTCAGGATTTTTACTGTCCAGAATGCGCATGGGGTTGACATGCAAGCGCTGTTTTTCCGAATCGTTCAGTGCGTCTTCGTACTGCTGCAAATAGTCGATCAGTGCCACACGATAGCGTTGGCGGGCTTGCACTGTTCCGAGACTGTTAATTTCCAGTGAGATCCGGGGCAGGATAGCAAGTTCCTGCCACATGTGCTGGCACATGGTGATCAGTTCCGCATCAATATCCGGCCCGGTGAGTCCGAACGTCTCAGCCCCAATCTGGTGAAACTGGCGATACCGTCCTTTCTGTGGACGCTCGTGACGAAAAAACGGGCCTCCGTACCAGAGCCGTGCAGCCTGTCCATACAATAAACCCTGCTGCAGCCCCGCCCGCACGCAACTTGCAGTCCCTTCCGGTCGCAACGTGAGGCTGTCCCCATTGCGGTCCTCGAAGGTATACATTTCCTTTTCTACAATATCAGTGACCTCGCCGAGTGACCTGTGGAACAGTTCCGTCTGTTCAAGTACGGGGAGACGTATTTCCTGGTAGCCGAATTGCTGCAAGACAGCCTGCAAGGTCTGCTCAAGGTTGCGTAACACGCCACTGTCGGGCGGTAGTATGTCATGCATACCGCGAATCGATTGAATTCGCCTGGACATTTATTTTTTCCTGCTGTCTAAATGAAAGTGGCGGCTCAGTTGTGCAAACTTCCAGGCACTTTGAACCGGGACGTACGATCAATCTGATGGTACCTGGAATGATCAAAGGGCTGGCCATCCACTCTGATGACTACATCAGGCGAGTTACCGAGCAGCACTTCAAAGGGTCCCTTCCCGCTGAGCTCTATCATTGTTCCCGACCGGATCAGGTCCCAAAGAAGCAATTTTCCATCCGCATCCCTGACTTCAATCCAGCTATCCGCCAGGAAGCTCGCTACAAATACCTCCGGGTTTTCACCGGAGACCGGCGGACCCAATGCAATCGGTTCCTCTGTTACTGCCCTCTGCGTCCTGGAATCTTCAATGGATGCTACCGGTGCTTGCGGTTCAACTGCGACAGCCGCCGGTTCAATTGCGGATGGCTCTTCTTCGATGATCAACCCTGACTCGAGTACCTCTGTTGCATCTGCGGACATCGGTCCGGTGACTTGCGGCACATCGGCTGAGCCTGGAGCCTGTACGCCTGGTTGAAATTCAACTACCTGGAAGAGCACCACCATGCCCAGAAGGGCTGCCAGAGCCGCTCCTCCCCACAAGACCGCAGAACTGCGCCTGCTGCTGCGGCGTGATGATGATTTGACAGGAGGTTCTATCGGGAATTGTTCGTTGTAAATCCGTATCAACTGCTCACTGTCCAGACCGACAAGCCTGGCGTACGTATACAGATAACCACGTACATAGGTCGGTCCTGGCAGGTTTTGAAAATCGTCTTCCTCCAGTGCCTGAATCGTGCGGGCCATCAAATTCATCCGCTTGGCTACATCTGCCTGACTGAGCCCAGCCTGATTACGCGCATCGGTCAACATCGTGCCGATTGTCGATTTGGGCTTTTGGAAATCCTGTTCCATTACAACGTGTTGGTTACCCTCCTGTACACCTCCGGTACAAATAGAACTGTTTGAAATCAGCTTCTCGAAAAAATTTCATGTTCCGCAAAGAAAAATTTGATCTCTCGCTTGGCGTTTTTCTTACAGTCCGAGCCATGTACCGCATTATTCGTAGTCGAAGTTGCATATTTTTCACGTATTGTTCCCGGCCCTGCGTTGCCAAACACTGTTGTCCCCATCACTCCGCGATAACAGTTGATTGCATCTTCGCCTTCCAGTACCTGCACCACGATAGGTCCGGAAGTCATGAACTTCACCAAGTCCTCATAAAATGGCTTGTCTCGATGGATCGCATAAAAATTGCGCGCCTGTACTCGGCTCATTCTCAACATTTTTGCGGCAACAATCAATAAACCTGCTTTTTCAATGCACGACTCGATTTCGCCAATTATGTTTTTCTCTACTGCATCGGGTTTTATGATTGACAATGTGCGTTCCCTTGCCATGAGCAATATTCCTAAATCAAATTAAAATTAAATCGGGTGGTATTTGGTGTGGGGCAGACTATAGGTAGGCGAAGTACTTACCTGCGATCAGTCACGTTCATCAAGCCATGCCATTTGGATAGCTTCAAGAATGCGTTCATTTGATGTCTCAGGATCGTCATCAAATTCCTCAAGCGCACAGACCCATTCGTGCAGGTCTGTAAATCGAATGTACTGGGGATCAACATCCGGATGCGCCTCATCCAGGGCAATCGCAATTTCCAAGGAATCGATCCATTTCAGGCTCATGATGGCTCACCCATGCATGAGCTAATCGTCAGCAAAACGGTAAACATGATTCTGTACTCGGACACCCGCGACACACTGCATCAAAAAGTGGAATGTACATGGTATTCAACAGGCATTCAAAGGAATTTTTCCACTCCTGCTCAGTGGCTCTCCGAGACCATGTTGATGGTATATTTCGGGATCTCGATGACCAGGTCTTCCTCGCCGATTACCGCCTGGCAGCTCAAGCGCGAATCTGGTTCCAGACCCCAGGCCTTGTCCAGATAATCCTCTTCATTTTCTTCGGCCTCATCCAGGGAATCCATGCCCTCGCGCACGTACACGTGGCAGGTCGTGCAGGCACAGGATTTCTCGCAGGCGTGTTCTATCCCGATATCATTTGCCAGTGCGGCATTACAGATGCTGATACCCGGTTCGGCCTGGATGGTCTTTCCCTGCGGGCAGATATCCTCATGTGGCAGGAACGTAATTTTCGGCATGCTTCTCAGTCCGCTTCAAATTCTTCGACACGGTGACCGCGCATGACCCGTTGCACACTTCGATTCATGCGGCGCTCCACAAAGGTCTCGCTTGCATGCTCAAGCTTCTCAACAGCCTGCTTGATCCTTTCACCGTCCTTCCCGTCACAGGCATCTTCCAGCGCCATCCGGGCCTGCATGATAGTTTCCCGTTCCTCCACTGACAACAGTTCATCTCCATCCTTCTCGAGCGCAGAACGCAATGCCTCCAGTACACGCTGCGCCTTGACGAGCTGCTCAGCCAAATGTTTTGCAAGCATGTCATCCTCTGCATGCGCAAATGAATCCTCCAGCATTTTCTCAACTTCGGATTCTGTCAGCCCATAGGAGGGCTTCACTGCCACGCTCGCCGATACACCGCTGCTTTTTTCCTGGGCACTCACGCTCAACAATCCATCCGCATCCACCTGGAACGTGACGCGTATGTGTGCCGCACCCGCCACCATGGCCGGGATGCCTGTCAGGTCAAAGGTTGCCAGGGACCGACAATCCTCAACTTTCTCCCGTTCACCCTGCACGACATGGATTCGCATCGCAGTCTGCCCGTCCTTGAACGTTGTAAACTCCTGTGCACGGGACACCGGGATCACGGTATTTCTATCGATGATCCTGGACACCAGATTTCCCATGGTTTCTATACCCAAAGACAGCGGCAACACATCCAGCAGGAGCAATTCAGTACCGGACCCGTTACCCGCCAGGATATTTGCCTGCTGGGCAGCCCCAATGGCCACCACCTTGTCTGGATCAATATCGGCCAGCGGAGGTTGGCCAAAGAAATCTTCTACCTGCCTGCGCACAAACGGGGTGCGTGTAGACCCCCCCACCATGATGATGTGCCTGACATCCTGGGGTTCGACATCTGCCTCGCGCAGTGTCTTGCGGCACCATGCAATCGTCTTTCTGATATAGGCCTCGATCATCTGTTCGAATTGCTCACGGCCGAGCTTAAGTGCAATCCTTATCCCATCTCCATGTTCGAGGCAGATCTCAGTTTCGATCGCATCGGTCAATGACTCCTTGGTGCTGCGGGCAACGTCAAGCACTTTACGCATGAGTTGATGGTCATGACTGGTATCCAGCCCCGCCTGCTCCAGGATCCATGATGCAATCTCACGATCAAAATCATCACCTCCCAGGGCCGTGTCCCCTCCCGTTGACAGCACTTCAAAGACGCCCTTGGTCAGCCTGAGGATGGAGATATCAAAAGTACCTCCACCAAGGTCATATACTGCAGTGACACCTTCAGCCTGCTGGTCAAGTCCATATGCCACTGCTGCGGCAGTCGGTTCGTTGAGCAGCCGAAAGACATTCAGCCCCGCCAGTTTGGCAGCATCCTTGGTAGCCTGGCGTTGTGCATCATCAAAATATGCCGGAACCGTGATGACCACGCCTGTCAGCTCTCCGCCAAGTGTCAGCTCGGCACGTTCGCGCAGCACTTTGAGGATTTCCGAAGAGACCTCGACCGGGGTCACCGGTCCCGCCACGGTCTGTACTTGCGGTACACCGCTGTCCTGATCGACAAACTTGTAAGGGAGCTGGCCCTTCAATGTGGCCAGATCGCTGACCGAGCGGCCCATGATGCGCTTTACGGAAGCCAGCGTGTTCAGCGGGTCGCGGGTCGCATACCGCAATGCCGAAACGCCCACCGTGACACCGCCTCCCGAGGTATAGCGTACAACCGAGGGAAGCATGTCCACACCCCCGGTATCCGGCAGGGTCTCTGCCCCACCGCTTCGGACACTCGCAACCAGGGAATTCGTAGTGCCGAGATCAATCCCTGCGGCAAGACGATGCTCGTGCGGGGCCGTGGATTGACCCGGTTCTGATATTTGTAGAAGTGCCATGCGGGCGTTATAGAAGCTGCTCTTCGAGTTTTTCCTGCTTTTCCTTGAGCTGATTCGTCAGGCGTTCATAGAATTGCAGCTTCAGTGCTACATCCTTGGCCGTGGCCAGATCGCCTTGTGCGTACTCGTCTGAAAACCGTGAAATCAATTCGCTTTGCTGCTGCTTGAGTTCGCTTGCCAACTCATCCAGGGCAGCCTCGGGGGCTGCGGCCTGATCCAGTCCTGCAACGCGCTCATGCAACTCCATTGTCTGTACCAGAAACTCCGCATCCCTGGACATTTCCGTATCCGCATCGAATTCAGCATCGTGCAGCCTGATGAGGTAGTGCGCGCGCTTCAGGTCACTTTTAAGTACGCTGTAGGCTTCGTTTACAAACGCTGTATGCCGCACGGAGATGCGCTGTTCCTGGTCACTTTTCCCGGTAAAGCGGTCCGGGTGCAGGGTATTCTGAAAGGCGCGATACTTCGAGGCCAGGTCTTCCTGATCCACATCAAAGCCTTCGGCAAGGTCAAACAACTCGAAATAGTTTCGAGTAAAATCGATATTCATGCTGACTGATTGAGTGGAAGAAATTGATCGCTGAGTGATCAGGGCCAGGGAGTAGTCAGATGCTGAAACTCTCCCCGCAGCCACAGCGGTCTTTTTCGTTCGGGTTCCTGAATTGAAATCCTTCCGATAATCCTTCGCGCGCAAAGTCCAACTCGGTGCCTTTCAGATACGCCATGCTTTTGGGGTTGATCACCACCTTCACGCCCTTGTCTTCAAAGATGTGATCCTCTTTTTCAACCTGATCGGCAAATTCGATGGTATACGCCATGCCTGAACAGCCTGTTGTCTTCACCCCCAGACGTACACCAATCCCCTTGCCACGCTTTTCAAGGTAGGTCTTTACGTGTTCGGCCGCGCTGTTTGTAAGGGAAATAGACACTCTCTTCCTGCCTTAGGCGATTTTCTTGTGCTCGGCTCCACTTGCATCTTTGGACTTGAGATCCTCGATCGCTGCCTGAATTGCATCTTCAGCCAGTACGGAGCAGTGAATCTTGACAGGCGGCAAGGCAAGCTCTTCCGCGATATCCGTGTTCTTGATTTCAGAGGCTTGCGCCAGGGTTTTTCCTTTCACCCATTCCGTCAGCAGGCTGGAGGAAGCGATTGCTGAGCCGCATCCGTAGGTCTTGAATTTCGCGTCTTCGATGACACCGTCATCATCAATCTTGATCTGCAGTTTCATTACATCACCGCACGCGGGTGCACCTACCATGCCTGTACCCACACTGCGATCGTCCTTGTCAAACGACCCCACGTTACGCGGGTTCTCATAATGGTCCAACACTTTGTCACTGTATGCCATGATATTTTCTCCTGATTCCTATGCCAGTATGTACTAAAAAATTAAAACCCTCAAAATCCTGTAGCCGGCTTAATGCGCAGCCCATTCGACGGTCTTGAGGTCAATACCTTCCTTGTGCATCTCCCACAAGGGAGAAAGATCACGCAGCTTGACTACCGCACCTTTGATTAACTGGGTCGCGTAGTCAACCTCCTCCGCCGTCGTAAACCGCCCGATTGTAAATCGAATCGAGCTGTGTGCAAGTTCATCATCACGGCCCAGCGCACGCAATACATAGCTGGGTTCCAGGGACGCGCTGGTACACGCTGAACCCGATGACACTGCAATATCCTTGAGGGCCATGATCAGGCTTTCGCCTTCAATAAAATTGAAACTGACATTGAGATTACCCGGAATACGCTGCTCAAGGTCTCCGTTGATATAAATTTCATCAATGTCTTTCAGGCCGTTCAACAACCTGTTCCGCAACATGAGGATGCGTTCGTTATCCGCTGCCATTTCTTCCTTGGCAATGCGAAACGCCTCACCCATTCCCACGATCTGATGCGTGGCCAGCGTGCCAGAGCGCATACCACGCTCATGTCCCCCGCCATGTATCTGTGCTTCAATGCGCACACGCGGCTTTCTGCACACATACAAGGCACCGATACCCTTGGGTCCATACACCTTGTGGGCAGACAGGCTCATCAGATCAACGTTCATATCCCGCAGGTCAACCTCCGCCTTGCCTGGACTCTGCGCTGCATCCACGTGGAAAATGATCTTGCGCTTGCGGGTGATTTCACCAATGGCCTTGATATCCTGGATGACGCCGATCTCGTTGTTGACGTGCATGATTGAAACCAGGATCGTATCGTCCCGGATGGCCGCCTGAAACTTGTCCAGGTCGATCATTCCCGAACTCTGCGGCTCCAGGTAGGTCACCTCGAACCCTTCGCGCTCCAGTTGGCGGCAGGTATCCAGCACGGCCTTGTGCTCGGTCTTGCAGGTAATGATATGTTTGCCTTTTTTCTGGTAAAAATGCGCCGCACCCTTGATGGCCAGGTTATCCGACTCGGTAGCTCCGCTGGTCCAGACGATTTCTTTCGGGTCCGCATGGATCAATGCCGCCACATGCCCCCTGGCATCTTCGACAGCTTTTTCAGCATCCCAGCCGAAACTGTGACTGCGGGATGCCGGATTTCCATAGTTGCCATCGAGCGTCAAACACTTCGTCATTGCTTCGGCCACCCGCTCGTCGACTGGCGTGGTGGAACTGTAATCCAGATATATGGGTAGTTTCATGTCGGTCACTTTCATATCCCTGCTGCTGTATACATCATCTTTTGTCAAACCTGCTTCTTCAGCTTAACTCCACCCGGCTCATTTGATGCTCCTGCCTGCTGGAAACCTCTGCCACGTGTGCATTGCTTACGGCCTGCGCGAGACTGATACCTGAAAGATGGCTGCGGATCTGATGACTCAGGCTTTCCCACAGATCATGCGTCAGGCAACGCTGATGATTCTGACAGTCCGCACTGCCACCGCAACGGGTAGTATCCAGACCCTCATCGACCGCATCGATCACGTCGGCGATGGCAATCTCTTCCGAGTCCACGGCAAGCGAGTACCCGCCACCGGGTCCGCGCGTGCTTTTCACCAGCCCCCGGCCACGCAAAAGCGTGAACAGCTGCTCCAGATAAGCCAGGGAGATCCCTTGTCTTTCTGAAATGTCGGCGAGCGACACCGGACCTTTGTCATGGTGCAGGGCAATGTCAAACATTGCAGTCACTGCATATCGCCCTTTGGTACTGAGTTTCATGAGGTACTGTCCTCGGTGCTCCAATTAACCGGATTTTCCACTTGTGAGTATAGCAAATAACCTAGTAAATCGCTCAGGTATAATTGGAGATAGTCCCTCCAAATCCGCACTATCCCTTTAGTAAGAGAGCCTGCCTATCCCGGGAAACATCACCGTGATGTCGAGTCCTCGGTAGCACTCAGGATGCCGCGCAGGATGTTCACCTCCACCTGCGTCAGTTGCGCGCGCTGATAGACATGGCGCAGGCGGCGCATAAGCAGTTTGGGCTGGCGCGGGTCCAGAAACCCGATCTCCAGCAGAACGGTCTGCAGATGCTCAAACAACCGCTCCAACTCCATCGAGGCAGCAAGCGCATCCTCACTCTCGACATCCACTGCATGAGTGTCCCCTGCCGCCATGAAAATCTCATAGCAAATCACCTGCACCGCGGCAGCAAGATTCAATGATTTCATCGAAGGTATGGCCGTCACGAACTGGCACAAATCCAGTTCATCATTCGATAAGCCACTGCTTTCACGGCCAAAAACAATGGCCACAGGACCGCCTGCCAATTCCTGCCACACTCTCGGCCCCAATTCCCGTGGCGCAATCTGCGGGCAAGCCAACCCGCGCTTGCGTGCAGTGGTCCCGACCACAAATGTGCACTGGCCTATAGCCTCCTTTAATGAACTACAGACGGTGGCACGCTCGAGCACATCCACGGCATCCACGGCACGGACTGTGGCCTCAGGGTCTGGAAACCGCTTTGGATTGACCAGCACCAGATGCTCGATGCCCATGGTCTTTACGGCTCGTGCGGCCGCGCCAATATTGCCGGGATGCGAGGGCTCCATGAGTACAACACGGATGGTATTGGAGGTGTTCACAGATTCAACAAAATTCCAGTTACAAACTCGTCTCAAAAATATATCCAGTTTTGGTATGCTGTCCCAGCCTCGCGACTACCCAACTGACCCCCATGCAAACTGCCCTACACACTGCAATCACGGCCGCACGTGAAGCAGGAAATATCATTATCCGCAACGTGGAACGTGTAGATTCTCTTGCTATACACGCCAAAAAGAAAAATGAATTTGTAAGCGAAGTCGACCTTCTGGTTGAGCATGAAATCATCAGTATAATTGGGCGCACGTATCCGAACCACAGTATCCTTGCAGAAGAAACCGGCCGCAGCCCGGACAAGCCGGACACGAATGATTACCAGTGGATCATAGATCCACTGGATGGGACGACGAACTATCTGCACGGATTTCCGCATCATTCTGTTTCGATCGCGCTGCGTTATCGGCAACGCCTGGAGGCAGGTGTAATTTTTGATCCGCTCAGAGGCGAATTGTTCTGTGCCAGCCGGGGAAACGGGGCGACCTTGAACGACAGGAAAATACGCGTCACAAATCTGGTCGACCTGGAAAGTGCCCTGCTTGGAACCGGACTTCCGTTTCGGGAAGGTCAGGATATCGATTCCTACCTCGACACGTTGCGGGCGCTGATGCAGCGTACTTCCGGGATACGTCGTGCGGGGTCAGCGGCGCTGGACCTGGCGTATGTTGCTGCCGGACGCCTGGATGGCTTCTGGGAGTTCGACCTGAACATCTGGGATATCGCTGCGGGCTGCCTGATCATCCAGGAAGCCGGCGGACTGGTCGGCGATCCTGCGGGTGGTCACACGCATCTGGAGACAGGCAACATCGTTGCAGCCAATCCGAAATTATTCCGTTCGATGCTGGGCGTTCTCCACACGGCATCGATGAGCCGCGGTCAAACCTGACTGCCGTCATCATTCCTGTTCGTATTTTCCACCGGCATCAGATCCTCCTTGCTGACCTTCAGGGCCAGCAAGGACGTACTCGCAACGAAGATCGACGAGTAGGTCCCTACCAGTACGCCGACAATCAGTGCAATCGAAAAGGCATGGATGACCTCACCCCCGAACAGAAACAGGGCGGTCAGCACGAGCAGTGTCGTCAGTGACGTCATCAGGGTGCGTGAAAATGTCTGGTTGATCGAGGTATTGATTACACTTTCCGAGGCGGCCTTGCGGATTCGCCTGAAATTCTCACGGATTCTGTCGAACACGACTATCGTGTCATTGAGTGAATAGCCGATCACCGCGAGCAATGCCGCCAGCACGGTGAGATCAAACTCGGTCTGGGTGAGCGCGAAAAAACCGACGACCAGCACGACGTCATGCACCAGGGCTGCCACGGAGCCCAAAGAGAAGCGCCACTCAAAGCGCAATGCCACATAGACCAGGATGCCGATCAGGGCATAGAGCATGGCCAATCCGCCCTTGTCTCTGAGCTCGCCTCCTACCTGCGGCCCGACAAACTCTACACGCCTTACTTCAAGCGATCCGGTTGGCCCCAGCGCACGAATGACCTTGTTGCTGAGAGAAGCCTTGTCCTGGTCCGATTCCGCAACAGGCAGACGGATCAAGACATCACGTGTCGCCCCGAAGTGCTGGACGATCGCATCATCCAGCCCACTTGCAGACAAGGCCCCACGCACGGTTTCAAGCCGTACCGGCTCCGTGTAGCCCACCTCGACCAGCGTGCCCCCGGTGAAGTCGATACCCAGGTTCAGTCCGCGTGCCACCATGGCCACAATCGAGATCACAATGAATACGCTCGAGAGGATCAGGGCAAGCTTGCGTTTGCCCATAAAATCGATATTCAGCTTGTCTTTCAGGAGTTGCATGTCTATACCGCAAGCGTGGGTGATTTTTTAGTGCCGTAATAGAGGTTGACCAGGGCACGTGTACCCATGATTGCCGTGAACATGGAGCACACGATTCCAATGGACAGGGTCACCGCGAAGCCCTTGATTGGCCCGGTACCAAACACAAACAGCACGATCGCGGCAATCAGGGTCGTGACGTTGGCGTCGGCGATGGTGGAAAGTGCCTTGCTGTAGCCTGCATGAATGCTGGCCTGCGGTGAATTTCCATTACGCAGTTCTTCACGGATGCGCTCAAAGATCAGGACATTGGCATCCACGGCCATGCCCACCGTCAGAACGATACCGGCAATTCCCGGCAAGGTCAGCGTAGCCCCGGGGATCAGCGACATGATGCCGATGATCAACACCAGATTGACAGCCAGCGCAAGGTCCGCCGCAATCCCGAACAGACGGTAATACAGGGCCATGAATATCATCACCAGGATAAAGCCGATAATGATGGATTTCTTGCCCAGATCAATGTTTTGCTGGCCAAGACTCGGGCCCACTGTGCGCTCTTCCACAATCTCGACCGGGGCAGCCAGCGCACCGGCGCGTAATAACAGTGCAAGCTTGAGCGACTCGTAGGTGGAATCCAGGCCCTCAATCTGAAAGCGCTTGCCAAGTTGCTCCTGGATCCGTGCGACACTGACCACCTCTTCGCTGGTGACCGTTTTTCTCCTCTGCTCGCCGTCCTGGTTAATGATTACCGTCTTGTTGTCAATGAACACGACGGCCATCAGTTTTTTGATATTTTCAGCCGTGACCTTGCTGAAACGGGCGGCACCTTTACCATCGAGCGTGATGATCACCGCGGGCAGGCCGTTCTCGTCAAATCCGGAGTTCGCATTGATAATCGAGTCCCCGGTCAGCATCACATCACGTTTCAGCAAAATCGGGTTTTTACTGTCGCGCTCGCGGTACAGGATTGAGCCTGTCGGAGTCCGCCCGGTCTCTTCCGCCTCAAACGGGTCGGCCTGTTCGTTTACCATGCGAAACTCTACCGTGGCAGTGGCCCCCAGGATTTCCTTGGCCTGGGCAGTATCCTGTACGCCTGGAAGCTGTACGACGATTCGCTCGGCGCCCTGCTGCTGAATGACCGGCTCGGCAACACCCAACTCGTTTACGCGATTACGCAGCGTCTGAATGTTTTGCTGTATTGCCAGGCTTTGGGTCTCACGCAGGGTTTCTTCATTGATCGTGGCAACCAGAAGAAAACCATTGCTGCCATCCACCTCGGCGAAGTCCAGTTCATTCCCATACTCCTCTCGGAGGGTCTCAAGTCCTGCGCTCCGGCTGGCTTCATCCCGGAACCTGACGTTCACCTCATCCCCTGTCTGGGTAACGGAGAAACGGCGCAGCCTGGCTTCGCGCAGGTTGGTTCTGATCGATGCGGCATAGTTGTTGATTGCTTTTTCACCGGCTGCTTTCATGTCAACCTGCAATAAAAAGTGCACGCCGCCACGCAGATCCAGTCCGAGATTCATCGGCGAAGCGCCGATGGAACGCAACCAACCCGGCATCGAGCTCGCAAGGTTCAATGCCACAACATGGCGCCCGTCCAATGCTTGCTTGCCGGTCTCGAATGCCTGCAGTTGCTGTTCTGTATCCGCAAATCGCAGCAACAACCGATTGTCTCCGTGGTCCTCGCTTTGCACCGGAATCCCCTCATCGCGCAAGGCCTGTCTCAGGGTAGGAGACGTGGCGGTATCAAGCTCTCCCGATTCATGCGAAACCTGGATGGCAGGCATGCTGGGATACAGATTGGGCAGGCTGTACAGACCGACGAACACAATGACCCCAAGAATGAGCAAATGCTTCCACAAGGGATACTGGTTCAGCGGAGCTGCGGACATGCGCGTGGTCTTTTCAGATGATTTGCAGGATGTGAACTATGCCTGAAGGCTTGCTTCAATCATGTTTGAGCGAGCCCTTCGGCAGTACCGAGGAAATCGAGGTTTTCTGCAACTTGATCGCGACCCCATCGGCAATTTCCAGCGTAATCGAGTTGTCCCCAACCTTCTGTATCTTGCCCAGCATGCCACCTGACGTCATGACCTCATCCCCCTTCGACAATGAGCCGATCAGCTTCTGGTGGTCTTTGCTGCGTTTTTGCTGGGGCCGTATGATCATGAAATACATGATCGCGAAGAAAATTGCGATCATGATAAAAATTTCATAGCCTCCTCCCATCGAGGCAGAGCCGTTTTGGGCCATCGCATCAGAAATCAGTAACATAGTGCCTTTACTTGGGTCTGGAGCCGGTCATTTCAACCTGGACCGGTCTTCTTGGAATTTGCAGCGCCGTATTATGCCACAGTCTCTGTATCAAGGGACTGCCGGGCGTAAAACTCCCTGGCATATTGCGCAAACTCCCTACCAAGGATTGCGCTGCGAATTTCTCTCATCAAATCCTGGAAGTACTGCAGGTTATGGATGGTGCAAAGACGCGCCCCCAGGATTTCACCGCACTTGTCCAGATGCCTCAGGTACGCGCGTGAGTAGTGCTGGCAGGTATAGCAAGCACAGCCCTCATCTACCGGACCGGTGTCTTCACGGTACTGACTGTTTCGAATGCGTAACAGCCCGTCACGGGTGTAGAGAAATCCTGTACGGGCATTGCGTGTCGGAAGTACACAATCAAACATGTCGATGCCACGCCGTACGGCCTCAATGATATCTTGCGGTTTGCCGGCGCCCATCAGGTAGCGTGGCTTGTTTTCAGGGAGGGCCTCGACTGTGCACTCCAGCAGGGCATGACGCTCTGTAGGCTTTTCTCCCACGCACAATCCTCCGAGCGCATAGCCATCGAAATCCATTTCCACCAGTTCAACTGCACACTGTTTGCGCAGTTCCGTATACCGACCCCCCTGGACGATACCAAACAAGGCGCTGTCATGCTTCCCGTGGGCGATCCTGCATCGACTGGCCCAGCGCAAGGACAATTGCATCGAGTTCAGCGCCTCTTTGCGGTCGGCCGTGGATGCCGTGCATTCATCCAGCACCATGATGACATCCGCTCCCAGCTGTTGCTGGATTTCAATCGCCAGTTCGGGGCTCAGAAAAACCTCGGCACCGTCAACGGGGGACTTGAACAACACCCCCTGCTCCGTCATTTTCCTCATGGAAGCCAGGCTGTAGGTCTGAAACCCTCCGGAATCCGTCAGGATGGGTCCTTGCCAATGCATGAAGTCATGCAATCCCCGGTGTTGTCGGACGATATCAACACCGGGTCGCAGCATCAGGTGGAAGGTATTGCTCAGGATCATCTGAGCCCCCGAGGTGCGCAGTTCCTCCGGAGTCATGGCCTTGACCGTGCCATGGGTGCCCACTGGCATGAAGGCGGGCGTATCCACCTTGCCCCGCGCAAATTCCAGATTCCCACATCGAGCATCGCCGTCTTTGGCATGGAGTGTGAATTGCATGACGTTCGTCTGGCTATGGGTTACTTTGCAGGCTCTATGAACATTGCATCACCGTAGCTGTAGAAGCGGTAGCGCTGTTCAACGGCATGGCGATAGGCCGCCATTGTGGACTCATATCCGGCAAAAGCACAGACCAGCATAAGCAACGTCGACTTCGGCAGGTGAAAGTTGGTTACCAGCCCATCCACCACCTTGAAGTGAAACCCGGGAAAAATGAACAGACTTGTGTCGCCGGTATACGAACGGATGCCATGCTCCAGTGCCGCGGACTCCAGTGCGCGAACCGCGGTAGTGCCGATCGCGATGATACGCCCGCCCCGTTGTTTGCATGCCTTTACACGCTCACATACCTGCTGGGTAACCTGCACGTGCTCGGCATGTAGCTTGTGTGCCTCGATGCCTTGCGTGCGCACCGGCTGAAACGTGCCCGCACCCACGTGCAGCGTGATGAAGGTATGTTCCACACCCTGGTGGCGTAGCTCATCAATCATGGTTTGGTCGAAATGCAGGCCAGCGGTCGGTGCAGCCACGGCCCCGGGGGCTCGTGCATAAACGGTCTGATACCGCTCACGATCTTCAGGGCCCGGCTCTTTGCGAATGTAAGGAGGCAATGGTGTCTTGCCGAATTGCTCCAGCAATGCCTCGATTTCCCCCTGGTCTTTGAACTGAAGTACAAAAAAACCATCCTTTCGGCCCTTAACTTCAGCGATGGCACCATTCTCAAAGACCAGGTGACTCCCCTGCACAGGGGATTTGCTGGCCTTGAGTTGTACGATTGCCCTGCCTGCATCGAGAATCCGTTCAACCAGCAGTTCCACCTTTCCGCCGGAGGATTTCCTGCAGTACAGGCGTGCCGGAATGACGCGGGTATCATTCAATACCAGCAAATCACCCTTGCGCAGCAAACGCTTCAAGTCAGTAAACTTCAGGTCCCGGTAATCCGTGCCATGGCATGCAAAGTGAAGCAACTTGCTTGAGGTTCGCTCAGGCAATGGGGAATGTGCGATAAGCGCCTCGGGAAGGCGGTAGTCAAACTGAACTAAGTTCAAAACGTATGGTATATTTCAGTGCGTCACGGTCTGAGTAGTGCTGACCTGCTAATTTACCCTAAACTTTTCAAGAATGCGCCGGGGTGGCGGAACCGGTAGACGCGCCGGATTCAAAATCCGGTTCTGGAAACAGAGTGAGAGTTCGAGTCTCTCTCCCGGCACCATGGCGCCAGCATGGCAGACACAGAGCAATGATTTTGCTCACCTGTACATGCTCAACCCACATCGAAATGTCATGGGCTTGTCAGCAATGCCGGAAAGCCATGCGCTGCCCCGTTAGCTCAGCTGGATAGAGCGTCCCCCTCCTAAGGGGAAGGTCGCAGGTTCGAATCCTGCTCGGGGCACCATTTATACTGTCCAACAACATCCCATAAAATCCAGTAAAATACGATAATATTAATAAAAATATTAACTTATAAGATTTCTATTGTTCTCTATCGTCCCATGAGGTTTATTGACATCCAGAAAAAATGACGGTACTTTTGACGGTATCTCGGTTCAATTCAAGATAGGTACCGTCAAAATGGCACTGACTAACACACGTATCAAGGCAGCCAAATCCCAGGCCAAAAACTACAAGATGGCCGACGGCGGTGGCATGTATTTACTCGTAAAAACAAACGGTCGAAAGTACTGGCGTCTGGATTACCGATTTCGTGGCAAGCGAAAGACCCTGGCTTTAGGAGTGTACCCCGAAGTCAGTCTCAAGGATGCCAGGGAAAAGCGTCGACAGGCCAAGCTCCACCTTGACGATAACCGGGACCCTAATGAGGTTCACAAGGAAAAGAAACAGGCAAAGCAAACTGATGACTTTGAAGCAGTCGCTCGTCAATGGTGGAAACATAACAAGGAGACCTGGACGCCACGGCATGCTGCCCGGGTACTCAGGCGTCTGGAAAACAATGCCTTCCAAGATTTGGGCTACCTGTACATTGACGAGATTACTCCAAAGCGGGTAATTGCTACGGTTCGAAAGATTGAGGCCCGCGGAGCACTGGATGTTGCGAACCGGGTCAAGCAGGCTATCCACGCCATTTGCCGCTTTGCAATCCAGCAAGGAATCGCTACTCATAATCCTGCAGGAGACCTCGCCGGTATTGTCAAGCAAAGAAAGGTCCAGCACCACGCCTCGCTGCATCGAGAAGAACTGCCGCAGTTTCTGAAAGAACTGGAGACCTACAGTGACCGTGGCCGGATGCTGACCCAGTATGCAATCAAGCTGTTGCTGCTGACCTTCGTGCGCTCCGGTGAGCTTCGCGGAGCTCGGTGGGAGGAGTTCGATCTCGAAGACAAGGTATGGCGCATTTCAGCAGACCGCATGAAGATGGGAAATGAGCATCTAGTCCCATTGTCTAAACAGGCCTTGGAAGTACTTCAGTCATTGAAGAGTATGACTGGCAGGTATGATCTAGTGTTTCCGTCAGAACGGGATCGTAGCCGCGAGATGTCGGACAACACGATGAGGCGGGCGATCTTCAAGCTGGGCTACGATGGGACTGTGGAGGGTAAGAGTAAAGCCGTGCCCCATGGGTTCAGGGCCACCGCCTCCTCGATCCTGAATGAGACCGGTTTTAACCCGGATGCCATCGAACGCCAGCTGGCGCACAAGGAGCGCAACAGCGTACGCGCCGCCTACACCTATCATGCCCGCTACATGGATGAGCGCCGCAGGATGATGCAATGGTGGGCCGATTACCTGGACGAGATGAGAATGACCGGAAAAGTCATTCCCATCTTCTCCAGGGCAGCAAACAACTGATATCAGCTATTGGCCACACCCTGTCTTTGAGAGTATCAGGTCTGCTGTCGGGACTCGATCCAGCGGACGATGACATGTTCATGCCAGCCGACCGAGCGGGCGCCGGTGAGGCGGATCTGTTTGGGGAAATGGCCCTTGGCGATCTGGGCGTAGATGGTGGAACGGGAGAGTCCCGTCATGCGCTGAACTTCCTTGAGCCTTACAATTCTGCGAGTCATAGATTTTTTTCCTATTTTGATGCAAGGCTGACTTATGGTAGGCATAAAAATGAAAAAATCAATAGATAATCAATTCAACTCATGTATCGGTTTTTCGTTCATTATTTGACCAGTCCATTTTCGCAGAATTCAGGCTGTGCTGGGACACTACGACTCGGGCTCACCAGCGACTAACTGCGCCAGGCAAGGGAGAACCCCGGGCTGAAAGCACTGCATCCACCTATCCCCAAACTGGCTGTACGATATCTGGCGACCTTGGGGAGTATGCCAGGCGATCAGGGTCCAGGGGGGCTTTTCCCCGAGCTGATGTCCACGCACGGACTCCGCGTCACTACCCAGAGCGCGCAGCAAACGCGGTAGTGACGCGGGTGCAATCAGGGTGCGGGCCCGCACCGCACGGTACTCTGTGGATTACGAACCCGAATGCCCCGCAAATTACGGTGTCCCCACATCCGGTCGCACGCGATTTTTTTGCACTGGATCAGCAATTTCTCCGTAACGGATCTGATCTGCGTGCTATACTCACCGTAACGATTTAGTACCGGCGCCACTACGGTATATCAGTGGCAAAGAGGCACCTCCGGATCGTGTAACAGGTGCACAGCGGCAACGCCGTCGATCCATCTTCAAAATACAGTCTGTCTTTACAGGCATCCGGATTCAGGTCTTTTGGGCCGTCTCCATCTTCAACTCAAGGCATTCTGCCTGTCGGCATGTGCGGGTTCGCCTGTGCGCGTCATCCAGTCACGCTGCGTGTGTGGCACACCGCCCTGACCTTTTTTGAGGTCAGGTGTTCCCTGTGCTGTACACCCGGCTATGTATTTCAATCCCGTGGATCAGATCCACACATTTCAAAAGGAGGGTATTCCAATACTCAAGTAATCGCCCTGAGCGGGCACATTGTACTGGCACAGGACCACTCTTCAACTGAAGAGGACCTGTGCGGCCTTGACTGAGGCCCATATAAGTCATTACGGGAGTCGTGTCCCATGAGCCGTATCACGCAAGTGAATCTGCGCAGCTGAGGCTGTCAGAGGGCCCAGAAACACTCACCAGAGAGAACGTACACGTATGAAGACTTTGAACTACGAATTGAAACAACTCTGCAAACACTGCAGGGAAGGCAGCTATGCCACGCAAAGGAACCGGGAACGAATCCTGACCCAGGCTGCGAATGAGCTGCAGGCGATGGGCTACCGGAAGATGCAGGCCAAATCGCTCAAACCGAAACACATCGAGGCCCTGGTCCAGCACTGGCAGGAACGGGGTCTCTCGATCGGGACCATCAAGAATCGGATGGCCACCCTGCGGTGGTGGGCGGAGAAGGTCAACAAGCAGAACGTCATGGCACGATCGAATGAGTTCTATGGCATCCCGGACCGAAGGTTCGTGACGAATAAATCAAAGGCCAAAGACCTTACACAACACCAGCTCGACAAGGTCAAGGACGAACACGTCCGAATGAGTCTTGAACTGCAGCGCGCCTTCGGCCTGCGGCGCGAGGAGGCGATGAAGTTCCAGCCGGCCTATGCCGACCAGAAGGATCATGTCCGGCTCAAGGCCAGCTGGACGAAGGGCGGCAAGCCACGAAGTATCCCTGTTCGAACGGAACACCAGCGAGAGGTGCTGGATCGGGCACGGGCACTGGCTGGCTTTGGCTCATTGATCCCGCCCCATCGAAACTACGTGCAGCAACTGAGAGTCTACGAGGGCCATACCACAAGGGCAGGCCTGTCCAGTCTTCACGGACTTCGCCATGCCTTTGCGCAGGAACGCTACGAGGAACTGACGGGCTGGCAATGTCCGGCCATCGGAGGGCCTGGCAGAGAAGCCCTGAGTCCGGAACAAAAGGAACTGGACTACCAGGCCCGGCTGACGATCAGTCAGGAACTGGGGCATGAGCGGATACAGATAGTCGCAACCTATTGTGGTAAGTAAAGTTTTATGTTGAGTTCGGCTTTCCTTGGCAAGTGAGATCAATACGTTAGGCTCCATTTACTCCATAAAGTGTAGTGATTCAGACTTGATCTGACAGGTACCGGTTTTGACGCAGTGTCTGTCTGTCAGTTCAGGTTCAGTGTATGCACTTCTCCTTCCAGATGGATTTCCCATCTTCCAGGGTCGCCATGGGGGTTCTTCCACAGCACATCTTTCCCTGATGAGTACGTTCATTATTGTAGTACTGCAGCCATTCGTCCAGATCGGACTGTAATGTTTCGAGATCTGCATACAGCTTCTTTCGGAACGTGACCTGGTAGAACTCCTGCAGCAGGGTCTTGTGGAAGCGTTCACAGATACCATTGGTCTGCGGGGACCGGGTCCGGGTTCTCGTGTGCTCGATGTCATTGACTGCCAGGTACAGCTGATAGTCATGCTGTTCCACCTTGCCACAGTACTCGGTGCCCCGGTCCGTGAGGATCCTTAGCAGGGGCAGGGCTTGCGCCTCAAAGAAGGGCAACACCTGGTCATTCAGCAGATCGGCTGCGGTGATCGGTGTCTTGGTGGTATACAGCTTCGCACAGGCCACCTTGCTGTAGGTGTCGACAAAGGTCTGCTGGTACACCCGGCCTGCCCCCCCTTCAGCGTACCGACATAGAAGGTGTCCTGTGACCCCAGGTAGCCGGGATGGGCCGTCTCGATCTCGCCACAGGCCTCATCGTCGCGCTGCTTCCTCTCCAGCGCCACCACCTGGGCCTCGGTCAGGATCAGACCCTCCTCGGCCACCCTGGCCTCCAGCGCCTTCAGCCGGAGCCTGAAGTTCTCCAGACCATGGCGCAGCCAGATACTGCGAACGCCGCTGGCCGAGATGAAGATGCCGCGCAAGTGCTACTCGTTGCTGGTACGCGCCTGGCCCTGCGCCGGATACTCCAGAGCATGACCTACCACCGCTTCCTCGGTCTTCTCATCTACCCGGTTGCTGTAGTTCGGCTTGCGACGCGACGCCTCGAAAAGAGCCTCTATGCCGCCTTCCTCGACCGCCGCCTGATACCGGTAAAACGTATCCCGCGATACGCCCATCACCTTGCAGGCTCTCGATACGTTACCCAGCTCCTCGGCCAGATTCAGCAGGCCGACCTTGTGTTTGATGATTTTCTCGTTAGTATTCAACATGAGGGTTACCTCCTACGGTTCTGATTAAGGTTTACACTTCTTATCAAAACCGGTAACCCTCACCTTTGCAAGGGAACTGTCAGATTAAGTCGGAACTACTACACATAAAGCCTAATACGGCAGGAGATCTATTCTCTGGCCTCACAGTCGGTTAATAGAATAGTCAGGCACGAGCTCAGCAAGATACATAGTCGGCCCAAAGATGCGCAGGGTAACTTGCTTCCAGCACTTCAAGAATACTACCCTGGGTCTGACAGGAAATCCTATGTGCGGGTGGAGGACATGAGTGAGGGCGACCTGCTTTACAACATCCACCGACTGAGTGAAGAGGGCACTACGAAAATCGACCACTCAAAGGATTTGGAGGAGTCCAGCGTCAGAAAGTGTGGGCTGCTGCATGGGCATCGTTCATGACTGTAGCGCAGCCAGTTATTACCATCATGCAACAGACAGCAAAGATTACACTTCTCATTGTTTTCTCCCTTGTGATTACTGATCAAAATCCATGATCAAATAAAAAAAAGGGTGGCATTACGCCACCCTTTTTCAGTACAAAAGACTACTGATTTTCTATCAGTATTGGAAGTTCCATGTCAGTGCAAAGCCTGCATGCCATGACCAGACATCTACAGCAGTCGTCGTTGCAGTCGCTAGCCCCGCAGCGGGATGGTCTGTCGCATGTAGTGGTGGTGTGCCTGCACTGTAATGATTGCGCTCCTTGAATTGCACACCTACGTGACCATCAATGTTCAGGAATGGGGCCAGAAAGCCCATATACCCTACTCCCAGCGTAGCTCGATGGCGATAGATCACCTCTGTTTGTGAGGCTTGCAGGAACTCTAGTACAGATTGTCCAAGCAATAATGGCGAACCATCTGGGCTACCAATTGGAATTACATTACAGTTCGTTGCCGATGAACAGACAGCAGGCAATCCTTTGATATGATCAGCATCCCGGTCTGTCGGGTCATCTGCATAACCATATCCTCCTCGGAAACGCCAGTTGCCCATCTTCATTTGGGCACCTATGCTGTAGACCATCTGATCTTCATAGACATCACCCCAGAAGTCTGCTTCTTCCCAGTTTTTCCACATCACATCTGCAGCAATCAGGAGGTTGCCATCCATGAAAGTCTCATTGGAAATACCAATTCCAATAGTACGGGGCTCCTCAATGGGAATTGAAGCATAGCGGACAGGTCCTTGTGCTCCATATCCATCCAGAGCAGCCGAACTGTGTCCATCACGTTGATAATCCTGATGATCAAAAGCCGGCACAGCAACGATGTCATCAAACACATGCTGCAGTTCCGTCATATAGAACAAGCCCAACCGAGTACCCGGTACAATGTCTTCATAGGTAATACCTAATGTACCGCGCATCCCAGTATCGTGTGTTACTCCTGAAGTCGCTGCCAGACCCAAATCCAGGTAGGCATACGTCACAGTAGCAGCACCACCTATGGATACCTGCTCATTCAGTTCCCAGCCGAGTGCGAAGTTAGCACCCAGTACAATAAATTCTGCACCGAGTCCCAAAGTCTCCTCCACATGGCGGAATTCCACACCAATCCCTGATACCGCAGTCAGGCCAGCACCTAATACTGCAGGAAGGCCAAGAGGCCGTAGGTCTTGAGTCACACCCACTTGAGGCACGATGTAACCCTCATTTCCGTTAACGGCATCATCAAAATATGAATCAGTTATACAAAAACCCTCTGTACTATTACATCCAAGAGCTACACCTGGAACCACATCATTTGGCGCTACACCAGGAAGGTCTAGAGTCCCTTGCGGCACACTACCTGCATATGTTGGCAGGCCCAAGCCACCAGCATGATCAAGCCGTGCTTCAGGCTTGTAGAAGGTAGCTCCAAAGGTGAACTCCGTACCGGTCCAGTCTGTCAGTGCTGCCGGGTTACCAAAAATAGCCGACACGTTATCCAGCGGCTTGGCGATACTCGTACCAGCCATACCAGCTGAACGTGGCGCCAGCACATTGTGCAGGTCATAGCCATACGGCCCCGCATAGGCAGTTCCTGATATCGCAAGTGAGGCCAACAGCCCCATTGCCAACCACCGATTAAAAACTTTCCTCATTGGTTACCCTCCCAGTTACTTATACGAGTCTTATATGCATAAGAGTTGATGTGCAGAACTTGTTACACTTTCTTTGCACTTCTATGAATATCTGTGCATATTAATGGACAACCCTATGCACTGCAACCACATATTGCTGTCCTCAGCGCCTGTAGCACTGGAAAATCAGGTGGTCTTCAGGAAGTCCATGTGCACCCTCAGGCCCCCTTGCCCATGAATGGGTGACCCGTTGAAAGGTACCCTAGATGCCTGAACCTGTGCGCTGCATATCATACGCTGTATTTCTGTGCTTTCGTCAAGTTCCAGGCCAGAATCCAGGCCAGAATCTTGAGCTTTTGTGAGACAGACCCGCCCAGATGCGGGTATGTGGCTTCGTGGGTATCATCAGGCATTCGAGTCATAGGCAAGATAATGCGGCCCTGCGAAGCAGCTCACGGACCGGCCCAAGACATCATTTTCAATTCCAAGCCAATTTGATCATGAATGGTAGGGCAGACCGGTCGTGTCAAAAGCAGAAGGGCATGCAGGGAAGCGGACAGCAAAAGGCAAGCTTATCCCAAAAACCTGTTCTGGAGGCTGCCTGATCCAGCAGTATTCAAGGTGCTGAACTCATGCACAGGAAGGAAGGATTGACTTCAAATATAAATGGCTTATCCTGCGGTCTGCAATTCTGATAAGTGTAATGAGTTGCGGATTGACTTCAAATCTCAATGTAGGTTGAATTACCAGTGCAGGAAGTGTGTCACATCTTGTTTGAAGCCTGAGTATCAGTCAGGCTTCACCCCTACTCTCTATTTATCACTCCCAAGGTCCAAAATCTACGAATCCCAGGAGTCACGGGGCAGTACGCCTTCTCCCTCACAAACATCTTCTCGATCTTGAGCAGGTAACTGCCTGCACCGGCCTTGGATTTCAGGCAGCTCACTGCCTGCGTAAACCGTTGAAATGTGCCGGTCCAGTCCAATGACACTGGACATCTTATGCCCTTCGATCATGCCTGAATCCACCGCCCATCCATGCGCGCCAGCAGCCTGTGTGCCGGGATTCCTCAGATCCCCCCGGCTTGCTATTTGCGCAGCATCTTGATCACAACGGCTCCTGCACTCATTTCGAGAGGTTCCTGATCACACCATCCGGCGTGACATACAGCTTTTGGAGGTTGCACAGGCCCAGCTGATGGATACTGACAAAGCGCTGTCCGGGATTGGCCGCATGATGCGGCACGACATCGAGCCTGTTATTGGTGGTGCCAAATCCGGCAACCCGCAGGATCTGCACTTCCCCGTTCTCTCGGCATGCAATCATGTCGTTCTTGTACAGTCGGCAGATGAACCGGGCCGCCGGATGGGGCTTGCGCACCTGTGGCCTGCAGCTTTCTCCGGAAACATCGGCATACGACCAGAAAATCCCCTGCCACTTGAATTCACCGGGCACATACTGGCCTGCCCTGCTTTTGGGCAGCCGCCAGACATCACAGCAGGCATAGGCCCCAGGGGCATACCGTTTGTAGGGGGCTGATTCGATGGGTCTGGCTTTCTGGTCCTTGACAAGGATGCGGACCCTGCGAATCCCCTGCTCCTGTGAAAAACGGGCCAGGGCCTTCCTGTGCGCCTCCCCGCCCGCTCGGGCATCTTCCAGACAGGCCGCCACATCCTTCCTGATCCCGGGGTCCCGGATGCGCTCGCACTCTTTCGGCGTCAGGGCCGTGATCGGCTTACGTGTCACCAGGGCATGCCCTGGAAAACCCGAATCCCGTCGCCCGGGTCCGATGAACCCGTAGGCTGTTTCATGGAACATCGGGCCCTGCAGGCCATGATTCGGCCTGAACGCGACGACGATTTCATGCACCTGCCGATAAATCGAGGTGTGGATACGCGCAGCCAGATCCGGGACTGCAATATGCATCCGGTCATCGGTGCTCCGCCCGCTCCGGGCTGACACACGCTTGAGGACAGACCGGTCTGCCAGGGCAATCACTGCGGCATCGATGGCCTGGTGGCGGTGATCCTCCCGGCGGGTCCGGGGACTGTCGGACAAGGCCGTGCCCAGGTGCCACTTGCCTCGCAAAAGCGCGGTCAGCTGACCTCGATTGGCAACCACCTGCTCCACGCCCTTCAGACAGCCGAGGTAACGGGTTGCACTTCGTGCAGCATGGGTATCGTCTGTCAATTGACGTGCAATGAAGTCATGCTCGCGTTCAACGATCTGCATGGCGTTCTTTGCGAAGCGCCACTGTTTTCTGGCGGGCAGGTTTGCGGCGTGGCGGACCACGGTTTCCCAGTGAATGCCGTCTTTTGAATGCGCGCCCCTGGCAAACGCCTCGTAGGGGGTCTGGTCTCCCTTGAGACGGCTGGCCTGACACAGGGCAACCGTGAGGTTGGCCATGGAGGCATCGAGGGTGCGCCTGAAGGGCAGTATATACTCGATTTCAGCCTCGCCGTTGAACAGTTGTTCGCAGGCAATGGGTGTTCCTGTAAACGGACAGCATCGGGTCTCGGGATCCTCACCCAGTTCCTCCCACAGTCCGTACTTCTTGATGTCCCGTGGCGATGGCGTGTCCATGCCGAGTTCCCCAAGTGCCTGGCGGATTCTTTCCTTGTCTTTTTTGTTCCTGGCCTGGATGGCGGCGGCAATGTCCCGCTTCTTGCGGCTGCTTTTCAGGTCACGGGAGAGGGCAACATGAATCTCTGCCGGCGGGGTCCCAAACCTTGAAATGAGCGCATTGATGACTCTGCGCAAGCTGTTCAGGGCGACATGCAGGGTCGGATCGCCGATCCTGCCAAAGTGCTGCTCGGGCCGGGTGGCAGGGTCGGCCTCGGGGTCCGTGCCTGTGGTTGAGCCCTGCAGGATTTCACCATAGTAGGGAAGGGCTTCATACGCCTGGCTGACAGGCGCGTGACCCGGGTGCAAAGGCTTCCCCTCATCATCCCTGACCTCCCGGATGGCCTTCCGGTAGGACAAGTGCCGGTCCCGCAAAACGGGAACAATGGCTTCCATGAATTTGCGTGATTGCCCTGCAGTGGCCCGGGAGAGCTTTAATGACCCGAAGGCCTCGATCACCTCTTCTTCCAGGCTGAAATCTCCGGCCAGGCGGGTTTTCAGTGCTTCCGGATCCCCCTCCTCCAGCAACACGGTAAAAATGTCATCCAGTACGCCGTGATCCCCCTCATCCGTGCACCGCAACTTCCAGAAGGGAGCAAGCACGGGGTTTTTTCCAAGAATCCTGACCATGCCGTGAGGTTCCAGGCCGGTACGGGTGCGGCCTTCAGCCTCCAGATGGAAGTGTGAGCCGTCGGGGAACAACAGGGACTGATCAGCTTTTCTCAATTTCCGCAGGGCGGCAAAGGTGACTTGCGACCTGCGACTGAACAACAACGCGCGAACCGCCGTGTATTGCTCCGCATCAAGCGTGTGCTCCCGGTACTCGCTGTCGAACCACCTCAGTGCACTCAGTTCCCGGTAGATGCGAAAGTCATGGCCGATCGGTGTGTCTTTCCAGTGCCGCATCTCATCCGGGAAGAACCGGCAGGGTTCCCGCGACATCGACTTCAAGGGCCACTGAAACAGCACGTAGCGATCTTTCAGCCGGTCCCAATCCGCCTGCATCAGTTCATGCCCAGGCGCCTGTCTTTGCTGGATGGCCTCGAACTCATCCTCATACATCGAGCGCTCCGGGAAAAAGCGGTCCTCGCTTCGAAAACGGACCCCTTCAGGAGGCTTGCCGGAGGCCTGCCGTTTGAGACCCTCTTTTATCCGCGCCCACTGGAATTGCCCCAGGGTCTGCCCGGCCAGCTCGCCCTTGAGGTGGGTAATCCGTTTCTTGAGATTCCCGTCATTGTCCTCCTGCGGCCCAATCCGGTTGGACTTGTACCCGCGTCGCAGCCCGAGGTGAAACAGGGCCCTGCCCAGTTCAAAGGACTCCAGCGTCCTATTGACGGCCTCGGCACGCAGATAATAGGGATTGAACCGATGGGGGTTCTCTGATCCCCGTGGCGTCTGGAACAATGCCCTTCGCTGCTCGACAGACTCGGGCATCAGCCCCAGGCGCACCAGCTCACGCATGAAGGCGCGCAGCCGGGCTTTTCTGCGGCTGCGGTTACGGCGTACACCGCGCGCCAGTCTTCGCTTGACCGCATTCCCGTCCCCCACACGCCCCCGGCTTGCAGGCTCGCGACCGCTGGGAAACCTGTAGACACCGCCCCCCAGGGAGGCCTGCGGCTGCCAGCGCTTGCCGGTTTTACCTACCTTGAAGGCCCACCAGCCCAGTGAGTGGGTGTCAAGATCAATTCCCAGTCGCCATTTCACTTTGCTTGGGGTGCCTGAATCACTGCCTGTGGTATGATTTGCCCTGTGTCCAGGGTCGTTGAGATTTGAAGTCAATCCGTTAACAAGACCTGAGTCACAAAATTGAGGAGCCCGGTACGCCGGGCTTCTTTATTTCTGGCCCTGATTATTTCAATACCGGATCATTTGATCCTTCGGGTTCACTGAACCATTACAGAAATCATGGGCTCGAATCAAGCACCTTGCAAAAACCCGATTGATCAGACGTTCCCTAATAACTGAAGACTTCCCATCATAAAGTTTCAGGTATATCCGGTACGGTTCAAAATAAACAAATTAAACTTTGTCGGTACTTGTGGCGGTATGCCTAAAAACAGGGCTTCTTAAAAGTCACAACAGACAATGACTTAGTCCTATTGTTCGAATCCTGCTCGGGCACCAATTCCACACGATCTCGTCGAAACAATTCCGAGGACAGCCGTAACCGGTTCCCAAATGTGATGAGGTGCACGGCCTGTGTAGCCCTGCACTGTGGGCTGGCAAATGGTGGATCGAGGGGACAAAACAGCATCACTTTGACGTTGCGTGTGATGTTATATTGTTTGATTAATATGTTATAGTGTATCTTTTAAGCGGCAAATTCTGGGAGGAATGACGATGCATGAAATTGCCAGGTTGATTCGAGCGACTGTGATCGGTTTACCGGTTTTGTTCATGGCCTCAATGGCCTACCCGCAATCGGACCCACCCACAACCGAAGAATTGGCTGCACAGATCAGTGCCTTGAAACACGACTACGAAACGCGCATAGCTGTGCTTGAAGCCCGGCTTGCTTCTATCCAAGCGGAATCAGCGTCCACTGATCGCAAGGCCGTTCCAGCGAGTAAGTCATCCATGTTATCCAGTGACAACACTTTCAATCCGGCCATCGGAGTCGTTCTGAATGGCATGATTTCAGAGTATTCGGAGACAGATTCCAGCATACCGGCCTTTCAGTTTGGCCACGAATCAGAACGTCCGGACGAAGGCCTCTCTCTTGGTCACAGCGAGATCACGGTTTCCAGCAATATTGATGACAAGTTCTACGGAAACCTGACACTCGGACTCGGCGTTCATGCAGGTGAGCCGACAGAACTCGAACTGGAAGAAGCGTACATCCAGACCCTGCCCGGTGCAGGGTTGCCCGACGGCATGCGAATCAAGGCAGGCCGGGCACTCTGGACACTTGGCTACCTGAACGAGCTGCATGTACATGGTGACGATTTCAGTGATCGTCCACTTCCTTACCGGGCCTACCTGGATAATGCTTACAATGATGACGGACTGGAGGTATCTTTCGTTCTCCCCGGAGACCTCTACAGCGAGATTGGCGCCGGAATATTCCGTGGTGACGACACTCCTTTCGCAGGCTCAAGATCAGGCCGCGAGGCGTGGTCCACCTTTGCACGGCTGGGGGGCGACATCGGAAACAACTCGGCATGGCGAATCGGCGGCTACATTCTTGACGGAGAGGCTCGCAATCGAGCCGGCGGCGGCCATGCCCATGCAGAGGATCACGGACACGATGAAGAAGCGCATGAAGATGAAGAAGATGAGCACGGACATGAGAACGGCGAGGAACATGAGGAACACGATCACGCCGAGTTTCTGTCCGATGGATCATTCACGGGGGATTCACGCCTGTACGGTATCGATTTCCGCTATACCTGGGCGCCAACCGGGAACGCGCGGGATCGTGAACTAATCCTCCAGGGTGAATATTTCCGGCGCGATGAATCGGGCGACTACGAACTGCAGGAAGAACATGAAGAGTGTATGGACCCGGCTGACCCTTCGACATGCGAGATACACATGGAAAGCATCATCGAGACACTTAACGGCGACAGTGAGGGCTGGTATGCCCAGGCAGTGTACAAGTTCTTGCCTCGCTGGCGGGTGGGTGCACGCTATTCACGCCTTTCCACGCCGGATGATGTGGAGCTGAGTCACGATCCCCATACGACGAGTGCCATGATTGACTGGACGAACAGCGAGTTCGGGCGTATACGATTACAGTACAGCCGGGAATCCCTTGCCCGTGGTTACGACGACGACCAGTTCATGCTGCAATACATCATGAGCCTTGGGGCTCATGCTGCCCATAGCTTCTAAGACATGAAAGCCTGGTGCACAGCACTGCTGGTACTGACTCTCGGGTCAATACTGCCCCTGTCAGCAGCAGCACAGACACCGATCAGGATACTGGCCTGTGAACCCGAATGGGCGGCACTCGCCGAGGAAATCGGCGGCGATGATGTCATCGTTCACTCGGCCACCCATGGACGCCAGGATGCGCACTACATACGTGCCCGACCGAGCCTGATTGCGAAGGTGCGTCGTGCTGACATCCTGTTTTGTTCCGGTGCAGAACTTGAAATAGGCTGGTTACCTATACTTATGCAAAGGGGTGCCCGGAGCACTATCCAGGCGGGTCATATCATGGCGGCCGACCACGTCGACGTGCTGGAACGTCCTGAAGTCATCGACCGCAGCCTGGGAGATATTCACCCGGGCGGGAATCCGCATGTCCATCTTGACCCTCGCAATATCACCATACTCGCAGAAGTACTGGCAAACCGTCTGGTGACCATCGATCCCTCGCGTTCCAGCGCCTATCGTGACCGCCTGGTCTCCTTCAAGGCCCGCTGGGCCGATGCCATGACCGAGTGGCATGAACGTGCACAAAATCTGGACGGCATGAAGGTGATCGTGTATCACAAGGCATGGCCCTATCTGCTGCAATGGTCCGGGTTGAATCGGGTTGCATCGCTGGAGGAGGTTTCAGGTATTCCACCGACTGCATCGCACCTTGCGCATGTATTAGAACTTGCACGCAACCACGGTGCACAGGTCATCATCCGTGCCCCCTTCGAGCCAGTAGATGCATCGGAATGGCTTTTCGGAAAAACTGAAATCCCTGTTGTGGAACTTCCCTTTACCGTAGGTGGCCACCCGGAAGTTAAAGACCTCTTTTCCCTGTTCGATATCACGCTGACTTTGCTGGAGGAGATTCGCGATCGACCCTAGTCTGCTCGACATTCTCGCTCCGGGTCTGGTTGCCGGGATGATCGTCACGGCAGCACACGCACCACTCGGGATTGAGGTCCTGAAGCGGGGTATCGTGTTTATTGATCTGGCTACTGCACAGGTGGTTGGACTGGCCATCATCCTGCTCGGCCTGTGGCTTGAGGAACCTGTTTCCATCGTACGCCAGGGGGTCATCTTCGGTGCCGGCATCATGATCGCGCTATTCTTCCGTTGGATCGAGCGTCAGTCACCCGACGAACAGGAAGCGGTAATCGGAAGCAGTTTTATCGTGGCTGCTTCAGCAGGTCTATTGGTCCTCGCGAATGACCCGCATGGAGGAAAAGCCCTGAGCGATGTACTCTCTGGCCAGATTCTGTTTATCTCCTGGGGAGACATACTGGCTTTCCTGCCGGTGTACGGCATCTTTGCCATCGCCTGGCTCATTGACCCTCGTCTTCGCAGTGGCGCCGGCTTCTTTATCCTGTTTGCTCTAGTCATTACTGCTTCGGTTCAATTGGTCGGCGTCTACGTGGTGTTCGCAAGCCTTATCCTGCCAGCACTCGCCGCCCGCAAGGGCAAAGGGTATGTCCTTTGGCGCGCTTACCTTAGTGGCGCGGTTGCAGTGATTGCAGCCATCCTGATATCGGCAGCCGCCGACCTGCCTGCGGGTCCTTTTCTCGCGGTATGTTTTGCTGTATCGGCCGCAGTGATGCGCTTGATTTATCGAAACAAGACGTTATCCACCTGATGCACTCCAACAACAGCCTTTGACCCAAGTGCTGGAATGCCGGGCCGTGATTGCTGTCACAGACTGTCGCGGTTAAAACTTAGTATATACATGGCCTGCTGGAAGCGGGGGTATAATCACAGTCTGCCTCGCAGGCAAACGACTGTCCTTGCCAACCTGAATCCCTCACTCTAAGCTGTACGTGTGACGTCTCTATTTCGGGAATTTGGGTCCGAACTTCGCGAGGATATTCTGTCAGGTAAGACAGTCCCGGCGCTGTCATCCGGGTTCACCTCCGGGCTCGGGCTACTCATTGCCCAGGTAGCCTTCGGAAGTTTTATCTTCTCTGGTGCATTGGCACCCTATACTTCCCAGGGTGTCGGTCTGATTCTGTTCGGGAACTTTGTTGCTTGCCTGCTCGTGGCACTCGTAAGCAGCTATCGAGGAGCGATCGCCGGACTGTCTCCTGCGCTGGTGATTATCATGGCATCGATCGCGGCCACGATGGATGTACAAGGAGAGGCTTTATTCGTTACCACGGTCTGCGCACTCATACTCAGTGCGATAGCTACAGGAGTGAGTTGTCTATTGATCGGGCACTTTCACCTTGCCAATCTGGTACGTTTCATTCCCTACCCGGTGGCTGCGGGGTTTGTAGCCGGAATCGGGGGCATGGTATGCCTGGCGGCAATATCACTGATGGGTGTGAATCTCGAATGGCACGAGGCTGGTGCATTCGTGGAGCCCCCTGTACTGTGGATGTGGCTTCCGGGAGTTGCCTACGGGGTTGCACTTTACTTCGCGATAAAGCGTTGGGGCAATGCGCTGATTCTGCCGGGAAGCGTTGTCGCTGTCATTGGCGCCTATCATCTCGCCCTCGGTGCGCTCGATATCTCTGGCGAACAGGCGAGAGCCATGGGCTTACTGCTGAAAGGTACGGCGGATGGAGGCCTATGGCCTGTACTGTTCCCGGCCGATCTGGCATATGTGGAGTGGGCTGCCATTGCCGCCCAGATCCCCAACATACTGACACTGATGCTCATTGCGTTCATCTGTGTGACCATGAATGTCGCCGGGCTGGAAGTTGCAGCGCATCAGGAGCTTGACTGGAACCTTGAGTTCAAGGCGAGCGGATTCGCTACCGTCGTAGCAGGCCTTGGCGGCGGGACAGTGGCAACGCTGATCGTACCTTCCTCACTTCGCAGCAAGTATTTAGGGGCCACCACTCGGCTGAGCGGAGTGGTTGCAGCGGTCATCATCGGCTCGGCCTTGTTTTTCGGCGATGGCATGCTGGAATATATCCCAACGGCGCTGATCGGCGGCATTCTCGTCTTTGCCGGCATCGGCATGCTGGATGAAGGGCTGGTACGAAGTCACAAGTACCTCCCCCGGGTGGAGCTCAGTATCATCCTGGTCATTTTCATCGTCATACTCTTCATCGGCCTGATCGAGGGTGTGGGGGCCGGAATGCTGGCTACCCTCATTTTTTTCGTCGTACGCCTCAGCCGAGTGAACCTGATCGAGGCCTCATTTACCTCTCGTGAACGCCAAAGCAGCAAGGCCCGTCCTGTACCTGATCGAGTGATTCTTCTTGAGGAAGGTTGGCGCGTGCTGGCCTACCAGCTGCGTGGCTACATTTTCTTTGGCAGTGCTGCTCCCCTGACCGATCATCTCAGAGATGCCCTGGAGGGTCCTTCACCCCCCACCTGCCTGATGCTGGATTTTGATTCTGTCTCCGGCTTTGACTTCTCGGCAGTGAGCGTGCTGTCCCGGTTCCTGCAGGTAGCGAACAAATCTGGGGTACACGTCGTGCTCAGTGCGGTGCCCGATAAGTTTGCATCCGATTTGGAACGCAACCTTCCTGCTTCGGTATATGCCGACCTGGTTCTGGAGCCGAACGCGGATCACGCCCTTGAACATTGTGAAGAAACCCTCATTGCACAATGGAGGGAGGACTCCACTGCAGCTGGCAACCAACGTGCATCCCTGCTGGAACACGTGGCCGACGATCTCGAGCGCCATCTGGAGCGGCAAATCCAGTTCGAGGAATTGATGGAGGAGCTTCACCAATGGCTTGCATTGCGCAACTATGCCGCTGATGAAGTGCTGATAGGGCCTGATATGCCGCTTCAAGGTCTTCAGCTGATGATCTCTGGACGGGCTTCCGCCTATAACAGTGCAGGCGCACGTCGCTACCAGTTCAGCCCGGGTGATGCGATTTGGCCAGCCGGTTCACCCAGTGACCGGGTGACGTCGGTGGTTGCAGACCAGGCTTGCTCCAGCATGCTGCTGACACCGGACGCTCAGCGTCACCTGGAAAAAAATGAAGAACGCCTTGCCCTCAAGCTTTATCGATACCTGCTTGCTGGGCGCTTGCCGATCGAGGCAGACGGCAGTCTGGAGGACCCGCAGTGAACCCTGAAACAAGCCGACACGGATCAACTCGTAAAACTTCCACAAAATCTGAAAATTGCACCGGGTCTCCAGGTAGGGTTTCGTTTCATATGATGGATTACGACTGGATTCAGATCAGATACAATTGAAACTTGGTAGTATCGAGTTCGCAACCTGAAGGTTGGCAAGGGGATCGCAGTAATGCTTCGGCGAAAAAGCACAGCAGTACAGATTGGTGATGTAACGGTAGGGGGGAAAGCCCCGGTTGTCGTGCAATCCATGACCAACACGCATACTGCCGACATTGAAAAAACGGTCGTCCAGGTTTCAGCCCTTGCCGAGGCAGGGTCAGAACTCGTACGTATCACGGTGAACGACAAGGATGCCGCCCGTGCGGTGCCGGACATTCGCGAGCATCTGGTTGCCAAAGGGGTCAACGTGCCCCTGGTAGGCGACTTCCACTTCAATGGCAACCGTCTTCTGAAAAAACACCCTGAGTGTGCGCAGGCGCTCGACAAGTACCGCATCAACCCTGGGAATGTTGGCCGGGGAAATTTGCACGACAAGCAGTTTGGCGAAATCGTGGAAATCGCCTGTCAATACGACAAACCTGTTCGTATCGGGGTCAACTGGGGAAGCCTTGACCAGGATCTGCTGGCCAGAAAACTGGATGAAAATTCGAAATTACCGAAACCCAAATCCCTGCCCGAAGTGATGCACGAGTCGCTGATTGCATCGGCCCTGGAAAGTGCCGCACTGGCCGAACAGATTGGCCTTGCACATGACAAGATCATTTTGTCGTGCAAGTTGAGTGAAGTGCCCGCACTGGTCAGTGTGTACCGGGATCTTGCCTCCCGATGCGATTATGCACTGCATCTCGGATTAACCGAGGCTGGCATGGGAACCAAGGGGGTCGTCGCCTCTACGGCCGCATTGTCCGTGTTACTGCAGGAAGGGATTGGCGACACGATACGAATTTCGCTCACGCCTGAGCCCGGTGGAGATCGAACCCAGGAGGTACGGGTCGCGCAACAGATCCTTCAAACCCTGGACCTGCGCTCTTTCATGCCCTCGGTCACGGCGTGCCCAGGTTGCGGGCGCACGACGAGCGAATACTTCCAGCACCTGGCGGCAGACATCGAGAGTTATCTGCGTGAAAACATGCCGGGCTGGAAGCTGCAATTCCCGGGAGTAGAATCCATGAAGGTTGCAGTCATGGGCTGTGTAGTAAATGGACCTGGCGAGAGCAAGCATGCTGATATCGGTATCAGTCTGCCAGGTACGGGTGAAGCTCCTGTAGCCATCGTGCATGTGGATGGAAGCAAGTTCACGACACTTCGGGGAGACAATATTACAAAGGAATTCCAGAATATCGTGCAGGACTATGTGGCCAACCACTACCATCCTATGAAACAGTCCGGGCAATTACTGAACTGAATGCCCGCACCAGTACCGGGCTATTCGTCCTGGCGGCTCCCATCGCGCAAGGTACGGCGCAGAATCTTGCCGACATTGGTCTTGGGCAACTCGGTATAAAATTCAATATGCTTGGGCCACTTGTAACGCGTCAGACGGTCTTTACAAAAATCCAGAATATCCTCTTCCACCAGCGCCGGGTCTTTTTTGACGATACAAAGTTTCACGACCTCGCCTGAAGCAGGATCCGGTACTCCAATCGCAGCAACCTCCAGCACGCCTTCATGAGCTGCCACGACCTCCTCAATTTCGTTCGGGTAGACGTTGAACCCTGAAACGAGAATCATATCCTTCTTGCGATCGACGATGCTGATGTACCCGTCATCATCGATCGTGGCAATATCGCCGGTGCGCAGCCAGCCATCCTCACTCAGGACATTCCCGGTTTCTTCAGGATTGCTCAGATAGCCTTGCATCACCTGTGGACCACGTACGCAAAGCTCACCCGCTTCTCCCACTCCCAGCTCGCCGCCGTCATCATCGCGTAAGGAAATCTCCGTGTTCGGAATCGGCAATCCGATCTTGCCGTTGAATTTTTCAAGATCAAGCGGATTGACGGTCACGGCCGGGGAGGTCTCGGTCAGGCCATAGGCCTCGGCCAGCACACATCCGGTGACCTGCTGCCAGGTTTCAGCAACGGACTCCTGCACTGCCATACCACCCCCCAAAGAGATCTTGAGATGAGAGAAGTCCAGTGCCGAGAACCCTTCCGTGTTCAGTAAACCGTTGTACAGTGTATTCACACCGGTCATCACAGAAAAATTGACCTTGCCCAGTTCCCGGACAAAGCCTTTCATATCACGCGGGTTTGTAATCAGATAGTTCAGCCCTCCGAGATGGACGAACAAAAAGCAATTCGCGGTCAGGGAGAATATATGGTACAGCGGTAACGCTGTAATCACGACTTCATTGCCCTCTTCCAGAACACTTTTGAACCACGCATCCACCTGCGCAATGTTCGACAACAGGTTGTCATGCGTGAGGATTGCCAACTTCGCCGAGCCTGTCGTACCCCCTGTCAGCTGCAGGAAAGCGAAATCCTCCCGTGTCAGCGATGGCTTGACAAACCGCGCATCCCTCCCGGCGGCAAGTGCTGCGTTGAATGAAACCGTGTTCTCCAACTCGTACTCAGGAATCTTGTGCTGCACATACTTCAACACGAAATTCACGACACAAGACTCCAGGAAACCCAGCATATCCCCCACCCTGGAAAGGATTACATGTTCTACACGAGAGTCCTCGACGGTCTCTGCAAGTACCCCTGCAAAGTTCTCCAGAATGACAATCGCTTTGGCCTCGGACTTTTCCAGGGCTTCACCAAGTTCTCTTGCGGTATACAAAGGATTGATGTTGACGACTACCAGTCCGGCGCGCAGGATGCCGAACATGGCCACCGGAAACTGCAAAAGATTGGGGAGCATGATCGCGACACAATCCCCTTTTTGCAGATTCATCACGGTCTGCAGGTAGGCCGCAAAGTTGCGACTCTCGACATTGAGCCTCGAGTAACTCATTTGCACGCCCCTGTTTTCAAATGCCGGCAGATGGCTGTAGCGAACCGCGGCCTCCTCAAGCAGGTGGGCCAGCGATGTGTACTGGTCCAGTTCAACGAATTCTGGAATGCCTTCCGGATAGTTCTTCAGCCAGATTTTTTCCATACCGCTGGCTATGGGAAGTGATCGCTGCTCTGGATCTCGGGGACGAAATTCTCGAAACGCGTGTATTGACCCAGAAAAGTCAGCCGGGTCTTGAAAATGGGGCCGTTACGCTGCTTGCCAATGATGATCTCGGCAGTTCCCTTGTCCTTGGAGTCTTCGTTGTATACCTCGTCGCGGTAGATAAAAACAATCAGGTCTGCATCCTGTTCAATGGCCCCGGATTCCCGTAAATCGGACATGACCGGCCGCTTGTCCGAACGTTGCTCCAGGCTCCGGTTCAGCTGGGACAATGCCACTACAGGTACGTTCAGTTCCTTGGCAAGTGCTTTCAGGGAGCGGCAGATTTCAGATATTTCCGTTGCGCGATTTTCGGAAGTCCCGCCGACCGTCATCAACTGCAGGTAATCCACGACAATCAGTGACAGACCATGTTCGCGTTTCAACCGGCGCGCACGTGCCCGCAACTCGATCGGGGACAACACCGCAGAATCATCAATGAACAGATTGGCTTCGGAAAGTACCGATACGGCACTGGTAAGGCGGGGCCAGTCCTCGTCATTCAATTTGCCCGTGCGCACCCGTTGCTGATCGATCCTGCCCATGGAGGACAGCATACGCATGGCCAGGGAACGCCCCGGCATTTCCATGCTGTAGATTGCTACATTGATCTTCTTCTTAAGCGCTGCATATTCCACGATGTTCATGGCAAAACTGGTCTTTCCCATGGAAGGCCGCCCTGCAACGATGATTAGCTCCCCATCCTGAAGACCCGCTGTCTTTTCATCAAATTCATCAAAGCCGCTCGGAATGCCGGTGATGTGGTCATCACGTTCATACAACTCGTCAATCTGCTCGACGGTTGTTTTGAGCAGCGCCTTGATATTGACGAAGCCCTGCCCGGACTGTGCACTGCGGTCGGTGATATGAAAGATTTTCTGTTCGGCCTCATCCAGCAGAAGCTGGATGTCCCTGCCTTGTGGTGACAGGCCACTTGCAGCAATATCATTGCCCACCTGAACCAGCTGCCTGAATACGGACTTTTCACGCACGATGTCCGCATAGGCCTTGATATTTGAGGTGCTCGGGATATCGTTTGCCAGCGTTCCCAAGTAGGCCAGAATGTTGGTGTCCTCGATTTCACTTTTCTGGCGAAGCAGGTCCGACAAGGTCAGAACATCGAATACCTCGCGTTTGTCGACCAGCTCATTGATCGCACGAAAAATCAGGCGGTGATTGAATAGATGAAAATCATCCTCGTTAATCTTGTCTGCGACCTTTTCCCAGGCGGAGTTGTCCAGGATCAGGCCACCGAGCACGGCTTGCTCAGCTTCCAGTGAATAGGGAGGTGTGCGCAGACTGTCCGCGTAGGTAACGCCGTAGTCAGGTCCGGATTTTGTTATTTCAGCCACAAAGATTTCCCGGTGTCCCCAAAGCCGCCGCCAGCGCTTATGCGACTGGCCTGATCATCCCTCCGGGACAATCTTCAGATCAATGGTGGCAATGACATCGGTGTGCAAGCTGACATCGACCTGATACTCGCCGGTCTGCTTGAACACGCCTGATGGCAACCGGATTTCCTTTTTTTCCACGGCTTTGCCGGCCTCACTCAAGGCTTGAACAATGTCAACTGTGCCCACTGAGCCAAACAGCTTGCCTTCCTCATCTGCCGTTTTGGCTGTAATCGTCAAGACAAAACCGTCCAGTTCAGCCTTGCGAGCCTCAGCCCCAGTCAACGAGTCTGCTGCCATCTTCTCCAGTTCTACCCGTCGTGCTTCGAACTCGGCAATATTTTCAGCAGTCGCAGGCTTGGCTTTGCCACTGGGTACGAGGTAGTTTCGTGCGTAGCCCGGTTTCACCCTTACCTTCTCTCCAAGGTCGCCCAGGTTGTCCACTTTCGTCAGCAATATCACTTCCATCTTGATTCTCTCTTGATCGGTAAAGACTCATTATAAACGGTTGTTCGGGCCTCGTTCACATTTCGGATTTCAAAAATCGCTTCCTGAAATCGATCAACCCGTCCAGGACGCCTGCCGATGCCAGTACCAGCATCATCTGGGGAGTCGCAATAAAAAGCAGACCATACACCGTGATAAAACCCAGCAAGGGTTTGGAAAGCATTCCAATGACGGCATGGATGAGTCCCAAACCCTGCAAAAAGAACATGCTCAGGCATACGATCGTCAATTGCCAAAAAATTGCAGCTTTGGCGGTCCACGCTCCAACTGCAAACAGGATGACCAGGATGGCAAGTGCCCGCCCCAGGTTGAAGCGTACAAATTCCTTGTGGAAAGCCGGCGTGTCATCCAGCAAGTCATTCCACCAACCCCCGAAGGATACTGCGATACTGGTGGTCAGAAGATATACCGCAACCACCATACCCGTCATCAGGGAAGCTATCCTGGGAAGATGCTGCTCGGCATGCTCGAGACTGAGGTTGGAATTCTGCATCATGATCTGGAATGACGGGCCCTGTTCGATAGCTGCAAGCAGGTTTTTCAGATAAAGCAACCAGTCGGCCTGCATGTCCGGGAACAGTATCGTCAGCAGTACCGTAAGAACGACCCCACCGACGGTCAATGCCTGCAGTGCCAGACTGAGCGATCGAAAATGCTGGTACGCGTAGGTCACTGCAACAATCGAAGCCCAGATAATCAAGGGGCCTGCAGAAAGCGTATCCAACAACAGGAACGTACTGAACGCTATCAGTGCCACGCAAATAAGCAGGACACTGATGGCCTGCCGAATCCCTACTTTCAGTGTAACCAGCGCGAGTGCGCCGCCGCTCATGATGATCAGGAAGGGAAGCGGAAATGAAAGCAATGCAAAAACAAACACAACCGTGACCGCCTGGAACGGTCCGGAGAGGATATAGCGCGCCAGTGAACGCATGGCGACTACCTGTCAGCCAAAGCGTGGCTTATAAACGCACTCAATGCTGATCACTGTACGGCAACAATGCAATATAACGAGCTCGTTTGATCGCCTTTGACAATTGACGCTGATATCTTGCTTTTGTACCGGTGACCCGGCTTGGAACAATCTTGCCTGACTCGCTGACAAAATCCTTCAGCACCTTGATATCTTTGTAGTCAATCTCTTCGATACCTTCTTCCGTGAAGCGGCAATACCTTCTTTTTCTGAAATACTTTGCCATTTCAACATCCTCCTGCCTGGGTGGCCAAAATCTCCAGGGGAACTGAACCTGATGGACCGCTATACATTTTCATCAGCACCCTCCATCTCGGCTTCAGCTTCTTTATTCTCTTTTGAATCCCCGCCGGTCTCTTCGGATGACTGCTGCTTTTCCTCAGTCTCCTGCTCGTCGGACCCTGCTTCCTGCTTGGCGGTCTCAGCCTCCGGCTTGCCGGATTCGGCCTCCTTCTTGGCGGATTCAGCCTCCTTCTTGGCAGATTCAGCCTCCGGCTTGGTGGTCTCAGCCTCCGGCTTGGTGGTCTCAGCCTCCGGCTTGGTGGTCTCAGCCTTTTCACTTTCAATCACTTTCATCATCGGCGAGGGCTCAGTGATCGCTTTTTTCACGGAAATAACCATGTTGCGGATCACTGCATCGTTGAATCTGAATGCAGTGTTCATTTCATTCAGAACTTCCTGTCCACACTCGATATTCATGAGCACATAGTGTGCCTTGTGGACCTTTTGGATTGGATACGAGAGTTGCAGACGGCCCCAGTCTTCAAGCCTGTGGACCTTGCTACTGCCTTCTTTTTCAATGATGGAACGATAGCGTTCGATCATCGCAGGCACCTGACTGCTTTGGTCAGGGTGCACCAAGAACACAATTTCATAATGACGCATTCGAATCTCCTTATGGGTTTATATCTCCTGGCAATTCTCGTTGAACGCACAGTGAGAAAAGGAATCAATGATGCTTGCAGAGATCGCGAGTCTACGGGAAGAACTCGGGCTGGGCAAGTCAGCAAATCGGATCGGTGCGGATGGTTCTGGATGGTTCTGGATGGTTCTGTTGCGGGAAGAAAATTCACCTGCGTTTTTTTCGCTTCCTGGAAGTGCGCTTGCCGTCAGAATGTGAGTCTGCAAGGACAAAATCGATTTTTCTCTCATCCAGCCCTACCCGGGAGACAACAACATTAACTTCATCGCCCAGCTTGTAACGCTTCTTGCTGCGTTCACCGAACAGGCATCTTGAAGGCTCGTCATAGTGGTAGTAATCGCTTTTCAATGAGGTGACGTGTACCAGCCCCTCTACAAATATATGGTCCAGCGTTACAAAAAAGCCGAAGGCAGTCACAGAATTGATCACACCTGAAAACTGCTTGCCCAGCTTGTCCAGCATGAACTCGCACTTGAGCCATGCATCCACGTTGCGCGTGGCATCATTGGCCCTGCGCTCGCACATGGAGCACTCCTCGCCCAGCAAAAGCAGGTCATTCTCGGAAAATGCAAACAAATCTTTCTTATTGGCTGTCAGCAGGTGCCGAATCGTTCGATGCACAATCAGATCGGGATACCGCCGGATAGGGGACGTAAAGTGGGCATACAAGGGCAGCGCCAGCCCAAAATGACCAATATTCTCCGGGCTGTACACCGCTTGTGCCATGGAGCGAATCAGCATCATTTCAATGATGTGCTTGTCCTTGCGATGTGAAATCTTTTTGAGCGTGTCCAGGAAATCTCCGATTTCTGGTTTGCTGGACCGGGTAAAACCGACACCCAGGGACTGCAGAAACTCTCTCAACTCCCTGGTTTTTTCACTGGTCGGGTGATCGTGTACACGATACAGGGTGGGCAGTTTATGTTTACTGATGAACTTGGCTGCGGCAATGTTTGCGCTGATCATGCACTCTTCAATGATCATGTGGGCCTGGAAGCGTTCCTGTGGAACGATCGCCTTGATTTTCTTGTGCTCATCGAATTCAAAAAAGCACTCCAGGGTATCAAAATCAACAGCGCCTCTTTTCTTGCGCTGTTTTTTCAGAGCACCATATACACCTTGCAGGTGCTCCAGCTCAGGCCGCACGTGACTGTACCGCTTGCGTAATTTCTTATCCCCGCCATACAGGATCCTCTGTACCTTGTCGTAGGTCAGTCGCGCGGCAGAGTGCATGACCGCATCGTAAAAGCTGTAACGCTTGAGCGCGCCGTCCCGGGTAATAAACATCTCGCAAACCATGCAGAGGCGGTCCGTATCAGGCTTGAGAGAGCAAAGCCCGTTGGAAAGCTGCTCAGGAAGCATGGGAACGACACGTTCCGGGAAGTATACCGACGTACCACGCTTGCGGGCTTCGAGGTCCAGCGCGGAATCCGGCTGCACGTAATGTGACACATCTGCAATGGCCACCCACAGGCGCCATCCGTTCTCACGCGGTTCGCAATACACTGCATCATCAAAGTCCCTGGCATCACGACCGTCGATGGTAACGAATTTGAGTGCACGCAAATCCTTGCGGCACCCAAGCTCATGCTTGATCGCGTTCTCGTGGAACTGCTCCACTTCATGCAGCACCTCTTCACTCCACCGATGCGGGATGTCGTAGGAACGGATAGCCACGTCAATTTCCATGCCGGGTGCCAGATGATCCCCAAGCACCTCGACGACCTTGCCGATGGCCTGTCGCGAGCGATTCGGCGGCTCCACGATGGAGGTCACCACGAATTGTCCGTTCACCGCGCCCCCGCTCGCCTTGGCGGGGATCATGACATCCTGGCCCAGGCGCTTGTTATCCGGGACTACAAAACCGACACCGGACTCCTGGTAGTACCTGCCAACGATCTGCTTGTTGTGACGCTTGATGATCTCGACCAGTTTGCACTGTGGCTTGTCACCCTTCGCATTCCCGATAGGCCGTACGACGACCCGATCGCCGTGCATCAGGGGGCGCATTTCGCGGGGAGACAGGAAAAGATCCGGACCGCCCTCGTCTGGAATCAGAAAGCCAAACCCGTTGGAGTGGCCCATGACCCGGCCACGCACCAGGTTGACCTTGGCTACAGGGAGATAGTGGTTTTGACGATTCCGTATGATCTGGCCATCACGCTCCATCGCCTTCAGACGCCGCTCCAATGCAGTGACATCCTTATCCGCAGAGATATCCAGCGCCTGGTGCAATGCCGGTGCTGACAAGGGGCCCGCACTGTCTTCCAGTACCCCGAGAATGAACTCCCGGCTTGCAATAGGGTGCTTGTACTTGGCAGCCTCTCGTCGACTGTACGGGTCCGTAGAACTTTTTTTCTTGCGTGTCATGAGCGATTCACTTTACCCTTCCGTGCGGGAAACTCGAAACATACCGATTCCGTGTGGTGCACTGGTATTCTCCCCCGCAGTGCGTTGACAAGTATCCGGGCGCTTCGTAAAGTGCCCACCTTCCGAACGGGCAGTTCCAGCCCCAAACGGGATGACAATGCCGAGGTGGCGAAATTGGTAGACGCGCTAGCTTCAGGTGCTAGTGGGAGCAATCCCATGGAGGTTCGAGTCCTCTCCTCGGCACCACATTACTGCATCATCAAAGAAACCGCGGTGCAGCAACTGGATTCTCCATGAAATTAAAAACTTCCTGATCAACGGTACTGCTCTCGTGCATCCTTGATTTCCGAGAAAACCGTAGTTCCGCCGCTCGTCTTGAGCAGCAGTACGCGGTAAGGAGAAAACTTGTTTTCCGATTCCATTCCCGGACTTCCGACAGGCATCCCGGGTACGACAAGACCTGCTGAATACTCAGGCGGAGCCTTAAAAAATTCCCGGATAAATTTTGCGGGTATATGGCCCTCAAATACATAGCCCTGTTCGGAGATGGCAGTATGGCAGGCCTGCAGCCGCGGAGCTATACCATGCTTCGCCTTGATCTTTCTCAGATCGGAAGGATGATGGACTGCCACCTCGAAACCTTCGGCCTCCATATGCTCGACCCACTTTGCACAACAGGTGCAGGTGGGGCTTTTGTACACGTCCAGCCTGATCTTTTCAGACGATGGCTCGTGTGCCTTGGATGCCTGCCCGGAATCCGTGTAGCCTGTATGGACCCCGAGTCCAAGCATCAGGACAATCACAGATACATATCTAAAATAGCGCATCTGAACCTCCATTCAAATTTAAAGCCTTTGAGCCCGCCATGTACCAACAGGATTCCCTGTACACAGGGTCATCTGACACATTCCGGGATCAGTAAATTGCATTGTTGATGATGCAGTGGCGACGATCCGGTCCTGTTGAAACCAGTTCAATGGGTACACCGGTCAGGTCCTGGATTCGGTCCAGGTACATGCGGGCCGTTGGTGGAAGCTGGTCCAGCGCGGTGGCCCCGGAAGTGGATTGCTGCCAGCCTTCCTGCGTTTCATAGACCGGCTCGCATCTTTCAAACGCGCGACCGTCCATGACCAGCGGGTCAAATGCCTGTCCATCACAGGTGTAGCCCGTGCAGATTTTGATCTCGTCAAGCCCGTCCAGAACATCGAGCTTGGTGATGCAAAGACCGCCCACCCCGCTGATCCGCACAGCGTGGCACAGTGCGACGGCATCCAGCCAACCGCACCGTCGTGCGCGGCCTGTCGTAGCACCAAATTCGCAGCCGCGTTCGGCGAGATGCCGACCGACCCCATCCGAAAGCTCTGTGGGAAATGGACCGCCCCCCACACGCGTGGTGTAGGCCTTCACGATGCCCAGTACGTGATCAAGGTCTCTGGGGCCGGTGCCGCTGCCTGTGCACACACCACCTGCGGTCGTATTCGAGGAGGTCACGAAGGGATACGTGCCATGATCGATATCCAGCAGCGTGCCCTGTGCGCCTTCAAAAAGAATGTTGCGTCCATCGGCACGTAACGCGCCGATCCGGCTCGAGACATCCGCTACCAGGGGTTCCAGCTTGTCCGCATGGTAACGGCAAAATTCCCGGGTTCGGCCAAGATCAATCGTTTCACACTTGAAATACTTGTCCAGCACAAAGTTGTGGTAATCCACGATCTGCTCCAGGCGCTCATCGCAGTACGACTCGTCAAACAGATCGCCGACTCTCAGCCCTCGCCTTGAAACCTTGTCTTCGTATGCGGGACCAATACCGCGTCCCGTCGTGCCAATTGCCGACTTACCCCGCTTTTGTTCGCGCGCCTGATCCAGCAGGATGTGATACGGCATGATCAGCGGACAGGCGGGAGATATCCGCAGTCGGCTGGCCACATGCACACCCTTTTGATCGAGCATGTCGATCTCCTCCTGCAAGGCATCTGGTGCCAGCACCACGCCGTTGCCAATCAGACACTCGACACCTTCATGCAGGATACCGGAAGGGATCAGATGCAAAATGGTCTTCTGATCTTCTACAACAATGGTGTGGCCCGCATTGTGCCCGCCCTGGAACCGCACCACGGCATCTGCATGCTCGGTGAGCATGTCCACGATTTTCCCTTTGCCCTCATCACCCCACTGGATTCCGAGGATTGCAACACTTCTGCTCATCACCTGTTCAGCCTATTTCTCTGACACACCATTGACTCCCTTTTTTTTCCAGCACGCGGTCACAGTGCATTGCCTGCGGGGTACTCTGCTGGCCGCGCAGACAACAAATCACCCGCTCACCCTGCTTTCTCAACCGGTCAACGGCACTCTGCAGTTCAGGGTCTTCCTCACAGGGTGCGAAAATACCGCGTCTTGGCGGACATTTCAGTGGAGAGATCTTGGCCAGCGCTTTCAGGTCCAGGCTGAAGCCGGTAGCGGGACGCGAATGCCCGAATACCTGCCCGATCATGTCATACCTGCCGCCGCGGGCAATCTGTTCACCCTGTCCAGAAATATAGGCCGCAAAGACTGCACCGTTTTCATAGTGATAGCCGCTGAGTGCGGCAAAATCGAAGTGCAGCTGAATGCCGGCCACCCGCTGTTGAATCCGCTTGGACAATGTCTCGACATAATCGATGTGCTCAATCGCACGGGCACCGGTTTCCTGGAGTAGCTTTTTTGCCCGCCCAATGACCGTTTCATCTCCACTCAGGTCAGAAAGTGCTATCAGGATTTCTCTCCAGGTTTCAGTCAGGGAACACTCCGATAATAACCGTTCATACTCCGGCAACGCCCTTTGCTGCAGCAATGCCTGCAGGCTTCTGCGCTGATCTTCCCTGAGTCCGGCCTGCTCTACTATCGCATCAAAAACACCGACATGCCCAAGATCAAGACAAATATTTTCAATCCCCACCAGCTGCAATGCCTCGAGCATGAGACAGATCACTTCCACATCGCTGTCCACACCCGCGTGTCCATACAGTTCGGCACCCAGTTGCAACGGGCTGCGTGACATGTCACGCCCATCAGGCCGGGTGTGCAGGACCGTACCCAGATAACAAAAGCGCGCCGGTGCATCCTGCTTCAGCCTGTGTGCATCGATGCGCGCCACTTGTGGCGTCATATCGGCACGTACGCCCATCATGCGCCCGGTCAGCTGGTCCGTTACCTTGAACGTCTGGAGGTCCAGATCATCACTGGGGCCGACCAGCAGCGATTCAAGGTATTCGATGAGGGGCGTGATCACAAGTTCGTATCCCCATGAGGAAAACATGTCGAGCAATGTGCGCCTGTAGTGCTCGAGCCAGGCGGCCTCATCCGGCAGTGATTCCTCGATGCCCTCAGGCAACAGCCACCGATTGCGGTTACTCATCGCACTCACCCGGCCAGCCTGAGAATGTACAAAAGGACGACACCGAGCGTGATGCTCGCAAGTCCGGCGATTCGAAGCGCCTGGCCAGACATCTGGTCCAGCTGCGCCAATGCCTGCTTGAATTTATCCGGTGCAAGAAAGGGGAAGATACCTTCGAGCACAAGCACCAGTGCAACAGCGACCAGTAATTCATTCCACATGAAAACGGATAAGTCGTGAGAACAGCTACTATTGCTCAGACTTCTTGAAGTAACGGAAGAATTCGGAATCCGGCTCCATGATCAGAAAATCGTTGCCGCCACTGAACGTGTTGATGTACGCCTTCAAGCTTCGAGTGAAACTGTAGAACTCTTCATTGAGCTGATACGCATCAGCATAAATCTGTGCAGACTTTGCATCACCATCCCCGCGAATTTGCTCTGCCTCGTTGTAGGCATTGGCCAGAATGATGGTCCGTTGCTTGTCAGCAGTCGCCTGTATGACCTCCGCCTGCTCTTTACCGCGTGCACGAAAATCTTTGGCGACCCGGTCCCGTTCAGCACGCATGCGGTTGAACACCGACTCACTCACATCATCCGGCAAATCAATTTTGCTGACACGTACATCCACCACCTTGATCCCAAAATTCTTGGCTTCCTGATTGGACTGTATCTGGATGACATCCATGATTTCACTGCGCTCGCCGGATACGACCTCCTGGATGGTTCGTTTACCAAATTCATTCTTAAGGCCATCCACAAGTATCAGTTCAAGACGCTGGTTCGCCCTCAACTCCTGTCCGCCTGTGGCAATAAAGTATTTCTCCACGTCCTCGATACGCCACTTCGCATAGAAGTCGACCTTGACGTACTTTTTCTCACTCGTCGGAAATTCCGTGGGCGGCACATCCAGCGTGAGGATGCGTCCATCGTTAAACTTGATCTTGTGCACGATGGGAATCTTGAAATGCAGACCTGGCGCAAGCGTTGCATCCTTGATTTCACCAAATTGCACCTTGATGGCTTTCTGGCGCTGGTCCACCGTGAAGGTGAATGCCCAGATCGCAATGATCGTGGCAATGATTACCCCTAAAGTAAGCTTGCTGCTCATATCAGCGCCCTCCTCCCCGTCCACGTGTGGGTCGTGTCATGCCGCTTTGCGGGTTGCTCATACCGATATCCGAGGGAAGCCGGTCCTGAATCCCAGCTGAATTTCCTGTCATTGGGCGTTGTTTGATGAGCTGGTCCAGCGGCAGATAAATCAGGTTGTTTCCCCCTTCAACATCCATGAGCAGCTTGTTGCTGTTGGCATATACCGACTCGACGGCTTCGAGATACAGGCGCTCGCGGGTCACTGCCGGTGCCTTCTCGTACTCGCCCAGCAACTTCAGAAACCGCTTGGCCTCCCCTTCCGAGTTTGCGATCACACGATCACGATAGGCGTCGGCTTCCTGCAGCAGCCTGGCGGCTTCACCGCGTGCCTGGGGAAGGATGCTGTTCGCATAGGCCTCAGCTTCCTTGATGTAGCGGTCGTAGTCCTCCCTGGATTTGATCGCATCTGAAAACGCTGCCTTGACCGGGTCCGGTGGCAGGGACTTCTCCAGGTTCACTTTCTGAATGTAGATGCCGGAACCATACTCGTCCATGATGCCCTGCAGGAGTTCCCGGGTGACACTGGAAATTTGTCCACGTCCTTCAAACAGGACAAAGTCGATCGTGCTCTTGCCCACGATTTGGCGCACCGCACTTTCCATGGCATCTTTTACTGTCACGTCAGGATCGCGCAAATTGAACAGGTAGTCCTCGGCGTTCTTGATCTTGTACTGTGCCTCCAGTGCCACCTCGACAATATTTTCATCCTGCGTCAGCATTGCCGTCTTGTTCGTGACTTCACGGACTTCGTCAATGTTGACAATTTCAACCCGTTCGATCGGAAACGGGATATGCCAGTTCAGTCCCGCGGTCGTGGTCTGGCTGTATTTCCCGAAACGCAGCTCAACCCCCCGCTCGGCCTGCTGCACGGTATAAAAGCCGAACCTGTCAAACACGCCCCAGATTGCGATAACCGCAATCAGTGCGAGCCAGACATAATGACCTTTGGGATCTCCGGAACCATCACGTCGCTTGCCGGAACCGAAAATCCCGCCAAATTTCTTGCCAAGGTTACGAAAAACCTCATCCAGGTCAGGCGGTCCCTGATTGCTCGACTTCTGGCCCCAGGGGTCATCATCTTTGCCACCTTGTGGGCTGTTCCAGGGCATAAGTTATTCTCCAAGAATGATTTCTGAACTAACGCTTAAATACTGAAGGCAGTCGGGTATTGTATCAAGCTACTGGCAAAAAGCAGCTTCAACCTGCAAGCTGCTCAGTCTGCTCTGCGATTTGGTATTCAGCAAATTGCTTGACGCTTTGCGCAGGCACCTCGGCTTCTATCTGCCAATGGCCTTCGTCATCGACAAATTCCTGCACGACATGGTCTTTGGCATACAGCTCGCTGCGTATGTTTCCTGCCGAGGGCGGTAACCGCAGCCAGATACACGTACTCTGAACGTCAAAATACTGCCTCAAGGCCTGCGCCAGCAGCTCCAGACCCTGCCCCTGCAACGCCGATACCCATACCTGCTGTATACGGCCCTGTGAATCCAACTGAATGTTAGGCAGCATATTGATCAGATCGATTTTATTGTAAACCATTATCTGGGGTATATCCAAAGCGTTGATCTGCCGGAGTACGGCCTCGACCTCGAGAATATTGTGCGTCCGGTTGTCATCACCCGCATCGACAATATGCAATAGCAGGTCAGCTTCTCCGGTCTCCTGCAACGTCGCATGAAAGGCCTCAATGAGGTCATGTGGCAGGTCTTGTATAAAGCCCACCGTATCCGCCAGTACCACGTGCCTGCTTTTCGAGAGCGGCATGCGCCGCAACGTGGGATCGAGGGTAGCGAACAGTTTGTCTGCCGAGTACACGCTGGCATTGGTAAGCCGGTTAAACAAAGTGGACTTTCCGGCATTGGTATAGCCGACCAGGGCCACGGTCGGGGTTGTGGTCTTGCGGCGCGCTGCCCGCCCCTGGTTGCGCTGGATGCGTATTTTTTCCAGGCGCTTGGAAATTTGCTTGATGCGCTGCCTCAGCATGCGCCGGTCGGATTCCAGCTGCTTCTCACCCGGGCCACGCAGGCCAATGCCGCCCTTCTGGCGTTCCAGGTGGCTCCATCCACGGACCAGCCGAGTGGAAAGATATTTCAACTGGGCAAGTTCGACTTGCAGCTTTCCTTCATAGGAGCGCGCACGCTGGGCAAATATATCCAGGATCAAGCCGGTTCTGTCCAGCACCCGCCTTTTGCAGATTTTCTCCAGGTTGCGTTCCTGGCTGGGGGAAAGGGCATAGTTGAAAATAACGATGTCGGCATTCAGCAGGCAGGCCAACTGTGCCAACTCGGACGCCTTGCCACTGCCAATCAGCAGTTTCGCATCCGGTGTGTCGCGCTGTACCGTAATGACGGTGGCGATCTCTGCACCAACTGAGCGTGCGAGCTCTTGAAATTCGTTCAGGTCCTGATTGTTCGACACGCTTCGAAAACGCGTGTGTACGAGGATTACTCGCTCGCCGGTATCGGGACGTTCAAACAAATATTCTCTCCACTCCGGTGCAGTCAGCGAAGGACTGGCTAATCGCTTCGCTCATCGTTATAGGGGACCTTCACCATGCGCGACGGAACGATCGTCGAAATCGCATGCTTGTAGACCATCTGATTGACACTGTTTTTTAACAAAACCACAAACTGATCGAAAGAATCCACTTGGCCCTGTAGCTTAATTCCATTTACGAGATAGACTGAAACAGGAACTTTTTCTTTCCGCAAGGCGTTCAGGAAAGGCTCCTGCAGAGTTTGTCCTTTTGACATCACTGTAGTACCCCTAGTTCATTTTGTATTGTTCTTAACTACCTACGAGCGAGTTGTCACCCTCATTGGTTTCGTGTACCTGTAGTGTAACAGGTCGATGTTCCCATATGGGAATGAATTGTGTGATAGATATTATCAATATCACATGGCTCGGTACTGACCCGCGTCAGTCCCGTTTCACTGCGCAACCAGGTCAGTTGTCTTTTTGCAAGTTGGCGGGTCGCCGCGAGTACTTTCTCGCGCATGGTCTCGTAGCTGTACACACCGCCAAGATAGTTCCACGCCTGCCGATAACCGACGGACCGGATGGATGGCAAACCATCATGCAGGTCCTCCCTGTGCCACAAGGTCTCAACCTCATCCAGAAACCCGCCCTTCAGCATTTCATCAAAACGCTCGCTGATACGCTGATGCAGCAGGCCCCGGTCCTCCGGTATCAATGCAATCTTCAGTGCACGCAATACCGGTTTCGGCATGCCTGATCTTGTATGCCATACACTGATCGGAATGCCGCTCGCCCGGTAGACCTCGAGTGCGCGCTGAATGCGTTGTGGATCATTCGGATGAATGTGTAAAGCCGCTTTCGGATCCACTTGTGCAAGCTGTGCATGCACGGCTTTCCAGCCGGTCTTTTTCGCCTCACGGGAGATTTCTTCCCGGATGCGCGAATTGGCCCTGGGCAGGTTGGACAGACCGCGCAACAGCGCCCTGAAATAGAGCATGGTTCCACCCACCAGCAGGGGGATACGCCCGCGCCCATGGATTTCCCGGAGGGCGCCCAGGGCATCCGCCCTGAAATTTGCGACCGAATAGATTTCAACAGGGTCGAGGATGTCGATCAGATGATGAGGAACAGCCTGGCGAATGGCTGCACCGGGTTTGGCAGAACCGATGTCCATGTGCCGGTAAACCATCACCGAGTCCACACTGATGATCTCGCACGGAAACTCGGCTGCAATCCTCAATGCAAGTCCGGTTTTGCCGCTGGCCGTCGGGCCCATCAGGCAAACTGCAGGGATCATGTCCAATCGCTGTGTATCAAGGGATACGAAATCTGCACGCGGCCCTCGCGTTACTGGCCACGCTTGAACAGTTTGTCCAGTTGCGCCACGCTCAGCTGCACCCAGGTCGGTCGTCCATGATTGCATTGCGCACTTCGTTCCGTTGCCTCCATTTCCCGCAACAGGGCATTCATCTCGGAAACCATGAGCTTGCGGTTGGCACGGACGGAACCATGACAGGCCATGGTGGACAAAAGCTCATTGCTGGCCTGCTCGAGGCGTCCTGAGGATTCAAATTCACCCAGGTCCGACAGTGCGTCGCGCACCAGGCTCTCGACGTTGATTCCAGCCTGTTGCAACAGGGCCGGAATCTCGCGCACGATCATGCTCTGCTCCCCGAACCGCTCCACCTTGAATCCGAATTTGGCGAACAGGGGCGCATGCTGCTCTGCCAGGGCCGCTTCCTGTGTGCCAAGTTCAAGGGTCAGCGGCACCAGCAGTGCCTGCGCCGCAATGCCCTGTTGCTGAAACGATGTCTTGAGCTTTTCATACACAATGCGCTCGTGCGCGGCATGCATGTCGACAATGATCAGACCCTCGGCATTTTGCGCAAGGATATAAATGCCTTGCAGCTGGGCCAGGGCAAATCCCAGAGGCGGCATCGATTCTGCATCCTCCATTGCAGTACTGCCTTTTACCTCGTCAGGGACAGGCTCGTGCGAGATCAGGGCTCCGTAAAGATCAACGGCCGCCTGCGCCTGCAGTGCATGCTGCGGTCGATTTGGAAGTCCGTCTGAAAACGGCAGCGGACCGGAGGGGCGCGGTATGCCGGTAGGCATGTAGTCACTCACGACTTCACGGTACCTCCCCGCAGCCTGTTGCCCGGATTCAGGCATGGTTTCAGCGATTGCCTTGCCCACCGTATGGCGGACGAACTCGTGCACGTACCGGGCCTGGCGGAAACGGACTTCATGCTTCATGGGGTGGGCATTGACATCGACCTGTGCAGGATCGACTTCCAGGAACAACACGAAGGCTGGAAAACGGCCGTGGTACAGAACGTCCTGGTAGGCCCGCTTGATCGCGTGCGCAATCACCTTGTCGCGTATCACGCGGCCATTGACATAGAAATATTGCAGGTCCGCCTGGGCGCGCGAGAAGGTCGGCAGGCTGATCCAGCCGTGCATGCGCAGGTCCTGTGCAGACTTTTCCAGATAGATGCTCTGTTCGGAAAATTTACTTCCGCAGGCCTGCTGCAGACGCCGGACCATGCCCGTCTGATCCACCGCAGCATCGAAGTCCAGACAGCTTCGCCCATTGTGTCGAACCGACAGAACCACATCGAAACGGCTCAGGGCGAGCTTGAGCAGCATGGACTGGCAATGTTGCCATTCCGTTTTTTCAGTTCGCAGGAACTTCTTGCGTGCGGGTACATTGAAAAATAGGTTCCTTACCTCGACCGCGGTACCCTTTTCCTGGCGCACCGGTGCAGCGTCTTCCAGAAATTCCCCACCTTCGGCCGCAATCTTCCAGCCTTGGTTCGTCTTGTCTCCGGGATTGGAGGCCAGGCTGAACCTGGACACTGCTGCAATACTGGACAAGGCCTCTCCGCGAAATCCCAGGGTGGTGATGTACTCGAGATCTTCGGCAGAGGATATCTTGCTCGTGGCATGGCGCTGCAGAGCCAGCATGAGTTCTTCCCTGGGAATCCCGTGACCATTGTCACAGACCCGGATGCGCTCCATGCCTCCACGCTCAATATCCACAGACACCTCCGTGGCACCGGCATCCAGGGCATTTTCAAGAAGCTCCTTCAGGACAGAAGCGGGACGTTCGATGACCTCGCCCGCCGCAATCTGGTTCACGAGTTGTGGAGACAGGTGCTGGATGGGCGATGCGGGCAGTCTGCTCATGTGATCGGAACGGGCTTTTCATCCTGTAGTTGCAGCATTTGCTGAAACCCCGAAAGGGCATAGGATACGAATGCGTCCCGGCTGGCCCATTGGCTTGAGCAGTCAACAACGCGACCGGATGCCTCCTCTCCCAGCTGGGTGGCGAACACCCTGACCAGACGATCATCCGTGGCAGGCTCCATCTGCGACTTTTCGCAGGTGATGAATACCTCCGGCTCGTCGTGCCCGTCTTCGATGGCCGCAAGCATGCATTCGTACTCCACCTGATCCTTGCTCTCGATGCTGTCGAGCACCACGATGGTATAGGCTCCGAGCTTGTAACGCTGCTTCGGTATGGCTCTGGAAATATTCGGTCTTAGCATGGGCCTGGGTGTTGACATGCTAGGATAATATAATTCCCGGCACATACCTATAGCTTTGAAAATGAATACAAAACGGCTGTTGCGGCTCTTCCCCTCGCCTTCGGCAACGTGCACGCTGGAGAACATATACCTTGAGCAGTTTGGCTGGTATGGGAAGGACTCCGAAAAGCCGGTCGTGGTGGCCAACTTCGTGACCAGCCTGGATGGAAGGATTGCCACTGCCACGCGTGAGAACCCGGAGATTCACCTGCCTGACGGGTTGACCAGCAAGGAGGATTTCCGCCTGTTTCTGGAACTTCATGCGCAAGCGGACTGTCTGATCACGCACGGCAAGTACATGCGAAGCCTCAGCGAGGCCAAACTCGGAAATATCCTGCAACTTCCGAATGCACCTGAATATGAAGACCTGTATGCGTGGCGCCAACGCCAGGGGCTTGCCCGCCATCCGGACGTCGTGATCGCCAGTTCAAGCCTGGATTTCCCATTGCACCCCTCATTGGAGGAAAGCGGGCAAAAGACCTACATTGCAGCCGGGCAAGGTACCGACCCGGCCCTGCGCGAGCGTTGGCAGGCGCAGGGCCTGGAAATCCTGCTTGCGGGGCAGGCCGATGCGGTCGAGGGCAAATCTCTGATTACAGCACTCGCCCAGCGCGGATACCGGAACGTGTACCTGATTGCAGGCCCCAGGATGCTGCACGCGATGCTCAAGGACCAGCAACTGGACAAGATGTATGTCAGCATCTCACATCAAATGCTGGGCGGGCAGGCGTACCGGACCTTGCTGGAGGGAGAGGCATTGAGCCATTGCAGCCTACGCCTGGATTCACTGCTCTTTGACGAGGTATCCGACAATGGCTGTGGACAGTTTTTTGCCAGCTACGCGTGCATGTATGATCAATAAGGAAATTATGTAGCAAAATCCGCATGAAGACATACCGCACGATTCGTTACCACCTGCACCCGCAGACACAGGCCAAGGCACACAAGCTGCACGAGCTTGCAGGGGCCTGTCGCTATGTCTGGAATCACTTCGTCGGTGTGCTGCAAGACGAGTACAAAGCCTATGGTCGGTGCGATCCAAGCTGGTATTCGCTTCTTCCACGCTTTACCAACCTAAGAAAGCAGGTACCTTGGCTGCAGGAATATTCCAGCGGACTTGTCCGTCTGTCATTAAAGCCTATTGAGACGACCTACAGGCAATTCTGGAACGGGCAAGGCGGATTACCCAAATTCCATGGGCGATATACGCACACTCCATTTATCCCGCTGGACAACCAGCGGTTCAAGCTGCAAGGAGACTGGCTGCATATCCAGAAGATCGGGCAGCTCAGGCTCAGTGGAAACAATCCCTACACGGACGGGATTGCTAAAAGCGGGACTATCAAATACGAATGCGGAAAGTGGTATGCCTACATCACATATGAAGTACAGATTACAGCATTACCTGCATCCATCAAGCCTGTAGGCATGGACCGTAATGTCGGGCAGGTGACACGCTCGGACGGCGTGGTGCATCACACCCCTGATATGGACAGGCTCGAAGCCCGCAAGCGCAGATACCAAAGAATGATGGCGCGCAGACAGAAAGGAAGCCGTAAACAGAGCATCAAGCCCTCCAATCGTTACCTCAAGGCAAAGGGCCTTGCAGCACGCACTCACCAGAAGATCGTACAGAAACGTACAAACTGGTGTCATCAGGTCAGCAGAGAGATTGCTGACAAGTACAACGCGGTTTACATGGAAGATCTGAACACGCAGGGCATGACGACCTCGGCAAAGGGCACTGCCGAAAATCCAGGTAAAAATGTGAAGCACAAAGCAGGGCTAAATAAAGCCATCCTGAGTTCCGGCTGGTACAAGCTGGAGCAATGCCTGTCGTACAAATCCAGTGTCGTGAAGGTTGCCCCACAGTATACGAGTCAGACGTGCCATGAATGTGGGCATGTCGATAAAAAGAATCGAAAGACCCAGTCAGGCTTCGAGTGCGTAGCCTGTGGGCATCGGGTTAATGCGGACATGAATGCCGCATTGAATATTCTGGCCTTCGGGAATGGGGCTGCTGGACGTGGAGGTCGCCGCAGTAGTGGGCCTGTGAAGCGTCAAACGGGTATCGGACTCCCTGCGGATTTAGGTACATAATTCCCATCAATAACCCAACGAGAGGCCCCCAACATGCTTGAGTTCATTTCAGACTATGGATTATTCCTAACCAAGGCATTGACTGTTTTGATCGCCGTGTGGATCGTCATCAGCCTGCTGTTTTCCCTGTCGAGGAAAACACGCGAGGGGGATCATTTTGAAGTCACGCATCTGAACAAGAAATACAAATCCATGGCGGACACCCTGTTTTTATCCCTGTTACCCAAGAAGGAATTCAAGAAAATCCGCAAGCAGCGTGCCAAGCAGGCGAGCAAGGAACGCAAAAAGCCGTCATCCGAAGCAGGCAAGCGTATTTTCGTGTTGAACTTTCTTGGCAATATCAAGGCGACTGCCGTACGTCATTTACGCAAGGAGATCACAGCGATCCTGGCTGTCGCAACGAGCAGGGATGAGGTCGTGGTCTGTCTTGAAAACACCGGCGGCATGGTGCATGAGCATGGATTTGCCGCGTCCCAGCTGCTGCGCATCAAGCAAAAAAACATTCCCCTCACCGTTGCCATAGACAAGGTTGCTGCAAGCGGGGGGTACATGATGGCCTGTGTGGCCGACAAGATCATCGCTGCTCCGTTTGCCGTTGTCGGCTCCATTGGCGTACTTGCGCAAATACCGAACTTCAACCGCATGCTTGACAAGCATGGCGTCGATTTCGAGCTCATGAAAGCCGGGGAACTCAAACGCACATTGACCATGTTCGGCAAAAACACGAATGAGGATCGCGAACATTTCAACAAGCAGCTTGAAGACACCCATGCCTTGTTCAAGGAATTCGTCAAGGACCAGCGTCCCGGACTTGATATCGACGCGGTGTCGACCGGAGAACACTGGCTGGCAAGCCGCGCGCTGGACCTCAAATTGGTGGACACGCTGATCACCAGTGATGACTACCTGTTGCAGGCCAGTGACCGTGCTGAAATTTACGAAGTCACCTACATGATGCCCAAGACTCTCAGCGAACGTATTGCAGCCACCGTTCACGCGAGTACGGAAAAGATATTTTTCTCATGGTGGCAAAAAGCCCAGGACTTCAGGTTTCTGGCCTGAGCGGGCTGCCTGTCATCTCGCCAGATTTTAGATAACGGCCCCTGAGCGGGTGTCGGAGTGTCTAAGTGCCTGTCGAGGCCGGAATCATCAGCACCTGGCCTGCACGAATCTTGTCTGACTTGAGGGTATTGGCCCTGCGCAGTTCACGAACACCGACCTGGTAGTAGTTTGCGATCGTCGACAAGGTTTCGCCCCGTCGAATCACATGCCGGCTGTGGCTGCTCCCTGCTGCCGCCAAAAGCATGTCGCTTTGGGCGTGGTCTGTGAGGTACCTGCGAATTCCTTTCAGCATGGCGACCGCAAGCTTTTGCTGATGCGAGTTGGTGCGCAGCCGTTGCTCCTCCTTCGGATTCGACAGGAAAGCGGTTTCTACCAGCACGGAAGGGATATCGGGTGATTTCAGCACGGCGAATCCGGCTTGCTCCACCCGCTTGTGCAACAGATTGCCAATGGCGCCCAGTTCATGAAGTATATCCTCCGCCAGGTCGATACTGGCATCGATGGTGGCAGTCTGCGACAAATCGACCAGTACGGACTTGAGTACCTTGTCCTTGTCATCCAGGCTCACCCCGCCGATCCGGTCCACCGCATTTTCACGTCGCGCCAGGATTCGGGCGGCCTCGCTGGTGGCACCCCGCTGTGACAACACAAACACGGACGAGCCGCGTGCGCTGCGTTTGACGGAAGCGTCTGCATGAATGGAAATGAAAATATCTGCATTCATCCGGCTTGCCTTTTGAATCCGGGTCCGCAAGGGCACGTAGGTATCACGATTGCGGATCAACACGGCGCGCATCCCTCTTTCCCTGTCGATCAGTTTTTTCAGTCGCTTTGCGATCGACAGTACAATCACCTTTTCCTGGGTTCCGCGCCGGCCAATGGCACCCGGGTCCCTGCCTCCATGCCCGGCATCGATGGCAATGATCGCATCGCGTCGCTTGAGCGTAGCTCCCGGCATGGCCAGCACGGGCTGCGCACGGGGTTTCGCTGTACTGGAAGACAGGTCGAGCACGAGCCGGTGACCTTGGCCGCCCTCCGGGCGCAACAACCAGCTTTTCGGGGTAACCACTGTATGCAGGTCAAATACGATGCGCAGTTTCCCGGGCGACTTCTGTGCATAGCGCAGGCTTTTTAACAAGGCGGTCTTGGGCTGTATGGAACCCAGCACCCCGTTCGACTTGCATCGCTCAATGTCCAGCACCACCCGGTCCGGGTTTGCCAGTACAAAAACCTTGTGTTTTACGGGAGAAGACAGGTCAAATACGATGCGCGTGCCATCACCACGATCTGCAAAGCGCACATCCTTGATTTTGGATTCCCCGCCCACAGAAAGGCCGGGGATCATGCACAGAATCAGCAGGGCCAAAGCGCCTGTCATGCGAATACCTTCGCCGAACGGGACCGCCCGCAATATCATGCCAGTCTGACGTCGCACTGAGAAAAACATCCCTGGTTAAAAAACCATACCTGAAGTGTGGCAAAGTTTTTGTGCGACTACAAGTAATTTCTATAATGGAATTATCGGTATAGCCACTTAAGTTATAGTCACATCTTACACTTGGTTGCGACAGAGTGCCCCTGGGATGACCGGGCATTCGAGTCCACGCGACGTCCGTGGCCTGCATGTTCGAATGCAAACTCGATATCGGCTTTTGGAATGGCCCCCTCGCCCCGCTCCGGCCATTCAATCAGGCAAATCGTGTCCGCACCATCGGCTACATCGCGAATGCCGATGAACTCAAGTTCACGAGGATCGTGGATACGGTAAAGATCAAAATGAAAAATACGGGCATGCTCTAGAACGTAGCTCTCCTGAAGAGAAAATGTCGGACTCTTGACCTGGCCTGTGTAGCCCAATGTACGGATGAAGCCGCGTGCGAATGTCGTCTTGCCCGTACCGAGATCGCCTCTCAGGTGAACGACCAGCGGCGGGTTGCATGAGCGCGCCACCCGGGCAGCAAACTCGAGTGTCGAGGCATCATTCTCCAGATACAGGCCGCTCATCCGCCTGAAGCGTTGACCAATGTGCGCAGCGGTTGAAACAGGTCGCTTGCCAACAGACCGCGCACCCCCTCACGTGCAGCGATATCTGCACTTTGTGCATGCAGCTCCACACCAAAGCGTGCGGCATCATACAGGCCCATGCCCTGCGCAAGCAGTCCGGCAGTGATTCCCGTCAGTACGTCCCCCATACCGCCGGAAGCCATGCCGGGATTTCCCGCCGTACATACTGAAACGTGGTCTCCGGAAGCAATCAGTGTGCCCGACCCTTTCAACACGCACACTCCGCCGTACTGCTTCTGTACTGCCTGTACATACTCAAGGCGACGCTGCTGGATTTGCGCTACGGAGACCTTCGACAGGTGAGCGGCCTCCCCCGGATGCGGAGTAAGTATCCAGTTCTCTTTATACACGGGATCAAGGGCAAGCAAATTCAGTGCATCGGCATCGACGACTGTCGGCAGATCAAGTTCCAGCACCTTGGCGAGCAGGTCCCTGGCCCATTGATCCCTTCCCAGCCCGGGCCCGATGGCTACCACCGACGCACGGCGTATCAGTGCAGCAAGTTCATCCACCTCATGTATGCCATGCACCATCACCTCGGGACAGGCGGAAACCATCAGTCCGGCATGCTGCTCCACCGTTGCAATCGATACCAGTCCACTGCCCGTGCGTGCAGCGGCTTGTGCGGCCAATGCGATGGACCCGGGCATGCCTGAATTGCCGCCGATCAGAAGTACATGCCCGAAACTACCCTTGTGGGCATTGAGAGGGCGCACCCCAATCCGTGCGTGCAGGCCGTCCAGGGACAGCCGGTCGCAGCAGGCCGGAACTGACTCAAACACCTCACCGGGAATCTGCAGGTCATCGTAAAAGAGCCTGCCGGCGTGATGGCGCCCTGCCCCGGTCAGCAAGCCGAGCTTCATTCCCACGAAGGTAATGGTCGCCTGCGCAGTCACGGCCTCTCCCAGGGCCCACCCGTTGTCGGCATCCAGCCCCGAGGGAACATCGACACTCAGAATGGGGACAGGCCGCGTGTTCATGGCCTGTATGGCTGCTGCAAACGTTCCCTCTACGGGCCGGGCAAGCCCGGAACCCAGCAAGGCATCCACCACCAGATCACACCCCGAGAGAACATTACTGGCAAAGTCCGTACAGCGCCCGCCGTTGTCCAGGTAGTCTTTGCGGGCACGCCCGGCATCACCGGTGAGCCCGGAATGATCACCCGACGGTATGACACTCACCTGCCTCCCGGCAGCAAGGGCCAGTCTGGCAATGACGTATCCATCTCCGCCATTGTTCCCGGGTCCTGCGAACACCGCGATCTTGCCTGCCTGCGGCCAGGTGGTCTGGATCAGGTCAAAGGCCGCCTTGCCCGCCCGGCACATCAGGGTGTACCCCGGGATTCCACACTTCTCGATGGCCAAGCGATCCAACTCGCGAACCTGTTTGACGAGATATATATTTTCAGGGATCGAAGACATCGGTAAATTATACGTAATTAACAGCGGGTACGATCATGGCAATGAATGTGAATCCGGTATGAGCGCGTCCTTCTCGGACTTCCCCGCGCTGGTCGAGGACATCAGGGCATGGGCGAAGGAGCTGGGATTTGACGGGGTGGGCATCACCGATACCCGCTTGGACGAATATGAAGTCCGTTTCATCAACTGGCTGAACGCAGGTTTCCATGGGGAAATGCATTATATGAGCCGGCACGGGCAAACACGATCGCGGCCTGAAGAACTGATTCCCGGTACTGTCCGCATCATCTCTGTGCGCATGAACTACCAGCCTCCAGATGCCAGAGACGAGGAAGAAGTTCTGGCTGACCGGAATCTGGCGTATATCTCCCGGTATGCCCTGGGCCGTGACTATCACCGGCTGATTCGCAAGCGACTTCAGAAACTGGCGGAACGCATTACCGCAAGAACAGGACCCTTTGGCTACCGCGCTTTTACAGACAGTGCACCGGTACTCGAGAAGGCCCTCGCAGAAAAAGCAGGATTGGGCTGGATTGGCAAGCATACCAATCTGATCAGTCGTACCTCCGGTTCCTGGTTTTTCCTGGGAGAACTGTACACCGACCTGCCGCTGCCGGTAGACGCATCTTCCGAAGATCACTGCGGCACCTGCACGACCTGCATGGAAGTCTGTCCCACCCAGGCCATCGTCGGCCCGTATCAGCTGGATGCGAGACGCTGTATTTCCTATCACACAATCGAGTTAAAAGAGGCCATTCCAGTGGAATTTCGCAAAGCCATGGGCAATCGCATCTTCGGATGCGATGACTGCCAGCTGTATTGCCCCTGGAACCGGTTCGGGGAAAAAAGCACGCTGGCCGATTTTGCCGTACGCCATCATCTGGATGCGCCCCATCTGGTGGAGCTTTTCGCATGGAGCGAAGCGGAGTTTGTGGACAAGACCCAGGGTTCTGCAATCCGGCGGATCGGGTATGAATGCTGGCTCAGGAACATTGCCGTGGCACTGGGCAATGCCGAATCCATACCGGAGGTTATAAAAGCGCTGCAGGCAAGGCTGAGTCATTCAAGCGCGCTGGTGCGCGAACATGTCACCTGGGCCCTGCAACAACATGATGCCCTGTAGGATCGCAACTCTCTTCAGGGAGATGTGACGCCGGATCCGGGGTACAGAAACTCAGGCATGTTTTTTGTAATAGGCCAGTAGCGCACGCGTGGCAGAATCAAGGTCTGTATCCAGGTCCGCAGTCTGCAGGTCATCCAGCAGGTGCTTCGCCAGTCTTTTCCCCAACTCAACCCCTGGCTGATCGAATGAATTGATATTCAGGAGTACACCCTGCACAAAAACCTTGTGCTCGTAGAGCGCCATCAACTGGCCCAGGCTGTACGGAGTCAGTTGCCTGAGCAGGATCGTGTTACTGGTGCGGTTGCCGGGAAAGACCTTGTGCTCGGCGCAGGCCGCATTGCCTTGAGCGCGCACCTCCTCCAGTGTCTGGCCGAACATCAGGGCCCGGGTCTGCGCAATCATGTTCGATAGCAGCATTTCATGTTGTGAGCGGCGGCCACGGCCCGGTCGCACGACCCCGATGAAATCACAACTCGCAGCGCGTCCCCCCTGATGCAGGAACTGGAAGAAACCATGCTGTGCATTGGTGCCGACTTCCCCGAATACGATGGCCGCATCCGGTACATCCAGCGCACGCCCTGCCCGGTCCACGCATTTGCCGTTGCTTTCCAGTTCCAGTTGCTGCAAATACGCCGGCAGGTAGCGCAAACGCATGTCGTACGGCAAGACCACATGTGCGGCGGTGTCGAGAAAATGCTGGTTCCAGATGCCCAGCAAGGCCAGCAATACCGGGAGGTTTTCCCCTGCAGCTGCAGTCCTGAAATGACGATCCATTTCCCGTGCGCCACGCAACAGCTCCCGGAATGCAGGCATTCCCAGGTAAAGCACGATGCTCAGGCCCGCAGCAGACCACACTGAAAAACGTCCGCCGACGGAATTCCACATCGGCAAGACCCGATGTTCCTGCAGGCCCCATGCCAGCGCCCGTTCAACGTTGGCAGTAATGCCGACAAAATGGCGCTCGATACATTCATTTGCCTTGTCATCCTGCATGAGCCAGTTTCTTGCAATCCCTGCATTACTCAGGGTCTCCGGCGTTGAAAAGCTTTTCGAGGCGACAATGAAAAGTGTGCGGTGCGGTACCCGCCCATGCAGCACACGCTGGATTTCCGTGGTATCCACATTCGCCACGAAATGCATGTTCAGACCGGGCAGAGCCTCGTCGCAGAACGCATCGCACACCAGCTTTTGTCCAAGATGTGACCCTCCCGCGCCGAGATGGACGACATCGGTAAGGCCCTGCTCGCGAACCTGCAAGGCAAGGGTCTCCATACATTCAAGAACCCGGTTTTGCGACTCGGCAAGACCGCTGGTTGCATCCTCCAGATCACGTAGCGCGACATGCTGTACCGGCAGATTTTCTGTCAGGTTGATACATTCCCCGGCAAACATCCTGTCCCGCCAGGCCTCGACCTCGCATTCCTCTGACAAGGCCAGGAGTTTGTCCAGTGTTTCCCCGCAAATGCGGTTTCTGGAGAAATCAAACAGGAAATGTTCCTGCTCGCGGGAGAACATCGAGAACCGCTTCGGATCCTGCGCAAACCATTCACGCAAGCTGTGCTTCCTGATTTTCTGCGCATGCGCATGGAGTGCCCGGTAAGAAGGCAGCTGGGATAGTGGCCTACGCATGATCCTGCGCGGACAAAAGCGCGAGCTGCCTCTGACAAGGCACCCATCGGCGGCTACGGAAGGAGGATTCAAATGGCAAGGAACGGGTGTCCATTCAAGCCATGCTCACCAATACATTGTCTATCAGTCGGGCCTTGCCGAGCCAGGCAGCCGCGAGAATGACGATCTGGCGTGTTTCATTGGAGGCGGGCCCGAGAGTTGCAGCATCACGGATTGCCACGTAATCCGGTCGAAACCCTGCCTGCTGCAGACGTTCGACTGCCTGGGATTCCAGCACGGCAAAGGTATGCTGAGCCTTCGTGGCCTGATGCTCCACGCGACGCAGCTCGGCATACAGTTGCGGTGCGATCGCACGCTCTCGCCGGTCCAGATAGGCATTGCGCGAACTGAATGCCAGGCCATCTTTCTCGCGCTCGGTAGACACCTGCTCGATTTGTATGGCCATATCCAGGTCTTTCACCAGTTGCTTGATGATGACCAGCTGCTGGTAGTCCTTTTCGCCAAACACGGCCACATCAGGATCTGTCATGTAAAACAGCCGGGCTACCACTTCAACTACGCCGTCGAAAAATCCCGGCCGATATGCCCCGCACAATTGCTGGTTCAGCGGATTCTCCGGCAGGCTTTTCTTGACGCGATTCTGCTCGCAATAAACCTCTTCGTGGCGCGGCATGAACACCAGATCGGTCTGCTCGTGCTCCAGCGCCTTCAAATCTTCATCGGGGGTTCGCGGGTAGGCAGCCAGGTCTTCCTGGCGGTCAAATTGCAGGCTGTTGACAAAGATGGTGCACACGATTTTACTTCCGCAGCTGTGTGCATGCCTGATCAGGGCGAGGTGCCCGGCATGCAGGTTGCCCATGGTGGGAACCAGCACGATGCACTCACCCTGTTTCCTCCACAAGGCGATTTGCTGGCGCAAGGCAACCACTGTAGCCACGGTTTGCATGGAACGGGTCTGGGCAGTCAGGACTTCAATGGAAAACTAGAACTTTTCACTGCATCCACGTAGGCCACGATGGCTGAGCGAATATCGTGTGTATCGGCAAGAAAATTTTTTGCAAATTTGGGTGTCATGCCGTGCGTGATGCCAAGTACGTCTTGCAGTACCAGGATTTGTCCATCGCAATCGGATCCTGCCCCTATTCCAATTACCGGTATGGAGCTGTTGTCGGTGATGCGACGGGCCAGGGTATCGGGTATGCATTCAAGCAATAGCATGTCCGCTCCTGCCGTTTGCAGGTGCTCTGCACTTCTCAACAAGTCCTCGGAACTTTTTTCATCGTTACCTTGCAGGCTGTACCCGCCGAGCTTGTGGATGTACTGCGGACGCAACCCGAGGTGCGCACATACAGCCACTCCGCATTCACTCAGTTCCTTCACGATACTTACCTGACGGATCGAGGCCTCGAGCTTGACCATCTGCACACCGCCGAGCTGGATCAGGTCGGTGGCATTGTCCAGGGCCTGCTCGACGCTGGTGTAGGTCATGAAAGGCATATCAGCAATAATAAAGGCATGGCGAATGGCCGAGCTGACACACTGGCTGTGATAGATCATGTCGTCCATGGTCACGGATACCGTACTCTCACGGCCCTGTATCACCATCCCCAGGGAATCCCCCACCAGCACCACATCGACTCCTGCATCATCGAGCAAAGCGGCAAAACTGGCATCGTAGGCCGTCAGGCAAGCGATCTTCTCCGCCTGCGACTTCATCGCCTGCAATCGTTTCAGGGTAATATTTTTTGTGTGGTGATGAATGCTCATCGTCGTAGTAAACGCTTGCAGATCAGCTGGCAAACGGCAAGGGGTTGAAGTAACGCTTCCCCGCCGTGGTGCTCAGGATCTGTTCCAGCAACTGCTGGTAGTCCTCGTCACTGTTGATGAAATCAATTTCGCTGGCATTTACGATCAGGCAGGGTGCATCGATGTAGTTGTAGAAGAATTTAGCATACGCGTCATTCAACTGCTCCAGGTAGGCAGACCCGATCAAACGTTCATATCCGCGCTTGCGTTTGCGTATACGCTGCAGCAGCACTTCCACCGGCGCCTGCAGGTACACCACCAGGTCCGGCTTGGGGGCATCGATCGTAAGATAGGAGTAGACCTGCTTGTACAGCTCATATTCACTGGCATTGAGTGTGATCTGTGCAAACAGCTGGTCCTTTTCTATCAGGAAATCGGCAACCCGCACCGGTGAAAATATATCCGCCTGCCTGAATTCCTGGATTTGCTTGGTCCGTCGCAGCAGAAAATACAGTTGTGTTGAGAGCGCCGCCTCTCTCCGGTTTTGGTAGAACTGCTCCAGGAAGGGATTTTCATCGGCCCGCTCCAGCAACAGGTAGGAGCCAAACTCATCACCCAGTCGCTGTGCCAAGCTGGTCTTGCCTACACCGATAGAGCCTTCGATGACAATATATTTAAGATTGTGGTCCGACATCCGGGCTCGCTAGTCTGGTCAACTGGTACTGGGGAAGCTTTTCGATCAGTCCAAGCAAGCCGCCCTTTCCGGGAATGATGAGGTTCTCGTCTATCTCTTGTAAAGGAATTAATACAAATTCCCGTTCACTGATGCCCGGATGCGGTATCTGCAGCTCTTTCGTATGCATTTCCAGGTCCCCGTAAAGCAGGATGTCGAGATCAAGCGTTCTCGGACCCCAGCGTTCTCCTGTACGAACACGTTGATGTTGCCGTTCGATTTCCTGCAGGATGGCTAATAATTCCATAGGGTAGAGTTCCGTGGAAATCTTGGCAACTGCATTGACATAATCGGGCTGCTCGGCAACTCCCATCGGATGGCTTCGATACAGGCTCGAACTTTGCTGCAACTGGATATCTGGCGAGGCGTACAAGGACTGCAAGGCAGACCGGATCTGGCCTTCCGGATCCTGCAGGTTACTGCCCAGCCCGATATATGCCAGCATGATATCGGCCCCTCGATCTGCGCTATCGGCGAGCAACGCCTAATGGTAGGTCTTGCGGGAAGGCCGGTGCGGGGTTTTGCCCACCCGGGTGCGCGATGAGCGCGCCATCTTTTTTTGCGTGGCCTCATCGACGTCCTGGAATTCCGTCCACCACTCGCATAGCTTGTCTACCGGGTCACCTGCACCTGCCCGCAGGCACAGAAAGTCGTACGCGGCACGGAAACGTGGATGCCGGTACAGGCGATACGCCTGCTTGCCTCGCTTGCGGTAAAACCGGTCCTGGAGTTCCCAGACATTGCGGATCTGAAACCCCAGTCTTTTCGGAATTGCGGTATAACGCAATTGCGAAAGTATGGTGTCTTTCATTGCTGCATCTTGTGCAACCTTCGAGGATAAACCATCCAGTTCCAGCTGGCGTGTGAGTGCTCGCATCGGCCCCCACAGGAACACCGCATACAAAAACGAGGCGGTGACCGGTTTGCCAGCGCGGATCCGTTCATCCGTGTTTTCCAGGGCTCCATGGACCAGTGCCGAAAATGTCTCCTGAGACGCATCCCCGAGTGCCTGTTCTGTCAACGGGAACAGGTGCTCGAACAAGCCGTAGTTGCGCAGGGCCTGGAAGGTCTGTACCGCATGCCCTCCATGAAACAGCTTGAGCATTTCATCGAACAGCCTGGCGGGCGGCACTTCGCCCAGCAGATAGCCCAAACGGCAAATGGTCGCTTGTGCCTGATCTTCGATCCCGAATCCCAGCTTCGTGGCCAAGCGCACGGCGCGCAGCATACGAACAGGATCTTCTCGAAAACGCAATTCAGGATCCCCGATGACGCGCAAGAGCTTGGCGTCCAGATCCTGCTGGCCGGACACCAGATCCAGCACCTGTCCAGCGTCGGGATCGTAATACAGGGCATTGATCGTGAAATCCCTGCGAAATGCATCCTCCTCGATCGTTCCGTACGTATTATCGGCAAGGATACGGCCCTGCTTGTTGACATGCGCACGACCGGCTGCCCGAAATGTCGCGACCTCCACATAGCCCTGCGAGAAATACACGTGCACGATTCGAAACCGCCGGCCGATCACGCGGCTGTTGTCAAACTGCCTGCGCACATCTTCCGGGTGGGCATCGGTTGCAATGTCAAAGTCCTTGGGAGAAAGCCCAAGCAGCAGGTCACGTACGCCACCGCCAACAAGGTATGCCTGAAATCCCGAACGGTGCAGTCCGGTGATCACGCGCAGGGCATCGCGGTTGATATGGGCGACATCAATATCGACCCGTACACCGGGCCTTGGACTCGCCAAGCGTCGGTCAGTCGCAGATGGTTTCATGAAACAAATTGATCTTCTGGAGCGTAGGCTGCGCCCAATATACCACCGGTTCAGGCCCTGACACACTCTAAAACAAGCAAGAGCGGCCCTCACACCCCTGCGCCAAGCCATTGAACCCCGGACTTGATTAGCACGACAGTCCTGCAGATTCATGGCAAATGCGCCGATTCAGCATTGCCTTCCAAGGGCATACAGATCGTTTGGAAGAATCAGGAAACACAGCCAGGAACACCCCCATGATGGGCCCTGCCGCACACCAACTGCCCCTGGCAGGCTGACCACGAGCGGGGCCGTATAATCTTCTTTTCTGGTAAACATATTCTCTTAAGCTGTTATAATCTATGGGATTAATTCCAACGCCCCGATTCATTGGGAAAATCGATCATTATATTGAGTAAAATGAATTAGCAACTTTCATTCAAGTACAATATAAATGCAGCATACGTTAGAAATAATAAAGACCTGATAAAAAGACGAAGGAGACAATTTCATGACCGAAGTGAGTAAATGCCCTGTAAAGCTCGTGATAGAAAGCAATGCAGCTGAGGGTGGCACCACGAACAGTGATTGGTGGCCGAGCCAGTTAAATGTCAACATTTTGCACCAGCATTCTCCCCTATCGAAACCGGGAGAGGATGGCTTCAACTATGCCGAGGCATTCAAGAGTCTCGACTACTCTGCCTTGAAGGAAGACCTTTATACATTGATGACCACCTCCCAGGATTGGTGGCCAGCTGATTTTGGGCACTATGGACCGCTATTTATTCGTATGGCATGGCACGGGGCTGGAACCTATCGTATCGGCGATGGCCGCGGCGGTGCAGGCACCGGCAATCAGCGCTTTGCACCGGTCAACAGCTGGCCTGACAACGGCAACCTCGACAAGGCACGCAGGCTGCTCTGGCCCATCAAACAGAAGTACGGAAACAAGATTTCCTGGGCCGATCTCATGATCCTGGCCGGCAACTGTGCCCTGGAATCCATGGGCTTCAAGACCTTCGGATTCGGAGGCGGGCGTGAGGATGTGTGGCAGTCCGAGGACGATATCTACTGGGGCACTGAAAATGAGTGGCTCGGTGACAAGCGCTACTCCGGGGAGCGTGATCTTGAAAACCCGCTTGCCGCGGTGCAAATGGGGCTGATCTACGTGAATCCGGAAGGACCCAATGGCAACCCTGACCCGGTGGCCTCCGGGGTCGATGTGCGCGAGACCTTTGCGCGCATGGCGATGAATGACGAGGAAACCGTTGCCCTTACTGCCGGTGGGCACACCTTTGGCAAGTGTCATGGTGCAGGCGATGCTGGGCAGGTGGGTGCTGAACCCGAAGGCGCTGGTATTGAAGAACAGGGATTTGGCTGGATCAGCAGTCACGAATCCGGCAAGGCAGGAGATGCGATTACCAGTGGCCTGGAAGGCGCATGGACGTCGAACCCGACCCAATGGGACATGGGGTATTTTGAAAACCTGTTTGGTTATGACTGGGAAGTCACCAAAAGTCCTGCAGGTGCGTTCCAGTGGGTTCCCAAGGATGGCGCTGCCTCGGATACCGTGCCGGATGCACACGATGACTCGAAACGTCATGCCCCGATCATGACCACGGCAGACATGGCCATGAGGATGGATTCTGCGTACGAGCCGATTGCACGACGTTTCCACAAGAACCCGGATGAGTTTGCAGATGCATTTGCGCGCGCGTGGTTCAAGTTGACCCACCGCGATATGGGTCCCCGTGCACGTTATCTTGGCCCGGAGGTTCCAGAGGAAGAGCTTATTTGGCAAGACCCTCTCCCTGCGGTGACCCACGACCTGATCGACGCACAGGACATCGCTGATCTCAAGAGCAAGATTCTGGCGTCAGGTCTGTCCATCTCGCAACTGATTTCCACTGCCTGGGCATCCGCATCAACCTACCGCGGTTCGGACATGCGCGGCGGTGCAAATGGAGCGCGAATCCGGCTTGCCCCACAAAAAGACTGGGAAGTTAACCAGCCGGATCAGCTGGCGGACGTACTGCAGACCCTGGAGGGGATCCAGCAGGAGTTCAACAAGGCTGCATCGAACGGCAAAGCGGTCTCGCTTGCGGATGTCATTGTTCTTGCGGGCACTGCAGCCGTTGAGCAAGCTGCGAAAGATGCCGGGCACAGTGTTGACGTACCGTTCACCCCGGGACGTGCAGATGCACTCCAGGAGCAAACGGATGTTGAGTCTTTTGCCGTGCTTGAGCCAACGGCCGACGGTTTCCGAAATTATCTCAAAGCGAAACATACGGTAACGGCAGAACAACTGTTGATTGACCAGGCACAACTGCTGACACTTACTGCGCCCGAGCTGGCAGTTCTCGTGGGAGGCATGCGTGTCCTGGATACCAACTTTGGACAGACTCAGCACGGGGTATTTACAAGTAGTCCTCAGACACTGAGTAATGACTTCTTTGTGAATCTTCTTGATATGAGTACTGCCTGGTCACCCACCTCGGATGAATGTGATTTGTTCGAAGGACGTGACCGCACAACGGGTGAGTTCAGATGGACCGGCACACGTGTCGATCTTATCTTCGGTTCGGACTCACAGCTTCGTGCAATCGCCGAATTCTACGGATGCGGGGATTCCAGGCAGCAGTTTGTGCAAGACTTTGTGAAAGCATGGGTCAAGGTGATGAATCTTGACCGTTTCGACCTGGCCTAGCCCCGGGAACAAGAGAGGCGTTTCGTACAAACGGGACGCCTCCCTTCACTTACCTCCTCGTACACGACATCCCCTGCCATCCAGAACAAGCCTCGAGGCTTCCTCGACCAACCATCACCCGTCTCACCAAGACCGATATTCGCCGCAGGTTTCTGCAGGGGTTGTTTGTGCATGTACGTGATGCTTCGTTGCCTGAAAAGGCTGCTGCCAACGGCCACCCGACAAGGCGGAGGCCCGACGCCATCCGGTTTCTATTTTATCTTCAGGAAGTATAATGGCCCATTTTCTGAACTTCATGCCGGGGCATTATGGATCTGGAACTTGTCAGCTTTAATGTGTGTCCATTTGTACAGCGCAGTGTGATTACCCTGAATCACAAAAATTGCGAGTACAGAATCACCTTCATCGATTTGAGCAATCCGCCGGACTGGTTCTTGCAGATATCACCGCTTGGCAAAGTGCCGGTACTAAAAGTGGACAGCCGCGAAGTGCTGTTCGAGTCTGCCGTAATCAATGAATTTGTTGACGATGTAACCCCGGGTACACTCAAGCCTTCGGACGCACTGGTGCTGGCCAAAAATCGGGCATGGATCGAATTTGGTAGCACGTGCTTGTCCGACCTGTACATGCTGGCGGATGCCCAAACCGAAGCGGGGATGCAGCAACAGATTACAGTGTGTAGGCAACGGCTGCAGTATGTGGAAAACATCCTGACGGACTCGACATTTTTCAATGGTGACAGCTTCGCCCTGGTCGATGCAGCCTATGCACCCCTGTTGATCCGCCTGGACTTCATACACGAAAAGATCGGCTTCCTGGACTGGAGCCGATTACCAAAACTGAACCAATGGAAAGATAACCTGCTGGCTTTGGAATCCGTACAACATTCGATCATCGAAGATTTTGAAGGGCACTATGCGAACAAAATCAGGGCGCAAAACGGATACCTGGGAAGCCTCCTGTAACACCACCTGTGGTTCACCATCCTCCCGGGCCGCCCCGCCTGGCAACCAAATCCCGGGGAATTGACTGCTACCGCTAGTCTTCGGAGTGGTTCGTGATCTCGATGATCATCCGGTTCAGTCGATGTACGAAAGCCGCCGGGTCTTCGAGTTGCCCGCCCTCGGCAAGAATGGCCTGATCAAGCAGGATCTTTGCCCAGTCTTCAAACCGGTCTTCGGCTTGTTCATCCTCCATTCTCCTGACCAGAGTATGCGCAGGGTTGATTTCCAACACAGGCTTGGTCGCCGGTAATTCATGCCCGGCCTGCTTCATCAGGTGCTGCATGTAGAGCGCCATGTCGTGCTCGTTCAGCACGATGCATGCAGGTGAAGTGGTCAAGCGCAGAGAAACCCGCACGGCCTCCACCTTGTCCTGCAATACCTTGCCGATGCGCTCGACCAGCTTTTCTGCTTCTTTTTCCTTTTTCTTTTGTGCTTCCTTGTCTTCTTCTCCACTGATCTCGCCCAGGTCGAGTTCACCTTTAGCGATGGAAGCGAAGGATTTTTCCTGGTACTCATTCAGATGGCTCATCAGCCATTCGTCGACCCGGTCTGAAAGCAATAACACTTCAATGCCCTTGTCACTAAAAATCTCCAGGTGCGGACTGCTCTTGGCCGCAGCATGGCTGTCCGCAGTGATGTAGTAGATTTTGTCCTGCTCCGGTTTCATACGGGCAATGTATTCGTCCAGGGAGACGTGCTGAACCTCGCTGTCATTATTCGTGGTAGCAAATCTCAACAGCCCGGCAATTTTTTCCCGGTTGGCAAAATCTTCACCCGGACCCTCTTTCAGAACCTTGCCAAACACCGACCAGAACTCCTGGTATTTGTCTGTCTCGTTGGCAGCCATGTTCTCAAGCAAGCCCAGGATCTTCTTGACCGAGCCCGAGCGGATGTTATCGATGATCTTGTTGCTTTGCAGGATTTCACGCGAAATATTCAGCGGCAAATCATTTGAATCGATAATGCCCCGGATGAAGCGTAAATACCGTGGCAACAGTTTTTCGGCATCATCCATGATGAATACCCTTTGCACATAGAGTTTTACGCCGTGTGCGGGGTTGGGTTCAAACAGGTCGAAAGGTGCCTGCTTCGGGATATATAAAAGTGAAATATATTCTGTTTTGCCCTCAACGCGATTGTGGGACCACACCAGGGGCTCTGCAAAATCATGGCTGACGTGTTTGTAGAATTCCGTGTATTCCTCGTCACTGATTTCGCTTTTCGGGCGCGCCCATAGTGCAGATGCCTTGTTCACCGTTTCCCACTTTGCCGTAACCTCGCCCTTATCGTTCAGTTCCCTCATTTCAATAGGCAGGGGGACGTGATCCGAGTACTTTGTAATGATGGAGCGAAGGCGCCAGCTGTTGAGCAACTCCTCCTCATCCTTTTTCAGATGCAGGACAACTTCAGTTCCACGCTTGGCCTTTTTTGCCTGTTCCAGGGTGTATGAGCCGGCACCCCGGGACTCCCAGCGAACCGCCTGATCATCCGGCAGACCGGCCTTGAGGGTCGTCAGGGTGACTTTATCTGCAACAATGAAGGCAGAATAAAAGCCGACTCCAAACTGGCCGATCAGGTGTGAATCCTTGCTTTGATCCCCGGTGAGCTGGTCAAGAAACTCGCGGGTCCCTGATCGGGCAATGGTGCCGATATTGCCAACCACTTCATCACGGCCCATGCCGATACCGTTGTCACGTACCGTGACCGTATGCGCATCCGTGTCAAACTCGATCTGGATCTTGAGATCCGGGTCCTTGCTCAGCAGGGTATCATCAGACACGGCCTCAAAGCGCAGCCTGTCGCATGCATCGGAGGCATTGGAAACCAGCTCTCGCAAAAATATCTCCTTGTTCGAATAAAGAGAATGAATCATTAAATGCAAAAGTTGCGTGACTTCGGTTTCGAACTGCAGGGTCTCTTTTTTGGTTTTTGTGCTCATCTTGTCTCTTGGGTTTTCAGTATCAAAGGGCTACCGGTTGATATCGCCATCCACTTGCAGGGACAACGCTGTATCCGGAGCGTGATCGCCATAGTCGGTCAGGTCGTGCAGACACACTTTCAGGCGCAGCTTGCTGACGTCAGGGTTTCTTGCAAGATGCCCGACAATCGCCTCATCAGCGCGGACTCCAAATGTCTTGAGCAGTGCACGAATGTCTTTTCTGCTGTTGTCTTCCATTGCTTCCCTCCGTTAACGGTGCATAAAGTAGTTTATAGGGTCATTTTCCGAGAAATAAAGGCCATCAGAAAATCTTTCAGTATCTTTTGAGCCCGGCGGAATCTTTCACAATCGGCCAGCATTTCCTCCAGCCCCTGAATATAGGGACCCGATTTGCCGGGATCACCACATGCCTGGTAGATGGCCTGCACATGGCTGGGCAGCATCTCAAGATGGAACTGCAGGGCGATTGCATGGTTTTCATAGACAAAGGCCTGGTTTTCACAGCCCTCGCTGGAGATAAAATGGCTGGCACCTGCGGGAATCGAAAAGGTATCTCCATGCCAGTGCAGGGCCTCGAAGCTTTCTGGCAAACCCTGTGCACAGCTGCCGGGTTCCCGCGTGCGCTGTACCGGATACCAGCCAATTTCCTCGTGTGTGTTTTTGCTGACGCTGCCCCCCAGGACCTCGGCAAGCAGTTGCGCCCCGAGACATACACCCAGTACAGGGATTTGTCGGCGCAGGGCGGCTTCAATGAATTCCTTCTCCTGTGCCAACCACGGGTAACGGTCGACGTCATGCACGCCCATCGGTCCACCCATGATGACCAATGCGTCGATGTCGTGCACCAGGGGCATTGGCTGGTCGTGATACAGGCACGTGTTTGAAAGACGATGCCCCTCGGCGACAAAAACATGCTCCATGCTCCCCAGGCCCTCGAAAGGCACGTGTTTCAGGTAATGGATGTGCATGGCCTGAGTGCTGCTGTAGGCAGTGGTCCCTTTCAGTGTCCGTGCAGGATGTTTTGTTCGTGATCAAGCAGCCATTGTTTGCGGCGCACCAGGCTGCCGTCCTCGTCGCCCATGAACCCGCCCAGGCCGTTTGCAGCCACCACACGATGACAGGGAACAATCAGCAGCAGGTTATTGCGCCGGCAGGCATTTCCCACTGCGCGGGGGCCGGATTTTATCTTTCGGGCAATCTCTCCATAGGTCTGCGTTGCACCAAACGGTATTTTTGTGATCTGGTCCCAGACACGCACCTGATAGTCCGTCGCACCCGGAAACAAAAACGGGAGATCAAACTGCTGCAGACGGCCGCCAAACCAGGCCTTGAGCTGTTTTTGAACGTCCCGGGCAAAAGGTTCTTTTCCTGCGAAAGCCCGTGCTTTGGTAGCCCGCACGGCCACCACGTAACCGCCTTCATATTCAACAACGAGGTTCCCGATCGGCGAACTTGTGATGATTTTGTTCATTGGCATGACTGATTTTACCCGTGTCTTGGACAGGCAGCGTCATTATTTCAGGAACACGAAAGCGAGAAGGCACAAACCTCAATGACGTGGATGCAGGAATCGGTCAGGTGAATTCGCGTGATGGCACACCCGTGCCTGTATTGTTCCTGCAGGGGGCAGGACGACGAAGGTCCTTCCCGGAGCGATGCTCTAAATCTTTTCCTTGATTCGTGCAGCCTTACCGGTTCTTCCACGCAGGTAGTACAGCTTGGCACGCCTCACCTTGCCCTTGCGTTTCACCTTGATGCCGGCAATCAGGGGGCTGTGTGTCTGAAAGGTACGCTCAACGCCTTCACCGTGAGAGACTTTCCTGACCGTAAAAGCCGAGTTGATTCCACGGTTGCGTTTGGCAATCACGACCCCTTCAAAGGCCTGCAAACGCTCCCGGTTACCTTCCCTTACCTTGACCTGTATCACGACGGTATCTCCGGGATTGAATTCCGGAATGTCTGTTTTAAGCTGTTGCTGGTTCAGCTCTTCGATGATGTTGGTCATGGCTATCTCTCACCTTGAATTCACTGATTCTTCTGCTCTTGCAGGTACTCCTCAAGCAGGTCATTTTGCTCCTCGCTGAGTTCCAGCTTGGCAAACAAGTCGGGTCTGCGCAGGTAGGTCCGTCCCAGCGCCTGCTTTTTCCGCCAGCGCTCGATGGCCTGATGATCCCCTTGAAGCAGCACTTCCGGGACCTCACGGCTATCAACGATCCCCGGGCGCGTATAATGCGGGCAATCGAGCATCCCGTCAACAAAGGAATCCTGTCGGGCCGATTCCTCGTGTCCGAGTGCCCCGGGAACATGCCGGATCAGGGCATCGACCAGCAGCATGGCAGGCAGCTCCCCTCCACTGACAACAAAATTGCCAACGGCAAGCTCTTCATCGGTCTCCGCCTCAATGAGCCTTTCATCAATGCCCTCATAGCGGCCTGCCACCAGCACAAGATTATTATAGTCTCGCAAGCGGGAGACATCTTCGTGCCCGAATAGCTTGCCTTGTGCGGACAAGCACACCACGCGGCTGTTCGGCTCTTGATCACGCGCCTTGTGGATTGCTTTCTGCAGCGGCGCATAGCACATCACCATGCCAGGACCGCCTCCGTAAGGCCGGTCATCGACATGGCCGTGGAGGTCCGTTGAGAATTCTCTCGGGTTCAAGGTATGCAGTTCGACCAGGCCGCTCTCGAGCGCTCGGCCGATGACACCATAACGGGCCAGGTTCAGCACCATTTCTGGAAACAGCGTGATAATCTGAATACGCATGATCACTGCGATCAACTGAAGTCGAGTTGCCAGTCTACCGTCATCAGCTTGCTCTCAAGGTCGACTTCTCTCACAACCTCTCCTGGAAGGTAAGGGATCAGAACCTCGGCCTCGTCTGCACTGCCCTTGACGACAAGCACGTCATTCGCACCGGTTTCCACGAGGCGTTCGATTTTCCCCAGCACTTGTCCCGTCACGGTCTTCACATCCAGCCCGACAAGCTGGTACCAGTAATATTCACCTGCAGGCAATTCCGGCAGTTGCGCACTCGATACCCAGATCTCGGCGTGCCTGAGGGCTTGTGCATCCGTGCGCGTGTCAATCCCTGCCAGATGCACAACCACTCCACGACCGTGCACTTTGCCCTGGTCCACCTGATGTGAGCTTTCGCTAGGGCCCTGGCGCAGGTCCCACGCGGCATATTCCAGAATTTGCTCTTTGGGGCGACAGAAAGAATGAATCTTGAGCCAGCCTTTTATTCCGAAGGCTCCCTGCACATAGCCGACATGGATGCCTGGATGCTGACCCAAATTCCCGAAGGGATGCGATTTTTGCTACGCCGCCTGTTTGCGGTGTTGCTTGACCAGACCGGCAACGCGTTCCGACGGCTGTGCTCCATGCCCCAGCCAGTGTTCATAGCGCTCGTCCTCAATGTGAAAGTTGACCTCCTGGCCTTTGGCAACCGGATTGAAATAACCGATACGTTCGATATACCCACTGTCCCTGCGCTTGCGGGAATCCGTTACCACAATGTTGTAAAAAGGGCGTTTTTTAGCTCCCCCACGGGACAGTCGAATCGTTACCATAAAATTTTCCAGCCAGTGTCTGAATCACGCGTAATCATGTCGGACCGTGCATTGTACGCAATTTAGCCTGAAATAAAAGCCAAAAAGGGCGCAGCACAACAGAATTTGCAGCAGAAATGAAACGCTCCGGGTCGGGTTGGCATACCAGACTCGACTGTATGCAGCCATCCACGGTGCGTGACAGCCAATGCAGGCAGATTAAACGGCTCGACACACCTCGACATGAATGCGCGAACGGCCTAATGAGGAGGGGGCATCTTGCCCTGCATGGACTGCATCATCCTTTGCAGCCCTCCCTTTCTGGACGCTTTTTTCATCATTTTCTTCATCTGCAAATGCTGTTTCAGCAAGCGGTTCACATCCTGTACCCGCGTGCCTGAACCTGCTGCTATCCTTCGCTTTCGAGCATTCTTGATCACATCGGGAAAGCGCCGCTCATGCGGAGTCATCGAAGAGATGATTGCAATCATTCGCGGTAACATGCGCTCATCCCCCAGTGCGTTGGCATTCTTGGGCAAACCTGCAGTGCCGGGAATCTTGTCCACCAGGCCTGCCAGACCCCCCATGTTCATCATTTGCTCAAGCTGATTTTTCAAGTCGACCAGATCAAATCCCCTGCCCTTTTTGATTTTGCGGGCCAGTTTTTGTGCCTGTGCCTTGTCGACTTCGTGCTCGACCTTTTCCACCAGGCTGACAACATCGCCCATGCCCAGGATACGCGAGGCGATGCGCTCCGGGTGAAACGGCTCCAGTGCCGTCACTTTCTCCCCGGTACCGATGAACTTGATCGGCTTGCCCGTGATTTCACGAACGGACAAGGCGGCACCTCCGCGTGCATCACCATCGGCCTTTGTGAGAACAACGCCGGTGAGGGGCAGGGTGTCATTGAAGGCCTGGGCCGAGACCGCGGCATCCTGACCACTCATGCTGTCGACCACGAACAGGGTTTCCGCGGGTTGTGCAGCCGCATGCAGGGCACTGATTTCCTGCATCATGTCCTCGTCGACATGCAAGCGGCCCGCCGTATCGATCAGCAAGACATCCTTGAATTGCTTGCGGGCGTGGTCCACGGCCCGCTTTGCGATGTCGACCGGGTTTTCCGAGGACTCACTCTGGATGAACTCGGCACCGACCTGCTGGGCCAGTGTCCTTAACTGATCAATTGCTGCCGGGCGGTATACGTCACAACTGGTAACCGCCACACTCTTTTTCTGCTGTTCACTCAGCCAGCGTGAAAGTTTTGCCACACTGGTGGTCTTGCCAGAGCCCTGCAGGCCGGCCACCAGGATCACTACCGGAGGCTGTGCCGCCAGCGTCAGTCCCTCGTTGGCATCACCCATGAGATGCACCAGTTCATCATGGACGATCTTGATAAAAGACTGGCCCGGTGAAAGACTCTGCAAAACCTCTTCTCCAAGCCCCTTTTGCTTGACCCGGTCTACAAATTCCCGTACCACGGGCAAGGCAACATCTGCTTCGAGCAGGGCCATACGCACTTCGCGCAAGGTGCTCTCGATATTCTCCTCGGTAAGGCGCGCCTGTCCGCGCAGTTTTTTTACCGTCCCGGAAAGTCTGCCGGTTAAATTCTCAAACATGAGCGTCTATGTACACTGGGTGATGTGGAAAATCTGCCGTATCCGTGGGCCTGCGCACAGTATAGTGGAAACCGGCGCACGGACATGCCCCGGAAGGGCCCGCACGCAAAGGCCTTGGTGGATTGGTGATATCATGCCTGTGAATCTTATTAAAATCTGGCCTGACCTGCTGCACTTTGTATACTTGTCCATGGGATGATCATCAAGACTTTTATTCTGGAAGGTATATGAAAAAACCACCCCAGTCCCGCCCCTACCTTTCCCGGCCATGCCAGGCGTACTGAAATTCGCGGCCATTGCACTCTACGCCCTGACTTTCGTGGTGATCCTGTGGCGTACGCACAACCTGGATGAAAACAGGCGAGACAGCAACCGCAGCCTGATGCTGGCTGCCTGGGGGGCAGCATGCCTTGCGCATGCCACGTACCTCTATCCGCACACCTTTACAGCCCAGGGTCTCAACCTCACGTTCTATAATGTCGTATCCATTTTGTTTTTTATTGTGGCTGCCCTGATTCTGGTACTGGCCACGGCCCGCAAGGGGGAGCTCCTCGGTCTGCTCGTATTGCCCCTTGTGATGGTCAGCATTGCATTGACGATCTACAAGCCGGAAGTTGCCGCCTCCACCGTCAATCTGCATGGTCTGCAGCTGCACATCCTCACCTCGCTATTTGCCTTCAGCGTTTTGGTCATTTCCGCCTTGCAGTCCATATTATTGTTCTCGCAGGACCGTCACCTGCGCAGACATCAACTGGGTGGAATGACGCGGGCCCTGCCGCCCCTGCACGATACAGAGAAGTTCCTGTTCCAGACCATCGCTGTCGGCTTCATCCTTCTGAGCGCAGCGCTGATCACCGGATTTCTTTTCCTCGAAGACATGTTTGAGCAACATGTCGCACACAAGACCATATTATCGGTTCTGGCATGGCTGATCTTCGCCCTGCTGCTTTGGGGCCGCTGGCAGTTTGGATGGCGCGGGTCCATTGCCATGCGCTGGACCTTGGGTGGCTTCGGGTTCTTGCTCCTCGCCTACCTGGGCAGCAAGTTTGTGCAGGAATTGATCCTACACCGGGGGATTTTTGTACCGGTTACTTGACAATACCAGCAGTACAGCCGTTAATGTAAGCATCAGTATCAGTGGAGGGTCGCGTAGACCTTGGACGACTATTCGATAGGCACACTGTTTTTAGTGTTGTTTATTTTATTTATCCTCTCGGCATTTTTCTCAGGCTCGGAAACCGCACTGATGGCGCTGGATCGCTATCGCCTGCGTCACATGGCCCGCACTGGAAAGCGGGGTGCAAAACAAGCTCAACAACTGCTTGAAAACCCGGATCGCCTCATTGGCCTGATCCTGCTAGGTAACAATGTGGTCAACATCCTGATCGCACAGCTGTCTGCCTACATCGGCTACCGCCTGCATGGGGATATTGGAATTGCGGTAGCCACTTTTATCCTGATCTTCGTCATTCTGATATTTGCTGAACTCACTCCGAAAACCGTTGCAGCACTGCATGCTGAAAAAGTCGCACTGCCTGCTGCCATGGTGTACGTGCCATTGCTTGCCATGACCTACCCCTTTGTCTGGACAGTGAACCTGTTTGCCAATTCCTTGCTGCGACTGTTCGGGATCGATGTCAAAAACAATCCCCTCAACTCACTGAGCCATGAAGAATTACGCACCGTGGTGGATGATGAACACACCTCCCTGTCCAGCGAACACCAGCAGATGCTGTTAGGGGTTCTTGATCTGGAAAAGATCACGGTTGAAGACATCATGATCCCCAAAAACGAGATTGTCGCACTCGATCTGGAAGATGACTGGGAAGATGTCGTCTCGCAGCTGAAAAATATCTCCTACACACGAATCCCCATTTGCCGCGGCAACATCGACAATGTCGTCGGCTTTTTGCATGTGCGCAAATTGCTGATCAAAATCATCCACAAGGAGATCGAACTCGAAGATCTGAGCCAGGCTCTGCGCGAGCCCTACTTCATCCCGGAAGGGACCAACCTGAAAAAACTCCTGTTTGAGTTGCAGGACAAGAAAAGGCGCTTCAGCCTCGTCGTGGATGAATTCGGCGACATCCAGGGGCTGGTCACCCTGGAAGACCTGCTTGAGGAAATTGTCGGCGAGTTTACCAATGACCCGGCCACCTATGACGTCGAGATTCACCCCCAGCAGGATGGCACCTTTTTCGTGGACGGCGGCACACACATCCGCGATGTCAACAAGGCACTCAATGTAAAACTGCATGAGCATGGCCCGAAAACCATCAATGGCCTGATTCTGGAGCAGATGGAATCCATACCGGAACCGGGTACCACGGTACTGATCGACGGCTATCCGATCGAAGTCGTGCGCATTCACAAGAACGCCGTTCGCACTGCCAAGATCAGTCCGCAACTGCGCAAGCATCAAGAAGCCGTCTAGCCCCGGATTCCTGTTGTACAGCCCAAAGATGCATCCGCCTCTCGGGTACAATACTCAAATGGCCAAAGAATTAAGCTTTGCATGTACTGAATGCTCGGGTCTTTTCACCAAGTGGACCGGCCAGTGTCCGAACTGCGGTGCCTGGAACACGATTGAGAAGCAGTCGGCTGTGCTGCGCCAAAACAAGGCGGTTTCGCTGCTGCATGCAGGGGACGTTTCCGAAATCCAGGCCGTCAGCGAAATTTCCTTCGAATCACAGGACCGCACGCACACCACCCTTGCAGAACTCGACCGGGTACTGGGTGGCGGGATCGTCACGGGTTCCGTGGTGCTGGTCGGAGGAAATCCGGGTATCGGTAAATCGACCCTGTTGCTTCAGGTCCTGTGCGCCCTGGAACACCAGCGGGCGCTGTACGTCACCGGTGAAGAGTCCCTGCAGCAAGTCGCGCTTCGGGCTGAACGGCTCGGCTTCAAGGATGCGCCGCTGCGGGTATTGGCCTCGACCCGGCTCGAGGAAATCCTGGCCTGTGCCATGCGGGAGCGCCCGAGCATCATGGTGATCGACTCGATCCAGTCGCTGGCTTCCGAGAATTCACCTTCGGCTGCAGGCTCGATATCCCAGGTGCGCGAATGTGCCAACAGGATTACCCAATTCGCCAAACAAACCGACACCACGGTCTTCGTGATTGGGCACGTCACCAAGGAAGGCTCGATCGCCGGTCCCCGAGTGCTGGAGCATGTGGTCGACACGGTGCTGTATTTCGAGGGAGACGAAGGCGGGCGTTACCGGGTGTTGCGGGCTGCCAAAAACCGCTTTGGGGCAGTGAACGAGTTGGGCGTCTTCGTCATGCAGGATACGGGCCTGAAAGGGGTCAAGAATCCGTCGGCCATATTTTTGTCGCGCCGCGCCAACATCGCACCGGGCAGCGTGATCACCGTGACCTGTGAGGCGACACGTCCCTTGCTGCTGGAAGTGCAGACCCTGGTCGAGGACACCCCGGCTTCGCATCCGAAGCGGGTTGCCCTCGGGATCGACCAGAACCGGTTGACCATGCTGCTGGCGATATTGCACCGCCATGGCGGTGTGGATATCTATGACAAGGACGTGTTTGTGAACATCGTCGGAGGCGTCCAGCTGAAGGAAACCGGAGCCGATCTTGCGGTATTGCTGGCCACCTACTCCAGCTTCAAAAACCTCACGCTGGACCGCGGGCTTGCCGCCTTCGGTGAAATCGGGCTTACCGGCGAGGTTCGCCCGGTCTACAACGGGCTGGCACGGTTGAAGGAAGCGCGGGAACACGGGGTCACCAAAGTCATCATACCCGAGGCCAACCAGCCCAAGACCCGGCTTCCCGGACTGGAAATCATTGCCATCAGCCAACTCGCCGAGGCGGTGGGGCACATTGCCTAGTACCATGGACCAGCCGTACCGACCCAAGATGTCCCAACAGGGGCTCGCGCCTACCCATGCCGTGACGGTCACCAACCAGTTCCACAAGCAGCAGGAAGTGCATGTGGCAGGGGAATCTCCCCTGACCCTGAAGGTCAATGGCCGCGAACTTGTCACCCTGATGACGCTGGGCACCCATCCGGAAGAACTCGCTCTCGGCTATCTGCGCAACCAGCGCCTGCTGGAAAATATATCGGACATTGCCACCGTGGATGTGAACTGGGAGAAGGAAACTGTCGAGATCATGACCCATGAGGGCCGGGAAATCACGGACTGGGAAGAAAAGCTGAGCAACCGCACGGTGACTTCGGGTTGCGGACAGGGCACGGTCTTCAGTTGCACCCTGGACAAGCTGTACGATGCACGGCTGCCTCAGGTGTCCCTGAAGCAGTCGAAAATCTATGATCTGCTGACCGCCATCACACGATTCAATGACATTTACAAACGTGCAGGCGCTGTGCATGGTTGTGCACTGTGCTTCGGAACTGAAATCCTGAAATTTGTCGAGGACGTAGGCCGGCACAATGCTGCGGATGCCATCTCGGGATGGATGTGGCTGGAACGGGTCACCGGCGCCGACAAGATTTTCTATACCACCGGCCGCCTGACCTCGGAGATGGTCATGAAATCGGCACACATGGGCATCCCGGTATTGCTGTCACGTTCGGGGGTTACCCACATGGGGCTGGAGCTTGCGCGTGATCTCGGCATCGTCATGATTGCACGCGCCAAGGGCCGCGCATTTCTCGTCTACCATGGTGCAGCGCAGATCGAATTTGATGCCCGTCCGAAGCCCCCTCCCCTTTCGCCCCAGGGCACGCCAAAACGCCAGTGACTCCAGCCAGGAGTGCAGGCTGTAAACCGGAAACTACTGGACGGATTCCAGTACTCTCGAGAGCGGTCGAATCATGAGGCTGACCAGAAAAAGGATCAGCGCCATGACGACAATCGAAGGACCGGAAGGCGTATCCAGCACCAAAGAGCCGTACATGCCTCCGCTTGAGGCCATCATACCGATCACGGCTGCAAGTACCGCCATTTGTTCGGGTGTGCGGGACAGGGACTGTGCTGCCGCAGCCGGAATGATCAGCAAGGCCACAATCAAAAGTACACCCACCACTTTCATGCCGGCAGCCACGGCACCGGCGATGAGGATCATGTAGATGATCTGGCTACGTTCAACCGGGCTGTCTTCTGCACGGGCCAGGTCTTCATGCACGGTAAGTGCGACCAGCGGGCGCCATATATAGGCCAGTACCGCCAGGCAAACAAGACCGCCAGCCCACACGACGATGAGATCACCTCGGGTCACGGCAAGCACATCGCCGAATAGATAGCTCAACAGCCCATGCCCGAGTGTTGAACCGGAAAGCGCCAGGATCACCACCCCCAGGGCCAGGGCACTGTGAGACAGCAACCCAAGCAGGGTATCACTCGCCAGATGAACGGCTTTTTGCAGAAACAACAGCGACAGGGCAGCAATAAATACTATGGCAAAGACGCTCACAATCGGTGAGGTGCCAAGGATGATTCCAAGCGCGACACCAAGCAAGGCCGAGTGTGCCATGGTATCCCCAAAATACGCCATCCGGCGCCACAGCAGGAAACAGCCCAGCGGGCCGGCAACAGCGCCTATGCCGACTGAAACCAGAAGTGCTCGAACAAAAAAGTCATCCAGCATCCCGTTGCCCCCCTGGGTGGGGCATGCGGCGATACGTATTTTCGCCCGTAGCCGCAACGACTTCTCCGGATGCAGGAACCACCGCCTCCGGAACCGGTACAACGTCGGCGGATTCGTGTACGTGATCGTGGCTGTGCTGATAAAGTGCAGTCGCGGCCCCTGCACGCGAGCCGAACAGCCGCTGAAACTCGTCATGCCCGACAACCTCCTGTGGCACTCCGGTGCAGCAGATGTGATGGTTCAGACACACGACCCGATCCGTTGCAGCCATCACGATATGAAGGTCGTGGCTTACCATCAGCACGCCGCAGCCATGGCGTGCGACAATTTCTGCAATAAGCGCATACAGGTCCGCTTCACCAATATAATCCACTCCCTGTACCGGCTCATCCAGAATCAGCAAGTCGGGATGGCGCAGCAGTGCACGTGACAATAATACCCGGCGTAACTCACCACCCGAAAGATCCGACATGCGGGCCTCGATCAGCTTCTCGGCTCCGGTTTCTTCCAGCGCGGCCTTGATGGCATTCAGCGAGGGTCGACCCGTCAACCCCATCATGCGCTTTACCGAGATTGGCATGGTCGAGTTCAGATGCAGATGCTGGGGCACATACCCCACCCGTACAGAAGTGTCCCGCTGCACACGGCCGGAATCCGGTTGCAGCAGCCCGAGCAACACCCGGACCAGTGTGGTTTTTCCAGCACCATTCGGGCCGATCAGGGTCACGACCTCACCCCGGTCCACGCTGATATCGATAGCGTGAAGAAGCTGTCGCCCTTTCCTGCGAATGCTGACTCCACGGGCCTCGATCAATCGACTACTTTCCGTATTCAATGGCCTGCCTCATCGGGTGTTGGTGCATGAGTGCATTCCGGGCAAAGACCACGGGCCTCAATCACCTGGGAGTGAAGTTCAAAACCGGAATGTTTGGCCAGATCGGTGATGACATCCTGCATCTGTCCAGCCTCGAGTTCAGCGACCTTTTTGCACAGCTCACACACCAGGAATAGTGTGCAGCGGTGGCGTCCTGGCCGGTTGCACGCGAGATAAGCATTGGAACTTTCAATACGGTGCACAAGGCCGATGGATTCCAGAAACTCAAGCGCACGGTATATCTGGGAGGGCGCGGGTCTTCTCCCTTTCCAGTCGAATTGCTCCATGATCTCGTAGACCCCCAACGGGCGATGATCGGCAAGCAACAGTTCCAGAACAGAACGGCGATTCTCTGTAAAGCGTAGATTGCGACTCTCGCATTCCGCTTGCGCATGCTCCATGCCCGCAAGAATGCAGGCCTCATGGTCGTGCTGGCGTTCTGGAAAATAGGTCTTCTTCATCGGCATGCTTGTCCAAAAGAAAAGTAGCTGGATGGAACGCGCGTGTTGTCTGCGCTACGTCGCTGATAATACTATAGTATAACATATTGATTATTTTCGATCGGGCCACGGGACCCCTTGGAGTCGTGCCGTGGGTCTGGGTCTGCTAAACCGGCGTGTTATTATTTGCATGGTAACAGACTGGTTGATACGCTGTATTCAGGGTGTTGTGTGTCGATCTGCACGGATCGCCTATCCACATCCCTTGAATGCTCTGCAAGTGCCCCGATTGTTCTTCCTGCCATAATCACTACAAAAAGCTACAACACGAATCATGGATTTTGAAAAATCATTGAAACAGCTTGAAGAACTGGTCGACAAGCTGGAAAAAGGGGGCTTGTCCCTGGAAGAGTCGCTCAAATGTTTCGAGCAGGGCGTCAAGCTCACGCGCCAGTGCCGGGAGGCATTGCAGAAAGCAGAGCAGAAGATTTCAGTTTTGAGCAAAGAAAACGGGGACTGGACGGAAAAGAATTTCGATGACGGAGAAGGGCTTGAAAAAGATTGATGAGATCCTCGATCTGTATGCTGGGCGTGTCAATCAACAACTGCAAAGCAGGCTTCCTTTAGCATCGGAGCCCCCTTCGGTACTGCATGATGCCATGCGGTATGCTGTACTGGGACACGGCAAGCGCATCCGCCCGGTGTTGTTGTATGCGACAGGCGAGGCGCTGAATGTACCCCTGGAAAAGCTGGACTGCCCGGCTTGCGCTGTAGAGTTGATCCATGGCTACTCCCTGATTCATGACGACCTGCCGGCCATGGACGACGATGATCTGAGGCGCGGCCAACCCACGTGCCACAAGGCCTTCGGAGAAGCGAATGCGATCCTGGCAGGTGATGCCCTCCAGGCCCTTGCCTTTTCCGTGCTGGCCATCGATCCGGAAAATCCCCCGGACAGGCGCATGAAGATGGTCAGCCTTCTCGGCCATCATGCAGGTTCACGGGGCATGGTCGGAGGTCAGGCCATCGATCTTGCCGCCGTCAACAAAACCCTCGATGAAGCCGAACTGGATAACATGCACCGCCTCAAAACCGGTGCCATGATCAAAACCAGTGTGTTGATGGCAGTGATTGCAAGCGAGTTGAACACCCCCGGCGTATACGAGCGGTTTTCACGCTTCGCCGATTGCATCGGCCTGCTGTTCCAGATCCGTGATGACATCCTGGACATTCAGAGTGACACAGAGGTCCTGGGCAAACCCCAGGGATCCGATGCGGCCCAGAACAAACCGACCTACCCGAGCACCGTGGGGATGGAGCATGCCGAACACAAGGTCGAGCAGCTGTTCAGGCAGGCTTGCGATGAAATCGACCATCTGGATTTTCAATGGGATTCTCTGTACGCTGTAATCGAATACATAATAAAACGTATCTCGTAGTGCCATGCTATGGCCTGCTGACTGCAACTGACCTGATTGATCGATTATTATGGATGAGACGCGCTACCCCCTGTTGTCCAAGATTGACTGCCCTGCCGATCTGCGGTCCCTGAGGCCAGACCAGCTTAGACCAGTCGCGGACGAGCTGCGGGGTTTCCTGCTGGACTCTATTGCAAGTTGTGGAGGGCATTTCGGTGGCGGCCTCGGCGCTGTTGAAATTACCACCGCACTGCATTACGTCTTCAACACCCCGCATGACCGAATCGTGTGGGACGTAGGCCACCAGTGCTACCCCCACAAAATCCTTACCGGCCGGAAAGACCGCATCACAACGATCCGGACACAGGGCGGACTGGCTCCGTTTCCAAAACGAAACGAAAGCGAGCACGACCATTTCGGCACGGGCCATTCGAGCACATCCATCGGCGCTGCCCTCGGGATGGCGATTGCCAGTGCCAAGCAAAACAAGGGGCGTCATGTCATTGCTGTGATTGGAGATGGAGGGATTACCGGAGGAATGGCCTATGAAGCCCTGAACCATTTGGGCGCCAGCGATGCCAACCTTCTGGTGATACTCAATGACAACGAGATGTCAATTTCGCCCAATATCGGTGCCATGACAAATTACCTGACGCGGATACTTTCAGGAAAAATGTCGGCGACGATCAGCAAGAGCAGTGAAAAGCTGCTGCAGCCCATTCCCTTTGCCAATGAGTTTGTCGAGCGCATTACGGAACATGTAAAGGGCGTTGTGACACCTCCCGGCACACTGTTTGAGGAGCTCGGTGTAAGTTATTACGGGCCTGCAAACGGTCACGACATCAACAGTCTGACAAAAATTCTGCAGAATCTGAAACGCCTGGAAGGTCCTCGCCTGCTCCATATCTGCACCGTCAAGGGGAAAGGCTACGCAAAAGCCGAATCCGATCCTGTCGGCTACCATGCCGTGCCCACATTCGAGCCGGAAGTCGGGGTGGTCAAGTCAGGCGCACAGCCCAAGGTGACCTACACGAAGGTCTTCAGTGACTGGCTGTGCGACATTGCCAAGCAGGATGACCGGGTGATGGCAATCACGCCTGCCATGCGCGAAGGATCGGGCCTCGTCCAGTTTTCCAAGGAGTTCCCTGACCGCTACTTCGATGTCGCAATTGCAGAACAGCATTCCGTCACACTGGCCGCAGGCATGGCCTGTGAGAATGCCAAACCGGTTGTCGCCATTTATTCGACCTTTTTACAGCGTGCTTATGATCAGCTGATCCATGATGTGGCGGTACAGAACCTCCCTGTCATGTTTGCAATTGACCGGGCCGGGGTGGTTGGCGGGGATGGCCAGACCCATGCCGGCAGCTTTGACCTCACCTATCTGCGCTGCGTGCCCAACATGGTGGTCATGACACCCGGCGATGAGAACGAAACACGGCGTATGCTATACACGGCCTATTTGCAGGAGTGTCCCGCTGCCGTGCGTTACCCGAGAGGCAGTGGTCCTGGCGTTCCAGTGGAGCCTGAAATGAAAGCCGTTGAAATCGGCAAGGCAAAAGTCATACGCCAGGGCAAGCGCATCGCGATCCTGGCCTTCGGCAGCCCTGTGCATGATGCCCTTGAGGTCGGTGAACAGCTGGATGCCACCGTGGTCAATATGAGGTTTGTCAAGCCGATCGACCATGCACTGATCATTGATATTGCCAAGGCACACGACTATATCGTCACGGTTGAAGATAATGTCGTGATGGGAGGTGCAGGCTCTGCAGTCAATGAAGTTCTCGCAGCCGGCAGATTTACCGTCTATATCAAGAATCTGGGCTTGCCGGATCATTACCTGGATCATGCGACGCGCGAAGAACAGTTATCTGATGCGGGACTGGATACAGACTGCATACTGAAGTCCATCCAGCAGTTTGTAGAAGAGATTCAGGTTAAAAAGGAGAAAAAGCCAGCTGCCAAGCAAGCCAGGAAACGAAAACCCAAAACCGCTTCATAAGAGGCCTATATATTCAAGGCCATCAACCAAGAAAAAGAAAGCTCCCACCTATTACAGTCTAGGCTTCAGGCTTGGAAAGCATGCCGTGATTGAGGCAAAAGTCAGACTGCGGCCCTATATACGGCCTTGTAGTGGGGGTCACTGTGCCCTCGGGTCCTGATAGGATTTGCGCCGGGGTGGCGGAACCGGTAGACGCGCCGGATTCAAAATCCGGTTCTGGAAACAGAGTGAGAGTTCGAGTCTCTCTCCCGGCACCATGGCACCAGCATGGCAGACACAGAGCAATGATCTTGCTCACCTGTACATGCTCAACCCACATCGAAATGTCATGGGCTTGTCAGCAATGCCGGAAAGCCATGCGCTGCCCCGTTAGCTCAGCTGGATAGAGCGTCCCCCTCCTAAGGGGAAGGTCGCAGGTTCGAATCCTGCTCGGGCACCATTTAGACCACCCAATACCATCCTGAAATACCCAGTAGTATCCTTTGATACTATTAAAAATAATAACCGGACGCGATCGAGCGCCAGCTGGCGCACAGGGAGAGCAACAATGTTCGGGCTGCCTACACCGACCCTGCCTGGTATCTGGATGAGCGAAAGACCATGATGCAGTGGTGGGCCGATTACCAGGACGCCACGACATGCAACCTGAATGCCTAGGTGAACCGCACCCCGGTCCACTCAACTCGTCATGCGAACCTCAACACCGGAAATTCAGCAGGATGTCTTGAGGTACCCGTCGCAGTTCTTGAGGGCTTGCACCTGTTCCACGCTCCCTTTGAAATCGCTATACCGCGGAGAGATCTCCTGGCCGACGAACAAAGAACTCCATCTTCTGCACCTGGCCTTCATGGTGCATTGTCCCGAGTCCACCGCGACCGGCCTGGTATCGTATCCTGTAACGCTACAGGTATCGCTGGCCTCGCTCGCATTCCATGCGCTCTTGCAGTTCTCAACCGTTACGGGGAGGGGGCAAGAGGTGGACAACTCGCTGTTGCAGTAATCGAGCTGTTTCACATCGTCGGCAGATCCGTAGAAGGACGCTGCCGTCGCCAGGGTCCCGCAGGAGGTCGAGACATGGCACTGCTGGCCTGATACCAACATGCTGTGGGATCCATAGGACGAGCCGCATTGTTGGCTGGCTGGGCTGTCGTCCCACGCCTCCTCGCATGCGGTCGCCAAGGCAGCTTGTTGGGCAGCGGAAAGGCAAGAGCTGACTTTGAGCTTGCCGTCGCAGCTCACCAGATTGCGCATGTCATCCAGATCGCCGGTGACGGTTTGCATCTGCGATGCCCAGCCATTCGACTCCCGGCACCTGGTCGTGACGCTGCACTCTCCGTTTGAAGCCGTCATCCAGAACTGGTTGCTGGAAAATGGGCAATGCTCGGAGGCGTCGCTCGCGTCCCACGCGTCAAGACACTCGGCCTGCGTCGGACCGTCCTGGGCGCGGGCGGGCCCGGCTGCAACAAGAGCAGCGGCCAGCATGGCTGCCGCAAGGGCAATCGCCAGGCGCCCGGTTGAGGTTCGATTGGCTTTCATCACTTGTCTCCCTTGTACTGGATTCCCGGTTACTGATCGACAATCCGACTGGTCATGGTGAGTTTTTCCGCTTTGGACGGCGGCGGTCAAGGGTTTGCAGCAGTATCAATCGCAGTACTGACCCGCGTTCCCGCATCCCGCCTTGACCGTTTGATCGTTGTCCTGGATCTGGCCGGTCAACGTCATCGTGCGCGGCATGGACCGGATGTTGGACGTCGGTGTGACCCACCCGGTGACGTCGCGGTAGAGCCCGTTGACCTCCTGGTCGTAGAGCTTGAGCTTGAAGACTTCCGGGTCTTCTTCATCGCTGTCGTCAATCGTGTCCACATAGACCTTCTGCTCCTTGACCCCCGAGTTGAAGGTCACGGTGCCGGTGGTCTCTTCGTAATCCTCACCCTTGACGGCCGCGCCGTCTTGCGTCTTGTACTTGTAGCGCACCGCCCAGCCGTTCGGCGCGGCCCCAAGCTTGACGGTGAACTCCATCGTCTCGCCCTCGGTGGTACCGGTGTCCGCGGCGTGCACCGCCTGCGGCACGACGAGCGCGACGCTCCCTGCCAGCACGATGGCTGCAAGGGCAGCTTGCCAAGCCCGGGTCATTACGGGTTTTTCATATGGTGTATTGTTCATGGACTCGTTCCCCCTTAGTCAGTGGTGGCAGGGCATGCATGGATCGACGTAGGTCTTGAGGTACATCAATAACGGCGACTGTCATGCCTCGTAAACACCGGAAATTCAGCAGGATGCCTTGAGGTGCCCGTCGCAGTTCTTGAGGTTTGCCACCTGTCCCAGGTCCCCCTTGTACGAGGTTTCAACTGCAATGACTCCCCCAGTCTTCCCTAATGGATCATCAACCAGCTTTTCGCAATGGGTCTTTACGGAGCACTGTCCCGAATCCACTCCGACTTGGGTACTGTAGACGCCGGAATAGTTACAGGTTTGTTTGGCCGAACTCCCATTCCATGCGTTCGTGCATTTCGCGACCGTTGGGCAAGAGGTGGACAACTCGTTGTTGCAGAAATCGAGCTGTTTCACATCGTCGGGCGACCCGTAGAAGGACGCTCCCACCGCCAGGGTTCCACAGGAGGTCGAGACATGACATTGCACGCCTTGATAGGTCGATACGCTGTGGGATCCCGAGCCGCAATTCTTGCTGGCATCGCTGTCATCCCACGCCTCATTGCATGTTGTCTCCAGGGCGGCTTGTTGAGTAGCGTCGAGGCAAGAGCCGATTTTGAGCTTGCCGTCGCAGCTCACCAGATCGCGCATGTCATCCAGATCGCCGGTGACAGTTTGCTGGGTGGATGGCACGCCATTCAACTTCCGGCACCTGGCCGTGACGCTGCACTCTCCGTTCGGGGTGTCAAACCAGAATTGGGTGCCGGGTGCCGGGCAATGATCGGAGGCGTCACTCTCGTACCAGGCACTAGCACAGTCGCCATATGTGGGGGCGGCGCGGGCAGGCCCAGCGGTGGCAAGGGCAGCGGCCAGCACGATGGCTGCAAAGGCAGCTTGCCAAGCCCGGGTCATTACGGGTATTTCATATGGTGTATTGCTCATGATCTGGCTCCCCCTTAGCGAGTGATAGCAGGTCAATGCATGGATCGACGTAGGTCTTGGGGTACATCAATAACGGCGACTGTCATGCCTCGCAAACATCCAGTGCCATTCCACGCTTTTACATTCCACCATTTCAGTATAAAAGCAGCCAAGATCGTACGCCACTTTAGCCCGTAATAACTTATAGCCTGTAATGCATGAGGAGGCAGGCATGACGGCGATGGTGCCCTGCCCATCAGCCAAGGGGACTTGGGATATACCGAAGTGATGCAACCCGATCATGCGGCAGCTTGACCCTGCCTCTGGACACAACCCCTTCCATGGTCTTTGACAGGCGGTTCGGCCCCGCAAGCCTGTTCTTCCTGGCTGACAACAATCCGCCTCGAGGTCATGGCACGGGCAGTCCCGCACACATCCCTTCGCCATGGTTATGTCGCCGGCGCGTACGCCTACTTGCCTTGAAGTCCCGCGATCGGATCAAGCCGCGAGGCTTGATGTGCGGGCTGGAACCCGAAGAACAGACCTACTGCCGTCGCCGTGCTGAGACCACTCACCACGGAGAGGCCCGAGATCAGAAAGTCCCAGCTGGTGAAGCGGCAGATCACCCAGGTTGCCGCCAACCCAAGCACAATGCCAAGCACGCCACCCACGATTGTCAGGATGAGGGATTCGATAAGGAACTGGCTCCTTATGTCCCTTTGTCGTGCGCCCAAGGCACGGCGGATGGAGATTTCCGCGCGCCGCTCTGTCACAGACACGAGCATGATGTTCATGATCCCGATCCCGCCGACGATCAGCGAAATACTGCCCACTGCACCTAGCAACAGGGTAAAGATCCCCATTTGTGCCTCCATCCGGGCGATCAATTCCTTTGCGGTGACGATATCGAGGCCGAGATCGGGCGAACGTTTGCGGAAAAACGACTGGATATCCTCCACCACCACTTCGTGATGAGTGCTGGCGCGCGACCGGGCGATGATGACCTCGACTCCGGGATCGGAGACGATCCGCTGTGCCGTGGTTATCGGGACAAAAACGGATTTGTCTGCGCTCACCTGGACCGGCAGCGCATAGCTCTCCGCCTTGCTTTCCAGCACGCCCACAACGGTGAACAGAACCCCATCGGCCTCGAGGAGCACTCCCAAAAGGTGGTCCTCTCCCTGCCCGCGCATCGCTTCCGCAACCTCGGCACCAATGACGCACCAGTACCTGTCGACATCCAGGTCCGAAATGAACCGACCCGCCTGTAGCGTCAGCCTGTTCACGCCTGCAAAGGACTGGGTGACGCCCTGAATCGATCCCCGTCCGACCTCCCGGCCGGCGAAACGAAATGTTCCGCGCCCCGATATTCTAGGGGCCGCCTCCATAATTGACGGGACTGTCGTCAATTGCATGGCGTCTGCAAGGCCGATCCCGTTTGCGTGGGTACCGGCAGCCTTGCGGACGACGACGATGTCAGTACCAAGTGCCTCAAACTGCTTGCGGGCCTGCTCCTTGGCAATCTCGCCCAGCGAGACCATTGTAATGACCGACGAGATGCCAATCATGACACCAACCAAGCCCAGTACCGTACGCATTCCCGCCTTGCGCAAACTGTCGACCGCCTCGCGGGCATTGGCCAAAAGGACCGAGAAGGTTCGCGATGCCATCCTGGGAGCCTGCCTCACACCCCGGGCAACGCTGCGACACCCGGGCGGTCTCCGGGCTGCTGCGGGTCGAGACCGGAACGCTGGACTTCCAGTTCGAAGAGTCTGCCGTCACGAATGCGCGTCTGCCGCGCGCACTGGCGTGCGACCGAGGGGTCATGCGTAATTATCAGGATCGTGATCCCCTGCTCTGTATTCAGCCGCAGCAACAACTCCATCACCTCGGTAGCCGTGCCAGTGTCCAGTGCACCAGTGGGCTCGTCGGCAAGAAGCAGTGCGGGCTCCCCCACCAGCGCCCGGGCGATGGCAACCCTCTGCTTTTGCCCTCCGGAAAGCTGGTCGGGTCGGTGGCCGATCCGGTCTCCCATTCCAACGCGCTCCAGAATCACCTGTGCACGACGGTGCATTTCCAGCCGCCCGGCACCCCGGTACACCAGCGGCAAGCAGACATTCTCGAGCGCAGTCAGCTGTGGCAGCAGGTGGAAAGACTGGAATACGAAGCCAATATGCCGGTTTCGCAGGGCAGACAGTTCGTCGTCCCGCAGACCGGAGATATCTCGCCCATCCAGGAGACAGGTGCCCGAGGTCGGGCGGTCCAGCAGACCGATAATATTCATGAGCGTCGTCTTGCCACTGCCCGATGGCCCCATGATCGATATCAGGTCTCCCGCATCGACCTCCAGATCGACATCTTGCAGGACCTCGGTCATAACCGGCCCCACCCGGTAGGACCTGCAAATATCGGCCAGCTTCAACATCTCCCTCCGGTACCTCCGTCAATGCATCCTGTTGCGGATCATCGGGACAGGACAACTTTATCGCCGGGTGAGAGACCCTTCACCACTTCGACCGAGTCGAGTGTAGTGAGACCCAGCTCGACCGCGCGCCGCTCTGCGACACCATCTTCCCCGGTGATGACACGCAGCCAGGCCTGGTCACCTTTCTGCTTGATCGCATCGATCGGAACCAGCAGGGCCGCCGGACGGTGATGAACGACGATGGTGACATGAGCCGACATGCCCACTCGCAACTGGTCAACAGCCCCTGCCTCCAGCCTGTCCAGCGTGACGACAACCTCGAATTGTGGTGCGTTGCGCCGCCGCCTCTTGGGATCTGCCCGCGAAGAGACGCGGGTCACGATTCCCCCGACCTTCAGACCGGGAAATCCGGGGCCAGTGATCCAGGCCTGCTGGCCAGCCCCGACCTTTCTTATGTCCACCTCGTCCACGCTCGTGATCACGGAGAGGCGCTCCAGGTCCGCGATACTCAGCAGCAGTTCCCCCTGTGCCACTGGGCGACCCTTCGTCAGGGACTTGGCCCTTGGGCTGTCTGCTGCCATGATGACCCCGGCGATCGGTGCCCTGATGCGCGCCAGTTCCAGTCTTTTCTCATGCGCGCGCAGGCGATCCTCGGCTGTCCTGGCCTCCAGCTGCGCCACCCGCATCGCCTCGTCACCGCCGCGCGCCCTCACTACGTCCAGCTCCCGCTCGGCCTCCTCGACATCCAGAATCCGGTTCTGCCGCTGCCGCTGCGCATCTTCGTGCTGCGAAGCAGGAACAAGCCCCTGCTCCAGAAGAAAGGCAGTCGTCCCGAGCTGCCGTTCTGCGTCATCCAGCGCAATCTTCGCCCGTCGCAAGGCGCGCCGTGCGCGCGTCATGTCGGTACTGTTCTCCCAGTTCTCGATTTCGACAAGCTGGTCGCGTGCCTTGATATGATCGATCTGGACCCGCCGATGGTCTTCGACAAGCTGGCCGGTGTCGAGATCGATCAGCGGATCGCCTTCTGCCACCCGATTCCCGGGAACTGCATGCACCGTGCTTACGTGGCTTTCAACCGGACTCACGATCTCGGTGACACGGCCCGGAGCCAGGTAGCCCTGCAGCGCGATGGTCGAACGAAATTCGCGAGGGGTGACCGTCACAGTCTGCAACGCTGCCAGGCTGCCAGCTTCGATGTCCGGACGAGCGTCGGACACAGTGGTACTGAATAAATCCAGCGGTCGAACGTACCAGGTGCCGATCACGAGGAACAGTACCAGGACGAACAGCATCGCCGCGCCACGCACCGTGCGAACACGTTTCGTCATTGCCGAGAGCGTCTCGCTCCTGGCCTCAAGTTCACGATAGGCATTCTGGAGATCACCCAGTTGCGTCTTGATCACCGTCGCCTGGCGCAGCTCGGTCTCACGTAACTCCCGGACCTCCGTGATATCGGAGACTACGGCGATGATCGCCACCCGCTGCGTCCGGGAGGCTTCTTCCGACATCAGGCAGGAGGTAGTGATGGACAGGGATCGAGACTCCTCGCCAACGCGAACCCGCGTGATGCGCCGTGCCATGTCTCCGCGTTCGATAACGGCGTCGAAGATAATCTGGACGAACTCGTCGAAACCCTCGAACTCGACAAAAAGCTCCCCAAAGGAACGCCCGATCGTGTCGTCGGAGTCGAACCCGAACATTCGACAGAAGGCGGCATTTGTCATCCTGATCGACCCATCGAAATCAATGACGATCACCCCGTCGGACAGGCTCTCCAGAAGCGTCCGGTAAATGTCAGGGTCACGACTTGTCATTGCGCAATCACCTCCAACCGAATGTCCCAGCGATCCAGTGTTTGTCCGGAAATCTGGTCGAGGCGTGTCTGCGCATCGAGCCAGGCGAGAATCGCGTCCGCCTCGGCCTGCTCTGCCCGGGCCAGCTCCTCCTCGGAAGCTGCCACCTCAAAGGTGGACGACAAGCCCTGACCAAACTTCGCCTCTTCTACTGCCAGATTGCTTTCTGCCAGCACGCGCGCATCGCGCGCCAGCTCGGTCAGACGGACATTCACCGCAACATCGTTCTTCGCCTGACGCAGCGCAACCCCGATCGACTCACGCAGTTCAATGACACTCCTCTCTGCCTTCCTGAGTGTAGTACGAGCCCTGAGATGCTGAAGCTCGGGCTCCTGGTCGTTCAGGGGAACCCTAGCGTCCATTCGCACCAGAGTGTCTGTTCGTCCAGCATCGTCATGGCTCCATTCGAGCCTGAGGTCAAGGTCCGGCAACAGATTATTACGAGCTACCGTCAACCCGATCCTGGCGACATCGACCCGCAACCCGGCCTGAAGATAATCAGCGCGGTGGCGCAGCGCGTCTTCGAATGCTGGTGCAAAGACAGCGTCCTGCTGCCCAGCCCTCAATTCCTCCAGCGGACGAATTCGGATCGCACGATCCAGTTCCAGGATGTTGATCAGGCCGAATTGTGCGGCCTCCAGGCGGTTTCGTGCCCGGACCAGCGCCAGTTCCCTGGTCGCGACTGCCGCTTCGGACCGCCCTGCTTCGCGTCGTGCCACACGCCCCGCGCGTATCAGCGCACGGGTTGCCTTAAGCTGCTCGCGGGCACGCTGCAACGAGACCTCGCTAATCTCCACTTGCCGTACTGCTCCGATCAGCGCCCGATATGCCCTGATCACGGCAACAACCAGGTCTTCCGCCGTCTGGCGAAAGGCCAGGATGTTGATCCGCTCTTCAAGCTGCGCCCGCCGCACTGTCGCGCTGTCGACACTGGCCCAAGCCCCTTTTAACAGAGGCTGAGAGAAGCTTAAAGTCTGCGATCCAGAGTCATCGAACTCCTTGGACAGGGCCTGATCCAGCCTGAGCGCGAATGAGCCGCCAGTGGGAACGCGCAGACTCGTCTGGACACCGACTCCAGCCTTCTGGTCTTGCCGATCCCTGCTGGCGAAGGGGCCGACGGTAAACTTGGGGCTCCAGCGGTCCTCGGCCACGCCCAGTGAAAACCTCTGCACCTCCCGGTCGAGCCGGCTGTTGAGAAGCGGCCGATTGCGCTCCAGTGCCAGCCCGATCGCATCCTTCAGCGTCAGATCGCAAACAGTGGCAGCGCAGGCAAGAGGATTATCCGTCTTCACAGGAGCGGCGGAAATCGTCAGGGGTGCCCAAAGGCACAGAATGATAAAAACGGTACCGAAACGCCTCGCCGGGTCAAGCTGGAACGATGCACGTGAATACATGCCTTGCATCAAGTGATCGGTGCCTGCTCGAGCTGTCTCGTCAAAAGCCACGTCGGACACATTCCATTCTTCCTCCATGCCGATAGTGTATCCGTTTGAAATCGAACTTGCTTTATGTAGCTTTGATGGTCCAATAGAAGATGAGCCTGAAGGCGTTTATTCGGGATCCAAAGCCTGTCTGTCGGCCCAGTCAGCCAGGCTGTATCACATGGGGATCCGCCCGCCGGTCAGGCGTTCCACACTGGCCGATGCCAACGAAAGAAGGGACTGAGCTTTGCCGAGCTGCCCAACGGCTGATCGATCATTTTCAAAAGCGACCACTGTGTCGTGAGTTAGCTCCTTTTTCGATTCAATGATTGGCAGGCTGTACCCCTGAACTTTGTGCTCAACGAATACCCGGGGAGAAAATGACGACAAGTCTTTCATCAATGTCTTGCACCTACGCACGTGGGTAGTTCCCAGGATAGGCCGACAGGATCCTGCGCAGCAGCTTCCTGGCCACTTCTGCCGATATGACGGCCTGCTGCCCAACCCCATGTGCCGTAATCAGCGTCTGCCTGCCCTGGCTGAGCAGATGCACCTCATAGTGCTTTGCAACGGCTTCAGCCTCCTGCAAACCTGCCGACGTTAAAACCGGGTCAGGCAGCATGGAAACAAAGTAGATCCCCTGGTCGCGATTGTGATCCTCAACCACCAGACCCGAGCGATCCAAAGCTACGCCGGTTCTGCGCCAGACCCTTGAGAACACATCACCCACCAGTAATACCGGAATCCCTTCGACCTCCCTGACATCCAGATACAGGGCACGGGAGTCCGGACTTGCAAACTTCAATTCGGCATCATCCTTTGAAGCACCCAGAAATTCCATGAGGCGAATGGTCATCTCCGCCTCGCGGTCAGCATTTGGGGGCTGTGGTTTCCACAGAATCTGCTCGTTTGCGTTCACTGCCGCGACTTCAAGGCCGCGCTGTGTCAGATAGATATTGGTCACGGCATTGGGCTGGCGCTCCAGGCGCGTTCGAAACTTCTCGGTCACCACGTCGACCCCCTCCCGGATGGATGGAGTGTCTTGAAGACGGCTCATATCCTGTGTCCAGTGGGTTTCCATGTAACCAACCACGGGTTCATCTTCGGCAATAGTGAAACCTTCCTCCTGCCAGAACTTGCGCAGAATCGGCCACAGCGTTACCGGATCGGCATCGACTTCCAGCCAGCGGGTCGGGCCTTCCTGGCGCACACGCATTTCAAGATATTCGGGTAGTACCCCGGCCCCCAGTGCAGGCACCTGCGTCTCCAGCGCGCTGACCCGGTCGCCTGCGGTCTTCGGAATCTTCAGGCTGTTTTCCCAGTCCGGTGTCACCATGTCGGGCGGGGCTTCAAGCGGCTTCGTGGAGACACTGTCCGAGTAGTCCTTGTCTCCTATTTTCAGAAAACTGCAGCCGCCCAATGCCAGAGACAACAAGGCCAAAAGGGCCGCAGACTGCATTAATAAATTTCGATTACGCATAGGAGTCACTCAGTTATATTTATATACTGCCCGCCGCCCGCAAGGCTTCACGCAACGTTTCATGATGAGCGCTTGACAGGGGGGTCATGGGCAGACGGATGCCGGATGGAAACAAACCCATTTCGGTCAGGCACCACTTAACCGGAATCGGGTTGGACTCTACAAACAGGTCCCTGTTCAGGCTTTCAAGGCGCATGTTGGTATGCTGCGCTTGGGTCCGGTCACCCTCCAGGCAGGCCATGCACATGGCATGAAACAGCTTGGGGGCAACATTTCCTGTCACGGTGATTACACCTTTACCACCGGCAAGCATGAATTCCATGGCGGTGGCATCATCACCGCTGATCAACACGAACCCTTCCCTGCAATCCGCCAGGATCTCCTGGCAGCGACGGACATCACCGGTCGCTTCCTTGATCCCAATGATGTGGTCTACCCTGGAAAGCCGGATTGCTGTGGATGCCAGCATGTCACAGGCGGTACGCCCAGGGACATTATACAAAATCTGTGGGATCGAAACGGCTTTGGCGACCGCTTCATAATGCTGTACCAGCCCTTCCTGAGTGGGCTTGTTGTAATACGGGGTGACCAGCAGGCAGGCATCGGCACCCGCATCCTTGGCACACTGGGTCAGCTCGATCGTCTCATGTGTTGCGTTGGACCCGGTACCGGCGATGACCGGAACCCGCCCCTTTGCCTGCTCGACGACAAATCGAATGACCTCGCAGTGCTCGGTGTGATCGAGGGTTGCCGACTCACCCGTGGTACCCGCTGGCACCAGTGCATCCGTGTCATTCTCGATATGGAATTCGACATAGTCTGCCAATACGCCATAGTCGACTGAGCCGTCTTCTCGCATCGGCGTAGCCATTGCGACCATGCTGCCTTTAAACACCGGATTCCTCAACGAATTTCAATTCAGAAAGGTCTCGGATAGTACTCACCGAACCCTGCCATTACAAGAAAATAACGGGCCGTACGTGGCCTCGACCGACTGGACTTGCGGTCCTGTGATCCCTATGCATCGGGAAGGGCTTGCTGTTTCTGCCAGGAACCCTTGTTGATCGAGGTCCAGGCCCGGATCACCGCATGGAACAGCGTTGCCAGGGGAATAGCGAAAAACACGCCCCACACACCCCAGATTCCACCAAAGATCAGTACCGCAGCGATGATTGCAACGGGGTGAAGATTCACAATCTCGGAAAAGAGCACAGGCACCAGGACGTTGCCGTCGAGGACCTGGACTGCGGCATAGGCCAACAGCACGTACACAAACTGGGTGCTTGGCCCCCATTGAAAATAGGCTACAAACATCACCGGTATGGTCACCACGGCCGCTCCGACGTAAGGAATGATGACGGAGATGCCGACCAGAAATGAAAGCAGCATGGCGTACTTGAGGCCGAAGAACATAAACGTGATGTAGGTAGCAATCCAAACCACCAGGATTTCAATCACCTTGCCACGGATATAGCTGGCGATTTTCTTGTTGACCTCGATCCAGACTGCATTGGTCAGTTCCCGGTTGGAAGGCAGAAAGCTTTCCGCCCATACCAGGATCTTGCGCTTGTCCTTGAGAAAAAAGAACACCAGTAACGGGACGATGATGAGGTAGACCGTGATTGTGATCAGGCCAACCACGGATTCCAGCGGCTGGCTGAGAAAATTTTGACCTACCGCGATCAATTGGGCACGCAAGGAGTCAATCAGCTCCATGACCTGTTCTTCGGTAATGATCTGGGCAAGGGTCGGGTATTTATCCGGCAATTGCATCAACAGGTTTTGTCCCTGCGTGATCATGCCGGGGAGTTCACGGAAAAACTGCGTGAGCTGCTGTGACAGTTTCGGGATCAGGCCAAAAAGGATCAGGATCAGCAAGGCAATAAAGCCAAGAAACACCAGCAGCAATGCCAGCAACCTGGGGATCCTGCCATGCTGCAGCAGCCCGACAACTCCATCCAGCACGTAGGCGATCACGATGCTGGCAATCAGAGGGGCCAGAAGATCGCCAAACAACAATACACTGGTAAATCCGACAATCAGGCAGAGCGCAAGGATGACAATCTGCGGATTCGAGAAGTTCTGCTGGTACCAGTTTTTGATGTATTCGATCATCTATCGATGGGATACCGTGAATGGAGAAACTGAATCAGGCGTGTACCGGGGCTTGGGCTGGGTTCTTCAGGCAGCCTGACTGGAAATCGGCCAGACCGGTCATTGTCATCTCAGGCAGACAGAACACTGTACGGAGGTTCATACGGCCTGTTTTTTCGGACCACAGTAACCGCGTGCATAGTCCAGCAATTCATCCATGGCACGCAGGCGAAACTTCTGTCGCTGGCGGACAAAGGAAAAATTCCGCTCCAGCTGGGGCTCAAGATTCAGCTTGTTCAGCACATTGAGCTTCAGTTCTTTTTCTATGGTTGCGCTGGAGACAATGGATACCCCCATTCCGGCCTCGACCGCCCCCTTGATGGATTCCGGGCTACCCAATTCCAGGCAGATATTCAGACTGTTCCGGTCCAGTCCCATCTTGGTCATGTACCCGATGATGACATCCCGCGTACCCGAACCTTCCTCGCGGCTGATGAACGGGAAGTGCATGAGCTCATCCATGGTGATGGAAGACCGCTTGGCAAGTTCATGTCCGGGGGGCACGATCACAACCAGGTGATCGATGCGGCAGACTTCTACCAGCAGGTTCTTGTTGGTGACCGGCCCTTCCACGATCCCCAGGTCGATCATGCTGTTTTCAATCATGGAAACGATGCCTTCTGTATTGGAAACCTTCAGGCGCAACTGGATTTCGGGGAATTTCTTTGTAAAGCCGCTCAGCAGGCTCGGCAGCATGTATTCGGCGATGGTAGTACTGGCCCCCAGGGTCAGGGTGCCGCTCAGATCACTGGTCAGCTCCTTGACGAAATTTTCCATCTCCGCATACAGCTCGAAGATTTGTTCGGCGTACTCGTAGGACCTGCGCCCGGCTTCGGTCAGCGTAACGCGGTTATGGGTGCGATCGAACAGCCGGGTATTGAAGTGCTCCTCGAGCTGGCGCACCTGAAACGTCACCGCCGGTTGCGTCATGTGCAGCGTCTCCGCCGCCTTGGTGAAGCTCAGCAATTTCGCAACGGTATAGAAAACTTGTAGCCGACGATCTGCCATCTAGACTCCTCTGGAGCTTGTTTTGGTGCCAGATTAACGTAGTATACACGCATGCAATGAACCCAGTCGTATGAATTTTATAGCCTATAAAATAAAATATATGACACATTCTGACAGGCCTCATTGCTCCAAGCTGACACGCCTTCCCCGCCAACACCACCGCAGGCACATCGCCCGCATTCAGCACGCTGCAATTGTCCCGTCGATCTGTGATTCGACGATCCAATTCCTGAAAATCAAAGGCAGCGGTCTGCAATTTCTCTGCAACGAGCACACAGGAATTCAGCCACCATGCGTGTAAGCCGGTTTCCACTATTTACACTCAAGGAATCTCCGGCGGATGCCGAGCTGGTCAGTCACCAGCTGATGTTGCGTGCTGGCATGATTCGCCGTCTGGCCTCGGGACTGTATACGTGGTTGCCTTTGGGCGTGCGCATCCTGCGCAAAGTCGAGAATGTGATACGCGAGGAGATGAACAAGTCGGGGGCCGTTGAAGTGCTCATGCCGTCCATACAGCCGGCTGAACTCTGGCAGGAATCGGGGCGCTGGGTTCAGTACGGTCCTGAATTGCTGCGCCTGCAGGACCGCCATTCCAGGGATTTCTGTTACGGACCGACACATGAAGAAGTGATCACCGACCTGGTCCGGCGTGAAATACGCAGCTATCGGCAATTGCCGGTGAATTACTACCAGATCCAGACCAAGTTCCGGGACGAGATTCGACCGCGCTTCGGGGTTATGCGTGCACGCGAGTTCATCATGAAGGATGCCTACTCCTTTCACCTCAGCAAGGAGTGCCTCGAATCCACGTACAACACGATGTACGACGCCTATGTCAGCATCTTCACGCGACTCGGGCTGGAGTTCAAAACCGTGGAGGCGGACACCGGCAGCATTGGAGGAAGTGTGTCACACGAATTCCATGTACTGGCAGATTCCGGGGAGGATGCGATCGCATTCTCGACAGAAAGCGACTATGCGGCCAATGTCGAACTCGCACCGGTGGCACCGGTAAAAAATACGGATACGGCACCCGCTCAGGCACTTGAGAAGACTGCAACGCCCAACTGCGGCAGCATCGAGGAAGTGTGCAAGCTTTTGAAGGTGACTGCCGGCCAGGTGGCAAAGACCCTGATTGTGAAAGGACCATCGGACTCACTGGTCGCGCTGGTGTTGCGCGGAGACCATGTACTGAATGCCGTGAAAGCGCAGAAACTTGAGGGCGTGGCAGAGCCGCTGGAATTTGCCAGCGAACAGGAAATAGAAACCCGGCTCGGTTGCAGGATTGGTTCACTCGGCCCCCTGCAGTTGAATTGCCCGGTCATCATGGACCATTCCGCTTTCGCGTTGCAGAACTTCGTCTGTGGGGCCAACGAGGAAGGCTTCCACTACACAGGTGCCAACTGGGAGCGTGACCTGGAAGGTTTCGAGCAGTATGAGAGTCAGGACCTGCGCAAGATTGCAACCGGAGATGCCAGTCCGGATGGGAAGGGTTCAGTCATCGTCAAGCGAGGGATTGAAGTCGGCCACATCTTCCAGTTGGGCAACAAGTACAGCACTGCTCTCAAGGCCAGTGTACTGGACCAGAACGGGAGCGAGCAGGTCGTGACGATGGGTTGCTACGGTATCGGGGTCACGCGTGTGATTGCCGCCGCCATTGAACAGAACTTTGACGAGCAGGGCATACGCTGGCCCCAGTCGATTGCTCCCTTCAGTGTCTCCATCATTCCCATCAATGCAAAGAAATCCAGGCAGGTCCTGGAGGTCAGCGAACAGCTGTACCACAAGCTTGAAGCCGCGGGGCTGGAAGTACTGCTGGATGACCGTGACTTGCGTGCCGGCTTGTTATTCGCTGACCATGAACTGATCGGCATCCCACACCGAATCGTGGTAAGCGAACGGGGTCTGCGGCAAAACGAGGTCGAGTATAAAAATCGAAGCGGGCATGAGACTCAACAAGTGCCTGTGGAAGATGTCCTCAAGTTCCTGGAGAAAGGTATCCTGGCATCCTCGACCTGAATAAGGGGCTTATTTACAGAACCAGGGCCTGTTAACACTATCTGAATGCTTGATCTAAGTATAAATTAGAGGATTATATATATGCCATTAACACTTAGTTGACTCAAGAAACGCGCCGATACCAGCCCTGCTTTATGCGTGTGCGGAAACTACACGCTTAGTAGTTCAACAATTTCAGAAGATGACAGATGCCTACCTATGAGAGATTCCCTCATGGGCTCATAAATCTGCCACATCCTTCTATAGTTCCTTAGTAGAGGACAATGAGAGTTGAGGTCGTGATCTTTGAATCCTTGGAACCGGTCTAGGTCATTGATCAGAAAACGAGCAATACTATAGTGCTCACCTTCATTGTTTCCATCAAATCCAGGGAACTTTACATGCTGCCCAAGTGGCCCACCTCTTATCTCTATTTCTTTTTTACCTTTATCTGGTAACTTTGAATAACCAAATTCAATACGGGACCACATTTCCAACACATCACAGACCTCGTAAACCACATGTTTCTTGTCTACGTGGTCGTGAAACAAGCCGCTGTACTCCCACTCCAGTCCCCAATAGTGTCCTCCCCCGAGCACCGTGCTGACGAAATCTGGTTCTATCTCCCCATCGACCTCATAGTGTTTGTAAAGATCTCGGAGCATCATCAGTATCAGCTTTTCGCCGTGTGTGATGCGAACGTCATCACTTCCAAGGCTAGCTAATCCAGCATCTACAAGCCTTCGCATGGCTTCTGCACGAGAAGGTTGATTCTGCTGTTTAGATCGCCATGCATCTATCCGTTGCAAGGAATGTACATCTAGTCTCATCTCAAATCGTTCCGTTTTCATCTTAGTCTCACCTTGATATTTAACGGCATATAGGTAGTTATACGTTATTTAATACGTATTATACGGAATACTTACGTAAAATAAATGGAAAAGTCAACAAGACTTATGCAGCTATCATGTCGTTAGTATAGTAGCCTTTCGAGTTCGCCCCGCTGAGCTGCGTGCTTCTCGGGATCACGTCTTTTCAGCTTTTTCAGATTGATCAGTTTCCAGCGGACAGCCGGAAGTTCTCCGGCTTGCGGGAGACAAATCAAGTCAAAATCAGGATCGGCGTCATGGAGTGAAAGAAGAAAAGCCGCAATATCTCCTGTCAGGCGCTGCCGAATATCTGTGTGCAGCTGCCCCTGAACCTCAATGAGCGCATCTAGTGTCACAGCCTCTCGTGTCATGCCAATGAATTCGTTGTCGTACAGTTCCTTGCTCAATTGCATGTTCGGTGCTAGTAGCTCATGCATTGGCCGGTTTGAACTCGCCACATAAACCATGAATACGCGGAACAGCTCATCCGTGAGACCTTCGTTTTCATATAAGAGTTTAATGTCAAAAAGATCACGAGGATGCTGACGGTCCAGAGCAGCATGCAGTTTGCCCCCATACAGATCTTCAAATGCCAGAATATTCATCTCTGCAAAACCGAAATGATCAGTAACACTCTCTGATGTAGTCATCCTGTACGGCGCATACACTGTCCCTCGAATCACGGGAGAAGTTTCGAGTTTCACCTGTGCTGGACCGCTGCGCATCGCGATTCGCGTATCATTGCCACCGCCACCAGCCATTGGTTGTACATGTATGTGCGGATTGCGGTTAGCAATTGCCGCCATGATCCGACCAAGCGTCATTTCTATATCCCTCAACGCAGTTGCTCGATCACCGGTCGGGAGGTAAGTGAGATCGATGTCCACAGAAAGCCGCGGCATGTCCCTGTAAAACAGATTGATGGCCGTACCACCCTTGAGAGCAAAGACCTCTTCCCTGGCGATATCAGGCAATATGCTCAGAATCAAACGAACTTGCCTGGCATAGTGCTCGAGTAATGGCATTAACCTTTACTCTTTCACAGGAACTAGATTTTTAGGCACGCTGATATGGTATTTGGGGTGAATCTTCCCGCCTTTCACCAAGGCACGCGGACCCGAGCCAAAGTCAATTTTCGAAGTATCTAGATATTTGCGCCATGAATGTTGATGTCTATCAGAAAAAACAAAGAACAGTCGACGCACTTTAATACTCCGGCAATTCTTGAGCAGTTCCATTAGCTGATCCGGGTGCAATGTCGTCAGTCCCTCAAAAATTTTGTCGAGATTGCTGAAGCTTGCATGGTTTGGCAATTCATCTAGCGCTTCAAGGATGGCACGTTCTGGCGATGAGGCCTTGATCGGCCATTGCCACATACCTTGACTGATCTCGCTGATAGCGTCCTGATTTTCTTTGAACAGCGTACATGGACGCAGAACCATCTCCTCCTGCATAGGCAGCCGTTTCAGCCACGAGGGTCCCGAACCATAGAAATGAACGCGTGGCAGGTTCCCAAAGTTGTAGTAGTGGGTATAGCCTTCCAAATCGAGCACGCTTTCACCGCCGAGATGGATGTTATATTCCAAAATCCTTTGAAGTGAGAGTAAGAGTGTTTGCCAGGAAGTTTCGGTGGTGCCCTCCATGCCTTCGGATAGTGGGCGACGATATACGCCCCGGATGACCCACTCCAACCAGCCACGGGCCACATAATCATGGATCGACTTGGGGTCGATACCCTGTTCCCTCAGCCAAGGCGTATCAACCATGTAACCGGGGGGCACTTTGTCCAAAAGTGGTTTTAGTCTTTGCTTTCTTTGATGGTACATAGCCATCAAAATAGTATATTTTCAAAAATATATCTATAAGTATTTTGAGTTTTTGAAGATAATATGGTTAGTAGCCATTTAAAGTAATAAACTCCAAAATAAGATGAGAGATAATTCTATTGCTTGAAATCAAGATGGAGAGAAAAAGCCGAAGGATCAGGTTTGCTCCGTACATAGCAGTCGCAGTCTGCCCTAAGCATCATTTCACGCATCGCTAGATGGAATGCTCACAGATCCCTAAATAAGGGAACGGGGCAGACCATATACTACTACAAATGGCATAATTACCTTGTAAATATGAAGTCTTAATTCCAGAATACAAGTATGTTGACCCGAGAAGTACTTGAGTTAGTCAAAACACATTTGGAACATTTTGACAGCGTAGCGCTCATTGGCCCGCGACAAGTGGGGAAAACAACACTCGCACGGCAGATTGCAGCTGAGTGGAGCAGCGGTGCAAAATACCTGGATCTCGAGAATCCTGCAGACCGTCGTCTGCTGGACGACCCAGCAGCCTACTTCTCAACCCATGCCAGTCAGCTGATCGTTCTGGATGAGGTCCACCGCGCGCCCGAGATATTCCAGGTTCTCAGAGGACAAATCGACGAACGTCGCCGTATGCTAGGGGAGACCGGGAAGTTCCTGATCCTGGGATCGGCATCCATAGACCTGTTGCGCCAGTCGTCAGAAAGTCTCGCAGGCCGGATATGTTATGTGGAATTGGCACCGTTTACGATACGGGAGGTTTGGCATCAGGGCGCACCCCGGGGGGACAGTTCGGCAAATGAACTGGACCGCCTCTGGGTGCAGGGCGGCTTTCCTTCAAGCTATCTCCTCGGTGATGAGAGTGTGAGCCTGCGTTGGCGCACTGATTTCATTCAGACGTATTTAGAGCGGGATCTGCCGAAATTCGGTTTGCAAGTTTCCACTGACCGCATGGATCTGTTCTGGCGCATGATTTCCAACGATCAAGGTGAATTGTTCAATGCACAGCGTTATGCGCGATCCCTGGGGGTGAGCGGGCATACCGTTAGACATTATCTTGACGTTCTCCACAAATTACTCATGCTCCGTGTGTTGCGACCTTGGTACGCCAACACAGGCAAGCGTCTCGTCAAGTCACCAAGACCGTATGTACGTGATAGCGGTATCCTGCACGCACTTCTGGGGCTGCGCAGCATGGATGATCTCCTGTCTCACCCGGTAGCCGGAAAGAGTTGGGAGGGCTTTGTCATCGAAAACCTCATTAGTGCCGCCGCCGGGCGGGCAAAACCCTACTTTTATCGCACAGGTGCGGGTGCCGAGGCGGACCTGGTTCTCGAGTTTGCGCCGGGCAAATGCTGGGCAATCGAAATCAAGCTGTCAAGCGCACCCAGTGTCGACCGGGGATTTTACAACGCAGCAGACGATATCGGTGCAGAACGGCGGATTTTGGTTTACAAGGGAAAGGACCTGTTTCCCATGCGCCATGGCGTAGAGGCAATGCCCTTGCTTGAAGCCATGAACGAAGTCAGTACAGCGTTAAACGAATGAGTCCTGAAACCCGTTACATCCCGCGAAAGCTGTCCTGGATTGACAAGAAATTAAAAGACCCGCTGCATCGATGTAGAGGATTCGGTCCATGCGAAACCAGTCCGTTCCTTCGATGCCTCGCGACGAAGTTGCTCCGGGACCGTATGGAAAAGCCGAGACGACCTTAAGCCAGCGACCCTGTGCTGCGAGATGTCGTTCACTTCCTGCGCCACTTCCGCCAAATCCTGGTCCTGGCTAAAAATCACTGCCACATCAAATACACCATTACGGGCCATCCGGACAACAGCAAGGCCCGAGCCTCAAGTCGATTCCTTTCTCAAGCAGACCGGCTCTACAGGTCCACACCCTCGGAAGATTGCACAGCAGGCTTGCGAGGCACTGCCTGACTTCTCTCTTTGCCTATACAGGCATTCAAAAGCCGAGCCTGCATTTCCTCGGAATAAGGCTGGATCAAGGTAAAGAATGACATCGCCTGCATGGAGAACAGCTTGTGCGCATCCTTGGTGGACGGCAGTGGGCTTTCATTTGCCAAGTCTTGGACCAGTGCTGCCTTGCACTGTTCCATATTCCCCTCAACAATCCGGTACTTCGGTTCAACGATGGTTACATCGTTGCCGGGTGCGCCGCATCCTGTCAGGATCGCAATCAGGCAGGCTGCGGGTAATAGCTCAGTTTTCATGTAGTCCCTCATAATTCTTCCTGATTTAATAACAAATCAGGCCGCTCCATGAATCTCTGCCACACTCTCTTATCGTTACGGGCCCCTTTGATGTCTTTGGTGGCTGAAAAACCATACAGGCGTGTCATCCACTCCCAGTAAGGGCGAGGGTCATTCACAGGTGGATTTGGATATTCAATCTTCAACAGGTCCAGTTCCCTGTTTATTTTTCTGTATTTTGACAGCATATGGTTAGTCATCTTCCCGTGCTCAAGTGCATCATGGGCAATGATCAGTTCTTCTATCTCCGCATGCAGTTTGTAGAACCTTTCTTTCTCTGATGGGAATCTTGACCGAAGCCATGAAACATTTATGACTACTAGCATCCCCGTGAAAAACACAATCAGGGCAAAGTATTCAGGCGGACCAATCTGAAAACGATCAATACCCCCATTGGATGTTATCCATGAGTAAACCGACCACGCATCTCCAGACATCATAGCTAGTGACACCGTTTGTCTGGCATATTTGAAACCCATCCGCGCATGCTATCCCCCCTGCTTCTATTGTGTCAAAGGGAGCATTGCGAAGATAAATCGGAGGCCCATATTTGGGCGATAGGCCTTCGTAGTCAAGAGCAGTAACTCTTCACTCAGCCTTAAACAGAACTAGAAATGGGGCGCTGTAGCGATGGGAATGCCTATGAGACGCTCATATCCGGCCCGCCAGTAGACACCCATAAACCCAGTTGTTGTTGGCATATCCATCAATCATTGTACAGGCGCGTTCAAATATTGGTTGCCACTCGGTACCTGAGTCTCCCTGGCCAAGCCAGCCCAATGCAAGGAGGTCAATGCGCTCTTCATCATTCAGACTGTAAAACAAGCCTTCCAAACGTCTGCCGGTAGGCGAATCAAAAGCACGTGACATGTCCTTTACATCAAGCGGCCTGCGGTCCGAAGCGCGGATAGTCTCTTCAGTTGCCGAGAGGCGATCATACGCACCGACAAGCTCTTCAATTTTATCCCGTTTGATGACCAAGGCGGTGGCAGCGACATTGATTTTGTTGGCAACACCATCTGCTCCAATTTGCTGGACATCTATATTCAGCGAGCTATGTGTGACCTTTTCTTCAAGCCTCTGGTCGGCCGTTATCAATATCGAATCAGTTGCTTCTGCACAAGCAAGATAGAGGCAGTCATACACAGGGTGGTTAATTTGCACTGCAAGTTGAGCCGCACGTTCGATGAGGTCGGCAATCGGGAGGAAAACTACTGCTTCCTGAAGCTTTGGGAGTTCGCGGAAATACTCCAAAGGACTGGAAATTTCGTTCTGACGAGCTTTTTTCCAGATTACGTTTACATATTCGGCAAACAGGATGTCAGGGGCATACCGTTCAAGCCGATGGGCAAGCAGTAGACGTGCTTCCTCTGAATATACTTCGGATACATACCACTTGACGACGATACTGGCGTCGACAGTCAGCTTCGCCTATCGCGATCCTGCCGAAGAAGTTCAACGCTGTCAGTTTGAGCCTTGTTCATGGTTGCATTGGCGATCCGGGCTGTACGCTCCCGGAATATAGCCATGTTAAGGCGAGGGTTGACTCTTTGAGCAAGCACATGATGCAACTCATCCTCCAGGGAACGCTTATTTGCTTTGGCCTGTGCTTTCAGTGCATCGATCGTCTGTTCATCAAGCTTTCGGATTACTACTTCGCACATTGTTTGTATCCTCTCAAAAGCCATCATTCCTAACCCTGACCAAATAAATAGCAGCTGGAGCTATGTTGCCCTTGAAGTCAGCACCTCTTGCAACCATCAATGATGCACATTATCAGGCATTGCCCTGTATTCCAGCAAGAAGGTGACCCGTCCGAAATCATTTGTCTGCGAACCCGTTAACACGTCATACGCATTTTGCAGGAGTTCCAACACGCAGGACATCTTCCACAAGTTAAGTTATGTATTTTTGTTATATATTCCTGTAACATTTGCGACGTAAATCAGTACAGATTTCCAATTACATCCAACCTCACTCAAACTAATTTGGCTATGAAATCCAAACTGCATATTACAGCCCTGGTCGTAGCAAGCCTGCTGGCCCTGTCCTCCTGCGAAACCATCGAGTTGACACATGAAGGGGAAAAGGCCCGTGTCCTGAGCCCTGATGACGTGAAAAACTGCCAGAAGAACGGTGCAACGGCAGTCAGTATCAGCGAGGAATATCTGGGTTTCGTACCGAAACAGGCATCCACGATTGCCAACCAGTTACAACGCATGGCGCGCAACAGCGTGATTCACATGGGGGGTGACACCGTCGTGCCCATGTCGAAAGTGGATCGCGGGCAACAGACGTTTGCCGTCTTTCGCTGTATCCCCTGACACGGCTGAATTTTATCAACCCTGATTCTCTATCAGGGCGAACCCTTATTAGTTCGGTGTAGTCCGGCAGAGCAAAGCGCTCATCGCCAAATGCTGAAACAAACAGGTATCAGGATCCGGTCTTGAGACCGCAGAAGAATTCCTGGGCAGTCCATTGCTGGAACCACTCGCCGAGATTCGCCATAATCTTGTCCATATCGACACCCGCTTGCTGGGCACAGTTCTCCAAGGCTTCCCCCAATCGCTTGCCTTCCTTGAGCTGCGACAGCAGGAGATAGCTTTCATATTCCAGATCTTCGCGCCACACCCGGTAATTGCAGCGATACACCACCACAAAGGACTTCTGGGCTTCTGGGATATCCATATGCTTGTTTTCATTCACCGCTGTCATATAGGCATTGACCGGATAATCCAGCTCCAGCAGATACAGCGCCGGGTTAAACTCGAGACAAATTTCGGGCCATTGCTCACCCGGAACGTTCTGTATCGCCTCCGTAGAGATCTTATCCTTGTGCGGTGCATCAAAGACATCCTCCATCAGACGCTCGACCGTAGCCACCGCAACTACAAAAGGCTGGTGCGGAATCTCGTCGGCCTCATTACGCAGGTACTGCGGGAATTTGACGCTCAGGCGGTTCAGGTTGTAGTACGTCGAGGGATGTCGTGTGACGTAGTCACGGACCGCCTGTGCGAAACGCTCGACTCCCAACAGGTGCTCCACTGTCGGATACTCCCCTGACATGATCTCGATAAACCGCCAGAAATACATGTCGGCGTAGACCGAGATGCGCTCCAACGGGGTCAGTTTTTCGGAAGGCAGTACGGTTTGTTCTAGATCGTATGCGGCATCGTTTCCGGGCTTGGAATTCGCCTCGACTCCAGCCTCGGCACCCTGCGGGTGACTGATGACCGAATACATCCACTGTTCGAGGCTTTCCAGCCCCGAATCATCACGAGGCATGGCGTAACTCGGTCATGTCGCGGAATTTTGCCGCCTTCATGACCTCGGCATGGACCTCATCGAACGACGGAATATTAGCATCCCACTCAAGCAGCGTTGCACGGTTTCCTGCACGGCGGTGTACCTCGGCATAGAGGTCCCACACGGGGTCAATGACCCGACCGTCATGCGTATCAATGCAATGTGTACCCCTGTCTGTATGTCCGGCCAGATGAATCTGCACCACCCGGTCGTAAGGCATCGCCTCCAGATAGGCCTGGGCATCCAGCCCGTGATTGCGACACGTGACGTAGACGTTGTTGACATCCAGCAGCAAGCCGCAGTCGGATTCCACAGCCATGCGGGCCAGGAATTCCTCCTCGGCCATGGTGGAGCTTGCAAAAGTCAGGTAGGTCGAAGGGTTTTCCAGTACCAGTGGACGCTCCAGGAAATCCTGAACGGTACGAATCCGATCCACCAGGAACTTCAGGCTCTCTTCATTGTATGGCAAGGGATAGAGGTCGTGACCGTTTCGTCCATGTACCCCGGTCCAGCAGACATGGTCTCCCAGCCAGTGAGCATTCACCCGTTTGGCCAGGGTTTTCAGTTTTGACAGGTAGTCAAAGTCAATGGGGTCCGTACTGCCAATCGACATGGACACCCCATGCATGACAATCGGATAGCGCTCGGCAATCTGGTCCAGCACACGTACGGGATTCCCATCAGTCTCCATGAAGTTCTCGGACATGATCTCGAACCAGTCGATTTGCGGCCACTGTTCAAGAATGTGGTTGAAATGGACTGTACGCAGCCCGATTCCGAGCCCAAGATCAGGAAAGCCCCAGCGGTTTTCTACAGACACAGAAACTACCTTGTGAATGAGATTTGTCTGGTAAACATGGTACCAGTATAGAAAGTATTCAAGCAATCGACGAGGGCATGCTGAATCCAGCAGCCCTGTCGATGCTTAAATCGTTTTAGGTTAAGTCAGAACTTTACAACGAACGTGTATTAAGTACTGCTTATCCTTCCATGTGGCTGGGGTCTACCGGTAGCTGGCAACCGCCCTTGCCTTTACATGAGTTCTTGCCGGCACAGCCGTGATCACCTGACTTGCAGCCACCCTGGCATTTACAGGCATTCTGGCCCTTGCAGGCATGCTTCTCATACGTGTGGGCTGGGTCACAACCACCTTTACCCTTGCATGAGTTCTTACCGGCGCAACCGTGGTCACTCGACTTACAACCACCTTTGCCTTTACATTCATTCTGACCTTTGCAGCTATGCTTCGGACAACCAGAATCTGGGTCACCAGCCAAGGCAACCGTCTGGCTTCCTGCCACCATTCCAGCTGCTGCAGCCACCATCAGTTTATTAAAATCACGACGCTTCATGTCCATCGTTTATAACCTCCAACAATTTTTATGTGTGCCTTGCAGTGCAAGGTGCAATTTCTATCTACAGAAACGATTTATTGAACTTAGGGATTATACAGAATTGAGACAGGAGTTGGCGAAAAATACCGGATATGAGCTATCTATAGTTGGATTTGAAATATCAATCTCTTGATAAGGAAAGGTTCAGTCGACCGTGACCTTTTACAGCCTCATTAAAATCTATGAAACATGACTTGCCGTAATCTCTCTCGTGATAGAACCACCGGATACATAAAACGAAAAAGGGTGGCACTAGGCCACCCTTTTTCAGTACAAAAGACTACTGATTTTCTATCAGTATTGGAAGTTCCAGGTCAGCGCAAAGCCTGCGTGCCATGACCAGACGTCTGCAGCCGTAACAGTTGATTGTCCGTCAAAAGGTTCTAAACCTGGCACGTTAGCAGTTTGTACAGGACCAGCACTGTAGTGATTGCGCTCCTTGAATTGCACACCTACGTGGCCATCAATGTTCAGGAACGGGGCCAGAAAGCCCATATACCCTACGCCCAGCGTGGCACGGTGACGGTAAATCACCTCAGTCTGCGAGGCCTGCAAATATTCAAGTACAGATTGTCCAAGATGCAAAGGACCACCCATGCCTTCATCATTACTTCTACCTACAGGTATGACATTACAAGTCGTCGATGATGAACACACATAAGGCAGACTTTTAACACGGTCAGCATCTCGATCTGTTGGGTCATCTGCATAGCCATATCCGGCACGGAAGCGCCAGTTACCCATCTTCATCTGAGCGCCGACACTGTAGACCATCTGATCTTCATAAACATCACCCCAGAAGTCGGCCTCTTCCCAGTTCTTCCACATGATGTCTGCAGCTACTAGTAGGTTCCCATCCATAAAGGTTTCATTGGAAATACCGATACCAAGGGTACGTGGCTCCTCAATGGGAACAGAAGCATAGCGTACCGGTCCAGTGTCTCCATATCCTTCAAATGCACCGTCGTTTTCCACATCAAAAGCAGGTACAGCAACCATATCATCAAAGACATGCTGCAGCTCCGTCATATAGAACAAGCCCAATCGGGTACCTGGCACGATATCGTCATAGGTAATACCTAATGTACCGCGCATTCCAGTGTCATGGGTTACGCCTGAAGTCCCGGCGAGACCCAGGTCCAGGTAGGCGTACGTGACAGTGGCCGCACCACCGATAGATACCTGTTCATTCAACTCCCAACCAAGAGAGAAGTTGGCACCAAGTACAATAAACTCTGCACCGAGTCCAAGGGTCTCTTCCACATGGCGGAATTCCACACCGATACCCGATACCGCTGTCAGGCCAGCACCCAGTACTGCGGGCAAGCCTAACGGTCTCAAATCCTGGGTCACCCCCACTTGAGGAACGATGTAGCCTTCGTTACCGTTAACTGCATCGTCAAACGTCGCATTACTTATACAAGAGGGTACATCAGTACATGCTATAGCAGATCCGCCATGCCTAGGACGCAGCCTATTCGGTGCATAGGTATCAATGACTCCTTGAGGTACTGAACCCGCAAATGTCGGAAGGGCAAAAGCACCAGAGTGATCCAGCCGTACTTCCGGTTTGTAGTACGTGGCACCAAATGTGAATTCAGTACCCGTCCAGTCGGTCAATGCGGCAGGGTTACCAAAGATTGCCGACACGTTATCCAGCGGCTTGGCGATACTCGTACCAGCCATACCTGCTGAACGTGGCGCCAGCACATTGTGCAGGTCGTAGCCATACGGCCCCGCATAGGCAGTTCCTGATATCGCAAGTGAGGCCAACAGCCCCATTGCCAACCACCGATTAAAAACTTTCCTCATTGGTTACCCTCCCAGTTTTAGTAGTCTTGTTTGATTGGTGACTAATGAAAATTACCAACAAATTTTTACTTGATTACTCACGCAATTATGAAACCCTTACCTATGAAGGTAGAAGCATCACGGTTGTTTTGTATTGACAGATGTGCCACAGAGATCGAATTGGAACTGGACATATGCAAGCAGTATCAATTCAAACTCCCCCTTAATCCTCTCTTGTTCAGGTTTTACAGCCTGATTATTTTGTTCGAACAGCACCCGGTTCTTCGGCTTCTTCGTATCAGACCTGCCTGTGTGTAACACATTCTGAACCGATCCTGTCAGGGGCCTGTTCACTGCATTACCTATAGGCGCTGCATTTGATTAACATAAGTGTAATGAATATTACAGTGAAATCAAGGCAAATGGTAGCCCGCAGCCTGAATCAAATCTCAAGGAAACCTCGTGTCCCCACATCGCTTGAGCGCTGGAAATGTGAATTCCGGTTGGAATTCCCAAAACATGATCAATTAATAGTCAAATACATGAACGCGAAGGGTCAGAATCCCTGGTACGCGGTATCGGAATTTACCAGGCAAACCCTGTTTGATCGTTAAAGCGGGGACTTCGAGACGGGCGGCACACGCCCTGAAAGTCAAATCAGCAGGGCTGCCAATTTGACTTGCCAAGGACTACGTTTCAAGCCTGTACACACCCAGGTGTGCAGCTTAAGGGGCCATGCGCCCCCAATCGATCACTAGAAGCTGATTAAACCTGCAAGATATAGCGTAAGCACGATCACTCCGATTCCGAAGACCATCGCAGTTACGAAAACCATTACGTCATTTCCTCCATCTCCGGCCATTATGTGCCTCCTTTGTAATTGTTGTTACCCAGTGTCATTTATAGTGATGTCCAGGCATTATTGATGATAACGCCTGCAACTGCAAAATACTCAATTCTTTTCACCCTCCGGTTCGCTGTCCACCGCACAGACATCCGGATTGTCCAGCAGCTCCTTCAGGTAAGCCGCAGTGTTGACCCTCTCCCCGGTGGTGATCCATAACCGCAACGCGCTGGCTCCCTCAATCATGAACGCGGTTTCCTTCGCACCATCCGCATGGTCTCTGGTCACCGGCAGCTTATCAATTTCAGGGGAACCGACATCCATGTGTACGCCCAGAATATCTTCCACCAGTGTCTGCTTGGTGTCCTTGGGCAGACCATCATACTCGGCCAAGTATAAAACGGCACCGTACAGATAGTAAATCGCATACCGGCGCTTGCGCGTGGCCTCCTGAAGGTCTCCGTCCTCCAGCTTGGCCAGGGTATCCGTCACGAAAGGGGTCAGCGCTGCCGTTATCCCCTTGATTTCACTTCCCTGTTTTTTCGATGTCCACCACATGGCCAGTCATTTATTCCCGTATATACATGATCTAGCTAGTAGTCTGACACTTCTACTGAACGAAGTCGCTTGTTTTTTATGTCCTCCAGCGTAGGAAGCAGGTCATAGGCGACAATATTCTGCCCGGAATAGCTCTTGTGCGCCCGGATACGGTCCAGCCAGGCCTTGATATTGGGGCGCTGGTCAACGACTGCGCCTTCGCCGGCCTCGCATAGAAGATGAATATAGGCCGTCCAGTGGATATCTGCAAATGAGTAACTGCCGATGATAAATTCGTTGTTCGCGAGCTGCTCATCGAGGGCATCCAGGGCCGCTCCCAGCGCTCCGCGGGCATCCAGGGCCGCTCCCAGCGCTTCGTGGGCACGGTCCACTGCCACATTCTCCGGATCTTTGCCCTGAATCGGTGCGTAGACCCGCTGCTTTACGATTTCCTCAACATGGGGGCCAACCTCGCTGCAGGCCACATCGGACCAGTAGTTTTGAGCTGCCAGCTGTGCCGCATTTTGCGGCGGCAGGCGCCGGCCAAGGCCCCGCGCCTCGATATAGCTCATGATGCCCTGCTCTCCAGCGACGATGTAATCGGCTTCCTTCAAGGCGGGCATAACGCCATAGGGCGAGACCTCGAGATACGCACTCGAATGCTGTTCGTTCGCCGAGACATCCAGAATCCCGCAATCGGTTTCCATGCCCATTTCCACGGCAGTGATCAGGCACTTCAGGGTGCCGGCATCTCCAGGGGCGCCCAGCAACTGCAACACGTACTGGGTTTTTTTCATGTCACCAGTGGCCCCGTAGCCGCTGCTCACGTCAGGGTCTGCAGCTCGGCCAAATCCAAACAGATCACTCATTGCACGATTTGCTCCAGGTGTTTTACTTCAAAATCAGCCACTCGCCTTGCGGCCGATCGCGCAGGGTCAGCCCACATTCCTGAATTCCCTGCCCTGGATCTCGGCTGCTGACGACAAGGCCTCATAGGGAGATCCGTGCCCACCTTTGCGGGATTTCATACGCTCGAACCAGGCTTTCAGATTTGCTCGGGAATCAATCAGGCTGTCCCGGCCACAGACATGACAAAGATGCAGGTAGGCAATCCAGTGAATGTCGGCAAAGGACAACGCCCCGACGATATATTCCTTGTCGGACAAGGTGGCATCCAGGCCATCGAAAATCTTCTTCAGATCCTCTTCGGCCGCAGTTCCCTGCCCGCCGGCTTCAGCGCCCGGATTGAACACGGCATCCTGCAGCAAGACATTGATCTGCGCCATGACCTGGAACTGTCCAATCTCGATCCAGTAGTTCTGTTGTCCCAGGTGTGCAGCCTTGCGAGGTGTAAGGGGCTGCCCGCCACCGCGAACGCCCAGATAGGGTAGAACCGCTGCAATTCCGGAGGTTACAAAATCACCATTGATCAGGCACGGGAGCTTGCCGAAGGGAGACAGGGACTTGAGGGTTGCATCAGGATACTGATCATCCAGGATATCAACCAGCTCGACTTTCAGTTTGACGCCTTTCTCAGCAGCAAGGTACAGGCATTTGCAGGTATCGGCATGCCCGGGATGGCCGAGCAGTCGAAGTTCTTCGCCAGATTTCTTTTTTCGTCCGAACAGTCCCATTGTCAGTTGAGCGCCAGCATTAGAGGTAGACGTGTGCCGAGGGTACTTTGATTGATGGAAGGTACAGCTTTAATATGCAGTTCAACCGGGGCCTGGAAGCAAACTCCTGTTTGCTTCACGCCCAGTTGATCGCGTCTCGTTTAGGGATAGCGCCTGGCGCTATCGAACGATCGCTACTGTTAAGGGGTTGCTACTCCTTAAACCATTTGAACGGATGTTCACCTGCGAGCTTGAGATAGATCCATACGTTAATGACCAGGGCCACCAGCAGTACCACTGCTCCGGCAAGGGCCATCAAGGGATCGGTATGGGCTGCTGAAAGGCCAAGCATGTTCATGCCGTAATACACAGCGAAGGAAAAGATTAGCATCACAACGATAGCTCTGAATGAATACATTAGTCACACCTCCTGACTCAGATTCTATAAACGGGTATATGTTTATTCAGTACAGGGGACACCAAGAGTACTCCAAAAACATCTCACCTCTTGGCATCCTCGACAAACCTGCACACGCTGGACCCTCTATCGGGGTCTATCAAGCCAGGGCATACACCGTACTCTGCCTCGCATCTTCCAAGCGAGTTCAGTGCATGCAATCTGCTTCAGCGCTCCAGTGGACCAGGCATTTTCATGCAGACAAGTCCACTTCAAATATACAAAGTAATGTTAAAAAAGAAATCCCGTTTTTCTTTTATACATTTATCTGCACACTACGCAGGCTGTTGCCACTGATGTCTGTTTTGGTCGGAAGCACATCATAGGCCCTGATGTTCTCTTTGCTGGTGCTGGGATGCGACTTGACCAGCCCCCACCATTTCGCAACGGCCGGACGTGATTCCACGATATCACTGCTGTCAGCCAGCATGCACCCTTGTGCCATGGCAGCCCAGTGGACATCAGCAAAGCTGAATCCTCCGCAGATGAAATCTCCACGCAATGCCGGATTGGTCTTTGATGCCAGATGCGAGTTCAGCAGGTCAAAGCAAGCCGAAGCTGCTGCTGGGTCTCCCCCGCCAGACATGAGGCCAGAGACCGCAGATAGCGTGTTATCGGTTGCCAGCTGATTCCACTGATACATGATGGCACGTACGACACCATTACGCGGGATCAGGGATGGGCCAAATCCTTTGTCGTTCAGATAGGACATGATGCCCTCCTGGCCGCAGACCACAAAATCCACGTCTTTCAGTGCCGGCAGCAAGCCGTGCGGCGCAAGTGACTGTACTTCAGCTGAGCCCGCTCCGCCGTTGGGATCAACATAATGTGAGTCGAGATCCACACCTTTTTCGGCAGCAGTGAACAGGCACATCGCACTGCGCAGGCAAGAGGGGTTCCCGTAAAATTTCATTTTATCCGCCAAATGATCACCTAACATTTCTTATACCTCTTTTCGTTTGGAGTTGTTTGGTTATGTCTGGGGCTACTACTGACCCCTGGTATCAAAATAGTCAGGATAGGATACGCTGCTATTGCAGCGTCACGCATCATCACGTTCAGTATCCTCCTGATATCCGTAAATGCTAGGGCATTTGCCCTTAGCTCCTCTCTTCCAATAATGCGCATTCAAAGCGCTTATGAAACCTGTCGTCTATATCCGCATGTGCAGATATGACATCAGCCTTAATTCTTATCCTTTATCCTGTCAGGTTCTATGGTGTTTGCCACAGCGACTGGCAAGCGTTCAATCAATTTCCTTATTCTTATTATCTCTTGGGTTTTCGGTACATACCCCGACTCCCCTTTCCGTCTTGTTCCCTTCTTTAGCGCACGTGCCCGGAAAACCCGGGCACGTGACAACTAAAAGTTACGTTTACTTAAGCGTAACCGACTTGACGGTTCAGACGATCCGCAATTGCACGTTCGCCTTCCGAAGCACGCTCTCTGTCCCACTTTGCCAGTTCCTTCTTAAAGTACATATGGTGAAGTGGTGGAATGAGTGCGATGGCAAACAAGGTGAAGTAACCCCATCCGGTGTTGGGCGCACCTACGTCGTCCAGCTCCCAGAAGTGTGTTTCACCACGGTCATGGTGATCAGCCTGACGGCCAATCTCAATGAAGAACCAACTGGTGAACGCGGTTGAGTTATCCCACGAATGTCTGTAGTCGATCGGCTGGCCTTTCTCCCGAATCAAGCCATAGTGCTCCATGTAGTTGAGCGCTTCCAACTCGAAGTTCGAGATCAGCCAAATCGTTGCCAAGCTGGCAAGACCGATCCAGCCCCCTGCAAACCAGAACAGGAACAGGGTAGGCAGGCTCATGGCATAGCCACGCAGCCAGCGGTTTTCCCAAGTGAACCAGGACTTGCCCAGTCGCTCAAGACGCTGCTTCTCCATTCTGTAGAGGAAGCGAGACTGTCCGATTCCAGCCAATGGGTAGTGTCGGTAAATGGTTCTTCCACGAGGAGACGTGGCAGGATCGTCTTCATGTGCCAGTTCCAGATGGTGGTTATAGACATGCGCATAGCTGAAGTGAGCCTTGCCACTCAACGCCATCATTGTGCGTGAAATGACGAAAGCAAATCCCTTCGTATGGCTTAACTCATGCCCATAAATGATACCAATGCCGGCAAAGATACCTGTTGACAGCGTTGCACCAATCAGGTCAAGGCCGGTGATTCCATTCTGGAAGGGCAGGATTCCGAACATCATGTGATCGAATCCGGCACTTACTGGAACACCACTGACATATTGATAGACGCGCCAAGCCATGGCCAGCTGCAGGAGTACAAATATTCCCAGCATGCCATACATTATGCTGTTCTGTAGCCAGGGCACACCCATCGTTTCACCGTTGTTGTCGTATCCCGCACCTGCAGGACGAAACTTCAACAGTGTGTCAATCACGATACCTACGCCCAGCAGCAGTAATCCTATCCAGGAAAACATGCCGCCCATCAGCACACCGAACATCGTAACGATGATCAGGCACGGAGCGAACCAGTACCTTGCGTTAATCAAAATTTTCTTCATGTATATGCACCTCCAGCATTAACTGAGTTAACACAAAATTTAATATTTTTTAGCATATCTTTGTCTTTTGCTCTCCCTTTTGGCCTATATACCGCATGTACATCTACCCATCCAGGGAGCATTAGATACGCCCGATTATACAAGTATGAATCGGTAACTGCAAATACCCTGACGATCGCAAAACGGGTATCGGCATAGGCATAATAAATGTAATTAATTCAAAAACTTATGCGGTTCATGAGAGCCCCTGACGTGGTGGATCAGTGTATCGGAAGTTTCCGCATTATCCAGGCTGCACCCTCACCACATCCAGGGGATTTTCCGGCACTTGAAGGCCTCGGGCTGGAGGAAGGATTTCCGGCACATACAGCACGCAAAATGACCCTGTGATCTTCCCTCGCCGACGGGATGCAGGAATACCGAACCCTCGAGTCGAAAGGCAGCACTGCCTGCTGCTGTCATCCAACGCGTGTATGAAGCCCTTCCTGCGGATCAGGCAGCAATGGGATTTTCACCGGTAAAACTCAGGCCGTCACCAAGCACATCGACTCGCACCTCTTGTCCAGGCTCAATCTCACCAGCGAGCAGCGCCTGGGCCAGGGGGTTGCCCACCATTTCCTGTACGGCCCGCTTCAGGGGCCGCGCTCCGTACACGGGATCGAACCCGACCTCGGCCAGCCTGTGCAGGGCAGCCTCGGAATACTTCAGGGTGATATCACGATCTGCAAGGCGGGCCTGCAAATGGTCCAGCTGGATTTGTGCAATCTCACGAATGTGCTCTTTGCCGAGGGAATGGAACACGATGCAATCATCGATGCGGTTGATGAGCTCCGGCTTCAAACGGGCACTCACCATGGCCATGACGGCAGCCTTCATTTCCTCGTAACGGTCTGGCGCCCCGTTTTCTGCGCCGGCGAACCCCTGTATGACATCGCTGCCCAGGTTGGATGTCATGATGATGACCGTGTTCTTGAAATCCACGGTATTACCGTGCCCGTCGGTCAGGCGCCCGTCATCGAGCACCTGGAGCAGAACGTTGAAGACCTCCGCATGCGCCTTTTCAATTTCATCCAGCAGCACCACGCTGTAGGGCTTGCGGCGCACGGCTTCCGTCAGGTAGCCGCCCTGTTCATAACCCACGTACCCCGGTGGCGCACCGATGAGCCGGGCCACGGAATGCTTCTCCATGAACTCGGACATGTCCACCCGGATCAGTGCATCCTCATTATCGAACAGGAACCCGGTCAGTGCCTTGGTCAGTTCGGTCTTGCCCACCCCGGTCGGGCCGAGGAACAGGAATGAGCCGTTGGGACGCCTCGGGTCGGCAATTCCGGCCCTCGACCTTCGCACGGCATCCGCTATGATTTGCACCGCCTCGTCCTGGCCGATGACCCGCGCGCGCAATTCCTGCTCCATGTGCAGCAGCTTTTCACGCTCACCGGCAAGCATTCTGGATACCGGGATCCCCGTCCAGCGAGATACGATCTCGGCCACGGCCGCATCGGTGACCTTGTTCCGCAACAGCCTGTTTTCCTCGGTACTCGCACTGGAGGCCTGCTGCAACTGCTTTTCCAGCTCGGGAATTCGCCCGTACTGCATCTCCGACATCCTGGTCAGGTCCCCTGCCCGGTGAGCAGCATCCAGCTCGATACGCGCCTGCTCCAGTGCCTCCTTGATCTCGCGGGAGCTTTGCAGGGCCAATTTCTCTGAACGCCAGATCTCTTCGAGGTCGGCATACGACTTCTCCAGCCTGCCAATTTCAGTTTCCAGTTCGTCCCGGTGTTTTCCTGAAGCTTCATCGGATTCCTTTTTCAGGGCTTCGCGTTCAATCTTGAGCTGGATCAGCTTGCGGTCCAGCCTGTCCATGGACTCCGGCTTGGAATCGATTTCCATGCGAATGCGCGAGGCGGCCTCGTCGATCAGGTCGATGGCCTTGTCCGGCAGCTGCCGATCGGAAATATAGCGGTGTGAGAGTGTCACGGCATTGACGATGGCAGGGTCGGTAATGTCCACCCCGTGATGGGTCTCGTAGCGTTCTTTCAGGCCGCGCAAAATCGCAATCGTATCCTCCACGCCCGGTTCATTGACGAGGATCTTCTGGAAACGGCGCTCCAGCGCGGCATCCTTCTCGATGTACTGTCGGTATTCGTTCAACGTGGTGGCCCCGACGCAATGCAGTTCCCCACGCGCAAGGGCCGGCTTGAGCATGTTGCCCGCATCCATGGCACCCTCGGCCTTGCCCGCACCGACCACGGTGTGCAACTCGTCAATGAACAGGATCACCTGGCCTTCCTGCCTGGAAAGCTCTTTCAACACGGCTTTCAGCCGCTCCTCGAACTCGCCGCGGAATTTCGCGCCCGCAATCAGGGCGCTGAGATCCAGGGACAACAGCTTTTTGTTCTTGATGCCCTCTGGCACTTCACCATTCACGATGCGCTGTGCCAGACCTTCAACGATCGCCGTCTTGCCCACACCGGGTGCACCGATGAGCACGGGATTGTTTTTGGTGCGCCGCTGCAGCACCTGTATTGCGCGGCGAATCTCATCATCGCGCCCGATCACCGGATCGAGCTTGCCCTGCAAGGCCAGCGCGGTCAGATCGACGGTGTACTTGCCGAGTGCCTGGCGGGTATCCTCGTCATTCGGGCCGGTGACGTTCTCACCCGAGCGCATTGAGGTGAGAGCCGCCGTGACGGTGGACTTGTCTGCCCCTGCCTCGCGCAGGATCCTGCCCAGCTCACCCCGGTCCTCAAGTGCGGCCAGTGCGAATACTTCCGAGGCGATGTAGTCATCCCCCTGCTGCTGGGCGAGACGGTCTGTGACGTTGAACAGGTTCCCAAGGGCGCTGGAGATATGGAGCTCGCCTGCCGTGCCGGAAACGCAAGGCAGCTTTTGCATCACTTCCTCGCAGCGGCTCCGGATCCGGTTGACATCGGCACCTGCACGCGACAATACACCGGCCACAGCGCTGCCCTCCTGGGTCAACATGGCCAGCATGAGGTGCACGGGTTCGATGAACGGGTGCTCACGCCCGGCAGCCATCGACTGCGCCTCCTGCAGCGCCAGCTGGAATCTGGCAGTGAGTTTTTCCATTCGCATGATCGGACTCCCGGTAATGTATCGCTATGCCCATAAAATGGGGACGCCGGGCAGGCGATTCAAGCGCGCTTGTAAATTCTACTGCGGCTGCAGCCAGATCAGTGTGGCCATGCGTCCCGTTGTGCCATCGCGACGGTGGGAAAAAAATTCCCGGCTTTGCGTGTAGGTGCAGTGCCCACCCCCGCCTACCGAGCGCACACCCCGTCCTTCAAGGGTATGCCTTGCAATCGTGTAAATATCGGCCAGGCACTTTCCCGCCCTGCCGGGTGTGAATGCCGATGCGAGGCCCGGGTCCTTTTTCACGAAGGACTCCCCGAGCGCATTGTCGATCTCGAATTTCCCGGGCCCGATGGCCGGCCCCAGCCAGCACATGAGATCCGAGGCCTGCACGGGCAGGGCTTGCAGGGTGCTTTCCAGCACCCCGTCGAGCAGGCCGCGCCAGCCGCCATGGGTCACGGCCACGCAACGTGCCTGACGGTCGCAAAACAGCACGGGCAGACAATCTGCGGTTTGCACGGCGCAGACCACACCCGGTGTCATCGTAAAAGCGCCATCGGCCTGCACGGGGCCTGCTGGGGATGCGGGAAGGCGGACCACCCGGGTGCTGTGGCGCTGTTCCAGCCAGCAGGGATCTTGCGGAAGAAGCAGGGCATCCCTCAGCAGCTGGCGGTTCCTGGTGACGTGCTGTTGCTGATCGCCGACGTGCATGCCAAGGTTAAAGCCTGCATAACACCCCTGGCTGAATCCGCCACAACGTGTCGTGGAGACCGCGTGTACGCCTTGCGGGGCTGCCCAGTCCGGTGTAATGCACTCAGGGCGCTGCATGGGCGTGCCCTGCCAGACCCTCAAGAAGCTGGCGAAAGTCCTGTGGCAGGGGAGCCGACCACGTGCAGGTTCGCGAATCCTCAGGATGGGTGATTTCCAGATGGCATGCATGCAGGGCCTGGCGTGAAAACCCGGCCAGTGCGCTCGCCTTGGCAGTCCCTGCAGCCGTTGTTCTTTTCCCGTACACCGGGTCTCCGACCACCGGGAATCTCAGGTGCGCCATGTGTACCCGGATCTGGTGCGTCCTGCCGGTTTCAAGTTGTACGTCCAGGTGTGTGCAGGTATCAAAATTCTTGCGTACCCGGTAGTGCGTGATGGCCGGTTTCCCGGAAGGGGTCACGGCCATTTTCTTGCGATCGACCGGGTGCCTGCCGATCGGCGCCTCAACACTCCCGCCCGCAATCATACGGCCATGCACCAGCACCTCGTACTTTCGCTTCACCGTGCGCTGCTGCAACTGCTCGACCAGTGCACAGTGGCTTTGCAGTTGACGGGCCACCACCAGCAAGCCGCTCGTATCCTTGTCCAGCCGGTGCACGATACCGGCCCTTGGAATGGCAGACAGGCCGGGGTCATGGTAGAGCAGTGCATTTGCCAGTGTGCCCGTGGGATGACCGGCACCGGGGTGCACGACCAGGCCGGCGGGCTTGTTGACGACCAGCAAAAACGGGTCTTCATACACAATGTCGAGATCGATTTCCTCGGCCTCGAGCGGACCCTCCTCGCTCAAGCGCGCCCGGACCTCGACCTGCTCGCCCCCGGAGACGATATCGCGGGTACGCAACACCCGGCCGTCCACCTGCACTTCACGGTTGCGAATCCATTGCTGCAGTCGTGTACGCGAATACTGTGGGAACACACGGGACAACGCCGCGTCCAGACGCAGGCCTTGACAGGCTGCAGGGATCTCTGCCGACAGGGAAATGTTCTCGCTCATGGTCGATACGTCCGAATGAAAAAAGCTATACTCGGCCCCTATGAAAACACACTCATCGAATTTTACGGCTTTTGCGCTGCGCCTGCCTGTCCTCCTGCTCTGCCTGAATCTGCTGAGCGGCTGTGCACTTCTCAGCCTGTTCGAGGGGGACGAGGACCAGGAGGAGAGTGCGGAGGTCTCCGCGGACCAGGATGCAGCGGAACTCTATGGGCAGGCCCACCGGTCGCTGGAACGGCATGACTTTACCACGGCCATCGAGAAATACGAGTTGCTCGAATCACGCTACCCGTTTGGGCGCTTTGCCCAGCAGTCCCAGCTTGAGTTGAGCTATGCCTATTACAAGCAAGATGACCACGAAAAAGCAATCAGCACCATCGACCGGTTCATCAAGCTGAACCCGAGACACCCGAGCATCCCCTACGCGTTCTACATCAAGGGGCTGGCCACGTTTGACAGCGGCAGGAATTTTGTACACTTCATTCTCGAGCGTGACCCCTCCAACAACGACCCGACCTCGCTGTATGAAGCCTTCGATATCTTCGACTTTCTCATCAGGGAATACCCGAACAGCAAGTACATCGAAGATGCCAAGTGGCGCATGGTCTACCTGCGCAATGAGCTGGCTGAGTACGAACTCAAGGTTGCGGATTTTTACATGCGCCGTGGAGCCTATGTTGCAGCGGCCAACCGTGTCCGCTATGTGCTCGACAAATTCCAGGGTGCAGACGTCATGCCGCAGGCACTGTATCTACAGGAGCAGGCCTACACGGCGCTCGGGCTCGATGGCCTGGCCGACGACACCCGGCGGGTGTTCGAGCAAAACTTCGAGGCCACGGCCGATGGGCAGATCCCTGTGAGGTATGCGCTTCAAAAGCAAAGCTGTGCACAGGGCATATGGCAGCGCATGCTGGAAACCGTGCGCCTGAAAACCTACGACTGTGACTGAGCTTTGGGCGTGCGCAGGTTTCTTCGAAAACCACTGGTGATCGGGTAGCGGCGGTCCTTGCCGAAGGCGCGGCGCGTGATCTTGACCCCGGGCGGCGCCTGGCGCCTCTTGTATTCGTTGCGCAGTACCATGGCTACGACGCGCTCGACCACCTGGCGGTCGAACCCCGCCTCGATCATGCACTCCACATCCATGTCCTGTTCCACGAATTTCTCCAGGATCGAATCCAGCACATCGTAAGGAGGAAGACTGTCCTGGTCCACCTGGTCCGGGGCAAGTTCTGCAGTCGGCTCGCGCTGCAGCACGCGTTCGGGTATCACCCGGCCCTGTTCGTTCCTGTACCTTGCCAGCTCGTACACCAGCGTCTTGGAGACATCCTTCAGCGGTGCAAAACCGCCTGCCATATCGCCGTACATCGTGGCATAGCCAACCGACATTTCACTCTTGTTCCCGGTGGTCAGCAGCATCCTCCCGGTGCGGTTCGACAGGGCCATCAGAAACACCCCGCGCAAACGCGACTGTATATTTTCCTCGGTCACGTCCTGTGCTTCGCCCGGGGCCACGCCAGACAACCCCTCCGTTACCGCCGCAAATGCCGCCTCGATGGGAATCTGGTCCAGCCGAACGCCCAGGGCGGTTGCCAGTTGGTCCGCATCCTCGAGGCTGATCGTTGATGTGTAGCGAAACGGCATCATGACCGCCTGAACGCGCCCGGCCCCAAGGGCATCGACTGCAAGCACCAGTGTCAGTGCCGAGTCGATGCCTCCGGACAGGCCCAGCACCACGCCGTCAAAACCGTTTTTCAGCACGTAGTCACGCACGCCCACCACAAGGGCACGGTACACGGACGCCGGACCCGTCAGGGGGGCATGCAGCGGGGCGGTTTCCAGCAGGTCCGCAGCACGCCTGCAATACTGTACCGTGAAGACGCCAGGCTCAAATGCCGGGGCGCGCATGCAGGGCTCACCTCGCCGGCTCATGCAAAAGGATTGTCCATCGAACACGAGTTCATCCTGCCCGCCGACCTGGTTCACGTACACGATCGGAACCCCTTGCTCACGGATGCGGGCCTTCAGGATATCAAGCCGCTCACCTGCCTTGTCGATCTGGTACGGGCTGGCATTGATATTGATGATCAGTTCGGCCCCGGCTTGCACGGCATTCTCGACCGGAGCCGCACTCCAGATATCTTCACAGATTGTGATGCCGACCGGCACGCCCTGGATGTCCGTCACGCAGGTACTGTTCCCTGCCCGAAAATACCGCTTCTCATCAAACACTTCGTAATTGGGAAGATGTTGCTTGTGATAGACCGCCGCCGTGGCCGCATCACGAATCAAAAATGCCGAGTTGAACAGGTGCCCGTCTTGCCTTGAGGGTGCCCCGAGCAAGATATGGATGCCGTGCACTTCGCGCTGGATGATGTGCAGCGACTGCTCAACGGCTGGCAGGACCGTCGCATTGAACAGCAGGTCCTCCAGTGGATACCCGGTAAGTGACAGTTCGGAGAACACCACCAGGTCGGCACCCAGATCATCGCGTGCATGGGTGGCGCTGTCGATGATCAGCCGGGTATTGCCTTCAATGTCGCCAACCAGAAAATTGCACTGTGCGAGTGCGATGTCCAGCGTGTCTTTCATCACGGATCCGGTATGCTTCGCGGTGATCTGCCCAAAAGCTCATGCATGAGTGCGCCGAGCCCGGCAGGATTTCGCGAAGTGGCCACGCCCGCCTTCTCCAGTGCCTGGTACTTTTGTTCCGCGGTGCCCTTGCCGCCGCTGATGATGGCACCGGCATGCCCCATGCGCTTGCCTGGAGGGGCCGTGGCGCCGGCGATATAGGCAACGACCGGCTTGGAAACCTGGTCCTGGATATACTCTGCGGCCAGCTCTTCGGCGCTGCCGCCAATCTCACCTACCAGGATGATGCCGCGCGTCGCATCATCGTGCTCGAACAACGCCAGGCACTCGATGAATCCCAGCCCATGAATCGGGTCACCACCGATTCCGATACAGGTCGATTGACCCATTCCATGCTGCACGGTCTGGTTCACGGCCACGTACGTGAGTGTACCTGAGCGCGAAACGATACCGACCTCGCCAGGGCGGTGGATATCCCCTGGCATGATACCGACCTTGCATTGCCCGGGCGTGATCACGCCCGGGCAATTCGGTCCCACCAGCACGGAATCTGAACCCTCCAGCACGGCATGCACTTTCACCATGTCCAGGGTGGGAACACCTTCGGTAATGCAGACAATCAGCGGGATTCCCGCGTAGACGGACTCCAGGATCGCGTCCGCGGCATGGGCGGCCGGCACATAAATGACGCTGGCATCGACTTCGTGATCGCGCAGGGCCAGGTCCACCGTGTCATAGACGGGCAGTCCCAGGTGGGTGGTGCCTGCGCGCCCCGGTGTGACGCCCGCAACCATCTGCGTGCCGTAGTCAAGGGCCTGGCGGGTGTGAAACGTACCCTGGGCACCGGTCATGCCCTGACACAGCACCTTCGTGTTCCTGTCAACGAGAATACTCATGGGTCACCGATCAATGGCTTGCGGATTCAGGCACTCGCGTGGCGGATCGCCAGTTGCGCCGCCTCGGTCAGTGTGTTGGCCAGGCGAAGATGTGCATGCCGGTTCTCAAGGAGTTGCCGGCCTTCAGCGGCCCGGGTGCCCTGCAACAGGACGATGACCGGGACCTGCAATGAAATGGCCTGCAAGGCGTCCAGGATCCCCTGGGCGGTCAGATCGCACCGCACAATCCCTCCGAATATATTGACCAGGACAGCCTTCACATGGGTGTCGCGAACGACCAGCTTGAAGGCCTCGGCGACCCTGTCCTGCGTCGTTGCTCCGCCCACATCGAGAAAATTGGCTGGCTCTCCACCATGATGCTTCACAAGATCCATGGTGGCCATCGCAAGCCCGGCCCCGTTCACAATGCAGCCGACACTGCCGCCCAGCTTGATATAGTTGAGTCCCAGTTCACGGGCCTCTTCCTCGTCACGATTCCCCTGGGTCGCATCATGGAGTCCGGCGATGTCCTGCTGCCGGTAAAGCGCGTTGTCATCGACGTTGATCTTGGCATCCAGTGCAATCAGCCGGCCCTCGCCGTCGACGATCAGTGGATTGATTTCCACCAGGCTGCAATCACAGGAGACAAACAACTCGAACAGGGCAAACAGGATGTCCTGCAATTGTCTGACCTGGTCTTTTTCCAGGGCCAGCGCATAGGCCAGCGTTCGCACCTGGCCGGGCTGCAATCCTGCACCCGGATGCACCCATTGCGTAATGATCCTGTCCGGGGTCTGCCGGGCGACTTGCTCGATTTCGACCCCGCCTTCGGCAGAGGCGACGATCGCAACCCGTCCACATTCACGGTCTACCAGCAGGGCCAGGTACAGTTCCCTGCGAATCTGCACGGATTCCTCAACCAGGACGGCGTGTACCGGCAAGCCTGGCGCATCGGTCTGTTTGGTAACCAGCCGGGCGTCCAGCATCGCGTTGATGGCGGAGGCGAGCGCCTTCTTGCTCTTCGCCCGCACCACGCCACCGGCCTTGCCGCGCCCGCCCGCATGGACCTGGGCCTTGGCGACCCAGACCTGTGCGTCCAGAGATTCACAGAACTGTTCGATATTGTCCCCGGAGCGTACCAGGTGTGAACCCGGAACAGGCACATGAAAGCGCGAGAAAATGGCCTTGGCCTGGTATTCATGTATATTCATGAGATGAGTGATCAAGCGAGTCTTAACAGTATACGCCCGTATCCAGAACGATGTTAGTCGTAGGCCTGACAGGCGGTGTCGGCAGTGGCAAATCGACCGTCGCCAAAATCTTCGAGAATGACTTCAGTGTCCCGGTCATCGATGCGGATGTCATTGCCCGTCACCTTACGGAAACCGAAGCCGTCCGCGAACAGCTTCTCGAGAGCTTCGGGGAGGCGTATTTTGACAACCAGGGAGTCCTGTTGAGAGAAAAGCTCCGCCAGGCGGTGTTTGCAGATGCCAGCCTGCGCCGCATGCTGGAGGACCTGCTGCACCCCCTGGTGTACCGGGAAATCAAGTCCCGGCTCAGCCAGCTCGATGCCGTGTACTGCATCGTTGCCGTGCCGCTGCTGCTTGAAACCCGTGGCGAGGATCGGGTTGATCGTATCCTCGTCATCGACTGCACGATCGAACAGCAGCTCGAGCGCGTCGTGGCACGGGACAAGTGCAGCAAGGCCCATGTGCAAGACATCATTTCAGCCCAGCTTGGGCGTGATGTCCGACTCCGGAGCGCGGATGATGTTCTCAATAATGAAGGCAGCCTGGAAAGCTTGAAAGAAAAGGTTGTTATACTGCATGATCAGTACCGTACTTTGGGTTATTTGCCCTGATGTATCGTGAAAGAACGCTCCAGCAACTTCTCTATTACCTACGAACAGCCTCTGAACGAGCGCATACGCACCTTTTTGCGCTACGAGCAGCTGGCCGAGCGGTTTGCCTATTTCACCGGGCAGGAAAAGCCGTACGATACCCATGTGGCCTTGCTCACGCTGATTGAGATCTTCAACCTGGTCTCACGCGGGGACCTGAAGCAGGAGTTGCTCAAGCAGATCAAGCGCCAGACGGATGCGCTGGAATCACTGGCCAGCCAGCCAAAGATCGACACGGCCAAGCTGAATGGTGTCCTGGTCAAGCACAAGTCGATCTACGACGATCTGCATGCCATCCATGGTCAGATCAATGACCACCTGAAAAACAATGATTTCATCAGTGCCATCCGGCAAAGAACGTCCATCCCGGGAGGCACCTGCGATTTCGACGTGCCTGAATATCATCACTGGCTGGGACAATCGTTTCGGCAACGCAACCAGGCCCTCATGAACTGGATCGAACCGTTCAAGGTGGTCGAGAAAGGCATCTCCCACTCCCTCTCGCTGATCCGGCAAAGCGTGCAATTCAGCAAGCAGTGTGCACCGAATGGCTTCTACGACCAGAACCTTGATCCGAACACGCCATGCCCGATGATTCGCATCCATGTCGAAAATGCCTACTTTCCCGAGTGCAGCGCAGGAAAACAGCGGTTCACGATACGCTTCCTGTCACATACCAGCCCGGATGAGACGCCCAGGCAGACCGACGGCGATATCGATTTCAAATTGGCCTGCTGCCGATTCTAGTCCGTTCGGATTACCGCTACTGCCATACGGCACGGATTGCCGCGATCCCCTGCCCTCCATGGGCCACCGCCACCTCCATGTCTTTCGTGCCCAGGCCACCGATGGCATACACCGGGATGGTGCTGTGACGTGCCAGGCGGGCAAAATCTTTCCAGCCCAGGGGCGCGCCTGGGGTATCGGAGACTTTCTCGATTACGGGCCCAAGAAACACGTAGTCCAGACCGATTTCCGAGGCGTGCAGAAGTTCCTCCAGAGTATGACAGGAGGCACTGACCAGGGAGTCCTCTACGACGGGCCGTGTCCGAAGGGCGCATAGCCTGCGGCTGGTCAAATGCAGGCCGCCCACCGGGACCTGGTCAAGAAACGAAGTGTCTGCATTGATGACAAGGCGAGCCCGGTGGCGGTTGCACCGCTCAAGACACTGCCCGGCCAATTGCAGGTAGTCCTGCCCATCGAGTTCGTGCGAGCGAAGATGAATCAGTACGACCCCGGGCTTTCTGACCGTGTCTTCGAAGTGCTGCAGGAACTCCCGGGTCTCGCCTGCATCGGGGGTGACTGCGATCAATCCCGGCAATTGCAGTGCGCGAACGATACCGTGGTTGGCCTTCGGAAAGCGGAGGTTGCCCAGCGCAGAAACACTTACCCAGGCCATCTTTTGCCCCTCAACAGGGCGCACCTTGCCGGAGTATTCAGTCACCGTGAACACATCAAGGAAGACACTCCTGTCCGGGTAGGCATACGGGACCTGGATCAATGGCCGGCACCGGATCAGCTCAATGCCCAACTCCTCTTTCAGTTCACGCTGCAGCCCCGCTTGTGGAGCTTCCCTGCCCTCCAGCCTGCCGCCGGGAAACTCGGCCTGACCGCCCAAATGGGTATCCGGGCGCCGCGTGGTCACCAGAATCTCACCGCTTCGGTTTTTCACGATGCCGAGCACGACATGCTCGGCGGTTGCCCCCGATCTCGCCGACGGTGCGCTCAGGTCCGGTACTCCGCGTTGATTTTTACGTACTCATGCGAAAGATCGGTCGTCCATATCCTCGCCGATGCGGTCCCGAGACCCAGCTGCAGTCGATATTCGAGCTCATCGCCCTGCATGGCCCTGACCCCTGCAGCATCCGTGTAGTCCGGGGCCGGCTGACCGTTTTCGATCACGGGCACGGTGTTGATATGCAGGGACAGGCGCTCCATCACCAGTGCGCCATGCGGGGTGCGTGCAGCTGCAGCCACGATACGTCCCCAGTTGGGGTCACTCGCAAAAGCCGAGGTCTTGACCAGCGGCGAGTGCGCAATGCTGAAGGCGATCTCGCGTGCCTCGGCCTCGCTGCGAGCCTGCTCGATCCGGACACAGACAAATTTGGTAATGCCCTCGCCGTCCCTGACGATGGCCTGGGCCAGAGACAGGTACAGGGAATTCAGGGCTTCGGAAAAATCCGCCCGGGCCCGGGATGACAGTGCGCTGAACCGGGCACCGGATCGCGCAGTGGCCACCAGTACACAGGCGTCGTTGGTGGAGGTATCTCCATCGACCGTGATGCAGTGAAAAGACTGGCGAACCGCCTGGCGGGACAACTGTTCAAGTTCCCCAGGACCTGCTTCCAGGTCCGTTGCAACGAACGCCAGCATGGTCGCCATGTCCGGGCGTATCATCCCCGCTCCTTTGGCGATCCCGGTCATGGTCACGGTCTGCCCGTCCAGTTCCACCTGCCTGGATAACCCCTTGCAGACGGTGTCCGTCGTCATGATCGCCTGCGCAGCCGCCAGCCAGGCGTCTTCCCCAAGTGCCCGGGCCAGCCGGGTGCAGTGTGCCGTGATTTTCTCAACCGGCAGCCGTTCACCGATGATGCCGGTGGAAAACGGCAGGATTTCATTTTCCTGACAGGCGCATGCACGCGCGAGGGCCGCACAGCATTGTTGTGCATCCGCCAGCCCCTGAGCACCGAGGCCGGCATTGGCATTGCCGGCATTGATCAGCAGGTACCGGGGCTGTACCGCGGCCAGGTGTTGGCGGGCCACGACGACAGGCGCCGCACAAAACCGGTTCGTAGTGAAAAGGGCAGCCGTACGGGCAGGTTCGCTCAACTCCATCAACACCAGGTCGTCACGGTCCTTATAGCGCAGGCCGGCCGCGGCCGTCGCCACACGGATGCCGGACACGGGGATCAGCCGCTCGGGGGGATTCAGGGAGATTGCCATGCCGGTCGAATATCCGCTACCGGCCGTCAGGCAAGCTTGCCATGGCAGTGCTTGAACTTCTTGCCCGAACCGCAGTGACAGGGCGCATTGCGGCCCAGTTTTTTCTGCGTGCGTTTGAAGGGCTGATGCTTGAGCGCTTTTTTCGGCGGTGCGGCTGGCGCCTGGGGCGCCTCGGGCTGCAATATATTGTCTGCCTGCGCATGCTGGTACTCGATGTCCTCCGGTACGTGCTGTGCCTCCTCCAGCGCCCGGATTTCCTCGAGGGTAGGCAGTTGCGCTCTCGCAATCAAGGATATGGTTTCGTGTTTGATCTGTTCCAGCATTTGCTGGAACATGTTGAAGGCCTCCCGCTTGTATTCCTGCTTGGGATTTTTTTGCGCGTAGCTTCGAAGGCCGATGCCCTGGCGAAGGTAATCCATGGCCGCGAGATGTTCCTTCCAGCGGTTGTCCAGCACTTTAAGCATGATGTCCTTTTCAAGGCGGCGCATGAGCTCTGCGCCTACATGGTCTTCCTTTTCCGCGAAACGATCCGTGACCTGCCGGTGGACCCTCTGGACAACCTCCTCCCTGCCGAAGCTTTCATCCCCATCCAGCCACTCCTGAACCGGCAGCGACAGGCCGAACGTGCCTTCAAGCGCCTGCGCCAGCCCCTCGACCTCCCATTGCTCCTCCACGCTTCCCTCCGGCAAATACTCGCTGATCGTGCTGTCCGTGACATCTTCGCGTATGGCCATCAGGTTCTCGGATATATCCTCCGTTTGCATCAGTTCATGGCGCTGCTCATACACCACCTTGCGCTGGTCGTTGGCAACGTCATCGTATTCGAGCAGATGCTTGCGAATGTCAAAGTTGTGGGCTTCGACCTTGCGTTGCGCATTTTCGATGGCCTTCGATACCCAGGGATGCTCAATCGACTCCCCTGGCTGCATGCCGAGTTTCTGCATCAGGCCTCGCACCTTGTCCGATGCAAAAATCCTCATCAGGTTGTCTTCCATCGAAAGGTAGAAACGGGAAGAGCCGACGTCTCCCTGACGCCCTGAGCGCCCGCGCAGCTGGTTGTCGATGCGCCTTGATTCATGCCGTTCGGTACCGATGATATGCAAGCCGCCGGCCTGCAGGACAGCATCGTGGCGTTGCTGCCAGTCCGCCTGTACCTGGCTGCGCTCATCCTGTGTCGCTTCTGGCCCAAGGCTTTGCAATTCGGCCTCAAGATTGCCGCCGAGTACGATGTCGGTACCACGACCCGCCATGTTGGTTGCAATGGTCACCGTGCCCGGGCGTCCTGCCTGGGTAATGATCAGTGATTCCCGCTCGTGCTGCTTTGCATTCAGCACCTGGGGTTCGATTCCGGATTGTTTCAGGATGTTGGCGATCTGCTCGGAGGATTCGATCGATGTCGTGCCGACCAGTACAGGCTGTCCCCGTGCCATACATCCCTTGATATCGGTGATGATGGCGTCATACTTTTCCTGCATGGTCAGGTACACGAGATCACCCATGTCCTCGCGGATCATGGACTTGTGTGTCGGGATGACGACAACCTCCAGGCCGTAGATCGACTCGAATTCGTAGGCCTCCGTATCTGCCGTTCCGGTCATGCCGGACAACGTGTTGTAGAGGCGAAAATAGTTCTGGAAAGTGATGGAGGCCAGCGTCTGGTTCTCGTTCTGTATGACCACCCCTTCCTTGGCTTCAACCGCCTGGTGCAGCCCGTCGGACCAGCGCCGGCCCGGCATCGTGCGTCCCGTGAATTCATCGACGATGGTGACCTGTCCATCGCGCACGATGTAGTCGACATTTTTCTGAAACAGTACGTTGGCGCGCAGTGCAGCGTTCACATGATGCAGCAAATTGATGTTGGCCACGTCATACAGTGATTCATTGCCGGCCAGCAGGCCCTGGCTGAGCAACAACTCCTCGATATGCTGGTGTCCTTCCTCGGTCAAGTGAATCTGCTTGGCTTTTTCATCGACACTGTAGTCCCCCGGTCCGTCTTCCTCCTGTTGCCGGGTCAGCCTGGGCACCAGGGAGTCGATGGCTTTATACAGGCTCAGATTCTCCCCGGTGGAACCTGAAATAATCAGCGGCGTGCGGGCTTCGTCGATCAGGATCGAGTCCACTTCATCCACGACGGCAAAATTCAGTGCGCGCTGAACGCAGGCGGTCGCAGAAAATTCCATGTTGTCACGCAGGTAATCAAAGCCGAATTCATTGTTGGTTCCATAGGTGATATCCGCGGCGTAGGCCTGCTGTCGTTCCTGATGTCCCATGCCGCTGACCAGCACGCCGACCTCGAGCCCGAGCAATCGATAGACTCCACCCATCCACTGTGCATCGCGCTTGGCCAGGTAGTCATTGACCGTGACCACATGCGCGCCGCCACCGCCTAGTGCGTTGAGATACACCGGCAGGGTCGCTACCAGCGTCTTGCCCTCACCGGTGCGCATTTCTGCAATATTGCCGTCATGCAGCACCATGCCTCCAACCAGCTGTACATCGAAATGACGCATTCCCAGCGCGCGGCTGGCTGCTTCACGAACGGCAGCAAAGGCTTCGGGAAGGATGGCCTCCAGGGTCGCACCGTTTTCAATTTGCTCGCGAAATTGTGCAGTTTTCTGCTGCAGCGCGTGATCATCCAGTGCCTGATAGGATGCCTCCAGCGCGTTGATTTTCCGCACAACCTTGTCGTACCGCCCCAGCACCCGCTGGTTGCGGCTGCCAAAGACCTTCTTGCTGATATTTTCAAACACGTGCAGTTACATCACTGGCTGGAAACTTGAGGGGTGCGCCCGGCATACACCGGATTTGCTGATGGCGCCCGGGCCTCGATGCACAGCATGGGCGGACTCGCGCAGGAAACCGATAGGGACGTCACTGTACAAGATGTGGATATGGGAAGTTCGCGCAGACCTGCCGTGAAGCTATTTGACAAACTTCATCGGGTCAATCTGGGTGCCATCCTTGAGAACTTCAAAGTGGACATGCGGCCCGGTGGAGCGCCCGGTATTGCCCAGCTTGGCAATCACGTGTCCCCGTTTGACAACCTCGCCTGCCTTCACCAGCAATTGCTTGTTATGTGCATAGCGTGAGCTATAGCCATTGCCATGATCGATTTCCACCAGATTTCCGTAGCTGCCGTTTCTGTGTGCCTGTGTGACGATGCCTCCGGCAACCGCCGTCACGTCACTGCCGGCCTGACCGGCAAAATCCACACCGCGGTGTATCTCGGGACGATTCGTGAAAGGATCACGGCGCTTGCCGAAAAGGGAAGACACCCAACTGTACTTGACCGGTCGACCCTTGGGTTCTGTTTCCTGCTTGACTCGCTCCCTGACCAGCGCATCACGGATCACCTGCAGCTGGTGCTCTCGGGTTTCGAGGCTGGCCTGGATCTTTTCGAACTCGGCTTCAACCTGCGAATTCATGCGCGCATCGGGATCAGTTGCAGGCGCCGGACCGCCTACACCCATCTCTGGGCTGAAGCTGAATTCCTCGGGCTCCAGGCCTGCCATCTCGATCAGTACACTGCCCAGCACATCAATTCGCTGAACCTGGGCTTGCAGCATGCCGGCCCGCGTCGTCAGTGCATCCACCTGGGCGCGTGATTCCTGCTTTGCGATCTGCAGCCTGTGATCGTACTCCATGATATCTTGCTTCCACTGGCTCAGAATGACTTCATTGCCAAAGTAAAGACCCAGCCAGTACCCGCAGCCCAGCAGGGCGGACAGGGTCAGTGCAGTTGCGCCAATCAACCCGCCCCTGTACCACTTGCGGAGATCGATGTACGTGAGCCGTAGGCGTGACGGGGAGAAAATGATAATGTTCATTAAAGTTAGTGTTGATCTTGGTTATTGAACATCCTTACCTGAATTCATCCGGATGCAGAAACTCTCTTCGTATATCAGTGCCGGCCTGCAGGATAAAACCAAGCTCCTGCACCGGCTCACGCTGAGCCTGAGGATGCAACTGCCCGAGGCACTGGCCCGCCACTGCTGGGTAGCGAGTCTCGACAACAGGACCCTCACGATCATCACGGATGACCCCGGCCAAGCCAGCCTGCTCAGGTATCAGCAATATGAAATCCTGAAACAGTTGAACCAGGAACTCGGCCTCGCATCCAAAGAATACCTAAATCGGCTAAAGATTAAAATCCGCAAGGCCGTGAACCAACCCAAACGCCCGGTGCCTGCCAGGCCCCTTTCAAAGCAGGGGGCCCGCCATATCAGGGAGTGCGCCGAGCACATGCAGGACGACGACCTGAAAGAAGCCCTGCACCACCTGGCAAGACAGAACCGAAAGGACTGAAGGGCTGCGTTGCCGGGTAACCTTCAGACGTTGGCACTGATGGGTGAGCTGTAGAAGATCGGTACCGTCTCTTCGCCATCTTCAAAGGTGACTTCTTCCCAGGCGTCCGTGGTCTCGACAAGCTTCCTCAGCAACTTGTTATTCAGGGCATGGCCTGATTTATAGCCGCTGAACGCGCCGATGAGGCTGTGACCCAGCAGGTACAGGTCACCAATGGCGTCGAGGATCTTGTGTTTGACAAACTCGTCTTCATAGCGCAAGCCGTCCTCGTTCAGGATCCGGTGATCATCGACGGCAATCGAATTGTCAAGACTGCCCCCCAGGGCCAGGTTGCGCGAGCGCAAGGCCTCGAAATCGCGCATGAATCCGAACGTGCGCGAGCGGGATATTTCCTTGACGAAGGACGTGGTCGAGAAATCAAGCTCGGCTTTTTGCGGGCCGGCCTTGAAGACCGGGTGATCAAAATCAATGACGAAGCCGACCTTGAACCCATCGAACGGGTCAAACCTTGCCCACTTGTCGCCTTCCTTTATCTTCACCGAACGGGTAATCCGGATGAATTTCTTGGCAGCGTTTTGCTCAACGATGCCTGCAGACTGGACCAGGAAAACGAAGGGGCCGGCACTGCCGTCCATGATCGGCACTTCCGGTGCACTGACATCGACATACGCATTATCGATTCCAAGACCTGCCATGGCAGACAGCAGATGCTCGACCGTGGAAATGCGCACTTCCTGGGAAACCAGTGTCGTGGACAGGCTGGTATCACCGACATTATCCGGGCTGGCCTTGATCTCCAGGGGTGGATCAAGGTCGACGCGCCGGAAGATGACCCCGGTATCCACGGGGGCCGGTCGCAATGTCAGATAGATTTTCTTGCCTGTATGTAAGCCTACTCCTGTCGCACGTATGACATTCTTCAATGTTCTTTGTTGTATCACAGACCGTACATCCTTTAGATCGTTACCAGCAGCCGACTCCTTCAGCATCCTTGAGCCGAATACCACACAACAGGTAATATTTATGCAATATTACACAATTTCCAGATTACTTCACCAGGGATTTTACCCCCTGGCTTCGTAATCCACGCGGCTCAGTCGGCCTGCGTGCGCAGAAATGTCGGAATATCCAGGTACTCCAGGTCATACCCCTGGTTTTTTCCAGCCGGACTGGCCGCAGGCTCTGCATGCACCGTGGTGGGGCGCACATCCTCATCGATAACCCGGGTCTTCTTGGCCGGCGTGTCCACCAGCTTCATCGCAGGCTTGGCCGGTGCAGGCAGTGATTTTGACCCGATACCGGTAGCCACCAGCGTGACCCTCAGGCTGTCCTGCATGGTCTCGTCGATCACCGTACCCACCACCACAGTGGCATCATCCGAAGCCAGGCCCTTGATGTGGCTGCCGATTTCATCGAATTCACCGATGGAGAGTCCGGCGCTTCCGGTAACGTTCACGAGGATTCCCTTGGCGCCTGCGATGTTGACATCCTCAAGCAGCGGGCTGGCAATGGCCGACTCCGCAGCCTCGCGTGCGCGCTCTGCACCCGTGGAAGTGCCCGAGCCCATCATGGCCATACCCATCTCCGACATCACCGTGCGCACATCGGCAAAGTCCACGTTGATCAGCCCTGGACAGGTGATCAACTCGGCGATTCCCTGTACGGCACCGCGAAGCACGTCGTTGGCCGACTTGAATGCATCCAGCAGGTTCGTATCCCTGCCCAGCACCGCCAGCAGTTTTTCGTTGGGTATCGTGATCAGCGAGTCCACGTGCTTGGAGAGTTCCTCGATCCCCGCATTGGCGATCTTCATGCGCTTGTCGCCTTCAAAGGGAAACGGCTTGGTCACCACAGCCACCGTCAGAACACCCTGCTCCTCTGCGATTTCTGCAACCACGGGGGCTGCACCGGTGCCGGTTCCACCTCCCATGCCGGCCGTAATGAACAGCATGTCTGCGCCCGAGATGGCCTCGCGGATACGGTCCTGGTCTTCCAGGGCCGCCTCGCGGCCGACGACCGGGTTGGCCCCGGCACCCAGGCCCTGGGTAATGTCGTTGCCCAGCTGCAATACGGTCCTGACATCTGTATTTTTCAGCGCCTGGGAATCCGTATTCGCACAAATAAACTCGACACCGTCGATATTTGAATGTGCCATGTGCATGACAGCATTGCCACCGCCACCACCGACGCCGATGACCTTGATTACAGCACTCTCGCTATAGGTATCTACTAGTTCAAACATGACCTTTCTCCTCTAGATTTTTCATGTTAAAAAATGTGGGGGTCAAAAACTCCCCTGAAACCAATCCTTCACCCTATTGAATACACCCGTTACCACCGACTCACCCGATGTACCGCCCCGCTCCAGTCGCTGGTTCTGAAAACCGAACAGGAGCAGGCCGACACCCGTGGCATAAATCGGGTTCCTCACAACATCCACCAGCCCGGTGACGTTCTGGGCCATGCCCAGGCGTACCGGCATATGGAAAATTTCTTCCGCCAGGTCCACCACGCCTTCCATCCTCGAGCTGCCGCCCGTCAGGACGACCCCTGCGGCAACCAGATTCCTGAACCCGCTGCGGTCCAGCTCGTCCAGGACCAGCGACAGCAGTTCTTCATAACGTGGCCCCACGATTTCGGCCAGCGTCTGGCGTGACAGCTGCCTTGAGCCGCGATCCCCGGCACTGGGGACCTCGATCACGTCGTCAGGATTCGCCAGCTGTCGCAGTGCACAGGCATACTTGATCTTGATGTCCTCGGCATGCTGGGTCGGCGTGCGCATGGCCACGGCAATGTCATTGGTGACCTGCGTGCCCGCGATCGGGATCACCGCCGTGTGCTTGATGGCACCATCGGTAAACACGGCGACGTCCGTGGTGCCTCCACCGATGTCTACAAAGCAAATGCCCAGTTCTTTCTCATCTTCCGTCAGCACCGCACAACTGGCTGCCAGCTGCTCCAGGATGATGTCGTCCACCTCAAGGCCGCAGCGGTGCACGCATTTGATGATGTTGTGCGCCACGCTGACTGCACCGGTAACCAGATGAACCTTTGCCTCAAGACGCACGCCTGACATGCCGATCGGTTCGCGGATACCTTCCTGCTGGTCGATCACGAATTCCTGGGGCATGACCTGCAGTACCCTCTGGTCGGCCGGTATGGCTACCGCCCGGGCTGCATCGATGACACGCTCTACATCCCCCCTGGAGACTTCACGGTCCTTGATCCCGACGATGCCATGGGAGTTCATGCTGCGGATATGGCTGCCGGCAATCCCGGTAAATACGGAATGGATCTGACAGCCTGCCATCAATTCAGCCTCCTCCACGGCACGCTGGATGGACTGTACGGTGGATTCGATATTCACCACGACACCCTTTTTCAATCCACGTGAAGGGCTCGTACCGATACCGATCACCTCCAGCTGATCCTCTTCATTCACTTCACCGACAACCGCCGTGACCTTGGAGGTTCCGATATCCAGGCCGACGAGTATTTCCTTTTCTGCTTTACGGCTCATAGCTTGTGTTCCAGTTTAAAGTTCCCTGCCAGTTGAGGGTCTTTCCACTCAACTGCCAGACCGTTGGTGTAGCGCAGGTCGATTTTCCTGACCTGGTCCATGTGCGGGGCAAGGTATTCCTGGTAGGCCGTCATGAACCGCGAGATTTTCTCACCGTGATTCTCTCCCCCAAGGACCAGGATGATGCCGTTGGACAGCACCAGGTGCTTGGACAGGCGTTCATCCTCAAACAGCCCCTGCAGTTGCAGGCCCAGGGGCTCGAGCGTGCGAACCGTTCTTTCAAATATGCCCGCCAGCACTTGTGCACGGGACTCTTCTCCATACAGCATCGGCAAGCTCGCGTAGGACTCCTTGACCGATCCGGGGTAAAAGAGGCCGCCATACACATTCATCAACCCCGTTTTACCCCAGCGGGCGATGGGATCCTGTCCGTGTACCCGGATGGTCAGCGTCGCAGGCCAGGACCGCTGGGCTTGTACGCGGTAGACCCATGGCAGTCCTGCCAGCTCCCTTTCCAGCCTGCCCATGGGGATACGGAAGAAGCCTTTCGCGACACGCGCACTTACGATCTGCTTGAACTCCTCCCGGTCTTCGGCGTGCACTTCACCTGTGACCGTGACCTCGCGAATCTGTGGCCACACCAGCAGCTCGGGGTGGTAGTTGCGAACGTAGTAGGAAAAATAAACCGCGACACCCAGTAGTCCTGTGATCACGAGCACATCCCATGCGCTGCGCAATGTAAGAGGCCTGGGTGCCGCGGGGGGTGCAACCCTTCTGTTCGCTTTATTTCGTTTCCGGCCAGCCATCTTATGCCAGTGAAGTCTCCAGAATTCGTACCACGAGTTCGACGAAGCTGATGCCTTGCGCCTTGGCGGCCATCGGCACAAGGCTGTGGTCGGTCATGCCCGGCACGGTGTTGATCTCGAGAAACCACGGGTTCTCATTGCGGTCCAGCATCAGGTCAACACGGCCCCAGCCCGAGGCTGCCGTGACTGCGAATGCCTGCACCACCTGCTCCTTTATAGCGGATTCCAGGGCCTGTGACAGACCGGAAGGGCAATGGTATTGCGTGTCATCGGACTGGTACTTGGCATCGAAATCATAGAATGTCCGTGGAGTTTCCAGCCGGATGACGGGCAGTGCCTGTTCATCCAGCACGGCCACGGTGTATTCCTCCCCATCAATCCACTGTTCCGCAATCACGCTATCCTCAAAACTGCTTGCATGCTCCCACGCCGTGGCGATTTCCTCGCGGCTGTTGACCTTGGTAATACCGATACTGGACCCCTGGGACACCGGTTTTAAAATCATGGGCAAGCCAAGTTCTGCTGCCAGCGTGTCCGGCTCCACGGAACCCTCCAGTATCCGGTACCGGGGTGTCGGTATGCCGTGTGCGGACCAGAGCTGCTTGGTTATCTGCTTGTTCATGCAGATACCGGAGGCCAGCACACCGCTGCCGCTGTAGGGCATGCCGATGACATCCAGGCCCCCCTGTATGCAGCCATCCTCGCCCAGGGAGCCATGCAATGCGATGAACGCCCGGTCATATTTCCCGGCCCGTAACTGCTCAAATACATCGCTGGACACATCGATGGCCGTGGCATCCACCTGCGCTTCGCGCAGTGCATCGAGTACCGCAGCACCACTCTTGAGGGAGATTTCACGTTCCGATGATGGCCCTCCCATCAGGACCGCCACCTTGCCAAAGCGTGCACCCTCCGTCATGGTGCCTCTCCCAGAATTCTCACTTCCGGTATCAGCGTGACGCCGTGCTTGGCTTTTACGGCCGCATGTACCTTCCAGATCAGCTCTTCGATGTCCTTGGCGGTGGCATCGCCGAGATTGATGATGAAATTTGCATGTTTCTCGGAGACCTGTGCCCCGCCGGTGCACACCCCCTTCAGTTCACAGCTTTCGATCAGCCTGGCCGCATGATCCTGCTGCGGATTCCTGAACACCGAGCCGCAGCTTTGATTTCCCAACGGCTGCGTCGCATTGCGCCTGGCCAGTAACGCGCGGATGGTCGCCCTTGCCTGGCTCGCACTTCCCGGGGTGAATTTGAATGAAGCCCCTGTAAACCACTCATCGCCAGGCATATGAACCGTACGGTACTGCGGCTTGAAATCGCCGGGATCGCGCGTGTGCATCTGACCACGCCGGTCCATGGTTTCCACGTGCTCTACGAACTCCCAGATTTCGTGCCCAAAGGCGCCTGAATTCATGGCCAGTGCACCTCCGACCGTACCCGGGATGCCGATCATGAATTCTGCACCCTGCAGCTGCTGATCCGTGCAAAACCGTGCCAGTTTGGCGCAGGCCACCCCGGCTTCGGCCCGGACCCTGTCGGGAGCGGCAAACTCCAGTTGCCCCAGACAGCCATGGAGCAGGATTACTGCCCCGCGTATACCTCCGTCACGCACCAGCACATTGGTGCCCCCGCCCAGCCAGGTCAGTGGAATTTCATCCTCCGTTGCCAGAAAATTTCTCAGGTCCTGCAAATCCGCAGGGCGAAACAGAAGATCCGCTGCACCGCCGACCTTCCAGCTGGTGAACCTTGCCAGAGAAGCATTTCTCTCCAGCGTACCGCGTAGCGTGTTGATGTCGTGTACCGCTTCCATGTCAGTGCCCTGCAAAATTCTCGCTCAGGCGTTGTGCAATGCTGCCGATGCTGCCGGCCCCGAGAGTAAGGAGGACGTCCATGTCCTTCGAAACATGTTCCAGCGTGGTCCGGATCTCGGACAGGTCCTTTACCAGAATCGGGTCAAGCTTGCCCCGTGCACGCAATGCACGGCTCAGTGCCAGGCTGTCAGCCCCCGCAATCGGTTCTTCGTTGGCGGGGTACACCTCGCACAGCATCAGGGTATCGGCTTCATTCAGTACCCGGACAAAGTCGTCGAACAGGTCCCGTGTACGTGAGTATCGATGTGGCTGGAACAACACGGTCAGTCTGCGCCCGGGCCAGGCATCACGCGCCGTGGCCATGGTGGCGGCAATTTCCGCAGGGTGATGACCGTAATCGTCCACCAGCTGCATGCGCTTGTTGTTGATGGATACTTCCGGGTAGACCTGAAAACGGCGCGCAATCCCCTGGAAGTCTTCAAAGGCGGACTGTATGCAGCTTTCCTCGACGTCAAGCTGCAAGGCTACGATCGCCGCAGCCACGGCATTCAGGACATTGTGAACGCCCAGTAAATTCAGCACGAACGGCACAGGTTCCTGGCCTGCGGGCCGTACCAGTACAAATTTTGTCTGGCTCGCAGTCTTCTCGACATCGGTAATCCGGTAATTGGCATCCTGTGAAAAACCGTACGTGATGTAGGGGCGCGAGATTTTCGGCAACTGGTTGCGGACCGTCTCGTCATCAATGCACAGCACCGCAATACCGTAAAACGGCAGGTGATGAATAAACTGCAGGAACGCATCCTGCAAGGTATTGAAATCACCCCCGTACGCAGACAAATGATCCGAGTCGATGTTCGTCACCACCGACATGATGGGCTGCAGGTATAAAAACGAAGAATCGCTTTCATCTGCCTCGGCGACCAGGTACTGTCCGGCGCCCAGTTTTGAGTGACTTCCGAAACTGTTGACCCGCCCCCCGATGATGAACGTAGGGTCCAGGTCTGCATGGTCAAGTATGGATGCAACAAGACTGGTCGTGGTCGTCTTGCCGTGTGTCCCGGCGACTGCAATGCCGTAACGAAACCGCATCAGTTCGGCGAGCATTTCTGCACGTGGAACGACCGGAATACGCCGTTCACGAGCGGCTGCAATCTCCGGGTTATCGTCTTCTACCGCACTGGACATCACGACGACATCGGCATCCCGGACATGACTGGCATCATGATGGTCGTAAATTGTCGCACCCAGATCTGACAAACGCCGGGTGATTGCATTTTCCTGCAGGTCCGAACCGTGTACCCGATACCCAAGATTGACCATGACCTCGGCGATTCCCCCCATGCCGGAACCACCGATGCCGACAAAATGCACCTGCTTGATCTTGCGAGTTGCAAAGTGGCCGGTATCGAACGTCATGATCGCGGGTCCTCGGCCAGTCCTGGTGCTTCATCCTTGCCCTGCAGGCAAACCTGCAGGCAAATTTTTGCTACATCCTCCGCGGCACGGGGTTTGGCAAAGCCACGAATGGCATCCGCGATGTTCCTGATTTTCGAACGGTGGACCTGCACATCACTCAACAGGTCTGACAGGGCAGCTGCACTGAACGCGCGCTCCTGGATCATAAAAGCGGCACCGGCCTTGACCAATACCTCGGCATTGGCGGTCTGGTGATCATCGACGGCATACGGGTACGGGATAAAAACGGCCCCCACCCCTGCCATTGCCAGTTCTGCCACTGTAATCGCCCCGGCGCGGCAAATGACAAGATCGGCCCAGGCGTACGCCGTGTGCATGTCCTCGATGAAGGCATCCACGCGGGCCTCAACCCCGTGCGTATCGTATTCGCGCTGCGTATATTCGAGCTTGTTCTCCCCCGTCTGATGCCAGACTTCCGGGCGTTTTCCAGGGGCCAGACGCGCCAGTGCACCCGGCACGGTCTTGTTCAGCGTATGCGCACCCAGGCTGCCGCCAACAACCAGTACACGCAATGGCCGGGCATGCGGTTCACCGACGGCGTACTCCCGTTTGTCCGGTAAAATTTCCGTGCGCACCGGATTGCCTACCACTTCTACATTCTGGCGCACAAAGGTGTTTGGAAAGCCGGTCAGTATGCGCGTGGCCAACGGTGCAAGAAGACGGTTTGTCAGACCCGAGATTGCATTTTGTTCATGAATCACCAGCGGTCTTCTGAACAAGGCGGCGGCGAGCCCGCCTGTACCCGAGACGAATCCGCCCATTCCCAGTACGGCACAGGGCCGGTGTTTCAGCACCAGCCATATCGTCTGCAACCCGGCATATCCCAGCTTTACCGGTGCCCACAGGTAGGTCAGCAGGCCCTTGTTGCGAAGACCGCCAATCCGTAGTGTTTCAAAGCGATAACTGGTATTGGCCACGATGCGCGATTCAATTCCCTTGCCGGTACCCACCCAGACGACCGGTACACCCTGCTCCTCGAGTTTCTTCGCCACGGCAAGCGCAGGAAACACATGCCCGCCCGTGCCGGCCGCAAAGATCATGATTGGACGACGTGGTGCCTTCATCGCGCCCTGAACCCCTGCAGCAGATCAGAATCCTCGGCCACCCCTTCCATGTACACTCGCGTGACCAGGCCTATTGCCATGCACACCACCAGCAGACTGCTGCCGCCTGCGCTGATGAGCGGCAATGTCAGTCCCTTGGTAGGTAAAAGTCCCATGTTCACGCCGATATTGATAAAGACCTGAAACCCGAGCCAGATCCCTATCCCGTAGCAGATCAGCGCACCAAACTGCATACCCTGCTCTTCCACCTTTTTCCCGATCACGAAACACCGGTGAATCAGCACCAGGAACAACGCCAGCACCACACTCACCCCGGCCAGGCCCAACTCTTCCGCAATGACGGCAAACACGAAGTCATTGTGCGCCTTGGGCAGGTAAAACAGTTTTTGCACGCTCGCGCCCAGCCCAAGTCCGGTCCACGAACCGCTGCCAATCGCGATCAGGGATTGCGTAAGCTGGAATCCCGAGCCAAAAGGATCGGACCAGGGATTGAGAAATGCAGTCAGTCTTTCCATGCGGTACGGAGAGGATACGGCGACCACGGCCATGGACGCGGCGGATGCGACAAACAGAATCACGAAATTCAGTATTTTCGCACCTGCCAGCCAAAACATGCCAAGGGCGGTTACCAGCAAGACGATGGCTGCACCAAAATCAGGTTCCAGCAACAGTAGCGTGAATAAAACGAGCAAAACGAGCATGGGCCGCAGGAAGCCGGTAAACGATTCCATCACCTGTTGGCCATTCTTGACCAGGTAACCCGCCATATAGATGATCAGCAACAACTTCACGATTTCGGAAACCTGGACGCTCAAGAATCCAAGGTCCAGCCATCGCGTGCTCCCATAGACGGTCCTGCCTGCCCCGGGGATCAATACCAGGATCAGAAGGGCCACCATCACAAACAGCAAGGCCGTGCCGGAACGTTCCAGGTGCGCAAGCCGGATTTTTGTGAACAGCCAGGCAGCCAGCACTCCAAACACGGCAAAAATGAACTGGCGTTTAAAATAGTAAAGCGGATCGCCTGTTGCACGATCCGCAATTTCAATCGAGGAAGATGCGACCATCACCAGGCCGATGCCAAGCAATAGCAGGGCAGAAATGATGAGCGCGGTATCGCATCGTTGGGAGAGTCCGCCATCGAGACCTGTTTCCGCTCCATGAGCAAACCGCTTGGCTTTGTTCACAGGACCAGCTCCCTGACACAGTTCTCGAAGTCCGTGCCGCGCTCGATATAGTCCGCATACATGTCGAAGCTTGCACATGCCGGAGACAGCAATACCTTGTCCCCTGCCACCGACAGTGCCTGTGCCTTGAGCACCGCATCACGCATTGAATCCGCTGAGTGAATCTGCACAGCGTCATGCAGGGCACGGTGCAGCAAATCCGCATCCTGTCCGAACAATATGACATGCTTGGCGTGGTGTGCCACGCAGGTACGGAAGTGAGCCAGATCCCCCCCTTTGAAGACCCCCCCAGCCAGCAGAATGACATGGCTTCCCAGGCTCTTCAGCGAGGCTGCCGAGGCACCGATGTTGGTGCCCTTGGAATCATTGAACCAGGTCACGCCATGGGAATCTCCTACGCGGGACAAGCGGTGCGGCAATCCTTTGAAACTTTCCAGCACGGACAGCATTTTCTGCATCGACAGGCCGATACGATCGCCGATTGCCAATGCCGCGAGTGCATTCAGGATACCCGACTCCCCCTGCATCTTGAGTTCGTCCGTGGCGAGCAAGCACTGATTTCCCTGGGCCAGATACGCGCGTGTGTCGCGCTGTACCAAACCGAATCCCTGATCTGCGGGGCGGCCCAGGCCAAAATGCGTTACGTGCCCGGAGGTCTTCATTTCCATCACCCGCCTGTCATCCTGGTTTACGACGCTGCTGCCGGCATGCTCATAAATCCTGGACTTGATCCGCGCATAACGTTTCAGGCTCTCGTGGCGGTCCAGGTGATCCGCCGAGACATTCAGCACAGCACTGACACGCGGCTGCAGGGATCGAGTCGATTCAAGCTGGAAGCTCGATAACTCCAGCACAAACAGCTGGGCATCCTTTTTCTCAAGAAGGTCCAGTACAGGTGTCCCGATGTTTCCACCCGCATAGGCGCACAGACCGCTGGCATGGGCCATCTCGGTCACCAGCTGAACCACCGTGCTTTTCCCATTCGAACCGGTCACGGCAACCACCGGCACCTCGTTGGCATTGGCAAACAGTTCGATGTCTCCGATGCAATCTGCACCCTGGTCGACTGCAGTTTGAATCGCCGGATGCCTGGTATCCACACCCGGACTCACGATGATCTGCCGGACACCAGCAAACAATTGCTCCGTGAATGCTCCGGTGAAAATACGCAGTTGCGGAAACTCCTTTTTGAAGTTGTTGAGCCCGGGAGGGATGTCACGGTTGTCCGCCATCACAAATGGCTCTCCCTGACTGTACAGGTGACGTGCAACTGAAAGACCGGTCTTGCCAAGACCGACAACAATGCGCTCATGATGGTTTTCTGTCATCTGCTTTTGTATTGCGAGTCCCATGGCATTATCGAAGTTTCAGGGTAGCCAGGCTGATCAGCACAAGAATAAACGTGATGATCCAGCACCGCACAATCACCCGGGGTTCAGGCGAGCCCCCCAATTCAAAATGGTGATGCAGAGGCGCCATCTGGAAAACCCTTTTGCCGGTAAGCTTGAAAGACACGACCTGGATCATCACGGAAATGGTTTCGACGACGAAAAGACCGCCCATGATCACCAGCACGATCTCCTGGCGTACCAGCACCGCCAACAGCCCCAATGCTGCACCCAGCGACAATGCACCGACGTCACCCATAAACACCTGTGCGGGATAGGCGTTGTACCAGAGGAACCCCAGGCCAGCACCCACTACCGCACCACAAAATACGACCAGTTCGCCCGCCAGTGGTAAATAGGGAATGGCCAGGTAGCTTGCAAAATTCAGGTTGCCACTTACATACGAAAATATACCAAGCGTACCGGCGACCATGACGACTGGCATGATGGCCAGTCCATCCAGTCCATCGGTCAGGTTGACCGCATTGCTGGTGCCTACAATAACGATGTACGTAAGCAGCACGAACCAGGCACCCAGGGGAATAATTACATTCTTGAAAAAGGGAACATACAGGCTGTATTCGACCGAACTCTCCGCGGTGTAAAACAGGAGCAGGGCAACCGCGATGCCGATCAGCGACTGCCAGAAATACTTGCTTTTTGCAGAGAGTCCCCTACTCGAGCCGCCGAGCAGTTTCTTGATGTCATCCACCGCACCGATAAGGCCGAACAAAAAGGTCGTGACCAGGACAAACCACACATAGCGGTTGGTCATATCACTCCACAGTACCGCACTCGAAAATATTGCCAGCAGCAGGAATACACCACCCATGGTGGGCGTGCCCGCCTTGGCATGATGGGTTTGCGGACCGTCATCCCTGACATTCTGACTGACCTTGTAGTCGCTCAGCTTGCGGATGATGAACGGTGCCGTAAAAAAGCAGATAATCAGGGCAGTGAGCACGGCCAGGATCGAGCGCAGTGTCAGGTACTGGAAGACATTGAACCCGGAATGAAAACTCTCCAGATACTCGAATAGTTCAAGCAGCATTTTCTTTGCGACTGCCCCCCAAATCAGCATCGATTCCGATACCTTCTACGATTTTCTCCATGTGCATGGCACGCGAACCTTTCACCAGAACACAAACCTGTTCGTGCAGTTCATGCTGCAAAACCTCAATGACGTGCCGGTGTTCCGAGAAGTGCTCCCCACCTTGCCCAAAGGCCTCAACGGCATGAATTGCCAATTGACCAACCCCCATCAGGCGCGTGACACCGGTTTTCCTGGCCATGATTCCGGCTTTTTTATGCAGTGCAATACTTTCTCCACCCAGTTCACCCATGTCACCCAATACCAGCCAGCGCATGCCGGGCTCTTGCTCCTGCACATCAAGCGCTACGGACAACGAGGCGGGATTGGCGTTGTAGGTGTCATCCAGCACACAGGAACCATGAATGCCTTCAAGCCGTACAAGGCGTCCCGGCACAGGCCGGGCGGACTCAATGCCTGCCTGAATGCTCTCCAGATCAACCCCGAGGCCCGTGCAAATGGCGGTTGCAGCAAGCGCATTGTATAAGGCGTGCTGTCCGGGCATCCCCAGGCGCACCTGCATTTTTCCGGCCGGTGTATGGATGCCGGCCCTGTGCGCATCCGTTCTTTTACCCGATACATCCGCATCCTGCTGGATGCCGAAAGATATCTGCCGACGCGATCCTATATCCTCTCGCCACAGGGGCAGATAGGGTTCATCCGCGTTGACCACGGTAACCCCCCTGGGATTCATATAACGGTACAGTTCAGCTTTCGCTCGCGCTACACCTTCAAGCGAGCCAAACCCCTCCAGGTGTGCGGGGCCAATGTTGTGCACTACGCCCACATCAGGGTTCGCAATTCTCGTGAGACTTTCGATTTCACCGGCATGATTGGCACCCATCTCCACCACCGCATACCGATGCTTCTCGTCCAGGTCGAGCAAGGTCAGTGGAACGCCAATTTGATTGTTCAGATTGCCCTTGGTTGCCAGCACGTCCCCCTGGGTGCTCAGGATTTCACGTGTCAGCTCCTTCACGGAAGTCTTGCCATTGGAACCCGTGATGCCAATCACCGGCAGACTGAATTTATCACGCCACGCCTTGGCCAAATCTTGCAATGCCGTATGCGTGCGGCGCACGACGATCTGCGGATTGGCAACCTCCATTTCACGCTCAACCAGCACCGCGCCCGCTGGGTTCGCATGCCCGGCAGCGATCATCTCATGCGGATCAAATCGTTCGCCGACCAGGGCAATGAACAGGTCTCCTGCATGCAGGCTTCGGGTATCGGTTGACAGACTGGACACCGTGGTGTCTGTGCCCACCAGGCGTCCACTTGTGATCGATGCAATCTGTGCAAGTGTAAACCTCATGCCGGATATTCCCGTAAGCAGTTCACAGCAGCTTCCCTGTCATCGAACGGCACGTGTTTGCCATTGATGATCTGCGAGGTTTCGTGGCCTTTGCCTGCAATCAGAACGGTATCGTCGGGATGTGCCTTCAGAATGGCATGTGCAATGGCCTGTTTTCGATCGTGAATCACGCAGTAGCGGGCATCGGCAGAAAATCCCGAGATCACTTCCTGTGCGATGGCCTGTGGATCTTCGAACCTGGGGTTATCATCGGTGACCACTGCATGATCGGCCATGGACTCTACGGCCCTGGCCATGAGCTTGCGTTTGCCTGAATCCCGATCCCCGCCACAGCCGAATACACACCAAAGGCTGCCGGTACACGTTTCACGCAGCGCCTGCAGCGCACTGATCAGGGCCTGCGGAGTATGGGCGTAGTCGACAAATACGGTGGGTGCGCTTTGAGCCCCTTGAACCCCCTCCATTCTTCCTGATGCGGTCTGCACGCAAGATACGGCTGCGGTGACTTCATCAAGTGCATGACCATTGACGAGCAATGCGCCGGTCACGGCCAACAAATTGCTGATATTGAACGCCCCGCAAAGTCCGGTTTCCACCACCCCCGGGCCCCAGCTTGAGTCGATATCGATCACTGTTCTTTGCTGTGCAACAGTCACTTTTTTGGCACAGACGTGGAATTCTTCATCTGCAAGGGTCCTGGCACGGGAATATGAAACCACCTTGGTGTTGCTTCCTGCTTCTTCTGCCAGCTGACAGCCGAATGCATCGTCGACGTTGATGACCGCATGTTTCAAACCCTCGGTCTGAAACAGGATGCGTTTGGAATTTTCATAATCTTCCCGGGTCGCATGATAGTCCATGTGGTCATTGCCCAGGTTCGTAAAGATGGCCGTGTCCACAGCCACGCCATTCAGTCTCCCCTGCTTGAGGCCATGCGAAGAAGCCTCGATGACCACCTGCGGGATTTCCTTTACGAGAAACCCATGCAGCATCGCCTGCAAGCGGATCGCATCGGGGGTCGTATGGGACCCGGTCTGCAGGTCCGGATGAATACCGTATCCCAATGTACCAATCACACCGCATGCAATACCCAGTTGCTCGCAGGCCTGGGCCATGTACTGGCTGACAGAAGTTTTTCCATCCGTGCCTGTAACACCGGTGACATTGATATGTGCCGAGGGGTTCCGGTAAAACCGGGTCGCAATAGGCCCGACCTTTTGCTGGAGATCAGGCACCCGGATACAGGGCAGGTTTTCCAGCAAATCGTTTTTCGCTTCATGGGAGCCAGGCTCCCAGGCGATTGCTGCAGCGCCTCTGGATGCGGCTTGCCGGCTGAACTGCAACCCATGCTTGTAAGTGCCCTGGATGGCAAAAAACAGGGCGCCTGCCTCAATCGTACGGCTATCCATGCACAGGCTGGTGATCATCGTATCGTCATACATCGGATGCACCCGGGCCCAGCCCTCCAGCACATCTGTCAAGCGCCAGGAAGATGATGCAGGACTGGTGCATGGCCTAGCCTGCATGATCTTCAGAAGCTCGAACGGAATCGGCACGCAAGGATACGTTGTCCGGTGTGATATTCAGTAAACGCAGGGTGCCGCCCATGATCCTTGAAAAAACAGGCGCTGCCACATGACCGCCGTAATAGGCACCCTTGCTCGGTTCATTTACCAAAACGACAAGCACCAGCCTCGGATCACTGGCGGGTGCCATGCCTGCAAACATGGCGATGTACTTTTTCTCATACCCATTGTCTGCAGACTTGCGAACGGTGCCTGTCTTGCCGGCGATGGTGTAGCCCGGAACGTTGGCTCGCGAACCCGTGCCCTTCGCGGAAACCACCGCATCCAGGATTGAGCGAACCTGACGTACAGTCTGCGGCGATACTACCCGTGACTGCGTTTTCAGGTACGCATCAGAATCTTCAAGGTCGTCCTTGCGCAACATTGAAATGGATGTCTGCCTGCCATCCGAAGCCAGCACGGTATAGGCCCGGGCCAGTTGCAGCACGGTCATTGACATGCCATATCCAAATGCCATCGTGGCATGCTCGGTTTCATGCCAGTCGTGAAAACTTTTCAGGTAGCCGCTGGCTTCGCCTGGAAATCCGGACTCCGTGGACTGCCCTACGCCAATCGAGTTGTACGTGTTCCACAAGTCCTGTCGCGGAATCGTGAGCACGATTTTTACGGCACCCACATTACTGGACTTCAGCAGCACGTCGTTTACTGAAAGCGGACCAAAGTTGCGGATGTCCCGAATCGTGAACCTGCCAATTCTGTAGGTTCCGGGCGTGGTGTCGATCACGGTCTCCGTGGAATAGCGCTTTGAATCCAGGGCCAGTGCCACGACAAAGGGCTTCATGGTCGAGCCCGGTTCAAATACATCCGTGACTGCACGGTTGCGGTAGGTGTGCGGCTTGTACCCCTTGCGGTTGTTCGGGTTGAACGAGGGGACGTTGACCATGGCGATCACCTCACCCGTCCTGGCATCCACCATCACGGCGGAAGCGGATTGGGCGCCATGCTGGAGATAGGCCGCTTTCAATTCGCGGTAGGCCAGGTACTGTACCCGGCGATCGATGCTTAACGTCACATTCTGGCCCGGACGCGGGATCTTGACCGCCTCGACATCTTCGACAATCCGGTTGATCTGGTCCTTGACCACCATCTTGGCACCTGGCTGTCCTGCCAACCAGTCTTCATAGGCAAGTTCGATGCCTTCAAGACCGGTATCGTCAATGTTCGTAAAACCGATCACGTGAGAACTGACTTCCGCTGTCGGGTAATAGCGTCGGTATTCCCGTTTCAAATACATGCCTGACAATTCACTTTGCTGCAAACGACTGGTCTGCTGCGGGCCGATGTGGCGCTTGATGTACAGGAATTGCCGGTTTTTTTTCTGTTCAAGTTTTTGAACCAGATCGCTCACCTTCAAATTCAGGATTTTGGCTACATGCTCAACGGATTCAAGGTTGTCCAGCGCTTCAGCAGGATGGGCCCACACAGAAAAAACCGGCGTGCTCACTGCGAGTAACTGACCGTTTCGGTCCAGAATCATCCCGCGATGTGCAGGCATCTCAACTACTCGCAAGTGGCGCGCCTTACCTTCCTCCTCCAGGAATTCATGTTCAAACAGCTGCAGATCCACGGCCCGTACAAATAAAACACCCAGCCCAAACACAAATACGGACAGGACGAACAATCGTCTCAGGCTGGAATTCGGTACCCGCTTCTTCATGTCAGCGGGACTCCAGGAGTACCAGCCTTTCCTTGTGGACCAGGCTCATATCCAGTTCCTCACGTGCCAGTTTTTCTACCCGGCTATGCGCCAGCCAGGTGCTTTGCTCCAGTTGCAGGCGACCCCATTCGACCTGCAACTCGTCAAAACTGTTCTGCAATCTCTGCAACTCGATAAAGTCTTTACGCAATGAATGCTTCGAATACACAACACCTACCCCGGTAAGCACGTTCGCCGCGATCAAGATCAGAACAAGTACGAACCTGCCTAGCATGCTGCACGCTCCATCACGTAGAGCTTGGCGCTGCGCGCCCGTTTATTGGCGGCGATTTCCCCGGATGAAGGGCTGACCGGTTTCCCGATCCGCTTTAATTTGGAGTCGGGCAACCCGACCACCGGCAGCTTGCGCGGTGCATCGGATTGACTGTGTTTCCTGTACACACTTTTCACCATCTGGTCTTCCAGCGAATGGAAAGTGACGACCAGCAGGCGTCCACATTCGGCCAACACCTCTACACTGCCGTGCAGCGCAGTTTCGAGTGCCTGTAATTCCTTGTTGATGAAGATCCGAATGGCCTGAAAGGTACGTGTTGCCGGATGTTTTTTTTCGCTGGATGCCGGGATCGAGCGTTTCACAATCTCGGCCAGCTGTCCCGTTGTCCTCAGGGGGCTGGTTTCCCGCTGGGCCAGCACGGCACGCGCTACCTTTTTTGCATGCCGCTCCTCGCCATACACCTTGAGTACTTTTTCAAGTTCATGAAGACTGGCCCGCTGTATCCAGTCTGCTGCACTGATCCCTTCATTCGTATTCATGCGCATATCCAGTGGCCCATCCTGTACAAAACTAAATCCCCTCCTGGGATCATCCAGTTGCGGAGATGAAACCCCCAAATCAAATAAAATGCCTTTGACCTTGTTCCTCCACCCGTGTGCTTCAGCAATCTGCACAATGCTTGAGAAATTGGCCGCCTCGACCATGACGCGCCCGTCCCCGGCAAACCGCTTCCTGGCATGGGCAACGGCCTGTGGATCCTGGTCCAGCACCAGAAGACGCCCGGCTTGACTCAAGCTTTTCAAAATTTCACTGCTGTGCCCGCCACGACCAAATGTGCAATCGATGTAGATCCCACCGGGGTCGATGTTCAGGGCCTCAATCACCTCCCTAAGCAAAACGGGCTGATGCAAGCAATGTGCATCGGATTGCATCGCTAGATGGAAAGGTTTTCTAGCGAGGCAGCAATTTCATCTGATTTTTTTTCTTCCTTGATCCATGATTCACGCATCTCTTCCCAGGAATCACGGTCCCAAAGTTCAAACTTTTTGCCCTGGCCAATCAACACCGCGTGCTTGTTCAGTTGTGCAAAGTTGCGTAATGGCAGAGGCAGCAGGACGCGGTACTGGCCATCGATTTCACATTCAGTCGCATGACCAACGAGCAGGCGTTGCAGACGCCGGACCTGCTTATCCCTGCTGGGCAGATCTGTCAGTTTTTGCTCAATGTGTTCCCACTCGGGCAGAGGAAAGATCAGCAGACAGCGATCCGTATCTGCAGTCACGACCAGATTGCCGTTACATTTTTCCTGGATACTTTCACGGTAACGGGCAGGTATGGACAACCGGCCCTTAGAATCCAGATTAAGATCGTTAATACCCCGGAACATCAATCAAATAGTATGGAATGTTATTCCATAGTCTCCCACTTTCTCCCACTTTTTGACACTATAGGAATGACCTTGCCTGATTGCAAGCAAAACCGGGCAAAAAGTTAAAAAAATACTTACAGGACAGAGAGTTAAGAGGAAAAGTAGGCAGAAAAAAAGGTCCGGAATCTGTAATAACCCATTCTGAATCTACGGGTTAAAAGAAAAAGGTAAAGTGTTAGATTAAGAGTGGGCTCGCGAAGCGCGATTCAGGCGCCCCGGTACGGGAAATTCACCGGGAAATTTGCCGCAATCTGCGGCGAAATACGTGGGAGTCTGCCTGTAAGCCGGGTTCTGTCTAGAACAGCCATTCATCTGGGATCCATGTCACCATGAACCTCTAGCAACCTACCCGGGGGCCATATGGGCCATATGCTGGATTACTCCATGCCCCTCTATTTGGTCTTGCTCTCGGTGGGGTTTACCTAGCCACAGCTATTACTAGTTGTGCGGTGTGCTCTTACCACGCCGTTTCACCCTTACCTGCTCCCCGTTTGAATATAATTCAAGCGGAGCAAACAGGCGGTCTACTCTCTGTTGCACTTTCCATGGATTCGCATCCTCCAGGCGTTACCTGGCACCTTGCCCGTAGAGCCCGGACTTTCCTCCCCCCGATTCCCAAAGGGAATTCGGAAAGTGACTGCTCAGCAGACTCCCTACAGGACAGTATCACATTCGGGCCTATTTTTTGAGACGATCGTCAAGCCCCAGCGAGTACAGCCGATTTCGACCGATTCCGGTATGCCTGGCCACCACTTCGACCGCATCCTTATGGGAAATGCGCTGCTGCAAATCTGCCAGGAGGAGCCTGGCATTTTCTATACCCTGCACATCGGCAGACGATGTATCTCCTGCAACCAGGAGCACACACTCCCCCTTGATGACCTGAGCCGGATCATTCAAGGCACGGCCGATCTGCTCAAGGCTGCCTCTCAGGTGCTGCTCATGCACCTTGGTCAACTCCCGCAGGATTGCGGCTTTTCTGTGTGCACCCAATACGTGGATGCAGTCATTTGTTGTGGTACAAAGGCGCTGCGCGGTCTCGTAGAAGACCATCGTACGTGTCTCATACCGGAGTGACTGCAGAAATTCCTTGCGTTCTGATGCCTTTTTAGGCAAAAAGCCTTCAAAGACAAACCGGTCTGTAGGGAGTCCCGATACGGATAAAGCCGTAATCAGTGCGCAGGGACCCGGAATCGGATAGACCTCGATTCCGTTGTAATGTGCAGCACGGACCAGTTTGAATCCGGGGTCACAGATCAGGGGGGTACCCGAATCTGAAACCAGTCCCATATCGGTGCCGCTTTGCAGGTCCCGCAGGAGTGATTCTATTTTTGCGGACTCATTGAAGTCATGCAGGGACTTGAGCTTGGCGCGCACACCATAATGGTCCAGCAGTTTTTTGGTGATACGGGTGTCTTCGGCAAGAAGTATGTTTACCTTTTTGATCGTATCCAGCGCACGTAAGGTAATGTCCGACAAATTACCAATTGGGGTAGCAATAATATATAAAATACCCTGAGCGGCCATTTCGCACCCTCACGGTGTTCAGGTTTGTACCCGTCGTATGAAAGAAGAAGTATATTCAGCCAGACGAAACATGGGTGGCATTGTAGCCCTTATACTCTGGGTATGTGCAGTGTCTGGATGTGCTGATTTGCTGACACCGTCAGACCCTTCTCCCGAAGTACTGGAAAAATCCGGTCTGCGCCTCGCTGAAGATCACCTCCGGTCCGGCAACTATGCGCAGGCAGCGAACCTGTTTGCAGAGATGGCAAAAACGAAAGCCTCCCCGCAACGGGAACGGTTGTTATTGCAGGCTACAGAGGCCGTACTGCGGTCTGAAACACGAAGTCTGGCGCGCAAGTATCTTGATGCGGTTGACGAAGCGGTACTTCCCCGCACCCTGTTTGTAAGAAAACGCATCGCGCAAGCAGAGATGGAACTCTTGTATGGGAAGATCGATGATGCACTGGCTGCACTGCCAGCCAGCCTCCTGGATTACTCGCCCGAATATAAGCCGCGGGCACTTGCGGTGCGCGCCCGCGTCTTGCGTGCGGCAGGGCGCAGGGAGGAGATGGTCAAAACCCTCGTGATGCTCAGCCCCTGGCTGAACGAAACAGACCAGATCCAAAAAAACAGCCAGTCGATATGGGAGATCCTGATGGGTTCCGATTCGGGCGAATTAAGTACCTGGGCCAACAAGAACAACGATTGCGACGTGGATGCCTGGCTCAGCCTGGCCTATATCTACAAGCAGCCGCATGCGAGTATTTTCATCCTTGAAAATGAAATACAGCAATGGCGCGCACAATTTCCCCGCAACACCCTTCCCGATGAAATTCTTGACTCCGTCACCCGGAACTGGGCAGTGACCCAGGTGGCACCTGACAGGATCGCACTGCTCCTGCCAATGACCGGCCGCTACAGCGTGATTGCCAATGCCATCTATGCCGGGGTCGTGACTGCACGAGAATTTGAGGAAGCACCAGGCCTGTTGCCCGAATTGGTGCTGTATGACACCGGGGACGATGTCGCCACCGCCTACCGTCAGTATAAGCTTGCAGCACGCGAGGGAGCAGACTTCATTATCGGCCCCTTGCAAAAAGAGGCCGTGCGCAAGATTGCCGAAAAAAGACGGCTGGATGTGCCTACTCTTTCACTCAACTATACCAGCGACGTGTCATCGGGCTCTCCGAATCTGTTCCAGTTTGGATTGCTGCCGGAAAACGAAGCCAGCCAAGCTGCAGAGCGTGCATTTCACGATGGCTTCAGGCGGGCCCTGGTGCTTGTACCCGAAGGTGAGTGGGGGGGCCGGCTTCTGGATACATTTTCCACTCAATTTACTGAACTGGGGGGAACCGTCCTGCAATCGGAGCGGTACGTTACAACAAATTCAGACTACTCGGGCCCGATAAAACGACTGCTGCAACTTGATCAAAGCGAGCAACGACACCGCATGATTGAAAGAACCATCCAGCAGGATGTTGAATACGAACCCCGGCGACGCGAGGATGCGGATCTTGTATTTTTGGCTGCCTTGCCGCGCCAAGCCAGGTTACTGCGTCCCCAACTCAGCTATCACTATGCATCCGACCTGCCCGTCTACGCCACTTCCCACATTTTTTCAGGCAACGAGAACATTTCGGCGGACCAGGACATTAACGACATCCAGTACGGTGATATCCCCTGGTTACTGTCCAGTGACCCCGAAATTGAACTTTTGCGGGACTCTTCAGAACTGCAGTTGTCGAGCAGCGAGTCCCGCCTGCCGCGATTTGCTGCATTGGGTGTAGACGCATACCGTGTCATCCCCCACCTGCAAAGGCTGGCCGCGCACAAGTATAATCAGTTTGAAGGTATGACAGGGAAACTGAGCATCGGCGCACAAAACCGGATTTATCGAAAATTGACCTGGGCGCAGTTTCGCAATGGCATCCCCCAGGTACAGGAGCGCCCCGACCTGGGATTTCCCCGGAGCTTCTCGGCTGCTGCTGTACACTCTGAAAGTATGCAGGCAAGACAAAGGGCGTGCCAATAATACCCATCGGGTATGTTGCGCCGTACTAGACACTACATTGAATCCTGACGGGATACCCATGACACCTGAAGCGCGAATCAAGAAGCTGTTCAATGCCAGTATCTCGGTCAAACAGGACAGTACGGAAATACTGGCGGCCCCCATTGTCCAGGCAGGCACACTCATTGTCCGTTCTCTGAGAAACCAGGGGAAGATCCTGACCTGCGGAAACGGAGGATCGGCTGCGGATGCACAGCATTTTTCATCTGAACTGCTCAACCGTTTCGAGAAGGAACGCGAAGGATTGGCAGCAGTGGCGCTGACCACAGACAGCTCGACCCTCACCTCAATCGCCAATGATTACGACTACGAAAAGATTTTTTCCAAGCAGGTGCTGGCGCTTGGCCGAAGCGGCGACGTCCTCATTGCCATCACAACAAGCGGGCGGTCCGCGAATGTGTCTGCTGCGATCACAGCTGCGCATCAGCGAAACATGTCCGTGATTGCGTTATCAGGCAAGGACGGCGGTGACATCCCTTCCATGCTGGGACCACAGGATGTCGAGATACGTGTGCCGAGTTCATCTACCGCACGCACACAGGAAGTGCATCTGCTGGTACTTCACTGTCTGTGCGACCTGGTCGACCATGACATGATTGGTGGCGATCCTTCCTGAGCCTGCATGCCCCTGCAACCCCATTTAGTCCAGCGTTTTTTCGATGCCTGCGGGGAACAGTCGGTACTTGCTGATCAAAGCGAATGCTGGACGTACGGGTTTGACAACAGCAAGCAGCATGCCTGTCCGGATTTGGTCGTGCTGCCACAGGATGCAAAGCAAATCCAGGAATGTGTGCAACTCTGCAGGCAGTTCAATATCCCTTTGACTACACGGGGACGCGGTACCAACACCACCGGGGCCGCAGTACCGGTCCAGTCCGGAATTGTGCTTTCAACAGAACGGATGGATCGGATACTGGAGGTCGATCGCTCCAACCGGAACATGCGTGTTGAACCGGGTGTATTGAATTCGACAGTACAGAAACGGGCTGCGGAATATGGCTTGTTCTGGCCACCGGACCCGGGCAGTGCGGATTACTGCACCGTGGGCGGTAACCTGGCCTGTAATGCTGCAGGACCACGTGCGATCAAATACGGGACCTGCCGTGAGAACACGCTGGAACTCCTCGCGGTCACTGGAGCGGGCCACTTGATCCGTACCGGATCAGCAACCACTAAAGGCGTAGTGGGTCTGGACCTGACACGTTTACTGATTGGTTCCGAAGGTATCTTGGCCATCATCACCGAAGCGCGGCTGAAACTGGGGGCAATTGCCGAGCGAACGGACACGATCCGTGCATGCTACCAGGACGCGCAGTCGGCGATTGATGCAGTAGTGAGCATCCTGGCACAAAGTGCCTTGCCCTGCGCACTTGAGTTTATTGACGAGGGCTCTTTGAACCTGATCCGCGGACAGCAGGCAATCGCGCTGGACAGCGATGCAAAAGCCATGCTGATCATCGAGGTCGATGGCCTGACACCGGCGGTTGATGCTGAGGTCGCCGCGGTGCTTGAAGCCGCAAAAAATCCGGGGTGTGTCGATTTGGAAAATGCCAGCGAATCCCGACAAAGGGAGGAATTGTGGCGGGCACGCAAAGTGCTGTCGCAAGCGTTGCGCAGCTTTGCACCCAGCAAGATCAATGAAGACGTGGTCGTCCCTGTTTCTCAACTGCCGGCTTTGCTGCGAGACCTTGAGCACCTCAGCAAGGAATTCTCCATACCGATATTCAATTTTGGTCATGCCGGGAATGGCAACATTCATGTCAATCTTCTGTATGACGAGTCCGACAGCCGCCAGGCTGCCACTGCCCGCCATTGCCTGAACAAGGTATTCGATCGGGTACTGAAACTGGGCGGGACGCTGTCAGGCGAGCACGGCGTGGGGGTTTCCAAGCGTGACTGGGTAGACCGGGAGCTCAACCCCGAAGTATTGAGCCTGATGATGCAAATAAAACAGCAGTTTGATCCTGACGGCATCCTGAATCCAGGCAAGGTGCTGCCGCACCTGGCTGTTAGCGACTAGTTACACGTCGCCGGCATACGCTATTTGACGACCTGTAAATGCGGACGCTCAGACTTGTCGGGGCCCTCCTCTGGAGGTGAATCATCGCCTTCGGGAAACATCATGCCCTGACCATTTTCGCGGGCATAAATCGCGCTGACACATTTGACCGGGATTCTTATACTGATTGTTTTGCCCGCAAACCGGGCCTCGAAACTGATGGCATGCTGGCCAAGCTCAAGGGCTTGCACCGCCATGGGACCAATGTTGAGGACGATCTTGTCATCTTCGACAAATTCATGTGGCACCTGGACCTGATCGCTGGCCTTGACAAGGATATACGGCGTCATTTCGTTATCAACGATCCAGTCATACATTGCACGAATCAAGTAGGGCTGACTCGGTATCATTTCGGGAAACTGGTGGAAATGTGGCAGGAAAATTACTGTGAAAGTTCTTTCAAGTCGCTTGGCCTTGCTTCCAATTCAGCCTCCGACAAGCTGCTTCTGAAAGAGGTACGGTTGAACACGCGTTGTGCGTATTCGGTAATGGGCCTGACGGTTGGACCTAAATCGATCCCCAGGCTTGGCAACCTCCATAGAATGGGTGCAATGCTGCAGTCCACAAGACTGAACTCATCACTCAGGAAATAAGGCTTGACCTTGAACAACTCCGCAACTGAAAGCAGGCTCTCCTGCAAGTCTTTTCTTGCCTTGTTGGCCACAGTTGCCTTGTTGGAATGCAGCCTCACCAAGGGCCCGTACCAGTCATTTTCAATACGGAAAAGCATCAGGCGCGACTTGGAGCGGGATACCGGGTCAACCGGCATCAGTGGCGGGTGTGGAAAACGTTCATCCAGATATTCCATGATGACGCGTGCATCATATAAAACCAGTTCGCGGTCGGTCAGCGTGGGAACCGTGTTATACGGGTTGATGTCCAGCAGATCCTCGGGCTTGTTGTCGGGGTCAATGTAGACGACATCAACCGTAATATCCTTTTCCGCCAGAACAACCCGCACACGGTGGCTTTGCGCGCAACTCGGATCTGAAAACAATGTCATGCCGGAACGGCGATTCGCTACTAAAACCATGGGCCTCCCCTGAGTATGCACACTCTACAGCCAATAAAGGATGTCAGTGAACGTCCTGCCAGTAATTTTTCTTCAAGAAGTAGGATAGTGTTCCCAGTACTACAAGGAAGAACAAGACACCAATCCCTATTTTTTTGCGCACTAACTGAGCCGGCTCACTCAAATACGCCAGGAAATTGACGATATCCACCATGACTTGCTCGTATTCCTCTTCACTGAGCGACCCCGGATGCATCATTTCGAAACGATCAAAAACCAGGTGCTCTTTTCCGTTTTTGTCGGCCTCATCATGAAATACCGCTTTTTGTGAGCCCTGCAAATTGACCAGTACATGCGGCATTGCCGTATTCGGCAAATGCAGGTTATTCACACCAAAAGGACGTGTATCATCGATATAGAATGTCTTCAGGAACTCATACACGGCCTGGGGACCGATCGCTCGCACATGCGTGCTCAGGTCAGGAGGGTCGACACCAAGAAACCACTTGGTCGCATCTTCCCTCTTCATGGCAACCGTCATCAGGTCACCGAATTTCTGTTCAGTGAAAATGATGTTGTCCTTCGTCAGGCTTTCACTGATGCCCAGGTCATCTGCAACACGCTTGTAACGGCTATGCTTTGCCGGGTGGCAACTCAGGCAGTAGTTCACAAAATATTTTGCACCCCGCTGCAGCGATGTTCTTTTGCTCAAATCAATGTCGATCTTTCCGAAACTTCCTTTTTCATAGGCGCTCGTTCCGGCAGCCCAGGCGGCATTCGTACATAACAGAATGAGTATGGCTGCGAAGGCTTTCATGCAGATCTTCAGGACGTAACCCTTGTGGGCACTTCTTTTTCCTGACCAAGATTCGTTAAGAACGGCAGTAACAGTGTGATCACCAGGAATACGGCCGGGATACTCCATGTCTGCCATATCAGCGCAGGATATTCAGAGGTATTCATGAAAATATCGTACAGGGTGATGCCGCCGAGCAGTATCACAAAACTGCTGATCCAGTACACAGGTCCGTGTGCCCTGCTATAGGTCCACAATACGATAAAGAACAGGAAGTACAGTTCTGTGAAGCGCAGGGCCAGCTGCGAATACAGAGGTGTAACCGCATTCAGCCCGAGGTATCCGAGGATAATGAATGTAACCGCAAATATGAACAGATTGATCTTGAACAAGAAGCTTCTGTAGCGAATGGACTTGATCGGATTGCGATCAATCCAGGGAAGAAAGAACAACACAACGATGGAAAGGCCCATGACCACAAAGCCACCAAAGGGATTCGGAATTGCCCGCAGCACCGTGTAGAAAGGAGTGAAATACCAGATCGGAGCAATATGGTCCGGTGTATTCAGTGTATTGGCCGGGTCGAAATTTGCATGCTCCAGAAAGTAGCCGTACATGTCCGGAACAAAAAACACGACCACTGAGAATATTGCCAGGAACACAATGGCTACGAATATATCCTTGACGGTGTAATAGGGATGAAAAGGGACACTGTCAACGGGAATGCCGTCAGCATTCTTGGTTTCCTTGATTTCAACACCATCGGGGTTATTGGATCCCACTTCGTGCAACGCCAGGATATGCCCGAACACCAGCGCCAGCAGCGCAAGCGGCATGGCGATGACATGGAGTGCGAAAAACCGGTTCAGAGTCGCATCCGATATCACAAAATCCCCGCGTATCCACTCCGAGATCGCTTCGCCAATATACGGAATAGTGTTGAACAGGTTGATGATCACCTGCGCACCCCAGTACGACATGTTACCCCAGGGCAGCAGGTACCCCATGAAGGCTTCGCCCATCAGCGCCACGTAAATCAGCATCCCAAAAATCCAGATCAATTCCCGAGGACTCTTGAACGAGCCATACATCAAGCCGCGAAACATGTGCAGGTACACCACGATAAAAAAGAACGATGCGCCGGTGGAGTGCATGTATCGAATCAGCCAGCCCCAGTTGACATCGCGCATGATGTGTTCCACCGAGGCAAATGCCAGCTCGGCATCCGGCTTGTAGTGCATCGTCAGGAATATGCCGCTTAAGATCTGGATGACCAGAACGAGCAGGGCGAGGGAACCAAAGAAATACCAGAAGTTAAAATTTTTGGGCGCGTGATATTCGGCAAAGTGGTCTCTCCACATTTTGCTCAATGGAAAGCGCGCATCAATCCAGCCGAGCAGCCCCCCTGCCTCTGCACTCATGCAGCAGCCTCTTCTTTGGTCATTCCAATCAAAATTCGCCCATCACTCAGGAAGTAGTACGGAGGAACTTCGAGATTTTTGTTTGCCGGCACATTTTTATACACGCGCCCGGCCAGGTCGAACCTCGACCCGTGACATGCACAGTAGAACCCGCCTCTCCAGTTTGCACTGATCGTTCCCGGTTCGGGGCGATATTCAGGAGCACAGCCCAGGTGGGTGCAAATGCCGATCAGTACCAGATATTCCTTCTTGATAGAACGAAATTCGTTTTGCGCAAATGCCGGCTGCTGGCCATCCCTGGATTCGGGATCACGGAGTTTTGGTGTTAACTTCCCAAGGGATTCCACCATCTCCGGCGTGCGGCGAATAATCCACACGGGTTTCCTGCGCCAGATTTCCTGGATTTGCTGCCCCGGCTGCATTTTGCTCACGTCGACCTCAACGGGGGCGCCAGCGGCAAGTGAGCTTGCGCTTGGATTCATGCTCGAGATAAAGGGCCAGGCCGTGATCACAGCACCCACCCCGCCAACTATGGCCACACTGCCTGTCAGTGCCTTTCGACGGCTATGATCAATTTTGTCGTTTGCCATATAGAAAATTTCCCTGCTCACTAAAATGATGCGTCATACCGCAACGCAACACCCATAGTGAACACGTACATCAGAAATTCTGGTACGGGTGTTCTCGGTATTGGATCAAAGGATGTCAGTCTGTGAAAGATGCGTAGGATGGCCTAAGATGCAAAATCCGTCAAGTGGGAGTGCAACAATTCCCTGTCTATGCCGGGTTGTCAATATCGACAAATTCATGCCCGATATGGAATTTTTGCTCAAGGTGTCGAGCCAGGGCCTGAACCCCGTAACGCTCCGTTGCATGATGGCCCGCGGCAAAATAGTGGATCTTGGCTTCTCTGGCAATATGGGCTGTAGGTTCTGAAATTTCACCACTGATATACGCATCAAGGTTTGCATCAACGGCTTGCTCGATAAATCCCTGACCCGCTCCCGTGCACCAGCCAACGGTGGTGATCTTGTCCGGCCCGGCATCCACATGTATGCAATCGCGCTGCAGCGCTGAGTTGATACGCTCCTTGAAGGCTGCTGGCGAGGTGGCTTCCAGGTGCCCATAACTTACACAGGCAGCCTGTTCCCCGGCCTGCAGCGTACCGTCAACCTGGATTCCCAGAAGCCGCCCGAGCTGGGCATTGTTACCGAAGTCCGGATGCGCATCGAGGGGCAAATGATAGGCAAGAAGATTGATATCGTTCTGCAGCAACATCGCAAGTCGTGCCCGCTTGATACCGGTTATGCGCGGGTCCTCATTTTTCCAGAAGTATCCGTGATGGACGAGCACCGCATCCGCATTTCTGGCATGGGCAGCTTTGAGCAACGCCTGGCTCGCGGTCACTCCTGTAACGATGTGCTCGATCCTGTCCCTGCCCTCCACCTGCAATCCATTCGGGCAGTAATCCTTGAAGCGCTCGGTCTGCAACAAGATGTCCAGGTATCGAGTCAGTTCCTGGATGCTCACCATGGCTGCACCAGAAATTCTGAAGACTGGGGAATAGAGTCGTTTGAATGGCGCATCTGCACAGGGGGCTTGGGTTGCATCAGACCAGGGCACTCTGCAGAACATCAATGAATCTGCGATTTTCCTTTTCCGTACCTACCGTGACCCGCAAGCAGTTCTCCAGCAGACCGGCATTGGCTACATTCTTGATCAGCACCTTGTGCTCCAGCAAGTCGCTGAAAACTGCTTCCGCTGTTTTATTCAATGTCCGGAACAAAATGAAATTGGCTTCACTTGGAAAAACACGGATGCCTTCAAGCGCACGCATGGCCGTGATCAGCCATTCCCGCTGCTCACAGATCCGACTGGCCTGTGTATTGAAAACGGAAACATTATCCAGTGCAAAACCAGCACTCAGTTGTGTTAACACATTGACATTGTAGGGCAAGCGCAGCTTTTCAAACTCCTCCAGCCACTGTTGTGCTCCGAGCAGGCAACCCAGACGCAATCCGGCAAGGCCCATCTTTGACAGCGTGCGCAACATCAGTACATGTGGATATTTCTCAACCAGCGCCATCAAGGTGCGTGAAGCGAACGGTGCATAGGCTTCATCGATGACGACCAGCCCGCTGCATTGCTGCACAACCTGTTCGACCTGCTGCTGCGGCCACAGCAGCCCGGTCGGATTGTTCGGGCAATCCAAAAATACCAGCGCTGGATCCGTCTCCTCGATTGCCGCACACATTTGATCCACCTGCAGTGTAAAGGAATCTGCAGACAGCGGGACCTCGATGACCTGTACACCGATACACTCTGCAATCCGCTTGTACATGGAAAAGCTCGGCGTTACGGTGAGTATGCGTGCGCCTGGTTTGGCTATCGCAAGAATCAGCAGCTGGATCAGTTCGTCCGAGCCGTTGCCAAACATCAGCTGAATGTCAGCAGGGATCGAGAACGTCTGGCTGAAGTTTCGTTTCAGCCCGATCGCATGTGGATCCGGGTAACGGTTCAGTACCGCTTTTTCAATAACCTCCAGCCACTGTTTTTTCAGGACTTCAGGCAATCCATACGGATTTTCCATGGCATCCAGTTTTATGAATCCACTCGCCTCTGCTACATGATAGGTGCGCATTTCAGCCAGTTCACTGCGCAGCAGTTGTTGCGGGGTTACAGCCATTGCAGCAATCTTCAGGCAGTCGTGGTTTGCTTGCAGCGATATTCAGCCGACCTGGCGTGCGCTGACAAGCCTTCACTATGCGCCAGAACTGCAGCGACCTTGCCCAGTTTTGCTGCACCCTTGCGGGAACAGTTCACGACACTCGTGCGTTTCTGGAAATCATATACGCCAAGGGGAGACGAGTAGCGCGCGGTGGTGGACGTCGGCAATACGTGGTTTGGCCCTGCACAGTAGTCTCCGAGAACCTCCGGAGAATAATTCCCCAGGAATATGGCACCTGCATTGCTTATTTTTTCCAGCAAGGCATCCGGTTCACGGACACAGAGTGCAAGATGTTCCGGTGCAATTCGGTTACTCAGCTCAACCGCTTCCTGCAGATTACTCACACCGATAAAAACACCCGAGCTGTTCATTGACTGTGTAATCGTTTCAGCACGATCCAGCTGCTCCAGCTGACGTTGCATGTGCCCCAGTACCTGATCCATGAATTCATCTTCGGTGGCGATCAGCATGGCGCGTGCCTGGGGGTCGTGTTCTGCCTGCGAGAACAAGTCCATCGCCACCCACTCAGCATCTGCATTGCCATCACAGATCACCAATACCTCGGAAGGCCCGGCAATCATATCGATGCCCACCTGGCCAAAGACCATGCGCTTTGCACACGCTACATAGGCATTCCCCGGGCCAACGATCTTGTCGACCTTGGGAATTGTGTCAGTACCGTAAGCCAATGCCGCGACCGCCTGGGCTCCACCAATGGTGAAAATACGGTCCACCCCGGAAATTGCTGCAGCCGCCAGGACCATGGGATTCAGACGGCCGTGCGGGGCAGGCACAACCATACAGACCGATTCAACTCCGGCAACCTTTGCCGGAATCACATTCATCAGTACAGAGGATGGGTATGCAGCGGTCCCACCAGGCACATAGACCCCCACGTTCTGCAAGGCTGTCACCTTTTGCCCTACTTCATTTCCGTATTCGTCCTGCAGGGTCCAGGATTCTATGCGCTGACGTTCAGCATACTTGCGAATTCGGGACGCGGCCGTATCAAGGGCTTGCCGTTGCTCATCACTGATGGATTGCAGGGCTTGCTGAACTTGTGATCCCGTGACTTCCAGATCGCTTATGGACTGCGCTGAAATATGATCGTGGCGTTTGGTAAGTTCCAGGATCGCGGCATCACCTTGCGTTCGAACCGCTTCAATGATTTTTGCAACGCTGCCGGTCACATCCTGTTCAGCCACAGGACTGCTGCTGAGCCAGCTTTCAAAGGACGTGGAAAAATCTGCGTCTCGGGTATGAAGACGTGTAATGTCCAGCATGGAAGGATTGGGTATCAGGCTGCACTTACTGCAGAGTTAGCCTCACGCCGCATACGCGCGGCACCGGCAAGCATGTGCAGCAGCTCTTCGGTCTTTTCCCACCCCATACATGCATCCGTGATGCTCTGGCCGTATGTCAGTTCGACGCCAGGCTTCGTATCCTGACGGCCCTCGACAAGATGGCTTTCAATCATCACTCCAAAAATTCGTGGATCGCCTGCATTGAGCTGGGCAACAATGGATTGGCCAACTTCCATTTGCCTGTCATGCTGCTTGAAACTGTTGGCATGGCTGCAATCTATCATCAGCCGTGGCTCGAGACCGGACTTCTCCAGTAACCGTGCTGCGGCATTGATACTTTCCTTGTTGTAATTCGGCTCTCTGCCGCCACGCAAAATGACATGGCAGTCCTTGTTTCCCGTGGTGGAGAAAATTGCGGAGCGCCCGGCTTTGGTTACTGACAGGAAATGATGCGGGTTCGTCGCTGATCCGACGGCATCCACTGCAACCTGCATATCGCCACTGGTGGCATTCTTGAACCCTACAGGACAGGACAATCCTGATGCCAGTTCACGGTGTACCTGGCTTTCAGTGGTTCTTGCACCAATGGCGCCCCAGCTCACCAGGTCGGCGACATACTGAGGGCTGATCAAGTCCAGGTATTCTGTGCCTGCGGGCAAGCCCATTTCGTTCAGGTCCAGCAACAGCTTGCGCGCAACGCGCAAGCCCTTGTTAATTTCAAAACTTCCATCCAGATTAGGATCATTGATCAATCCTTTCCAGCCCACGGTAGTACGCGGTTTTTCAAAGTACACGCGCATGATGATCGCCAGGTCATCGATAAGGTTCTTGCGTAGCGCAAGCAGACGATCCGCATACTCGCTGGCTGCATCCGGGTCATGGATTGAACAAGGGCCCACTATCGCAAGCAGACGATCATCTTTTCCTTGGAGAATGTTCTGAACATCAGCGCGTGCCGTAAACACACACCTTGAAGCGCTATCCGTAATCGGGAATTCCTTGTGCAAATCGGAAGGAGCAATCAACTCCTTGATTTCCACAATTTTTAGATCGTCTGTCCGATAGCTCATGATCCACCATGCCTTCAAAAATCCGTTATCCTTTAACCGCAAGTTTGAATTGCTCGATGAGGCGCCTAAGTGTAGCAGATTTTATCTTCATTGCTGCCTTATTGACGATCAGCCGGCAACTGATATCAGCAATGTGTTCGATCGGGGTCAGTCCATTAGCCTGGAGCGTGTTTCCCGTCGCAACCAGATCCACGATACAGTCAGCAAGCCCCAGCACCGGGGCAAGTTCCATCGAGCCATACAGCTTGATCAGTTCAACCTGCAGACCCTTGGCTGCAAAATGCTGTTGCGTACTGCGCACATACTTGGTCGCCACGCGCAAACGCGTGCTGTTCTGAAGCTGCGGTTCCATGCCGGCGACCATCAGACGGCATTTGGCGATACCCAGATCGACCGGCTCGTAGATGCCGCCACCCGTGAATTCCATCAGCACATCCTTGCCGACAATGCCGAGTTCAGCGACACCGTACTGCACATAGGTCGGGACATCCTTGGAGCGGATGACAAGCAAGCGAATCCCGGGCTGGCTGGTGGACAACAAAAGTTTACGTCCCTCCAGGTCCTTCTCCACCACGTGGATCTTCAAGCTTGCAAGCAGGTCCAGGCTCTCCTCGAAGACCCGTCCCTTCGAGATCGCAATGGTAATCAAATCCTTGCCGGTTTGTGTTGTCATAGGATGAAAGATCCTTGTATCACTGCCCATCAATCAATGCGGAACACGGCGGATGCTGGCACCCAACTGCATCAGCTTTTCCTCGATACATTCGTATCCCCGGTCGATATGATAGATACGATCCACGACCGTCTGGCCCTCTGCAATCAGGCCCGCCAAAATCAGGCTGGCCGATGCACGCAAATCCGTCGCCATTACCGGGGCAGCAATCAGTTTATCCACCCCCGTTGTAATTGCGGTATTCCCGGTTACTTTTATTTTCGCGCCCATTCGTTGCATTTCCTGGATATGCATAAAACGGTTTTCAAAAACAGATTCAGTGATTGTTCCTGAACCCTCAGCCACACAGTTCAGGGCAGTGAACTGTGCCTGCATGTCTGTCGGGAATGCAGGATACGGTGCCGTACAAATGTCGATGCTTTTCGGACGACGCTGGCCCATGTCAATTTCAACCCAGTTCTCATCGCAATGGATATCGGCTCCGGCTTCCTGCAATTTCATCAAAATAGATTCAAGAAACTTGGGTTGAGCATTTTTCAGCCGCACATGCCCGCCTGTGATTGCCGTTGCCACTAAAAATGTCCCCGTCTCAATGCGGTCGGTAAGCACGCTGTATTGGCATCCATGCAACTTCTCCACACCATGAATCGTGATTTTGCTCGTGCCGGCACCTTCGATTTTGGCGCCCATCTTGATCAGACAGTTTGCCAGATCAGTCACTTCGGGTTCACGGGCAGCATTCTCAATGACCGTTGTGCCAATCGCGAGCGTGGCCGCCATCATGAGATTTTCCGTGCCGGTAACCGTGACATTATCCATCAACAGATGTGCGCCTTTCAGGCGCTTGGATTTTGCATGGATGTATCCGCCCTTCACTTCAATTTCTGCCCCCATCGCTTCCAGCCCATGCAAATGCAGGTTCACAGGCCGTGAACCGATGGCACAACCACCCGGCAGAGACACCTCAGCCTCTCCGAATCGTGCCAGCAGGGGCCCAAGAACCAGAATGGAGGCACGCATGGTCTTTACAACCTCATACGGCGCAAACAACTCCGTGATCGACTCGGAATTCACCTCGATATTCATGTACTCATCCAGGGTCAGGGAAACGCCCATGCGCCCCAGTAATTCCATTGTCGTGGTGACATCCTGCAGGTGCGGGACATTGGCAATCTTCATGGGGCCATCTGCCAGCAGGGTTGCGGCCAGTATTGGCAGTACCGCATTCTTGGCACCAGAGAGCCGGATTTCTCCTTCCAGCACACAGCCACCCTCTATCAATAACTTCTCCATAATCGGGAATGTGCGACTTACATCAAAATTGGTCGGTTAAACTGAGAAATTGTGGCGGGTTTGGCAGGCAGTCGCACCGTGTAGAGCTGTTGCCTAATTTAGGAAGCCCTCGTGCATGCACCTGCTTATATACGTCAACTTACTCTACAGGAATGCCGATGTTATCAGGAAGACTCGATTCATCAGTCGTCGCTAGACGATCAATGAGCATCTGCACTGAAGTTTCCCTAATCTCCTGCGAGAAGCTGGTACGGAAATTTTTTACAAGACTCAGGCCATCTATGGAGAAATCAAAAATTTTCCATTCACCCTGTTTGTTCTTGCGAAAGACATAGGCGACCTGTAGCGGGGTCTGTCCCGCGCCGATATCAAGCTCCGTCAGCACGATGCGGTATTTGCCTTGCTTTTCCGGCTGGTTCGGCAACACGGTAATCCGTGCTTTGCCATAATCCAGTAACGTTTTACCATAAATGCGGACCAGCATGTCCTTGAACCCTAAAACAAAGGCCACCCGCTGGTCTTCACTCGACAATTTCCAGTGTTTGCCCAGAACCAGTTTTCCCATCGAATTCAAATCCACAACGGGAACGATCGTCTCGTCGACCAAGTCACGAATCAAAGCAGGATCGTTACTCAAGCGCTCGTACTCTTCATTCAGCACGGTCAGCACTCTTGTCGAGGTATCCTCGATAATCTGCTCGGGTGAACGATCATCCACTGCGGTTGCAGGCATGGCCAGCAGCAAAAACAGCACGCATGCAACGGCAACCTGGCTGAATGTGGTCCATGCCACACGCTCGAAACGGTTCACGACGGGTCTCTCCAGCAATTCCACATGATAGTTGATTTGGGTGTGTCAATCGGTGTGCGCGTCCAGAGTAGTGAAATATGGTCCTGACGTCAATTTGCCCGGACCCCTGTCCATCCTGTGTGTATCCTGGGAGCGACCGGGTGCCCCTCGAGAGTGAAAGACCCCTTACATAATGCAAGCAATATCATCGGCCAGACCGTACAATTGGCTGACGTTTTGAACTGTACTATTGATGACATCAGGCACTTGACATTGGGCACTCACCTGGTTCGTGTGCCGAGTTCTTGGCGATGAATACCCTTTATCTGATACAAACTGACAATCGGCATTACTACGACCTGCCCTAATTCCCAAACCAGCCCAATATGTTTCTATTCACTGCAGCGCTCGTGGCCGGCTTTTTACTACTTGCATGGAGTGCTGAACAACTGGTCAACAGTGCGTCCCAGCTGGGACAACGTCTGAATATCCCTGCATACGTCATCGGTTTTCTGGTGCTGGGATTTGGTACCTCGGCGCCTGAATTGCTGGTCTCCGGGCTATCTGCCTGGCAAGGCAATCCGGGACTCGCAGTCGGCAATGCCCTGGGTTCAAATATCACGAATATATTGCTGATCCTGGGGGTTACGTTATGCTTCGCGCCCCTGTACCTGCACAAGAATGCCCTGCAAAGGGACTTCGTCATTTTGATCGCGGCCACGGCATTATTTGCAGTATTGATCATCGACCGCAAATTGCAGTTATTCGATGGCCTGATTCTATTGGTCTTCATGGTTGCCTTTTTGTACTACATGGCACGCAGCGAACTGGATGATCGGGTATCGGGCGTGACTGCACCCTCGACTCCAGGAAAAAATCTGACCGCCATCGTGGCAGGATTGCTGATCAGCCTTGCCGTCTTGCTGCTCAGTTCGAAGCTTGTCGTGTGGAGTGCGATTGCCGTGGCAGCATTCCTCGGCATCAGTGACTTGATCGTGGGCTTGACCGTTGTAGCTTTTGGGACCAGCCTGCCGGAACTGGCGACCTGCCTGGCAAGCGCCAGGAAAAAAAGAAGCGAACTGGTACTGGGCAATATTGTCGGTTCAAACATTTTCAATATCCTGGGGGTTGTCGGTACTGCAAGTGTCATTACCGCCTATCCGGTTCCACATGAAGTGTACGCACGCGACCTGCCGATCATGACTGGTGCAACCGTCGTGTTGTTTCTCGCGGTACTGGGTTTTCGGCGCATCAAAAAAATACCGCGGGGTCTAAGTATTTTATTTATATCCTCCTACATTGCGTATATATTGCTGGTCATCCAGCAAGCCTAGCGAACCCTGCGACTGCACATTGCCCTGCCGATCTTCATGAATGCCTCAGAAGAAGCCTGCAAGCGCGCCAGAAAAATACGTCTGGTCTTATTTGACGTGGATGGAGTATTGACGGACGGGCGCATATTTCTTGATGACTCCGGCACTGAGTTCAAGGCCTTTAACACGCATGATGGCCATGGCATACGGCTGCTGCTGCATTACGGGTTTGAGGTCGGTGTCATTACCGGACGCGCATCCAAATCGCTGGAACATCGAATGCAAGACCTTGAGGTCAAGCATGTATACCAGGGCTGCAAAGACAAATTCCTCGTATTCCAGGAACTACTCGCCCGGCTGGAGCTTGATGAACAGCAGGCGGCCTATGTCGGAGACGACATCTTTGACCTGCAGGTTATGACACGCTGCGGGCTTGCCGTGGCTGTTGCCAATGCGCATGCGTACGTGAAGCAGCATGCGCACTGCGAAACGGTCAATAGCGGCGGACAGGGCGCTGCACGGGAAGTATGTGATCTGCTGCTGGATACCCAGGGCCTGATGGACCAGGTGTTGTCACACAACCTGCGCTGAATGACATCATGCGATCCAGGCTGATTTGGATTGGAAGCTTGATCATATTCGGTGCCTTTGCGGCCCTGTGGTTTTTGGGTCTGCGTGATGCCCCTGTCAGGCCGGATTCTGCTGATGCCTCGTCCCATGCCCCCTCCATCAGTTTTGACAGCATCGAAATGGTCATCAATGCCGAGGATGGCAAACCCCAATACAAGGTGCTGGCATCCAGGTACCAGCTCTATGAAGATGACAACAGCAGCCAATTTGATCTGCCTAAAATTACTCTCTACGACAGTGAAGGCGGCCAGATTCATGCACAAGCCCAAAAAGGGGTCACACGGGACCACAGCAATGTAATCACCCTGACAGGCAATGTCCGGATCAACCAGGTGCAGCCCGACAGCAGCTCACATCCCCTGGTGATTACAACAGAGCTGCTGATCGTATTCCCTGAAAAACAACGTGCGACCACAGACTCGACGATAACGGCCGTGCGCGGGACTGAAATGTTTTCTGCGCGCGGCATGAGCCTGGACTTGAAAAAAGAAGTGCTATATTTACACAACAATGTCGAAGGCATCTACCAACCCTAGGCCCATCGTCCAGTCTGTCTTTCTGGCAGCCTTGATCGCATGCCTCGCATGGTCCGGTGCTTTTTCGGATGATTCAGGCAAACCCATCAGCATCAAGGCGGATTCTGCTGAAATGAATGAGAATACGGGAGTAAGCATTTATCGTGGCAATGTCCGCATCGCACAAGGCAGTATGCGATTAACCGGTGATACGGTAGTGGTTGAATCCGTTGACAAAAAGGTTCAGAAAATCAAGTCCGAGGGTGACTTGACTACCTTCAGGCAAACCGCTGATGATGGAAAAACGGTGTATGCAGAAGCGGAATACATGGTCTATGACATCAGTAAAAAGCAGATCATGTTGACCAAAAATGCAAAGCTGACCGAAGATGGCAACACCTTTGCAAGCGACAATATTGTCTTCCACGTGGACAAGAAAACTGTCAGTGGAGGAAATTCTGAAGGCCGTGGAAGGGTCAACATTACGGTGCTGCCGGAAACCGTCATCGACAAATTACCAATGGAGGCCAGCCCTTGACTCCCCGGTTCCAGGTACTGATCGGAATGCTCTCAGCATGAACCATCTACGTGCACAAAATTTGCACAAGCAGTTCAATACGCATGCAGTCGTTCAGCATGTCAACCTGGATGTCCAGTCCAGTGAGATCGTGGGCCTGCTGGGACCCAACGGCGCAGGCAAGACCACATGCTTTTACATGCTGGCAGGACTGCTGAGGACAACCGAGGGTCGCATTATTTTAAATGACCTGGACATCACGCACATGCCCATGCACCTGCGTGCCCGGCATGGCATCGGCTATCTGCCGCAAGAGCCATCCATTTTCCGCGGGCTCACTGTAGAGCAGAACATCATGGTCAGCCTGGAAGCACGCGACAATCTGGGGAAAAGGCAGCGAAAGCAGCTGTGTGACGAGCTGCTGGCCAATCTGCGAATCGAACATATTCGTGACTCCAAGGGCATACAGCTGTCCGGTGGAGAAAGGCGCCGTGCTGAAATTGCACGCGCACTTGCAACCGAGCCAAAATTCATCTTGCTGGATGAACCGTTTACTGGCGTAGACCCGATCTCTGTAAAGGACATACAGCAGATTCTCAAAGACCTGTGCAGTCACGGGATCGGTTTGCTGATTACCGACCACAATGTCCGTGAGACGCTGGGCATATGTGATCGTGCCTATATCCTCAGCGATGGCCATGTTCTGGCCAAAGGCCCGCCATCGAGCATCCTCGCCAATCAGCAGGTACAAGACACGTACCTGGGTAAACATTTCTCAATGGGCTAGTCTGCCCGGGAATCCGCAGATTCCGTTCGTCGGCATTTGGGGAGCACCCCCCTGCCGGCGCCCAGAATGGTGAGCCGTCTCCGCCACGTTCTCAACATCTGTGGGCAATATTCATGCCATAATTAGGGCATGCTGAAACCCTCCTTACAACTGCGCCTTGGCCAACGCCTGACCATGACACAGCAACTGCAGCAGGCCATTCGCCTTCTGCAATTGTCCTCGCTGGAACTCAAGGCTGCAATTCAGGAGGCCTACGAATCCAATCCCATGCTGGAAACCGAGGACCGCAGCGAGTCCGAGGCCCCACTCAACGAAAATGCAGATGCCCAGGAAGAGCCGAGTGAAGCTACCCCTGACAAAGAAGACCCACTCCTGCCGGAAGAGCGTGCGGTAGAGAGCGAATGGGATGACATGCACGAGCTTTCATACACGATGGGGCCAAGCCATGCGAATGAAGAGCAGATGGACTACCTGGATACGAGAGCAACTGCAGAGCATAGGTCCTTGCATGATCACCTGTTGTGGCAGCTCGAGCTCAGCTCACTTTCTGACCAGGACCTGCTGGTAGCGGGGATACTGATCAATGCCCTGGATGAGTCGGGCTACCTGCATGAGGACCTGGAAAACATACAGGCAAGCCTGGGTCAGGCTGATGACATCGGGCTGGATGAAATAGAGGCCATTCTCAAGTTCGTACAACGTCTGGACCCTGTTGGCTGCGGGGCGCGAAGTCTCCAGGAATGCCTGGATGTACAACTGCAGCAGATGCCGGGCGACCTGCCGTTCCTGGTACAGGCGCGCGCAATCGTAGAGAAACACCTCGATTTGGTAGGGATGAAGGACTATGCGAAATTAAGTAAACGCAGCGGTTTCAGCATCGAGGATATAGAAAATGCTGTCGGGCTGATTCAAACGCTGCACCCCAAACCAGGGGATTTAATTCACATGCAAAAATCTGAATATATCGTCCCTGATGTGTATGTTGAAAAGCACGGCAACGCCTGGAGGGTGCGTCTGAATCCGTATACCACCCCGAAATTGAGCATCAACAACGTCTATACGAATATGATCAATAAGATGGCGACCAGTGAAGCCGATTACATGCGCAGCCAGCTGCAGGAAGCACGCTGGTTAATCAAGAGCGTACAGCGCCGCAACCAGACCCTTGTACGTGTTGCAACCTCGATCATCGAACACCAGCAGGCCTTCTTCGAGTACGGGGAGGAAGCCATGCAGCCTTTAGTCTTGAGAGATATTGCTGATGAACTCGAGATGCATGAATCTACGATATCGCGCATCACCACCAACAAGTACATGGATTCCCCAAGAGGTGTTCTTGAGTTCAAGTATTTCTTTTCAAGTCATGTCGCCACCAATGATGGAGGGGCCTGCTCAGCCACTGCAATCAAGGCAATGATCAAGAGCCTGGTACAGGAAGAAAATCAGGCAAAACCCTTGAGCGATCAAAAGATTGCCGTGCTTCTTGAACAAAAAGGTATCAGTGTTGCGCGACGCACTATCGCCAAATACCGTGAATCCCTGGCCATCCCGCCATCCAATCAACGCCGACAACGCGTTTAAGAAGTTTTAATCTTTCAATATCTATGCTTAACTGTTATCAGTGCCAAAGGGAATAATTATGCGAATAAATATAACTGGCCATCATCTCAAAGTGACAGACGCCCTGAGGAAACACGTCGAAAAGAAATTCAAACGGCTGACCAGACACTTCGAACACGTTATCAATGTTCACGTTGTCCTGACTGTTGAGAAGCTCACCCATAAGGCAGAAGCCTCCCTGCAGGTCAGCGGAAGCAAGATTTTTGCCAACTCATACGACGAGGGCATGTATGCCGCTGTCGATTCCCTGGTCGATAAATTGGACCGGCAGATCGTCAAGCACAAGGAAAAATTAAAAGATCATCATCAAAGCGAGGTGAGGCATCGTACGAACTTCTGACACCTCAGTTTTTGATCATGCCCCTCAAAGACTACATTTCTGAGAAAGGAGTGGTATTTGCAGCATCCGTCAGCAGCAAAAAAAGGGCGCTGGAACTCCTCAGTGAATCGCTTGCAAAACAGCATCCTGCCCTGACCAAAAACAAGGTGCTGGATGCCTTGCTGGCACGCGAAAAACTGGGCAGCACTGGGCTCGGCAAAGGCATTGCCATTCCGCACTGCCGGCTGGAAGAAATCGAAAAAATATACGCCGCCATGCTGAAACTGGACAAGGGAGTTAAATTTGAATCCACGGATGGCCGCGCAGTTAATTTTTTGTTTTGCATGGTGGTCCCTGAAAATGCTGCAGATGAACACCTTCAACTGTTGTCGGGTCTTGCCAAGCTCTTGGCCAACGACCAGGTTCGACAATCCATTGAGAAATGCGATCATGCAAAATGTCTTTGCGATCTGCTTTGTGACAGCACAGGGCATCTTGCATCCTGACACTGAGGCGAACACCCCCGGGAGACGGGTACGCTAGCCCAGCGCTGCTGCAAAGAGGGATAAGCCGTCTAGTTCAATGACAGGGATAAAAAAAGCATCTGGCACGTTAGCATTGACTGCAAGAGCATTGTTTTTGCAGAAAAAAAATGATCTGGGTCTGACTTGGTGGGCCGGGTGCAAGCAGAGCTGTACAGGATTCACCCGCCAGTCATGCATGGATCCTGAATTCCGGCTGGCAGGCCCTTTCAATCCGCCACAGACATGCCAGGCGCACGTACTGGGTAAAGCAGACCTCAAACGTTTTGAAGGGACAGACGATGCCACCAGGAGCAATGCCCTGGTCATTCTTTTCAAGAGCACAGCAGCAGCGATCTTCATCAGTGATGGCCTGAACCCTCCTGACAAATTCAGGGAGTACTCCAGGACGTACGATCTGCCGATTATCTGCTCTGAACTTGACAGGGATGAATTGGTTGCAGCATTACACAGCTTTCTGACAAACATGCTTGTTGAAGCAACCATCGTGCATGGCGTATTCATGCAGATTGCGAAGGTCGGTGTACTGATTGCAGGGAATAGTGGGCTGGGCAAAAGTGAGCTTGCTCTCGATCTTGTCAGCAAGGGGCATGCATTAATCGCGGATGATGCGCCGGAATTCACTCGAATCACTCCGAATGCAATCCGTGGAACCTGCCCTGACGTACTGCAAAACTTTCTTGAAGTACGAGGATTGGGGATATTAAATATACGCGAGATGTATGGGAGCAAGGCAGTCAAACCGAGCCATTACCTGGAATTGATCATCCAGTTGCTGCCCGCCGGCCCGATGCCCTCAACAACCGAGGACCGAAGTCATCTTGTTGAAAAAAAAACCAACGTGCTTGGAGTGGATATACCCACGGTCATTCTTCCCGTCTCCCCGAACAGAAACCTTTCCGTTCTGATCGAGGCTGCTGCGCGCTCCCGGTCACTCATCCAGCAAGGCTATATTGCTTGCAAGGATCTCAGCGATCGCCAGAAAAAGCTGATGCAGTAGATGTCGATGAAACTTGTAGTCGTTAGCGGCCTTTCAGGCTCTGGAAAATCGGTCGCAATCAATACCCTCGAGGACAATGATTTTTACTGCATCGACAATATGCCCCTCGCTATGCTACCTACCTGCATCGAGCAGTTCATGGCAACCTCTGCAATGATTTACGACAAAATTGCCATAGGGGTCGATGCGCGTAACCTCAGCCAGGACATGCAGGCCTTCCCGGGCATCATCAAAAAATTCAGGCAGCATGCTATTGATCTCAGGCTTGTCTATCTGGAGGCAAGCGAGAAAGCGCTGGTACAGCGTTACAATGAAACCGCTCGCAGGCATCCATTTACCCAGGATGGATTATCACTGATTGATGCCATTCAAGCGGAAAAGAAAGTTTTAGCCGAAGTCGCAGCACTTGCGGATATATGCATAGATACCTCCCAGACCAATGTGCGGCAATTGCGCTCTGTGATTACTGACAGGATATGCAGGGACAAACCTGCTGTATTGACCTTGCTGCTGCAGTCCTTCGGTTTCAAGTACAGTGTCCCTGACGATTCGAACTACGTGTTTGACGTACGGTTTCTGCCCAATCCTTACTGGGAACCACAACTGCGCAGCCTTACGGGAAATGATCCCGAGGTCGTTGACTACCTGCAATCACATGATGAAGTAAGGCAAATCATCCTTTCGATTGGTGATTTCATCGAGTACTGGGCACCCTGTTTTTGCCGGGATAGCCGCAATTACCTGAGCGTTTCCGTTGGGTGCACAGGGGGACAGCACCGCTCAGTGCATATTACGGAGTTTCTGGCGGACCGTTTCAGAAAATCTGCCGACAAGCACGTGTTGGTCCGGCATCGGGACCTGAAATCCTGACATGGCTGTGGCAATACTCACCGTTACGCACGGCAACCTGGGACACGAGTTGCTTGATACAGCGGCATCGATGCTTGATGCACCGCTGCCTCTGGTATGCAAGGCACTTTGCGTAACGGATGCCAGCAATGCAGACGAATTGCTGTCTGAGGCCCAAGCTCTTTGTGCAGAGATTGACCAAGGAGGCGGGGTGCTTGTTCTGACTGACATATATGGTTCAACACCAAGCAATGTCTGCAACAAGCTGAACACATCAGTCACTGTACGTGTGCTGGCAGGCCTTAGTCTGCCCATGCTGGTTCGTACAATGAACTACCCGGATTTAGACCTGGACAAGCTTGCGGAAAAGGCATTGAGTGGTGCTCATGATGGCATTATCGACTGCAGTTCCAAGAGATAAACCAGATGCTGAGCAAGCGATTGACCATCCCCAACAAACTTGGTTTGCATGCGCGTGCCGCAGCAAAGCTGGTGGCCCTGGCATCTACCTTCCAAAGCGAGATTCAGATCGAAAAAGACGCCAGGCAGGTGAATGGGAAAAGCATCATGGGGGTCATGATGTTGGCCGCAAGCCAACACTCGACAGTAGCGGTTACTGCCTCGGGCGACGATGAAAAAGAAGCCGTGGCCGCGATCGAAAACCTGGTCAACAATTATTTTGATGAAGACGAGTAAGACAATCAGTGACATAGGTTTGCCATGGCATTAATCATTACCGGAATTGACGTATCGAAAGGCATTGCCATCGGGAATGTGCATTTGCTGAAACGCGGTGCGCCTGAAGTATTCGAACACAAGCTCAAAAAGAACGAGATCAAACAGGAAGTCGAACGCTTTCAAAATGCAGTCGATGAAGCCAGCAATCATTTGCGCAGCATCCGAGACACGATTCCGCAAGACACATCGATGGATGTCGCTGCATTCATCGATTCACACATCCTCATGCTCAAGGATTCCATGCTGCGCAAAGCGCCCGCCGGGATCATTCGCAATCAACGCTGCAATGCCGAGTGGGCCCTGAAAATACAGCATGACAAACTGATTTCTGTTTTTGAGCAGATGGAAGATGACTATCTCAGAACCCGTATCAACGATGTTGAGCACGTCATCAACCTGATTCAGCAAATTCTTAAAGATCAGCTGTATACCGTACAAATTGATACGCAGCCCCTGAAGGGCCGAATCATCGTTGCTGATGACCTTACTCCAGCGGATACAGTGCTGATGCAAACCCAGAATATTGCCGGGTTCATTACGGAACTGGGTGGCCCTCTTTCGCACACTGCAATCCTGGCTCGCAGCCTGGGAATCCCGGCGATCGTCGGCATCCAGGGGGCACGTTCCCTGCTGCACCAGGAAGAGCAGATCATCATCGATGGTACCAACGGCATGGTCCTGGCAGGCGCTGACCAAAAAACAGTCAAGACCTACCAGAAAAGACAACGCAAGGAAAAAGAAGCACGACGCAAGTTGCGTGCCCTGCGAGGCGTTTCAGCCAGAACACGCGATGGCACACGCATCAGCTTGCAGGCCAACATCGAACTGGCTGAAGACATGATCGTGCTCAGGCAGTCCGGGGCGGACGGGGTGGGGCTGTACCGTACGGAATTTCTTTATATTGACCGCGAAAAACCTGCGGATGAAGATGAGCAACTGAATGCTTACCGGAAAATCATTCGTGTATTGAAGGGAAAGCCCTTGACCATCCGCACTTTGGACCTGGGTGCGGAAAAGGAATTTGATCCAAATTTCCAAGGGCCACTCACTCAAAATCCAGCGCTGGGTCTGCGCGCGATTCGCAGGTCCCTGAAGGACATTGACTTGTTCAAGCAACAGTTGCGTGCAATCTTGCGGGCTTCATCCAGTGGCCCTGTTCGTATTCTCCTCCCAATGATTACAAGCCACACTGAACTTGTTCAATCATTGGCCATCCTTGAACGAGCCAAGGAAGAACTGGAAGGCGAGCAGTGCACCTATGATCAGAATATCCCTGTCGGTGCCATGATCGAGGTTCCCGCGGCGGCACTGTCTGCGCATATTTTTGCAAAACAGCTCAACTTCCTGTCCATTGGCACGAATGATTTGATCCAGTATACGCTTGCAATTGATCGGATCGATGATCAGGTAAACTACCTGTATGACCCACTCCATCCCTCCGTGCTGAAACTGGTTGACCTGACTTTACGCGCAGGTCGGCGCGCTGGAATCCCGGTGGCAATGTGTGGAGAAATGGCCGGCGACCCACGCTATACCAGGCTTCTGCTTGGCCTCGGTCTCCAGGAGTTCAGTACACACCCCTCCAACCTTCTGGAAATCAAACAGATCATCAATCGAAGCAGTATCTCAGAACTTGAAAAGCCTGCCAGGAAAATCCTTAACACGACACGCCCTGCCAGGATCGATTCTCTGGTGGATGCGCTGAACGTCTAACTCCGCAAAATATCAGAATCCACTCTTTGGCAGGAGACTTCCAAAGCAGTTACACTTGCCACCCATCATCGAAAGCATAAACCGTTCGATCCATGCCTGAAGCTGCCATACAAGACCAGAACCAGACTCTGAAGGCTGTAAGCGAAGCCTTGCAGACAGGTGCCATGCTGCGTGCCAGACGCATGCTGGGTGCTTTGCACCCTGCCGAAATTGCAAATCTGCTGGAAGCACTTCCCCACTCACAGCGCATCATTATCTGGAACATGCTGGACTCCGATAGTGGAGAGGTCCTGCTGAATGTCGGCGAAGAAGTCCGCAGCGGCCTGATCAGGCTCATGGACAGCAAGGCCCTGGTAGCGGCAACCGAGGGCCTGGAGATTGATGACCTGGCAGACCTGCTTGCCGACCTGCCGTATACGGTCATACAGCAGGCCCTTGCCGGTATGGATTACCAGGACCGCCAACGTCTGGAAGCTGTATTGTCCTACGATGAGGATACCGCAGGTGGACTGATGAACACCGACATGGTCACAGTGCGCCATGACGTCACGCTTGATGTTGTGCTGCGCTATCTGCGCAGCCGGGGTGCATTGCCTGATGGAACAGACTCGCTGTTTGTGGTTGACCGATATGAACACTACATGGGTGCACTACCGCTCACCACAGTGCTGACCAGCGATTCAGCAATGCTGGTACGGGATGTACTGGAGGACGATGCCCGTGCATTTGATGCCCGAACCGAAGCTACACAGGTCGCAAAATCGTTTGAGGACCTGGACTTGGTATCTGCGGCAGTCGTAGACGAAAACAACAAGCTTATTGGCCGCATTACAGTGGACGACGTAGTGGATGTGATTCGAGAGGAAGCTGAACATTCCGTATTCAGTATGGCGGGTTTATCGGAGGAAGAGGATTTGTTTGCTCCCGTTGTGGCGTCTACGCAGCGGCGCACTGTCTGGCTGGGTGTAAACCTGCTCACCGCATTCCTGGCGGCCTGGGTAATCAGCCTGTTTCAGGTGACTCTGGAAAAAATCATCATACTGGCCATTCTGATCCCGGTGGTTGCCAGTATGGGGGGGATCGCCGGCAACCAGACGCTGACTCTGGTGATCAGGGGCCTGGCACTTGGTCAGATCGGACGCAGCAATTCCAAACTGTTGCTATTCAAGGAGCTCGCTGTCGGATTTCTGAATGGCATAACATGGGCCCTTATTGTGGCACTGGTTGTCATTTTGTGGTTCAAGGACGTCAAGATGGGTGGCGTCATTGCAGCTGCGACCATGGCAAACCTGGTTTGTGCGGCACTTGCCGGTGTGTCAATACCCGTCATCCTGCGAAACCTGAATATCGACCCGGCACTGGCAGGGGGCGTCATACTTACCACGGTCACGGACATCATCGGGATTTTTGCATTTCTCGGTCTGGCGACCTGGCTGTTGCTTTAGAGCCTTTGTGATGAGGGCCAGCCAGCTGGACGCTGCCTGCCTGAAATTGTGTCAGCGATTGCCGGACACCAGGGATGTTCAAGCTAGGTCTTAGGTAAAGTCACCCCGCGCTGGCCCTGGTATTTGCCGCCGCGCTCTTTATAGGAAGTTTCACAGGTTTCATCAGACTCAAAAAAGAGTACCTGTGCGATGCCTTCATTGGCATAAATCTTTGCGGGCAGTGGCGTGGAATTGGAAATTTCTATCGTGACATGGCCTTCCCACTCCGGCTCCAGCGGAGTGACATTGATGATGATCCCGCAACGGGCATAGGTGGATTTTCCCAGGCACACTGTCAGTACCGAGCGTGGAATACGGAAATATTCAACGGTTCTTGCCAGCACGAAGGAGTTTGGGGGAATCACACATTCGTCTGCCTTGAGATCAATGAAGCTGTCCTTGTTGAATTGCTTGGGATCGACCATCGCAGAATTTATGTTGGTGAAGATTTTGAATTCATCTGCACACCGAACATCGTAGCCATAGCTGGATGTTCCGTAAGAAACCAGGCCACCGTTATCTCCAGAGCGGACCTGGCCGGCTTCAAACGGTTCGATCATGCGATGCTGTTTCGCCATTTGGCGAATCCAGCGATCTGACTTAATGGCCATCGGTGCTTAACTCCAGAATGTTCTGACCCGGGATTTGATCCACAGCGTGCAGCCTGTTTCGCTTGTCGTTTTGCGTAATCCAGGTATGTGCAGAACTGCCAGGATACAACGGTGCAATATCAGGTATTCTGAATAACAATTTTCGGAAACCGCGCCCTGTAATCTTTGCCTTGTACGGCAAGTTTGGCAGCGGATTTACGTGCGATCTCACGATATATTTCAGCGATTCGACTGTCCGGCATCATCGCTACTGACGGGTTGCCGCCATCCGCCTGTTCACGAATATTAATGTCCAAAGGCAAGGCGCCCAGTATGTCGACCCCCGACTCTTCAGCCATGCGCTGGCCTCCACCCTGGCCGAATATAGCCTCTTCATGGCCACACTTGCTGCAGATATGGATGCTCATATTTTCTACAACCCCCAGCACCGGCACTTCAACTTTCTCAAACATCTTTAATCCCTTGCGTGCATCCAACAGGGCGATGTCCTGCGGTGTAGTGACGATAATTGCACCACTTACCGGAATTTTCTGTGCAAGTGTCAACTGCACGTCTCCTGTACCTGGCGGCAGGTCAACGACCAGGTAGTCCAGTCCTCGCCAGCACGTATCATTCAACAGCTGCTCGAGTGCTTGGGTAACCATCGGCCCTCGCCAGATCATGGGGGTTTCCTCATCGATCAAAAACCCGATCGACATCGCTTGCAGTCCGTGTGCTTCCATCGGTTCCAGGCTCTTGCCGTCACTGGACTTGGGCTGGCCGCTCACACCCAGCATGCGAGGCTGGCTGGGACCATAAATATCTGCATCCAGCATCCCCACCACGGCGCCCTCCATGGACAGCGCCAGCGCAAGATTGACGGCAGTGGTGGATTTGCCCACCCCTCCCTTGCCGGAAGCTACGGCAATGATATTCTTAATGTTTTCAAGAGGCTTGAGACTTTTTTGTACCGTATGCGCCTCGATCTGCCAGCTCACATCCGCCGATACCTGCTGCGCACCGGCTTCCAAAACTTTTACTTCAATCTGCTTGGCAAGACCGTCCACGATTCCCTTGGCAGGATAACCCAGCTTGACCGTGACACTTACCTTCCCGTCCTCCGTTTCAATGTCCTTGACGGTATTGCCCGCAACCAGATTTTTTCCAAGGTACGGGTCCTGAATCTGTTTCAGTGCTGTCTCAACCTGCTCTTTCGTAAGCTGCGCCATTTGGGTCTCCTGAAAAATTTGGGTCTGGCGTACCGGGTGCTTACTATACCATGCTCACCGGAGCAGCAAAGACCTCAGATACAGTGGTTCAGCCTGTAAAACAATGGTGCGTTTTTCGAACTGTTAATAAGGTAAAATCGCCACAATGGATCCCCTCCGAATGGACAAATCACAACGAAATATCCTTGTCACCAGTGCGCTGCCTTATGCCAACGGACCGATTCATATCGGGCATCTGGTCGAATACATTCAGACCGACATCTGGGCCAGATTCCAGAGAATGTGTGGACATGACTGCTTGTATATTTGTGCCGATGACGCCCATGGCACACCGATCATGCTCAAGGCCCAACAGGAGGGCATCACACCCGAGCAGTTGATATCGCAAGTCAGCATCGAGCATCAGAAAGACTTTTCCGATTTTCACATTCAGTTTGATAACTACCACTCGACACACTCGGAAGAAAACAGGATCCATTCCACACGCATCTATGAGCGCCTGAAAAAGAACGGATACATCACTACAAAAACGGTTGTAGACCTGTATGACCCGAAGGACAAGGTCTTTCTCCCGGATCGCTTTGTAAAGGGCGAATGCCCGAAGTGCAGTGCGAAAGACCAGTACGGGGATAACTGCGAGGTCTGCGGGAGCACCTACACCCCTGCAGACCTGATCAATCCGTACTCGTCAGTCAGTGGTGCCACACCAGTCAAAAAGGAAAATCTGCATTATTTCTTCACGCTGAATGACTTTAAAGAGGTACTGCATGACTGGATCGATAACAACCCGCTGCAACCGGGAATCACGAACAAGCTCAAGGAGTGGTTCAAGGAAGATCTCAGGGACTGGGACATCTCCCGTGATGCACCTTATTTCGGCTTTGAAATACCCGATGCGCCGGGCAAGTATTTTTACGTGTGGCTGGATGCACCTGTGGGATACATGGCCAGCCTGCAGCAGTACTGTGACCGCACCGGGCGGGAGTTTGACGATTACTGGAATACCGACAGCAAGCACGAGGTTTACCATTTTATCGGCAAAGATATCGCGTACTTCCACATGCTGTTTTGGCCCGCAATGCTGCATGGCGCGAACTATCGAGTTCCGACTGCGGTGTACTGCCATGGATTCCTGACAGTCGACGGCCAGAAAATGTCAAAATCACGAGGCACATTTGTCAAGGCCCGCACGTACCTTGACTATCTGAATCCCGAGTATTTGCGTTACTACTTTGCTGCAAAGCTGGGTCCTGATGTCAGTGATATCGATCTCAGCCTGGATGACTTCCAACAGCGAGTGAACAGTGATGTCGTGGGTAAACTGGTCAACATTGCCAGCCGCTGCGCAGGATTCATTCATAAGTATTTCAGTGGAAGACTGACTTCTGCCTTTATCGAGGGCGGGCGCGAGGTGTTCGATCATGCAGGTCTAAACAACGAGCAGATCAAAGCGCTCTATGAGTCTCGAAACTATTCACAAGCCATGCGGTCCATAATGAAGCATGCCGATGAAGCCAACCAGATCATCGATGCACACAAGCCCTGGGAACTGGTCAAAGAAGAGGCCAGCAGGGACCAGGTGCATCAGGTTTGCAGCTTTGGCATCAACATGTACAGGCTTTTAATTGGCTACTTGAAACCTGTGATGCCGGAGCTTGCAAATAAATCAGAAACCTTCCTGAATACTGAAACTACCTGGGATGATCTGGCTTCGGGAATACCGTTGCCCGAAGGACACCAGATCAACACGTTCAGGCCCCTGATCACCCGAGTTGAAAAAAAGTTGATAGACAAAATGATAGAAGCATCCAGACAAAACGAGTCGCCAGACATCACTGATCCGATCAGCGATGAGGTCACCATTGATGAGTTTGCGAAACTGGATTTCAGGATCGCAAAGATTGTCCGGGCAGAGCATGTGGAAGGCGCTGAAAAGCTGCTCAAGCTGACGCTGGACCTGGGTGAACCGACTGGAAACCTGCAGAGGACGGTTCTTGCCGGAATAAAGTCCGCCTATGCTCCGCAGGACATTGAAGGGAAGTTAACCGTGGTGGTTGCAAATTTGGCTCCACGAAAAATGCGATTTGGCACATCGGAAGGGATGGTGCTTGCGGCAGGACCTGGCGGGAAAGAAATATTTCTGCTGCATCCTGACAGTGGGGCTACCCCCGGCATGCGCGTGAAATAAGCATCCTGTGCAAAACGTAGACGCCATTATTCCGACCGGCAACTATGTTGCAAAAATTGATGAACAACAATGTGTCGGCTGCACGCTGTGCATCAAGGCCTGCCCCTTTGACGCGATCGTGGGTGCATCCAGGCATATGCATACGATCATTACCCGCTATTGTACCGGGTGCAAACTGTGCATACCCCCATGCCCGGTCGACTGCATCAGGCTGGATGCGAATACCCACTTTCAAGAAACTTGTCAGACTGTTCCCAAGATCGACCAGCGAATGCTGAAAAAAGAATTTGCAACATTTTCACGCAACAACAGAAAGCGTCGCATACAAAGACTCAACTGCATCCGGCGAGAAAAGCAGCAACAGTTTGAGCAAAGGAAAAAAGAACTGTCACTCAACAAGTAAGCCCTTCGCCGCGCTATGAACAAGAAAAAATCCGAGGAAATCTTTCGTCGACTGAGAAAGGAAAATCCGCGCCCCAGAACCGAACTCGTGCACAAGTCCAATTTTGAGCTCTTGATCTCCGTCATTCTCTCTGCACAAGCCACGGATGTCAGTGTGAACAAAGCCACCCGGGATCTTTACAAAGTGGCCAATACGCCGAGGAAAATGCTTGCACTGGGCGAAAAAAAACTGAAGACCTATATCAAGTCCATCGGTTTATACAACAGCAAGGCCGAAAACATCATCAAGACCTGTCATATTCTTATTGAAAAGCACGGCGGGCGAATTCCAAGAACCCGTGAGACACTGCAATCATTGCCCGGGGTCGGGAGAAAAACCGCAAATGTGGTGCTCAACAATGCTTTCAACCAACCAACGATCGCCGTAGATACGCATATATTCCGGGTATCCAACAGAACCGGTCTCGCTCCCGGGAAAAACGTACTTGCCGTGGAGCTTGGACTCGAAAAGCAGGTGCCGGAGAAATTCAAGCTGCATGCACATCACTGGCTGATACTGCTTGGCCGCTACATCTGCCTGGCGCGCAAACCCAAATGCCAGGAATGCCCGATACTTGATCTTTGTGAATACAGTGAAAAAAGTGTAAGTCTCTAAGGCGCATTGCTTACAGGAGGTCCCGATATGTCAGCACTCGTCACCATGGCAAATTCATTACAAGATGTCCTTGACAGGTTCCGTGCGATTGACTTTCTGGGGCCTCTTGCCTTGCGCTTGTACCTGGCACCCGTATTCATAGCGGTTGGTCTGCACAAGTTCATGCACCTGGAAGATATAGCAAGCTGGTTTGGCAACCCCGATTGGGGGCTTGGCCTGCCGGCCCCCATGCTCATGGCAATTCTTGCGGCGTCCGCAGAACTGTTTGGGGGTCTCGCTCTACTGTTTGGAGTTGCAGTACGCTGGTTCACCATCCCCCTTATGATTACCATGCTTGTCGCAATTTTTGCAGTACACTGGGATAAGGGCTGGTTTGCGATCGCACCCGGTGACCCTGCAACCAGCACGGCAAAACCACTGGCATCCGTCGGTATTCCTGCGGCACAGCGCAGCTTGGAAAACAGCGAGGACGTTGGCCGCCGTCTGCAGGCGGCAAAATCCCTGTTGAAAAAACATGGCAACTACAAATGGCTGACAGAGAAGGGAAGTTTTGTAGTGCTGAATAACGGTATTGAATTTGGCGCCACGTATTTCGTAATGCTCCTGGCACTGTTTTTTACGGGTGCGGGGAAATACCTGTCCGTGGATTACTGGATTGCCAGGCAATTCAGGAGGTGAATGATGCGATCCGACGGATTATTCGAATATGGTACAGGCCAGGAAAATTAATTTCATGGACACGCAAGCTCATGCCATCGATTCGATATCTGGATCAGGCCTCGGTTTGCGGAGAGACATTCTGGATGAGCTTGAGGCAGGCTGTCCGGATTGTATCGACTTTATGGAGGTTGCACCCGAGAACTGGATAGGCATCGGCGGGAAATTAAGCAAGCGTTTTCGTGCCTTTACTGAAAAGGTACCGTTCGTTACCCATGGGCTTTCCCTTTCGATTGGAAGCCCTGCCCCTTTGGATGAATCGCTGGTGTGTGATGTTAAGAAGTTTTTACGCGCCCATGACATCCGCTGTTACAGTGAACATCTGAGCTACTGTTCGGATGACGGGCATCTGTATGACCTGATGCCCATCCCCTTTACTGAAGAGGCTGTCCATTATGTTGCCGACAGGATCAAGCGGGTTCAAGAAATTCTGGAACAAAAGATTGCCATGGAAAACGTGTCCTACTATGCAGCCCCCGGCAAGGAGATGGATGAAATCAATTTCATCAATGCCGTGCTCGAGGAAGCCGACTGCAACCTGCTGCTGGATGTCAACAACATCTATGTCAATTCAGTCAACCATCAGTACGATCCGGTGGAATTCCTGCAGACATTACCTGGGAAACGCATTGCGTATTGCCATATCGCTGGCCACTACATGGAAGAAGAAGATTTGCTTGTCGACACCCATGGAGCCGATGTGATTGCTCCGGTCTGGAACTTGCTGGACAAAGCCTACGAGTTGTTCGGTGCAGTGCCGACGTTGCTGGAAAGGGATTTCAACATCCCTCCTCTGAAGGACCTGGTGCAGGAGATGCATGCCATTCGCAGTCTGCAGGAGAAATGGAGTGCAGCGCCTGCTGCACAAGCCAGCTGATCTGTGTCCACCGTGACCACAAAACGACCTGCATTCAAAAAGATCCAGTACGCGTTTACGGCCCATTTAAGGGATCCGGAGCATTTCAGCGCACCGAAAGATATCGAAGACCGACGCATGAACATTTACCGCGGTCTTCTCTATCGGAATGTGCATAACTTTATCAGTAGCGCATTTCCCGTGCTTCGCAGACTCTATGCCGAGGATGACTGGCATCGGATGATTCGAGATTTTTTTGCAAATCATCGCTCCGCATCTCCCTACTTCAGGGATATTTCTCGCGAATTCCTCAACTACCTGCAAAACGAAAGGACTCCCCGGCCCGAAGACCCGATATTCATCCATGAACTGGCCCATTACGAATGGCTGGAAATTCATCTCACCAATTCAGACCTGGATCCCGACATGAAAAACATTGATCCGGGTGGTGATTTAATACGAAATATTCCGGTTATTTCTCCCCTGACAGAATTATGCGGATACAACTTCCCAGTGCACAAAATCAGTCCTGATTTCCAGCCGATGCAAGCAAGCGTGCAGCCGGTGTATCTGATGATCTACAGGAACCAGAAGGACAAGGTCGGTTTTATGGAGTTGAATCGTTTTACAGCAACGCTGGTCGAGCAGATCAAGATCAACAAGCTTGAAACCGGAAAGCAGCTCCTGGTCAGAGTCTCTGAAATTTTGCATCATCCGAACCTGAACCAGGTGCTCAGAGGCGGAGAAGACGCCATCAAGCAGTTGCGCGCCAAGGATATTGTGCTGGGTACCCGGATGAAATAGCGGGACTTACAGGATCAAGTAGCCTTGCCCGGCCACTTTGTCTCTGCATGACCGGAATGGCTGGACAATAGCCTGCATGAAACAAACAGGAAGTCAGACAACCTGTTTAAATAAGCCTGGATGTTCGGATTGACAGTCTGGTTCTGGCTTAATTTCACCACGCTCCTTTCAGCACGCCTGCAAACAGCGCGCGCCAGGTGACAAACTGAAGCGGCTTTTCCACCGTTGGGCAATATGAAGTTTTTAAGTGCAGGCAGGCTTTTACTGAAGGCATCCATTTGCTCTTCCAGGCAGGTGATCCTGTCTGCCTCAACCAGGTTCAAGTGCGGATCGTTTAACTCAGCTCCCAGATCAAAGAGACGGTGCTGGATTTCTATCAAGCTGTCACTCAGATCGGCTGGCAGCGGGTTGGCAAGGATCATCCCGATCACGGAATTCAGCTCGTCAACATCCCCTATTGCCTGGATTTCAGGACAGTCCTTGCGCACACGCCTGCCCCCTGACAAGCCAGTGACACCGCCATCACCGGTTCTGGTATAAATCTTGGCTGCTTGATCAGGCACGTGCTATCTAACTGTGAATTCACTGCACCGGGTTGATCTGCAGCTCGGCAAAAATTGACTGACCCGGTACGTTGTACCCGGAAGCCAACTCATACTCCTTGTCGAAAAGGTTCTCCGCCTTGAGCGCCAGGGTTACATGGGGAAAGTGGTATCCAATCGATACATCAAATAACCCATAACCCGGCAAAGTGACATCAGAAATACCTCTCCTTTCCGAGGTTACCAGGCCATTTACCTGGGCAAAGAACTGCTCTTGACTGTAGGCGACAGATCCCGTGAGGGTGCGTTTTGCTCTCCTTAGCAGGGGCATGTCGTCAGTCTCGTTACGGGGATCCTGGATGATTCCTTCGAGGTTGACATCCCAAGGTCCGGACTGGTGGCCGAGTGACAGCTCGAGGCCCCTGATCCGGACCTCATCCACATTGCGATTGACATAGGTGAATGTCGCCGGGTCTGTCAGGATGGCTTCAATCAGGTTATCGATTTTATTTTCAAAAATACGAAATGAAACAGACGTCAGCGGAGTCAGTACATGCTTGATGCCTGCTTCGATTGAACGCGACGTCTCTTCTTTCAGATCCGGGTTGCCTCCAAATCCGAATCTTGCATTACTGTCCGGTGCTCGAAACCCCGTGCCTATACTTGTAAACAGCCGGGTTCCCTGAAACAGGTGATACCCGTACTCCAGATTCCAGGTCATGGCATCATCAAAATCTTCGTGGTCTGTATATCGGGTTGCCGTGGAAAGACTGTGTCGGTTTCTGGCAAATGACTCATGCAGGTACACCGACAATATTTGCGTATCTTCCTTGTAGGACCTTCCAAAGGATAAGGAATCTGTACCCTCATCTGCCAGCGAGGCCCCAAGTACAAGCACGTTGTTATTGAACGCGATGTCATTCTTCCAGTCATAGACCATCCTGTCGGTCAGGGCAAAATCCTCGTTACCCAGAAAATTCTCCTGGTTCTGACGGATTTCATCCTTCATCCTTGAGATCGACAGGGTCGATTTCCAGCCCTCCAGTACCGGCATGCTGAATGCAACATTCACGACATTGTTTCTTCGATCATGGTCCAGGTCAGACCCGAAGCTGTCATACTCGGTATTGCCGTCCGTCTGCCAGAATCCGAACAGGACCTCACCGACTCCAGCCTGAGCGCTGATATTGAGGTCAAATGTGCCCGTATCGTGGCCGTGATTTGAATTCGATCCGCTGGCTGCCGGGAACCCTTCTGTCTCCAGCTGGCTGAAAGACAAATTACCGGATGCCCGATCGTTTGCATACCCCAGGTGTACACTTTGCTCGTCAGTAGAGTACCTGCCTGTCGTAACATGAAGCGCTGCGTTCTTTCCCTCATCGCCGACGGAGGTAATGATATTGATCACCCCGCCAATCGCTTCTGACCCGTATACAGTCGAACGCGGCCCCTTGACCACCTCGATGCGCTCGACCACTGAGGTATCGATCATTTCCAGTGCGGGTGCGCCGGTGGTGGCAGAATTCATCTTCACACCGTTGATCAGTACTGTGGTGTGATTGCTGTTCGTGCCACGTACGAATACGGATGTCTGCTGCCCCAGTCCCCCGGTGCGGCCGATATCCAGGCCCGCATGCCAGCGCAGCAGGCCGGCGACATTGACAGATGGGCTACGTTCAATCATCTCGCGGGTAATCACAACAACGGAAGGGATCACCTCGCCGAGTGACTGGGGATACCGGGTAGGGGTTACCACGACCTCATCAAGTGCATAGGCAACTGTGCCCATGCTGATGAGTAGTGCTGCTGCAAGGTTTTTTCTGAAATTCATTAATATATTCTGGCGATTGCCAAGACTCCTGTTTAAATGTTGGGATGAAGTATAAAGAGTGGCGAAGATGGCAAATCCTGCTGTGACGATGATTCAGCTTCTGCCATATACAGGTACGGCTGCCCCCGTCACGCCACTGGCCTGCTTTGAGCACAGATGCAAGATTTCACTGGCCAATTCCGTTGTCGGCACCCAGTTGCTGAATTCACTTCCTGGCATCGCCGCCCTATTCTGCGGCGTATCAATGGTTCCCGGTAAAATGCAGTTCACATTGATGTGGTTGTGTTTGTGCTCTGCCGCAAGACTTTGCGTGAGTGTGATTACAGCGGCCTTGCTTATGCAGTAAGGCGCCATGCGCGCCTTACCCTCCACTGCTGCACGTGCGGCAACGTTCACTATCTTGCCTGTTTTCCTTTGCAGCATGTGCGGGACGACAGCACGACACATGAGAAATACACTTTTCGCATTCATGTTCAACATGAAATCCCAGTCGTGTACTGGTGTTTCATGCACAGGCGGACCCATCCTGAAACCCCCGGCAACATTCGCCAGGATATCGATGCGGTTGAATCTGTTTCTGATCTGGGTCACTGAATGATTCACCTGGTTGACGTCGGTCAGATCCGTTTCATATAAACCAACATCCTGCGCATGTCTCCAGAATACCTGTTGTGAACGATCAAAACAGATATCTACCAGCGCCAGTTTTGCACCTGCACTATGGAACTGTTTTGCTACAGTTCTCCCAAGATTGCCAGCAGCGCCGGTAACTACTGCAACCTGGCCGTTGAAATCATACACGTTCAATCCTACCCGTTGTTTGCATTACAAAATTCTACCTCATTCAGCAGGCATCCATCATTCTTGTGGGTATCCGTCTGATCACCTTTGTACCGCTGTGGCTTAAGGCAAGGTGCCATACCGATACCCCATAAAAAAAGGGAGCAGGGCGCTCCCTTAATATAACCACCATGGATGGTGGCCCCATAACGCCGATGATCGGCTATGACTCTTACCAGGTAAGAGCTCCTCCAGTTTGATATTCGGTAACCCGGGTTTCAAAGAAATTCTTTTCTTTCTTCAGATCCAGTACTTCAGACATCCATGGGAAAGGATTACCTGCGCCAGAGTACTGTTGCGACAACCCAATCTGTGCACAACGCCGATTGGCAATGAACTTCAGGTATTCCTCAAACATAGGGGCATTTAACCCAAGAATACCGCGTGGCATGGTGTCGCGGGCATATTGGACCTCAAGTTCCACGCCCTGCTTGATGAGCGCGATGATTTCCTGTTGGAAACTTTCCGTCCACAGATACGGATTTTCCATTTTGATCTGGTTGATGACATCAATGCCGAAATTCATGTGCATGGATTCGTCACGCAGGATGTACTGAAACTGCTCGGCAACGCCGGTCATCTTGTTGCGGCGGCCCATGGAAAGAATCTGTACAAAACCCACGTAGAAAAAGATGCCCTCAAACACCACATAAAACGCAATAAGATCTCTCAGCAATCGCTGGTCGTCTTCAGCAGTACCTGTCTTAAAGTCCGGATCACCCAGGCTGTTGGTGTAGGGCAATGCCCATTCGGCCTTGCGGGCAACTGCTGGCAGCTCTCGGTACATATTGAACACTTCACCCTCATCCAGGCCCAGAGACTCAATGCAATACTGATAGGCGTGCGTGTGGACAGCCTCCTCGAACGCCTGACGCAACAAATACTGCCGGCATTCCGGATTGGTGATGTGCTTGTACACAGCCAGCACCAGGTTGTTCGCAACCAGAGAGTCTGCAGTGGAAAAGAATCCCAGGTTACGTTTGATGATGGTACGTTCATCTTCAGTCAGACCGTCCGGATCCTTCCACAGCGCTATATCGGCTGTCATGTTGATTTCTTGTGGCATCCAGTGATTAGCGCAGCCGTCCAGATATTTTTGCCACGCCCACTCGTACTTGAAGGGAACCAGCTGATTCAAATCAGCCCGGCAATTGATGATTTTCTTGTCATCAACCTCAATACGGCCAGCCCCTATTTCTATGCTCTCCAGGCCAGTGACACCTTCGTGCCGCTCCTGGCTTTCGGGCTGTTCTGTAAGGGCCACCACTCGTTTATCCGTGACCCCCTGGTCTACAAAAACAGCAGGTGCGGTCACGCTCGACGTGTTGGCACGCGCATCCGCGATCGGGTCTTCCCAGCTTTGCATAATGGCTTCTCCCCTATAGTTAAGTACTGCCTATTGGCAGGCCTCGCAATCAGGATCCAGAATTGAACAGGCGTCGGGTGCATTGCCGTTGCCATTATTTTTTACAGCATTCAGTTTGTTTTCCCGGCCTTGGACAGTACTTTTTTCCACATGTGTGGCACCCATGGAACGCAGGTAATACGTTGTTTTCAAACCCCGCACCCATGCAAGCTTGTACAGGTTGTCCAGCTTTTGCCCTGATGGCTCAGCCATATAAAGATTGAGTGATTGTGCCTGGTCAATCCATTTTTGCCGACGCGACGCAGCCTCGACCAACCAGCGCGGATCAATTTCAAATGCAGTCGCATAAATACTTTTCAGTTCGCCAGGTATACGGTCAATGGACTGAACACTGCCATCAAAATACTTGAGGTCATTCACCATGACTTCATCCCAAAGACCATTGGCTTTCAAATCTGCAACCAGATAGGGGTTACTGACCGTGAACTCCCCCGACAAATTCGACTTCACAAACAGGTTCTGATACGTGGGCTCGATACTTTGCGTGACCCCGCAAATGTTGGAAATTGTGGCAGTCGGCGCAATCGCCATGGTGTTGGAGTTACGCATTCCGACTTTTTGTACGCGCTGGCGCATGCTGTCCCAGTCCATGGTGGCTGAGCGATCCTGTTTCAGGTAGCCGTTACGCCCTTTGGCCAGAAGCTCTATCGAGTCAATGGGAAGAATGCCCTGATCCCAGAGTGACCCCTTGAATGACGGGTACGTCCCGCGCTCTTCCGCCAAATCGCTCGAAGCCTTGATGGCATAGTAGCTGACTGCCTCCATCGAACGGTCAGCAAACACGGTGGCAGCATCGCTTTCATAAGCGATACGTTGTTTATACAGGGCGTCCTGGAAGCCCATGACCCCAAGTCCGATGGGTCGATGGCGAAAATTGGACTGGCGCGCCTTGGGCACACTGTAGTAGTTGTACTCAATCACGTTATCCAGCATGCGTATCGCTGTGGAAATGGTCTGTTCCAGCTTTTCAAGATTCAGGCCATTTTCATCAACATGTGCGGCAAGGTTGACAGAACCCAGGTTGCATACGGCAATCTCATCATCGTCGGTATTCAGGGTTATTTCCGTACACAGGTTGGACGAGTGCACTACCCCCACATGCTGCTGGGGAGAACGCAGATTGCAGGGATCCTTGAATGCCATCCATGGGTGGCCGGTTTCATACAACATGCCTAGCATCTTGCGCCACAGTTCAACTGCGTTTACTTTTTTGAAATTCTTGATTTCACCACGTTCGGCTTTTTGTTCATATTCCTCGTAACATTTTTCAAACTCGGAACTGCATAAATCATGAAGCTCAGGCACTTCATGCGGTGAAAACAGAGTCCACTGCTGCTCTTCGCTGACTCGCTTCATGAACAAATCCGGTATCCAGTTCGCGGTGTTCATGTCATGTGTTCGACGACGGTCATCACCCGTGTTCTTGCGCAGTTCCAGAAACTCCTCAATATCCAGATGCCAGGTTTCCAGGTACGCACACATGGCGCCCTTGCGCTTGCCACCCTGATTCACGGCAACAGCCGTGTCATTGGCAACTTTAAGAAACGGAACCACACCCTGTGACTTGCCATTCGTGCCTTTGATGTGTGAGCCCATGGCACGTACACGGGACCAGTCATTGCCCAGCCCTCCTGCAAATTTGGACAGCATGGCATCGTCTCGAATGGCTTCAAAAATACCGTACAGATCATCCGGTACGGTACTGAGGTAGCATGAAGACAGCTGTGAGCGCAGGGTGCCCGAGTTGAACAAGGTCGGTGTCGAGCTCATAAAGTCAAAAGACGACAGCAGGTTGTAAAACTCGATGGTGCGGTCTTCACGGTCCACTTCATTCATTGCCAGGCCCATGGCAACACGCATAAAGAAGACTTGCGGAAGTTCTACGCGGGTCCCGTCGCTCTGAATAAAGTAGCGGTCGTACAGGGTTTGCATGCCGAGATACGTAAACTGATGATCACGCTCCGGCTTTATGGCCTTGCCAAGCTTTTTCAGGTCATATTCGGAGGCAAGCTTTGTATCCAGCAGCCCCAACTCGGTAACCTTGCGGATGTAGTGCTCAAAGTAGTCCGCATACTGGAGTGACATTTCCTTGAATGTTGCCTCCGTCGGGACCCCATATATGAAACTGAGTACTTCGCGGCGCAAACTGTCCAGCAAAAGGCGCGCTGCGACATAGGTGTAGCTGGGTTCCTGCTCAATCAGGGTCCGTGCGCTCATCGTCAGGGCAGTGCCCACTTCCGTTTCAGGGATACCGTCATACAGGCTGCGCAGTGCCTCGTCGAAAATTAACTGTGCCTGAACATCCTCAGTGTCTTCGCATGCTTCTTCAACCATGCGCATGAGGCGTTCAGTATCCAGTGGTTTAGGATTACCGTCTGCATCCGTCACATTCACAGTTTGTGCAGATGACGCTTCAGCGTCCCGCACCATATCCTTTTCAGCACGTTGTGCTGCACGCGCCTTGGCACGCTCTTCACGGTACAGCACATAGGCGCGGGCGATCTTATGCTGGCCATAGCGCATGAGCGCCAGCTCAACCTGATCCTGGATATCTTCTATGTGAAACGTTCCACCCTGAGGGCGGCTGCGTGAAAGCGCATAAAAGACCTTCTCGGTAATTTTCTCGACCATCTCGTGGATACGAGAAGACGCAGCGGCATGACCGCCTTCAACAGCGAGAAAGGCCTTTGTGACCGCAACCTTGATCTTTTCACGATCGAAACCGGTGACTTTTCCGTTGCGACGGATTACGCGGTATCGTTCGGGTGAGGTAATGACAACTTTCGGATCACTCGCCTCAACATGACCTTCAGGCTGGTCGAGCGTTTTTGGACTGATAGCAGTGGCAACTTCTGGCCGCATCCGATCCCTTGATCCTCTGATAAAATTTACTAAATTATTGTTTTATAAAGCCCTGACATCCCTGTACACGCCCTCTTCGGAGCTTTTGCGTACCAGCAGTAATGGCAGACTGTCATAGTGCTTAGCACTACGCACAAAACATAATATACACAATATGTTGTGTAGATACTAGGGTACACCACAACAGCTTGTTGAAATCATACTGGCTTGAAATCTTTGGATTTTTTTCAAATACCCATAGGAAATCCAGAACTTATCAACAATAAAAAAGTTGATAAAATTTTTTAATGAGGCACCATGAATCCGGACAATATGCCAGCCCCTGTTCGCTGTACAATAAAGGTATGAGCCGCCCGGAAGACATTCCCCTGCAGGCTGATCTTGCCGATCACGGTGGATGCGCCAACTCGGAGCCGTTTGCCTTGCGTGTCCTGGGTGACAGCATGGAACCCGAATTTCGGGATGGAAACATCATCATCATAGACTCAGCGGCAGCGGTAGAAAGTGGCTGCTACGTACTGGCTCAAGTCGATGGAGAGTATATCTTTCGCCAGCTGATTATCGAAGATGGCCGGCATGTACTCCGGGCTCTGAATGAAGGGTACGACGAAATCGAGGTTTCGGGAATCGAGGCGATCCGCGGTGTCATTGTCCAGCGCTCGGGGGTGCGCCGCAAAGACCACAAGCACTATGGTTGAGCGCCGCTTCCCTGGAATTGGGACCCGGTATCTTTCAGTTCACACGTTCTCTGGCTGTCGTTGTTCGGAATCAACCCGGGGGCTTAAGAAGGTCTCTGCACGATCCTGATCCACGCTCTTGTTGTCCTGATTGACCAGGGGTTGCTCATAATCGTTCCAGCCCTTCAGGCCCGTTTTCATTGAAATGACGTTCTCATAGCCCATCAGCTGCAGGGTATGGGCTGCCAGTACGCTGTGATTACCGGACCGGCACACCGCGACGACTTCCCTTGATCGCGCCTCAACAAGTTCAGGCAGGGTCTCGCTATAGCCATAATCACACGCAGCCTCCAGAATCCCCCTGGGAACATTGACGGAGCCAGCGATATGCATTGCTGCAAACTCTTCAGGTTCACGTATATCCAATATCAATGGTTTATGGGGGCCGGAAAGTTTCTGCTCCAGGTCCCAGGGCATGATTTGCTGAGTCAGCCTTTCATGCTCGGCAACAAGTTGTTTGAACGTTTTCACAGGGGTCAGCTTCCAGCAGATCTGGCACTGTCATTGAGAGTTCGGGGAGTCTATCCGTCTGTGTAGGTTGGTTTGGCTCGCAGCCCCTGCTCGACGGCAATCACGGCCGCCTCCACACGCGAATGTATATTGAGCTTTCTTAAGATCGCTTTGACATGCAACTTGACCGTGCCATCGGAGATTCCCAGATTCCTGGCGATGACCTTGTTGCTCTGACCTTCTGCAAGCAGGCTCAGGATTTCTCGTTCCCGTGGAGTCAGGCTGTCCAGCGGACTCACCTCGGATTCAAGCGGATCTTCCCCTTTTACTACCTTTGCCAGGATCTGCGCCAAATTGGGCGCAACAACAGTTTCACCCCGGATAATTTCGCGAAGCGCAGCCACGACACTGTCCGGTTCCATATCTTTAAGCAAATAGCCCTTGGCCCCGTTGCGCAAGGCTTCCACCAAATCACGCTCATCACCACTGGTCGTCAGCATGACCACAGGGGCCTCAAATTTCAGGTGCTGGAACTGCTTCAGCACCTCCAGGCCGGACATTCCCGGCATCCGCATATCCAGTAATACGATATCGGGCTGCAACTCCTGAGCCAGTCGAATCCCCTCGTGTCCATCACCGACCGAAGCGACCACCTCAATTCCATGTCGGCTCAACAGGCTCTGCAATCCTTCACGAAATAAAGTGTGATCATCAATAACAATAATGCGTAGCTTCATATAGGAAACCATGATTCAGGGCTCACACCATTTCATGCTGGGTATTATCTTGCGTGCTACCCGGCAAGTAGTTAAATTCAAAGCGGACCTGTACTCCTTCGCCAGGCTCTCCATCCACGGTTAGTGTACCACCAATCCGGTTGGCACGATCCTGCATGACACTGATGCCAACATGCTCTCCAGCAGCGTTTTGTTTCTGCAGGTCGGTCATTCCCATACCATCGTCTTCTATCAAAACCGTGTAGCGGCCTCCTCCGTCACCTCGCATGAGCACGCGCACCGTACCCGCCTCACTGTGCTTGCGCACGTTGGTGAGGGCTTCCTGGATCACTCGCAATACCTGCAACTCGATCTGCGGCGGCAACATGGTATCCGGCCACTCTTTTTGCAGATAGACCTGTATATCATCACTGTCTTGCTTGAATCGTTCGATGACCTGCTCGACGGACACGGTAAGGCTGCGTTCACCAATGGGAAGACGAAAATGTGCAATGAGCGCACGCAGCTCCGTATGCGCCTCGTCAATGGTGGATTCAATGCGTTCCAGCTCTTGCCAGGTAGCCGCTTCATCGCCCTGGTGTATCGTTTCATCCAGTACCCGAACCTGGTACCGGATGCTTGCCAGTGTTTGTGCCAGGGAGTCGTGCAGCTCATTGGCGATGCTGGTGCGCTCCCGCATGATGGACAGGGCTTTGGCCTCGTCGTCCAGACGCGCTTTTTCTACAGCGATACCAAGATGTCTGCCCATACTGGTAAACAACTCCTTGCATTCACTGTCTTTCTTGAATTTATCCTCTTCAATATACAAGTTGTACACCCCCAGGATTTTTCCGCGGTACTGCAATGGAACAATCAGCACTGAAAGCATTTCGCCATTGAAAATTTCCTGGCTTGTCTGGTCAGGACAGGGCACCACCCGGATGGGGACGGTTCGCTGCTCACTTGAATCCGGTACGTCTTCGGGCAGGAACGGGAGCTCATTCTTTGGGACAGCTTCCATGCCCACTTCTGCGATCAGGTCATAGGCATCTTTCTTGGTTTCAAGAAATACTGCGGCGCCTCGCGCATCTACCAGTTCCTTCATGGTGTGGAGAAAATGAGTAAGCAACTCCTGCACGTTTCGTGACATGTTGATGCTGGTAACCACGTCATACAGTGTTTCCTGCGATTTGTTTTTACGTGCAATATGCTCCGTATGCCGCTGCAACTGTATCTCTGCATCCCGCGACAGTGACTCCAGCATTTCAGCTACAAAGTTGATGTCCTGGCCCAGGTCAGACAATTCCGACTCAGGGGACACAGGGATGCGGGCTGCAAGTTCCCCTGCCCGAATTTTTTGTGTCCACATCTGCAACGTGGACAAGAACTTTGTCAGTTTGACATCTGAATTCATTTTCGACTCACAATTCCAGCAACGGAGCCTGTGACGTGGACTGATATGAATGATCGCTGGCTACTACTGTACAGCATCGGAATTTTATACTGAATAAAAGCAGACGTTCGGTCAATGCCGAACCACATTCATTCTCCTGGAGGTATTCAGGTCCTGGGAAGGGCCGTACGGAAGAATTTGCCTGCCGGGGCGGGCAAAGCGCAATGACGGGTTGGTTGCTATTCTTCTGTGGGAGGAGAATAGTTTGGGTCATTCGGATTCAGGAATACGAAGTGAAACTGTTTGGGTTCCAATTCCACGAAGTCGATGGTCGTGCCATCCAGCAAATCAAAACTGGATTCGGCTACCACAAGCTCAACACCATTGGACTCGAAATTATGATCCTTTTCACTGCCACTTCCCACATCGTCAAACCCCAACCCGTAATGGATGGAATCATCCGCACCGCGGGTGGCTGCAACACGCAAAGGGGTGTTGTCCATCTTCGCTTCCAGGGCAGATTTCTTAACCTGATCCGAGGCTGATTTTGTCAGTTTTATGGACATGGTGTTGTGCCAGGGAATTGCAGTACTTGATTAAAGAGATCGGGATTGCAGATCATCCTTGGGCACAGCTTTTAATGAAGTTGAGAAAATCCGGAATCCATGGATTCCTTTTTGTATTTCTCTGGTGAGTGTAACAGGCAAGCAGGTTTTTGTAACAAATGCCGTCGTTGTGCCCGTCCACTCCGAAACCGCGCTTCACGTCAAAGGAATAATCGTACCCATCTGCCATGTTCGTGAGCCTGGAGTAATGGAACTCATGTCCGGGGGTGGCTTGCCGGGGCGCACAGGACCATGGGTGCCGGCTATTTTTTTGTAACATCGTGTACCCACGCCCTGCGGGCTTCTCATGCATTTCGCAGTCAGCATCAATAATGCCCACCATTGCACATTTTTCATCATCAAAGCGTATCGAATTACAGAGATACATCAATCCGCCACATTCTGCGTAGGTGGGAGTCCCCTGATTTATGACATCCCGAATGGCCTGCATCATGGACGAATTTGCTGACAGTGCATGCATGTTTTTTTCCGGAAAACCGCCACCTATAAACAGTGCATCCGCTTCGGGGAGACGGTTGTCGTTCAATGTGTCAAACGGCAGCAACTCTACTCCAAGGCGCGCAAAGGTATCCAGGTCATCAGCATAGTAAAATCCGAAGGCCTCATCCCTGGCATAGGCAATGCTCAATCCGTAATTTTGAAGATCCTCACGTGGTTCATCCTCTGAAGATGTGACTGGCAATCGCGTATTTGCAACGGTGAGCACGTGATCGAGATCGACTTGCTCCTCGACAACTTTGGATATCTCCATGACATGCTGGTCAGCAAGCTGGTCCTCGTTGCTCGGCTTCAGGCCCAGATAACGTTCCATGAGCTCGAGCTTCTTGTTGCGATGTACCGTGCCAAGGACAGGAATATCCGTGTAGCGCTCAATGACATTTGTCAGTTTGCCCGCATGCCGGTCACCCCCGACCATATTCAGAATGATGCCGGCAATTTCCACATCAGGGTCAAATTGCTGGTATCCCAGTACCAGGGGTGCCACACCCCGAATCGTTCCGCGTGTATCCAGTGTCAGAATTACGGGTGTCTTGAGCAGTTTTGCCAAAGCGGCATTGCTGTCTCGACCGTCTTCGTTCAAGCCATCGTATAGACCTTTGTTACCTTCAATGATGGCAATACTCGCTTGCCGCGCCTGCATATTAAACAGGGAAACAATCTCTTCCTCTGTCTGAGTCCAGAAATCAAGGTTGTAACAGTTGTGCGCGGATGCCTTGGACAGCCACATCGGGTCAATGTAGTCTGGCCCCTTCTTGAAGGTCTGTACGCGCATGCCGCGGCGGTGTAATGCGGCACTGAGTCCGATGCTCAATACGGTTTTCCCCGAGGATTTGTGGGCAGCTGAAATCAGGACGGATGTCATGATGCGATGATGGGCCCGTTACACAGTGGCCCCTGCTCCGCTACGAAGTGGCGGATTCCACTTTCAGAGCCTTGTCCGACAGGCTTTCGGGCAAAAATTCAAGCACGGCAATACCCACGGTGACAATGGCCAATGCCATGCAGACTCCGCCCACACCGAGCAAGACCTCAAAAATACTCGGCACATACCCTGCAACCACTCCATCGAAAAAACTGCTGCTTTCTTCCATGCCGGGGAACAGCACAAGCGGATACGCCTGCCCGCCGATAATAATCACATACAGCTGGGCCAGACCGCCGACGATCACCAGGAAAGCGGCAAGCGAGATCATGCGACCGGACTGACTGAATGGCTTGGCAAATACCAGTACAAGCGGCACTACGCTGCCAATCAGCATCTGCACTACCCAGAAGAGAAACGTGTAGATACCGCCATCGACCAGGATAAAACGTTCGACTCCGTGGTGCTCCGTGGCATACAAGTTCGTCAGGTGATACACCAGAACAAAATAGAACACCGCGGCAATGAAGATACCCAGCAAGACTCTGAGCTTGTGCAAGATGGCATCGCCAAGCTGGCGATTCGTCCATGCATAGCTTGCCTGCAACACCAGGATGAATACGGCAAGGCCGAAAGCAAACGACATGATGATGAACAAGGGCGCCATGATGGCGGCATCATAGGCCTGGCGTGCCACCAGGAATCCGAATATGGACCCGGTACCGGTCGTCAGGATCAAGCGCCAGATGAATGCGACAAATCCGGCCGGCCTGGAGAATCGGTTCATTTTTCTTTCCATCATCATCCACAAATATACAGCCGCAATAAAGATGAACCCCACGTATAAAAATATATTCCAGGCAAAAATCGATTTGAAATTGTAAATCGTCATGGCCACGATCAAGCGGTCAGGACGACCCAGGTCCAGAACCAGTATGGCCAGGCCGCCGACCAGCAGTGCAATCGCGAGTAGCGCCGACAACCGGGCAAGTGGCTTGTAATCCACTTTCCCGAACACGGAAGAAATCGAGGCCACATTGAGTGCACCGGAGGCCGCCACGATCAGGAAAACGGCGACCACATGCGGGACGCCCCACACCACCTGATTGTTCATCCCGGTAATGTGGTGGCCTTCCACATCCATATGATGTGCGGCCAGGTAGCCAATCAATGCAGCCAAGGCCAATGCACCTAGCAAAATCCAGTAGTGAACGGATTTTGCATCAATTGTGCTGAAGCGAACGGTTTCCATGTTTTTGGCTTTACTCGGTGTATCAGGTTCAGGCAGGGCTTAACTCATATGCCCTGATAATAGACCCCGGTATTCAATCCCAGGTCAGACCGGATCTGCGTACCTCCGTGTTTTTCCAACTGCTTCGATATCTCGCTTTCGGGGTCATTCAGGTCACCAAACAAAAGCGCCTCATGGCCTTCGCTGGCACACGCCTCGGCGCAGGCCGTGTTGTTGTCGCCCCGGTCGACCTTGTGAACACAAAGCGTACAGCTTTCAACACATCCCTTGCCACGCGGTGAATGGGGCAATTGGTCCTGCAAGGGTTCATGGATGAAGGAGCGTGCCTTGTAGGGGCAGGCCATCATGCAATAGCGACAGCCGATACAGGTATGTTTGTTGACCAGCACGATTCCGTCCTCGCGACGAAAGGAGGCCCCCGTGGGGCACACATCGACACAAGGGGGATGCTCACAGTGCTGGCACATCATGGGCATGGACGTAACGTGTCCGGTCTGCCGGTCCTTCACGTTCAGTTTTCGAATCCACTGGGCATCGGTCTCGGGACGCCCCAGACTCCACAGACCATTTTCCTCGTTGCAGGCGCTCACGCATGCACTGCAATCCTCGCTGCAGCTGTTTGTATCCACCAGCATGCCCCAGCGTTGCTGGCTGCTTACGGCCTGGTCATCGGGCTTCGCATCTGCAGTGGCATACAAAAAGACACCCGGGGCGATCGCGAGTCCCCCGAGTGCCGCGAGGCCCTGCGTAAAGCTGCGCCGCTCGGTACTAATTTCCTCAGTGGTATCCAGTGTATAGCGCATGACAAATCCAGAATCTGGTTTTCACCGATTGAATGCGGAATTGCTCAACTCTAAAGTTTCGCGCAGTTCCTGTACAGGCCGTTGCACACTCGTATCCGACTCCTGTGCCTTTTGAATCGCTTCTGCAGGGCGATCGGCATGGCACTGAAAACAATCGATACGGACCGCCGCAAATTGATGGCAGCTCGCACAAAAGTGTGTCTCTTGTGAATAACGTGCGTAGACCCCCTGCTCATTTGGCGTGATGTGGCAGTCAATACACCCGATCAGGCTATACTGCTTGGTACGAATGCCTTCAACGACCGTCTTGTCCCTGTGGTCGAGGATGTATTCAAAATGCTGCCTTCGCATCTCCTCTACAGGCTCTACACAAAGGGACTCCTCATCGTAATTTCCTTTCGGCGGGGGGATGTCTTGCGGATTACCTGCGAGCGCCCCGAACACGAACACGAAAGCCGCTGTGATGCCGCCCAAACTTGTCAACAAGCGGAGAGAGATAGTCCTTCTCAAGATACTATGACTTCGGCTGGGTAATGGATGATCAGAGTGTTCGCTCAGGCAGCGTCGGCCTGCTCTTCCTCGGATGGAGTGGCCTGTTCGGGCTGCAGCACAATTGCATTGCTCACCAGCTGATGCAGGCTGACGATCTGGTCCATTTCAAAATTATAGTACGGAAATACTTTTGAAAACTGGCTCTTGCAGATCGCACATATGGCGGCCATGTGCGTCACACCGTAATCTTCCACAACATTCTTGAGGGCTTCCATACGCGGCAAGGCACCCTTGACTCGCAACTCGATCAAGTCATCGGTCAGCAACCCACCACCACCGCCGCAGCAATAGGTTCCTTCCTTGATGGAATAGCTGGGCATGTCCACATAGTGATTGCACACGGATTTGATGATCTCTCTGGGAATTTCGAACTGCCCCCCCGACCTGTCTCCCATCCGGGAGGCTCGCGCCACATTGCAGGAGTCGTGATAGGTGAGCACCATGTCATCGTTCTTCGAAGGATCAAGGGTTAACCTCCCTTCCTGGATGAGGCCATGCGTCACCTCACAGATATGCTGCGGCACGGGATAGCTTGGGTCGAGAAAATCAAAGGGGCCAGCTAGCGTGTTCAGGAATGAATAAGCGACCCGCCAGGCATGCCCGCACTCGCCGAAAACGATCCTCTTGACGCCCAGGTCAATCGCTGCCTGTCGAATTCGCAGTGCAAGCTTTTGCATGTTTTCATAGCTGCCAATGAACATGCCGAAGTTTGCGGCCTCGCTGGCATAGGAGCTCAGTGTCCAGGAGATGCCCGCCTGGTGAAATACCTTAGCGTAGCCGATCAATCCGTCAATATGCGGCTCTGCAAAAAAATCGGCAGAGGGTGTCACCAGCAGTACATCCGCGCCTTTTTCATCCACTGGGAAGCGAACCTGAACGCCGGTTTCCTCTTCGACATCCTCCTCCAGCCCTTCGAGGGTGTCTACCAGTGCCGGTTCTGGCAACCCAAGATTGTTTCCAATCACATGGACCTTGCCAATAATCTCATTGCAGTATTTCTGGCCCTTTCCTACAGCATCCATGACTTCACGCGCTGCCATGGAGATTTCTGCAGTATCGATCCCGTACGGGCAATACACGGAACAACGCCTGCACTGGGAACACTGGTGAAAATAGCTATACCAGTCATCCAGCACTTCCTCGGTCAGGTCCTCAGCACCCACGAGCTTGGGGAAAAGCTTGCCTGAAACCGTGAAATAGCGGCGGTAGACTTTCCTGAACAGGTCCTGGCGGGCCACCGGCATGTTTTTCGGGTCCGTGGTGCCCAGATAGTAGTGGCACTTGTCGGTACAGGCACCGCACTTCACACAGGAATCCAGGAATACCTGAAGTGAACGGTACTTGCCCGTGAGTTCGCCCATCTTTTCAATGGCGACTTCTTTCCAGTTATCGACCAGTTCACCCGGGTAACCGAGTTTTTCCTGGAGGTCCGGCTTGGCCACGTAGGGCTTGCTGTGTGCCATGACGCCTTCCTGCAAATGGGGGATGACCGGATACTCCCCGATTTTCGGTGTCTTAAATTCTGCAACTGCCATGGCTAACCTGTCTTCGTTGATTCAAGTCTTGCGGCCCAGCTTGCGACGTGGCGGCGTTCGCGGGGATTATCGACCTGGTTTCGGGTAGGGCTGAAAAATATACCCGGGGCATGCAAAAGCTTGCTGAATGGAAAGATGATCATCAACAGAATGACCAGACTCAAGTGCACGATCAGGATCAGGTCATCAGGCAACGGTGACCAGTTGAATACAAAAAGACCCAGGAAAAATGCCTTGAGCGCAACGATATCCGTGTGATCGACAAAGGTCATTAATGCTCCGGTCACCCCGATTGCGATCAGCAATAACAGCATGAGATGGTCCGAGGGTGCCGATATGTAACGAACGCGGTCCACGAATATTCTTCTGGCCCACAAACCGGCCAGACCCGCCAACATCATGAACGCCGCGTATTTTCCGAACGGCTGTATAAAGACAACCCAGCCCCAGACCGGATCAGTGAAGTAACGCAAATGCCGCAGCAGGACCAGTAACAGTCCAAAGTGAAACATCCATCCGAACAGCCAGGTCCACTTGTTTGACTTGAACAGGCTTTCGAATATCGTGAGTTCCTTGACCATGCGGAACACGACACCACTGCGTGTGGTCGGTGCGGGTGTTGTGGGTATTTTTAAAGGCGCGGGTGCCTTGGCGTACCGCCAGATCTTATGTGCAGTAAAAACCAGTAATATGGCGGTCGCCACATAAAATAAAACTGCAAAGACGGTAGTTAAGACTGACATCTATCAAGGTTGCCTGGCGTTTCATGTCCGTCATGCGCATGGACCTTAAAACCAAAAAGAAAGGCAGGAAGACCTTTCACATTCCCCTTGCAAGGCTCAGTATGTTTACACGCAGCCCGTAGGCTTGGGCAGACCCGCATATTTACACGCCTGCTTCGCAGGACCGTAAGGAAACAATTCGTACAGATACTTGCTGTTACCCTTGTCCTTACCCAGTTTCTTGCCAATCGCCTTGGTCAACACGCGTACTGCAGGAGCAATCTGGTACTCTTCATAGTACGAGCGCAGGAAGTTGATCACTTCCCAGTGATTTTCGCCCAGCTCCGCGCCGTCTGCTTCTGCCATGGCATCCGCCAATTCGGGTTGCCAGTCACTAAGGTTGGCCAAATACCCTTCTTCATCAGTCTCAAAAGACTTGCCGTTTACTTCTAAAGGCATGCAACTCTCCTAATTTTTTTCACGTTCATCAAACCTGTTTTACAGCCACGACTGAACAGTATCATGTTCCGTCGTCAGATCTACAAAACCATTATAATCGACGACCTGAATGCCATCGATCACCTTGTCATTATCCAGCCCGCGGGCCTGGATATCAGGCCCCAGGACATAAAACGAATAATCATCCATTGCCTGGGCCACTTTCTCACTGAATCTCGTATTGCGCATGGCGCCTATTACACCGTCTTCAAACAGAAGTACCGAGCTTCCCGCCTTGGCAAGGCGCATGCATGATTCCAGCGCATTGCGCTCAAACGGGGATTTATTTACGGTATGCAAGGTCGCCATGGTCAGTGTCAGAAGCTCAGAATGACGTCCTGCTCATCAATGATCCCGGCCAGCTCGTCCCGCTCGACCACGAACAGTGAATCCTTTTCTGCCCAATCGTCATCTTCATCCTCATATTTCAATGCCTGAAGATCCTCGGCAGACAGGCCACGCTCTTCCAGTGACTCCTTCTCAACATATATTTTCTTGATGTCATAGTCACCGAGTGCCGAATAGGTCTTGGAAAAGTTTTTCATTCCAATAGCCTCGGTAGCCTGACCCTTGGTGAGCTGGTATACCCCATCGTCCGCAAACACCAGACTGATATCCTGGTCAAACGCGGCGGCAATGAGGACCACCTCCAGGGACTCCAGCGCATAAATCGTGCCGTACGGAGCCTTGCGGTTGATATAACAGAATTTCTTAACTACACCCTCGCCGTTTTCCATCAGAAATCCCCTAGAAATCAATCTCCGAATGTGACCAGGCGATCGGACTGGATGCCGGCTTCAATCAGCTGTCCCAGACCCGATATGCGAAATCCCGGTGCAAGATTATTTGCACTCTTGCCATGTCGCCCCATTTCATCTTCATCCAAAATGCCCCGGCGCTGTGCGGCCGCGACACACACGACCAGGTCAAGACCATGTTTCTCGGCAAGGCCCGACCATTCCAGCGTGAGGTTACGATCGTCCTGAGGCGGTACACCCAGACTCGTACCGTTGTTCACTCCATCGTGGTAGAAAAAGACCCGAAAGATTTCATGCCCCTTTTGCAGGGCAGCTTTTACAAATTGCAGGGCCGAATCTGATGATTGGTGCGTATAGGGTCCTTCATTGACAACAATTCCAAACTTCACACTGATCCCTCATGCCTAGAAGCGGATATGAGCCGAAGAATTCAGGCTTCTGCGCGCACCACGCCAGTTATCGATATGAAACTTGGTAAAGGGCAGCCCCGTGCTTTCAAAAAACCGTGGCCAGCCAATGCGCTCGATCCAGTCATTGATACGTTCCCAGTCCCTGGCACCATCACGGTAGGCTTTCAGGATTTGCTTGACCACTGCGGTCGCTTCCGGCCAGCGTGGCGGGTTGTTCGGAATACCTGCAGCCACCAGTTTCTGGAACGTAGGCTTGCCCCGGGCGTTACTGTGATTGCCTCCCACCCAGATCGCCAACTGGCTGTGCTCCGCGTCATTGATCTGCATGGGCGGACATGGAGGGTAACAGGCGCCGCAGCAAATGCATTTCTTCTCATCGACTTCAAGAGACGGTTTTCCGTTCACCTGTGCTGGACGAATCGCAGCAACCGGACAACGGGCGACCACAGAGGGCCGCTCACACACATTGGATACCAGGTCATGGTTGATTTTCGGCGGCTTGGTATGCTGCACATTGATTGCAATATCCCCTTGTCCACCGCAATTGATCTGGCAACACGAAGTCGTGATGTGTACCCGGTTGGGCATGTTGTTTTCACGAAACTCATCAATCAGCTCGTCCATCATGGCCTTGACCACGCCAGACGCATCCGTACCTGGAATATCGCAATGCAACCAGCCCTGGGTATGCGAAATCATGGCCACGGAATTTTTCGTTCCTCCAACCACGAAGCCTTCTGTTTCAAGCGCATCGATCAACGGTTGAACCTTGGCTTCATCGGCCACCATGTATTCGATATTGCTGCGAATTGTGAAACGCACGTATCCTTCCGCAAATTCATCGCCAATCTCGCAGAGCTTGCGCAGGGTGAATACATCCAGGATGCGCTGTGTACCCGCGCGCACCGTCCAGATTCGTTCCCCATTATCAGCAACATGAAGCAGGACGCCTGGGCGTGGGTGCTCGTGGTAATCCCAGGCACCGTAATTTTTACGCATCACGGGATGCATATACTGGAATCCATCCGGGCAACCCGACTCAATTGGTGCACGATGATGCTGCGCCATTATGTTCTCCTAAACCTTGTAGTTTGATGCTATAAAAAGGTATGTATAAAGCGGGGTCGTGGTGACTACCCTACCGCAGCCTGTCGCTGCTCAACCTTTCTCTGGAACCATTTCTCAGCTTCTTCATCCCAGCCGTCAGCACGCAGATAGGAACTCGTACGTGGCTCGTCGACCATGTTGGGATCCACTTCGACACCGACCCCTTCCAGAAAGTTGACCAGACCGATGCGCTCGATCATTTCACCGCACCGTTCATGCTCGAGTCCATTCTCTGCCCAGAAATCGATGGTTTCCTCGGCAAGCTCCACCAGCTTTTCAAAATCTTCTTCGGTATCAAGCTTCATGAAAGGCACGACCACGGTTCCCATCAGGTCGCCAATCTTGAGGGTACGCTTGCCGCCAATCAGTATGGTCACCCCTCGATCATCTCCCGGGGACAGCGCTTTCACCATCACGTTCAGACAATGCATGCAACGCACACAATCCTCATTATTCACTTCCAGCGAATCGTCATCTTTGAGGGTCAGGGCCTTGGTGGGACACCGGGTAATCACGTTGTCAATCACATACTGGCGCCCTTTGCGCTGTACGAATTTCTTGACTTCATCCTGATCCACTTTCATGTCGTCACGCCATGTGCCGATAATGGAAAAGTCCGATCGTTCAATCGAATTCATGCAGTCATTGGGGCATCCGGAAACTTTGAATTTGAATTTGTAGGGCAAGGCGGGACGATGGACATCGTCGGTGAAGTTGTTGAGCAGGGTTCTGTGAATTTTCATTTCGTCCGCATTGGACATCTCACAGCGCGCCGACCCTACGCAGGACTGACCGGTACGCACGCAGGGGCCTGCACCGCCCAGATCCCATCCGTAATCATTGATCTCGTCAAAAAAGTGCTGGGTGTTATCCGTTGTTGCACCGATAAACATGATGTTGCCGGTCTGTCCATGGAAGGTCACCAGTCCGGAACCCCATTTCTCCCAGCTTTCCCCAAGCTGTCGCAGCATATCCGTTGTGTAGTAGTTTCCTGCAGGAGGCTGGACTCGCAGGGTGTGGAATTCCTTTGATTCCGGAAACGCAGAACCCACTTCTGAAAAACGGGGAATGATCCCGCTTCCATATCCGAAAACCGACACTGTGCCGCCCTTCCAATAGCCCTTGCGCGTTTCGTAGGAGTGTTCCAGCTGACCGAGCAAGGAGTTGGCCACACCACGGATCCGTTCATCTTTATGCTGGTCGCGCAGACGCTTGATACCGGAAACAAAACTGGGCCAAGGACCCGTTTCCAGATCATCAAGCATGGGAGTGGGATGATGCGTATCGGCCATTATAAAATCTCCTCGCGTATTTCTGGTTTCATGGGATCAGAAAGTTCGAACCTGATGCATTGAGTCAGTGTACAGGAACCCATCACGGCAAAGAAGCCCAAAGGTTCTAAACCCATGTAGCATGAGTCTAGAAGCAGGGCCCAAATGACAAAATCCCCTCCATGGGGGGCGAAGCCAAAAGCGTATTATCCCAATGGAGATAGTGTTGCCCGGCCCGACAAGATCCGCAAATCCGCAAGGACCTCAGGTATAGTTTTGGAAAGCGGCCCGCACAGGGTGATGCAACGTTTTTCCCGGATAGTTTCTATGCCCTTCAAGCCATGCAGCAGTTCCTGATTGAAAACGACAGCGCGTACCGCGCGTGGCGGACACGCAAACTGCAGGATTATCCTGACCGTATCGAGCAGCTGATCGTAGACATTCAAAATCCCTATCAGCTGACCGGGGAAGAAAAAAACAGCCTGGTGCGATTGTGCGGGAAAACGAATCTTGCCATCTACCGGGCCAGACAGGGCCAAGGCGTACGGAACAAGAAGGCTGTAGCCGCGATTGCAGGACAGCTGAGCCTGGTCCACATGGATGCCAATTTCTGTGCTGACCACGACAGTATTTCTTCTATACAGGCTATCCACGAGGGCGTTGCAAGCGCGTACATCCCGTACACGAACAAGCCGCTGAACTGGCACACCGACGGCTACTACAATCAAGGTGCACAACGTATCCGTTCCTTCTTGATGCACTGCATCCGCCCGGCGCAGACCGGCGGGGAAAACACCTACCTGGACCCGGAAATCCTGTATATCCTGCTGCGTGATCATGACCCGGGGCACATCGAGGCGCTGATGGACCCTGAGGCAATGACGATACCTCCCAACCCTGAAAATCGCGAACGGCCGCACTCGAATACGACCGGACCGGTGTTCATGATTGATGAACCCACGCAGTCCCTGTACATGCGCTACACCGCGCGAACCCGAAGCATCCAGTGGAAAGACAGCCCGGCGCACTCACGGGCCAGGCGCACCCTGCTGGAGATTCTCAACGACACTGCCTACCGGTTTCAGTATCGCCTGCACGGTGGGGAGGGTGTGATTTGCAATAATGTGCTGCATAATCGAACCATGTTTACTGACAACCCCCAGTCAGGGCGTCTCTTGTACAGGGCACGTTTTTATGAACGTGTCACCCGTAACCCCGTGAACCCTGCACAGCCTGCCGACCATGTTGTGGCTGAGTGAGATTCTCATGCAGCACCACGAGCTGCAGTCGTTTGAAGAGCTCAAGCACAAGATCGGGGAACAGGCACAGAGCGAAGAGCTGTTTTTCCGCATGGATGTACGTCCACCCTTTAACGACACGCCCGAGAACTGGGAAGATATTCTGGAATCGGTATTCACCGCAGCCAAAAAAATTCCTGACTAGCGCTGCGATGTACTGGCAGGATCAGGAAGACAAGGGCAAGCAATACGTCGTACCGGACGAGGTGATGGACTTGTCCTTCAAAGTGCAGTGCAGGCAACTGCCCCTGGACCATGCCTACGATCTTTCACGCACCATTCAGGCAACCCTGCCCTGGATCGGCGAAGAACCGTTGGCCGGCATCCACCTGATCCATGGTGCCGAATCCGGCAATGGCTGGATACGGCCGCAGGAACCCGATGCACTGCTCAGCCTGTCGCGGCGCACGCGATTCATGCTGCGCCTGCCGAAACACCGCATCTCCGATGCGATGCAGCTTGCCGGAAAAAGGATGCAGGTAGGCGAGCATGAGATGATCCTGAGCCAGCCACAGGAAAAACTGCTTTCCTCGCATACCACTGTTTTTGCGCGTTACATTGTCACCGACCATCTCACCGATGAGGAGGCGTTCCTGGAGGAGGCCTACGGGTTACTGAAATGCCAGGGGATACAGGCCAGAAAAATGATGAGTGGACGCGCACATGTGCTGCGCACGCCGGAGGATACTCTGGCAACACGCAGCCTGATGATCGACAGCCTGGATAAAGAGGAATCTGTGCACCTGCAACAGCATGGCCTGGGCCGGGGCCGCAAGATGGGCTGTGGTTTGTTCCTACCTCATAAGGGTATTGACGCAGTCCGGCAATCACAGGAAAAATAAAACCACTATTGCGTTAACTGCGGGCATCAAGGCCAGGCAGGAATTGTCAGATGAGGAGTGAGACTATGGCAATTAACATTAATGGCAAAGAGGTCGAAACCACGGACACGGGCTTTCTGGTCGACATCGGAGACTGGAGCGAAGACGTGGCAAGTGCGATGGCTCAGCAAGACGGCCTTGAGCTGACTGACAGGCACTGGGATGTTATCAACTACCTCAGGGATGAATACATCAACAACAACGAGAACCAGCCCAATACCCGCAACATGGTGAAGGCCATGGCCAAGGCCTGGGGTGAAAAAAGATTGAACGCCAAGGCCTTGTATGACTTGTTCCCTGGCAACCCCAGCAAACAGGCCGGACGGATTGGCGGATTGCCCGAGAGTCGGCGTAAAGGCGGTTATTGACCCCCCTGTTGCGGATGGGCATGCGAGTGCCTGCCTGCACCCCTTAGGGAATACAGACAGCGGATACGCAGACTACTAGCGTATGCTGACTGACTTAGAACAGAGTGAGGAATTGACGTGAGTTCAAAACAGGAAAAGATCCAGAAGCTCCTCGAGATGCAAAGGAAGTTCATTGAGCTGGAGCAAGCCGGCGAGCTGACTGCGGAAAGTTACTGGCTGCCGGAGAAAGGATCAGAGCTTGAAGGCTTCAAAGATGAGTACTCGAAGATCGCCATGAACGTGGTGGATGATGCTCACGAGGAAGTGGGCTCCAAACGCTAGGCCGAAATTTAAAAGATCTTCTCTGCACCTGTTCCAGGAGGCAACAGGTCAGTCGCCGGTACGCCAGCCCCACTTGATCCGCTCACGCGGTGAGACTGCGTCTTCATCCCCTGCCAGGGGAGCCGTTTCAGACCGTACTCCACATACGCACCAGGTTGACATACACAGTGTCCAGGCATCGCGTATCCTCGGAATCCGGGGCCTTGCGCAACATTCTCTCACGCATCCTGCCAAGCTGATAAAGCAGATCACGCTGCTCGTAGCTCCGTATCAGGCTCTGCACCCAGGTGACGGCCACCAGGCGCTCGCCGCGGGTTACCGGAGTCACATGATGGCGTGTGGAAGCAGGATACAGAACCGCATCACCAGCCGGACACTTGATTTGCTGTTGGCCAAAAGGAGTGTCGATGACCAGCTCCCCGCCTTCATAGTCATCAGGTGAATTCAAAAACACGGTGATAGCAATATCCGAGCGATACCGGTTTTCATTGCCCATCACAGGATCATCCAGGTGTTCGCCGTAGCCCATGCCCTGTCCATAGCGAACATAAAAGGGAACGGCAACACGGTGTGGCAGCGCAGCGATCTTGTATTCAGGGTGGCGTACCAGATGGCCCATGACGATTTCGTTCAACTCGGAAATCACCTCCTCGCCGCTGACCTCTTCGTTGTTTTTCAAGGCCTGGGCGGTCCGCCCGGCGGAAAGCCTGCCGTCCTGGAAGTCAGCGCCGGCCAGCAGTTTCTGTACCTGACGGAGTTCCTGGTCCCCGAGAACATGTTTGACTTGTACCACCATTCTTTGAATACTCGTTCCCGGTTACACTGACATGCATAACATTGAGCAAGCTACCCGATGATACTGAAAGTCACAATCGATGAGAAAACCTTTTCTCTGCAGGTCGATCATGAAATGGTGCAGGATGCACAGGATGCGTTCAGGAAAATGGATGCTGACATGGACCAGGGTTGGCAGATGAGCCGCATCTGGGTGGACTGCCCGAATGACCGGCAGCGTTGTCAGATTGCAGCCGACAGGATGCTGACTGCCATACAACAGGAGAAATCGGCCACCGTGGGGCTGATGGCGGCCTATATCGTGCACAGGATCCCGGGAATCGATGCCCTGGATATTGACACCTCGGGCGATATGACGCTGACCGAACTGATCATGGGCTGACCCCTGCCAGGCCCGCTTTTGCGGCCTTTGGGGCGAATTCCGGGCGCACATATCAAATTTTGTGTAGCAAATACATGGCAGAGATAGTGCTTAAGTTATATTCTCGTTGCCGCGAATACCCTTATAATCAGAAGTTCTTATTTGCTCGATAGATTTAAATTTACCCGTACCCTCGAGTGTACGGTGCCTGTAATGGGAGGTAGTGGATAATGGAAGACAAGCTCACTTTTCGACGCTATGAGGATGGCGATTATGTCACCAAGCAATGGAGCAAGGACGTCGTTCAGAATGGCTTGTCTGAGATTTGCCCCACCTACGTACACCGCACGCCTCCGTGCCAGGCAAGTTGTCCGTCCGGGCATGATATTCGTGGCTGGCTGTCCATTGTCCGGGGAATTGACAAGCCTGTAGGCGACATGACCTGGCAAGAACATGCCTTCCGCCGCATGTCCATGTCCAATCCGTTTCCGTCCGTTATGGGCCGCGTGTGTCCTGCGCCTTGCGAGGACGGCTGTAATCGCAATGAAGTTGAGGAAGCCGTGGGCATCAATGCCGTGGAGCAATATGTCGGTGACTGGGCCCTGGAACAAAATATGACGTATTCGGTCCCCGAGCACGACAGTGGCAAAAAAGTTGCGATTGTCGGGGGTGGATGCGCAGGCCTGACTGCAGCCTATTTCCTGCGCCAGAAAGGACATGCCTGTACCGTGTTCGATGAATATGAGCAGCTTGGCGGAATGATGGTATTTGGCATCCCGGGCTACCGGACACCACGCTCCGTGCTGGAAGGTGAAATCAACCGCATCATTGACATGGGTGTTGAAGTAAAACTGAACACCCGCGTCGGCAGGGATGTTTCTGTAAGTGACCTGGAACGCGACTACGATGCCGTGTTCTGGGGGATCGGGGCTGTTTCAGGAAAGACACTGCCGATCCCGGGGGGTGACGCTCCAAATGTCGTGGATGGCATGTCCTATCTGCGCGCATTCAATGAGGACCGCCTGAAATATATCAGCGGTCGGATTCTTGTCATCGGTGCAGGGGATACGGCAATGGACGTGCTGGCGGTCGCCCGGCGTATCGGCAATATCCATGGGGTTACCCAAAAAGACCGCCCGGAGAGTGTGATCCTGGGACATACGGTGCATGATGTGGCAAGCGTTGCCAAGCGCACAGGTGCCGATGTCTGGGTCGTCTACCGGCGCCCGATCTCAGAGGCTCCTGCAACCAAGCACGAGCTGGATGCTGTGATCCGTGAAGGTGTGGAAATTCATGATGGCTTATCCCCTGTTGAGGTGATCAAGGATGAGGATGGCCGGGCCAAGGCACTTCGCGTAGTCCCTGTAGAAATGGTCGATGGCAAGCTGCAGCCCAAGGAAGGGGAGGAATTTGAAATTGAATGCACCCTGATTGTCAGCGCAACGGGCCAACAAGGCGATTACACAGGAATCGAGGAGTTTGACAACGGCTGGGGACTGATGGATGCCGACAATGTCTACCAGGTGAAGGATAAACCCGGTCATTTTGTAGCGGGAGATGCGGTTAACCCGCACCTGCTGACTACCGCGATTGGTCAGGCATCGATTGCAGCTGAAGGCCTGCACCACTACCTGATGGATCAGGAAATTCCCTCACGCCCGAAAATCGACACCCATCATTTCAAACTCCTGGAAGAATTGCGCGTGCGTGAACTTGAGCCCTCTTCCTTTGAGATTCAGGAAGCCTGGGGCACGGATACCGCAGAATTTGCGATCCACAACTACGAGGACCGCTCATCTACCGAACTGGCTACGCATGACCAGTTGCACATGGCCTATTTCGATCATGAACCCATGAATCGCCGTCAGGAAGCCAATATCACCGCGGATGAGGTGCTGAATAACTTCCAGGAAAGATTTTCCTCTCTTGAAGAGCAAAAGGCCGTCGATGAAGCTGAGCGCTGCATGAGTTGCGGCATGTGCTTCGAATGCGATAACTGCGTGGTGTATTGCCCGGAAGATGCAATTTTCCGGGTCAAGAAAGACCAGCGTGCCATGGGTCGTTATGTCGATACGGATTACGACAAATGCGTGGGTTGCCACATTTGTGCAGATGTCTGCCCAAGCGGCTACATCAAGATGGGCTTGACCTACTGACCAAAGCCCTGCTGCATTGCCGCAGCAACGGAAATATTTAAGCTACGCTTCCGAACCCTTTGTCCACGGCGCCCGCGGGCACATGCAAGCCTGCGACCCTGCAGCCTTGAGCTACGGGGCCACCTGGAAACAGGTCGTACAGGTATTTCATACCGCCCTTGTAGTGGAATTTTTCTTCCAGGGCATCGTGCAGCTCCCGCATGTTTATCAGGTTGCTCTCGTGCCTTGAGTAGAACTCCTGCAAAGCATGCAGCAGTTCAAAATGATCCTCTGTCAAGGTGATTCCTTCCTCGGACGCAGCTTTTTTGGCGTCTTCATCTGACCAGTCTTCTGACATGAAAATGAGCTCGTTGTTTTCTGCTTTTGGAACTGTCATATGACTTCACCTCCTTGAAGAAATAACAGTTTCTTTGTACTTGAATTGTACCATATCTGCTCTGTTTCGTACGTGCACCCGGTCGCCTGCAGACGCGGACAAACCGCTTGCGAGTCTCGGCATTTGGTGCCTGTCTTGTGTGCGTAACCGGCAGGGGGAGGCCCCTCATTGACTTCGGAAAATACGCGCCCAGCCACTAGCCCAGGTGCTTCTCCATTCTCTCATGGCGCACGCCGGAGAGTTCGCTATCACCGACACCGCCGATGACGTAGCCGTTTCTCTTGTAGAACTCGACCGCATTCTCGCGCGCATACAACCAGCAAATTCGCACCTTCTGACGGCGTGCAAACTGCTCAAGGCGCCCTAGAATTGCACGGCCGACTCCCTGGCCCCGGTAGTTGGCAACAACCGCCATATAGCGCACCCGCGCCATATGAGCGCCCTCCAGGTGCACCCGGCCGACCCCGATCACGGATTGCCTGTCATAGGCGGCGACATGGTAGGCGGCATCCTCAAGTGCGTCCCTTTCACTGCCACGGGGCAAGCCCAGCGGTTTGCGCAGCAACGCCCACCGCAACAAAAAGTAGTCTGCAAATTCCTCGGTGGAACGAGGAGACCGGTACTGTATCAAGCGCTTCTCATGCGAATACAACCCAGGTGGTGGCAATGTACTTCACTCCCTGCTCAAGCTCGACGCCCCGGTGCTCATGCGTCCAGAACGGGGGGAACAGGATCAGTTTTCCCGTCTCCGGCCTGACCTTCACTCCCTGGAACAAAAATTCCGTTTCCCCTCCCGGCCCCGCGACATCATTCAGATACCAGATGGCTACAAGCTGACGGTGGCTGAAATCATGGCTGCCGCCATCCACATGCCAGTGGTAGTACTCCCCTGCACGGGTCCGCTGAATGCCGTAACCCATATCCTTGAACGGACCCTTGAAAAAGGGATAGCGTTCACGAAATTCCCTGATCGCCTGGCCCAGTGCGCGAAATAAAGTCCGGTCTGTGTCTTGCCAGTGGGCTTTGCCGCTGATGACAAGATCTGTAGATTTCTTGATGCTGGCATCCTTGTTGGCCTGCTGACCGATGCGCCCTTCGTACTGTTCTTCCTCGGCGTTTTCAAAGCCCCGGATGACCTCGGCACAAAAAGCCGTGGGCAAGGAGCCGGGTTGTTCAAAAATGAAACTGCCCGGCTTGATTTCGTGAAGGGTGCGTAGGGGCTGCTCAGCCCTGGTGTCTGCGCGGTCGCGGGTCATGGCTACAGTGGATTTTCTGCGACGATCCTTTCCAGTTCGTCCAGGCCCCTGCCCTCAGTCTTCTCATAGCATGCCAGCATGTCACCCGCCACCAAGGACCAGTGCCGTACACCTTTGGCGACCAGCTTCTTCAGGGGCTGCAGATTGTTCGTGTCCACCCATGCCTGGTAGGCCTTCTGGAAGCTGGGAAACAATTCCTTGCGCACCGACGTCAGGTTGGCCGCGTAGAAATGCAGCGAGGCAGGGTTATAATTCTCGATCAGCCCCGGCAAGGTGGAAAAGCAGTCCGCCAGCAGGTCCTTGACGGCCCGGGCCATGAATTCTGCCCTGGAGCGGGGAAGATTCACGATCATCTCGCGCCAGCCATCTCCAAGCTCCCCGGATGCAATGAACTCACCGATCTCATGTAAAGTTACGGCTTCCAGTTCATTGTCGGTCATTCGATCCAGCGCATCCGAAACACCCTTGTCAAATTCATAAAACGACAAGGCCTTGGCCATGGCATTTTCATTTTTGTGCCACAGCCATTCCTGGTATTTTTCCCATAGCAGCCGGCTCAGCGACTCCCTGCGTATGAACACGTTTTTACCCAGGGTCATTGCCGGTGGAGACGTGAGGTCGCGCGCGCATTCATCAGCAGCGATGTACATCGTGAAATCGTTATAGACCTCTTTTGATTCCAGCCGCGCCAGGAAAAAGTTCGGTGCCGCACGAAATCCGATTCCACCACTGTATACATAATGCTTGGGCACCAGTGCCTGGTTGATTTTCTCCGTATCGAACGGGTCAAATTCCTCGCCATCGATGCGTAACGACCTGAAGCTCTCCTCTTCCAGGGTCTCCCACAGGTGCTCCCGGTCCTGCACCCAGTCGCCCACGGCCTCTCTGGGCAACGCTTCATCGAACGTAAAGCCGTTTTCCCAGCGAAAATACTCCCGCATCTTCAGGAGATAGACACATAACGTGTAGTTGGCCGCGTTGCGCGCGTCTGATATGTCGCAGTTCTCCTGTACTGTCGTACAAAGAAGTTCGGTTTGCGTGACCATCGGCACATTATACGCCTAGTTATATTATGATCATCAAAGGGCATGTAACGGGCGATGGGGTAATTGAAAGCGGTGGCAAGGCTTAAGACCAAATGGAATTTACAGGAGCGGCAACGCGGACCTGAAGATATCGCCAGCGTAATCGCCTTCAATCTATGGGTACTGGCAGCGGAGTCCTGCCTGTTCCTTGAGAACGAGGGATTCGAGACTCGAACACAGTCCCAGCGACTTGACGTCATTGCAGAATTTGCGGCTTTCGGTGCGCACATTGCCGACCGCATGGTGTTCGACACCATGACGGCTGCCGAGCGCGAAGTGTTCATTAACTCGCTGGGGCAGCATCTGGCAAACACGATGCAGACCAATCGTGCTGAAGTCTGCGGTGCCGGCAGCTACCGCAATGAATTTATCGACCTGATGAACACCAGGATGGATGAATATTCCCAGTGCAGTTTCACGGATGAACACGGACCCGGATTTCCCATGCGGCGCATGGCTGGCAATCACGTGCAGGCGGTCATGGGGGAAAAGGACAACAAGTGGATCCCCGACTACGTCATCGACTCCGAGATACCCAAGCTGTTACTGGGCCTCAAAAAAGTCTTCAAGGGTCAGGAAACCTCACTGAGTGAGGCTGATTTCTCCCCGCCTCCGATACCGGAATCCGGCGTCTGGGGAGAGGAATGAATCTTTGCAGCGCATGGAACATTTGCCCGACTGGCTGCAGGAGGCCTAAGGATCTTCGGTAAGCGCCATGTCGCCTGCCCGGATGCCGGCGACCGAAACAACATTCACTGCTTCCACTTTTCGAAGTTGTCGGCGTTTTTCTCCTGGCCGTCTTCGTATCCTGCCGTGTAGGCTTCCGTCACCCTTTGTTCTTCACGTTCGGGGTGCCCGAGGTAACCGCCTTGCCAGCCCAGGACATATTCCGGGTCCACGCCTGCGGCTTCCATTTTAGTCACTGCTTCTCGATATAGGTGGTCCATGTTTTCTCCTTGGTCTACTGAAATTTGTTTTCCTGGAAATGGGTGAACGCCTGGCCTGAATCAATTGCAGTCCTGACCCTTTCGGCAGAACCGTTCAGGCTTTTCTCAATCCCCAGGTGCATGAGCATGATGGCTGCAGAATAAACCAGGGCATCGCGTGCCGGGCCCTCCTTGCCCTGCAATGCGGCCTGCCCGACCTTGGCCGCCTCATGTGCCAGTTGATCGACGTCGAATTTTGCTGCCGTGTCATCCCCGGAAGCCCTGGAAGGCTGCAGTTCCGGCAAAGGCACTGCCCGGACATCCTGCTCAATGCCCGCCTGCTGCGGCTCGATGTCCACTTCGCACAGCGCCCCGTCCCCCTGGTACTCAAAATACTTGGATACCTGCTTCAAGGAGGGCACCACACCACCCTCGACGCCGCGCACGAATACCGAAGACTCGAAACCGGAAATCCGGGCCAGGTGTTCATACACGGGCGGATAGGGCTTGTGTACGTAGCCCGTCATCAAATGGGTGCCGACTTTGCCGCGCACCGGCCCAATCAAGACCTCCACGGTGGTGATGACCGGCCGTTTTACAATCTGGGTGCGTAACGCAACCAGGCTGTGCAACGCCGGGCAGATGTGACGCTGATCGATATACGCCCATCCCACGTCTGCGCGGTTGATCTGCTCCACGCCCTGCTGCACAGTCATATCAACGTTGATGTCCGCCGCCCGCAAAACCTTCCTGTGCGTGGCTCCGAACTTTGGACCCACGGCCTCGGCGCCATGCGAAACTGCCTGCACGCCACACGCTGCCAGCACCGCGGGCAGGAAAGGGGAAACCGGCAATCCGCGTGTATATCCGTCATACGGGTCGGCAACATCTACAATATGATCGGCATCCGCATCCACGATGTTCGAAGCGTCTATGATGGCCTGCAGGCAGCCGCCGTTCTCATCCAGGGTTTCGCGTTTCATGCGCAAGGCGATCAGGAATATACCGGCCTGCACAGGGTCTGCGGTGCCCGCCAGGATATGGCACATGGCATCGCGGGCCTCATCGAAGGAGATGTCCTTGCTGTATTCCGGCCCGGTAGCCACTCGCTGTATGTAGGAGCGCATTGCAAGGCTCGGATCCGGGTTGATTGGCTGTTCTTTTCTTGACATGGTCGACACTGTCGCCTCCAACGTGACAGGGCAGGATATAAAAAGCACTGTTCACCCTAATATACCTCTATAGAGAGAACCCCCCGGCGGGTAACCACCTTCAGGTTCCGTACAGGCATGCCGTGCATGCCATCTGTACGACTCCCGGACTGCTGTAATTCAGTACAGGAAAAGGCTTGTCTGCAGGCACTGACACCCTCCGGGCTATTCGCCCGGTTTCGAATATTCGCGTATCATGCGGGCATGTACGCCTGCCCCGATGACGGTTCCATTTGGAGATGACATGCCAGACGACGACTTGGATTTAGCCAGCGGTATCATGGCGTTTGAGGCCAAGCATTTTTCCCGGGCACTGCAGATTCTCTCGCAGCTCGCGGAAAAAGGTGAAGCGGATGCACAGTACCGGTGTGCCATTATGTATCAAAACGGTTTGGGCGCGGTTGTCAATCCCGAGGCCGCTGTCCGATGGATGAAGAGCGCTGCCGAACAAGGCCATGGACTGGCCCAACATGGGCTTGGATTCATGTACATGGAAGGGGACTGTATCGAACAAGACGGTGAGAAGGCGGTCAAGTGGTTCACCAGGGCCGCGGAACAGGGATTGCAGGGCGCCCAGACGACCCTGGCCCTGATGTATGAAGAGGGCCGCGGTGTAAAGCAGGATCTGGAGAAGGCCAGGCAATGGTATGGCAAGGCTGGATTCTCAGCCGATGAAATTTAAGCGCTTGACTGACCCTGATGCGACCTGCCCATCTAGCCATCGTACTTGAAAAAGAATTTTTCGGTGCCGCTTCCGGACACCACACGCCTGTGATGCTGTGGGGGCCTCCCGGTGTGGGAAAATCCCAGATGGTTGCGCAGGTGGCAGAAAAAAACGCTGTTGAAGTCATCGATATCCGCCTGTCTCAGATGGAGCCCAGTGATTTGCGCGGCATCCCGTTTCGTGACAACCACACCGTGGAATGGGCCATCCCTGCCATGCTGCCGGATGTGAGCCGACATGGCAGGAACGGAATCTTGTTCCTGGATGAAATCACCTCGGCAGCCCCCAGCGTATCCGCCGCCGCCTATCAGTTGATCCTTGACCGACGTCTCGGGCAGTACCGCGTGCCTGAAGGATGGGCCATCTTCGCGGCCGGCAACCGCCAGGGAGACCGGGGCGTGACCTATTCGATGCCGGCACCGCTTGCAAACCGGTTCTCCCATTTTGAGGTCGATACCAACCTGGATGACTGGGTCGCATGGGCGTATGCCCATCATATCGATGAGCGGGTCATCGCCTTTTTGCGTTTTCGACCTGATCTGCTGTTTGATTTTGACCCCGCCCACAATCCGGTGGCCTTTCCCTCGCCGCGGTCCTGGGAATTTGCCCACCGCGCCCTGCAAAAATTTTCCGAACGCCCAGATTTACTCACGGGCGCACTGCAGGCTTGTGTGGGACCTGCCGCCGGAGTGGAGCTCAATGCCTTTATCTCGAACCTGGATCATATGCCTGACCTGGAAGCCATCGTGCGCGGCGATGACATCGCTGCACCCAAGGAGATCGATTTGCAATATGCCGTCGCATCGGCACTGGTGGGGCATGCCATACGTGCCAAACTGACCGACAGCGCAGATCATGTACACGGCAATATCCTCAACTATGCCGGTCGATTCCCACAGCGTGAGATGGGCGTAATGATGGTTTCAGACATGCACCGTGCCATCGGTGAAGACCTTTTCGGCTTGCCGGAGTTCAGTACATGGGCGGACAAGATTGCAGATATCATGATCTATGATCAGGTCTGATCGCATCTTGTGGCAACCGTAAGTGGGCACGCTGAAAAACCCAAACAAACTGGCCACTGCAAGAACCCGTTTGATCCTGGACAAGCCTTTCCTGGGCGCGCTGGTGCTGCGCCTGCCGCTGGTTGCTGCGGATCCCGGCTGGTGCAAAACAGCGACCACGGACGCACGCAAGCTGTACTTCAACCCGCAATACGTTGAATCGCTGAATGTCCAGGAGACACAATTCGTACTCGCCAAACAGGCCCTGCACTGCGCACTTTCTCATTTTGCCCGAAGGCAGCACCGCATCCGGCAACGCTGGGAACTGGCCTGTGACTACGCGGTCAATCCCCTGCTGGTTCAGGATGGCCTGAAGCCGCCGCCGGGCACCCCGGTCGATGAAAATTTCGAGGGCATGACCGCCGAGGAGATCTACCGCTGCATCGATGAGTTCGATAACGAGGACAGTGAGCGTGAGCAAGCGTCCGATAGCCTCGGGGATGAGGGTGCCAGCGACCCCCTGGATGGACAGGCCGGCCAGCAGGAGGCGCCACCGGAGCCCTCCGGCGGAGCGGACCCCGAACATGACGGGGGCGAGGCGCACGCGCTGGCCCCACAACCTGCCGAGTTGACGGCGCAGCAACAGGAAGAGTTGTCCATCCAGTGGCAGCAACGGCTGGCAGGTGCTGCACAGCAGGCCATGCAGGCTGGAAAGCTTGGCGGCTCCATGGCGCGCATGGTCGATTACATGTTGCAGCCAAAGCTCCCGTGGAGGATGCTGCTGGCGAAGTACATGACCGCCAGCGCACGGGATGACTACAGCTACTCCAGGCCCTCTTCGCGGCGCGGTGATCCGGCCATATTCCCCAGCCTGCGCAGTTCCCAGATCAATGTTGCCGTAGGCATCGACATCAGCGGTTCAGTCGACGACAAGGACGTGAACGAGTTCCTCGGCGAAGTCGATGCCATCAAGGGCAATATGCGTGCACGCATCACGCTGCTGGCGTGTGATGCCGAGTTGGCCGAAGGTGCGCCCTGGATTTTCGAGCCCTGGGAGGAAATGACAATGCCTGGCGTCCTGAAAGGCGGCGGAGGCACGAGTTTTTGCCCGGTGTTTGACTGGCTGGACGTTCAGGACCAGCATCCCGATCTGCTGGTTTACTTCACGGATGGCCAGGGAACGTTTCCAGAAACACCCCCCGCCTACCCTGTCATCTGGCTCGTCAAGGGCAAGCAGACCGTCCCGTGGGGGCAACGGGTGCAGTTGAATTGACATGCAGCTCTCTCACGAAGACCAATTGAGATTGAATGTGCTCGTCGCTCAATCCCTGCAGGCCATACGCATTGATGAGTCGCGCATGCGTGTGCATGCGCTGTCGGAGAAAGGCGAAGCCAGCATCGATTTGAATCCCACCTGCAAGGATGAGAAGTATGTCCGCCTCATCCAGCAGTTTTTGTCCACCTATTACCTGGGTTCGCCCGGCGGCTACCCTGTTTTCCTGAGACGGTGGACCCGAATGGGCCAGGCCCGGGATGACAGTCTGGAAAAACTGCTCCTCATCGGTGAACCGGAAGCCGTGGCGGCGGTGGTACATGCCTCAGGACTGACAAATGAACTTGCACGCCGGGCCTGGTGGACCTCGATGAATGCCGAAAATGCACGGCGCATGCTGGAGAAGGAAAGTGTCGTGAAGGGTGACATGGGAAGTGAGCTGGCCCGGTTCCTCGTTGAGTTCCTGCCATTTGAAGAAGAGCAAAAGGCCATCATCGACAGCGTCCGCCTGGTGCTGCAGCCCGGGCTGATTGACGACCAGGTGCGTAATGACATCTGGAAACGGGGGAAAAGAAAAAACTCCTACTACGTGGGCTTTCTGCTACAGACCCCGGATTGCCTGCCAATCGATGTGACAGCCCATGAACACTGGGAATGTACCGTGAAGGCACTGGCCGGGGAGACCTGCACAGGCAATGAATATTCAAAGCTGCTTTGTCGGGCACTGGGACCGACGGGCCAGGCTTTCCTATACACTGCAAACCTTGTATTGCATAAACCGAATGACCAGGAAGTGGTAGTGGCGCTGCTGAATGCGATCGGGAAATATTTCCGATGTACGACAACCGAGAAGAAAAGCTGGCGCGACATGAAGTCCCTGTCAGACGCGATTGACCTACACTTCAGGAATGAACCGGAACTTGAGAGAATCCTGTCCATTGACCCGGGCCTGCACGAACGGTTGCACGCCATCGTCGGTTTGTCCATGGTAAGCGAGACCCTCGTTGACCCGATTTTTGGCATGACGGATGCGATCGGCACGGTGATGAGAAAGAGAATAGAACCGGTGACCCAGCCCATTGCCGGGTATATTCGCCTGCTACAATCGTGACACGTTGAGACCTGCATGAACTACCTGCCCGTATTTCTGGATATTGAGAACAAGCCCTGCCTGGTGGTCGGGGGCGGCCTGATCGCCCTGCGCAAAATTTCATTGCTGGTTCGTGCACAGGCTGCGGTCACGGTCATCGCACCGGAAATCCGGCCCGAGATCGATGATCATATCCGTAACGGCGAAGTGACCTGGCAGCAAAAAAACTTCTCGGAGGATGACCTGGACGACTGCCAACTCGTTCTGGCAGCGACGGATGACCGGCAAGTCAATGCAGAAATCGCCGCGCAGTGCAGGAAACGGAATATCTGGGTCAATGCCGCAGATGACGTGCACAACTGCTCCTTCATCTTGCCGTCCATCATTGATCGCTCCCCTGTTCAGATCGCAGTATCCACCGGAGGCGCATCTCCGGTCCTGGCCCGGACACTGCGGGCCAAACTCGAAAATTGCACGCCTGCGGCCTACGGCCAGCTGGCAAAACTGATTGAAGCCAATCGGCACAAGGTAAAGGAAAAATTCTCCAGCATTGACCAGAAGAGAAAGTTCTGGGAAAAAATTATCCAGGGCCCCGTAGCCGAACTCGTTTTTTCCGGCCAGCTGGATGCCGCACAAAACCTGTTGCAGGACGCCATAGAGCATGAAGACCACGGCGAGCTGTCACAGGGCGAGGTGTACCTGGTGGGTGCCGGACCCGGGGATCCTGACCTGCTCACTTTCCGTGCGCTGCGGCTGATGCAGCAGGCCGATGTCGCGGTTTACGATCGCCTGGTCACCCAGGAAATCATGGACCTGATCCGCAAGGATGCCGAACTCATCTACGCGGGCAAGGAGCGGGCGCGCCATACCCTGCCCCAGGAAAGCATCAACCAGCTTCTGGTCCGCCTGGCAAAGGAGGGGAAACGCGTATTGCGACTCAAGGGCGGTGATCCCTTCATCTTTGGTCGTGGCGGCGAAGAAATCAGCTCATTGATCGATGAGGGGATCCCGTTCCAGGTGGTGCCCGGAATTACCGCGGCTGCCGGGTGTGCCGCTTATGCCGGTATCCCGCTGACCCATCGCCACCACTCGCAGGCCGTCATTTTTGCGACCGGGCACCTCAGCGACGGAAGTGTGGACCTGAATTGGGAAATGCTGGCCCACAAAAACCAGACCCTGGTGTTTTACATGGGGCTGCAGGGCCTGGACATCATCTGCACGAACCTTAAAAAACATGGCCTGGAGCCCGACACGCCGGCCGCCTTGATCATGCAGGGAACGACGGCCCACCAGCAAGTGATCATGGGCAGTCTGGACAACTTGCCGGCGCTGGTCGCAGACCATGACGTCGAGCCGCCGACGCTGGTCATCATTGGAGATGTCGTGCAGTTGCACAATACGTTGCGCTGGTTCAATCCGGAAGAAGACGTCACTTCTTCCGCCGTCAGGTTTTTCGGAGCGCGCACCTGAATGCCCCTGCATTCGTGCCCGGCCGGTCACTCGTTTAGCCTTCACACAGGCCTGGAGTCGGTACGCCTCTCAAGCGCTGATCGGTCCGGTAAAATGAAAGGGGTTCCGGTGCAGGATATTTGCATCCGTGATGGATCGCCATGAGGATACCCGAAGCATGGATATTCTTAATTTCTTCAATCATCCGCTGACGGGAACCCCCTTCGGTGCTGCCCTGGACCTGTGTCTCGTGCTTGCCGTGACCGTCTGGCTGCTTTCCGTCATTACCCGCGAATACTCCTGGGTGGACCGGATCTGGCCGATCTGTCCCGTGGTGTTCTGCCTGCTGGTGGCAAGTGCCGACGACTTCAGCGCTGCGCGTGTCAACCTCATGACCGCGCTGGTCTTGCTTTGGGGCGCGCGGCTGACCTTCAACAATGCCCGCAAGGGAGGCTTCAAGAAAGGTGGGGAAGACTACCGCTGGGTCGTCATCCAGCAACAACTGGGGCCGGTGGGGTTTCAACTGCTCAATGTCGCCTTCATTGCACCCGGGCAACTGCTGCTGGTCTGGCTGTTTACCTCACCCATTCACCAGGCCTGGTTATGGCGCCAACAGCCGCTCAATTGGCTGGACGCGGTTGCCGCGGCCCTGTTTTTGCTGCTGTATTTCTTCGAGGCGCTCGCCGATGAGCAAATGTGGCGATTCCAGGAAAACAAGAGGCAACGAATTGCTGCGGGTCAGGCGATCGACCAACCCTTCATCACCACCGGCCTGTTTCGCTATTGCCGGCATCCGAATTATTTCTGTGAAATTGGCATGTGGTGGGTCTTTTACCTGTTTGCGGTTGCAGGCTCAGGGCAATGGGTGCACTGGACAGGGCTCGGATGTATTTCCCTGACGCTGCTCTTCATCTCATCCACTCGCCTTACAGAATCCATCTCGGCTGCCCGGTATCCGGGCTACAGCGACTATCAGGGGTCTACACCGGCGCTGATCCCGTGGCCTCGAATCAGCAGGCGTCCCCGATAAGTCAAATCCGGGGGCCGGAATACAGGGATTTACCCGAGAGCCTAGAGCCGATGGCTCCCCTGCACTATAATCTTCGCCGTGATATAGAACCCGCTTGGACCATCTCGCCAGTTTTCTTGTCAAGCTGTTCCAGCGTTGCCCTTGTGCAACAGTGGCAATTCGTATACAACACTTGACATGCAAGTATAAGAACCTCGTTCATTTCACTGATTATGATGACCAATAAAATTTCTTCGCAGGGACTGTACGAGCCAGGTACGGAACATGATGCGTGTGGGGTGGGTTTTGTCGTAGACATCAAGGGCCGCAAATCGCACAAGATCATCGAAAATTCCCTCACGATCCTGAAAAACCTCATGCACCGGGGCGCCTGTGGCTGCGAGGAAAACACGGGCGATGGCGTGGGTATGCTCACGCAGCTGCCGCACAAGTTTTTTTCAAGGGTCTGCAGCGAGATCGGTATCACGTTGCCCGATGACGGGCACTATGGTGCCGGCATGGTGTTCCTGCCGACAGAACCTGCCCAGCAGCAGGCCTGCATCGACCGCTTTCAACAGGTCGTGGAAGAAGAGGGTCAGCACGTCCTGGGGTGGCGCGATGTGCCTACCGATGACTCCCTGCTGGGCCTGACCGCCAAATCCGGTGAACCCGTCTTCAAGCAGATTTTCATTGGTCGAAGTTCCGATATCGAAGACGAAGCGGCCTTTGAACGCAAGCTGTATGTCATTCGTAAACGGGTCGAACACATGGTCTGCGATTCGGACCTCTCGCAACGCGACAGTTTTTACATCCCCTCCCTTTCATACAGGACCTGTGTGTACAAGGGGATGCTGACCGGCTCGCAGTTCGAGCCGATGTTCCCGGACGTCAATGACCCGGATTTCGAGTCGGCCATGTCCCTGGTGCATCAACGGTTTTCAACGAATACCTTCCCCTCCTGGGAACTGGCGCACCCGTTTCGCTACCTGGCGCACAACGGTGAAATCAATACCGTGCGTGGCAACATCAACTGGATGCGGGCGCGTGAATCCCTGTGCAAGTCGGAATTGTTCGGTGATGACCTGCAAAAACTTTTCCCGATTGTAATTGAAGACGGCAGTGACTCTGCAACGTTCGACAACGTCCTGGAATTCCTTCACATGTGCGGGCGACCCTTGCCGCATGCCGTCCTGATGATGATTCCGGAAGCATGGAGCAACCATGAAACCATGGACGAAGCCCGCCGGGCATTCTATGAATACCATGCGTGCCTGATGGAGCCGTGGGACGGGCCCGCTTCAATCGCGTTTACCAACGGCGAAGTAATCGGCGCAGTGCTGGATCGAAATGGCTTGCGGCCCTCACGCTATTACGTGACCAAGGATGACATGGTCGTGATGGCCTCGGAAGTCGGTGTACTGGAGATCCCGCCGGAAAACATCCTGATCAAGGACCGGCTGCATCCGGGCCGCATATTCATGGTGGATACCAAGCAGGGCAGGATCATTGACGATGTGGAGATCAAGAAACAGTTCGTCGAAGAGAACCCTTATCAGGATTGGCTGAAAAATAACCTGGTGCCGCTTGAGAATCTGCCCAGCCCCCGGCAGATACACGGCTCCGACAAGGACACCTTGCTGCAAAGGCAGCAGGCATTCGGCTATACCCATGAAGAACTCAGGATACTGATGGCACCCATGGCGACCAACGGCCTTGAGCCCGTCGGTTCCATGGGAACCGATGCCGCACTGGCGGTACTGTCCAATCGTCCGCGGTTGCTGTACGACTATTTCAAGCAACTCTTTGCACAGGTCACCAACCCTCCACTTGACGGTATTCGTGAAGAGCTGGTCACCCAGGTCGCAACCACGATCGGGCCTGAAAAAAACCTCCTGCATCCCGATGCACAAAGCTGCAAGAGAATCAGGATCCCCTCGCCTGTGCTGACCAATGCAGAACTTGCGAAAATACGCGACGTTGACCTGCCTGACTTCAAGACCAGGACGATCCCGATCCTGTACCCGGTGGCTGAAAAAGGCCGTGGACTGCACGAGGCACTGCAGGCCGTGTGCACACAGGTCGATGCTGCCATTGAGCAAGGGCATACCCTGATCATCCTTTCCGACCGGGGCATCGACAGGGGGCTTGCAGCCATTCCGGCGCTGCTGGCCACGGCAGGTGTGCATCACCACATGATCCGTACAGGCACACGCACGCGGGTGGGACTGGTGCTTGAATCCGGCGAGCCGCGGGAAGTGCATCACCTTGCCGTGCTCATTGGCTACGGCATCGAGGCGGTGAACCCTTACCTTGCACTTGAATCCCTGGGCGACATGATCGGCAAGGGCCATCTGCCGGAAATGCAGCATGAGGCCGCGATCAAGCATTACATCAAGGCCATCAACAAGGGCTTGATCAAGACCATGTCGAAGATGGGAATTTCGACCGTGCAGTCCTATCGCGGGGCACAGATTTTTGAAGCGATTGGCCTCAACAAGGAGTTTGTCGACCGGTACTTCACGTGGACGGCGTCGCGAATCGGAGGCATCGGGCTGGAAGAACTGGCCAGCGAAGTCAGCATGCGGCATCACAACGCCTTCCCCGAACGTCCGGCCAAACAGCCGGACCTGGACTGGGGGGGCGAGTACCAGTGGCGACGCGATGGCGAGTACCACCTGTTCAACCCGGAAACGGTATTCAAGCTGCAGCACTCCACGCGCACCGGCCAATACACGCATTTCAAGGAATATACCGACAAGGTGGATGACCAGAACGAAAACCTTGCAACCCTGCGCGGACTGTTCGAATTTGAATTCGCAAAAGAGCCGGTTCCCATCGAGGACGTTGAACCGATTGAAAACATCATGAAGCGCTTCTCAACGGGGGCGATGTCGTATGGCTCCATCAGCAGGCAGGCCCATGAAACCCTGGCGATCGCCATGAACCGCATCGGCGGCAAATCCAATACCGGTGAAGGCGGCGAGGATCCTGACCGCTACCTGGTGGATGAAAATGGTGACTCGAGGCGAAGTGCGATCAAGCAGGTCGCCTCGGGACGGTTTGGGGTGACCAGCGAGTACCTGGTGAACGCCGATGACCTGCAGATAAAAATGGCGCAAGGTGCAAAACCCGGCGAGGGGGGGCAGTTGCCCGGCACCAAGGTGTACCCGTGGATAGCCAAGGTTCGCCACTCGACCCCGGGAGTCGGACTGATTTCGCCTCCACCCCACCACGACATTTATTCAATCGAGGACCTGGCGCAACTCATCCACGACCTGAAAAACTCCAACCCCGAAGCCCGTGTCCACGTGAAGCTGGTTGCAGAGGTGGGTGTCGGTACGGTGGCAGCCGGTGTCGCCAAGGCCCACTCGGACGTGGTCCTCATCTCGGGTTATGACGGCGGCACGGGCGCCTCTCCCATGAGCTCACTGAAGCATGCGGGCCTGCCGTGGGAACTGGGTCTGGCCGAGACACAGCAGGTCCTGGTCCAAAACGGTCTGCGTGATCGCATTGTTGTACAGACGGACGGGCAGCTGAAAACCGGCCGCGATGTCGTCATTGCAGCACTGTTGGGTGCGGAGGAGTTCGGATTCTCCACTGCGCCGCTGGTGGTCATGGGCTGCATCATGATGCGCGTGTGCCACTTGAATACCTGTCCTGTCGGGGTGGCTACGCAAAACCCGCAACTGACCAAGAAATTTACCGGTCAACCGGAGTTCGTGGAAAATTTCTTCAAGTTCATTGCCGAGGAAGTTCGCGAATACATGGCGAATCTTGGATTCAGAACAATCAATGAAATGATTGGCCAGGTGGACCGGCTCAATGTGAAAAAAGCCGTGGATCACTGGAAGGCACATGGCCTTGATTTCTCGAAGATCCTGTATAAGCCGCAGACACGGGAAGGATTCGGTGTGTACTGTTCCACCTCCCAGGATCATGGCCTGGAGAAGTCCCTGGATGTCACCACCCTGGTGCCCCTGTGCAGGGATGCGATCGAAGCGCGCAAGCCGGTCGACATCATCCTGCCGATTCGAAATATCAATCGGACGGTGGGGACAATTCTCGGGTACCACATTACCAAGCGCCACGGTGCCGATGGTCTGCCGGAGGACACGGTGCGCGTACATTTCAACGGCTCGGCAGGCATGAGTTTTGGCGCGTTTGTTCCCAAGGGCATGACACTCATCCTGGAAGGCGATACCAACGACTACCTGGGCAAGGGGCTGTCAGGAGGAAAACTGATCGTCTATCCCCCGCGCCATTCAACCTTCGCAGCGGAGCAGAACATCATCGTTGGCAACGTGGTGTTGTACGGTGCCACTTCCGGTGAGGCGTATATCCGTGGCATCGCAGGAGAACGGTTCTGCGTGCGCAACAGCGGAGTCAATGCCGTTGTTGAAGGTGTCGGCGATCACGGTTGTGAATACATGACGGGAGGACGGGTCGTCATCATTGGTGACACCGGCAGGAACTTTGCTGCGGGAATGTCCGGCGGCATTGCCTACGTGCTGGCCAATAAAGAGAAGTTCAGTATTCTGTGCAATCAGGACATGGTGGATCTCGAGGAGCTCGGAGAAGAGGACAGGGAACTGGTTGCCTCCCTGCTTACGCGCCACCTTGAATACACCGGCAGCACGGTGGCTGAAAACATCCTGGATAAATGGAGCCGGTACCAGCACGGCTTCGTCAAGGTAATGCCAAAAGACTACAAACGCGTTCTGGCTGCCATCAAAAAAGCCGAAGACGAAGGTACTTCTGTGGACGAGGCCGTCATGGAGGCTGCCCATGGCTAAAGTAACGGGCTTCATGGAATATACCCGTGCCAAGCAGCCCTACCGTCCGATCGAGGAACGTATACTCGACTGGCATCAGGTGATGGCACCCTGGAATCTTGATCCGCTCAAAGATCAGGCTGCACGCTGCATGGATTGCGGCATTCCCTTCTGCCATGAAGGATGCCCGCTGGGCAACTTGATACCGGACTGGAATGACCTGGTCTACCGGCATCAATGGAAGGAGGCGATTCAACGCCTGCATGCCACCAACAACTTTCCGGAATTCACGGGAACACTTTGTCCGGCGCCGTGTGAAGGGTCTTGCGTTTTGGGCATCAACGATGATCCGGTGACCATCAAGGGCGTGGAGCTCACCATCATTGATACGGCCTGGGAGAACGGCTGGGTCCGCCCGGAGATTGCCAGCAAGAAAACCGGCAAGAAAGTCGCCGTGGTCGGATCGGGCCCGGCGGGACTGGCAGCTGCCCAGCAACTTGCCCGTGCAGGACACGATGTGACCGTGTTCGAACGCGCCGACCGCATCGGCGGCCTGCTGCGCTACGGCATCCCTGAATTCAAGATGGAAAAGCGGGTACTGGACCGGCGCCTGGAGCAAATGCAAACAGAAGGGGTTGAATTCAGGACCAGTGCCCACGTCGGAGACGACGTTCCCGTGGATGAGATCCGCAGTCAATACGATGCCATGTTATTGGCAGGCGGCGCATGCGCTCCACGTGGCCTGCCCGTGGAAGGCTGCGACCTGGAAGGCGTTCATCAGGCCATGCAATACCTGCCCATGCAAAACAGGCTGTGTGAGGGAGACCCGCAACCGGACCACTTCATCAGTGCCGCGGGCAAGCAGGTGGTGATCATCGGGGGTGGCGATACCGGTGCAGACTGTCTGGGCACGGCCAACCGCCAGGGAGCCAAGTCCGTACATCAACTGGAAATCATGCCGAAGCCTCCCGCGGACCGGGCATCGGATAATCCATGGCCGGAATGGCCCAGAATTTTTCGCACTGCCTCTGCGCATGAAGAGGGAGTAGAGAGGGTGTACTCCGTTTCCACCAAAAGATTCGTTGACGACGGGGCCGGCAAGGTCAAGGCACTGGAATTGGTCACCGTGGAAATGAAAAACGAGAATGGCAGGCTCAGCTTCGACGAGGTTGCAGGCAGTGAACAGATGCTGGATTGCGATCTGGTGCTCCTGGCAATGGGCTTTTTGGGGCCAGAAAAGCCAGGCATGCTGAAACATCTGGAGGTTGAGCTGGATCAGCGTGGCAACGTCGTTCGCGACAAGAACTGGATGACCAACGTGGAAGCCGTGTTTACTGCCGGAGACATGCAACGCGGACAAAGCCTCATCGTGTGGGCCATTGCAGAAGGCCGCAGTGCTGCGCGAGGTATCGACCGGTATCTGATGGGGGACTCAGACCTGCCTGCCCCGCTGGACTGACTTTCGGTAGCCGCCAGGCTGTGAAGTTAACTGCTGCGGGTATCTTTCTCGACCAGCAATGACTTCGGAAACACAATACACTTGTTGGCGTACAGTCTCTTCAAGTCCTGTACCTTGATACTGATCTCTTGTTCCCAGACGTGTTTTCTTTCAAGCTCACTGATGGATTGAAAGTCTTCATCCGAGACTGTTTTCTCCGAAGCTCTACGGTGGATTTCCGATTCAATGTACTCCAGGGATACCGTCGCCCCGCCATAGTTGACCGGTAACTCGTCCTCTCTTATGAAGTAATGGAACATTTCCCGTACCAGCTCATCATCCGGGGGCAACGGGCCGGAAGAACCCGCAGTCCTTGCCAAGGATTTGGCAAAAACACGATAATACTCGTTGTCTTCCAGCTTGTGGATCAACGCGGAGAGAAGGATATATTCGGGTTGCTTGCCTGAAGTCATCGGGAGACTGTACAGCCGGGACGGTTACTGCTTAAATGATTAACTTCTTATTTCCTGAATAACCACAATACTACGGATACGACAAGGCTCACGACAATCATTGTGGTGATCGGAATATACAAGTGAAACCCTTCTTTTTTGATGGCGATATCACCCGGCAGTCTCCCGAAAGGCACCTTGCTGATGACGGGCCAGAGCAATCCAATGGCTAGGATGGTGATTCCTATCGCAACCAGCATTTTGTTCATCTCCGGCTTGGCATCCTCCGCAGGTTGGGATTTTGTTTGAGCCTGACATCAATCCTCGTTTTTTTCAACAACACCCAGTGTAAATGCAAGATATATGAAGCTGAAAAAACATTCCGAGCCCGCGATTGTGATGCTCATCACCCTGGCCTTCCTGCTGCTGCTGACCAGCCCCTTGTGGATTGGATGGATAATGGAGTATGAGCATAACAAGACCCGGGATGCCATCGTGGGCGTCAACCTGCAGTGCCCGCAGGGCACTGTGGAAAAGCGCGAAGTCTGGAGCAAGCTTGGTATTGCGATCTTTTGTGAGAAAGAGGGGATCAAGCATGGGGTATGGCAGGCGTGGGATGGGGGTTACATGCACATCGAAGGCCAGTATACCGATGGCCACAAGGACGGTGTCTGGAAATATTTCAATGCCCGCGAAGAGCAATGGGGAAGGAGAACCTACGCCCTGGGCAAAGAAACCTCCGGGCTGGTCAACCTGCTCACGGCAGATACCATACTTCTCAAGATAGACGAAGGAAAACTCCACCTGATGAAAAATTCCAGGCCCTATCGCAGCTACGGTGTTCGGTTGGGCACAGGAGGCACGGCATCGGGGAAGAGCCCTGATGGCAGGAGTGTGCTTGAAGGCGCCTATCTGCTGGGGGAGAAAAACGAAGACGGTGAAGGTCGGAAATCACTCGTTGTGTCCAATGCGGGGCTGCAGGAAGCGACCGGGCAGGAAAAGCATTTCACAATCAAAGCGCATCCGAACAGGATGGGGTGGGCCTGGCAATTGACCGGCTTATGGGGGGCTACGAAAAGCAGCGTTGCGGTAAGTCACAAAGACATGGATGAAATCTGGGAACTGGTTGAAAGCGGTATCCCGTTTGAAGCCCTACTGTAGCTTGGCTCGCTTGCGCCGATCCTTCATCCTGCGATTTTTCTCGGCCATTTTCTTGCCGATGAGAATCATGCGAATCACACGTTCGGCAACATTTTCCAGATGAGGCCTGGCATCCCGCAAGGCCTCGTCCAGTGACATATCCTTGGCCGCAGCACTGGCAATTCCGTCAATTCCATGGGCATACACGTTGTGGGCATCATCGGACAATGCCCCGCCAATCGCCACCACCGGTACCCTCTGTTTTTTGGCGGCCTTTGCGACACCTGAAGGTGTCTTGCCGAACGCCGTCTGGAAATCCACCCTGCCTTCACCGGTAATCACCAGGTCAGCTCCTTTCAGATAGCTTTCGAGTTCGATCGTTTTAAGCACGATATCCACCCCGCTTTTGAGCGTGGCACCTGCAAATGCGAACAGGCCGGCGCCCAGCCCTCCCGCCGCTCCTGCCCCTGGCATGCGTACAACATTCTTCCTCAGGTCACGCCTGATCAGCTTGCCAAGATGTTTCAGATTGGCATCGAGCACGGCGACCATTTTAGGAGTTGCACCTTTTTGCGGGCCGAAGACATGCGCTGCACCCTTTTTCCCGTACAGGGGATTTTCAACATCACAGGCGACGAGAATTTCGGTTGTGCGGATCCTGGGATCCAGGCCACTGGCATCGATCGACTGGATTCTCGCCAGCATACCACCGCAACCGGGCATTTTTATTTCGCGTCCATTGGTACCGAGAAACCGCACACCCAGCGCCTGGGCCATCCCTACCCCGCCATCGTTCGTTGCAGACCCCCCGATACCGATAATGATTTTCTTAGCGCCACGCTCGAGTGCATCCAGCATGAGCTGCCCGGTCCCGTAGGTGGTGGTTTTCAGTGGATTCTTGCTGCGCCCCTCAACCAGGGGCAGGCCGGAGGCTTCTGCCATTTCAATGACGGCCGTTTTCTTGCCCGGCAACCAGCCATAACCTGCCGTGACTGCCTGTCCGGCTGGGCCCTTGACGCGCTTTCGCACCAGTTTTCCTCCGACGGCGTCGATGAGTGATTGCACCGTGCCTTCCCCGCCATCTGCTACCGGTACTTTTACACACGTCACATCGGGTAACACCCTGCGGACACCCTTCTCGATGCATACGGCCACTTCCAGTGAAGTGAGATTGCCTTTAAATGAATCCGGTGCAATAACAATCTTTTTCATAATGATTCTTGAATTACTGTTGAGGCATTGGCCAAAAACGGGAAGTGTACAACATCGACGGACTCTACAGGCAGCAATAGGCCCGTTCAGCTGTCAGGTACGGGAAGAGCCCCTGCCGTTGAGACTCGGCGGGTCTGCAAACCGCCTATCGATACATTCTCAAGGTCTTGGGTGTTTTGTCGTAGTCCACGGAAATCGCATCGTGCGGACAGGCGTCTACACATGCAAAGCAACGGACACACTCCTCCTCATCGATATACAGCGAGTTGTAATACAGGCCGGAAGTCCGTGCAGGCTGTACGTGCTCAAAGGAAAATGCGAGACCATCACCGCTCGCCTTGAAATTGGTGGCTTCCACCAGGCAGTTCGGTACCGGCTTCACCAGCAAGCATTCATCGCACAGAACACACTTGGTATTGTCGACCACCGGGGCGGGTGAGCTTGCATCCTCGAACTTGTCGAAATAGATGTCCGCATCCCCGAGTCCGGCCTGCCTCAGCATCTGGACCCCGTGGTCTATCATTGGAGGAGGACCACAAAAATAGGCTTTTATGCCATGGGTGTGCAGCTTGCCCTGGTCCAGGTATTCGCTTTTGACATGGGCCGTCACCAATCCACGCGCCCCGTCCCAGTCGCTGCCTTCAGGCTCTTCAGACAGGACAGGGATAAATTCAAACGTATTGGTACTGTGCCATCGGTCGCGAACGGCGCGCATCTCATCCTGGCAGTACAAGTCCTTTTGTGTACGTGCGCCATAGAAAAAATAACAGTCCCGGGCAACACCGAGATTGGCGGCATGTTCGACAATTGCGGCCACGGCACTCATGCCGCTGCCCCCGGCAATGCAGACCATCGCATCATCCGAGGTGTCCAGCTGAAATTTTCCCAGTGGCCCGGCCATTTCCACGCGCTCGCCGATGCGATCCCCATTGGCCAGCCAGTCTGACAATTCCCCGCCTGGCACCAGGCGTATGAAAAAAGTGTGTTCCCCCGGATTTTCATCCTCCGGGGCTTTGGCAAACGAATAGGAACGTGATTTTCTGACCCCGGGAACCTTGAGAGTGGCGTACTGCCCGGCGAGCGCATCAAGGAATTGGCTGTCCGGGTCACACCGGATCACAAGTTCAAGCGTGTCATGCGTGCGATGGGTAATGCGCACGATGCTACCCTGGTTGATCCGCACCCTTCGGCCACGGATTTCAGCATCCGGGACCGGCAATTCCCGGATGTAATGGTCAAACGGATCGTGAAAGTTATTTCTGGCGGCCATCGATTGGTTCACTCTCCACAATCCTGAAGAAACACTGCAAGGGTCTAGCTGAAGACTTCCGGATGCTGTTCTTTTGCGAAGGCAATGATTTCATCATCGCTCGCTTCCACACCGTCGTTGCGCGGATCCTCACGCCACTTCCTGATATAGCCTTCCTGGCCTCCCCACTCCTTCAGCAAGGCCTGTTTGCGCATCTCCTTGCTGGCTTTCCTGATCTCGACAAGACAGGAATAGAACGTCGGACTGGTGCCGAAGTCCGTCAGCATTTCCGAGTTCAGTGCATTGATATTCACGCCATTCGGTGTATTGCTTCCCTTGAGCTGCTTTTGTGTGGAACACACACCGGACAAGAGGCCTTCGATGATGACCGCATAGGCGTAGGATTCCCCCCGATCATTGTACATACAGCAAAGATCGCCATCCTCGATGCCGCGTGCCTTGGCATCTTCAGGATTCAGTTCGACGGTAGGTCTCGACATCATGGCCTGCAGCCGCGGCACCGTCTGGAATGAATTGCCGATAAAGTAGTGGGTTGCGCTGCTCAGCACCTGCAACGGGTAGTCCTTGCGTTTAGGGTCTTCCTGGCCTTCGATTTCCGGTACGTAGGAAGGCAGGGGGTTGATGCCCTCTTCCTTTAGCTTCTCACACCAGATATCGATTTTCCCGGAATCCGTTGGCCACCCGTTTTTCAGGAAGTTTCTTCGCTCGGAACCGGTATTGGCCCGCACGAAACCATCTTTCTGGATGTCCTCGTAGGTGATGCCTTCCATCAGGGGGTTGTGCTTGCCCTCGTCGAACATGACGTCGCGAATGATTTCCTCGTCCGTCTGGGTGAAGGCGTTGTCCCCCTCCTCGACGTAGTCCATGCGCCGGGCCAGCATGCGAAACAGTTCGGAATTGCGCACACTTTCACCCAGCGGTTCGATCACCGGCCGGTTCATGGTGTAGTACCAGTTTCCATAGGTGGCTACCAGGTCCATCCTCTCCAGTTGTGTATCTGCGGGGATGACGATATCCGCGTACTGGCAGGTATCCGTCCAGAAGGTTTCGTGCACCGCGACAAACAGGTCATCGCGCATCATGCCGTTGCGCACATGGTTGGTATTCGGAGCACAGTTTGCAGGGTCCGAATTATAGACAAACAGGCTTTTGATCGGCGGGTCCATCGTATTGCCATCGGCATCGATATGATCCACGAGTGCACGTCCCAGCTGCACCATGTTGATCGAGCGCTTTCGCGTACCCAGGTCCGTCCTGTGAAGTTTGTCCATGTCCCAGCGCAGCCACATTTCCTCCAGATTTCCGAAACAGGCCCCGCCGCAGGGCTCGCGCCAGGCCCCGGTGATGCACGGAAGCACAAGGATGGAACGGCACATCTGGCCCGCATTCTGGTGGCGGTTCAAGCCATAGTTCGCACGGATATACGATTTTTTCGTGGCTGCGTACTCGAGGGCGAATTTTTCGATTTCATCGGCGGAAAGCCCGGTGATCGTGGCTACCCTGTCAAGCGGGTATTTCGGCAACTCGGTTTCCAACAAGGCTTCCCAGCCGTTGGTTTGCTCTTTCAGGAAATCCAGATCATGCAGTCCATGATCGACGATCACCTTCATCATGCCGAGCGCCAACGCCGCATCGGTTCCAGGCCTAGGCTGGATATGCCAGTCCGCCATCATAGTGGTGCGTGTGACCCGGGGATCGATCACCACGAGTTTCATGCCGCGCTCCTTGGCTTCGCGTATGAATGGAATGGCATGAACGCCTGTACTGACCAGGTTGGCACCCCATAGAATCATCAGGTCGGCTTCTTCCGCCGCCTCATGCACCGACATGTTCGGATGCGCCATGCCGTAGGTATGCAACCCCGCCCACATGGCCGCGAAGATACAGATTGACTGGATGAGTCCGGCCGCTTCCATCTTGTTCCAGAAGCGGGAATCCATGGTCCAGTAACCCACCATGCCCATGGTGCCCGAGTACGAATACGGCTGTACGGCTTCACTGCCATAGGTCTCGATCACGTGCTTGAAGTTGTCGGTAATCGTATCGAGTGCCTCATCCCAGGAGATGCGCTCAAACCGGGCGCCCGGCCCCTTTGGCCCTACCCGCTTGTGTGGATACAGAACACGGTTGTCGTTGTACACAAAATCGAGATAGTGGTTGACCTTGTTACACAGGTAACCGCGTGTAATCGGGTGGGTCGGGTCGCCCTCGATGCGCACGGCCTTGCCGCTGCGATCATCACGGGTCACCAGCATCGAGCATGAATCCGGGCAATCATGGGGGCAGGTCACATGATGAACGGAATGGCCTTTGGGTGCTTTGATCTTATCCGTTTGCATGACACACTCCTCCCCTTGTGCAAGCTTCTTCTATGGCATATTGCCGCTGACCGGTCATTTTTATTTTATGCCTGCAACCGTGCCGGGTCTTCACCCGACAGCAGTCTGTACTGCGAATTATAAGGCATTTGCAAACCGATATAGGCGGGAAATATCTAAAAGCCCACAATCCCCGAAAGGTATCCTGAGAACTCACCAGGCGATTTGGGTCTTGAAATTCCTCTAGTTAACAGGCAGTTGCGCGCGCAGATGGTCTCGATCGAACCACCACTGGTCACCTGCCATTACATCAATGATCGTCGACAATCGCTTGAAGAGCTTGTCCGTGTCGTTCAGTTCAAGAATTTCAATCCACATTCTTATGGACTCTTCGTCTTCGATACCGCGATGACGTTTGGCCACTTTTGCGAGTATCTGCATCGTCAGGAACGTTAAATTTTCATGCTCCCCTTTTGCACGCATATCCGCAATATAATGTGCGGCCATGGCTGCGACCGCTGCACCATCCGACTGGGTGGGTGTTTCATCCACGATGTTGTGCAGCATTTCAATGGACAGGCCCGGCTCGACCGGGTACGTCACTGCAAGCCAGCAGCCCTGGCCGAGGGCAACAATCGAGTCCGCCTGGTCGGACTGATACAGCACCCGGTAGGCTTTAACGGCACACTCGAAGTCCCGTTCCGCAATAAACAACTCAACCAGAGGGCGCGCACAGGACCACGCCTCTTCCAGACGGTTAAGTCCTATCAGCGCTTCACCAATATCGAGTTCCAGCTGCGCACGCTGCACATTGCTCGCACCTTGAGGCAGGCCTCTTAGCCGTTCGCGGCACGTAAGCAGCTTGTCTTCAAACCAGACGCGTTCATCCTCCGACTGGAAGGCGCTCAAGGCATCGTGAAGCGGCTGACTCGTAGGGTCAAATTTTTCAACCATTTGTGTTTCCTGTCTGCAGTACACCCGTGATTGGCAACGAACGACGGGCCAAGGTAATGTGCGCCAAAGAGACTCCTGAATCAGCAATGAACAAGGCATGGTAGTCGATGCAGCTGCAAACATTGCCAATGTCCTTTTTGCGCTGCAAAGCTCAACCAGTCACAGTACGGGTATAGCCTGGCTCACTCTGAATGCATCCTCTTTATACAACTTTCACAGCGGGGTGGCAAAACAGGGCTTTCGCTCCCTGGTGCCCGCACCCGGGTAAACATCACGCATAACAGACACAACGGTTTTGACCCACGACGTATCGCAGAAGTTCGGGCCAAACTCCATGCAAGACAGTTTTTTGCTACACTTGGAATACACCACTACCTCCACCAATCCAGTGCCTATCCGCATGCATTTAATCAGTAGGATTAAAACCTTGAGGGCATGATACGTGTCTAGACAGAATTCATATTCCTATGAGGAATTGCTGGCATGCAGCCATGGCGAGATGTTCGGGGAGGGAAATGCGCAGCTTCCCCTGCCGAACATGCTGATGATCGATCGAATAACCAAGATCACAGACGACACCGGTGAGTACGGACGTGGTGAGGTCGAAGCCGAGCTTGATATCAAATCTGACCTGTGGTTTTTCGATTGCCATTTTCCTGGAGACCCGGTCATGCCCGGATGCCTTGGCCTGGATGCCATGTGGCAATTGCTGGGCTTTTTCATTGCCTGGAAAGGCATGCCTGGCAGGGGTCGGGCGCTCGGCGTCAACGAGGTCCGCTTCACGGGCCAGGTGTTGCCTGATTCCAGTCAAGTGCGGTACCGGCTCGACATCAAGAGGATCGTCAAGCGAGGAGCCACCATGGGCATAGCTGATGGCACGATGTCCGTGGACGGGCGAACGATCTACGTTGCCAAAGACCTGCGTGTGGGTCTGTTTCTTTCCACCAGCGGCTTCTGAAAGCCGGCACCCAAAATACGACACGGCCACCATAAGGACCTGTACGCTGTCCGGCCTGCAGGTGAGGAAATGACAAAAAAACTCTGGTGGAACCGTCTATGTGGAAGCCCCTTGGCAGCACCGGGTTCCCCCAATCCGGGGTGAAAGGTATACTGTATACTTAAGTTCCAGGTTGAATCGCCTGCCAGAAAGAGCCAGAAAAGGGGGTTGGCATGCAGCACCCAAGCCGTATTCATCGATCAGTATGGACACTTGTACTGATGTCCATGGCTTTTACTGGGCTGACCCAAAACCTGCTTGCACAGCAAGAGGAAGCAGGCGAATCCCGGGACCAGGCAAGGGACAGCGGCCACATGCTCCCGGGACTGTATGTCACGGCTACGAAACGCTACCTCCCGGAACAGGAGGTGCCATTTTCCCTGAATGTTCAGTCAGAAGATGAGATTGAGCGCCTGGGTACCACTAATCTGGAAGATCTTTCCCGTAATGTTGCCGGGCTTTCCATACAAAATCTGGGGCCCGGACAAAGCGTAGTCCACATACGCGGCATTTCCTCAGGACAGATTGTTCGCGACCAGCCGGGAGTCAAGGAACAGGTCGGCGTTTATCTCGATGAAACCCCGCTCTCCTTGTCACTGTTCACTCCGGATATTGATCTGTTTGACCTTAACCGGGTGGAGACGCTTCGGGGCCCGCAGGGCACACTGTTCGGTTCCGGTTCCATCGGCGGTACCGTGCGTTATATCACCAACCAGCCGGTTCTGGGTGTGAACGAAACCAAACTCGAAATGAATGCGAACCAGATTGACGACGGTTCGCATGGTGAGCACGTCAAGGTTGCCAGCAATATTTCCCTTGGAGATGCAATGGCAGCTCGTGCGGTGGCCTACTACACCGGCTACGGCGGGTTCATTGATGCACTGCGCGTAGGTGATGCAGTGGATGAGGATGTCGATGACGGTAACCGGTTCGGTGGACGATTTGCGCTGCTGTGGGAACCCTCCGAAAATCTATCCATCGCACCACGTATCGTGTACCAGAACATCGACCTGGGTGGTTTCAACAGGGAAGAAGCGTACAACCTGTTTAAAAGTCCCTATACCGAGCCCCAACTGAGCACGCCTGTCGAGCTTGACAGACGGGAACAGTTCCTGCTGCTGGATGAAGCCTTTGAAGATGAAACCCTGATCCTTGATGCGGTCGTCAATTGGGAACCAGGCAATGCTCTTGGCGTTACGTATACCACAAGCTATGTCAGTCGTGACATTCTTGTCAGCCGCGATGCCAGCGCGCTGACAGGAAGTGTAGGTATCGACCCTGATATTGGTCTCAATTTTTCGGATGACGATGCATTGCGCCCATCCAACCTGCGCGACACCACCGACCTTGAACAGGTCACGCATGAACTGCGTGTAAGCTCGGACGATGACAGTGCACTGCAGTGGCTGGCAGGCGTATTTTACTCGGATGTAGAGCGTGACTATTCCCAGCGCCTGCCCACACCGGGATATGACATGTTTCTCCCTTCAGCCGATTCCAATTTTCCCGATGCCGTCGACTCTCCCTATAATTCCGACCTGACCTACGACCTGCAACAAACCGCGCTGTTCGGCGAAGTCACCTACAGGCTGCTTGACAGACTGGCCCTCACCGCCGGCTTGCGCTGGTATGACTGGGAAGAAGACAAGACCTTCCTGTCTGGCGGCCCTTTCTCGAATTCAGCAGCGCAGCATCAGGACATCCGGGTATCCTCCGATGGATACAACCCCCGCTACATGGTCAGCTACGAGGCCACTGACAACGTCAGGGTGAACGCACAAATTTCCAAGGGCTTTCGCCTGGGAGGGGTAAACGACCCGTTGAACGAACCCCTTTGCAAATCCGACTACGACAACTACAGGGGCTATCAGGAATTCGACGATGAAACCCTCTGGAACTACGAGCTCGGTTTCAAGTCATCGTATGAAAAGGTCATCGTCAACGGCTCGGTATTTTATTCCGACATTGAGGACCTGGGTGTAAATATCGATGCCGGCATGTGTTCATCACGCGTCACCATCAGCGTGCCCGAGGCCCACACCGCTGGAGCGGAGCTCGAAGTTTCCGTTCGCCCGACCACGGCCCTGCACATCACCTTTGCCGGTAGCTATGTCGAGGCGGAATTTGATTCCACCGTTGCCGCGGTCGATGGCAGCGTGCTTCACGGTATCGAGGATGGCAACCGCATCCCTTCGGTGCCCGAGTGGCAACTTTCAGGATCGGCGACCTACATGCTGCCTGGCATTTTGAGTGCAGAGGAAAGCTATATCACGGCGTCCTGGCAGTATGTGGACACCAGCATCACTCAACCCGGTGACCAGGTCGATGGTGAAAATATCTTCGATACCAACTTTCCCTATGCGGGAACCCCTGCCGGCCAGACCACGGAAGTGGACCTGACGCTTGACTCATACCATTTGTTCAACCTGTCTGCAGGCCTTGTGTATGACGCACTGGAGCTCACGGTTTTTGCAAAAAACATCACCGATGAGAACCCGAAGCTGTCCTTCGACCGTGAAAGAGGAGGCCGGGCCCGTCTTGGCTACCGCGTCGGCCAGCCACGCACCTTTGGCGTGACTGCGCGCATGCACTTCTGACAATCCGGGAGACCGTTTGCCAGGTTCCGGCTTGCAGCAGGGCCGGGCAGCGAGGTTTCATCTGCAAGAAATCCTTGCACGTCTGCGGTTGGGCTATTTTGCCGCGAAACCAATTTTTGCATGTGTGCCGTCGCAAAAAGGAAGGTTATGGCTGTGCTGGCAACGGCACAGGCCCGCCACCTTGCGCACAATCTTTTTTCCTTGCGTATCCTCGATGCAGGCTACGCCCCTGAAGATCAACGGTCCATTGGCCTGCACCTTGATTTCCAGGACCCCGGTGTTGTCCAGGTCATCCTGCGAGGCAGGTGGATTCACAAATTTGCCATCATCCCTGAAACCTGTGGCTTCGTGCTGCCCGTCACAATACGGCTTGTTCCTGGAGTTTCCACAACGGCACAGGTACAGTTCTTCGGTCTTTTGCAGCAATTCGCCATCACTGTCGAGCAACTCGATTTGACCGGTGACACGCAATGGACCATCGACGATGGAGGTAATCTTGTTTTCTTGGCTCATGATCTGCTTTCTATCTCCCGGATTCTTGTTCTCAATCGATTTCATACCCTCATTTCGCGGTACCCAGGCTTTTTGAAACGATCTCATACACATCCCCTGAAAGGCCCCGTTGGGATGCAATATGCTCCAGCTGTTCGCGCATCTTTTGCCTGCACGGCATGGAAAACTTTCGCCAGCGCATCAGGGATCGAGCCAGACGCGCTGCGGCCTGGGGGTTGAGCTTGTCCAAAATAAGCACGTGTTCTGAAACAAATGCATAGCCACTGCCATCCGGTTGATGAAATGCGCAGGGATTCTGCCCTGCAAACACACCGATCAGAGCGCGCACCTTGTTGGGATTTTGCAGGTTGAACAGGGAATGCGACATCAGGTTTTTTACGTTCTCCAGTACACTCGGGACTCTTGAGAGCGCCTGGAATGCAAACCATTTCTCCATGACCAGTGGATCGTGCGCCCATTGCTGCTCAAATGAAGCAAGCACCTGCTCGCGTTCTTCAGATTCGCGATGCAGCAGGGCTCTGACAGCGCCTGCCTGCTCGGTCATGTTCCCCGCCCGGGTAAACTGTTTCAGCGCCAGCTTCCTGTAGTCGTCCTTGTCCAGGGCAGTCAGCAGTTGCAGACAGACATTCTGCAGTCTTCTGCGAGCCATCTCATCCGTGCTGTAGCGATACTCAACCTCCCTGTAACACGTGCTATAGACCCTGCACAGATCTTCTTCAAGATGCTGTGCCACCGACCGTGACAACTGCTCGCATGCCGATACGACGTTTTGCATGTCGATCTCATCAAGATGCTCTTCCACATCTCTCTCGTCTGGCAGGATGAGTAACTCGGCCAACAAGCTCTGGTCTGCCGAATCATCCCGTATCGCGTACTCCAGTGCCTGGTGCAATACCGATACCGAACCTGCGCCTCCAGCATGATCCGGGCCTGTGATCCACTCCAGCAAAACATTCAGCGCCAGGCGGTTGCCCGCATTCCAGCGGTTGAAGGCGTCCGGCGAATATTTCAGCAACAAGGCTAGATGCGCGTCGCTGTAATCAAAGTTCACGCGAACCGGTGCGGAAAAATCCTGCAACAAATCGGGCACCGGTTGCTCTTTTATGTTTTTGAATGTAAAGGACTGCTGCGAGTCATGGACAAGCAATACGGTGCTTGGCCCAGTGCTTCGACCTGAATCCTCCCGTTCCAGCGTCAAGGCCTCACCGGTCGAGGAGTCCAGCAATGAAGTTTTTACAGGAATCACCAAGGGGCGCTGTGGCTCGCTATCCGGGATAGACGGGCAGGATTGCCGAAACGAGAGTTCGTATGTACGGGTTGCACGATCCCACCATGCTTCAACCTCCAGAACCGGTGTGCCCGCCTGCTCGTACCAGCGCTTGAACTGCACCAGGTCCGAGTCATTGGCATCCGCCATGGCTGCTGCAAAATCATCCGTGGTGACGGCCTGGCCATCGTGGCGCTTGAAATACAGGTCCATGCCCTTGCGAAAGCCGTCGATGCCAAACATGCTCTGGTACATGCGCACAATCTCGGCGCCTTTCTCATAAACGGTCAACGTGTAGAAATTGTTGATCTCCAGATAAGCGGGCGGTCGCACCGGGTGCGCCATCGGACTTGCATCCTCTGCAAACTGGTAGGTGCGTAAGTAACGCACATCGCTGATGCGCTTCACGGCCCGTGAAGTGACATCCGAAGTGAACTCCTGGTCCCTGAACACCGTAAGTCCTTCCTTGAGGCTCAACTGGAACCAGTCCCGGCAGGTTACGCGGTTTCCCGTCCAGTTGTGGAAATATTCATGGGCAACCACGGCCTCGATCATCATGTAATCGGCATCGGTTGCCGTATCCGGTCGGGCCAGAACACAACTCGAATTAAAAATGTTGAGTCCCTTGTTCTCCATCGCCCCCATGTTGAAATCATCCACCGCCACGACCATGTAGATGTCCAGATCACATTCGAGCCCGAAACGCTGCTCATCCCAGCGCATCGCTTTTTTCAAGGAGCGCAGTGCATGTGAGCATTTGTCTGCATTGTGTTTTTCCGTGTAGATGCGCAGGATGATTTCCTTGCCGGAAGCCGTGCGATGACTGCCTTGCAGGTACACCAGGTCAGCCGCCACCAGGGCAAACAGGTAGCAGGGCTTGGGAAAAGGATCCTTCCACACGGCATAATGCTGATCATCATCGCAGTCACCCTGCTGCATGGGATTGCCGTTGGATAACAACACCGGGTAACGGGCCTTGTCGGCCTGCAGGCGTACCGTGTAGGTCGACATCACATCGGGGCGATCCAGGAAATAGGTAATTTTCCGAAACCCCTGGGCTTCGCATTGGGTGCAGTAATTGCCGCTGGACTTGTACAGGCCCTCCAGCGTGGTATTGGTTTGCGGCGTGATCGTCGTCTGGATATTCAATTCAAACTTTGTCGGCACATCGGGGATATGCAGGGCGCGTTCGGTCTGCGTGAACTGCCCGGAAGTCAGTCGTCGCCCATCAAGCTCGACGTAATTCAGCTCCAGGTTTTCACCATCCAGCACCAGTGTATTGCCCGCATCGGTCGCCTGCGGGTTGCGGACCACCTGCAAACCGGAGACCACCACGGTGGACGCCTCGTCAAACCTGAAATCCAGGTGGACATGCGTAATCAGGTAAGGAGGAGGTGTATAATCCTTCAGATATACCTGCAGAGGTCGACCTTCTTTCATAATGCCTGCGCGAGCGTTAGCGAAGCGCACAGCATAAGCAAAACCCGGATGAATTTCATTCACCCACACGGCACATGACGAACCCGATCACCAACGTGGCAGGCTATCAGTTCAGGACGGTAGCGGATGTCGAAACCATGTATGCACAGGTCCAGGCGCTGTGTGCACGCACCCACCTGAAGGGCACGGTGTTCATCAGCCCTGAAGGAATCAACCTGAGCCTGGCAGGATCACCGGCAGATATTGAATACGTGCTGGGCCAGCTGGATGAGGTCTGTGGCTTCGATCGGCTGCAGGTGAACACCACCTGCTCGGACAGCATTCCCTTCCGGCGCCTCCTTGTGAAAATTCGCAAGGAACTGGTGCCCATGACCTTGCCGGACACGGACACGATACGGCATGCACAAGCCGAAGCCCGCTACATCACCAGCGATGAACTCAGGCAATGGATACGCACCGGGCGCGAGATGACCCTGCTGGATATGCGCAACCGCTTCGAATATGAACTCGGAACCTTCACGCATGCACAGCATCTCGGGCTGAGGCATTTCCGGGAACTGGGAAGTGCAGCCCCAAAGCTTGCGAAGCTGCCAAGGACTGCGCCTGTCGTCACCTTCTGTACAGGCGGAATCCGTTGCGAGAAAGGTGCATCGTACATCGCAAGCCTGGGCTTTAAGCACGTATACAAACTCAAGGGGGGGATCCTGGACTACCTGAAAAAATTCCGGGGAGAAGACTGGCAGGGCGATTGCTTCGTGTTCGATGAAAGGATCAGCCTGGATCACAGGCTCGAACCCACGTACACCCGACTGTGCCGCGTCTGCCAGGTGGTGCTGAACGAGGATGAGGAACAGGTATGCAGCTCATGCAGTCCGTCTGCCGCCCTCAACCCGGCGTAGTATGGAACTGGTCGACATCTGTTTTAACCTCACCAGCGACGCATTCCGTGAGGACGAGGCGCAGGTGGTCGAGCGCGCCCGCCAGGCAGGGGTGCGGTATTTTATTATCACCGGGTCGGGTGTACAGGACAGCGACCATGCCCTGCGCCTTTGTGCGCAGTACAAAGATGCCTACGCGACAGCAGGCATTCACCCCCACAAGGCCAGTGAGTACTCGGAACCATCGCTTGCCGCGCTGCACGACCTTGCCGCGCACGAGAAGGTTGTCGCCATTGGCGAGACTGGACTGGACTACAACCGGAATTACTCCAGCCCTGCCGAGCAACGGATTGCATTTGAGGCTCAACTCGAACTTGCCGCCGACCTCGCCCTGCCCGTGTTCTTGCACCAGCGCGACGCGCATGCGGACTTCACCCGGATCCTGACCCGATTTCGCGACCGGCTGGGAAAGGCAGTCACCCATTGTTTCACCGGAACCGCCGACGAGCTTGAGTGCTACATTGACCTCGACTGCCATATCGGGATCACTGGCTGGATTTGTGATGAACGACGGGGTCGACATCTGCATGAACTTGTCCAGCGCGTTCCTGCACAGCGCCTGATGATCGAAACCGATGCACCCTACCTGCTGCCCAGGAACCTGCCTGCGGATACGAACTTCCCAAAGCCCAGGGGCAGGCGTAATGAGCCAGCCTACCTGCCCCACATCCTGCGCACGGTGGCGGACTGCCGGCTCGTTTCACAAGAGCAGACCGCCCGCGAGACGACCCGCACAGCCAAGGATTTTTTTGCCATCGGATAAATCCTCTCAAACTGGATATGGCCTGTACGGGTTCGGGCTGCTATAGGTAGGACATGGTTATACAGGCAAGTATTGAAGACAAGATTCAGGGCGCATTGCAGCCCGTATTCTTGGAAGTGGCAAACGAAAGTCACATGCACAACGTACCCTCCGGGTCGGAGTCGCATTTCAAGGTGACGGTCGTGAGCCAGGAGTTTGACGGCAAGCTGCCGGTCGCAAGACACCGCCTGTTGAACAAACTGCTGGCCGATGAGTTGGCAGGTTCCGTACACGCCTTGTCCCTGCACACGTTTACTCCTGATGAGTGGCAGGAAAAAAACAGCAGCATCAGAAAGTCCCCACCCTGCATGGGCGGATCAAAAACCGGGTAACCTCCGGGTTCTTCTCAGATCAGGCGCTGCAGAGCCGCCCCCAGGCGCTCTTCCTCGACGGGATACCGGAACGTTTCGAAAAACCGGTATCGTTCACAAAGCCTGTCAAACTGGTGGGCATATTCATGCTCGTAGAAGATGATCAGGTCCATCCGCGGATTTTGCTGGGCCACCGCGATCAATGATTCCAGGCTGCTGGTGCGATCCCTAAAATCGGACTGGTAGTTGAACTCGGCGACCACCACGTCCGGGATCTGTTTTTTCAGCAGCGCGAGGGCCTTGCGCATGCTGAAGGCTACACGGGTGGTATAGCCGAAACGTTTGTAGAGAGGAGCAAAATCAGGATACCCGCCCAGTTCGATAATCGAGAGCAGTGATTTTTCAGCTCCCATGGTTCTTGTTTCTTGTTCTTCCTGTGTGCTTAGTACCGTGTAATTTCATAATTGTGGCCTTGCCTTCGCATATCGCCAAAGTGCAGGGGGAAATTGTTATTCTGCTTGTCATCGAAATACAGCTCCAGACTTTCGCGGATGATAGGAAATGCAATTTCCTGCCATGGGATTTCGGCTTCGTCCATTAGCGCAACTTCCAGGCTCTCCGCGCCCGGACTTGCACGCCCCTCTACCAGGACACCGCGGAAAATCATGTACACCTGATTGATATGAGGAAGGTTGTAGAGGCTGTACAGGCTCAGGTTCGCCACTTCTGCCTTGGCCTCTTCGTGCGTTTCGCGGGCCGCAGCTTCCAGGGTGGTTTCCTGATTTTCCATAAAACCGGCAGGCAACGTCCACTTTCCATAGCGCGGTTCTATCGCCCGTTTGCACATGAGGATACGACCCTGCCACTCGGCGATGCACCCGGCAACAATCTTTGGGTTGTGGTAAAAAATTTCCCGGCAGGATGTGCAGACGAAACGCTGCCGGTTGTCACCGTCGGGTATGGTTAACGAGATCTCCGCAGAACCACATTTACTACAAAATTTCAAACATCACCTCACCCGAATAGGCCGCTAGTCTCCCGTTGCCACAGGCCGTGCAGGATCTTTCAGCCACTCGCTCCATGAGCCCACATACAGTCGTGTCCAGGGAAGCCCTGCGATCCGGGTGGCAAGGATGTTGTGACAGGCGGTAACCCCCGAACCACACATGTTGATGATCTGCTCGGGTGGACGCTCGGAAAACATGGACTCGTAACGCTGCATCAGTTCGCTGGCGGGTAAAAACACCTTGTCCTGGCCGAGGTTGCCCGCAAATGGATAACTGGTGGCGCCCGGCACATGTCCGGGCACCGGGTCCGATTTCTGGTCCCTGGCAGTGAATCGTTCACTGGAGCGGGCATCCAGAAGGCTGATGGCACCCTGTTCAAGGCCGTGCTGGACAAAACCGATATCCACGCACATCCCGGGATCCGCCTCACCGGTGAAAGACCCCCGGGGCTTGTCCCTTGTTTCCGTCTCAAGTGGCCGCTCCTCGGCAACCCACTTCTTGATGCCGCCGTCGAGCACTGCAACATTCTCATGGCCTACCCAGTTGAGCATCCACCACATGCGTGCGGCAAAGGCCCCGGACAGGTCATCGTAACAAACGACCTGGGAATCGTTTCCAAGCCCCCATGCGCGCAGGTGCTCTATGAAGCGCTCGGCCTCCGGCAACGGATGGCGGCCTGAAGCCTCCGTCATCGGCGAAGACAGGTCACGGTCCATATCGACATGCTGGGCACCCGGCACGTGACCCTGGCGGAACTTGCCCAGGCCTGCGCCGGGATCCTTGAGCTGGTACCTGCAATCGAAGATGAACCAGTTCTCATTGCCAAGATTTTCCTGCAGGTCTTGCGTTGAGATAATGGTGTGAAAATTCATCAAGGCCTCCTCTGCCGACTCCGGCCGCCTATGTTATCGTCTTTTGCGTCCGACTTTAAATTTCTTCATGGTCTGCACGTAGTCCTGACAAGGGATCGCCTCCAGCACATGATAGTGTTTCACTGCCTGGCCGATGGACTCGAAAATATTTTCGACACGATCCGCGGAGGTATGCATCACATCCCGGGTGAGCCCAAGCAACCCGCCGTACTGGATTTTGACATACACGCTATGCGGTGTTTTCAGCAGGTCGTCCTCTGCATTGAATGCGGGCAAACCCACTTCCTTGAACTGGTTCAGTACATCCTCGCAGCGGCGGCTGGCATCTTCTGAGTCACATGAGATGTCCGGTCCTGAGCGCCGGGTCACCATGTGCGCTTTCTCGCATGCATAGTCCTCCCGGATCATCGTAGCTGCAAAGCTGCATTTGCAGTCCGTCATGCCGGCGCCTCACCTTGGGTACTTGCCTGAGCTGGATTTTCCCGCAGCAACTCATGGTGAAACTGGTGGGACTGATATCCCTTTTGCATCAGCAGCCGGCGCACGAGTTCGTTCAGCTGCTCCGGCAAGGCCGTAAACACATCGGCATCCTCGAGATGCCCGATTTGCCCCAGCGCCGAAGACAGCTTCTCCTCCACGTCCAAGAGATCTTCATCCCGGAGGCCGGCGCCCACACCCTGCAACGGGATGGGAATGTATTCCAGCTGATCCAGGGCATCCGCCCATGAACGACACAGGTTGTTCATGTACAGCCCTTCCTCTCCGCATCCCAGCCAGTACAGGTAGATCGGTCGTTCGCTGTCCTGGTCCGTGACATGCTCCATCAAACTTTTGACCGCGGCAAAACCGGTATCAAAAGCAATCATGACCAGCGGGTTGTCCTTGGACTCATCAATCACGAAATTCCCGTAAGGCCCGTGGATATCCAGCCATGCACCCACACTCATGCGGTTGAACACCGTATCGGAAAATGGATCACCCTCCAGTTTGCGCACGTGAAATTCCAGCCTTTTGGCATCACATGGACAGCTTGCGATTGCATATTGATGAGACTCCTGCTGCTCATCCGTCACCAGCATGTACTGGCCTGCCAGAAACCTGAGGCGAACGGTACGTGGAACCTGCGTAGTGATAATGACCAGATCATCACTGATACGGTCGATCTTGCGCACCTTGACACGCAGTTCCTGTACCGGGATATCAGTGGGGCCCTCTGCAACGTCCGCATCAATGACGACATCGCTTTGACAGGTATTGGAGCACATCAGGGCATGGCCCTGGAGTTTTTCCGCCTCGCGAATAACAAAATCGTGTGTGCGCAACTGCCTTGTGCTGCCGCTCACGATCCTGGCCTTGCACAACCCGCAGTTGCCATTGCTGCAGCCATAATTCAGGGTTACCCCGGCACGGATGGCGGCATCCAGAATCGACTCATGCACTTCTGCATGAAACCGTTTCCCGGAGGTTGCCAGCCGTACTTCAAACGACATCGCGTGAATACCTATGTGCTTCGTTCATGGCGTGAATACATAACGTAAAAGGCTTTTCCAGACAATACATCATCGGGAAAGCCGGCTTGCACCGCAGGTCCAGTTCCAGTATTTTGTCAGCCCGTACACCATGCGACACTCGCCCGACACTCCCATGCCCGCAACTGCCGTCCGGAACCACCCTGCAGTTCCAGACAGCTGCCACGACTTCGCCCACTGCGAATGCCTGCAAGTTGGTGTTGTTTCCGACACGCACGGGTACATAGACCCGGACATCCATGACCGTCTTGCAGGATGTGACCTGATCCTGCATGCCGGGGACATTGGCTCCAGCCGTGTACTGCACCAGCTAAGGCAAATCTGTGAAAATGTCATTGCAGTGCAGGGCAACAACGACTGCACCGAGAAATGGGCCGCACGGGAGCACCAGGAACTCATGCGTATCGGCAAGCTGGCCGAGATCAAGCTGCCCGGCGGCAGCGTCGTACTGATGCACGGGGATACGTACGGTATGCCTGGTCGGCGGCATGCAGAGATGCGACAACACTTTGCGGATTCCGCCGCCATCGTCTACGGGCACAGCCACATGCTGGTCTGTGACCAGGAGAAAAAACCCTGGGTTCTGAACCCGGGAGCTGCCGGAAAGGCCCGCACCCGGGGCGGTGCTTCCTGCCTGCGCATGTCAGTCAGCGCCGGGCAGTGGAAGGTTGTCGAATTTCGTGCCCCACAGCAGAAATCCTGCGACCCTGCCGTACAGGCCTCCTGAAATCCCTGTAAAGGTGCCCGCGCCGCGCAGACGGCCGATAAACCTTGCAATCCGATCTTGCATACAGCTTCCGGATGCGTACCCGTCACGAGGCCAGGGCAGCAAATATCCGGTCACGGATTTCTTCAACCGTACCCACACCCTCGATCCTGAAGTAGGCTGGCGCACCCGTGCCCCCTTGTGCAGCCTGGCCGGAGTAGTACCCGATCAGTGGCTCGGTCTGCCGGTGGTATACATTCAGACGCTCGCGCACGGTCTGCTCCTCATCATCCTTTCGCTGCACCAGCGCCTCGCCCGTCACATCATCCCTGCCTTCGACCCGGGGCGGATTGAAAACCACGTGGTAGGTGCGCCCCGATGCAAGGTGCACGCGCCGCCCGCTCATGCGCCGGACAATTTCCTCATCATCGACGGCAATCTCCAACACGCAGTCAATCCCGACACCCTGCGCCTGTAAGTGCTCGGCCTGGACAATCGTGCGCGGGAACCCGTCAAACAGAAATCCATTCGCGCAATCCGCCTGCGCAATGCGCTCGCCGACGAGCGCAAGAATGGTCTCATCGGAGACCAGCCCGCCCGCCTCCATGATCCCGCGCGCCTCAAGCCCCAAGGGCGTGCCCGCCTTGACTGCCGCCCGCAGCATGTCTCCCGTGGATATTTGTGGAATCCCGTATTTTTCCGTAATGTAGTTCGCTTGGGTGCCTTTGCCCGCACCCGGACCGCCCAACAAGATGATGCGCATTGTTTTCTCCTTTGATTCGGGGACGTAAAATCAGGAACGGGCGTAACGGCTGCACACAGATACCGACACGCTGGAAAAAACAGACCGATATATCCAGGCAAGCCAAGAGCCCCGGCCCGGATTATACAGGGGAAAAACAACATGGAAAAACGCAATGCATTTTACGCGCAATCGGGCGGTGTGACTGCGGTGATCAATGCCACCGCATGTGGAGTGATCGAGACCGCGCGCAAGCACAAGGACAAAATCGGCAAGGTGTATGCCGGGCGCAACGGAATCCTCGGGGCGCTGACGGAAGACCTGATCGATACCTCCAGGGAATCTGCACGCGCGATTGCCGCATTGAAACACACGCCCTCGGGGGCTTTTGGTTCCTGTCGGTACAAGCTGAGGAGCATCGAGGAAAACCGGGCTCAGTATGAGCGTCTGATGGAGGTCTTCCAGGCCCACGACATCGGATACTTTTTCTACAACGGCGGCGGCGACTCGCAGGACACCTCGAACAAGGTCTCGCAGCTCAGCAGGAAAATGGGCTACCCGATCCAGTGCATCGGCATCCCCAAGACCGTGGACAACGACCTGCCCGTTACCGACAACTGCCCAGGCTTCGGTTCGGTGGCAAAATACGTGGCCGTATCGATCCGGGAAGCGGCTTTTGACGTAAGGTCCATGGCCGAGACCTCCACCAAGGTGTTCGTCATGGAGGTGATGGGGCGCCACGCCGGATGGATCGCGGCGTCAAGCGGACTCGCTGGCGAGAACGAAGGGGATGCACCCCACATCATACTGTTCCCGGAAATTGCCTTTGACCGGAAACGGTTCCTTGCCCGGGTGAAACGATGTGTGAAGCGGTACGGGTATTGCGTGATCTGTGTTTCGGAAGGTGCACGGTTTGCGAACGGCAAGTTCCTGGCGGATGCCGGCAGCACGGATGCATTCGGCCACAAGCAGCTGGGCGGAGTGGCACCAGTGGTAGCGGACATGATCAAGCAGGCACACGGCTACAAGTACCACTGGGCCGTGGCAGATTACCTGCAGCGCGCAGCCCGGCACATCGCCTCGAAAACGGATGTCGAGCAGGCCTATGCCATGGGCAAGGCAGCGGTGCAATTTGCATTGCAGGGCAAGACCGCGATTTTGCCGATCATCGTGCGAACCTCCAGCAAGCCGTATCGATGGAAAATCGGCAGCACCTCACTGGCGAGAGTGGCCAACCGGGAAAAGATGATGCCGCGAAGCTACATCACCCAAGACGGGTTCGGTATCACCCGGCGATGCCGCAGCTATCTGGCTCCCCTAATCCGGGGTGAAGCCTACCCGCCTTACAAGGGTGGCCTGCCCGACTATGTCCGGCTCAGGAATGTCCCGATACCGAAAAGACTGGGGACCACATACACTGTTTGAAATAGAAGTGGAACATGTGCATCTCCGGCAACTGGCGCATGATGTTTCGCTTCAAGGATAGTGAAACTGTTGGATGTGTGTATCCTGTTTTACCGTATGTGAGATAAATGATATTATCACGTACGGTAAAAATTCATTGTTTTTGAGATCTTGGCATGCTATTTTTACCGTACGATCATTTTTCACAGAGCAATCATGGCCAATTACCAAGTGCAATATGGTGCAGTCCGGTCTGCCGGGGAGATTGGAAAACTGGTACGTGCACATCGCAAACAGCACAAGCTGACACTGGAGACCATCTCGGGCCTGGGTAACCTGAGTACCCGTTTTTTATCCGAATTCGAGCGTGGCAAGGAGACTGCCGAACTGGGCAAGGTGTTAAAGGCGTTGCGCACCTTGGGACTGGAGGTTGTCATCCAGCCCCGCAGGACCGCCACACCCAACCCACCATCAGCGCATGGTGGGAGAATCCATGCCTGACCCGGATGGCCTGGGCGTCTGGAATGACCAGCGACTCGTCGGCCATCTGTGGCGAAATGCCCAGGGCCTGATCGGCTTTCGTTACGAGGAGGAATGGCTGGCACAAGGCGGATTCCCCATCTCCTGCACACTGCCCCTGAAACACGAGGACTTTTTACCTGAAGTAGGCCTGGCCCACCGCTTCTTTTCCAACCTGCTGCCGGAAGGCAGCGTTCGTACCCGGATTGCTCGGGACCTGAAGATCGCCGATACCGACTTCGGTCTGCTCTGGGCCATCGGCGGTGAATGTGCGGGAGCACTTTCGATACTGCAGGCAGAACACCAACCTTCCACTGAATGTGCATACCACGAAATCTCAGATGACGAACTCGCGAATCTGGTTGCACGCCACGGCCAGGTGTACACGTGGACTGCAAGCAAACGGCCCCGGCTTTCACTGGCCGGCGCCCAGGACAAGTGCCCCATACTGGTCGAGAACGACACCTACTGGCTACCCGAGGGAGCCTCACTCTCCAGCCATATTCTCAAGTTCGAATTGTTCGATTACCGCAACGTGCCCGCCTATGAAACCTTTACCACGCTGCTTGCTGGGGCGATTGGTTTGCCCGTGGTCAATATCCAGCTGCGATCGGCTGCAGATACACACTACACGTTGATTGAGCGCTATGACCGGCACAGAACCGAAGACGGCCGGATTGCAAGGTTGCACCAGGAAGATTTCTGCCAGGCGCTGGGTTTTGGGCACGAACGAAAATACCAGGAGGATGGTGGGCCCACTTTCGCAGACTGTTATCGTCTGGTCCAGGACGTATCCAGTGACCCCGCCAATGATCTGCAGTATTTGTTGCGCTGGCAGGCCTTCAATGTACTGGCAGGTAACTCAGACGGGCATGCTAAAAATCTTTCCCTGGCCTACCAGCCCAACGGTGAAATCCGGTTGGCACCCTTCTATGACCTCGTTTGCACACGTGCGATTGACCGCATTGACCGTCGTCTGGCGTTTTCCGTTGGCGACGAAAGAGACCCCGGCATTATCTCCCTGAAACACTGGCGCACTCTGGCACAGCAATGCGATTTACGCCCCCGATTTCTTCAGGACCTGGTTCGAGATGTTGCTGACAGTTTGCTGCAGCAGGTGCTGCCTACGCGGGAAACATTTGAAAAACTGTACGGGAGCTATGCCGCCCTGCAACGGATAGAACGGGTCGTGACCATGCAGTGTCAACGCACAATGCGCCTCTTAAACACCGCAAATGTATGAGGACCGCCACTGGCTTGACTTGATCACGCATGCCATCCAAAGGCCCGACGGTGATTATTTGAACTCACAGCTTTTGTACAGCCCGAAAGAGCCGAGAATGATATTCTCCAGATTGTCGGAAACGTTCTGGGCATGATGCAACACGTTCAGGTACTCACCATCCACTGAAAACAGCAATTCGCGGACACCCTCCACGCCGTCCGATTTCAGGTAGGTATGAACTATCAGCACTTCCGCCTCGTCGGTGCGCTCATAACGTTCCCACTTGATTTGCGCAAAACCCAGGCTCGGCAACAGGTAATACCTGAAGTAGTTCTCCTTCCCCTTCTCCAGTTGTGCCCGTCTTTGCTTGACCTTATCCAGACCTCCCAGCTCCAGTTGATCCAAATACAGATGGTCCACGCGCCACAGCAGGCGGGAACCCAGCTTGAACGTGACCGTCTCCCCGACCGCACTTCTCTGATCCCGGATATGCAACTGCCTGCTCAATGCACCCCCAGGCAGCGTGCACCTGAATGTTTCGCTTGGAGAAATATAATATCCGTGGCTCAGACGTCCGTTAGTCAACAGCAGCATGCAGGAGGAAAGCGACACGATGCATGTCAGGAACAGCAGAAAACGGATCACCACGGCAGATTTGTTCACGGCCACCCAACGGGGCAGAACCCAGAAGGTCTCGAACCCGGAAAAATCAGGCGGCATCCTTGCCTCTTGGCCCAAAAGTATCGTAATCGCTCCCCGGTTCGAAACTGTTCGAACGACACAGGCAGCATCAACTGTATACGGGCAAAACGGCTGAGTGCTGAAATACCTTGCATGCCACACTCAATCCAGAACTGCCAGAAAAACAGTTGCTGGTGTTCGGTACATCACTGACGCTCAAGGGTACGGAGCTAGAACATTTCCGAGGAATCGACTTCCGCCTGTGAAGCATCCTCCACGAGGTTACGGGCAGGAATATAATCCCCTGTGATCATCTGATCGTAGCTCATTCCGGGCCCTACCATCGGGTACACCCCGGCGTCCGGATCAATCATGACCTCCAGGAACGCCGGCCCGTCAAATTCCATAAATTCCTTGATGACCAGCGGAATGTCCGCGCATTTTTCCAGCCGCACCGCATATTCATAGCCATCCGCCTGGGCAGCCTTGACAAAATCTTTTTTGTGCAACGACTTGTCACTGGCAGACAGTCTTCCCTTGAAGAAAAGCTTTTGCCACTGCTTGACCATGCCATCGCCCAGATTGTTCAGTATCACAATCTTTATGGGCAGTTCATAGGTGGTCACCGTCTCAAGTTCTCCCAGATTCATGCGTATGCTGGCATCGCCATCTATATCAATCACGACTCGATCAGGTTGGGCCAGCTGGGCGCCGATCGCCGCAGGCAAGCCAAATCCCATGGTCCCCATGCTTCCTGAAGTCAGCCAGAGTCGCGGTGACCTGAAATCAAAATACTGTGCGGCCCACATCTGGTGTTGACCGACACCCGTACTGATGATGGCTTGACCCTTTGAGTACCTGTTGATTTCCTCGATCACCGCATAAGGCTGTATCAACGGGCTTTTCTTGTCGTAGTTCATGGCATATTTTGTTTTCAGCCTTGCAATATGTACCTCCCATGCTGTGAACTCTTTTTCCAAGGCATGTGTACCGGCTTCATAGTCAAGCAACTTTTTCAGGGCTTGCGGCAGCAGTCCGACGTGGTACCAGTCCACGGCCTTGACCTTGTGTATTTCCGAAGGATCAACATCCAGGTGCGCAATAAATTTTGCTTTGGGTGCAAACTTGTCCGGCACCGCTGCCACACGGTCATCGAAGCGCGCACCGATGGCAATCAGGCAATCGCAATCCTCCACTGCATAGTTGGCAAAAGCCGTGCCATGCATGCCGAGCATGTGCAATGACCGCTCTCGCGTGGTGTCGTACGTGCCAATGCCCATCAGCGTGGTAACGACCGGAATCTTGAGCCGGTCGGCAAATGCCCTGACTTCAGCTGCCGCATTGCCGTTGATCACCCCACCACCTGCGTAGATCAGGGGGCGCTCGGCCTTTGCCAGCGCATCATAAAATAAATCACACTTCTCATCGGTCAGCAGGTTTTCCGCAACTTCTGCGATGCGTTCCCGGTAGCCTCGAACCAGCAAACGTCCCTTGCCCTGAAATACACCTTCCCAGTTCTGCACGTCCTTGGGGATATCGATCACTACGGGACCCGGGCGGCCGGTGCGGGCGATTTCAAAGGCTGTGCGGATGGTTACTTCGAGTTTTTCAGGATCCGTAACCAGAAAGACATGTTTCGCGACTGCACCCATGATGTTGGAAATCGGAGCTTCCTGAAAACCATCACTGCCAATGGCAGGTGTCGGGACCTGGCCACTGATCACGATGATGGGAATCGAATCGGCCATGCAATCGCGCACGGGCGTTACCGTATTGGTAGCCCCCGGTCCCGACGTCACCATCATGACGCCGACCTTGCCGCTGGCGCGCGCGTATCCTGAAGCCATGAAACCGGCGCCCTGTTCATTGGCAGGAACGATCAGGGGCATGGATTCGTTGGTTTCGGCGTTGTATCGAAACACTGCATCATAGGTCGGCAGGATTGCGCCTCCACTATAGCCGAAGATGACCTCGGTACCTTCCTGGGCCAGTACATGCATGATGATGTCTGATCCCAGCATGGTTGTACCGGCCAGGGGATGAGGCACTGCATCCTCTTCAATTAGCCCGGGGGGTTGCATGACACTTTAGAAGTTCTGGATGGAAGTCGTTAAACGACTGACTATATCGTTAAACCAACAACGCTGCCAATTCGTTTTCACTCAACAAAACCGTCCGTCCCCGGACCCGATCATCCATGCCGAGCCAGTATTTCCGGGCACGGGAAACGTTGGCCTGCAGGGGCTGCCCTGGGACTATGTGGGGGTTCGACTGGGATCGGGATCAGAAGCCTGCCGACCAGGCAGCCCCGGCACATGATCCGATCGCGCATTCGGGCCGTGTGGGCCGCCCGTTGATCAAGGTGGCGCAAGGCACAGGCACACCACCCGCAGACCGTTAAAATTTCCTGAAAAAGACTTCATATTTGTGGGTTCGGACCCGCTATAAGGCTACTTTAAACTGCCATAATTATATTTTTGTTGAATCGTTGCAGTATCGCAATCACACTTGGCGCTTCGCAATACTAACCTGGACCCCAAATATGCTCACCGGCAATCCCTTTGCTGAACTTTCTACCCACATTGCCAGCGGCGTGGCACAGACCTATGTTGTGCTCATGTTTCTCCTGGTCGTGGCAGGCACGCTGTTTGACGTGATGCACAAGAAAAGTGCCAAATATTTTTTTGAAGATTGGCAAAAGTCCAAGAACAAGGCATCCAGGCAAGTCGGCAACGGGGAAATCGCGGCCATGGCCGTACAAACCCTGGCAAGCGAGGTGTTGACGTCATCAGAATTTTGCTCGGCCCGGCGCAGAATTGCCCACCTGCTGACCATGTATGGCTTTGTTGCCTACGTGGTTGCAACGGCCATCATGGTATTTGCTTACCCGACTTCCGCAACGGCAACCCCTGTGATCTGGCAGTTGCTGTGGCACATCGGAGCCCTGATGGTTTGTATCGGTGGCTACTGGTTCTGGTTCTTTATCCGGGTGGATGTTCAGGCGGAAGGCCATTCACCGTTTCGCGTCGTGCAAGCCGACCTTTTCATACTTTCACTGGTTGCCAGTACGACACTGGCCCTGCTGTGGTCGTGGACGCAGACGTGGATGATCGGATGGATCTTTTTTGCCTTGTACGTACTGGCGACCACCCTGTTATTCGGTGCAATCCCCTGGTCCAAGTTCGCACATATGTTTTTCAAGCCCTCGGCTGCCTTGCAAAAAAGGGTGGATGAAGCCTACGGTACGCGAAGCAATCTGCCGCCACCCGCCAACAAGGCTGAAACATTCGGTTCGGCACGCGGACTGCCGACGAATTATTAGCGAGCCCGGCCGGGTTTTGGCCAGGCAATCATTAAATACCCAAGTAAGAAATTTGATTATCCAGCAACAGGAGACGACAGAATAGCATGCCCACTTTCGTTTACATGACGCGCTGCGATGGTTGTGGTCACTGCGTGGATGTCTGTCCCTCGGACATCATGCACATTGACAAGACCTATCGTCGTGCCTACAACATCGAGCCCAATATGTGCTGGGAGTGCTACTCCTGCGTGAAGGCTTGTCCGCAAAACGCGATCGATTGCCGGGGTTATGCTGACTTCGCACCCCTTGGTCACAGCGTACGTGCACTTCGTGAGGAAGAAAAAGGTACGATTTCCTGGAAGATCCTGTTCCGCGACGGCCGTGAAAAGAACTTTGTCTCGCCGATTCGAACGACGAAATGGGGAACCATTCCGGGCCCCACAGAGTTGCCGGCACCCAGCGCGGATGCCTTTCGTTCTGAAGAGCTTGCACATGAACCCGATGCGCTCAACGTTGAGGGCGGACTCCCCACGTTGAATACCGCAGCAGCCAAACAGGGAGCAGTCTAGTGGGATTGTTTAATCGAAGAAAAACGATTTTCGTGGATTCCGATGTGCTCGTTGTCGGCGGAGGCATGGCCGGCTGTGGTGCCACGTATGAAGCCAAGTACTGGGGCCGGGATCTCAAGGTAGTCTGTGTCGAAAAAGCAAATATCGAACGCAGTGGTGCGGTTGCACAGGGGCTGTACGCGATCAACTGTTACATGGGCATGCAGTGGGGCGAGAATCAACCGGAGGATCATGTCCGCTATGCGCGCAGTGACCTCATGGGGCTGGTTCGAGAGGATTTGGGCTATGACATTGCCCGGCATGTGGATGCCACAGTGCACAAGTTTGAGGAATGGGGTCTCCCCATGATGCGGGACCCGGAAACGGGCCGCTACCAGCGTGAAGGCAAATGGCAGATCATGATTCACGGCGAAAGCTACAAGCCGATTGTAGCCGAAGCTGCTCGCAAGGCCGCCAACGAAGTCTACAACCGGATTATGGTGACTCACCTGCTGATGGATGAGACGAAACCCAATCGCGTCGCCGGTGCTGTTGGCTTCAATGTTCGTACCGGAGACTTCTATGTGTTTCGTGCCACGGCGGTAATCGTTTGTGCCGGTGGTGCATCGCACATTTACAAGCCACGCTCTGTGGGGGAAGGCATGGGACGTACCTGGTATGCCCCGTGGAGTAGTGCTTCGGCCTATGCGCTGCCGATTCTTGCCGGAGCCAAGATGACGCAAATGGAGAACCGGATCGTTCTTGCCAGATTCAAGGATGGCTACGGCCCTGTCGGCGCCTACTTCCTGCACCTCAAGACGTACACCGAGAATGCCTATGGCGAAGAGTACGAGTCCAAATGGTATGACCAGATCAAGGGGATGGTAGGCGATTACATCGACCAGCACCCCACTCCGACCTGCCTGCGAAACCACGCCTTTCTTGAGGAATTGAAAGCCGGTAGAGGACCGATCCGCATGGTAACGAAAGAGGCCTTCCAGGATCCTCATAAAGAAACCGTGGGATGGGAAAACTTTCTCGGCATGACTATCGGACAGGCCGTTGTTTGGGCATCACAAAATATTGATCCCAAATATATCAACCCGGAACTGACGACTTCAGAGCCCTACGTCATGGGATCTCATGCCACCTGCTCGGGTGCCTGGGCAAGTGGACCTGCCGATTGTGCACCCTCTGATTATCAGTGGGGGTACAACCGCATGATGACCGTTGATGGTCTGTTTGGTGCAGGCGACACGATTGGCGGCAGTGCTCACAAATTCTCATCGGGATCCTATACGGAGGGCCGTATTGCAGCCAAAGCTGCGGTGAACTACGTAAACGACCTGAAAAATGAAAAGCTTCGAGTCAGCGAGAAACAGTACGAGAGTCTCAAGGAAGTGATCTACAAGCCGCTTGAGAACTACGAGGTGGGTCGTAACGAGATCGTCGCGGGAACCGTCTCGCCGAGCTATCTATTGCCGATCCATGGTCTGCAGCGACTCGAAAAAATCATGGATGAATATGCCGGTGGGATCAGCACCAACTACATGACCAATGAGCCCTTGCTCACCCGCGGTCTGGAGTTGCTGGATATGCTGAAGGAGGACCTCAACCATATCGGCGCCGAAGATCTGCATCAGCTGCAAAGGGCATGGGAGCTTCACCACCGGTTCCTGGCTTCCCAGTCGGTAGTGCACCATACAATGTTCCGCAAGGAGACACGCTGGCCCGGGTACTACTACCGTGGTGATCATCCGAAACTCGATGACGAGGACTGGCACTGCTTTACCGTGTCCCGCTATGATCAGGAATCCGATAGCTGGGAAGTGGAAAAGGCCCCGGTTCACCACATCATAGACTAGGCCTGCGGTCCACCATCCACGGGATGGTTTCCTGGGCCTGCAGATACGTCACTCCAGTGTACACCGGCAGTGCAGCCCACTATCGGTGTACTTCTAAAACTGCCAAGAAAAGCCGGGGATACCTGCGGCGGTGCTGCGCTCTATCCTTGCGCAACCAGGCACTTTCTCCGGGCATGCAAGTGCTTGCGAACTGGTTCGAGAACCGGTAGGGTCAGTGCCTGCCGCTTGATCAGTCCTGCGAACACCAATGAAAGCAAAGTCCTTCAAACCAGAAGAATATTTCGTCGAGAAAGAACCCTATTACGAACCGATAGGGAAAGAAATTGAAGTGTTTGAAGCGGCTTACAACAACCAGCTCCCTGTCCTGCTCAAGGGCCCCACGGGGTGCGGGAAAACCCGTTTCATGGAGTATATGAGCTGGAAAATCAAGGTCCCGCTGATTACCGTCTCATGCCATGATGACCTGACCGCATCCGACCTCGTGGGCCGCTACCTTGTCACTGGCGGAGAAACAGTCTGGGTGGACGGCCCGCTCGCGCGTGCAGTGCGTGCAGGCAGCATCTGTTACCTCGATGAGATCGTGGAGGCACGCAAGGACACGACTGTGGTAATCCACCCCTTGTGCGATGACCGTCGCGTCCTGCCCATGGAGAAACTGGGAGAACTTCTGGAAGCGCCTCCCGAGTTCTGTATTGCCATTTCATACAATCCGGGCTACCAGAGCGTGCTCAAAGACCTGAAGCAAAGCACGCGTCAGCGGTTTGTAGCGCTTGAGTTTGACTACCCGGAAGCGGCCGTTGAACAGAAAATCGTCGAGAAGGAAACCGGCGTGGACAGTGCGACGGCCAAGCAACTGATTAAATTTGCCCAAATGACACGCAATCTCAAGGGGGCAGGTCTGGACGAAGGTGCCAGCACGCGCTTGCTTGTCCATGCTGCAAAGCTCATGGCAGCGGGAGTCGCTCCAGTCACGGCCTGTGCCAGTTCCATATCCCAGGCACTTACTGACGACACAGAAATGCTGCTTGCAGTAAACGAATTAAGCTCTTCTGTATTCTGAATAGCCGATCATCCCCGGACCTCGTGATACGCCACGGCTCACTGCCCGTGCAAGACTGCCCGGATCCTGCGGCGTAATTGTGGAACCGTTTCTTGCTCGAACCAGCTGTTCTTTTTCAGCCACCCGATGTTTCGCGGTGAAGGATGGGGGAGTGGGAAATACCGTGGATTATATTTCTCTCTCTGCCGGACAGTTTCTGCAAGCGTGGGGCGAGGGTCCGTCAGGTAGTGCTTTTGTGCATACTGACCGATAAGCAGTACGAGTTGCAACTTCGGCAACAGGGACAGGAGCCGCGGATGCCATAATGGTGCACATTCCTTACGCGGCGGCAAATCACCCGAGCGACCGGTTCCAGGATAACAAAAGCCCATCGGGATGATTGCGATTCTTTTCTCATCGTAGAACACGCTCTCATCCAGACCCATCCACTCGCGCAAACGTTTACCACTTGCATCATTCCAGGGAATTCCTGTCTTGTGCACCCTGATTCCGGGTGCCTGGCCAACCACCAGTATCCGGGCACTGCGTCTGGCCCGCAACACCGGATTCGGGCCCAGGGGTAACTCCTGTGCGCAAACACGGCATGCCCTGATCTCTGTCAACAGCTGGTCGAGTCTCGTGATCCGTGTCATCCGCGAAAAATCAAGCCTACCTGTCTTTGCGTGTGCGGGATTTTTGGCGGCGTGGGCGGACTTGGTACGCGATGATCGCCTGCATGAGTTGTGAGTACGGAAAACCGCTCATCCCGTCGAACTGTTTCTCCGCCCGGTGAACCACTGAATCAATGTCTTTCACCGTTTGCGCATCCTCCTGGTCGACCTGCTGCTGCAGTCCCAGCATGCCCCCATTCTGGATCTTGATTTCTTCGGTATGGGCCAGGGTCTGGCTTACCTGCATGCGTCTTAATGCAAACCTTGCCTTGGTACGCAGTTCAGCAAGCAGGCGGTTGCAGCGCTCCAGCCGAGGTGGTGAATTGCAGGCAACCCCTTCACGATCAGCCAGGTTAAAGCGGTGAGACCTGCTGCAACTGCATATACGAGAGTTGATGGCCTTTTCGAAAACGCACTGGTGAGGGTTAATGGATTGATACGTGGATTTGTACTGGTGTTCATCCATCGCGCAGACACTCTTGCCTCCTGTCAGGTCGTCGTTGCAGGATCGTGATCATGCAACGGCTATTTTTCCCATTCCCTCAGTATGGGCGCACTGCGCGGCTCACGCAGCCTTTGTTCCGCCTCAAGCTCGTCTTTGGCGAAAATCATCTTGATTGCGGTTCTGCTGTCCTGGCCAACTACGGCCCTTTGTTCCCGTGCGAAATTCCTTGCCGACCTGTATTCCTCAAACCTGTCAATGAGCTCGAGATCCTTGAGTGCTCCGGTTGAACCCGATGTGATTTTGTAAACAAAGTACGGCATGATTCGTATATCAAGTGTAACAGTTCGTTTCAACTCTCAAGTTCATGGATTCACAGGCCAAGTACACCGATGTCGCATCACTTGCCCAGGTCTTGCCTGGTCAAACCCTCAAAGTGACGACCGGCAATGGTGACATTTTACTTGCCAATGTCGAGGGCAAAATATATGCCGTTGATGATATGTGCACGCACGAAGACTCCTCGCTTGCCCTGGGTTGCCTGAAGGGCGAACTGGTCAGTTGTACTTTGCACGGCAGCCGCTTTAATGTCCGCACGGGCGAGCCCACCGAGGAACCGGCCACGGAAGCACTGCAATGTTACCCCGTGCGAATCAACTGCGACCGTATTGAAATTTGCCTGGAAAGCAGCCGCGATGCATAAGTTGATTTTTTTGTATCCAGCCCCTATGTTACGCCCACAATCAACTTGACCCCCCGGATTACATGAGCAACTGGATTGAAGGCAAGGTTGTCAAAACCAAGCATTGGACGGATGTACTTTATTCGCTGCAAATAGAAGCTGATATTGATCCCTTCATTGCCGGCCAGTATGGCCGCCTTGGCCTGAACATCGACGAGCAGATCGTGGGGCGGCCCTACTCCTTCGTGAATGCACCACACGAAAATATCCACGAGTTCTACTCCATCACGGTCCAGCACGGCCCTTTATCATCCAAGCTCTCCACCTTGCAGGAATCCGATTCCGTCTGGATAGACAGGCGTGCAAACGGCTTCTTCACCCTGAACGAAGTTCCAAACGGCAGGGACATCTGGATGTTTGCCACCGGCACCGGGCTTGGACCGTTCCTGTCCATATTGAAATCCGATGAGGTCTGGCAGCGGTTTGAGAGGATTGTGCTGGTGCATGCGGTTCGCTATGCCAGGGAACTGACCTACCAGGAAACCATCCAGGAATTCAGCGAAAATCATGATGGTTGCTTTCAGATGATCCCCTTTGTAAGTCGTGAGGAAACTGATTTCGCATTGCCCGGGCGCATCCCTGCAGCCATTGAAAGCTGCATGCTTGAGGAGAAGGTGGGATTCGAGCTTGACCCGATGTATTCACAGACCATGCTTTGCGGGAATCCTGACATGCTTGTGGACACGCGCAATGCATTGAAAAAGAAGGGACTGGAGAAAAATCTACGTCGCAGCCCTGGCCATATCACGACTGAGAGTTACTGGTAACCCGTGCTTGTACCCGGTGCCCTAGTTGCTCAGTGTACGCCCGCCATCCACCGGGATGATTTGCCCGGTAACATAGTCTGCATGCTCGATCAGATACAGTGCGGTTTGTGCGATATCTTTCGGCTCGCCTTCACGCTTCAGCGCCGTGCGTGAAATGATTTCCTGGTGCAGCGATGCGTAATGCTCCTGCTCCGGCCACAGGATGGCCCCCGGTGCGATGCCGTTTACACGGACGTGCGGCGCGAGTTCCCGCGCCATGGCCTTCGTAAGCATTGCCAGGCCCGCCTTGGAGACCGAATACACGGGATATCCCTTGAGCGGGCGATCCGCATGAATATCAACAATGTTGATGATGCAGCCGCGTACCGCTTTCAGGTGGGGGGCAGCCGCCTGGGTCAAGTACAGCGGTGCCTTGAGATTAATTCCAACCAGTTGTTCCCAGATATCCTCATCCACCTCATCGAGATGGGTCGGGAAAAAACACGAAGCGTTGTTGATCAGAACATCCAGACGGTCGAAGAATGCCTTTGCCCGGGTCACCAGGCCCGGTATATTTGTGTATTCCGTCAGGTCGCCCTGCAGGATTTTCACGGACCCGGCGCGCTTGGCATTGAGCTCTTCGGCCAACGACTGTGCATCTCCTTCTGAATGGCAATAATGTAGAATGACGCGCATACCGGACTGGTGCAAATGCCGCACGATTTCCGCACCAATGCGTCGTGCACCTCCTGTTATCATGACCACCCTGGAACTATCCATCGCCATCCTACTTGCACGTGTTTGATCGGCAGACTCTAGCACACCTCACCGGGACAGACTGAATGACACGTTCGACCTTTCTTGAACTGACTTTTGAACAACAACAGCACGCCGAGCACTGCACGAAGTGCATCGCCCGGGAAATCCGGGAACGCGGGGGAAGCATCGGCTTCGACGAATATATGCAGTTGATCCTGCATGATCATTCCGTCGGCTACTACCACACGCAGCAGCCTGTTTTTGGCGAGCAAGGAGACTTTGTAACCGTACCGGAAACATCGGTGCACCTTGCCTATTGCATCGCCCATGCATGCGCCGGACTGATCCGGGATGATGCACAGCGCTGTATCCTGGAAATTGGCGCAGGCCGTGGGCAGCTTGCCCTGGACGTGATCCGCTGTCTGCACACCTGGGGGGTCACTCCAAGAAAGTACTATATTTTCGAGCCCAGCAAGGTGTTGAGAGCCACTCAGCGGGAGCTGCTTGAGAAACAAATGCCGGAGGCCCTGTGCGTGGTTGAATGGTTGCCGGATTTACAAGCGGCACTGGGCAGTGTCCTCGTGATCGCCAATGAAGTGCTGGATGCGCTGCCCGTCAAATGCTTCGTGGCCGACTCACAGCAAATCAAGGAAAGGTGTGTCGTATCGAGCGAGCATGGAGGGCTGGGCTGGCAGGTGCAGGATCCGTCTTATGCACTGGATGCGGCACTTGATTACCTCACGGTCATGCTCGACAGTCCACCCATCACCGACATCTATTGCAGTGAAATCAACCTTGAGCTGGAAACCACACTGGATACCTGGTCGAACTGCTGCGAGCAATGCATCATGTTTTTGATCGATTACGGTTATCCGCAAAGTGAGTATTACCACCCGCAACGTAACATGGGCACCCTGCGCAGTTATTTCAGGCACCAGGTGTCCGAGAATCCATTTGTCTATCCCGGGCTCCAGGACATCACCGCGGATGTTAATTTTTCTGCGTTGGCCCAGGCGGCAACGCGTTTGAACATGGGGGTCCTTTCCTTTGGCTCACAACGCAATTTCATGTTGGCCAACCACCTGCTTGACTGGCGGCCAACAGGAAATACCGAGGCCGAGCAGGCGGCACAGGTCGCACAACTGAAACAGCTCACCCTGGGCTCGGCAGTCGGCGAGCGTTTTCAGGTCATGGTGCTGGGCAAGGGAATCGAGTATGGGCCCGACCGGTTTACCTTGCGCGACATGCGTGCACGACTCTGAGTAGCAGGTAGAAGATCAATGAACGCACTGCACGCTTTTTTACTTGCCGTTGTACAGGGCATCACCGAATTCCTTCCCATTTCGAGTTCTGCCCATCTGGTCTTGCTGCCCATCATCATGGACTGGCAGGACCAGGGGCTATTGATCGATGTTGCGGCACATCTCGGCAGCCTGCTGGCCGTGTTGTTTTATTTTCGCAGCGACCTGGGCAAATTGCTTGCTCACGTGCTGACACCCGGTGGCTCGCCCGACGAAAACAGCGAGGGTAAGAACCTGGCCTGGCTGCTCCTGTGGGCCACCGTTCCGATATTGATCGTTGCACTGTTTGCCCATACCCATGTCGTTCAGCACAGCCGCAATGCGATCGTAATTGCGCTGGCCTCGATATTTTTTGGCTTGTTGCTGTGGCTGGCTGACCGGCGCGGCAGCCATTCCCGGGTGACAAGACAACTCACGACCCGGGATGCCCTGCTGATCGGCGTTGCACAGGCCTGTGCCCTGGTTCCGGGTGCCTCCCGCGCAGGCGTGACCATGACTGCGGCCATGTGGCTGGGCCTGACTCGGGTAGAAGCTGCCCGCTTTTCTTTCCTGCTGGCCATTCCGACAATTTTCGCGGCCTCAGCATTCAGTGCCTATCAGGCGGTACTCGAGGCTGCAACGATTCAATGGGATTTCGGATTGGGTGTCCTGGTATGCTCGGGTGCAGTGACCTATCTGTGCATACACGGGTTCATCACTTTCGTGGAGCGGATCGGCATGCTGCCATTCGTGCTGTACCGGGTGGTGCTTGGCGGGGTGCTGCTGTTCGCTTACTGGTAAGCGCGCACCTGCATCACGGCGAACCTCTCGCATCCATCATTTCTTCCAGCAATTGCAACTGGGCGCGCTTCAGCCTGGCTGCGATCTCTTCGCTTGCGCCTCCATCGCCGATCCACTGGCGAATATCGACCTCTTCAATCCGTCTGGATGCGAGCTGTATCCAGTCTGCCTGGGGATACTCGTTTGCCTTCTTCAGGCTTTTGTAAATCACTGAAAAAATGAGCAGCAGGTCCAGAAAGCGCTCCGGCTTTCTTCGCGCGTCCAGCCTGCGAAGCAGGGCAAGCACGGCCGCCGCATCCAGCTTGAAGACCTCGTGGCTTGCCTGCTGCAGTTCCACGGTGAGTTCCAGCAGTTCCCTGCACGAACTTGGCAACCCGGGCTGGCGGGCCAGGTGCGAAACCTCCAGTGTGTCCTCTTCCTGGCGATGGAAGTACAGACTCCCGACCAGTACCGAGAACCGCACACATGGCTGGTCCGTCTGTGATGCCACCTGTTCCAGTGCCGACAATGCCGGCTCGCGTGCAGAGACATCCGAAAACACGGTCTCGATTTCTCCATAGACCTGTTCGATCGCCTGCAAGCGCTGCAGGATGGAAAAAAACACAGCCGGCGAATCGGTCGCCAGCGCATCCAGGGTTTCCTGCCAGATGCGTTCGGCAGAGATTTCCTGCAGCTCCCTGCTCCTGATCATGCGGTGCATCAGTTGCATCGTCTCTTCCGTTATTCCAAATCCCTGTCTTGCAAACCGGGCAGCAAAACGGGCCGTGCGCAGTATGCGAAGGGGATCTTCAACAAATGCCGCTGAAACATGGCGCAGGGTGCGTGCCGCCAGGTCCTGTTGTCCGTCGTAGGGATCGATGAGTTCACCCGACTGGCATTTGGCCATGGCATTGATTGTCAGGTCACGGCGAAGCAGGTCATCCTCCAGGCTGACATCCGGTGAGGCATGCACCTCGAACCCGTAGTACCCCCGGCCTTTTTTCCGTTCAGTGCGGGCCAGGGCATACTCCTCACCGGTTTGCGGATGCAGGAATACCGGGAAGTCCTTTCCGACCCGGCGATACCCCAGGGCCAGCATTTCCTCGGCACTGGAGCCGACCACGACCCAGTCCCGCTCCTTGACGGGCAGTCCCAGCAACTCGTCACGCACGGCGCCGCCAACCAGATACACCTCCATCAGTACATCCGTTGCCTGTAATCACGTGCATGCATGATGAACGGGTTCACCCGGGTGCTGACACTGGATTTGCGGGTCAATTGTTGCATAGGCTGCAGTACGCTCGATGATCAGCTTCGGTCCATGGGCAGCCCTCAGGCATGGAATTACAATCGCTCACCCATCGCCGGTATCCTAAGCGATTCTACACGCGACAAAACATTAATCGAACCATTCATCCTGGCCGGGGAGTTGTGCACATCTGTAGACACGGACCCCGAGGTGTCCGGGAATGAACGTGCACCGGTATCCGGTATGCCACTGGAGTGCCGGTCAGTACCTGGTGTGAAACCGTTGATCACGCATCGCTCTGGACGGTTCTGACAGGTAGCCCGGGGCCATGGTTTCCAGCGGCGTAGGGCAGTGCGTTGTGCCCGGGCACAGGCTATCGGTCTGCAGCGAGCGGTAGTTGTCCACGGAAAATGGCTTGCCGGGGACAAACTCGAAAAAATGTGCCTGCAGCCAGGACAGGCCTTCAGGCAAGCCCAGTACGGTTCTCTTGTAGCCACGCAGTACCGCCGTATAGTCCACCAGCTCCTTGAGGGTATACTCTTTCGGACCACACAGGTCGATGCGAGACCCGTAGGTTGCAGGGTCATCCAGCGCATCGGCCATTGCCCTGGCGACATCACCTGCATACACGGGTGCCATCCTTGCCTGTGCACATGCAAGCGGGAAGATTCCAGGAGTCCAGCGAAGCAGCGTTGCAAAACGGTTCAGGAAATTGTCACGAGGACCAAATATCACGGAGGGCCTGAAGCTGGTTACCGCAATTCTGTTACCGATGGCATGCACATCGTTTTCGGCTTGCCCCTTGGTGCGCAGGTAAAAGCTGTTGCCCCCGGGGCTCGCATTGAGCGCGCTCATATGAAGCAGCCTGGGAATCCTGCAGTCGCGGCACACCGCGATGACCTTGTGCGCCAACTCCACATGCGCCTTGTGAAAGCCATCGCCCCGATGGCCTCGCTCATTGAGGATACCGACCAGGTTGACCACGGCACCGCAACCCTGAAAGCAGGTGCTCAACTGAGACGCATCGTGCACATCGCACTCAATGATCCGTGTACCGGGCAACACCAGCAATTCCCGGGACCGCTCGCGTCGTCGGGACAGCACCCTGATTTGATGACCCCGTTTCACCAACTCAGCACACAGATGGCGCCCCACGAAACCGGTTCCGCCCAGCACACAAACGGTCAATGTCCGCATAAAAACCTACCCGTAGCTTTTACTGATGCACCTACACAGTGCGCAATGCATCCAGTGTACTCATCTTACAGGGTACTGCGTGTGCCTTCGCACCGGCAATGGATTGCATCAACTGAGATTTTGTGAGACGGATGGCAGCATCGCCTTTATAAGAGTCCGCCGCCACCGCGAGCTTCCTGCACGGTACACGCAGCGCCCGGCTAGCGGTGATCGTCGATCGCACGGTAGCCGATGTCCGTACGGTAAAACATCTGCGGCCAGGAGATCTGCTTTACCTGGTCATAGGCGTGCTGCTGGGCCTCGCGTACCGTATCGCCCAATGCAGTGGCGCATAACACGCGCCCGCCGTTGGTCACTACCTCGCCATTGCATTCACGGGTTCCGGCGTGAAAGACTTTCCGGGTGGGCGTCTCAAGGGAGGCGCGCAAACCCTGGATCGGCGCTCCTTTTTCACAGGGATCCAGCGGATAGCCGCCTGCAGCCAATACCACCCCCAGCGCCGTTCGCGTGTCCCATTGTATGGTGTGCTGATCGAGCTGGCGATCCAGCGCTGCAAGGCAAAGCTCTGCCAAGTCCGACTGCATGCGCATCAGGATCGGCTGCGCCTCCGGGTCTCCAAAGCGGCAGTTGAACTCCAGCACATGCGGGTTGGCCTGCGCATCGATCATTACACCGGCATAGAGAAACCCGATATAGGGGGATCCCTGTTCAGCAAACCCGCTGACCGTGGGGTAGATGATTTTTTCCAGTATGCGCTGGTGCAGTGCCTCATCCACGATGGGTGCAGGCGAGTAGGCGCCCATACCGCCAGTATTCGGCCCTACGTCCCCGACATCGCGTTTTTTGTGATCCTGGGAGGTGGCCATCGACAGCACATTTTGCCCGTCCACCATGCAAATGAAGCTGGCTTCCTCACCCTCGATGAACTCCTCCACAACAATGCTCCTGCCCGCATCTCCAAAGCGGTCTCCGCTTAGCATTTGCTGCGCTGTGTCGATCGCCTGGGCGTGGTCCTGGGCAATGATGACCCCTTTGCCCGCCGCCAGTCCATCGGCCTTGACCACCATGGGTGCCGGCCTGGATTCGATATAGTCCCGGGCCTCGGCGAAATCGGAAAACACCCCGTAACCTGCCGTAGGAATCCCGTGTTTTTGCATGAACTGCTTGGCGAAGGCCTTGGAGCCTTCCAGCCGGGCGGTCGCCGCAACCGGGCCAAATATGGGTAACCGTTGATCGTCGAACTGATCGACAATGCCGGCGACCAGCGGGGCCTCCGGCCCGACCAGCGTGAGGTCGATCTTTTCCTGCTTCGCAAATTCGAGCAGCTTCGCGATATCTTCGGCACCAATCTCGATATTACTTGCTTTGGGTTCAGCGGCCGTACCCGCATTCCCCGGAGCAACGAACACCTGGGAGACACGTGCCGACTGGCATAATTTCCAGGTCAGGGCATGTTCGCGCCCGCCTGCGCCAACGACCAGAACTCGCATCATGACACCTGGTTTCTATCCTGAATCACGGGCTGGGGACTCCGCAACAGCGGTCGTGGCCGGTACTCCGGGGCAGACCTGTTGAAGGGCTAGTGACTAAAATGGCGCATCCCCGTACATACCATTGCAATATTGTATTCATCTGCCGCAGCAATCACTTCCTCGTCATTGACGGAACCGCCGGGCTGGATGATGGCAGTGATCCCATGCTCATGCGCTGCCTCGATGGCGTCACTGAACGGGAAAAATGCATCGGATGCCATGACCGACCCTGCAGTGGCATGACCCCCGTCGTGTGCCTTGAGTGCAGCGATCCTGGCCGAGTATATCCGGCTCATCTGCCCGGCTCCCACACCGATCGTCTGCTGATCACGCACATACACGATGGCATTGGATTTCACGAATTTGACGATCTTCCAGGCAAACTGCAGGTCCTTCATTTCATCTGCCGAGGGGGGGCGCTTGGTGACAATTTGCAATGCATCCTCCGCCACGGCGCCCAGGTCACGGTCCTGTACCAGCAGGCCCCCGACTACACGCTTGAAATCAGGTGCCGGTGCCGCCTGCTCCCAGGGCCCGCATTCCAGGACCCGGATATTCTTCTTGGCCGCCAGTACCTTGCGTGCAGCCTCGGGCACCCCCGGTGCAATCAGTACCTCGACAAACTGCTTGTCGATGATATGCGCGGCCGTGCCGGCATCCAGTGCCCGGTTGAAAGCGATCACGCCGCCGAATGCGGAAGTTGGGTCGGTCTGGAAAGCGCGCGTATAGGCCTGCTGGATATCCTCAGCCGTGGCCACCCCGCACGGATTGGCATGCTTGACGATTACACAGGCCGGGTTTTCGAACTGTTTCACGCATTCCAGCGCGGCATTGCTGTCCGCAATATTATTGTATGACAGCGTTTTACCCTGGATCACTGCCGCGCTTGCAATGCACGATTCAGCGATGACCGGTTCCGTGTAGAAGGCGCCGCGCTGATGCGGGTTTTCCCCGTAGCGCAATACCTGCGCTCGCTGGAACTGCAGGTTCAACGTGCGTGGAAACCCGGTATCCCCATCGTCAAGATGACTCCCCAGGTACTCGGCAATCATCGCATCATAGCGTGCAGTGTGCTCGAAGGCCTTCACCGCCAGGTCAAAGCGCAATGCGGCATCCGGAACACCATCCGGCTCTTTCAGGCAGGCCATGATGGCTGCGTAATCGTCGGGGTCCACGACCACGGTTACATGTGCATGGTTTTTTGCCGCGGCACGAATCATTGCCGGCCCCCCGACATCGATATTCTCCACGGCCTGCTCCAGCCGGCAGCCCGGTTTGGCAATCGTCTCGGCAAACGGGTAGAGATTGGTGATCACCAGGTCGATGGGCGCGATGTCATGCTGGCCCATGACCGCATCATCCTGGCCACGGCGTGCAAGAATTCCGCCATGTATTTTCGGATGCAGTGTTTTGACACGCCCGCCCATGATCTCCGGGAAACCTGTGAAGCCGGACACTTCCGTGACAGCCAGTCCGTGCTGGCTGAGGAGTTTTGCCGTATTCCCCGTGGACAGGATCTCGACACCCTGCTCGTGCAGTGCACGTGCCAACTCGACGACACCGGATTTGTCGGAAACACTGATCAGTGCACGACAAAGCGACTGCCGGTCAGGACGAACCAAGGGGGCAATCCAAGCAGGCAGCGCGGCTAGCCGAGTCCGTACTGCTTGAGCTTTTTCCTGAGTGTACCGCGATTGATTCCCAGGTATTTAGCCGCTTTTGTCTGGTTTCCCTTGCAATAGTGCATGACCTGTTCAAGGAGTGGACGTTCAACTTCCTCGATGAACATTTTATACAGGCCGTCGGGCTCGTGGCCGCTCAGCTGGTTCAGGTAAATTTGCAAGGAACTGGTGACCGTTTCACGCAAAGAATGCTTGCTGCGTTCACGGCCCAGGTCTGTCACCTCAGCGGTAGAAGGCGATGCGCTCATGCAGTTAACTCCATGTTTTTTTGCCGACAGAATTTAAAGGATCTTGTTAACAATATCCGTTGAGTGGGACATGATCTGTCTGCATCAAGGTATTATTTTATATCGCGGTTTGATATCTCAATTGCCAATCGATATGTGTCGAGCAGTGCAAAGGCCCCCTTGCATCCATACTGTGCTATCCGCCATCGCGCGTGTTTCAACGCTTCTGATTTCTTGCAGGAATGCGTGGGCAGCGTCTTATTGTTCTGGAAGAAATTTACCGGCTCAAGTCTCGGTAATTCCCCGCGCTGCTTTTGCCCGTAATAATCGCACTTGGCCTTGCAAATGCCAAGACTTTTTTACAGCCTGAGCATGCACCCGGCACGGAGTCAATGCGCTCGATCACCGTACGGGGTCAGGCTGCGCTGGATCTCATTCCTTCAGCTTGTTTTCCAGGTAATGGATATTGTGTTCGGCATTCATGTAAACGGGATCCTGCATCAGGTCCAGCAACAATGGGACGTTGGTGGCAATCCCGTCGATGACGATTTCGTGCAGGGCCCCTTTCATGCGGGTCAGCGCGCCTGATCGACTGTGCCCCTGGGCCAGGAGCTTGCCAATCATTGAGTCATAGTAGGGTGGGACGGTGTAGCCATTGTAGAGATGCGTGTCGACCCGTATGCCTGGTCCGCCAGGGCAGTGAAAGTGGGTGATCGTGCCCGGACTCGGGATAAACGAGTAGGGGTCTTCTGCATTGATGCGGCACTCGATGGCATGGCCACGAATCTTGATATCGTCCTGCACAAATGACAATGGCTCTCCCGAGGCAATCAACAACTGCTGCTTGACGATGTCGATGCCAGTGATCATTTCGGTCACCGGGTGCTCGACCTGAACGCGCGTGTTGATTTCAATGAAATAGAATTCCCCGTTCTCGTATAAAAACTCGAAGGTGCCGGCGCTGCGATAGCCGATTTCACGACAGGCACGCTTGACCCGTTCGCCGATGTTGTGGCGCTGCTCGGCGCTGATACCAAATGCGGGCGCTTCTTCCACGACCTTCTGGTTGCGGCGCTGCATGGAGCAATCGCGCTCGCATAAATGGATCACATTGCCGTGGGTGTCTGCCAGCACCTGGAATTCAACATGCCGAGGCGCCTGCAGGAATTTTTCCATGTACAAACGGTCGTCATTGAATGCGGCCTTGGCTTCTGTTCGGGTCAGTGAAATCGACTCGGACAGCTTGTCTTCTTCCTCGACAACACGCATGCCACGCCCGCCGCCGCCGCCGGCTGCTTTCACGATGATCGGATAGCCGATATCCCTGGCCATCTGGACATTTTCCTTCTCGTCATCGCCGATCGGCTCGGTGCCACCCGGCACACAGGGCACCCCGGCATCGAGCATGGCCTTTTTTGCAGTGATTTTATTGCCCATCTGGCGAATGGTCTCCGCATTGGGCCCGATGAACACAAAACCGCTGGATTCAACGATATCTGCAAACTCGGCATTTTCAGACAAAAAGCCATAGCCGGGATGGATGGCCGTGGCATTGGTCACCTCAGCCGCACTGATGATCGCGGGGATGTCGAGGTAACTTTTTACCGAGGGTGCAGGACCCACACAAACCGATTCGTCCGCCATGCCCACATGCATCAGGTCGCGGTCGGCTTCGGAATGGATGGCCACTGTCTTGATGCCCATATCGCGACATGCACGCAAGATGCGTAATGCAATTTCGCCACGATTGGCAATGACAACTTTATCAAGCATGGGGAAACGGCCTGAACCGGACGTCAGCCGATGACAAACAACGCCTGGCCGTACTCGACGGGTTGCCCATTTTCAACCAGCCTGGCCTTGACCACTCCTGCCTTGTCTGCTTCGATCTGGTTTAACATTTTCATGGCCTCGATAATGCACAGGGTATCGCCTTCGGACACGGTATCCCCCACCTCGACAAACGATTTCTGCCCGGGTGCAGGTGCCTCATAGAATGTGCCCACCATGGGCGAGCTGACCTTGTGACCGCTTGGCAGATCGGGCTCTTTTTCCGTTGGAGTCCCTGGGGGAACGGGTGTTTCCGGGACCGCCACCACGGGCGTCGGGGGCACGGCCACCGGGGTCGCGGGAGTTCCGCGGCTGATGCGCACGGACTCCTCGCCCTCATGAATTTCGATCTCTGCAATGCCGGATTCTTCCAGCAACTCGACAAGCTTCTTTACTTTTCGTATATCCATGGTTAACTCGCTGACAGCTTCTTGTGTACGGCCTCAACGGCCAGGGCATATCCTTGAATACCCAGCCCCGAGATCACACCGGATGCAATATCCGTCAGGAAAGAATGTTGGCGGAAGTCCTCCCGTGCAAAGACGTTGGACAGGTGAACTTCGATAAAGGGGATGGCAACACCCAACAGGGCATCACGCAGTGAAACACTGGTATGCGTAAAGGCGCCCGGGTTGAAAATGATCATCGCAACCCCGTCCCGGCTGGCCTGATGAATCCTGTCGACCAGCTCATGCTCGGCATTGCTCTGGAAATCGTCCAGCTGGTGGCCCAGTGCCTTTGCCGTATCCGATGCACAGGCCACTACTTCATCGAGCGTCTCATGGCCGTATACTTCGGGTTCACGCTGACCAAGCAAATTGAGGTTGGGACCGTTTAGAAGCAAAATTTTTGCCATGGATGTACCCTGTCCTTATATGCATCGCTAATGCCGGTTGCTCTTCATCCGCACCCAGTGTACATGAAATGCAGGTGGTTTCCATCACTTTATCCAAAATTTTGTATTTCTATGACGTTCAAGAAAATTAGCAGCATGAACACCGCGATATCAACGAATTTATCAAAACCATCGATCCTGCACAGGGTGCGGATGAAGCGACAAGTTAACCGTGCCCGGCCAGTGGATATCGATTAGTATGCACAGGGTGTCGTACAGTTTGACCCTCCGAACGCAGCTATGAATCCAATCATTTCAGTCTCTGGACTGACCAAAGTGTACGCCAACGGGCACACGGCACTTCGCGATATCCACCTGGATATCCATTCCGGGGAAATTCTTGCACTGCTTGGCCCCAACGGCGCAGGGAAAACCACCTTGATTTCGATCATCTGCGGTATTGTCAATCCCACGCAAGGTTCCGTCACGGTCAGCGGATACGATATCGTACGGGATTACCGGGTGACCCGCAGCATGATCGGGCTGGTGCCCCAGGAGCTGACGCTGGGCTCTTTCGACACGGTGTGGAACACGGCGTGTTTCAGCCGGGGGCTTTTTGGCAAGGAGCCCGATCGCGCCTACCTGCAGCAGGTTCTGGAGGATTTATCCTTGTGGGACAAGAGGAACAGTGCGATCCGCACCCTCTCAGGCGGTATGAAACGGCGCGTGCTCATTGCCAAGGCGCTCTCCCATCAACCTTCGATACTGTTCCTGGACGAGCCGACCGCAGGGGTCGATGTAGAACTGCGCAAGGACATGTGGAGGCTTGTCAAAGGGCTCCAGGAATCCGGGGTGACCATCATCCTGACGACACATTACATAGAGGAGGCTGAAGAGATTGCCGACCGGGTCGGCGTCATCAACAACAGTAAACTGCTGGTGATTGATGACAAGCAGGCCCTGAAACACAAGCTTGGAAAACGCCAGATGACCATCGAACTGGAACAACCCATCACTTCCATCCCGAACTCCCTGTGCGGGTGGGCGCTGGAACTTTCCGCTGCAGGACGACAGCTCGTGTATACCTACGACAGCTACAGTGAACACACGGGCATCTCCGGGCTGCTGAATGCAGTCAACGAGGCCGGGTTGCTGCTCAAAGACGTGAGCACATCACAAAGCTCCCTGGAAGATATCTTTATCAGCCTGGTGCGTGCGGAATGATCAACGTTCAGGCCATCAAGATCATCTACAAGTACGAGATGCTGCGTGCATGGAACACGATCATGCAAAGCTTTGTCTCCCCGATTATCTCCACAGTGCTGTATTTCGTGGTCTTCGGGTCTGCCATCGGGTCGCGTATCGAAACCGTCGAGGGTGTGTCCTACGGAGCCTTCATCGTGCCCGGCCTGGTGATGCTTGCGCTGCTCACGCAAAGCGTTGCCAATGCCTCGTTTGGCATCTATTTCCCGAGATTCACGGGCACGATCTACGAGGTGCTTTCAGCTCCCGTATCCTTTGTCGAGATCCTGCTGGGCTATGTGGGAGCCGCAGCCAGCAAGTCCTTTATCATCGGCATGATCATCCTGGCCACCTCCGGTTTCTTTGTCGATATGAACATTCTCCATCCCTACTGGATGCTCAGCTTCCTGGTCCTGACCTGTATTTCCTTCAGCCTGCTCGGATTCATCATCGGACTTTGGGCTGACAACTTTGAGAAACTGCAATTGATACCGATGCTGGTCATCACCCCCCTGGTTTTCCTGGGAGGAAGTTTTTATACCATTGACATGCTGCCCCCCGTGTGGCGGACAGTCAGCCTGTTCAACCCGGTGGTGTACCTGGTCAGTGGATTTCGCTGGAGTTTTTATGAAGTGGCCGATGTCAGTATCGGACTCAGCCTGCTGATGGTGGTGCTGTTCGCCGTGGTCTGCCTGGCGATCGTCTGGCTGATATTCAAAACCGGGTACCGTCTCAAGCATTGAGACGAGGGCTATCCGTGCAGGCGCCCCTACTCGTTCAGGTTGAGCGTCAGCGTGCCAGTATTTTTGAAGTGATCGACATGCGCGATGAAGCGGGATGCGCCCATGAACCCGACGACCCGGTATTCCCGGATTTCCTGCCCGGTCGGGGTATAGAATAATATCGCCGGTGGGCCAAACAGGCCCAGGTGCTGCAGCAGCGCGCGGTCCTGCTCGTCGTTATCGGTGACATCCGCCTGCAGCAACATGAATTCATTCAACAGGTCCTGCACTTCCGAGTTGCTGAAGGTGAACGCCTCCATTTCCTTGCAGGCAACACACCAGTCCGCATAAAAGTCGAGCATTACAGGCCGCCCCTGCTGTGCGGCCAGCTGTACTGCCGAATCCAGTTCCTCCACCCCTTTGATCTGTCGAAAAGCCAGACTGTGGATACGGCCCTGGCCGGCACCTGAACCGTCGACCGTGACCTGCTGGGTAAAAATACCCTGCAGGGGATGGATCAGGCTGTGACTGCCGCCCGCAGCACCGATCACCAGGATGCTGCCGTACACCAGGGAGATGACACCCAGGCCCTTCCACAATCGGAGCCACCCGGAGGCCCCCTCGCGCAGCGTCTCCAGAGCACCCATGTACACGGAAGAGGCAATCAGCAGGACGCCTGCAAGCAACAGCACGACGGGTGCCGGGACGATGCGCTGCAGCATCCAGATCGCCAGCCCCAGCAGAAACACGCCGGTGACTGACTTCACGGCAACCATCCAGGCGCCGGCTTTCGGCAGCACCTTGCCGGCCGATGTGCCCACCACCAGCAACGGAATGCCCATGCCCATGCTCAGTGCGAAAAGAGCCAGGCCGCCAATGGTGGCATCCCCGACATCGGCTATGTAAATCAGTGCGCCGATCAGCGGCGCATTCACACACGGCCCGACGATCAATGCCGAAAGAAAGCCCATGACCCCGGCACCGGTATACGAACCCTGTCGCTGCGTGGAGCCGTAGGTGTTCAGCCGGTGCTGTATCGCCTGCGGGATTTGCAGCTCATACAGGCCAAACATGGACAGTGACAGCACTACCAGTATCCCCACGAATGTGCTGATCACCCATGGATTCTGGAACCATACCTGTACATTTTCCCCGGAAAGACCGACCACCACCCCGGCTACCGTGTACGTTACCGCCATGGCAAGCACATAGGCCAGGGACAGCCCGAAGGCCCTGGAGGTAGAAACGCTCTTGCCCTGGCCGACAATGATGCTGGACAGGATCGGGATCATTGGAAACACGCAGGGTGTAAATGCCAGCAGCAAGCCCAGGCCCAGGAAGCTGAGCACAATCAACCAGATTTTTCCGGAGGCCAGCATGGCCGCGAAGCGGTCCTGCTCCGACTGAAAGCCGGAGCCCCCAGTCGTATTTACCGTGCCAGAGCCGGCCGCTGCAGACCCCGGGGCTGCGCTGGCATCGTCCAGGGAAACCTGCAGGGTTTTGGTGATGGGCGGATAACACAGCCCGGCTTTTGCGCACCCCTGGTAGGTGATGAGCAAATCGACGGCCTGGACATTGCCGGCCAACCGACGGATCGGCATATCCACTTCAAAATCATGGTCGATCGTGACGACGTCGCCGAAGAACTCATCTTGGACTTTCTTGCCGGGCGGCAGGCGCAGGACACCCAGCTCAATCTGGCCTTTGTCTTCGGGCTCGACCGCGATCTTGTCCTTGTACAGGTAGTACCCCTCGACAATGTCCCAGTTGGTCAGAATGGTGTGGGCATCCGCCTGTCGGGCCGAAATCTGAAAGGCCTGGTCGGGATGCAGGAACTCCACCTCATCCGCACCTCCAATGAACTGCCCGAGCGTGCCCGTCAGGGATTCCGCGTGCCCTGCGGTGTGCCCGAATACAAGCAACAGTGCGAAAAAGATGTAGCGACCCTTCATACGTTGACTCCCTGCGCCACCCAGTCCAGGTATTTTTCCAAGCCCCGGGTAATTGGAGTCCCAATGATCTCCGGAAGTTCATACGGGTGCCGGTTTTGTATGTAGGACTGCAGCTTTTGATATCCCTGGTCGGTCGTTTTGATAAATACCAGGTGCTCGGTGTCCTTGCACGGCCTGCCCTGCCACATGTAAATGGATTGCACCTGGGGGAGGATATTCACGCAGGCTGCAAGCCGGGCCTGTACCAGGTCCTCGGCAAGATGCTCAGCGGCATCCAGGTCCGGCATCGTGGTCAGTACCAGTACATGTGCACTCATGTGCGTATCCTTCGTCGAACCCGTGTCATAACATTCCTGAAAGCAGACTGTTGCGTGCCCGCACCCTGCGGCGGGTGCAGCACGCCCTATACTACACAATACATTCAATGCGATTATACTAGCTTCTTGATATTCTAGAGAATGACCCGCCTGTCCGGGGGTTCGACACGGGAAATCCACGAGGCCATCCATTTTGACAATCGCATGCTCCGGCAAGACCCGGGCCGAAGACTGGAAGGGGTACACAGCGATGAACCCCGTACGGGTATCCATGGCCGGCGTCGTGGCAATGGCCAACGACCTGTCTGAGCGAGCGGGTGGATAAGGAGTATTCCATGCGACGAACCCGTGTGCGGCCTTTTCCGGTTCTGTTTGCAGCTTTCCTGATCATACCGATCATCGAAATCTTCCTGTTGATTCAGGTGGGCAGCCTCATCGGTGCCCTGCCGACCATCGGCCTCGTCGTACTGACCGCGGTCCTGGGCGTAGCCCTGCTGCGTGCCCAGGGTCTGCAAACCTACCTTCGATTCCATCGCTCCCTGAGCGAGGGCCGTTACCCGGCGGCGGAAATGCTCGAGGGCGTGGCGTTGCTGGTTGGTGGAGCCTTGCTGCTCACCCCGGGGTTTTTCACCGATGCGGTCGGTTTTGTCTGCCTGGTGCCCCTGTCTCGCCGGGCGTTGATCACCTGGTCCATGACCCGATTCTTCCAGGATTTCCGAAGCACCCTGCACACCGGAACCGGCGAAATCTACGAGGGTGAAACCACGGACCGGGACCCTTGAATACGGGCTTCGGCATGCCCTAAAAACCGCTTGACTTCACTTTTTCCGTACGTATTATTAGCACTCTTTTAATAGGAGTGCTAATAATACAGCCTCCATAGGCAAGTGCATTTAGTTATCAAAATAAGGAGGCAATCCTAATGAAGTTACGTCCGTTGCATGACCGTGTGGTCGTCAAGCGTATGGAAGAAGAGCGTACGAGTCCTGGGGGGATCGTGATCCCGGATTCAGCCACAGAAAAACCCATCAAGGGCGAAGTGGTTGCAGTAGGAAACGGCAAGATTACCGACAGCGGAGATGTCCGTGCTCTGGACCTCAAAGCCGGGGACCAAATCCTGTTTGGAAAATATTCCGGTACCGAGGTGAAGGTCGAAGGAGAAGAATTGCTCGTGATGCGCGAAGACGACGTCATGGCAGTGATCGAAGGCTAGTTTCTCACAATCAAAAAGTTTTAACGCATTTAGGAAGGAATAATCATGAGTTCGAAAGAAGTACGTTTTGACGAAGATGCCAGACAGCGTATGGCGCAAGGCGTCAATGTTTTGGCCAATGCTGTAAAGGCGACCTTGGGTCCCAAGGGGCGCAACGTTGTTCTGGATAAATCTTTTGGTGCTCCCACGGTAACGAAGGACGGCGTATCGGTTGCCAAGGAAATTGAACTGGAAGACAAGTTCGAGAACATGGGTGCACAAATGGTAAAAGAGGTTGCCTCGCAAACTTCCGACGTCGCCGGTGATGGCACCACCACCGCCACACTGCTGGCCCAGGCGATTGTGCGCGAAGGTATGAAAGCGGTTGCGGCAGGTATGAACCCGATGGACCTCAAGCGCGGGCTGGACAAGGCCGTCACGGCTGCGGTTGCCAGCCTGCAGGATCTCTCCAAGCCCTGTGCTGATTCCAAGGCCATTGCCCAGGTCGGCAGCATTTCTGCCAATGCGGACTCCTCCATTGGCGACATCATCGCCGACTCCATGGACAAGGTTGGCAAAGAAGGCGTCATTACCGTCGAGGAAGGCAATGCCCTGGAAAATGAGCTGGAAGTGGTTGAAGGCATGCAGTTTGACCGTGGCTATCTGTCACCCTACTTTGTGAATAACCAGGACAGCATGAGTGCGGACCTGGAAGATGCCTTTGTCCTGCTGCACGACAAGAAGATTTCCAACATCCGTGACCTGCTGCCATTGCTTGAAGGCGTTGCCAAGGCGGGCAAGCCCCTGATGATCATCGCCGAAGACGTCGAAGGTGAAGCCCTGGCGACTCTGGTGGTCAACACCATCCGCGGCATCGTGAAAGTCTGTGCGGCCAAGGCCCCTGGCTTCGGCGACCGTCGCAAGGCCATGCTGCAGGATATTGCCGTACTGACCGGCGGCACGGTGATCTCCGAAGAAGTGGGTTTCTCGCTGGAGAAAGCCAGCCTCGATGACCTCGGCAGTGCCAAGCGCATCATGGTGTCAAAAGAAAACACCACAATCGTGGACGGCGCGGGTCAGGCGAACGATATCAAGGCACGCATCGACCAGATCAAGGCCCAGATTGAGGAAGCGACCTCGGACTACGACAAGGAAAAACTGCAGGAGCGTATGGCGAAGCTCGCCGGCGGTGTTGCGGTGATCAAAGTGGGTGCCGCCACCGAAGTGGAAATGAAAGAAAAGAAAGCCCGTGTTGAAGATGCACTGCATGCAACACGTGCTGCGGTTGAGGAAGGGGTTGTTCCGGGGGGCGGCGTAGCCTTGCTGCGTGCCTATAAAGTCCTGGATGACCTGCAAGGTGCGAACCACGACCAGGATGTAGGTATCAAAATCGCTCGCAGGGCCATGGAAGAGCCTTTGCGCCAGATCGTTACCAACTCCGGGGAAGAGGCTTCGGTCATCCTTGCCAAAGTGGATGAGGGTGAAGGCAATTTCGGCTATAACGCTGCAACCGGTGAGTTCGGTGACATGATCAAGATGGGTATTCTGGATCCCACCAAAGTCGCACGTACTGCACTGCAGAATGCAGCCTCCATCGCCGGGTTGATGATCACGACCCAGGCCATGGTTGCTGAAAAACCTCAAGAAGAAGCGCATGACCACCCGGGTGCCACCGACATGGCAGGTATGGGCGGTATGGGCGGAATGATGTAACTCTCCGCGCAACGTTTCCTTGCTTTGAAGGCCCCGCAATGCGGGGCCTTTTTTGTGCGCCAAGTATCCCGCATACTGCGCTCCATGCGTGTAGACCCAGCCAGCCACCTGATCGCAGGCGTGCAATATATGCCATCGCCGAATGCCAACGAACGCCCGGATGACTGTCCACCTTCCCTCATCGTCGTGCACAGCATCAGCCTGCCTCCCGGCGAGTTTGGGGGGACCGGCATCGAGAAGCTGTTCACCAACACGCTCGACCCGCATGCACACCCCTATTTCGCTTCGATCGCCACGCAGAAGGTTTCTGCACATGTGCTGATACGACGTGATGGAAGTATCGTGCAGTTTGTACCCTTCCAGCGCCGGGCCTGGCATGCCGGCGCATCAAGTTACGAAGGACGGGAGAACTGCAATGATTTCAGTATAGGAATCGAGTTGGAAGGCACGGACACCGTGCACTATGAAGATGCCCAGTACCGGGTGCTGGCCACATTGATTGATGCACTGCGAATCGCCTATCCGACGTTGAGCAAGCACAGGATCGTCGGTCATTGTGAGATTGCACCCGGGCGAAAAACCGATCCGGGTCAGGCGTTCGACTGGCATCGCCTGCACCAGGAGCTGTCCTGACGCGTTTGACGTATTCAACAAAGTGCCAACGCCCGGGGCGCATCGGGGCGCAACCCCATGGATATCCATGCACAGGGAAGTTCCGGCAAAGCAACATTTAAAAACAAAGTGTGTAAAATTACTGTGATCAGATAATTCCCGCGAGCTGCATTTTTCCCGTGCAGGAGAATTGAACCAGCACGCCCCGAATCCATGTACGACCAGCTACACAACCATCTCCACAGGATGACTTCGGACAGGCAACAGCAGCTCCTGTCGGATGGCAGGATCGGCCTGGAAAAGGAATCGCTTCGGGTCGACGGCGATGGGAAAATCTCCCAACGACCCCATCCATCGACCCTGGGGTCTGCGCTGACCAACCCGTACATCACGACGGACTACTCGGAAGCGCTTCTCGAGCTGATCACACCCCCCCTGCAGGGAATTTCCCCGGCACTGGATTTTTTGGGGAAAATCCACCAGTTCGTCTACAGCCAGCTGGATGATGAGTCCTTGTGGGGTGCCAGCATGCCCTGCATTATCGATGGTGAGGCCAGCATACCGATTGCGTATTACGGCCCTTCCAACCTGGGCACCATGAAGACGGTGTACCGGCGCGGTCTTGGCTATCGCTACGGCAAGATGATGCAGGTGATCGCCGGAGTCCACTTCAATTATTCGCTGCCGGAATCGTTCTGGCCGTATTACCGCACGTTCTTCAGTGAGCACGCATCGCTTCAGGATTTCATCACGGACCGGTATTTCGCCCTGACCCGCAACCTGCAACGCTACGGCTGGCTGGTCTACTACCTGTTCGGCGCCTCTCCGGCGATTTGCAAGTCCTTTGTCAACGGGCAGCCGGGCACCCTGGAGGCGTTTGATGCAACCACCTACTACCTGCCTCACGCAACATCATTACGCATGGGCGATATCGGCTACAACAACAAGATCGAAAGTGATATCGGCATCAAGGCCTGTTACGACAGCCTGGACTCGTATGTCAACTGCCTGACGCATGCGATTGAAACATCGTGTCCCGAGTATGAAGGCATCGGCATCCGTGTGGGGGATGAATACCGCCAGCTCAATGCCAATTTCCTGCAAATCGAAAATGAGTATTACAGCACGGTCCGGCCCAAGCAGCCCGCTGCAAGTAATGAAAAGCCCGTTTATGCACTGCGCCAGCGCGGCGTACAGTACATCGAATTGCGCTCCCTTGACCTGGATATCTTCGAGCCCCTCGGCCTGCATGCCTCCCAGCTTTATTTCCTGGAATCCTTCATGATTTTCTGCCTCTTGCAGCACAGCCCGTGTATCGATGCCGATGAACGCCAGGCCATCGACCACAACGAGATCAACACCGCACACCACGGGCGTGACCCGGCGCTGAAGTTGAGTCGGGGCAAGGAACAGGTTTCACTGCAGGAATGGGGCCTGGAAGTCCTGTCTGAAATGCAGGCCATCTGTGAACTGCTGGATGAGTCAAACCGGTGCAGTGACTACAGTACGGCGTTACGCCGACAGGTCGGCGCGATGAAAGACGCTGAATTGACACCTTCTGCGAAAATTCTGCATGAGATGCGGTCCACCAAGGAAGGATTTTTTGAAATGGCCAGCCGCTATTCCAAAATGCACCAGGCACACCAGGACCGGCAAGTCCTGGAGCGACACGATACCGACTTTTTCAAGGCATCCGTACTGCAGTCCATGAAGAAGCAGCGCGAGATCGAGGCTGCGGACACCGTATCCTTTGATGAATTTCTGGAGAGCTACCTTCAGGACACACCCCCCGAAAAGGCAGCGACGGCGTGAGTCTGGCCGGTCGTCACCCAGGCAGACCCTCTTGAGTTGATGCGGACAGGCAAGCTGTGCAGAAATCAAATAACAGTGCGGTAATCAAGGACCTCGTGTTGATCGGAGGCGGCCATAGCCACGTGGCGGTCCTCAAGAGATTTGGCATGAAGCCCGTCGATGGCCTGCAGATCACGCTGATCAGCCGGGATGTACACACACCGTATTCAGGAATGCTGCCCGGCTTTATTGCGGGCCACTACAGCTATGATGAAAGCCACATCGATTTACAGCCACTGGCCCGGTTTGCCGGGGCCCGCCTGTTTCATGCACAGGCCAGTGCACTCGACCTGGAAAACAAATGCGTTCTATGCGGCGACCGGCCGCCCGTGCACTATGACGTGCTGTCCATCAATACGGGATCGACACCTTCCTTCATCGAGGTCCCCGGGGCAGACAAGCACACACTGGGTGTCAAGCCCATCAATCATTTCCTGCAGGGATGGGATGCCATCATGGAGGAGGTGCTTCAACGCAAAGGCGATTACCAGGTGGTGGTCGTGGGCGCAGGGGCTGGCGGTGTCGAGGTTGCCCTGTCGACCCAGTATCACCTGAAACAATTACTGCAGGATCATGCCTGCACGAGCGACCGGCTCCGTTTTCACATCATCTGCAGCAACGGGACCGTGCTGCCCACGCATAATCCCTCGGTTCGGCGCCGCTTCATGCGCATCCTTGCGCAACATCGGATCACGGTGCACAAGGCCTGCGCGGTCACGGAAGTCGACGCCCACACCCTGCAGCTGGATTCCGGTCAATCCCTGCAGGCGGATGCCACGATCTGGGCCACACATGCCTCGGCTCCGGACTGGTACGGGGAATCTGGCCTGGCTGTCGACGAGCGAGGCTTCATAGAGGTCAACAGCTCCTTGCAGTCGGTCTCCCACGGCGATGTATTTGCAGCCGGCGACATTGCCTCGGTAACGGATTATCCACGTCCCAAGTCCGGTGTGTTTGCGGTCCGGCAGGGACTGCCCCTGTACAAGAATCTGAAACGGGCACTGGAAAGCCGGCCACTGAAAAAGCATGTACCGCAAATCAGTTTCCTGAGCCTGGTCAGTACCGGCAACCAGTATGCCGTGGCATCACGGGGCCGGTTTGCCACAGAGGGGGCCTGGGTGTGGAAGCTCAAGGACCTGATCGACCGCAGGTTCATGCGCAAGTACAACGATCTCCCTGAAATGGAAGAAAAACCCGATGGCCACATCAACACCCGGCTGGCAGACAGCGATACACTCCAGGAGATCTCCGCCATCGCCATGCGTTGCGGCGGTTGCGGCGCCAAGATAGGCAGCAATGTTTTAAGCCGTGTCATCAATCAGCTGACGCCCTTTGATCGCGAAGACGTGCTCCTCGGGCTGGATGCACCCGATGACGCTGCGGCCGTCGCGGTTCCTGCAGGCATGGTGCAGGTTCAGTCGGTGGATTATTTCCGCGCCTTTCTGGATGACCCATTTGTATTCGGACAGGTCACTGCCAACCACAGCCTGAGTGATGTATTTGCCATGGGTGCCGACGCGCAGGCCGCCATGGCCATCGCGACCATCCCGTACGGAAAGGAAGACGTTGTTGAACAGCAGCTTCTGCAGGTCATGGACGGTGCGGTGCGCGTTCTCGATCAGCACCGAACGGCACTGGTCGGCGGGCATTCCAGCGAAGGTGCGGAACTCGCCTTTGGGCTCAGTGTGACCGGCCTGATTGAAAAAGAAAGGCTGCTCGCGAAGGGGGGAATGCAGCCCGGAGATGTCATCATCATCACGAAACCGGTCGGCACGGGCACCCTGTTCGCAGCAGAAATGCGCGGCAAGGCGAAGGGTCGCTGGATCGTGGAAGCCATTGATTGCATGCTGGTCTCCAACCACAGGGCCGCGCAATGCCTGTATCAGTACGACGTGCATTCGTGTACGGATATCACGGGCTTTGGCGTGCTGGGCCACTTGCTGGAGATGGTCCGCGCAGCCGAGGCGGACATCACGATTGATCTGAATGCGTTACCCCTGCTGGACGGTGCCGTGGAGACGATCGCGCTCGGCATATTCAGTTCCCTGCAGCCCTCCAACGTGCGCCTTCGCCGCGCCGTAAAAAACCTTCAGGCCGCAGCACAGCATCCGTTCTACCCGTTGCTGTTTGACCCGCAAACCTCCGGGGGGCTGCTCGCGACCGTACCTGAAAAGCATGCCGGCACCTGTATCACGGAATTGCAGCGCCTCGGGTATCCGCATGCCTGTGCCGTAGGGCACGTACACGCCCGAAGCGATGCACTGGAATCGGTCTATATCAACGTCGGTGGGACCCATTGACCCGTAGCCCGAATGACCCGCACACCCGGGTCTTGCCAGGGCGAGAACCCGCTCGTAAAAAAAAGCTGCGGGCAAAGAAAAGCCCGCACGAAGCGGGCTTTTCCGCAGACCAGACTTTCTGGTGATGTTTTATCGCAATGATTCGTACATTGAGACGTTCAGGTTGTCCCACCTTCGCAGTCAGCTGCGACCGGGACATGATTTGAAAGTTACGCCAAGTCGATCTGCGAGTTGTTGTTGTTTCTCTGATCTGCTAGTCAAACAACAGTAAAACATCCACAGTGCCTAGGCTACGTGGAGTGCCTTCAAGGCACAAGCAAAACGTAATTATGCAGAGAATCAAATTCTTTGATGCCAGGCAGCCCGGGTTGCAGAAGCGGGCAATTGCGAAAAAAATGCGCGGCATAAGCACATGCAAATCACTGATTTTACCTGGAATTACGTAACAGCCGTCTCCAGCCATCGCGCTCCTTCGCATAGGAAAACAAGCCGGCCTTTTCCTCACAGGCCGTTTGCAGCCGTTTCAACCAGGCCCGGTCGGTCTCTGCCCGCAGCAGCAGGCCACGCAGTGCCCGGGTGTCCCCGGTCGCATAATAGCCGGGATACGCTTCCCCCAGTAATCCGACCGACCCAGCAATATCCGAGGCAATGATGGGCAAGCCGGCCACGCAGGCTTCCGAGATGACATTGGCACCGCCCTCCATCCTGGAGCTGATCACCATCACATCGGCGCTCACGTACACCTGGCGAATGCGCCAGTGCGGAACTTCGCCATGCCAGCGGTAACGTTCATTGCCTTGCATTTCCTTCTCGGCACGTTGCGCCCAGACCGGGGTATGGGCCTTGCCGTACTGGTTGACCTGTATGCGCGAGCCGGCGGGCAGTTTGCGCACGGCGTACGCGGCACGCAACGGGTCTTTCTCCTCGCGTAAATGACCCACCACGCAAACATTGAACCTGCGTTTTTTCTTCGCATCCCTGCGCACCGCGGACTTGGCTGACTGATGGATGACCGAGATCTTGCTCCGGTATTTCCTGGGGATCGCCAAACCGGCAAGTCCATGCAGGGTGACCAGCCGGTCGGCTACCCGGATTGAATACAGGGTCGGTTCCGGTGACGTATTGATGAACTTGTAGATATCGGTGCCGGTCAATGCCACCACCAGGAGCCGGTCGGGAAACCGGGTATGGAAACGGCGGATGGAGGCTGCGCTGCGCCATGCATGTAATGCCACCATGGCGTCGTACCGGCCGCCTGTAAATTCCGTATCCACATCCACGCGGTGGCCCAGTTCTTCGAGTATGTTTTTCCAGCGAGTGGCGGTGGCACGGTTGCCGGAGCGAGAACGGGGCAACGCCGGTGTGATCAGGATAATTTTCATTGTGAAGCGGCGGGTATTACGTTGCGCATGGATAACAGGGTATATTGCATGCCTCATACGGCACGATGACGAAGAACGGATGCAGTTCAAAGAGGCAACAGCAGAAAACCTTGAGAGGGCCCTGCAGGATACGCGTTCCAGGACACTGGCCCTGATCGAGGGACTGGACGGGCAGCAATTGTTCGGCCCGCGGTTGTCCACGACCAATCCGTTGTGCTGGGAAATCGCGCATACCGCGTATTTTCACGAACTGTGGGTACTGCGTCATCTGGGCCAGCAACAGGAGATACTTCCCGGCTCAGATCGCCTGTTCGACTCCATATCGATTCCTCATGAGCGCCGATGGGACCTTCCGCTGCCAAGTATGGCAGAGACGCTCGGGTATATGAATGATGTACTGTCGGCAGAGATTTCGCAATTGAACCGTATCGAGCTGGACCACACCGCAAGATACTTTTACCTGCTTGCCCTCTTCCATGAAGACATGCATGGAGAGGCACTGACCTGCACGCGCCAGACACTCGCTTATCCTGCACCCGGGTACCTCCAGCACCTGGCACCTGTGGAGGATGGCACCCCGCCTGCGAACGAAGACATCGAAGTCCAGGGGGGCACGTTCATGCTGGGCATGGAAAGAGGTGATGAGTTCACATTCGACAATGAGAAATGGGCGCACAAGACGGCATTGGCCCCTTTCCGCATTGCCCGCTATGCCGTCAGCAACCAGGACTATGCCGAGTTCGTAGAGGCCCGGGGCTACTCGATGGAAGAGTACTGGTGCGAAGCGGGCTGGAAATGGTGCCGGGAGCAGGGCCTCGAATGTCCGGTGTACTGGAAAAAGGATTCCGATCAAACCTGGTATGAGAGAAGCTTTGACCAGTGGCATGAACTGGCCATGGCACACCCCGTCATCCATGTCAGCTGGTATGAAGCCAAGGCATTTTGCCGATGGGCCAACCGGCGCCTGCCAAGCGAGGCAGAATGGGAATTTGCAGCCGCCTGTGATCCGAAGGACAGGACCAACGGCGTGCCTCCCAAGCATCGGTTCCCCTGGGGAGACGTCAGCCGTGAAGATTGCGCTACCCTGGATGCGATGACACCAGGTACCGCCGCCATCCATGCGCACCCGGGAGGCGACAGCGCACTCGGCTGCCGTCAGATGCTCGGCAATGTATGGGAATGGACAGATTCGACTTTCCAGCCCTACCCGGGGTTCTCGCCTGACTGGTATGCGGAATATTCCAGGCCGTTGTTCGGACAGACCAAAGTGCTTCGAGGCGGTGCCTGGACGACCCGCAGGCGCATGATCCGCAACACCTGGCGCAACTACTACGGGCCCGAGCGTAATGATGTTTTTTCAGGCTTCAGAACCTGTGCCCCGTAAAGGTCACCATCGGCACGGATACTCAGGTACATTCATGATCATGCATAACGAGAAAACCGTACGACAATGAGCTGGTGGGGAAAACTTGCAGGCGGTGGACTGGGCTTTGCACTGGGAGGGCCACTGGGTGCGATGATCGGCGCCATGATTGGCCACCAGATGGACAAGTCCTCGGCAGGCCGGCAGGAAAGCTTCAGCTTCGACCCGGGCTCCCAGGAACGCACGCAGGCCGCCTTTTTCACCACGACCTTCTCTGTCATGGGCCATATCGCCAAGGCAGACGGGCATGTCTCCCCGCAAGAAATCCAGATGGCCGAACAGGTGGTCTTGCAGATGCGGCTGAACCCATCACAGCGCAAGATTGCCGTGGCCCTGTTCAATAAGGGTAAAGAAGACGGTTTCATGCTCGACGAGGTGCTTGAACAGTTCAAGAGAGAGTGCCATCGCAAAACCACGCTGATCCAGATGTTCATAGAGATCCAGCTGCAGGCCGCGTACGCAGACGGGGTCAAGGACCCGGCAGAAGAACAGGTACTGCGTCATATCTGCAGGGTACTGGGCTACCCCCATGCCTGGCTCGAGCAGCTGGAATCGATGACCTTCGGCCAGCAGCAGGGTCGCCGGCAAGGCGGCGCCCGCTCTGCCTTCGTATCGGAGCATGAAATCGAGAACGCCTACAAGATTCTGGGGGTTGACCGGCAGGCCTCCGAGGCCGAAATAAAGAGAGCCTACCGCAGGCTGATGAGCCAGCATCACCCCGACAAACTGATTTCCAAGGGCTTGCCTGAGGAAATGGTGGACATTGCCACGGGAAAAACCCAGGAGATCCGCAAGGCCTATGATCTGATCAAGGAACAACGTAAAAAAATGCACTAGTCCCGGGTGCAAGAACGATGTGTGGCACCACTGCCATTGCGTGCTAACATGGCCGCCCCACAATTCAACCTACCCGCTAAAAATCATGACAAAACCTTATCCAGTGCTCGCATGGATGGTGGTTTCTGTGCTGGGGGCCGGCCTCGCCGTTTTGGCGGCCTACGACCCGATCGCTTTCGCATTCAAAACCAATCCATGGTTCAATTCCCTGATCGTTCTGGTCCTGCTGATTGGCCTGGGCTATAACTTTCTGCAAGTCGCCAGCCTGGTCAAGGAAATTGAATGGATTGAACATTTCCGCAGCGCCAAAAAGGTCGATCTGTCCGGCCGGGCAACCCCTTTGCTGGTACCCATGTCGCGCATGCTGGCCCAGAAAACCGGTGACCACCTGGCATTGTCCACCTTGTCCATGCGCTCACTGCTGGACAGCATCACCAGCCGACTTGAAGAATCACGCGACATCTCGCGTTACCTGATCGGTCTGCTGATCTTCCTGGGACTGCTTGGCACGTTCTGGGGTTTGCTGACCACCGTCAGTTCGGCAAGCGATGTCATCAAGAACATGTCCGCGGACGGAGAGAACAGCTTGCTGTTGTTCGATAACCTGAAGCTCGGCTTGCAGCAGCCCCTGTCCGGAATGGGCGTTGCCTTCAGCTCGTCCTTCTTCGGTCTGGCCGGCTCGCTGGTGCTGGGCTTCACCGACCTGCAGACGGGTCATGCGCAAAGACGGTTTTTCAATGAACTTGAGGAATGGCTCTCCGGTGTGACACGGCTTTCAACCGGCGCACTGGCCGATGATTCAAGCGTGCCTGCCTATGTGCAGGCCCTGTTGGAGAAGACCGCGGATGGCATTGAAAATCTTGAACGCGCCCTGAGCGGCCAGGCGGATGAACGCTCCCGGCTGGATGACAACCTGCTGGACCTCACACGTCAGCTGGCCGAGTTAAGCGAATACCTGAAACGCAATCAGCAGCCGCTGTCGGATGACCTGCGCAACGAACTGCGTATCCTGACCCGCACTATCGCGACCGCCCTGGAGCAGAATAAATAGCCCGAACAACGTGCAGTTCTCCTATTCACACCGACGCAGCATCAATATCTGGCCTGGCTTTGTAGACGCCCTGTCCGCCCTGCTGATCGTGATCGTATTCCTGTTGCTGATCTTCATGATCGGACAGTTTTTCCTGAGTGCCGCGCTGACCAGCAAGGAGCGGACCATCAGCGAGCTGGACCAGGTCACCGCGCAACTCGCCGAGTTGCTGGCCACGGAAAAATCCAGCGCGGCCGATTTGAGACACCGGCTGGATACCGTCACTGCACAACTTGAAAGCCGGTCCGGTGAACTCGCCACATTGCAGACGGATACCGAACTGTTGATGAATTTGCGCAGGCAACTCGAACAGGAGGTGGCCGCCCTCACCCGCGAGCTTCAAACGAGCCAGGAACACCTGGCCTCGGAGAAACAGCGCTCCTCGCGCTCGCTTGCACAAATCGAACTGATCAACCGGCAGATCAAGTGGCTGCGCGACCAACTGGGGGCGATCGGACACACCCTGGGCATTGAAATGTCGGCCGATGATGAAAACCTGGAGGCGTTTACCCGCAACCTCAACCAGTCACTGCTGCAGATGGTCCAGACACTGGCACACTACCGCTCCGACTTTTTCGGGCGCCTGCGGGATGTGCTGGGGAAGCATCCCGACATCGAGGTGGCAGGCGACCGGTTCATCCTGCAATCGGAGCTTTTGTTCGATACCGCATCCGCTACGCTGGGCGCGCGGGGAAAGCGACAGGTGGAAATGCTGGCCCGGATCATCAATACCATGGCCGGGGAAATACCCGGGGACATCGACTGGGTGGTGCGCATCGACGGCCACACCGACCGCAGGCAGATCCGCACGGCGGAATTTCCCTCCAACTGGGAATTATCCACCGCGAGGGCATTGGCCATCGTGCAGTTCATGATCGAGCAGGGCGTCGCGCCTGAGCGTCTTGCGGCGACGGGGTTTGGCGAGTTCCATCCGCTGGACCCGGCCCCTACCCCCGAGGCCTACGCACGAAACAGGAGAATTGAAATCAAGCTGACGGCCCGCTAACGGCGGCCCTGATGCGTGGACAGGCCCTCAGGCCGGCGTGATTTCAGCATCATGGCCTGCAACGGGTGGCAGTGGAGCGCTCCCGAGTTGCAGGAAACTGGGTAGCAGGATCAGTGTGAACACGGTGCTGACCGCCATTCCCCCGACGATGACCCCGGCAAATCCCCTGTAGAGTTCCGAACCTGCACCCGGCAGGATCAGCAGCGGCAGCATTCCGAAAATACTGGTCAATGTGCTCATGAATATGGGCCGCAGGCGCACCCGTACGGATTCACGGACGGCATCGGGTCGTGCCAGGCCGCGCCGCTCTGCGGCACGTGCCTGGTGGACCAGCAGGATCGCGTTATTGACGACCAGGCCCAGCAGGACGATAAAGCCGAGCATGGTCAGCAGGTCCGCCGGAAGACCCAGCAGCTGCAACATGAGCACGCCGCCCACCGTGGCAAGCGGCAGGACCAGGATCACCAGGATGCCGTCGAGAAAAGATCGAAACAGTGCACTGATCAACAGGTAAAGGATGATCACCGCCATGATGAAGCTGCTTGAAAAGCCCTGGATTGCTATTTTCAGGTTGTCTGCGGAACCGCCAAGTCGAACCGCCCCACCCTCGGGAAGCTGCTGTTCGATGGCCGGTATGATTTCCTGGTGAATCTTCTCAAGCACTACTTCCAGCGGAACCCCGGGAGGCGGGCGTAATTCCAGGGTCACGGTGCGCCTTCGATCCAGTCGGCGTATGAGATCCGGCCCGGCCGTGCGCTTGATCTCGACCAGCTCACTGACCGGCAGGACCCCGCCGTTTGGCGTGTACAGCGGGATGGCGCCCAGCTCTTCGGGGGTTTCCCACGGCTCCACCCGGGCAACCACGTCCAGTTTTTCATCGCCATTGAAATAGTCACCGACAAACAGGCCCTGGCCTAAAAACCGTGTCAGGGCAACCATGGTTCCACGCCCCCAGCCGACCTCGATCAAGCGGCTTTCCCTGGGTGTCATTTGCAACTCGGGCTCTGCCAGCTGCAGTCCGGGCTTCGGGTTCGCCCGTGCACCGGCAAACACATTGGAGATCTTGAAAAAACCGGCCCTGGCGGCATGCAGCAAGCTTTCTATATCATTTCCCTGGATATTGATATCGACGGAGGTTCTTCCGCCAACACCACTGAACAGGGAAGCTTTCTGCACGATGGCGAAACTGTCCGGGAAACCGGTGATCGCGTCTTTCACGACCTCCATGACCTTGTTGACTTCATCCTTGTGAGGATTTTCAGCCCGGGCACCCAAAAATATTGATCCGGCGCGGGCGACAAAGAAGTAATGCTGTATTTTTGGTGACTGGGTGCCGTCGAGATACGGCTGCAAACGTTGCGAGATCACCGTTCCCATTTCCTTTTCAACGTGGTCAATATTGATACCCGGAGGCGGGATGATGACCCCGAAAACCAGGTTACGATTGCCTTCGGGCAGGTAGTTCAACTTGGGGAATGCCAGGTAGGTGATTGCAACGCCAGCGCTGATCAGGCCGAGAATCCAGATCCAGCGCATCTTCGAAGTGCCGGTGAGATTCATGATGACTGAAGTGAATCGATCCATCCAGGACTCCGGTCGCCCGGCAAGCTTCAGGCGCGCCGTAAACTCATGCGCCGCCACGGGAATCACGAGGCTCGCCACCAGCAGCGAGGTCACGGTGGCGGCTGATATCACAATGGCCAGGTCCGAGAACAACTGACCGCTTTGATCCTTCAGGAATATGATGGGCAGGAATATGGCGACCGTCGTCACCGCGGAGGCCAGCAAGGCGGGCCACACCTGCCCGGTGCCCGTGATCGCGGCCTGCCTGGAGGGCATGCCCTCCTCACGCATGCGCATGATGTTTTCCAGCACGATGATCGCGGCATCCATGACCATGCCGACCGCGAACGCCATGCCTGCAAGGGAGACGACATTGATGGTGCGCCCGGTCACGTTCATCACCACCAATGCCACGAACAGGCAAAGGGGAATGGTCAGGGTGACGACAAGCGTTGGCCGAAGCCTTCTCAGGAACCACCACAGGATGGCAACCGCCAGCAACACTCCCAGGCTCAGGCTGTTACGTAACAGCTCGATCGCACTGTCAATGTAGTGGGTCTCGTCATAGACCTGCTCTATATTCAGACCCGCCCGTTGCAGCGGACCCTGTTCGATCTCGTTTATCGTCTCCCGGATCCTGTCCATGGTCTGTAACACGTTGACACCCGACTCCCGGTAGGCATTGACCGCAATCGAATGTCCGCCCTTGGTGATGACGAAGTTGTTGCGATCGACCGTGACCAGCTCGACACGGGCAACATCGCGCAAGGCAACGGGCTTGCCATCACGCCACGCCAGGATCAGTTCGCTGAGCGACTGTGTGTCCAGCGCACCGGCATAACGCAATGTATAGCGCCGTTTACCGACGCTTGCGGTACCCCCGGAAATATCCTCATTGCCGCTGACCAGGCTGGCCGCCTGGGGCAGCTCGATACCCAGCCCCGCCGCCTTGTACGGGTCGACGGTAATCCGCACCTCGTATTCATTCCCGCCGCGGACTTCGGAAAGCGCGACACCGGTGATGCGTTCAAGGCGGGTTTGTACGACTTCCTCGATAAAATCCCGGTACGATTCGATGGGCCTGGGATTGCCTTCATTGGTCCGCACGATGAACCAGGCGATCGGGCGTCCCCGCCCACCGGCCGTACTCAGTACAGGCTCATCGGCATCCTCGGGGTAGCTCGGAACCCGGTTCAGCCGGTTGATGACATCGATCAATGCCCGGTTCAGGTCGTAATCGACCTCGAATGAAATCGTGATCTTGCCCCTGCCGGTGCTGGCCTCGGAAAGCAGCTCCGTCATCCCGGAAAGTCCGCGCAGCTGCTTTTCCTGGGGCTCGATGATCTCGGATTCAACCTCTTCGGGAGCGGCAGCACGCCAACTGGTCGAGACGACGATCTCGGGCTGCTCCACGGAAGGAGTGAGTTGTACGGGCAGGTGCGTCAGGGTGACGGAACCGAACAAGACGACCAGCAGGCAACCGGCCAGGGTTGCTGTGGGATTGCCCAGCGCCAGCTTGATCAGGTTCATGGATCAACCAGCAGCGGTCGCACCTTGACGACCATGCCGGGTCGAAGGTTTTCAGCTCCGCGCGTGATGACCCGGTCACCTTCGCGAATACTACCAATCACTTCAATGCTGTCCGCCTGGGCAATTCCGGTCTGCACAGCCACTTTCTCGGCCATCGATTTTTCATTGACGCGAAAAATATAGACACCTTCCCTGCGCAGCACCAGGGCATCACGGGGAACCAGCACCACCTCTTGCGGGTGCGCCGTCGGGATTGCAACGCGCAGCAGGGTACCCGCACTCAGGGAGGCATCGGTCGCGGAGACACGCAACTCATACAGCCGGGACAGGTCGCCACCGATCGGCACCAGGGTGCGCACCTGGCCGGTTCCCATGGATTTTCCATTGCGGTAGGACAACGGCGCGCCCACCGTCACGAAGGGCAGTGCACTGGAGGGGATGTGCGTTTGAATCTCGAGGTTTTTACTGCTGACCAGGCGCACGATGGCCTGCCCCTTGTCGGCCCATTCGCCGGCCTGCAACCTCTGTTCAGCGACGATACCGTCAAACGGGGCGATGATCTGCGTGCGCCTCAGATGCTCTTTGGCCTGTGCCAGGCGTGCTTCTGCGGAAAGGATATTGCTGCGCGCGACCGACTGGTCCGTGCGGGCCTCATCCACCTGGCTCAAGGCAATATTGTTATCCACCAGGAGTTTGCCGAACCGCTCCACCTGGCGGGTGTGAAACTCGTACTTGGCCTTTTCACTCTCAATGATGGACTGCTCTTCGATCACCTGCTGGCGGATGAAGACGTCATCCATTCTTGCCACCGGTTCACCTGCCTTGAAGTGCTCCCCGACATCGGCCACCCTGGTCAGATGCCCGGGGACTTCACCTGCCAGATAGGCGTCGTCCCGACTGATGACCGTGCCGCTGTACAGGACGGTGGGCGAAACGCTTTTCCTCACCGCCGGTTCCGTAACCACAAACACGGGAGGGAACTCCCGCATTTCCTGTGCATGGCCCAGCCCTGCCAACAGGGCGAAAGCAATAAGCGTAAGTCGTATTTTCATATGTGTGTGCGAGACGGTTTGGCGCCGACAAGGTACGGCCGTCAGCTCAGCGAACCGCCACAACTGCTCCCCTGTCCTGCAGTACAACCATAACAATGATCCGCGACGGTAATTTCGCTGTCCTCCAGATCGACATCCATCAGCTCGGACAAATGGGTGCGCACCTGGTTGTTATGCGACAGGGGCAAGCCGAGCATCTGGTTGAAATCACAGTCATATACATAGCCGCGCCAGTCTACACTGATCAGGGAACGGCACATCACCGCCTGCAGGTTTTTCTCACAATAGGAATTTCTCAGCAACTGCATGTATTCGTCAAATTTTCCCTGGCTTACCAGCGTACTCCCGAAACGCTGGATCGGCATGTTGGTAAGGGTGAACAGGTGGTCGAACCTCACCCCGTACTTGAGCAGGAATTCATGGTAGCCCTTCTCCAGGCCTTCCTGCGGCGGCGGTAAATCCGGTCCTTGCGGGTTGTAGACCAGTGTAAGACTCAGGTCGGCATCGCCGGTTCCGTAGCCGAGTGCATTCAGCTGGCGCAGCGCACGCAGACTCTGTTGAAACACGCCTTTGCCGCGCTGGCGGTCCACGTTTTCTTCAAGATAACATGGCAGGGAGGCCACGATCTCGACCTTGTGCGCGGCCAGAAATTGAGCCAGGGATTCCTGCCCGGGCTCCTCGAGAATCGTCAGGTTGCAGCGGTCAATCATGCGCGCGACCTGCCCGCGGGCGCGCTCCACCAGCTCTCTGAACTGGGGGTGCAGTTCGGGTGCGCCGCCGGTGATATCCAGCATCTGGACATCACGCGCGCACAGGTAGTCCAGTACCGTGTCGAGCGTGTCGGGGGACATCATTTCCTTGCGGTTCGGGCCGGCATTGACATGGCAATGCACACAACTCTGGTTGCACCGGTAACCCAGGTTGACCTGCAGGGTCTCGAGCCGGGCACGATGAATTTCGGGAAAATCCGATGTTTCCAGCAGGTGCAGGGTTTCATGCATATCCGGTGCGCTCGCAATTCAGGGCGGTATCAGCCGCGTTCAAAGGCATGATACCTTTTTACCCAGTTCAGTACCCTTTCCGGCGCATGGGCCTTTTTCCACACGCCCGCGGCATATTTGTTCGCCTCGGCCAGGGTTGGATAGATATGGATTGTACCCAGGATCTTGTTCAGGCCCAGCTTGTGCTTCATGGCCGAGACATACTCCGAGATCAGGTCGCCGGCATGCTCGCCGACGATGGTGGCGCCCAGTATCCGGTCCTTGCCGGGTACCGTCAGCACCTTGACCATCCCGTGCGCCTCTTCATCGGCAATGGCGCGATCCAGATCGGAAATATCGTAGCATGCCACCTCGTACTCGATCCCCTGGTGCTGCGCCTCCTGTTCATTCAGACCGACCCTGGCCACTTCAGGTTCTGTGAACGTGCACCACGGGATGACCGAGTAGTCCACGCGGAATTTCCTGAAGCGTCCGAACAACGCATTGACACTGGCATACCAGGCCTGGTGGGAGGCCGTGTGGGTAAACTGGTACGGCCCTGCGAGATCGCCGCAGGCGTAGATGTTCGGGTAACTGGTTTGCAGGAATTCGTTCAGTTCCGGCTGCCCGTTTTCGCGCACCTCGATCTGCAGGTGCTTGTCCCAGGTGGGATGTGAGGTCACCTTGCGCCCCACGGCCACCAGCAGGGCATCAAACGGAATGCGGGCCTCCTTGCCCTCGTGGGTACAGATCAATACCTTGTCGCCCGCCTCCTGCACGACTTCCCGTGCGGTGTGTTCAGTAAGAATACGCACGCCGTCGCGCTGGAAACTTTCCACAACGCTGGCTGCGATCTCCGGGTCCTCACGCGGGAGTATCCTGGAGCGGCGCTGCACCTGGGTGACGTTTGAGCCCAGCCGCGCAAAACACTGGGCCAGTTCACACCCGATCGGACCGCCGCCCAGGATCACCATGCGCCCGGGCAGATCCTCGATATCCCAGATGGTATCCGAGGTGTAATAGCCCGCCTCGGCCAGGCCCGGCAGGTCCGGTACCAGGGGACTGGCGCCGGTAGCGAGGACAATGTTCTTGCTCGTGAGTGTCGTGCCGTTCACGGCCACCGTCCACGGATCCTTCAGTTCTGCCTCGCCCTGTATGCAATCCACGCCCAGTTCGGTGTAGCGTTCCACGGAATCATGCGGCTCGACGGTCTGTATGACCCGGTGTACACGCTGCATGATCTTCTTGAAGTCGAATTCCACCTGTACAGGCTCACAGCCGTACTGGTGTGCCCGTTTTGCCTGCGCGATGAACTTGGCCGAACGGATCAGCGCCTTGGAGGGCACGCAGCCCGTGTTCAGGCAGTCCCCGCCCATCTTGTTTTTCTCGATCAGGGTGACCCTGGCCCTGACGGTCGCGGCAATGAGTGCGGCCACCAGCCCGCCCGAGCCGGCCCCGATGACCACCAGGTTGCGGTCAAACTTCTTCGGTTTGCGAAAGTGGGCATAGACGCGCCTTGCGCGCAGCACCGCCACGGCTTTTCTTGCAATCCACGGGAACACTGCCAGCAGCGCCAGTGCAATAAGAAGGCCCGGGGTCAGTATGCCGCCCAAAGACTCCAGGTTGGCCAGCTGGGTGCCGACGTTCACGTAAATGAGGCATCCGGGCACCATGCCGAGCAGGCTGGTAACAAAAAAGACCGAAGTCCGCATGGGGGTGAGGCCCATGACGAGATTGATGACGAAGAACGGGAAGATCGGAATCAGGCGCAGGGTGAACAGGTAAAATGCCCCATCGCGCTCGATGCCCCGATTCACGGCCACCAGCTTTTCGCCAAAACGGTGCTGTACGAAATCACGAAAGATGTAGCGCGACAGCCAGAACGCGAGGGTCGCCCCGCAGGTCGCGGCCAGCAGCACCACGGTCGCCCCCACGGGCAACCCGAAGATGGCCCCGGCCAGCAGGGACAGGACCGCCGCACCGGGCAGGGACAGGCCGGTGACCACAAGGTAGATCAGGAAATAGATCAGCGCGGTCTTGACCGGGTAGGTGTGGAAATAGTCGGTAAACTGGAGCTGCTTGGACTTGATGTAGGAAAAATCAAGGTAGTGGTGCAAATCAAGAACGAAGAAACCCGTGATCAGGGCGAGGACAGCTAAAAGGGCCGCTATTTTCTTCATGGCATCTATCCCAGGGTGCTTGACGCTGTAGTGTGCTAAATCTGGCTTCGGGCATCAGGCTGGGATTACAATACCCCTCCCACTAAAACCATGACACTCCGTAATGAAGCTCGCTACCTGCCGACACGACAGTGAAATGCATCTTGCTGTGGTGCAGGAGGATTCTATCCTGTTGCCAGCAACGTGTCCCGGCTGGCCGCGGGAGATTGACAGCATGCTGCAGGTCATTGATCAAAGTGACCGCTTTGTGCCGCAACTGCGTGCGCTGGAGCGACAGAGCAGCCCCGAACAGTGGATGGCATTGGCTTCCGTGGAGCTATTATCACCCATTCCCAGACCACGTCAAAACATGATGTGCCTTGGCTGGAACTACATGGACCATGTGAAGGAAACCACGCAAAAGCTCGTTGAAGCCCCGAAGCTTCCCACGTACCCCATTGTCTTTACCAAGGCCGCAACCAGCATGAACGGTCCCTATTCAGACATCCCGGTGGATGCAGAAGTTTCCGACAAGATGGACTGGGAAGTGGAACTGGGCGTCATTATGGGCAGGGGCGGTCGGGGCATCCGCCGTGAAGACGCACTGGAACATGTGTTCGGGTACACGGTGATCAACGATATCTCGGCGCGCGACCTGCAAAAACGTCACAAGCAGTTCTTCATCGGCAAGAGCCTGACCGGGGCCTGCCCCATGGGCCCCTGGATTGTCACTGCAAACGAGGTCCCGGACCCGCAGGCGCTGAACCTGACGTGCCGCGTCAACGCGGTGGTCAAGCAGGACTCGAATACGAAATACCAGATCTTCGATGTCGCAACCGTGATCGAAACCTTGTCCAGGAGCATGGCGCTCGAACCCGGGGACATCCTGGCAACCGGCACCCCGAGCGGCGTCGGCTATGTGCGCAATCCGCCGCAGTACCTGTTTCCGGGGGATGTAGTAGAATGCGAAATCGAGTCGATAGGCACGATACGCAATACGGTCGTTGCTGCATGAATCATTGGAGCGAACCCGCGCCTTCCCACAGTATCCGATTTTTCATGGCATCACCGCAGCCGCGGTGAGCACGCATTGAGTACCTGGAGATTGGTGTATGGATATCAAACAGCGTGTACAGGAAATATTCGAGCAGGAAGCCCGGGCCATCGCCTCCATCCCGGTCAGCGACCACTTTGAAGTAGCCGTTTCCCTGCTGAAGAACTGTGAAGGCAAGGTGCTGACGACCGGCATGGGCAAGGCCGGCCATATTGCCAACAAGTTTTCCGCCACCCTGTCCTCGACCGGAACACCGGCCTCCTTTGTGCACCCGGGCGAAGCCGCCCATGGGGACCTGGGGCTGATCGAGGAAAAGGATGCCATGGTGGCCTTCTCCACCAGCGGCAAGACCCGGGAAGTCCTGGAAGTGCTGGTGGCCGGGCGCGAACTGGGATTGCACACCGTCATTGGTATCACCTCGCACCCGGACTCGAAGTTGCACGATCTGTGCGATGTCATACTGGACATGGGAGTGATCCGCGAGGCCTGCCGGCTGGACCTGACGCCGACCTGCAGCATGGCCGTCATGCTGGCCATCAGCGATGCCCTGGCCCTGTTACTGATGGAGCAAAAGGAATTCACCCGCGAGGATTACGGCATGCGCCACCACGGAGGTTACCTGGGCGAGAAAGCACGCCGCGGGAACTGACACGCAGGGGCCTGGAATGCGTGCGGATGAATCACGGGAACTGGTGCTCATACGCCATGCAAAATCAAGCTGGGACCAGCCCGAGCTGCAGGATTTCAAGCGCACCCTGAACCCTCGCGGCCTGCGGGATGCACCGGTGATGGGGCAACGCCTGGCCGCTTCCGGTTTCCGGGCAGACATCATCGTCTCCAGCCCGGCGAAGCGCGCCATCATGACGGCGGCAAGGATTGCAGCGGAAATCGGCTTTGACCCGGACAGCATTGTCCAGAATCCGCTGGTGTACGGCGCAAGCCCGGGGGCACTCATGGAGGTCATCACAAGCATCGATGACGCCTTCCGGAACGCCGTTCTGGTCGGCCACAACCCCGGCATCACGCAGCTGTGCAATGCGCTTTGCGAGGCCCGGATTGAAAACGTGCCGACCTGCGGAATTGCACGGGTCCGGTTCGAAAGGACCCGCTGGAAAGACGTGCCCCGTCAAAAAGCTCAGCTGGGCGGGTTTGACTACCCCAAGAAAAAATAACGCCCGCCGGGCGCAGAATGCCGGCATCTTCGGGGTGTGAAGTGGCTGAAGGCTGCAGACCGGCACTCAGAATTCATACTCAATCCTTTTCATCTCGCAGTTCGAGGCATGAGCTTCCCACAACTGCGCAAGCGTGCACTTCTCTTGCGGGTGCTCCACATCGCCTGCGAGCTCGGCCAGTGGTCGAAGTATGAAATTGTAGTGCAGCACATCGGGATGCGGCAGATTCACGCCGTCCATTTTCAGGATCATGTCACCGTGCAGCAGCTGGTCCAGGTCCAGCGTGCGCGATGCAAAGGATTCCTTGCCGTGCGTGCGGTGGTGATCCACCTCGATTTGCTTGAGCGTCTGACTGATCTCCTGGGGGGGCTTGTCCGAGTCAAAGCTGACCACCAGGTTGTGGAAATCGTCCCCCTCGAAACCAAAGGCCGGGGTCTCGTACACGTTGGAGATTTCCAGCGGTCCGAAATGGGTACGCAGGGCCGCCACCGAGGAGACAATGTTGTTTTCCTTATCGATATTGCTACCGATGCCGACGAAGACGCGCGCCATCAAGGAGTGCGGTTGCCACGCTCGATGGTAATGCCTACATCACGCGCACCGCGCACGGCCCGCGGCTTGCTGATGGTGATGCGCAGCCACGGAATGCCGAACTCCTGCATCAGCATGTCCGCGACGTTCTCGATCAGGCTCTCAATCAGGTCGTAGTGACTGCTTTCCACGAACTGCACGATGCGTTTGGCGACCGCCTTGTAATCCAGCGTGTCCTCGATGGAATTGGAGCGGGCCGCACGGGAAATGTCGGTAGCCATATCGAGGTCAATGCGCACCTTCTGGCGTATACGCTGTTCCCATTCATACACCCCGATCGTGGCGTCAATTTCAAGATCGCGCAAAAATATCGTGTCCTTTTCCATGTCCATTTGTCCCGCTGAGAGTAGCATCGACTCCGGCTTGCAGGTCGTCCTGCTTGTGCCTGAATAGTGATTCTGGTATCTTGCGCGCCCTACAGATCGACTGCATCCAATTGAGAAACTACAGCCATGTCACGCGTATGCCAGGTAACAGGAAAACGGCCGATGTCCGGCAACAACGTTTCCCATGCACATAATAAAACACGGCGTCGTTACATGCCTAATATACATACTCACCGCTTTTGGGTGAAGAGTGAGAATCGCTGGGTGAAGTTGCGCGTATCCTCTCAGGGTGTGCGCATCATTGACAAGAAAGGCATCGACGTGGTGCTGGCTGATATCCGAAAACAGGGTATCAAGGTCTAGGACCGTTCTGGCAGACGGGGGACTTCAAGATGGCTAAATCCGTTCGTGAAAAAATCAAGCTGGTCTCCAGCGCAGGCACCGGGCATTACTACACGACCAGCAAAAACAAGCGCACCATGTCAGAAAAGCTGCAAATGAAAAAATACGACCCCGTGGTTCGCAAGCACGTCCTTTACAAGGAATCCAAAATCAAGTAACCGGACAGGTCCGGCAGTCGTCCCGATCAGCCCGCGGGTACGGGCTGCAAGGCATAGCCTCGCAGGCCTTGCGCAAAGGTCTGCAACACTCGAATTCCCGTAGCTTCCGCTTCCTTGCACCATTGCGTGAGTGCCTGGACCAGGCGCTCATGACTGGCATAGGTCTCATTCCACAATTGCTGCAGACGGCCCTGGAACTCATACACCGTATGCAAGGCCTCACTGTCTTGCAGAAGCTCCTGAAGGTGTCTGCGGTGCAGCGGCTTCAGGCGGGAATTCTCACATACCAGCGCCGTTCGCATCTGGCGCATCCGTTTCTTGCCGCGTATCTTGTTGCCTGGCCATTCACTGCGAAAAGTCGGCAACGTAACATGCTGGGTATACTCGGCCATGACGTGCAGCTTGCTGGAAATGATGGCCTTCGCGGTTTCAAGATCGATCTTGTCTTTCAGGGCCACACGCATGGGCTGCGGCGCCCTTCGGCAAATCTTGGCCAGCTTCAGGAAGGCCAGCATTCGAATATACAGCCAGCCCGTGTCGATCTCCCAGCGCTTGCTGGAGAACTTGGCGGAGCTTGGGTAGGCATGATGGTTGTTGTGCAGCTCCTCACCGCCGATGAGGATCCCCAGGTTCATGATGTTGGTCGAGCCGTCCGGGGTCTCAAAATTGCGGTACCCCCAGTAATGACCAAATCCGTTGATGACTCCCGCCGCCATGACGGGTATCCAGGCCATCTGAACTGCCCAGATAACGATTCCTGCAAGGCCGAACAACACCAGGTTCAGGGCCAGCATCGCCACCACCCCCATGGCCGAAAAGCGTGTGTACAGATTGCGCTCGATCCAGTCCTGGGGTGTGCCGTGACCGTAATGGCGCAGGGTTTCCGGATTTCCCGCCTCGTCCCGGTACAGCTCCGAGCCCTGCCAGAATACCGTGGCGATGCCCACTACATGCGGGCTGTGCGGATCATCCGCCGTCTCGGTTTTGGCATGGTGCTTCCTGTGAATGGCGACCCACTCCTTGGTCACCATGCCGGTCGTCAGCCACAGCCAGAAGCGGAACAGGTGTGCCGGCAACGGATGCAGTTCCAGGGCGCAATGCGCCTGGCAACGATGCAGGTACACGGTGACGGACGCAATGGTGAAGTGCGTGAGAACAAGCGTGAGGGCAACATACCCCCACCAAGGCAAGGCTACCAATCCATCCAGCATAGGCCGATCCCAATCAGGTACGTATTGTTATTATTATTCGACAAACCTGTTTTTCGGTATGTGCATCATACGTGGTCACAGGGTGCATAGACAAGCACGTGCATGGGGCACGCAAGGCACGGCTTCATGCGGCCTTATTCCGTGCGCTGCAGCAACAGGCAGCCGGAATCCTTTGCCAGCGCCGTCCATTTCGGGGCCACGTACAGTGTCGCCTGGGGTTCGGTGACGATGACCGGGCCGCCCACCGCCTGGTCCCGGGCGAGATCGCAACGCCTGAATACGGGCACGTCCTGCGTGAGTTCATGCAAGCGTGTCTGGCCGAAGGCGACCCCCGGCTCGCTGCGGGCCATGCGTGGCAGGGGCAGGTCCGGTGTGTCCGTCGCCGTAGCGGTCAGGCGCAGGTTGACCAGTTCGACCGGCATGTCCAGTGCATAGCCATAGCGTTCCTGATGGCGTTCATGAAAGGCCGGTGCAGCGCTCGCCAGGTCCAGCCACGGCAGTCTCAGGGTCGCGGACTGACCCTGGTAACGCAAATCCAGTTCCCGTTTCAGCTGGTATGAGGAGGCGGCCTGCGCCTCAAGGTCCGGTGCAATTCTTTGCTCAAGCCGGATAAACACATCCTCCAGTTCCTGGCTCCTGCACGCCTCAAGCAACTGGATACGACTTTGCGATACCGCCTTGCCGGAAGGCGCTGCCAGCAGTCCGAAGGCGGATAACACCCCGGTGTGTGACGGCACCAGGGCCTCGCGAATGTGCAGGCTCTGCGCAAGATCGCACACATGCAGGCCGCCGGCACCGCCAAAGCTCACCAGCGTAAAGGCTTTGGGATCATGGCCCCGGTATACCGACATGACCCGCAATGCTTGCGCCATCTGTTCATTTGCAATCTGCACGATGCCCTGTGCACAGGCCTGCAGGTCCAGGTGCAAACGCCCGGCGAGATCGCCAACGACGCGCTCGGCGGCCATGCGGTCCAGCGCCAGGTGGCCTGCGAGCTTGCAATCGGGCGGCAGGCGTCCGAGCACTACATGGGCATCCGTCACCGTGGCATGGCGCCCGCCCTGTCCGTAACAGGCCGGACCGGGAGCGGCACCAGCCGAGTCCGGACCCACCTGCAGCAGCCCGCCCTCGTCGACCCAGGCGATCGAGCCGCCGCCGGCACCGATGGTATGGATGTCCAGCATGGGCACCGCGACCGGCAGTGAGGCAATTTTACCGCGGCTGGTCAGGTCGAAGTCGCCGTCGATGATGGAAACATCGGTGGAGGTCCCGCCCATGTCAAATGTCAGCAATCGCGTGCGCTCGACGCTCTCCCCGGTACGCAGGCTTCCCCACAGCCCGCCTGCCGGGCCGGACAGCAACAGACGAACGGCGTTGCGCTCGGCGGCCGCAGTACGCAAGGTCAGGCCATCGCTTTGCATGACGGACAATTGCGCGTCCGGCAACTGCCGGCCCAGGCGCGACAGGTAGCCCTGCATGACCGGGCCCAGGTAGCTGTTGATCCAGGTGGCCAGCCCGCGCTCGTATTCCCGGTATTCGGCCAGCACCTCGGACGAGATGGAAACGAAATACTGCGTGCCCAGGGCAGCCTTGAGGGCGTGTTCGAAGCGGCTGTCGATAAACGAAAACAGCAGGCAGACCGCGACGGCCTCGGCGTCGAGCTTTTCGATGGACCCGACCAGCGCATCGATTTCCTCATCAGTCAACGGCGCCACCGTGTTGCCCCTGGGGTCTACCCGCCCGCCGGTCTCCAGGCACCATTGCGGATCGAACAGGGTGTGTTTTTCACGCGGCGTGAGATTGTACAGTTCCTCGCGCGTCTGGCGGCCGATCAGCAGCAGGTCCTTGAAGCCGTGGTTGGTGACGAACACCGTGCGCGCACCCTTGCCCTCGAGCAGTGCGTTGGTTGCCACCGTGGTACCATGCACGATGTGCAGCCCCCGGGGGTCGATCTCCAGGGCAGCCATGCCGCGCAGGATAGCCCGTTCGGGTGCCTGCGGTGTGGAAAGCTCCTTGTGCGTGCGTACGGATTGCCCGTTAAAATAGACCAGGTCCGTAAAGGTTCCACCGGTATCGACACCTAGCAAGTGCATGAAGTCATACCGGTATAGTCAATCGGGCCATGTCTTGGGAAAGGCACGCAACCCTGTGCAGCAAGAGGCCATCGTCATGTCAGTGTTGAAATCCGTAGTGGTGGTGCCGTGGTGTTGTCCGGTACAAGCGGTGCAGGTCGCATTACACTTTAAACATCATTACCGGGAATTTAAAGCCGGCCCTCGCGGTCCATACCTTTTGTTCGCAAGGTCGCCATGAGCAAGGTACAGTATCCTGATGAGTGCACGTGATCCCGACCCCATGCCCCTGAGTACGCCCGCCAGCCTGGAAGTGGCCGTTCTTGAGGCCGCGCTCACGTCCTTCGCTGACGCTGCCCTGCTGACCAGCATACAGTTTGGCGAACCCACCCGCCTGGAAGGCATGGGCTTGCGGATCGAAAACCGCCTGGAGGTGCTTTCGGGGTCCGGTCCATTTTTCCAGAACTGGTACACCCGTGATGCGATTACCCTAGGGCAGCACGCCGCCATACGGTATGCAGGCAACCCGCAACTGGTGTTCGGCCACCTTCAGCTGGCCTGCACGGACCCGGACACATTCCGGGCACTGGTCCAGCAGGCCTACGAGGAGGTCTATGGCTGTTTGCAGCATACCGGCTGCCACCACCTGCTGAGGACCTGGAGCTACTTCCCGGGAATCACGGACCCGGTCGACCACCGCCTGAACCGCTATGACCAGTTTTGCAGTGCCCGCCTGCAGGCCATGCAGGCCTGTGGCACCGAGGACAAGATCTATCCCGCTGCCACCGTGATCGGCAGCCAGGACAATTTTTTACAGGTCTATTTTCTCGGCGCGGACGGCCCCGGGATCGCCGTCGAGAATCCACGCCAGACGAGCGCCTACGATTACCCGACCGCGGACAGCCATGCACCACCCCTGTTTTCGCGCGGCGTACTCAAGACCTGGCACAACCGCACCCACTTCTATGTCTCGGGCACGGCCAGTATCGTCGGACACGAAACACAACATGCCGATGATGTCACCGCACAGCTCAACGAGTCCCTGAACAATGTAGAGACCCTGGTCGTGCATGCCAATCACCTGCATGGGACGCAAATGAATGCACAGGACGACCTGCTGTATATGAAAGTGTATGTACGCCACCGCAGGGACGTGCCGCAAATCAAGAGCGTGCTGGCCGCGCGACTGCCTGCGCAGACACAACGGATCCTGCTGCTCGGCGATATGTGCCGGGCCGACCTGCTGGTGGAAATCGAGGCTCTCTACCAGTCCTGAGCCCGATTTCATATGCCTGAGCTCCCCGAAGTCGAAACGACCTGCCGCGGCATCCGTCCGCACGTCACCGGCAAGCGGTTTGCCGATGTCATCGTGCGCCAGCGCCAACTGCGCTGGCCCGTGCCGGCGCGGCTGAAGAGTGCATTGAAGAACCAGCAGGTAAAGGCGGTCGGACGGCGCGCCAAGTACCTGCTGATGGACACCGGCAGCGGCTGCCTCATCGTGCATCTGGGCATGTCCGGCAGTCTGCGCATCGTCGGGCGCGATGTGCCGGCACAAAAGCATGACCAGGTCGATTTCGTGTTTGCAGACAAGGTGCTGCGGTTTCATGACCCACGCCGCTTCGGCAGCATCCACTGGACGCGCCGTGACCCCTTGCGGCACAAGCTCCTGCAAGGCCTCGGGCCAGAGCCCTTCAGTGACGCATTCTGTGGCCGCTACCTGTACGACCGTGGCGCCTCGCGCAAGGTCAGCGTCAAGAATTTCATCATGAACAGTACCGTTGTCGCCGGGGTGGGGAACATCTACGCCAGTGAAGCGCTTTTTCTAAGCGGCATTCATCCCCAGCGTGCCGCGGGCCGTATTGCGCTGCCTCGTTATGAGCAGCTGGCCGTGAACATCAAGGAGGTATTGCGCCGTGCCATCGACTCCGGGGGCACCACCCTTCGGGACTTTACCCGTGAGAACGGGCGCCCCGGATACTTTGCGCAGGAACTCAATGTCTACAACCGGCAGGGGCAACCGTGTCCGCGCTGCAGCCACCCGATCCAGGCGCGTGTGCTCGCCCAGCGCAGCAGCTTTTTCTGCAGCCGGTGCCAGCACTGATCCAGGCCATTACTCCCCGACCTGTGCATGGCCGATGCCACGGGGGTCGCTGGCGGCGCTGACCTGGCCCGTGCTGCGATTCCAGATCAGCGCATGCATGTCCCCGTAGCTGCGCGGCGTCACCTGCAGCCGGTGACCGAGTCCGGCAAGGGCGGCCTGCGTGGAGTCATCGAAGGCCTCGCTTTCGAACTGGATCAGGTCCGGCATGAACTGGTGATGAAAACGGGGCCGCGAGACCATGGTCAGGGCATCCGCGCCGTCTGCAAATTCCATGGCGGCAAGCAGCATCATGGTAATGATGCGGCTGCCGCCCGGTGTACCCAGGATGGCAACGCGCTCACCGTCATCCAGGAACGTGGGTGACATGCTTGACAGCATGCGCTTGCCCGGTTCAATCGAATTGGCCGCATCTCCCGTGAGGCCATACAGATTGGGTTGCCCCGGCTTGACTGAAAAATCATCCATCTCGTTATTCAGCAGCACTCCGGTACCGGGCGGTATAAATCCCGAGCCGAACGGGTAATTGATGGAGAGTGTCGCGGCCACGTAGTTGCCGTGGCGGTCGATGACGGAGAAATGCGTGGTGTTGCGTCCTTCTTCACGCCCAGGGTCCTGCCGATCCGCCCCCTCACTGACAGGAGCACGGCTCGAAGTGGCCTGCCTGGCGCTGAAATCAGCAAGCAGGTTACGGGCATGGCGCATGGATAACAGGCGTGCTGCGGGAACCTCGACGTAGTCCGTATCCCCAAGATACCGGGCACGGTCTCTGTAAGCGCGGCGCATGACCTCGACCAGGGCATGGGTTCGCTGTACCGGGTCCATTTTTTCCAGGTCCTGCAGCGACAGCATGTTGAGCATCTGCATCAAGACAATGCCCCCCGATGAGGGCAGTGCTGCACTGGTGACCTTCATGCCGGCGTAGCTGCCAGACACCGGCGCGCGCTCCACGACCCGGTACTCGGCCAGGTCCTGCAGCTGCCAGATGCCGCCGGCCTCGCGCACGCCCTGCACCAGCAAGGCGGCCACCTCACCCCGGTAGAATCCGTCGCGGCCCTCATCCCGGATGTGCTCAAGGACCCGCGCCAGCTGCGCCTGGCGCAGCACATAGCCGGGCTCGGGCGCCCTGCCCTGGTCCAGCAAAACCGAGGTCCTGCCACCGGCTTCATGGAGGTTCTCGAGCATGGCGCCCGCAAGCTCCTGGTAACGCGTGCTCACCTCAAACCCTTCACGTGCCAGGTGGATGGCAGCCCGCAGGGTCGTATCCAGCGACAGGCGTCCATACTTGTCCGACAAGTGCACGAGGGCCGCAGGCACCCCCGGAATGCCGGCCGACAGTGGCCCCGCCACGGATGCCCGGGTGGGCCTGCCAGCCCCATCAAGATACATGTCGCGGGTGGCTGCCAGCGGCGCACGCTCCCTTCCATCGAGCATGACATCGTGTCGGTCAGAAGCCTTGTGCAGCAGCCAGAATCCACCGCCGCCCAGGCCCGAGGCGTAGGGCTCCACCACCGCCAGGCAGGCCGTAACGGCAACGGCCGCATCGAAGGCATTGCCTCCCTGGCGCAGGACCTCGATACCCGCCCGGGTGGCCAGCGGATGGGCACTGGCGATTGCGTAATCCGAGACGGGAGGCGCCGCTGCGAGACCGTTGGAGGAGGATTCGGGAGCCGTCGTCAGGCTACAGGAGATCACTCCCCATAGCAGGCACACGAAAATCAGGTTTCGCATTTCGAACAGGAGGGCTTCAGTCGGTCAACTTGGTACGCAAGGCCTCGGCCACCGCGGGGGAAACAAACCGGGAGACGTCACCGCCGAGGCTTGCGATTTCGCGTACCAGGCTCGAGGAGATAAAGGTATGCTCCTCCGAGGGCGTCATGAAAATGGTTTCGAATTGATCGTCCAGCCTGCGGTTCATGCTTGCCAGCTGGAATTCAAATTCGAAATCCGAAACCGCGCGCAGGCCACGGAGAATGGCCTTGGCGCCTTGCTGGCGTGCAAAATCCACCAACAGGCCGTCAAAGCCGTGAACCTTTGTATTGGGTATTGCGGCCAGCGCCTTGCGGGCCAGGTCTACGCGTTCGTCCAGGTTGAAAAATGAATGCTTGCCGCCACCGGTGACCGCGACGCCCACGACCACGCTCTCAAAAAGGGTGCAGGCGCGGCGCACCAGGTCCGTATGACCGTTGGTAATCGGGTCAAAGGTGCCCGGATAGACTGCAACTAGTGCCATGTACAAATTCTAGCATGAAGCGATCCAGGTCACGTGGCCAGGGAATCCGGTGCTTGGTTTATGCCACCAGCTCATGCAGCTGGTAGCGCACCTGCCCGGCGGTTTTCTCACGGATGCATCGCAGGGCATCCGGTAATTCCGGCGTTTTCCCCACCAGGGATTCGATGTACAGCCGCCCGTCGGGGCACAACAGTTCGCGGGTAACCAGGACCTGCGCAGCCTGCTGATGCAGGTCCGTGTCGAAAGGAGGATCGAGGAACACGATGTCAAACGGCTGGCTAGCCTCGCGTATGTACGCCAGGGACTCGTGATGCACGATGTCGACCTGCCGGGCATCCAGCGTGCGCCTTTGCGCCTGAAGCATGTTAATGACCCCGACATCGTGGTCCACCAGGGTGAGGTGTGCAGCCCCTCGCGAGGCGGCTTCGAATCCCAGGGCACCACTGCCGGCAAAGAGGTCCAGGCAGCGGGCGCCCTCGATCCTGTCCGCCAGCCAGTTGAACAGCGTCTCACGCACCCGATCGGGTGTGGGCCGGATACCGGGGGCATCCGCAAACTCGACACGCCGGCTGCGCCAGGCCCCGCCGATAATGCGCAGGCTATTCTTTTTCGGGGCCACCAACGACGATCTTGACCATGCGGTCGGTGTTCAGGTTGCGGCCAAAGGCCGCCCTGACCTCGTCCTGCGTAATAGCGCCAATGTGCTCCGAGAAGGTATCCAGGTAGTCGAGAGGCAAGTCGTAGTAACCGATCAGCGACAGGTACCGGAGGATGTCGCGGTTCTCATCCACGCGCAGCGGAAAACCACCGATGATGCTCTTTTTGGCCAGTGCCAGTTCGGCCTCGCTGGGCCCTTCATCGACATAGTCGCGAATCATGCGATGCGCCTGTCCGAGCGCCTGGTCGGCCTGGTCCGTGCGGGTCTGCAACCCCAGCGTGAACGTACCGCGTTGCTGCAAGGGAAAGAAATAACTGTATACGCTGTAGGACAGCCCCTGCTCCTTGCGAATCTTCTTCATCAGTCGCGAGGTAAAGCCGCCGCCGCCAAACACATGGTTGCCGACATACAGGGCAAAATAGTCCGGGTCCCCGCGTGCGATGCCGAGCTGCCCCAGGTACACGTGGGCCTGCTGGGAGGGATAGGGGATATACCGCTCCTGGGCCTGGTCCGCAGGCGGCACAGGCGGCACAGGCGGCGCCCGGGTGCCCCTGGGCAGGTTCGATGCGATGCGCTCGGCAATCTGGCGTGCACGATCCGTATCCACGGCCCCGACGATCGCGATCATGGCATTCTCCGCGACCATGAACTGGCGATGGAACCTCTTCACATCATCCAGCGCGATGGCCTGCACGCTGCTTTCACTGCCGGTGCCCGACTGCGCGTAGGGATGGTCGCCAAATACGGCCTGATAGAAGGCCTTGCGGGCCATGCTGTCCGGTCGTTGCTGCTCGTCGCGAATCGCCGTCAGCGCCTGGTTCTTCAGGCGCAGAAAGTCCCTTTCGGGAAAAGCGGGCCGCGCCAGGACCTCGACAAAGGTCGAGAGCGCCTGCTCAAGCAGCTGCGCATCGGTCAGGCTGCGCAAACTGACCCTGGAATGATCCAGGTCCACGCTGACGCCGAACTGGGCGCCCACGTCTTCAAACTTCTCGGCGATCGCATCGGCATCCAGCGCTCCGGAGCCCGCGCTCAGCAGGCCATGGGTCAGCTGTGAAAGCCCGGCCAGCCGGGCATCCCGATCACTGCCGGCACCGAAGGTCACGGCGATGTCCAGCATGGGCAATTCCGGTGCAGCTACGAACAGCGTGCGCACCTCCTGGCCAGTCTGCCACTGCTCGATCGAAGGCGATGCCAGGGCATTGCCAAGCACGGCAAGGAAGATAATGGGCAGAAAGTGCGGGACTCTCATGGGCTCAGTGCACGGCACCGGACACCACAGCGGCATGCGCTGCCTTGTCGGCATTTGCCCGCTCGCTCAGCGGCTCCAGCAGGGAAACCGTCAGGCGCTCCTCTACCAGGTAGGTGCGTGCGACCTGGCGCACCTGCTCCGCGCTGATGGCATTGATACGCGTGCTGTATTCATCCATCGCCGGCCAGCCCAGGCCGACCGATTCCAGTCGGCCGATCACACCGGCCTGGGCGCGGATGGAATCCTGCGCGTACACTTCACCGGCAATGACCTGTGCCTTGACACGGGCCAGTTCCTGTTCACTGACCAGCGCCTCCTGGAGTTCCCTTATCTCGGCATAAAATGCCTGCTCGAGGTCATCGAGGCTGTGCGCCTGTGCAGGGATCGCCTCAAACAGGAACAGGGTCGGGTAGCGTGCATACAGGTTGTAGCCGGAACCCGCACTGGCCGCCAGTTCGCGCTCGCGTACCAGCCGCTTGCTGAGCCGGGCACTGCGCCCGCCATCGAGCACCCCGGCCAGCACCGACAGGGCATACGGCTCCCAGTCCTGCTCGGTCGTGGCCAGGCTCGGCACCTTGTAGCCCAACAGGAGGTACGGCAGCTTGGCGACGGCCTTCACCGTGACCCTGCGCGGCCCGGTTTGCCCGGGTTCACGCCGCGGCTTGCTTGCCCGCACTGCCCGGGGTTCGATGTCACCGAAGTACTCCTGTGCCAGCGCAAACACGGCCTCGGCCTGGACATCCCCCACCACCACCAGCACGGCATTATTGGGCGCATACCAGCGCTGGTACCAGCGGCTCAGATCCTCGAGTTCGAGATGCTCCAGATCGTTCATCCAGCCGATGACCGGATGGTGATACGGGCTGCTGACAAAGGCGGCCGCATTCAGTTGCTCGTAGACAAGTGCATTCGGATCGTCATCGGTGCGCCAGCGTCTCTCTTCCTTGATGACTTCGCGCTCGCTGTCGAAATCCTCCTCGGTAAGAATCAGGTTCAACATGCGGTCAGACTCGATATCGAAGCTGATCTCCAGGTGATCGCGGCTCATCAGCTGGAAGTAGGCCGTGTAATCACGCCCGGTGAACGCATTATCACGTGCTCCGATTTCTGCTAGAGTCGATGTAAACTTCTCGGCGGAATATTTTTTCGTACCCTTGAACATCATGTGTTCAAGTGCATGGGATACCCCGGTAATGCCGTTATGTTCCTGGGCGGATCCTACGCGGTACCAGATTTGAGATACGACGACCGGCGCCCGATGGTCCTCCTTGACAACGACTTTCAGACCATTGTCCAACACCCTCTCGTAGGTGTTGTCCGCACTGGCAGGTGCATGCCAAAACAGCACCAGCACCAGCCACGCTCCGGCGATTCTTGTTACTTTCATAAATGACCGGTTGGGATGTTAGGATTAGCGCCGCATCGGATGCATTGATGTATGATCAGCGAACCTTACTATAACTGTTTACCCGAAATCCATGCCTGAAACCGGAGTTTTTTCACGCCTGCGCCTGGGCCTGCAAAAAACCAGGAATGCACTGACCGGGGGAATCTCCGCAGCGGCGTGGAAGGGCAACCGCGAGGACCTCCTGGGCGAACTGGAAGACCGCCTGTTGATGGCGGATGTGGGAATCGAAACCACGACCCGGATCATCGACGACCTGAAGACCCGCCTTCGCCGTACACGCAGCGGGGATTCAAAAGGCGCGCACGCCCTCCTGCAGGAAAGCCTTGCCGAGATCATGGCCGTTTGCAACAAGCCCCTGCTGACCCGCGGCGTGCAGCCCTTTACCATCCTGGTCGTCGGTATCAACGGTGCCGGCAAGACCACCACCATCGGCAAAATTGCCCACCGCCTGGTCGGACAACAGCAGAGCGTGATGCTGGCTGCAGGCGATACCTTTCGTGCGGCAGCGGTTGAGCAGCTGCAATCCTGGGGAGAGAAGATCAACGCACCCGTGGTAGCCCAGAAAAGTGGTGCGGACAGTGCGGCGGTCGTATTCGATGCCTACCAGTCCGCCAAGGCACGCAACATCGACGTGCTGATCGCCGATACGGCCGGTCGACTGCACACCCAGCAGAATCTGATGGATGAGCTGCTCAAGATCAAGCGGGCCATGCAAAAAATTGAACCCGAAGCGCCGCACGAGATCCTGCTGGTGCTGGAAGCCGGTACCGGGCAAAACGCACTGAAGCAGGCACTCGGATTTCACGAGGCGCTGAATCTTACCGGCCTGTGTGTGACCAAGCTTGACGGCACGGCCAAGGGCGGTACCGTGATTGCCATTGCAGACACGCTCGGCATCCCGATTCGTTTTGTCGGTGTCGGCGAGAGCATCGAGGACCTGCGCGTGTTTGATGCCTACCGCTATGCCGAGGCCCTGTTGCACGCCTAGGACAGGCACTGGAATTCTTGCACTGACCGATGATTGAGCTACAGAACGTCACCAAACGATACCCGGGAAATCGGGAAGCCCTGTCGCGGCTGGACCTGGTGCTCGAGCGCGGCGAAATGGCCTTTCTGACCGGTCCTTCGGGGGCCGGCAAAAGCACCCTGCTGAAACTGATTGCAGCCATCGAGCGGCCTACCCGGGGACACATCCTGATCAACCAGAAAAACATCACGCACATCCCGAAACGCAGTATTCCCAACCTGCGAAGGTTCATGGGGATCGTATTCCAGAATCACCACCTGCTGCATGACCGCAGTGTCTTTGACAACGTGTCCCTGCCGTTGCAGATCGCAGGCTATTCGCATGCCGAGATCAGCCGGCGTGTGCGTGCGGCCCTGGACAAGGTCGCCCTGCTGCACAGGGACAAGGCCATGCCCATCACATTGTCCGGTGGCGAACAGCAGCGGGTCGGCATCGCCCGCGCGGTCGTCCACAAGCCGGCTATCCTGCTGGCGGATGAGCCGACCGGCAACCTGGATCCTGAACTCTCTACTGAGATCATGCAGCTCTTTTCCGAGTTCAACCAGGTCGGCGTCACCGTGCTGATCGCCTCTCACGATCTCGACCTCATTTCACGCATGGGCAAGCGTATTGTGCGCCTCGAGGACGGGCGTTGCGTGAACGGACAGGCACGGGCGGCCTGATTGCAGGCGCATCGGGAGCTTCATACGAACATGCGGGAATCCAGGCGCAAACCATCACCGACCCGGCCGAACACCTGGACGCGCTCACGCGCGCTCGCGCGCGACCACCTGCGCAGCCTGGTGTTCAGCCTCGGCAAGCTGTACCGCCACCCCTTTGCAACCACGCTTACCCTGCTCATGATCGCGGTGGCCCTGGCGCTGCCTGCCTGCATGTACCTGTTGCTGGACAACCTGCAGGCGGTCACGGAAAAATGGGATGACTCCGGGCAGATCACCCTGTTTCTGGACATCGGCACGAGTGAGGCACACGTCGAGGACCTGCGTGCCCGCCTGGCGGGCATCGAGGGGATTGAGCGCATCGAGTACATGTCTGCCCAGCAGGCCCTGACCGAGTTTCGCAAACTCAGCAGTCTTGAATACCTGATCGAAGGGCTGGATGAAAACCCGCTGCCCTCCACCCTGACGCTGACTCCGGCGGACCAGGCCAAGCAGGCCAGCCACCTGGATCAACTGGTACACGACCTCGCGACCCTCCCGCATGTGGACCAGGTGCAGCTGGACATGCAATGGCTGCACCGATTGCAGGCCATTACCGCGGTGATACATCGCGCCATCACTCTGCTGGGGATCACGCTGGCCCTGTCCGTGCTGCTGGTCGTCGGCAACAGCATCCGCCTGGATATCGAGAACCGCCGCGAGGAAATCGAGGTCGCCAAACTGATCGGTGCCACCAACCGGTTCGTGCGCAGACCGTTCCTGTATGGCGGCCTGTGGTATGGACTGCTGGGAGGCGCCCTGGCGTTGGGACTGGTGCTCATCGTGCTGTTCGTCATCGAGCAGCCGGCGCAACACCTGATCGGCCTGTACCACAGCAACTTCGAGCTGATCTTCCCGGATCTCAAGCAGAGCCTTGCCCTGATCGCAACCAGTATTGCACTGGGGCTGCTGGGTTCCTGGCTTGCGGTTGGACGTCACATCGTCAGGATCGAACCCAGCTGAGCGCCGCGGCGGGTGCGGTACGCGGTCCTGGCGCATTGGGGTCGCGGTCCAAATTGCCCCTTTCATCTGCCGGACTCCCATGCCCATACACGCGCTTGTCCTTGGTAACTCATTGAAATATCAAGCATAAAAGTGTTAGCACTCTGTATAAAAGAGTGCTAATATTAGCCTTGGACAAGATTGAAACGAAGATTCCGGACTGAGGAAAACTGAACGATCATGGCAACATCCGTACAACCATTGCAGGCATCAACGGCGATCTCCACCGCCAATCTGGAGGGCTATATCGCCTCGACGATGCAGATTCCGGTGCTGAGCATGGAAGAGGAACATGCCCTGGCACTGCGCCTGTACGAGGACAACAACCTGGATGCGGCGCGGACCCTGATCATTCACAACCTGCGTTTCGTGATTCATGTGGCGCGCGGATACCGGGGCTATGGCCTGCCGCTGGCCGACCTGGTCCAGGAAGGCAACGTCGGACTGATGAAGGCCGTCAACCGCTTCAACCCGCACAAGGGTGTGCGCCTGGTTTCGTTTGCCGTGCACTGGATTCGTGCCGAGATCCATGAATTCGTATTGCGCAACTGGCGTATCGTCAAGGTCGCCACCACCAAGGCACAGCGCAAACTTTTCTTCAACCTGCGCAACTCCAAGAAACGCCTGGCCTGGCTGAACCAGGATGAAGTGAACACCATCGCCAGGGAACTGGGCGTCAAGCAGAGTGAAGTGGTGGAGATGGAAAAACGCCTCAGCAGCCAGGACCTCAGTTACGACATGGATCACGATGACCACAAGGACGACGCCGGCACGTTTGCCCCGGCGGCCTACCTCAGCCATGCACAGGACAACCCGGAGGTACAGGTAGAAAACGAGGACTGGGAGTCCCACCAGCACCAGCAATTGCGCAAGGCACTGAAGGTACTGGACGAGCGCAGCCGGGACATCATTACCCGGCGCTGGCTCAGTGAAAAGCGCGCGACCCTGCAGGAGCTTGCGAGCGAGTACGCGATCTCGGCAGAGCGGGTGCGCCAACTGGAAAGCAACGCCATCGCGTCGCTTAAGGCAGCCGTCGTACGTTGATCTAAAACCCGCGCTTCACATCCTGTACCTGCGTGCAAAAAACACCAGGCTGACCACACTCAGCAGCAGTAACGCGGCTACTCCGTTATGCATGACGGCCACCGCGATCGGCAGGTGCAGCACAACATTTGATATCCCCAGCACAAGCTGGATCGTCAATAACAACAGGGCCATCCCACCGGCGATGCGCAGCGAAGCCGTAGCGTTACTGGTCGTCAGCAGGTAGGCAAGCAGTGCAAACCAGTAGACGGCTACCACGACAGCCATGAGCCTGTGACTGAAGTGAATGGCCGTGCGCGCCGGGTTTTCCAGTACCCCGAACTCGTAATTCGTGCCCAGGCCACGCCAGAACACGAACCCTTCCTGGAAATCCATGGGCGGCAACCACCAGCCCTGACAGGTCGGGAAGTCCGTACAGGCCAGGGCGGCATAGTTGGCACTGGTCCAGCCGCCCAGGATGATTTGCCCGATCAGCAACACCAATCCCGTCACCAGCAGGGGCAAGATTGCATGATTCAGGCGCTGGCGATAAATCAGCCGCTCGGTGTCCGTATCCAGGTACACCCACCACAGCAAGGACAACACAGCCAGGCCGCCAAGCAGATGCAGCATGACGATGACCGGCTTCAGCAGCAGCGTCACCGTCCACATCCCGAGCAGCGACTGGAATATCACCAGGCCCACCAGGAATACCGGCAGGGCAACAGGCTGCCCCGGGTCCCTGCTGTTGCGCAAGGCCATGATGGCGAGAAATGCAATCAGGATGCCGAGCACACCGGCAAGATAACGGTGGGCCATCTCTTTCCAGGCCTTGTCCGCCTCGACCGCACGTTCCGGGAAGGCGCTGTTGGCCTGCTCGACTTCCTGCGCCGATTCCGGAACCCCCAGCAAGTGGCCATAACAGCCCGGCCAGTCCGGACAACCCAGTCCTGCATCGGATAGGCGGACATAGGCTCCCAGGACCACCACAACCAAAGCCAGTGCGCAACTGACCAGGGCGGTGGTACGGAACATGCTGCTCGACTTGGTGTTCATGCGCGCTGAATGACCCGGGCATACCCCGGAGGGTCTGCTCTTGCTGTATACAGTTGCACCGGCATGCCCCTGTTGCCCCTATCCAGACTTGTCGGTCCTGTTTTGCAAGTGACTGACAGGCACATGGACTTCGCGGTTGTCATCGGCCGTAAAGGCCGGACTGTGCGCCTTTCGGGCATATCCATAAATCACTTCGTAACTTGCCGGCAGCGTGCCGTTTTCCTGTCGATACTCTTCATAGGCCTGCACCAGTGCGCGGTATTTCTGTTTACCCATCAACCCGGATGCCGTGGGGCGCGGGGGACTGAATTTTCCGCGGCTGCCGGTATTTTTAAGGTCGTCCAGCAACTGCGGTAAGGACTGATACTGAATATCGATGACCTCCATGTCAACGACCGGGTCCGTAAAGTTTTGTGCCAACAGCATATCGCCGATGTAGTGCATGTCGATAAAATCGTGTACATGCGGCCAATCGTCCAGCGTTGCAAAACTCTCGCGCAGCTGGTGCAGGGTGTCCGGACCAAAGGTGGAAAATATCAGTACCCCGTCCGTGCGCAGCACGCGCATGCATTCGGAAAATACCCGGGGCAGGTCCTCACACCACTGAAATGTCGAGGAAGAAAATACCAGATCGACGGACTCGCCTGCGAAAGGCAGCTGTTCGGCATCGCAGCACGCCAGCGCCTGGGTCATCCGGGCCTCCTGGTGCCGGCGGCACCACGACAACATGGACCACGCAAGATCACAGGCCACCATCTCGCTGTCTGGAAAACGGCGCGCCAGTCCCTTCAGGCCGCGACCAGTGGCAGTACCGATATCCAGCACCACCCGGGGCTGCAGCTTGATCATGTCCACCCGCTCAAGCGTTCGGTCACAAACCTCGTGTTGCAGCACGGCGGCCGCATCGTAACTGTCGGCGGCCCTGGCAAAATCATCGCGCACACGCTGCTTTCTTCTATCGGCGGGTTTATTCATGGCTGCAACTTCGGTCCACCCACATCAAAAACTGTTGTGCATGCGATACAAACGGCGCATGCCCGGCGCCTGCGATGCGCTCGACCCGGACATGGGGCCAGATGCGCTGCGTATCTTGTGCGGCATCGACTGACAGCACCCGGTCTTCCTCGCCGTGCAGCAGATCGATGCAGCGGTGTACCCGTCCCCCGGCCTTGCGCAGATCGACCTCCTCCAGCCATCGCAAACCCCAGGCCAGGGCATCAGCAGGATCGGCTGCATCGGACAGGGCGCCTCGCAATGTTGCAAGCGTGGGTTTCGCATGCTCGCTGTTCACCACCTGCAATGCACAGAATTTTTTCAGGGTCTGCGCAGGGGCCTTCGTATACTGGCATGCAAATTCATGCAAGCTCGAAGGCTCCATGCCGTGCGGCCAGTGCGGGGCGCCCGCAAACCGCGGCGCACTCGATACCAGCATCAGGCCCTCGACCCTGCGTGGATACCGCCTGGCGTACAGCAACGCCCACAGGCCGCCCAATGACCAGCCGAGAACCCGGGCGCTCGGCGGCAATACCTCGGCAAGCCGCTGCATCCCCTGTTCGGTGGTGCAGTCCCAGGGCACAGCATGGCTGTGGCCATGTCCCGGGAGGTCGATACACCAGACCCGGTACTTCAATGCAAGCGGGGCCACCACGTCGCGCCATATTTTCGAACTCGATCCCCATCCATGTAACAATACGAGATTCGGGCCCTGGCCGGAACTTGAACAATACAGTTTTCTCACAGTACCTCGGATGAATGCAGTCGTTCTTCAGATAGCAGCGGTCATTGCGGCCTATCTGCTGGGCTCTGTCAACAGCGCGGTCCTGTCCAGCAAGGCGCTGCATTTGCCCGACCCGCGCACCTTGGGCTCGGGCAACCCCGGAGCCACCAACGTATTACGCACGGGCAACAAGTCTGCCGCAGCGATCACATTGCTCGGCGACATTCTGAAAGGCTTCCTTCCGGTCCTGTTGGCCGCCACCCTCACGGACGATCCCCGGCTGGCGGCCGCCGTGGGCCTGGCCGCACTGCTGGGGCATATCTTTCCGGTCTATTATCGCTTTCAAGGCGGCAAAGGGGTAGCGACCACATTGGGAGTGCTGCTGGCGATGGACTGGCTGCTTGGCGGTCTGTGGGCCCTGACCTGGGTCGCCACGGCCCTGGTGTTTCGCTATTCATCCGTGGCGGCCATGACCGCCACGGTCGTGACGCTGGGTCTCGCTGTTGCGTTTCGCATGCATGCGCCGTGGACCATCGGACTGCTTGCGATCTTCACGGCGCTGATATTCTGGCGTCACACCAGCAATATCCGCGACCTGCGTGCCGGGCGTGAAGTCAAGTTCGGAAAGAAATAGTCACAGCTCGTCCAGCGACCAGCGCGGCTGAACGCGGATGTGCAGCGGCTCGTTGCCCGCGCCCTGCAACCTCAACAGGCCAAGTTGTGCCACCATGGCAGCGTTGTCGGTGCAGAATTCCGGGGCCGGAAAGATCACCCTCACGTCCTGTGCGCCGAGCTGGTGGACCAGTTGCCGGCGCAGCTTCTGGTTTGCACCGACGCCACCGGCCACGACCAGCGTCCTGGCACCGGTGTGCCCGATCGCACGCGCGGACTTGATCCTCAGGGTATCGACGACGGCATCCTCGAAGGCCCGTGCCACATCCGCCCGTGCCTGCTCGTTGGGGTTGGAAAGTCCTTTCAGGGTGTTCAGCACATGGGTTTTCAGTCCGCTGAAGCTGAAGTCCAGGCCGGCGCGATTCACCATCGGGCGGGGAAAGTTGAAACGGTCCGGGTTGCCCTGCCTGGCCAGGCGCTGGATTTGCGGCCCGCCGGGATAGCCCAGGCCCAGCATCTGCGCCACCTTGTCAAAGGCCTCGCCGACGGCATCATCCATACTCTCTCCAAGTACCGTGTACCGTGCCACCGAGCGCACCTCCACCAGCAGGGTGTGTCCACCCGAGACCAGCAACGCCACATACGGATACTCGGGTGCGGCATCCTCCAGCAGGGGTGCCAGCAGGTGGGCTTCCATGTGATGCACGGCAACGGCCGGCTTGTTGAGTGCAAATGCGAGGCTTCGGCCAAGACCGGCGCCGACCATCAGTGCACCCATCAATCCCGGACCCGAAGTATAGGCCACCGCATCGACATCGCCTTGCAGCGACAACCCGGCGGTGCGCATTGCACTCTGGACCAGGGGCCCAAGCTTTCGAATGTGATCGCGCGATGCCAACTCCGGGACCACGCCGCCGTATTCGCTGTGCAGGGCAGACTGGGAATACAGATGGTGGGCCAGCAGTCCCTGGCGTTCGCAGAGTACGGCCACGGCCGTCTCGTCACAGGAGGTTTCTATACCCAGTACTCGCATCAGGGCAGCTTCGTGTCATTCGGGTGCACAAACATAGCACGTATTTTTGCAACCCAGCTACCCGCCGCCGCGAACGGGTTTCGAAATGTATTTGAAATATGGGGACCTGCCGTTATAATCGCGGTTCTTTTTGGTTCGACTCTCTTGAGGTTAGGAAAGTATTCAATGCCTGGTGTGCGTGTAAAGGAAAATGAACCGTTCGACTTTGCCTTGCGGCGATTTCGACGTTCCTGCGAGAAAGCAGGTGTGATCACCGAAGTACGCCGACGCGAATACTATGAAAAACCTACCGAGGTGCGCAAACGCAAAGCGGCGGCAGCCGTCAAGCGCAATCTCAAGCGCGTAGCGCGAACCAGTCTGCGTCGACGACGCCTGTACTGAATCCCTTCCCTCATACCTCCAGATCCAGGTTCAGCACCTGCAGTGCGCCCTGCGCTGGTTTAAAATTACTGTTTACCGCTATACTCGAAGTGCCATGCCTGCCTTGCAAAACGATATCCTGATCCGTGCGCTGCTCAAAAAACCGGTGCCGCGAACACCGCTGTGGATCATGCGCCAGGCCGGCCGGTACCTGCCGGAATACCGTGCCACGCGCAAACGCGCCGGCGGGTTCCTGACACTTTGCAAGACGCCTGAACTGGCCTGTGAAGTCACGCTGCAGCCGGTCGAGCGATTTGACCTCGATGCGGCGATACTGTTTTCGGATATCCTCACCATCCCGGATGCGATGGGACTGGGCCTGTCCTTCACCGAAGGCGAAGGGCCCCGGTTTTCCAGACCCGTGACGTGCATGAAAGACGTACAGCGTATCGCGGCGACCCAACCCCTGGAAGGCCTGGACTATGTATACGATGCCGTGCGCCTGGTGCGCCAGGAGCTGGACGGGCGGGTGCCGCTGATCGGGTTCTCCGGCAGTCCGTGGACGCTGGCCACCTACATGGTGGAAGGCCAGACCAGCCGTGAATTCCGCAAGATCAAGGGCATGCTCTACGCGCACCCGGAACTGCTCGAGCACCTGCTGGAGATCCTGAGCGAGGCGGTCGTGGAGTACCTCTTGGCACAGGTCCGCGCCGGGGCGCAGGCCGTGATGATATTTGATACCTGGGGGGGCGTGCTGTCCAGGGAGGCCTACCTGAAATACTCCCTGAATCCCATGCGGCATGTCGTCACCGAACTGTTGAAAACCGGCACACAGCCGGTCGTACCCATCACCCTGTTCACCAAGGGTGTGGGGCAGGAACTGGCTGACCTGGCAGCTACCGGATGTCATGCCGTGGGTCTGGACTGGACCATGGAGATGGATCAGGCACGGGACCTGGTGGGTTCCAGAGTCGCGTTACAGGGAAACCTGGACCCGGCGGTACTGTATGCCCCGGACGAGGTGATTCGAAGTGAGGTCCGAAAAGTCCTGGGAAAATACGGTACCGGCAGCGGACACGTGTTCAATCTGGGCCACGGCATACAGCAGTACGTGGACCCTGAGAAAGTCGTGGTCCTGGTCGAGGCAGTCAGGGAGTTCAGCCCCGCCTATCATTGACCCGGGCTCCCCGGGTCCCATCAAGCCGCCTGTTCATCGCCGGGTTCAAGCCGTGCGTGGCAAGGCCCGCGCCAGCCAAAACCTGCGGGGGTGTCCCTAGGCAGATCCGCCTGCTGGATTGCGGGTTCTGGAGACTCTCACCCGAACACGATCCGGGCCCGGCTCCCCGTGACGGCTTTCAGGGAACAGTTGGTCCAGGCAGGAAAAGCCGTGCAGTACGCGCAGGATGCGAACCAGGCTGGACAACTGCACCGAGCGGCCGGCCTCCAACCGCTCCAGGGTCCGCTTGGAAATTCCGGCCCGTTGCGAGGCCTGTGCCTGGCTCAGTTCCAGCGCAATTCGCTGCGCAGCAATGCGTGCCCCGAGTTCTACCAGGACCATCCTGTCTGAAAGCAGTGGAAATATCTGCATATTCGCCAATTATGACGACTTAATAGGGATATTACAAAGGTTGACCGATTGAATGACCGGGCTATCTAATCCGATACTTTGAGTATATCGACAGTTATGACGATTTAATGAGCTAATCCGGACTGCCACGCCCTTCATTTCCTTGCAGGTGCGGTGTTGCCGCGGTCGCAGGACGATTATCCTTCGCCGTCCCTGTACTGTGAGGGGTCGTGCCCTCGTTCGAGCAGGCGGGCCAGTGCCTTGCCATTCATTCGTTGCACCGGGCGATTGCAGGTCTTGCTCTTCGGCGGCTGGTGCTGGTGGCGCAAGCTGAAGACCGTGATGTCTATTTCATGCTCGCGGTATGCGAATACCAGTACGGGCAGGCTGGAGTAGTGTCTGTTGTGCCTGAAATACCGGTCTGCAATCCGCACTGCCATGCCGCGTTGCTCCAGTACCCCCAGCACCTCTTCAGTGCTGTCGCAGGAGACCTGCAGGCTGATCGGGGTGTCCGTACCCGCGGTGCCATCGAGCACCGGCCCTGTCAGGTAGGGGGAATACGGCGTCAGCCAGTTCATCACGGACAGCGCCGTGGCGCGCAAGCGCCAGAGAATCTTCCCGTGGTCGGGCAGGAACGTGCGCGTGAACAAGCGGATGGCTGACTCGATCTCGCCATTACTGGGCAACGCGACCCCCTGCAGCGCGTGCAGACGCTCGCGGGCCTTGTACTTGGCTTTCTGATAGTCGTGCACACCCTCACTGACAATGATGCGTGCAGCCTCCTGCGCAAGCGTCGCCCGAAGCCTGTCCTGTTTTCTTACAGCCACGATCCTTTAAAACAGCTGTTCTGGAGTTTCCATGCCCTCGTCGTTTTGCGGATACGCCGGCCGGGTGCCGGCACCGGAACCTTGCGCCGGAACATATCCTGCGCGGAAGGTCTCTTCAATCCCCTGGTCGCTGTTCTGGTCCACCAGTTGTCCGGTGGCCGGATCAATGCGCACGCTCACGATGGTTTCCGGGCGCTTCAGCGTGTTGGCCGGCTTGCCCTTTAGCGCCACCTGCATGAAATCCATCCAGATGGGTATGGCCGCGACACTGCCCACTTCCTTGCGTCCAAGCGGCTTGTGCTGGTCAAATCCCACCCAGGCAATACCTACGATATCACCGTTAAAACCGCAGAACCATGCATCATGCTGTTCATTCGTCGTGCCGGTCTTGCCGGCCAGGTCCCCGCGTCCCAGCGCCCTCGCGCGCCTGCCGGTGCCTCTTCGTATGACATCGTGCATCATGCTGGTCATCTGGTAGGCATTTTCCCTGGACACGACCTGCTCGGCCACCCGTATACCCAGGTCCGGGGCCGGTGCGCCGTCTTCGATGACCACCTCCTCGCCACTGCGGTGCAACTGCTGCTGCAAGTCCAGGCAGTCTGCCTCACATACCATGAGCGGACTGGAGCGAAACAGGACTTCTCCATTGAAGTCCTCAATCCTTTCGATCACAAACGGTTCCACGCGGTGGCCGCCGTTGGCAAACACCGCATAGCCGCGGGCCATCTCCCAGGGAGTCACTACCCCGGACCCCAGTGCAAGCGACAATCCCTTCGGCAACTGCGCCTCGTCAAATCCGAAATGGGCGATATGCTGCACCGTGGACTGGAGGCCCACGCTTCTGAGCACGCGGATCGAGACCATGTTTCGTGACTTGACCAGGGCCTCGCGAAGACGTGTCGGACCGAAGAATTTACCGCTGTAGTTTTTGGGCCGCCAGGCACTCTTCATCCCGCTGGCGTCCTGCACCACCGGGGCATCGTTGATGATGCTGGCCGGGGTATAGCCTGACTCGAGTGCAGCCGAGTAGACAAAGGGCTTGAAGCTCGAGCCCGGCTGGCGCTTGGCCTGAGTCACCCGATTGAATTTGCTGTGCAGGTAGTCGTAGCCGCCGACCAGAGCCAGCACACTGCCATTTTGCGGGTCCACCGCAATGAATGCGCCTTCCGCATCCGGGATCTGGCTCAGCGACCATTCGCCCGAATCAGCACGACGGATGCGAATCACATCGCCGGGTGTAAACATGGAGGTAAAGTCCTGCGGCTCATCACCCCGGGTATTTTCATCGATGTAGGGCCTTGCCCACTTCGCCTGCCCGATGGACAGCGTGGCAAACTGCTGCTCCCCCAGGTACGCCTCGATCTCCCCGGACTCCACCCGGATCACCACGGCGGGCAACAGGCCGCCGATGAAGTCCATACCCAGCAACACCGCGTCCAGCTTCCCGAATTCGATCAGGCTCTCATCCTCCTCGGCATACTCCAGTTCGAGATGGGATTCCGGGCCGCGCCAGCCGTGGCGACGGTCATAGGCATGCAAGCCTTCGCGCAGGGCGTGCTGGGCCTGGCGCTGCAGGGCGCTGTTGATCGTGGTGTATACACGATAGCCCTTGTTATAGGCATCCACCCCGTAATCCGCGACCATCTGTGCACGTGCCATCTCGCCGATGTACGGGGCATTCATTTCAACCTTCGGGTAATGTATCGATGCGCTGACCGGGGCGCTCTGTGCCTCCTGGTACGCATTATCATCGATGAACCCGAGCTTGTGCATCCTGCCGAGCACGTAGTCGCGACGCACGAGGGCGCGCTCGGGATTGACGATCGGATTGAACGCTGAAGGCGCCTTGGGCAATCCTGCAATCATGGCAATCTGGGCAAGGTTCAGGTCATGGACACTGCGACCGTAATAGACTTCCGCCGCCGCACCGACCCCGTAGGACCGGTGCCCCAGGTAAATCTTGTTGAGGTACAGTTCGAGGATTTCGTCCTTGCTGAATTCGTGCTCGATCCTGAAGGCCAGGAAGATCTCCTTGAGTTTGCGGGTGTAGGTGCGCTCATTGCCGAGGAAGAAGTTCCTCGCCAGTTGCATCGTGACCGTGCTGCCTCCCTGGCGTTTTTCTCCGGTCATGGCGACGCTGATCGCGGCACGCAGCAGGCCCTGGTAGTCGACTCCCAGGTGTTCGTAAAACCGGTCATCCTCGGCAGCCAGAAAGGCCTGCACCAGCGACTCCGGAATCTCGTTCACTCGCAAGGGTTCGCGCCGTTTCTCTCCATACACAGCAATGAGCTTGCCGTCCCGGCTGTAAACCTTCAGCGGTACCTGCAGTTCCACGTCCCTGAGCATGGCCACTCCGGGCAATGAAGGGGCCAGGGAGAGATAGATCACCAGTACCGCTAAGATGAGAGCAAGGAATGCACCCAGTGCGAGACGTAGAAGCTTCAGTAGGTTGGCCATGACCCCTGTGCAGGAATGCGCACGCCGGACAGCATCGTCACGATGGCGGGAACTGGAACCGGACAGGCTGCAGCAGCCGTGTGGCTTGCTTGCTTGTCACCCGGTGCGTACATGCAGACTCCCGTGAATCTAGGCTATTCAGTGCGAATGGACTGCGCTCCCCGTGAAGGCAGTTTCCTGTTCAGTCATTGTAAGTCATAGCATCAGACAAGTCATGGCAGAGACAGGGTTGACGGGGCTTGCAGCCATGGGTACAGGTATAGACCCGGACCCGGGTGATTCGTTCATCCTGCACCTGGAGAAACGGACCGCAGGCCCTGGGCGGCGTGCACTCAGGCCCTGATCCAGAAACGCTTTCGCTCGAACGGGTATCCCGGCAATGAAATCCGCTTGCGTGTCTCGCCGGCAAACATTCCCGCAAGCGTTACCGGGAGTCCGGCTTCACTGTTATATTCTGATTGTATGAATGATGAATGCCCGGAAGTTATGGTAGTCCGAGGCAGTCCCGATAGCACACCCCAGCCTTGTCCAGTGGAAGATGAGCCTGAAGGGTGCGTTTCGACTGGTCACTCTTTTGACCTCGGCTAATGGCTTTTTCTCGACACAAACGCAGCATGCGCTTACTCTGCCGCTTCCAACAATGACGTGTCTGGAGGCATTGAATTGCGTGAACTGACTGACTTACTGGCTGCTGCATTAAGCGAGTCCAGCTTTGGTGCGGGTACCCATGGGATGCTAAATGCAGATCAGATGCGCCAAGTTCACTCCCGCGGTGACCTCGGAAGCTTCCTCGTGTACAGCGTCAGCCTTGTCGTACCGCAAGCGCACCTGGAGACACTTGTCAACGCACTTCACGCAGAGCTGGGTGCCTTCATCGAACCCGATACCCAGCGCCTTGGAACTGGCCTGGTGAGCCTCATGGGAGGCGCACTGGAATATGCTGAGCCTACGGTCGACGAGTTCGCCCGCACACTCGTTCGTGCTGGACTGATTCTTGGTCCTCAACGCACCGTCGAGATCCTTCGCGGCTGGGTCAACGACGAGCCCTACCGCTACCGCAGGATGATGCTCCTGACCGGCGTTCAGTGCGAAGAGCCGCTGTCACTGGAAGAAGGTGTGCGGATCATGCAGTTGCCGACAAACCCCGCTGAGGTTCTGGCATGCCTTCCTCGGTCAATGACAATGACGGGGATCGACGCTACGAAGTTCACGGGCCGCGCACTGGTAGCAATCGACAGTACGGCAACTCCGGCACTTTATCGGCCGACACGTTCCGATGATCAACAACCAGGCAGAAATCTTGAGCATGTACGGGCGGGCGGGCGACTCCCAGGCCTGACGACCGACATGTGGCGTAAGCGATTCACTGATGCGTTGTCGCTCGCGTGCGATCATCACGTTCGCTGGACTCATATCTGGCACGACTTCGGCGATATTTGGGCTTTTGATCGGAGCGGTTCCAGTTCGTACGAATCCAGTCCATCACATTCGCCAGGTCGTGAGCTGCTCCACCTAGAGCAGCAACATCTGGAGACAGCCCGCGACATTGATGCCCAACGTCACGCCAATGCGAGCGGCCGGAAATCTCTGGATATTGCCATCGGCCGGTGGATCAGCTCGAAGCGCCCTTACGCCAGCTTGGCGGATCGCTTCATTGATCTGCGCATCGCGCTTGAGGCATTGTACCTTCCTCATTCCGGACCTGAGATGCAATTTCGCCTTGCCTTTTTCGGTGCGTGGGATTTGGGCACTGATTTCCAACAACGCCGCTACTACTACGATCTATTCCGGAAAGCTTATAACCTGGGCTCGAAGGCCGTGCATGACGGCCATGTCGAAGACGAAGCGGAAAACAGGGAGAAGCTTGCCAGTGCGCAGGACGCATGCCGCCAGGCAATCTTAAAGTGCCTGGCGGCATGCGAAGAACACGCTTGGGAAAAAATTGACAAGGCGTTGGGCGCTGCTGCAGGAAATCCCCCGTTATGAAAGCGATGCGCCACTGGACAAGTTCGGGAAAGGCAACAACGCCAGGAGAGTTGCGTATATCACGCTTTAGATTCCGGAAGGCAACCGGTTGAAGAGGGTTTTAGTGCAGACACGATTGCGATACCCTGTGCCTTCCAGCGCTGATATTGGAGAACTGGGCATGCACGCGTACATTGCTGAAAAGAGAGAGGAACTGGCCAAGCTCTGCCGGCGTTACGATGTCGTACGCCTTGAAATCTTTGGCTCTGCGGCACGCGCTACAGATTTTGATCCCGACACAAGCGATGCGGACTTCCTGGTCGAGTTCGATCCCAACAGTACCCAGTCACCTTTTGACCGATACTTCGACCTCGCCGAGAAATTGCACGAGACGCTGGGACGCCCGGTGGATCTGGTTGAAGTACGCGCGATCCAAAACCCCTATCTGCGTGTTGCCATCGACAAGTCACGTGAGCTTGTTTATGCAGGCTGATCCTCGCGTCCTGCTGAAGGATATTGACCAGGCCAGCACCCACATCGAATCTTTCACAGACAACATGGATGCCGCCGCCTATATTGCTGATGTGCGGACACAGGCCGCGGTTGAACGCAAGTTCGAGACCATCGGCGAAGCGGTAAACCGCCTGCAAAAGCTCTCCCCTGATCTTGCTGAAAGAATCCCGCAAATGCGCAAGATCATCAACTTCCGAAACCTGCTGACCCATGGCTATGAGCATGTGGTACCGGAACTCGTTTGGGACTATGTACAAAATCATCTACCTCAACTGCACCAGGCTGTGTGCATGCTGCTCACTGAACTGGGACCACCGGAAGAGTAACCGTCTGGCACTTGCCAAATCTATTTGAACAGGTGACATAAACACCGGCGTCCCGCCAGGGCTGGCATTGAGCAGAGATTGCTGGAGTGCTCGGTAGAAGATGGGAAAATGCATCGAGGGAAGGGCGGGGCATGAGCAGAATGAATCAACGGTAGTGCACGAGCAGTCATACGAAGGGTATAAGGTTCAAATACTTCAAGGAACCGGTGGCAGGTACAGGTATTTCATTCCTGACCATACGATGAGCGAAATGAAATTCCAGAATGAGGACTCCTGCCTTCAGGCAGCTTTTAGATGGATCGGTCAAGCTCTGGATCTGAATCACGAGGAAGAGAGGCGGGAGAAGGCCCGCAAGATACTCAATGAATTGAAAAATGACCCTTTGACCCTGCGAACCCGGATCCAGCATCTGGAAAAAATAATAGGCCTGCTACCAGACTCAGAAGAAAAGGAATCAACATCGAATTCCCATCCGAAGTACTTCGTGCAACGGGATCAACACGGGAGGCGGAGCCGTGCGGCGGCCGCGTGGCCCATCAAGTCGCCCGCCCCCTGCAAACGGAAGTATCCTGCTTTCAGGGTGAATGCCTGAAGCGCGGGCAACATTACAAATACTTCTTGAAAGTACTGGCAGTGCCCCTGATCTGCCAGTGCAACCTGCAACCCTGTCCCAGGTTAGGCTAAAACACACCAAACATCGGGGGTTGTCATGGCTACGTTGCCGTTGGCGATCTCCTCGAACGTCATCGCTCCTGCCGGGGGCACGGCACGGGCGAAGACATGGTCCATGGTGTCGAGGTCAGCAATCACATCCAGGCAGGCACGTTGCAAAGACGGCACAAACCGACACCCGTCCCTGGCATCGCACTGATGTGGTTGGCGTTGCGGCGGCCTGGCCGCCGCAACACGAATCCCCCTACGGCTTCTCCGCGCTGTAAACGCCTGCGGCTGAGCCAACAACGTTTGTGCGACCGGCATTGCAATTGCCATCGCAAAACATTGTGTTAAAGCCGCCATAAAAGCCGTCAGGTCTTTCATTACTTGTGTCACCATACGCCGTCGCATTCCAACTGCCGGTGGGGTTGGTGGGGGAACCAGATGATCTAACATACGCAGGATAATTGACCACTCCATTTCTGGGATCGATGGCCGCGGGTTGCAGCCTGATGCTCCACCCGGTGTCGACATGACCGCTGCCCTGGCCGGCCACGGGCCTGAAATTGTCAATTGTGCCATCCAGTGTCGGAAGCACCAACCCAAAAGACGGCTGAAACACTTGATAACCGAATGTCGCTACCAGCTTCACGTCCGCCTCGAAATGGCCGGACGCGGTTACCGTACCCACCGTGCGCGCAGACAGGCCGCGCGCCTTGCCGGTGTAGGTGGCGCTGAGATCGGGGGGGATGCCCTCAGTGAAGAAGGTCAGGGAGCTCGTTGGTACTTGTGGCCCGACCAGATCGACGCGGCGGTGAAGCTGGAGCGCGTCGTCGGGTCCTTCCAGCCACATGCCGTAATCGACATAGCTGACCCCCTCACCTGCCGGTTTGTCGGCACGGGCGAAGACATAGTCCGCAGTGTCGAGGTCAGCAATGGCGTCGGTGGGGAGAAAAACCCCGACAGGCTGGGTGATGAGTGCAAGCAAATCGAGCACCAACTTCGCTTTTTCGCTTTCAGCGGCGGTTGCGCTATCACCTATCGCGCCCTGCCACGCCGCGCGACTTGCATCAAGTTCGTCCTTGATGACCTCGATCATATCAAGATGCTCCTTGGCCTTGCCAGCTTCCTCGGTCGTTTTTGTGGCTTTCGTTACGGTGTCTTTGGCCTTCTCTTGAAGATCCTTGACTTCCATTCCCTTGTCCATCGCCTCACTCCGTTTGGCGGTGGCCGCCGCCTCCGCGGATTCGATATCACGCTTTACCTCTATGTACCTGTCGCTCCTCCTGATGGCATCGGCTTCCGCCCGCTGCTCAGCGGCGTGCATACGATGCCTCTCGGCCTTCTCTCGCTCGAAAGCGATTCTCGGGTCAGTCGGATTCATCCTTTCCAGCTCGGCAGCTTCTGCGGCAGCGGCCTTGGCAGCTTCATCGTCTTTAGCGGCGCCCGCCTCCTTGCCTGCGATTAGCGTTTCATCGATATCGAGGTCTGCCCGAAGTTTGGCTGCCTCATGTTCGAGCATCTCGGCCTCAGTATTGCGGTTGAACTCAGCTTTCCTGGCATCATCCACCTGCTGCTGAAGCTTCAGTGCTTCCTCCTCAAGACTCTTGGCCTCGCCATTTAAATTGTCGTACGCAGCCTTGGCGGTCTTGCGATGACCCTCGATTACATTGATGTCGCGTTGAATCTCGGCAAGATCCCTGTGGGCCTCTGTCGCGATGCCTGAGGACACGCCCATGGCACGGCTGAGGGTCGTTTTTGATAGGAAATCGAGGATGGTGGAATCATCGAGCGTGTTGAATACCCTGCCCTCGGCAGCTTCTGCGGCAGTCTGGGCATTTGCCGCGTCCATCACGGTGTTGCCAGAAGAAGAAGAAGGAGGAGGAGGAGGAGGTGATGGTGGTGGTGATGGTGGTGTGCCGCCTCCAGTGCCCGTGCCGCCTCCGGAAGGAGTGCCACCGGTGTTTCCACCAGTATTTTCACCAGCGTTGGGGTCGGTCTCGGTCTCGGGAGGGGTATCTGGATCGGTGGGGGTATCTGGATCGGTGGGAGTTTCGGGAGTGGGATCTGGATTGGTGGGAGCTACGGAGTCACTGCTTCCACCGCCCCCCCCCGCCGCCGCAGGCGCTCAACAACAGGCTCAGGCTCGCTGCCACAAAAATGGATCGAATCGAATAGTTCGCCGCTTCTCCTAGATTACTCATCACTAAGACTCCAGTATTGGTTTGGCTTGATCGCCCTCAGTGCACTCACTATCATCCCTTATGTTTAAAGATGGATGCAGAGCAACCCTGCCCCGTACGCACCCCTCCTACACGCAAGTACTGACTTGCCTATCCCGGCAACCTCCGCTGACAGTACCCATCCTGAAAATAACTGTCAACCCCATGAGTAGCAGTGGGCCGTGTATAATGGATGCGCCCGTGACTACCTGTACTGCCTGCACCGAACGCCCGGCCGTCTGCCAGCCCATGCCATCACAACCCATCGAGCGGTGAAAGCGGATCACATCATCCTGATCGGGGCCATGGGGGTCGGCAAGTCGTCGGTCGGACGAAAGCTTGCCAAGCGACTGGACCGCTCCTTCTACGACAGCGACAAGATCATCGAGGAGAAGTCCGGGGTCGATATCGCGACCATATTCGAGTATGAGGGCGAAGCCGGCTTTCGCGTGCGTGAGGAAAGGGCCATCGATACCCTGTGCCAGCAGGAAAGCATGGTGCTGGCCACGGGCGGCGGGGCGGTGCTCGCCGAGCGTACCCGCAACCTGCTGATCCAGCAGGGCACCGTCATCTACCTGAAAGCTTCGGTCAAAACCCTTTTCGAGCGTACCCGGCACAGTGACCACCGCCCCTTGCTGAACGTGCCGGACAAGCACCAGGCCATCACCGAGTTGCTGGGCCAGAGAGAGCCCTTGTATTTGCAAACGGCCGACCATACCATAGCCACGGACCGGCGCACCGTGAGCTGGACCGCCAACCGGATTCTGCAGCTTCTGGATCTGCCGATAGAATCCTGAGCCCCCGTCCCCGCACCCGCTTTGAAGCATGACCACATACGAAGTACAGCTAGGTGAACGCAGTTACCCGATCTACATCGGCCCGGGACTGCTGCGTGAACCCTGTCCCCTGAAAGATCACATCCGTGGCAGCAGTGTCTTCGTTGTCAGCAATGACAAGGTGGCGCCCCTGTACCTGGAAGCCGTGCGCCGCCGGCTGGACCCGCATCGCTGCCGGCACATCTCGCTCGCCGACGGCGAGGCGTTCAAGTCCATGGACACCGTCAACCAGGTGTACACCCGCCTGCTGGAACACCGCTGCGGTCGCGACACGACGCTGGTGGCCCTGGGCGGTGGCGTGATCGGGGATATCACGGGATTTGTCGCCGCCACGTACTTGCGCGGCGTGGACTTCATCCAGATCCCGACCACCCTGCTGGCACAGGTGGATTCCTCGGTGGGCGGCAAGACCGGCGTCAATCATGCACTCGGCAAGAACATGATTGGTGCCTTCTACCAGCCCCGGTGCGTGATAGCCGACCTGGACTGTCTCGACACCCTGGAGACGCGCGAACTGAGTGCCGGCATTGCCGAAATCATCAAGTACGGACTCATACGCGATAGTGAATTCTTCGCCTGGCTGGAACAGAACATCCAGTCACTGCTGGAACGTGACGTCGAGGCCCTGACTTATGCGGTACACCGCGCCTGCATGAACAAGGCCGAGGTCGTGGCAGAAGATGAGCGTGAAACCACGGGTGCGCGTGCATTGCTGAACCTCGGCCACACCTTCGGGCATGCCATTGAAACCGGTCTTGGCTATGGACAGTGGCTGCACGGCGAGGCCGTAGGCTGCGGCATGCTGATGGCCGCGCGCATGTCCGCACGCCTGGGCTGGCTGCAGGAAGCGGCATGCGAGCGTATCGAACGGCTGCTGCATGCGGCGCATCTTCCAGCAACCCTGCCCGATACCCTGAAAGCGGACCAGTTCCTGGAACACATGGCCCTTGACAAGAAGGTGCGTGCCGGCCGGCTGCACCTGGTGCTGCTCGAGGACATCGGCCAGGCCGTGCTGACGAGCGAATTCGAGCCCGCGGCACTGAATGCGACCTTGCAGGACTTCTGCGGGGCCTGAGTGATGCGCGGTACCCCGTCATCCCGGCCAGAATCGACCCCCCAGGCACCCGGCCGCGCCCCGTACGCGGCAAGCGATGCCGCGAGCCGGGGGCGAGAGCATGTCGAGCCGCCGGCCTCGCACCGCGGTGAGTTCCGACGCGACCGCGAACGCATCATCCACTGCACCGCCTTTCGAAGGCTGGAGTACAAGACCCAGCTGTTCGTCAATCACGAGGGGGACCTGTTTCGCACCCGCCTGACACATTCCATCGAAGTGGCCCAGGTGGCGCGCAGCATTGCCCACCACCTCGGACTCAATGAGCAGCTCAGCGAGGCCATTGCACTGGCCCACGACCTCGGCCATACCCCGTTCGGCCACGCGGGCCAGGATGCGCTCAACCGGTGCATGCAGGACCATGGAGGCTTCGAACACAACCTGCAGTCATTGCGGGTGGTCGACCGCCTCGAACTCAAGTACCCGCAGTTTGCGGGACTGAACCTGACGTTCGAGACCCGTGAAGGTATCCTCAAGCATTGCTCGAAAAAGAATGCAAAGACGCTGGGCGCCGTCGGGCGGCGTTTTTTAGAACGCACGCAGCCGAGCCTGGAGGCCCAGCTGGCCAATATTGCCGATGAGATTGCCTATACCAGTCATGACATCGACGATGGCCTGCGGGCCAAGCTGATTACCGTGACCCAATTGAGAAGCAGTGCGCTGTTCGATGAACACTTCGGTGCCGTTGAGCGCGAATTCCCCGGGCTTGGCTGGCGCAGGAAAATTTTCGAGGCCGTGCGGCGCATCCGTAACCAGCTGACGCTGGACCTGATCACGGCCAGCCGGGCAGCCATTGATGCAGCCGGGGTGGGCAGCCTCGATGAGGTACGCGCACACGACCGGGCGCTGATCCGTTTCAGTGATCCCATGCGCGAGAAAAACCAGGCCCTCAAGGACTTCCTGCGCAAGCACCTGTACCGGCACTACCGCGTACACCGCATGAACCGCCAGGCAGCCAAGGTGGTCTGCGACCTGTACGGTGCATTCTCCGAGGACACCCGCCTGATGCCGGACGAGCATCATGGCCTGGCCCTGGCTGCAGCCGAGCGCAGTGGTGCCAGCGAACGTGCGCGGGTCATCTCCGATTACATCTCCGGCATGACCGACCGCTATGCCATCGCCGAACACCAGCGCATCTTCAACGCGAAAATCATCTAGGCCCGGGCCGTCACGCCGAGGCGCTTGACCCTGTCCTTGCGCAAGGCGCATCATTGAACGAAGGCCAGGCCGGGGGCGCTCACGTGTAGGACTCCCTGGCCTTCGGCATGGACAGATAACAATAACGAGCCGTGTGCCACGCACCCATGGATCCGCAGTGTCGACCCGAATTCCGCAGTCCTTTATCGATGAACTCGTAACACGCACCGATATCGTGGAGCTGATCGGCGAGCACGTATCGCTGAAAAAAAAGGGCCGCGAATTCATGGCCTGCTGCCCCTTCCATAACGAGAAGACCCCCTCGTTCACGGTCAGTCCGGACAAGCAGTTCTACCATTGCTTCGGTTGCGGTGCGCACGGCACTGTACTCGGCTTCCTGATGGACTATGAACGCCTTGAGTTTCTCGAAGCCGTCGAGGTGCTGGCACAGCGCACGGGCCTGCAGGTGCCGCGCGAAGCCAACGCACCCCCGGCACAATCCCACCACAAGCTGCTGGCCCTGCTCGAGGCCGCCGATGCACACTTTCGATCCCACCTGCGCAAGGCAACAATGGCTACCGGCTACCTCAAGGACCGCGGACTGAGCGGTGAGGTGGCGGCACACTTCGGACTGGGTTTCGCACCGGACAGTTTCGATGCCCTGCTCAACGCACTCAAGCCCGAGGCAAGCGAGACGGAACTGCTGACCTCCGGGCTGGTCAAGAAAAACGTCAACGGCAAGCTGTACGACTGCTTTAGAAACCGCATCATGTTCCCGATCCGCGACCGGCGCGGGCGGGTCATCGGCTTTGGTGGGCGGGTCCTCGATGACAGTGTCCCCAAGTACATGAATTCCCCCGAGTCACCGGTATTCCACAAAAGCGATGTGCTGTACGGCATGTACGAAGCACGCAAGGCCAGGGAGGCATCGCGCAGGCTCCTGGTGGTGGAGGGCTACATGGATGTGCTCGCCCTGGCGCAGCACGGCATCGAGAACACGGTGGCCACACTGGGTACGGCCACCACGTCACAGCACATCCAGCAGCTGTTTCGCTATACCCAGGAAATCATCTTCTGCTTTGACGGCGATCGCGCCGGGCGCGAGGCGGCCTGGCGGGCTGCCGAGCACACCGTGCCCGTGTTTCGCGACGGACTCGAGGCCAAGTTCCTGTTCCTGCCGCAAGGCGAGGACCCGGACAGCCTGATCCGCTCGCGCGGTGAAAAGATCTTCCTGCAATACGTGGAGGAAAGCGTGCCGCTGTCGAGCTTCATCCTCGACAAGCTGAGCCGCGATTCGGACATCCGCACCCCGGCGGGTAAGGCGCGCCTCGCCAAGCAGGCCAAGCTGCTGCTGTCGAAGCTCCCGGACGGCGTATTCAAGAAACTGATCTTCGAGGACCTGGAAAAACGGGTCGGCACGCGCATGCATTACACGGTCGAAAAACCGGCCCCTGCCGGCGCCAGGCGGTTCAGTATGACCAGTGCCCTGTCCCGGCCCACGCCGGTGCGCCTCGCCATTGCCGCCCTGCTGCACGAATCCTCGCTGGCAGCGACGGTCGAGGAGGTGGACACGCTGCGCGAATCAACGATCGCGGGCGTCGCCCTGCTGGCACAGATCCTGTCGATCTGGCAGCAGGAACCGGAGCTCAGCCAGGGCGCCCTGATCGAACGGTTCCGTGGCAAGGAAGAGGAACAGCAACTGCAAAAGCTGATGACCTGGGAGCCGCCGCAATTAAAGACTCCCGCGCAAACCTTCGAAGCGGCCATGAAATGGGTGTACCGCAAGACCGACCAGGCCCGCATCCAGGCATTGATCAACAAGGAAGAGAGCGACGGGCTCAATGATGAAGAGAAGCGGCTGCTTCGCAACTTGCTGCACGACAAGGTGTCTTAGGTACCGCATCCTCGACAACGGTAGAGGCTTGATTTGGCAGGGCAAAACCGAATTTTCCCGTCAAGGAACTACCTGAATCATCACGTTTCTGATACAGTGCAGCGTTTGGTTCATGATTCTCCCGAATCCGGGTGGCAGGTATTAATTGGACGAAAACCAGCAGCAATCCAGCAGCATCAAACAACTCATCGCAAAAGGTAAGGAGCAAGGCTACCTGACCTATGCGGAAGTGAATGACCATCTGCCCAGTGGCATCGTTGACCCCGAACAGATCGAAGACATCGTCAGCATGATCAACGACATGGGCATCAACGTCCATGAGCAGGCCCCCGACACCGACAGCCTGGTGCTGACCGACAACGCCGCCACAGACGATGACGTGGAGGAAGCTGCCGCGGCGCTGGCCACCGTGGACAGCGAGTTTGGCCGCACCACGGACCCGGTACGCATGTATATGCGCGAGATGGGCATTGTCAACCTGTTGACCCGTGAAGGCGAGATCAAGATCGCCAAGCGCATTGAAGAGGGACTGCGCCAGGTCCTGTTTGCGATCGGGCATTACCCGGCCACCATTGAGAAGCTGCTGGCGTTCTACGACAAGGTCAAGTCCGAGGAAGTGCGCCTGACCGACCTGGTGGTCGGCTTCGTGGACCTCGATGAAGACACCGACAGCATTCCGCCACCGGCCGCACAGGTCACCCAGGAATCCAAGAATGCCTCGAGCGACGATGACGACGATGAGAAGGAACCGGATACCGGTCCGGACCCCAAGGAAGTACAGGCCTACTTCAGGAAGCTGACGCGGCTGTTCAAAAGATTCCAGGCGGCCGAAGGTGATGCCAAGAAAAGGCTCAAGGCCCGTGAGAACCTGGCCAACGAGTTCACCGCGATCAAGCTGACCCCGAAGATGGTCGATATCCTGACCATGGACTTCAAGAAAATGGTCGGCAGAATTCGCAGACACGAATCACGCTTGCGCCAGTTGTGTATCCAGCAGGCCAAGATGCCGCGCGACCGCTTCATCAAGACCTTTGCCGGCAACGAATCCGGCACCGAGTGGCTGGACGCCCTGCCGCGCTCACGCGCCAAGTATGCAAAGGCCCTGCAGGAACTGGCACCGGAGATTACCAAGGAACAGGACAGGCTGTTCCTGATCGAGCAGGAAGCCGACCTCACCATCGGTGAAATTCGTGACATCAACCGGCGCATGTCGATCGGCGAGGCCAAGGCCAGCCGCGCCAAGAAGGAAATGGTGGAAGCCAATCTTCGCCTGGTTATCTCGATCGCCAAGAAATACACCAACCGCGGGCTGCAGTTCCTGGACCTGATCCAGGAAGGCAACATCGGCCTGATGAAGGCAGTGGACAAGTTCGAGTACCGGCGCGGCTACAAGTTCTCGACCTATGCGACCTGGTGGATACGCCAGGCCATCACCCGCTCGATTGCGGACCAGGCACGTACCATCCGTATTCCCGTGCACATGATCGAGACCATCAACAAGCTGAATCGCATCTCGCGGCAGATGCTGCAGGAGAAGGGACGTGAACCGACGCCCGAAGAACTGGCCGAACGCATGGAGATGCCCGAGGAAAAAGTACGCAAGGTGCTGAAGATCGCCAAGGAGCCGATCTCGATGGAAACGCCGATCGGCGACGACGAGGACTCGCACCTGGGGGATTTCATTGAAGACGTCATTATCGAATCTCCGGTGGATTCAGCCTCCTCCGAAGGCCTCGGTGAGGCCACGCGCGATATCCTTGCCTCGCTCACGCCCCGTGAAGCCAAAGTACTGCGCATGCGTTTCGGAATCGACATGAATACCGATCACACCCTGGAAGAAGTGGGCAAGCAGTTTGATGTCACGCGGGAACGCATACGACAAATCGAGGCCAAGGCGCTACGCAAACTTCGCCATCCCAGCCGGTCAGAACAGCTGCGCAGCTTTCTTGAAATCGAATAAAATCCCTTTCCTGGGCAAACCGTTGCGGGCCTGTAGCTCAGTTGGTTAGAGCAGAGGACTCATAATCCTTTGGTCGTAGGTTCGAGTCCTACCGGGCCCATCATATTTATCTATTTGATATTCGCTGCGCCCTATTGGTGTGCTTCAAGTTGCTGGAGGGTGAGGTTTATGACGACGCAAGCTAAATCCTACTTAGCACTGATTTGGTAGTCTGGCACGGGCCGTCTGCACGGCCGCAGCACGAAATATTCGAGTGCTATGGGGTCCGTTCATGCCAGTCCCTATCCCGTAGCGTGCAGATTCGTCCCGGCACCCAGCGTGGGCAATCGGGCGATCATCGCTCCCTGCTTCTGTTCCGCACGCCGTAGCTCGTACAGCTTCTGGAGGTTGAGCCAGAACTCGCCCGAGGTACCGAAAAACGCCCCAAGCGCAAAGCGGTATCGCCGGTGACTGAACGTCGGCCATTGAGGATCTCTGTGATAATGAGGGCCATCTCCCGGCTTCCTCCATTCATGTGGTACTGGTCACACTGGATACAGCCTTGCTCCTGAAAAATGAAATTGCTATGGTCAGACTTGTCAGTCCCACCCTGTTATTACTAAAAAGAACAAGGAGAACATACATGTCGTCAACCGAAGATCGTCTCAAACAACTTGTAAATGACCACCTTGATCTTGGTCACGAGCCCGATTTCGATGCCCAGTTAAGGGAGTCAGGAGTCTCTTCAGTCGATGCGGTCGCGTTTTTCAAAGAGGTCAACCGGGAGTTCGGTCTCGGGTTGCAAGCGGAGGAATGCCTGAAGTTCAAGACCGTGCGAGACCTGATTGCCTATATTGATAGCCATGCAGGCTGAAGGCATCTCAAGGTAAAGGAGCCCCAGCCAATATCCCCTGACAGCGAAGCATTGGAGTCGACCGTCATCCTGAGCAGGATCGGTCGGCTACCGGGAACTTTACAGGGCCCGCTCCCGCAAGGTATTGCTTCCTTTTTCAAAGAGCGCTGCTGAGCGCCTGCCGGCCCCGGTCTACCGTGACAACCGAGATCGTGTGGGAGATACCAGAGCCGCTTTCGGTATACGACGTCCACCTGGACGATCACACGATTACCTCCCTGCGCCAGCATGGTAACCCGTCCGGACCACGGCTGGTTCTCAGTCACGGCAGCGGCCTTGCGATCGACTTGTATTATCCGTTCTGGTCTTTGCTGGCCAATGATTACGAGTTGATCGTCTATGATCTGCGCAATCATGGCTGGAACCCCGTCGGGGGACCCAAGGACCACAACATTCCCACCCTGATTCACGACCATGACCTCATTGCCGGCACCATCGGCGATGCCTTCGGGGAGAAGCCGACCGCGGGTGTCTTTCATTCGCTGTCCTCACTCGTCACCCTGCTGTCCTTCACCGAACCCTATTCGGCCCTGGTGTTGTTCGACCCGCCCCTGTGCAAACCCGGTGAGAGCCAGATCGAGCTTCACGAAGCTTCCGAACGCGCAGCCGAACTGATCCGCCGGCGTGGATACCAATTCGAGACCCGGGAGGCGTTTGCGGATTTCCTTCGCTATATCTCAACATTTAAACGAATCGTTCCCGGCACACGCGAACTCATCGCACGCACCACGCTGCGAAGCGCTGCCAACGGAGAGGGGTACGAGCTGTGCTGTCCGCGCGAATACGAAGCGCAGCTGATGGACTATACGAGAAGTTTCCTGCCCCTGGTCGACCTGGAATCACTCTACTGCCCGACCAAGATCATCGGTGCGGACCCGACCCTGCCGTATTCCTACCTGCCGACATTCGACTTCAGCGACATGATGACGGTCGACTATGATTTCATACCCGAGGCGACGCACCTGCTGCAGATCGAGAAACCGCAGGAGTGCGCATCCGAGGTGCGCAAATTTCTCAAACAACAGGGGATCAGCTAGCCACGCATACCGCAGCGGCAACCGCCGCCGACATTCACGTACAGACGCTCAAATCCGGTGGGCAAATGCGGCAGCAAACCTCTCTTCGCTCAGGTCCGTGAGATGCCATGACCTCGACGGTGCATGGGGGAATTGAAAAACACTCGAACGGTCCCCGTGCAGCATCGGTTCCGGGACTTCGAAACCGGATGGATTCAGTGAAAATCCGGAGCCCAGGGCCTTGATCAGCGCTTCTTTCATACTCCACAACCGGTAGAACAGATGCAGCTTGCCCGATTCTGCAGTGCGTGCCAGCAAGCGCTGTTCCTTCGGGCCATAGACCAGGCTGCCGATGCCCTCCAGGTCGTACCGGGGAACACGCTCCTCCACGTCGACGCCGACCCCGCCCTGGTCGGCCACGGCTATCAGGCCGTGGCAGCCGCTGTGGCTGGCATTGAAGCCGATGGATGCACGCTTGTGGGCCACGCGCGCAAATGGCTTGCCGTGTTCACCGTAGCCAAACGAGAGCTGGTGGTTGGGGCAGTCGAGGCGCTCTGAAAGAATGACGCGAAGTGCCGCCCGGCAAAGGACAAACCGGCGCCGCGCGCCGGGCGCCAGGAAACGGTGACATCGCGCCGCCTCCTCGTCATCGAGCATGGCGAACGCCAAGGCCTCATGGTCCGCGTGCTCCGCAAGATCCACATGGAGGATGGTGGCGCCGTCGGCCTCGCGCCAGGGGCTCCACCACCTGAACTCTGTTTCAATCATCATGCCAAGCGTAGCAGCGAGACCCGGATGGCGTCCAGCAGGAGCCTTGTCCAGTGGAAGATGCGCCTGAAGGGCGGACGTATTTCCAGGGGGAAGTGAGACTGAGGGGACTGATTTTGGGATCATCGGAGGATGATCTTGAAGTTATACAACCAGCGACTCCAGACGGTGGAGGAGATCCGTGCATTTCTGTGCGGCACAGCCAGCTTTGAACCGCAGTCCCGGGTGATTCATTCATCCTGTACCCGGAGAAACGGACCGCAGGCCCTGGGCGGCGTGCACTCAGGCCCTGATCCAGAAACGCTTTCGCTCGAACGGGTATCCCGGCAATGAAATCCGCTTGCGTGTCTCGCCGGCAAACATTCCCGCAAGCGTTACCGGGAGTCCGGCTTCGTAGGCGCCGGCTACTGCACACACGAAGGCAGGCAGCTCACCCTCTCCCGGCTCGCTGCCCGGACTCTGCAGACTGGTGAGCACGCGCGGTATACGCCCATCGGTATCGGCGCCATCGCCGGCGTTAGAAAGTCGGGATCCCGCATCGGCCAGGAGTGCTTCAAGGTCCGTGTTCGGGCCGATCTCCACGACCACCTGAACGCCTTTTTCGAGCAGTGCTGCAGCCCCGAGTTCCGTGGCAGGGGGTTCACGTACCTGCTGTAACCAGTACGTGCTGTCCAAGTCCTCGCCCTGCTTGACGATGGCTCCGGTACAGCCGTTTACCAGAGACAGGGATGGTTGCGAACAGGCAAGACCGCCGAGGGCATCGGCGAAGGCATCAGTAGCCGTTGCCGGGTCATCACCTCGGGACAATGCCCCGATCAGGGTGGCGCGCGCGCAGGCCAGCTGCAGTCCTTTCTCCAGACTGAAGACATCGGCGGCCTGAGCCGCTGCGATTTCTCCAACGTCCTGGCCCAGTGCCACAGCCGGTACGATCCCCAGGCCGGACCACAGGGCCGTGAGTGCGCATTGCAGTGCGTAGACGGCAGGTTGCATCCAGGCGGGATCATCGAGTGTCCCCGGTGCGCCGGGGCGTACGAACAGTACATCCAGCAGCGAGGCGTTGCGCTGCTCACGCATCCACTGATCGCAACGATCCAGTACCTCGTGCACTGCCGGTTCACATTGATAGAGCGCCTCCCCCAGACCGGTCCATTGGCCGGCAGCACCTGTATAGTGGAAGGCGACCTTCCCCGCGGCCACGGGTTGCGGTTTGTCTGGCGCACTTACCAGGGCCTGCAGGTGCTCTCGCAACGAGGCCGCATCGTCAAACACGATCCCGGTCCGGTGGGCAAAATGTGCACGTCCCGCACTGGCCGTCCACGCCATATCCGAGAGCAGCGCGCTGCAGGCATCGTCTTCACTTGCAAGCTCATCCGTGTGGGCATCGAGCCAGCCGAGGTATTCACTGGCGAGCGCCAGGAGCACACCGTGCGACTTCCCGGAAATTGGCAGCAGGCGGGTGGTGCGGACCCGCGGATCGGGGAATGTCGTATCCGGGGCTTTATCCGGCGCCTGGTAGCCTTCCATGACCACGTGGGCATTGGTTCCCGAAATCCCGAAAGCACTGATGCCCGCGCGTGCGGGTCGACTGTCATGGGCGGGCCAGCTCCTGGCCTCGGTGACCACTTCAACTGGCAGTTGCTCCCAGTCCACGTGTGGATTCGGGTCATCAAAATGCAGGTGGCGTGGAAGGACACCCCGGTTCATCGCCAGCACCGTCTTGATGATCGCGGCCACCCCGGCTGCCGATTCCAGGTGTCCGATATTCGTCTTTACCGAACCGACCAGCAGCGGGGAGTCGGGCGCCCTGTCTCGCCCATAGACCTCTGCCGAAGCATTGATCTCGATGGAGTCGCCCAACTCCGAGCCTCCGCCGTGGGCCTCCAGGTAGTCCACCTCACGTGGCAGGATGCGAGCCCCAAGCAGTGCGTCCTCGATCACACGCTCCTTGGCCGGACCGGTTGGTACGGTCGGCCCGGCAGCGGCGCCCGTATGGTTGACGGCCGAGCCCCGGATCACGCCCCAGATCCGGTCACCGTCAGCGACCGCATCGCGAAATCGTTTGAGAACGATCATGCCGCAGCCTTCACTGCGCACGAACCCGTCTGCTGCGGCATTGAAGGTCTTGCACCGCCCGTCCTTGGACAGCATCCCGAGGTCCGCAAGTTCACGGGTCAAGCCGTGCGACAGGATGGCGTTCGCCCCCCCTGCCAGAGCCAGGTCCACCTCGCCTTCTCGCAGGCTGGCCATCGCGTAATGCACGGAGACCAGGGAAGATGCGCAATTGAGCATGACGGGCATCGTCGGCCCCTCCAGGCCCAGGCAATACGATACGCGGCCGACAGCCATGCTGCCTGCCGTACCCAGATAGCTGGGCCCACCCCCCTGTAGCATCAGGTCCCGGTATTCGCTGGAGGAGATGCCGGCATAGACGCCGGTTGGACTGCCGCGCAGGCGCTCCGGGTCGATTCCTGCGTCTTCAAGTGCCTGCCAGCTCGCCTCAAGCAACATCCTCTGCTGCGGATCCATCGTACGCGCTTCGATCGGGCGGATCCCGAAAAAGCGTGCATCAAACTGGTCAATCCCATCGACGTACCCCCCACGCTGATAGCCGGCGGACGCATCAGCAGGGTCACCCTGCACACCACTCCACAATCCGCTATCCGTGCGCGCATCACTCACCGTCTCAAGACCTGCTTCAAGCAGCTCCCAGAATTCGTCCAGGTTGCGGGCACCGGGAAAGCGGCAGGCCATGCCGATGATTGCAATGCCCTCCTCCGCGGTGTCGGGGACAGCTGCTGCAGCAGGCTCGGCTTGCACGTCGGGACGGGGGCTCGGTGCAGGAGGCACTTCGACCTCGCCCAACTCCTCTGAAAGATGGCGGGCCAGGGAGACGACATCCGGATAATCGAACACCACTGTGTTGGAAGCCGTGTATCCACCCGAGAAGGCCCGGTTCAGGCGGTTGCGCAACTCCACTGCCATGAGTGAATCCATGCCTAGATCAAAGAATCCTACGGAGGTCTCCGGTGCCGAGGGCAGGCGCAGTACCGCCTGCACTTCACCCTGCAGGTAGGATTCGAGCAGTGCACCTCGCTCGGCAACAGGTGTATCCTGCAGCCGGGTCATCACATCCGCCGATGAGGCCGGCGCCTCGGCATCGGTCTCGGTATCGGACGCGAGCAGGCCCTCAAGGAAGGGCGGTCGGGCCGCGACCGCCTGTTCGAACGCTGACCAGTCCATGGACATCACGACTGAGGTCGTGACATCCTGGCGCAGCAGGCGCTCGAAGGCCTTAATTCCCAGTTCAGGAGTAAACCAGCGCCCACCGAGTGCAGAGCGTTGGCGCTCGATCCGGTCTTTTTGTTCGGCCGCTTCGCCGATGTCCGACCACGCACCCCAGGCAATCGCCTGCCCTGCAAGGCCCATGGCACGACGATGACCGGCAAGCTGATCCAGAAAGGCATTGGCCGCCGCGTGATTCGCCTGTCCGGGGTTGCCCATCACACCGACCCGGCTTGAGAACAGGATGAACAGGTCAAGATCGTGGTTTTGCGTTGCACGATGCAGATGCCAGGCTCCCAGAATCTTCGGCCACAGCACCTGTTCAAATCGATCCCAGCGCTGGTTCGTCAACGCACCATCGGACAATACGCCAACACTGTGTATGACGCCGGCGAGGGGTGGTAAATGCTGGTCAATGCGCGCCAGCATGCGGTCCATCGCATCCGTGTCCGTGACATCGGCCAACTCCACATGAACCTCGGCCCCGCGCGCGCGCAGCGTCTTTATGAATGCCATCGTGGAGGCATCCGGCTCGCGTCGCCCGTTCAGCACGATGGTCCCGGCCCCGTGTTCGGCGAGCCAGCCAGCCACGGCACATCCGATACCGCCGAGTCCCCCGGTCACAAGGTAGGTGCGGTCCTCGCGCAACCGGCCGGCTGCCAGCGGCGGTGTCGTGACGACAATTTTTCCAAGGTGGCGGGCCGAGCGCATGAATCGCAGGGCGGCGCCGGCTTCTGCCAGCGGCCAGCAGCTGTGTACGATCGGTGCAAGCTCGCCCGATGCAAGGCGCCGGGTAATGCCATCGAGTACCCGGCCTACCCAGGCGGGATCGGTCTTTTTCAGGACATCCAGTTCCAGGATGTCGTAGCCGACATCCGGGCGAACCGCAGCCATTTCCTCCTCGCTGAGGATGTCGCGCCGGGCCAGTTCGACAAACCGCCCGCCTTGCCTGAGACAGGACAGGCTTGCATCGATGTAGCCCTCGCTCGTCAGGCTGTTCAGCACCACGTCCACGCCCTCACCCTTCGTGGCTTCCATGATTTCCTGCCCGAATGCCGTGCTGCGGCTATCGAAAAGATGGATCACGCCGAGCGATTTGAGGAAGGCCCGCTTCGGTGCGCTGGCGGTCGCCAGAACCTCGGCACCTGCGGCTTGTGCGAGCTGTATTGCAGCCAGTCCCACGCCACCGGCACCCGCATGAATCAGGACGCGCTCGCCGGCCTCCAGCCCGGACAGCTCGTAGGAAAGTGCGGCTGAGACGTAGGCGCTTGGCACCGTGGCCAGTCCGGTCATCGAGATCCCCGCAGGAGCGGGCGAGACGAGTTCCGCACGGGTAATCATTTGCTGTGCGAATGCGCCGAAGCCAAGCCCGAGTACCTGCTCGCCGACAGCCACTTCACTGACCTCGGAGCCGACCTCGAGAATGCGCCCGCACATCTCCCGGCCCAGCATCCCCTCCTCGATGAAACCGAGCGAGCGGAAGACGTCCCAGAAATTCAATCCTGCGGCATCGACCTCGATACGGACTTCCCTGGACTCCAGCAGGCGTGCTGGAAGGACCTGTACGCACGGTCGCTCGAACGTGCCGCCGGGGTCCGGCGCCAGTACCCAGTCCGGTGTATCCGGTAACACCAGGCGCTGCGGCCCATCCGCCGCACGCACCAGGCGTGCCACCTGCCGGCGCCCGGTGCGGTAGGCAATATGATTCTCAGGATCGGGGTACAACAGTTCGTTGGCGAGGTCGGGCACTGGTGTCGCGGGCTGCGGATCCAGGTCGATCATGCGCGGCTGCAGATGGGCAGCCTCCCGGTCGACCGCCTTGCCAAAGCCCCACAGGATTGCCCCGGCAAGTTCCCCGCCGCGCTCGCGTTCCAGAATTTGTGCACCGCGGGTCACAAACCAGATGCCATTGGCTGGCACCAGGTCGGCGTCGGCGACGCCCTGGACCAGGGCCAGCGCGCTGGCTCCGCTGTGATGCAGGTCCTGTGCAACCTCCCCGGTAGTCGCGTGTGCACCGTGGCCATCCAGCCCTGCAAAATGCACCACGCCACTCAGGGGCACCTCCCTTGGCAGACCGGAGAGCAGGTGCAGCCAGGACTCGCGCTGAGTGCTGTCCACAGTCACCTCATACACACCGGGCCCATTTGTGAAGTCCACAGACTCATCGGCACTCCCGGCGGTGGCCAGCACGACCGTCTGGTTGCGTGCCGCAAGCTCGTCTGCCAGCTGTGCGGCGGTGCCGCCTTCATCGGCCATCACAACCCAGGCCCCCGGGGCCTCGTACACCTGCGCCGGACCCCGTGCAACGATCACACCCCGATCCGGCATCTTCTGCGCATCGGAGTCGTCCACGCCAAGGATCTCGATTTCTTCAAAGCCGACATCGCCGAGCGCCTGGCGCCACACTGGGGGGCTAGCCAGGGCATGATGGGGGCGGTAGTCATCGGCAAACCGCCACCAGCCATCCAGCTGTCCGAAGGTCAGGTCCAGCCAGCCCTGACTGCGAAGGTTTTCAAGGGCGATCAGCTGACCGCCCGGAGCCAGAAGATCGAGGCAGTGGGCCAGCGTCTGTGGCAGGTAGCGCGTCGCGTGCAGTACGTTGGATGCGATCAGCAAGTCGTAGCCGTGCGCCTCAAAGCCTTGCTCCTCTGGGTTTTTTTCGATATCCAGCGGCCGGTAATCGATCGGGCCGCCACTGTCGGCAAACCGCGCTTCCGCTTCTGCAAAAAAGCCTGCCGAGATGTCCGTGTAGGTGTACTCGAACTGCCCTTTCGCAAGCTCCGGCAAAACGGATGCCGTCGCCGAACCCGTACCGGCACCGACTTCGAGTACTCGCAGGCGCCGTCCCGCGGGCACGGATTCAACAAGTGTGCGCACCGCCTCGCCCAGCATCCGGTTGGCCGCACGCGCAAAGGGTGCACGCAGATACAGGTCGGCCGCGGTTGGCTCACCGCTGCTGAACAACAGGGTCAGGGCATCGGCCTGACCTCGAAGCACATCAGCCAATGCGCTTCCTGAGCGCCTGAACAGTCCGATTTCAGTCAGCCCATGGGGGTACAGTTCGGCCATGCGCTCGGCATGGGCCTCGGGGTCCTCGGCGAGGCCTTCGGGCCAGCCATCCCCGGATCCCGACAATACGCGAAAGCCGTCATCCGTCTCTTCGAGTACACCACACCGGGTCAACATCTCGAGCATTCTTCGAAACAGGCGCCGATGGTCTTCATTGACTTTCAGTTGCCGGCGCAGCGCTTCGCTATCCACCATCTCACCTGCACGGCGCTGCCATCCGAGTCGGTCCAGGTTGGCGATGGCATAGGCCCACGACCAGTGCTCCAGGTCCGTCAGCAGGGCGTCGCGGTCGTCGGGACCGACGCCGGCATCCTGCAGGTACTCGGAGAACAAACGGGCTCGGTCCTTGACCGTTTGCGGAGCCGGGAAGAACTCGGCGGACTCCAGCCCCGAGGTCAGGGCACATTCGCGCCACACCACCTCGTACAGCAGGTCCTCGGTGCCTTCCAGTGCCGACAGCAATGCCGAGCGCTCGGCGCGCTTGACGGTATAGCCGCTCAGGACACCAATCAACAGCCCGTCCGTATCATAAATTCGCAGTTCGCCACTTTGCACTTCCGGGGCCTCCTGCAAATCCGTGAGAACCTCGTTCATGCACACGTGGCAGAACACCTTTTGCGGTAGCGGTCCGGCCAGCCAGAGCCGTTCCCAGCCAAACGGCAGGTAGGTCGTCTCACCCTGTATACCCTCAAGGCCGCGTGCGGCACCGACGACCTGGAAGCAGCCGTCGAGAACCAGCGGATGCACGTCCAGAGGCGCAGTCCCGGACTCCTCGGTTACAGAGACTTCTGCAAGGGCCTCACCGGCAGTGGACCAAATATTCTGCAGTGTGCGAAATGACGGACCCAGTTCGATGCCGGTCTCGGCCCGGGCGCGGTAATAGGCAGAGACATCGAGCGGGGACAAGCGGGCTGCCAGCGCCCCGAGATCGATCCGCTCCTGTGCTTGCGGTGCAGCGGGACCCGTGGCGATAAACGCTTCGACGTGCAGCACCCACTCATCCTGGCTGCCCTTGCTGAATACGCGTACAGCGCGTGCACCGCCCTCGTCTGCGCCGAGCAGCAGTTGCAGCGTCGCACTCGCCTCCCTGGCATCATCATCGGGGTCATCAGCAGGGAGGATCATCGCGTTGTGCAGCTGCATGTCCTGCACGGCGGCCTGTGCGGCGCCTTCCGCCAGCGATGCCAGGGCCGCCATCGCCCCATACAGTGCACCGGGAACCACGATGCGCCCGAACACCCGGTGGTCACTCAGCCATGCCGGGTCCGAGGCATACAATTGCGTCTCGTAGGTGATTGTGCCATCGGCAGATTCGTGCCGGTCGCCGAGCAGCGGATGGCCGCTCTCGCGGCGTCTCTGGCGAGGTGGCTCCATCCAGTGGCGTGCACGCTGGAAAGGGTAATCCGGCAGCGGGACCCGGCAGCGGGTCTCGCCGGCAAACAGTCCCTCGAAGTGAAGGTCCAGTCCAGCCTCGTAGGCGCCGGCGACCGCCTCTGTGAAGCCCGCATCATGCGATGAAGCATCCGATGTGGACGAGGGCGGTCTGAGGCTCGATATTCCGGGGGGGGCCTGTGCGTCCTGTGGCCAGGCAGAGGCCATCATCGGGGCCAGTACCTTGCGTGGACCGATCTCAACGACGAGGTCCACATCGAGTGCGGACAGGGTGTGCATACCATCGGTGAATGCCACCGCCTGGCGGGCATGACGTCTCCAGTACGCGGCGTCCAGGGTGGCGCCATCCTCCACGGCCTTGCCGGTCAGATTGCTGATGATGGCCAGCGTGGGGGGATGGAACACGATGTCCTTCAGAGCGTCTTCCAGGTCATCAAGTACGGGCTCGACCATGGCGCTGTGAAATGCCCGGGTAGTGTTCAGCCGCCGGGTGCGGATGCCCTCGGATTCAAAATGCCCGAGCGCGGATTCGACTTCCTGGACGGGCCCGCTGATCACCTGGTGGAGCCCGTTGTACCCCGAGATGCACAGTGCGTCCCCGCCGCTCTCCTTGTTTCGCTCAGCCATGGCAGATGCCACGGCATCGGGCGGTGCAAATACCGCGGCCATCGCCCCCTCGGGGGTTTGTGAGAGCAGCCGGCCGCGTGCTTCTGCGATCTGCATGCCTTCCTCCAGGCTGAATACGCCGGCGGCCTGTGCGGCGGCAAGTTCCCCGACACTGTGCCCGAACACCACGCTCGGGCGAACCCCGAGGCTGGACCAAAGTCCGGTCAGTGCACATTCAAGTGCATACAGCGCCGGCTGCTCCCATGCGGTATCTTCCATCACACCGCGCGCGCCCGGGCGGTCAAACATCACATCGAGCAGCAAGGCACCGCGGCGCTCGAAAAACACGGCCTCACATCGATCCAGAATGCCACGTACCACCGGTTCGCGCTCATACAAGGCCTGTCCCATGCCGGCCCACTGGCTGCCCTGGCCGGTATAGGCGAATGCGATCTTGCGCGCCCGGGCGCCTGCAAGGGTCTGCACACCTTCTTGCACGAGCGCATCCAGCTGCTCGCGCAATGATGGCGCATCACGGAATACCAGACCCGCACGACAGTCGAAATGGCTGCGACCGATCGATGCCGTCCACGCCATGTCGGACAACAGGGCATCCGCCCCGGCATCGCCGGACACGGCCGCTTCATGTTCACCCAGCCAGGCCAGGTAGCGCTCCCCCAGTGCACGAATCGCGGATTCGCTCTTGGCCGACAGCGGCAACATGCGCACGCCACGCTGCATGAAGGATTGCCTGGATTCTTCGGTCTCCTTCGACGCCAGGTCCACGGATACGGCGTGGGGTGGGCCGACAGGTTGGGCGTCGAGGTGCATGGCCTTTGGCCCTGCGCAAAACTGCTCGAGGATGATATGCGCGTTGGTGCCCGAGATCCCGAAGGAGTTCACGCCGGCCCGCCGTGGCTCTTTGGTGGCATACGGCCACTCCAGGTGATCCGTGATGATTCGAATCGGCAGGCGGTCCCAGTCAAGGCTCGGATTCGGATCCCGAAAATGCAGGTGCATCGGGATCATGCCATGGTGCACCACCAGGGCCGCCTTGATAAGCCCGGCGACCCCGGCCGCCGCTTCCAGGTGGCCGATGTTCGTCTTCACCGAGCCGACCAGCAGCGGATGATCCTCACTGCGCCCCTGTCCATAGGCGGCCGCTGCCGCGTTGATCTCGATCGGGTCGCCCACCGTCGTGCCGGTGCCATGGGCCTCGAGGTAGTCGACCTTCGCTGCGGGAAGGCCTGCGTGCGACAGCGCCGCCTCGATGACAGCTTCAAGCGCGGGCGTATTCGGTACCGTCAGCCCGGCGCTGGCGCCTCCATGGTTGACCGCGGCACCGCGAATCACGGCCCAGACCCGATCGCCGTCGGCTTGTGCCTCATCCAGGCGCTTCAGGATCACCACGCCGCATCCCTCGCCGCGCACGTAACCGTTGGCGGAGGCATCAAATGCCTTGCACTGGCCGTCCGGGGACAACATCATCGAGTCGGCACGCAATTCGTAGACGCGGCCGTTGAACATGGCGTGCACGCCACCGGCGATGGCAAGGTCCGCCTTGCCCTGCTGCAGGTCCGCGACCGCGTCATGGATGGATACCAGCGAAGAGGCACAGGCCGCATCCACGGCCTTGGCCGGTCCCATCAACCCGAGCACGTAGGAGACGCGGCCCGCGGCACCGTTCATGTTGGTGCCGCTGAGTGCATACAGGCACCCGGCCGCTTCCGCCGGCCGGGCCGAGTCCAGCACCATCATGCGGTACTCGTCAGTACTGATGCCGGTGTAGACCCCGGTGCGGCTGCCCTTCAAGCGCTGCGGGTCGATGCCCGCATCCTCAAGCGCATGCCAGCTCGTCTCCAGCATCATGCGCTGCTGCGGGTCGAGCATCTGCGCTTCAACCGGCGAGATGCGAAAGAACGGGGCATCGAAATAATCAATGTCGTCTACGAAGGCGCCGTACTGGCAGGCTGCACCGCGGGGGGTATCGTCGGGGAACATCGCATCCACGCGGCTTGCACCGGACCCGGGTTCAGCGCGGGTGATGGCATTGCCGCCGCGCTCGAGCAACTGCCAGAAAGCGGCAAGGTCCGGGGCTCCAGGGAACCGGCAGGCCATGCCGACGATGGCAATCGCTGGATCGGAGTCTCGCGTTGCAGTGTTGCCCTGACTGCCAGGCAGGCTGGAAGGATCAAACGGGCTGTCCGGCTTCACTGGTTATATTCTGATTGTATGAATGATGAATGCCCGAGAATTATGGTAGTCCGAGGCTGTGCCGATAGCAAACCCGACCCTCATTTAATACCGGAAACTTTTTTGGGTATGCTAGACTCGGGACAGTGAGTACACCGGGAGCGAGAGCATGAACACCGCCATACGATACCTGACGATTGCCGTTTTCTGGGGGGGGGGGATCGCCCTACTCGGCCTTGCCGGTGAAGCAAGAGCGTGTCCGCTGGGTACACAGGCTCAGCTTGATTTTAAGCCTTACATCTGTGATGTTTCCACACCGGCAGGCGGGAGCACCCAGAAAGTGACGTGGCGGGTGACGTTCTCCGAACCGGTGAGCGGTGTCGACTGGCACGACTTTATGACAGGCGATACGAACGAAGTGGTCACGCCCGACCTCGCGAGCCACCCTGGCCGCAAGTACGGCTTGGGAACAGTTTGGGAAGAAATCAAGAAGATCAGCAGTACGGAGTATGAGATCTCCATGGAGTGGGACTGTACGGCCTCGGACAATGACTGCTCACACAACGAGGACTTCATCCCGACGTATCGAGTCGGCGCCAGGCAGGATCGCTATGATGGTGAGGTGTGGCTGGAATTGCAGTCCGGTGCCGAATTCAATGAAATGCACTCGCCGGCTTCGCTCATCCATCATGGCCATGAAGACATACCAACGGCCAGGGTCTCTGTCTATTAACCAGTGCTGGTTTTGGGCGGGAGAGCACCCGCCTTCGCAAGGCAGCAGGCTCCATCCTGCCTGCCTTTGAAAACCCTACAGAAAAACCGGCCCCTTTTACCCGGCCCGCCAGCCGGTTACAATGAGGAAACGGCAACGCAGCAACCTCGCCAATTGATAACAGAACGGAGGGAGTATGCCGATGAATGGTGACCATCATATCGCACGACTGCTGAAGCCAGAAGTGAAATACATACTCCTGGCACTGGCAGCAATCGTCTGCGCACCCGGGGGCATAGCATACGGCAGTGATGTAAAAGAATACGAAGGCAACACCATGACCTTCGAGATAACCAAGCCAACGACAAATACCGGTTACAATTATCCGGAGAAAGTCCGTTATTCGTACAGTGTAAATGACGGCACGGCGAAAATTGGAGAGGACTACAGTGTCCCTGACGGAAAAACAGGCAAGATCGTTTTTCCGGAAGGCTCGGCAACGACCGCAAAGATCGAAATAAATTTATTCGAAGATGACCTTGACGAAGGCAGCGGTGAGACACTGGAAGTAGTTCTGACTAGTCCCCAATACGAAACTGTCAGTGGCATGTACTTGTACGGATTTTATTTGCCTACACGCCTAACCTTTGATGGATTGATTCTTGATCCCGATTGATCAGCAGTTCTAGAACCCTCTGATTGATGCAGCATTCCACGGATTCGCTGCCCAGGCGAGAAGACGAACACTCTGCTGGACAGTGCGGGTCACTTGCGGATCTCGTGGCCGTACCAGGCAACCGGCTGGGAGCGCTGCGAGTAGACCGTGCCGGGCAATACAGTATTCGGACCACCGCTCCATGGCATCTGCTTTCGTTGAGGGGAAGATAACGGGCCATGTCGTGTCGAAATTGGATTCCCATTTCTGAAATCCAGGCAAGCCAGGCAATCGACAAGTGTGTAAAGCCCCCGGCAGACCGGTGGCATAGCACAAAAAAGCTGAAGCCGCGCTGCTCTGTATCGATTTACCCAGTGGGCTGCACGACTTTCTGACTGGTCCATTTCGATTTTCTAAAATCGACTGTAAAACCCCCTGGTGCCTGGTTCAGTATCCCAGGATCCCGTAGTTTCCATCCAGGACCAGGCATATGGAGACATACAATCCCAGCAACGCACACAGCACCCAGTACGAGTTCAGCGCTACGATATAGGTATGGATCTCGCGCCGACTGATCAGGGAATGTCTGCTAGAAACGAAAAAACTGATCCCGTAGACCGAAGTCACGTAGACCCACTGCCAGAACACTGCAATGCCGATGATTCCGGCAATGACTGCCGGCAAAAAATCAATCGAGTAGCTGACGTACAGGATCAGTGTTGGTACCGGTGTCACAAAGCCATTGGCAACATCGGCGTTGTAGCCAAAGGTTCTCCGGTCTGCATAGGAGTCATCATATTGGGAGTAGGTTGCTCTGGCCTTTGCCTTTGCTGTGACCATCACGGCCAGTACCTTCAAAAAGTGTCTCTGATACAGTTGACTGTATTATTACAGTTTGCTAGGCTGCATTTAAGCACTGTAAAAATACAGTATTGGAGGTAAACATGATCGCTCAAGCCGAACAGCTGCTGCAACGTGGTTCCAGTGTCACCAGCTCACTGCTGCCGGCGATTTTCGCTATATTCAGCCAATGGCGCCTGACCGGCGCCCAGCAGATGACCCTGTTGGGGCTCAGCAACGAGAAGACGCTCTATAACTGGAAAAGCCAGCCCGAAAAGGCCAAGTTGACCAGAGACCTGCTGGAACGGGCCAGCTATATACTGGGGATCTACAAATCCCTGCAAATCCTGTTGCCCGATCAGGCGCTTGCCGATCAGTGGCTGGCTACCCCCAGCGACAACCCGTTGTTCAATGGCACAGCCCCGCTGGACCGGTTGCTGGCCGGACAGGTGGTCGATCTGGCCGTGGTCAGGAATTTCCTCGATGCGGAGCGGGGTGGCTGGTGATCGATATCGATACGCTACCGGGTAGCGAGGCAAATGAACCGGTTTATCGGGTCATTCTGTCGCGCTATCCGCAGATCCACCTGTTCGAGCGCGTCTCCAGTGCGCAGGATTGGGACATGCTCTATGCGGTGGAGTCCCTGGCCAACCCCAGGTTACGGGATGAAGTGGGTGATATTCGCCTGGTGCCGCCGGAAGACAGAGTGTATGGCGATGGCGCGTCCTGGATCATGGCGGCCTTCACTCACCCGCCGGTGGATGGACGAGGTGGCCGCTTCAATCGGGATTTCGGTATCTATTATTGCGCCGCAGATGAATCGGTGGCCATCGCCGAATCATCCTTCCATCGGGCACGATTCCTACGAGAATCCAGAATCGACAAGACCACCCAGGAGATGCGCGTTATCCGCGCGCAGCTGGGGCCGACAACCCTTCACGATGTGCGGCACCTGGTCGGAAACGCTATCTACGATCCCGATGATTACGGTGAAGCACAGAAACTCGGCTACACGCTCCGGGCTGCTAATAGCTTTGGCATTCACTACCAAAGCGTGAGGGCGAAAAAGGAGTGCTATGGGGTGATGCGGCCCAAGGCGCTCTGGGACGCCATCCACTGGCGATATCTGCGATTCCACCATGAACAGGGGTCAGTCGTGAATGTTGAATCCCTGGGCGACAGTGGCAGGAGGTGATGGCGATGTATAAAGAGCTCCTGTGGATATTCACCCAACTCCCGGACGATTACATCGTCCTCGATACCGAAACCACAGGCCTGCCTGACGAAAACGGACTGCCTGATATCGTGACGCTTGGCATCACCGTGGTGAGGAACCGAGAGATTGAGGAATCGGTCGAGTTCAAGACAAGACCACAAAAACGCATTTCAGAAGAAGCGCAGTCGATACACGGCATTACCGATGAACAGGCTGCAGGATTTGACTCCTTTGTATCCCAATGGGACCAGATTGTCGAATACCTGAAAGATCAGTTCATCGTGATTCACAATGCGAGTTTTGACTGGCCCATCCTGCTGGATCATGTTGTGCGATACGGATTGGCAATGCCGGAAATTCAAGGCGTATTTTGTAGCCAGAAAGCAGCCATACCTTGGGTGCAAGCGATGAATCTGCCGTGTAGCCACAGAGGGCCTTCGTTAGCTACGCTGACGACAGTGTTGGATGTTGAAGATCTCAGGGCGAAAAAGGGTGGTGGAATACATGGGGCGGAGATAGACAGTCGGCAAACTGCTCGGATTGTTGAGGTGATGAGACTCTATGAATTCATTGCTTAGGCCCAACCTTAACCATGCTGATAGTGCAGAAGAGCGATCTCTTTGCAGAGGCTGTGGGAATTACTGTTCAGCGTCGCTTGCTTCGTCCAGGCCAAGGCAGTTCTCCTGTCAATTCGGCTAAGCCGCAGTCGTCTTCGATACGTTTCCCAAAACGATTTACCTCCACCTCTGGCAGCTCATCGCTGTCGAACCACAACAAGGAGATTGTAGTGTCCGTACGAGCGTAATGTCTGGAAAGTTCCCAGAGAACGGGCCCCTTATCCCAGTTATCAAACCACAAGTCCTGCGGAACCTCCGCTGTATCCGTTCTATTGCTTCCTGAAGAACGGATGATGCCGGCTTTTGCCGCTGGCGCATGCTGCGGTGGTGTGAACGCCATGGCCTGGACTACATTTGTGGGGCTGGCGAAGCATGCACGCCTGAGTGCGCTGGCAAAGCCTTTCACAGACAGGCACAGCAGGCGTTCGAGCACAGCGCGAAGAAGCAGCGCCTGTTCGGCGAGGTGGTCTATGCTGCCAGGACCTGGGATCGGCCAATGCCTCATCGATACGGTGTTTGACAAAACGAGGATACATTCCAGTTTCCAAAGTGGTTGACTGCATATCTGCAGTGCCTTGTGGGCCGAAGGCACCCCGCCGGATAGTCTTTTCCAATCCACAAGCCTGAAGGGCGCCCTGCCCGCACAAGGCCCGGCCTATAAAAACAGCCCAACGTTCAGGAGAGGCTCACAGGTAGCCCAGGATGCTGTAGTTGCCGTCCAGGATCAGGCAAATGGAGACGTACAGTCCCAGCAACGCACACAGCACCCAGTAGGAGTTGATAGCAACGATGTAGGTGTAAATCTCGCGCCTGCTGATTTTCGATTGCCGGTCGGAGACGAAGAAGCTGACCCAGTAGACCGACGTCACGTAGGTCCACTGCCAGAACAGTGCAACGCCGATGATTCCCGCGATGAGGGCGGGCAGAAAATCGATCGAATAGGACACGTACAGGAGCAGTGTCGGCACCGGCGTCACGAAACCGTTGGCGATGTCGGCGTTGTAGCCGAAGGTTCGCCGATCCGCATAGGAGTCATCGTACTGGGAATAGGTCGCCCAGGCATCGGCCCAGATCGTGGGTGACAACAGCCGGACCAGCGGCACCTGGATGACGAAGAATTCGAGTGCCGGTGCACGCCCGGTGACGCGGCGGCGCTCGCGCCAGTACTCGGTGCGCGCCTCAATATAGTCCCGCCTCAAATACAGGCAGGCTTCCCAGTAGCAGACCAGCACATTGACCGAGAAGAACAGGATCAGAATGGCATGCAGGATGTTGAAGTCCCCGTGAGCGGAGTAGCGCATCCCAAGTCCGGCAAGGGTGAGCGTGGACACGGTCAGTGTCACGACCAGCCCCACGGACAGCGCCGGTCCGCCTGGGCGGGCCTCTTGTTCGGAGAGTGCCTGATCAGCGCGGTATTCGGACATGTGTCTTGATTCTCACGGTCAGTGTATCGTAGCGTCTCCACGCTTTTCGAAGCCAAACTCCGGGCTTGATTTTGTCATACTAGCCCTGTACCGTCGATACGCAAAGTGCAACGAATCTGGAGGAGATTGCAGGGCGCCCGAACCCGGGGAGCTGCATGACAACCCGTCACCTGACCTCACCAGTGTGCTGAAATTTTCTTTCACTGTTCGACACCGGAATTACCGTGCAACCCTCTCAAGATAATCCGCCGCCCGCCAAGCCACAGGGTTCACGTTCCCCTGCGGGTCTCGCCCCGCAGGAAGTCAAATCCGTGGTTGATCAATACCATGGACTGCACGATGCCGACCTCGCACGCAGGAAAGAGCGCTACGAGGTACTCGTCAACCATTACTACGACCTGGCCACCGATTTCTACGAGTTCGGCTGGGGGCAATGCTTTCACTTCGCGCCCCGGCGACAGGGCGAGAGCTTCAAGGAATCACTGCTTCGCCACGAGCATTACCTTGCCGATCGTCTGTCCATGAAAGCGGGAATGCGCGTGATGGATGTTGGCTGTGGAGTCGGGGGACCGATGGGGGTACTGGCCCGCTATTCCGGAGCCAGCATTGTCGGTATCAACAATAATGCCTACCAACTCGAGCGCGCCAAGATACACACCCGGGATGTCCAGTCGTTATGCAGCTTCATCCATGGTACTTACATGCAGATACCCGAAGATGATGATAGCTATGATGCAGCCTTCGCCATCGAGTCGATGCCGCATGCGCCGAACAAGACCGCGGCCTTTCGGGAAGTCAAACGCATCCTGCGCCCGGGGGCCTGCTTTGCAGGTTACGAGTGGTGCCTGACCAAGGATTTCGATCCACAAAATTCCGAGCACCAGCGCATCAAGAAATATATCGAGACGGGCAATGGGCTGCCAGACATCGCACTCAGCTCACAGATTGATGCCGCCTTGCGTGAGGCTGGATTCGAACTACTGGAAGCCCGTGATCTTGCCCCGGAATCGCATCCAACAACACCCTGGTATCGAACGCTGGAGGGACGCGATCTCAGCCTGTCCAGCATCCCGCGCACACCCATCGGGCGGGCCTTGACGAATCACGTGTTACGGATCATCGAGAAGTTGCGCCTGGTTCCGGAAGGCACCACCGCAGTCAGCACGTTCTTGAACGAGGGGGCCGATGCACTGACCGAAGGTGGCAAGACCGGGATCTTCACCCCGGTGTATTTCTTCCTGGCACGCAAGCCCCTGTAATCCGAAAAATTATCACCAGTGCGATCCTGGCGGATCTTCGACTTGCATCCAGGCGAGCAGTTTGAGGGATGTACTTCAGCCTGTCGCAGCAGTGATCTGGGTGACGGCAGACGTCAACTCCCGGCGGGCCTTGCGGCGCTGCTCATAGAGGCCGAGTGCGTGCAGCGGAAAATACTGTCGATACAGGACGTAGTCCAGCAGCGCCGTGCGGAAGAAGACCCCGGCCATGTCCTGTTTGGGCCAGCCGCCGGTTGCCTCCTGGGTGTTGAGTAAATACTGGGCGCCGCGCGAAATTGCTCTCCAGTCCGGATCCTCGGCCTCAAGCAGTGCCATCAGCGCCCACGCACTCTGGATGACCTGGCTTTGCTCGTGTGCGACATACTCACCCCGCAGGCATCCACTGTAGTGCTCCCCCCATCCGCCGTCTTCCCGCTGGCGATCCAGCAGCCACTTGCAAGCCAGGCGCAGTGCCGGATCACCGGGACAAGCTCCAGCCGCCAGCAATCCGCGGATACCGAAAAAGGTGCCATAGATAAACTGCACGCCCCACACTCCGCGCCATGAACCGTCGCTGGACTGGGTTCTTCGCAGCCAGGCTTGTGCACGGGAAATAGCGCCGGTCACCGACCGGTCCGTGATGTGTGGAAAGTGCACCTGGCAGGCCGCAAGTGCCGCGATGCAGGAGGCCGTGCACTCGACATAGGAATGCTCGGTCATCGACTCACCGAACATCTCAGCCGGATTCATCCACTCGAGGTTTACCCTGGAACGCTTTGCCTCGTAGCTGCCAAAACCCCCTTCGCGGTTCTGGCTGCGCAGCATGAACTGTATTGCGTCTGCGAGGGCCTCGATACTGGCCCCTTCGCCCTCGGCTGCGATAATGCCCAGGACGGCCTCGGCAGTGCAATCGGATACCGGCCAGCCGTGCCAGCCTCCGGCGAAGCACCAGCCTCCCCTGGGATCGGCCCGATAGGCTTCGCGGTAGCCTGCAAAGCTGGAGGTAATCTGCTGCTGGCGCAGAAAGTTGGTGCCACGGCGCAGGGCGTTTCGAATGCCGTCGCGTTCGGGAGCCGTTGCCAGTGCCTGCAGTGCAAACCCGGTATCCCACGAGGCGCTTCTCGCCCCGGTGACCCGGGCCCCGCAGGTCTCATCCTCCCAGATCCAGCCATCCAGTTGATCCAGTGCCTTGGCACAATCTGCATCATCGGGGTCCTGCAACCACAGGGCAAGGATGTTCAGCAGGCCGCTGACCGGGGAAATGCTGGTATGCGTGGTGGCCTGCAACTCCCAGCGGATGTTGCGCAGGATCGCCTGCAGGGACCGCGTACGCAGACGCTTGTGGTGGAAGCGCTCGTACAGCCGCGCAATTGCAAACCCCCCTCGCAGCCACACGCTGGGCCTGGCAAAGAGGTCCTCTTCACGCAGGCGCCCGTGTGCCGAAGAAAAATCGATCGTGGAAAACCCCTGCGGGTACAGTTCCTCGCGCAAGGATTCGATCAGGGGAGTCACCGGCGACTGGAAACGGCTGGCGTAGATGGCTGACATCGCCATGTAGATGAGCCGGGTGTGGCAGTACCAGTTCGAGGGATGCAGCACGAACCAGCGTGGCAGGCTGTACAGCTCGGGCAAAATGGTGTTGACCCCTCGCCAGTCGTACAGGTTCAGTACCGCCAGCCAGAATTTTCCCCAGCTCGGTATGCTGAGCACTCCCTGTGCCTGTATGAATGTCCTCGCTGGCACGACGAGCGGATCCTGCCGATCGACACCCAGTGTCCGGATGGCCAGGTAGACCAGGGTGGTAACAAACAGATGGGGGGGCGAGTGCTCGTGCATTCCCCAGGCGCCGCCCTCGAGACGGGTATGCTCAAAGTGCATCAGCAGGCGACGGCGACGGTTGTCCTCAAGGGAGCGCCCCATGATATGGTGCGCCAGTACGTATTGTGCGCTGAGCATGGGACACCACACCATTTCGCCCTCCCATGCGCCGTTGTCTTCCTGGAGTTCCAGCAGGCGCTTGCATGCCTTTCGCAGGGCAGGGTCTGCATCCACGGACCCGGGTTCCTTCGGCCGGGCAGACACAGACTTTTGGGCCGGGGACGGAATGGAGGTCAGGAACGTGCCGGAGAGCATTTCACGCACGCGCAGCTCCCCGCGGCCACCTGATTTTCTGGCCTTCCACATCTCTCGTACGCCACGAACAAGCCATCCCAGGCGTGTACCCAGTGCAAGAACGACGTTGCGCAGGCGCTGCCAGGCAAGCCGCTCAATGGTACGCGGGACTTCCCGGGCAATCGCCTGGATGACTGTCGTGCTGAAGACAAACGAGATATGGGACACCGAAGTATTCTCGCAGGCGAGCAGGTCAACGGTGCGGGCATGGGTGAAGGCTCCCCCTCGCCAACTCCGGTAGACCGCCTGCCTGAGCGCCACGGACTCTGCACGGTAGTCTGCAAAAACCTCATAGAGGCCAATCGCCAGGAGTTGCGGTGTGCGCGTTTCCTTGAAACGCTGGCGGGTGAAATCATGGAAGTCCCGGCTCTCGGCCAGATCAAGTGCATCGCCAAATCCCAGGGTCATGCCAACTGCGGTCATGGGGTGATAGTGCCCTGCCGCATCGCCTATCAGTATGCGATCCGGATTTCCATAGGTGAGTCTTGGCCTGATTTCATTGGCCGCCACCTGATAATTCCCCTCACTCAGCCCCTCAACAAAACCGGCCTTCAGGGCCTGTGGCAAAAGCCTTGTGTACGATTCCGCCAGCATCCCTGCCCGGTCACGAGGGATCCAGTGCTCGAGTGGCACATCGACGATGACCCGGACACGACGGTCTCCCACCTGGTACATGAGAATCGGACCCGGTCCACCCAGCAACACGTGCCCGTATCCCTTGTGCTCCAGGTCCACCCCTTCCACGATCATGCCCACCATTCGCGAGCAGGCCTCGCGTTTTTTCGGCAACCCCAGCGATTGACGCACGATGGAAGATCGCCCGTCAGCACCGACGATACGTGCAGCACGTACGGATCTCTCAGTGCCGCTGCTGGTATAGACAAGTGATGTGCCCTCAAGCGCACGCACGCGCGCAGGAACAAAGAAGTCGATGTTCGGTTCGCTCTCGATGCTCTTGTGCATCTTCGAAACCAGCGCGGAGTGCTCACAAGCCAGGCCTTGCACCCCGTTCAGGTAGGGAAGCATGATGGGCGCGGTACCATCTTCCGGGAAAACCACAAACCCCTTGCCCCGGGTACTGAATGACTGCACATCGACCTCGACTCCGAGCGCTTGCAGGGTGCGCGCGGCCGGCGGATGCAACCATTCACCTGCCAGGCGCTTGCAGGCATCAGGATTGGCCTCGAACAGGGCTACACGCGCGCCTTTTCGCGCATGGGCCAGCGCGCACACGCTGCCTACCGGACCTGCACCGACAATGGCTACGTCATAGCCCGAAGCCCTGGCACGACTCATTGGAACAGGCTTGCTTGTGTGCGGCGCTGGTAACGGAGCTGGCAGGGCTCCTTCGGACCCGTCACCCAGCTGCCGTAATTCGGGGCAGGAACGCCCGAGCCAGGATAGAAATCAAAACGGTCCAGCAGCACTGTCCAGATTGCCTTCAGCTGCATGAAGGCAAAGTGTTTTCCCATGCAGAGATGCTTTCCTCCACCAAACCCGATCAGGGTATAGTGGTGTTGCTTGTCCTCGCTCAGGGGCGGGGCAAAGCGTTGCGGATTATAACGCTGCGGGTCCGAAAACACGTGCGAAAGGCGGTGGGAAACTGCGGGCGAGACCATGGCCAGGCTACCGGCAGGCACACTGTACCCCGCGTAGCTGATGGGCTTCAGCACCTTGCGGATCAGCATGATCAATGGCGGGTGCAGACGCTCACATTCACGCACTGCATAATCCAGGATCACCTGGCGCTTGAGGCTGGCCATACCCATGCTACCGGACTGTGCATACACCGCGTGCATTTCGTCGCGCACCTGCTGCAGGTAATCGGGCGCCTGCAAAAGCTCCAGTGCCGTCCAGGTGGCCAGCACGGCGCTTGTGTGCTGGCCGGCAAACAGCACCGTCAGCAGGATACCGGTCACCTCGTCGTCGCTCAATGCACGTCCATCCTTGTAACGGGCATCCATGAGGGCCTGCATGAAATCATGGGGTCTGGCCTGGTTGGCGCGACGCTCACTCATCACCCGGCTGAAAAGTGCAGCCACTTTCTCCCGGGCCCGGTCACGCACGCGATGTGCCGGGGTCGGTAACCTCGGGAGGAAAAATCCAAGGGTGTTGATCCCGTTTTGCAGGTCGTGGTAGGCCTCGGCAAAGCCTGTGTCTACCTGGTCGCGGACCTCCTGTCCGATCAGGCAACGACTTGCGATCCTGACCGTAAGCTGGTTCATCGCATACGGCAGGTCCATCTCGCCGGACTCACCGAGGCTGTCGGCAAAGCGACAGGTTTCATCGAACATGATGCTGGAAAACCGTTGCATCTCGGCCTCGCGCAGCATCGGGTACAGGAATCCCAGTTGCTCGTCCATGATCTGGGGCGTGGTGTCATAGGCTACGCCGCGACCGAAAATGGGCACCGTGAACTGGTAGACGGCCTTGGCGTCCAACACGTCCTCGGGGGCCCTGAAATAGAAATCATGGGCCTCAGGCCCGGTGAACAGGACCACATCGCGCGGGCCCAGGCGAAAACGGACCAGTTCGCCCTGCTCATGCCAGCCCCGGGTCAGCATCGAGACCGGGTCCCTCAGGAATCCGGGCAAATGACCGATCAGTGGCCAGCCGCCGGTAATTTCGGGAACGGCGCGGGCCGGCTGCGGCGAGGGCGTTGCCGAACCCAGGCTGGATACACTGTAAGAGCGTTGTGCCATGACGCCTCCTAGTAGACAAACGGCAGCATGGAATAGCGTACCTGTTGCTTGTAGCGCCCCCACAACTCACCGTACTTGGCATGGCAGCGGCGCTCATCCCGCCTCGAACGATGACTCAGCAGGACTGCCAGCCAGGCAGGCAGCAGAAACGGCACCCAGGACACGAGCCCGGTCGTCAGGGTGAACGCAAGGTAGATACAGATTTCGCCGGTGTAGTTGAGGTGGCGCCCGATTCCCCAGAACCCGGAGACCAGCAGGCGCCCGTCCAGGGTCCGGGCCGGACGACCCCAGATCCTGGCCGCAGGATCACGCTTGAAGCGATGCTTTTGCTGGTTGGCACCACGAAACAGCCAGAAGCCGAAGATGTACAGCATGACAATCGCCGTCGCCGCCGTTGCAGTCAGTGGTTCTGTGGCATGCACCAGCCACCAGCCGGCGATACAGTAGAAGAACGGCACCAGCACATAGTCCCCCCAGACCAGCATCCACCCGAAACGCTCGCTGACGATATCCCAGGTGTGGATCATGCCCTGCTCGAACTGGAAGTAGTTGAATATGTACAGGAAAGTGAAGCACTGGTAGAGCACCATGGCCAGGCTCAGCTGGCCGTAGGTCTCGTATTGCACGACGGCAAACGAGGCGTTGAGCAGGGCCAGGCCAATCAGTGAGGGGCGGTAGCTGAAAAACTTCAGGTCCACCCCCAGCCAGGCCGGGTTGAGTGTCGTACCAAAGAAGAAGCCGCGCAGCAAGCCCTGCCCTGTCTCCTGCCCGTGCCTGCCCTGCCAGTACAGTACCAGGGAGAACGCAAACGCAAACAGGTTGGTCACCACGAACAGGGCGGCAAAGTGGGTATGCAGCACGGCCAGGGAAAACCAGCCCAGGACCTGGGCCAGGCCCACGATGAGTGCGGTCAGCAGGAACAGGCGAAGACCATTGATCTTGTAGGTGCAGGACTCTCCCCGCACGCTCGCCCCGGGCACCAGGATCGAGCCGGCAAACAGGGCACCGACAAGGACCGCCAGCAAGACCGTGGCCTCGAACAGGGCCATGCCCGAGAACGCGGATTGCAGGACCTGCAGCTCAGCCGGAGGCATGGCCGCCCTCTGCGCTGCGGACGAGATACTCCTCCCACTTGCGCACGGTGACATTCTGGAAGGCCTTGACTACCGGGTTGAACTCGATGGGCGGGGCGTCCCAGTGCTCCTCGTACCCCACCTGCTCCGCCTCGACCGCATAGCGATCCTGGTCGAGCAGCGGGCCGATCAGCATGCGGTTCGAGAGCTTCATGACCGTGCTCATGGCAAAGCGGGGAATGCGGAGCGGCACTACGGGAAGTTTCAGTGACTTGAAATAGAACAGGAAGAACACCCGGGTAGTGCGCTCATTGATCGGCAACACAAATAACCAGTGCTTGATCGCATCGTCGGTATTCGACCACTGGTAGGGGTACTGGAAGCAAAGCTCCATGTGATTCGTGTTCAGCTTGCGATGGTCGACGAAGCGCCCGGAAATACGTCCACGACCGACCTGCGTATCATAGGAAAGATACACATTGTCACCGATGGTCTCGCAACGGGTGAGCGTGGCGCCCTCGAAGGGGCGGTAGCGGCGGTGCAGGTGAGCATGGGTGAAGTCGCTCACATTGTCGATAATCATCGAGTGGTGCGCCGACCACGTGAAACTGAGTGGCTCACAGGCCCAGCGATCCGATCCCTCGAGTTCCGGGATCTCCGGAATCGGCACCTGCCCGGCACGCTCCGGGTCGCCCGGGAACAGCCAGACCAGGCCATAACGCACCTGCACGGGGTAACCCCGGATGGTGGGCTTCGGGAGATCACCCTGCGTGTGATCCTGCAGGACATCGACCCGCCGCCCTTCTCCATCGTACCGCCAGCCATGGTAGGCGCACACCAGGTTGCAACCCTCCACATCGCCCAGGGTCAGCTTGATCTGGCGATGCCCGCAGCGGTTTTCCACTGCACGAAACGCACCGTCCGTACCCCGATACAGGGCGATGGAGCGTTTCCAGAAGATGACCTCGACCACCTCTCCCGGCTTGATGTTGTGCACTTCCTCGACGACATACCAGTAATCCGGGTCCATGCCGGTCGCACGAACACGCTGGCGCAGGTTACTGGCTTCATCAAAACAGGGAGGTGCAGGTGTATCCAGTACTGCACTCATCGTGAACCTCCTTGCTGTGCAACCGCGATGTCCTGTGTCGACGGAGGATCCGCCACCTGTCCAGTGGCTTCCTCGCGCGGGCGATTTGCATGCGGGTTGCGAATTGCATTGCGGTGGTAGTGAAAGGCATAGGCCGCGTGCACCGCGTCACGGATACTGGTGGGTTTAAAGCCGAGCTCGTTTCTTGCCTTGCGGGTATCCGCATGACGGCACTTTTTGAGCAGCCGGATGGCGCCCGGTGTGAAGCGCTGTGGAAACCCGGGATGAAAGCGGCTCAGGTAGAAACTCGCGACCTCCGAGAAGCCCAGCATCAGGGGGGTCGGAATGCATTTTGCCGGTCGTGGAATCCCCGTGACCTCCTCGTAAAGCTCCAGAATCTCGGTGATGGTCTTGTATTCGCTGCTGAAGATGTATTTTTCACCGGAACGCCCGTGGCGCATGCACAACAGGTGGCCCTCGACGATATCCCGGGCGGCGACAAACTCGAAGCCGCCATCCACGTAGGCATGCACCTTGCCCCGGGTGAAGTCGCACAGGGTGCGGCCCAGTCGCGAGGGAAAATAGTCGGCGCCTCCGACCACCGCACAACAGGTGGCAACGATAACGTCCTGCCCCTGGTTCACCGCGCGCCAGCACTCGTGCTCAACCAGCGCCTTGCTGCGCTCATAGGGCATCGTACGTTCCATCGGATAGAAATGCATGGTCTCGTCACTGGGTGCGGACGGGTTATCCAGATCGTAACCGACCGCGCTGAAGGAACCGGTGACCACGACCCGTCCGGCATCCGCCTCGCGTGCGGCCTGCAGCACATTGCGGGTGCCGAGGACATTGCACTCGTACACCTCCCGGCGATAGGCATGATTGCCCTCGATGGTGGAAATCTTGGCAGCCACGTGGTAGACGCCCTGGCACCCTGCCACCGCACGCCGCATGGCCTCCAGGTCACGGATATCCCCGTACACGCGTTCCACTTCCAGCCCCTGCATGGCCTCGTTGTTGTCTTCATGGCGCAGCAACACGCGTACCCGTTCACCTTCCTGGAGCAGGCGAAGCACGAGGTTGGCACCCACATGCCCGGCACCCCCGGTAACAAATACGGGTGGACGTGCAGTGTCAGTCGATGGATTTGGGACAGTCGTCATTCTGGATCCTGCATAGCGGGCCTCAAATGCACCGGGTTACTCTGTCCCGTGCTGCCGGGAACCTGCTGGCCTGTGTGCAACCATTTGCACCAGCCCCTGGCGCAACTCGGGCGACAGCCGGTATCCGGGCCCTCTTGAAAGCGCCGTACCGAGTCCTGACTGCAGGGGGTCTACACCCCGCCTGAGTGCAGAGAACTCCGTGGTATGGTACCTCTACCGATGTGATGATGACAATACGGGCTAATAGTTATGGGCTGATAGTACGGGGCGGTGGGTGCGCTGTCCGCCCGCGACGGCGGCGCAGCGGGACGCACTGACCGCAGGCGGCAGCCTGTCACCGGCAAAAGCTCCCCAAAGGGTGTTCTGCGCCACGGGCATGGGGCCCTGGTCCGCAATCAGGGGGAGTTCGTGTCTTCCGGTGATGTCAGGGTCCGGACGCGGTGGGATGTTCGAGAGGGCAGCGGGACAGGAAGCAACCGCAGGGGCAAGGTTGCGGAAATACGGCTTTTCTCGGGACATGCCGGTTTTGACCACGGCAACCCGGGGCAGTTCACGTAAATCTCCAGCCGGCAATTCGCGGCCTGAGGTCTGTCGCTGAGCCCTGCAGCGAACCAGGAAAGCGGACAATCCATTGGTTGCAAAACCGCACAAGGCAGCTGGTGGCTGCCATGATCGCAGAGCGCCAGGGAGGATCTGGTCAGTCCGATTTCTGGAAGGTGCCTGCTACAAATCCGCCATGGCTGCATGGATGCACAGGATCCAATGGCCCGGTATTGGCCACCGGGATTGTGCACGGGTGGATACCCGCAAACCGCTGACCGGTACCCGTTGGAGTGGAGCACGGTTCATAGTACAGTAACGCGCAAATGACACGGGATACCACCATGCCAAGAAAAATTGCGATCATCGGTGCAGGCGTTTCGGGACTGGGTACCGCCTGGGCCCTGCAACAGCATCCCGAGCGTTTTGATTTTCGGGTATACGAAGCCAATGACCGCATCGGCGGCAATGCCATCACGGCCGACATGGTGCAAGAGGACGGCAGCTCGATCCCGTTCGATATCTCCGTGACGGCATGCATTCCCTCGGTATACCAGCATATCCTGCTGTTCATGGAGCAACACGGCATCGACCTGATCGACACCCGCTTCAGCTACAGCGTGAAGTACCACGACGGCATCTATGCCCACGACTTCGACTCCGATCTGCGCAGGCAACTGCTCCCCGAGATCGAGAAATTCCAGAAGATGCTCAAGATGCTCAAATGGATTGGTGAACTCAATCACACCCGGTCCAGGCTGCTCAATGCGATCAACCCGTTCAACTACATCAGCATGGGTACACTGCTCAATCTCGGCCGGTTCTCGGGGGATTTCCGTTACAAGATCCTGAAGCCCATGTTCGTCAACTTCCTGATGGCTACCAACGTGTTCGACATGCCCGCCTCCCTGTTCGCACGTTACCTGGAATTCTTCGACATCGAGACCGCCACGCCGATGCAGACCTGGGACCAGGGTACACGGCACGTCTACGAAAAGATGTCGGAAAATTTCAAAGACAGGATTTACCTGAACCGCCCGGTACGCAAGGTATACCGGCACCCGTTCGAGGTCGTGGTGGAAGACGGGCACGGTGAGACCGAGCGATTTGACGACGTGGTGTTTGCCTGCAACGCCAACCAGACCCTGATGATGCTGGACAAGCCGACGTTCCTGGAGAGCTGGCTGCTGTCCTCGATCCGGTACGAAAGCGAACTGCACAACCATACGCTGGTACATTCGGATGCCTCGGTGCTGCCGGACACCGATGTGCGTGAACTCGATACCCGCAGCAATCATATCGAGCAATACGGGGTGCGCCCGGACAACTACGAGATCACCTACATCATGCACAACCAGCAACCCTGGGCAAAGCAATCGGACAAGCCCTGCCTGGTGACCTACAACCCGATCAGTGCCATCGATGAAAGCAAGGTCGTCAAGCGATGGTGGTTCCAGCACATCGTGCACGACGTGCGCCATATCGCGCTGATCATCCAGCTGTTTCGCTTCGTCCAGGGCAAGCGTCGCTCGTGGCACTGCGGGGCGCATACACTGATCAACAGCCAGGAGACCTGCTTCGTGACCGGACTGGTGACGGCGAGACAGCTCGGTGCGGACTATCCGTTCAATGACGCCGAGGCCAGGAAGTGGTTCAACTTCTACGGGCGCATGATGTACGGCTTTCGCCTGAAAAAGGCCTGAGCCTGACCTGCGGCTTGCCGTCAAAAGTCAGGGCCGCTGCGACACGAATGCCTGGACACCCAGGCGTTCCTGCCGGTAGGTTCTCCGCGAAATTTGTGTAACCATAGACCATGGCCGGCCCGACCACTCAAGCTTCTCCGCTGCGCAAACCGCTGGATGCGATTCCCCCGGAGCTTGTCGCCCCTTGCGATTTCGAGCAACGGGCACCCGAATTCATCGAGGCGGCGGCCCTGGCACTTATCGCAGGCGGCAGCGGCTGCGAACAATCCCTGCGGGCGAACATCCAGGCACTGGCGGACATCAAGCTGCACAGCCGCATCCTGCAGGACTTCGATGAAGCCTCCACCCGGATCACGTTTCTCGAACAGGCGTTTCGACATCCCGTGCTGCTCGCACCGGTAAGTGCGCAGACCCTGGTGCATCCGCAAGGAGAGCTCGCCACAGCCACAGGGGCCGCAGACCAGCAGGCCGGGCTCGTCGTCAGCACCCAGGCCTCAAGGCCCATGGAGGAGATTGCGGCACAAACCAATGCCCCGAAGTGGTTCCAGCTCTACATTCAGCCCGAACGCGAGGTTACCCGGACACTGATCGAGCGTGCGGAAAATGCCGGCTTCACCGCCCTCATGGTGACCTTGAACGTACCCATTCAGACACCCAGCTACCGTGCCCTGCGCGCGGGATTCGTGCTGCCCGATCATGCCCGCCCGGCACACCTGCTCGCATCGGCGAAGCGCCCGCAAGTCGTTGTGCGGCCCGATCAAAGCCCGATCTTCCAGGGCATGATGAGCGAGGCACCGGGCTGGGACGAGCTGGCCTGGGTGCTGGAACAGACTTCGCTGCCGACGATCGCAAAGGGGGTGACGCATCCGCAGGATGCCAGGCGCCTGATCGACATGGGCATCGATGCGATGGTGGTATCCAACCATGGCGGCAGGGCCCTGGATGCGATGCCGGCCAGCCTCCATTGCCTGCCTGCAATCCGCGAGACCGTCGGCAATGATTTTCCACTGCTCATGGATGGCGGTATTCGAAGCGGGTATGACGTGTTCAAGGCCATTGCCATGGGCGCCGATGCCGTGATGATCGGCCGGCTGCAAGTCTATGCGCTGGCCGTGGCCGGCAGCCTGGGTGTGGCACACCTCATCAAGCTGATGCGAGATGAGCTGGAGCTTGCCATGGCACAGACCGGGTGCACGTCGATTGACAGCATTGACCGGGAGTGTCTTTTTACCCGCGCAGACGCCTGATATCCTGAACTCCATCCCTGCCGTCGATCATTGAAAACGTCCTGTCCAGGGACGAGGTGCGCCAACTTCGCAAGCACCTGGACGGTGCGGACTGGGTCAGCGGGCAGTCCAGCGCAGGCTCCCTGTCGGGCGAGGTGAAATCGAATCACCAGCTGGAGGAGGAATCGCAGGTCGCCGTGTCTCTGGGGAACCGGATTCTCAAGGTACTGGGCAACCATCCGCGCTTCATCTGCGCCGCGCGGCACGCACGTGAGCGGTGTGCCGGCGTATCAGAACAGGCTGGGAAGATCCGGAAACGCGCTGGCGACCCCTGCGTGCGTAATTTGCCCGCCATGGATGTTCAGGGCCTCGCGCACACCGGCCTCGTGCTCGAGGAAGACCTCGAGCCCTAGGCCTGCCAGCTTGCGGATGTAGGGCAAGGTGGCATTGCAGTAGGCCTGCGTGCTGGTGCGCCCCACCGCGCCCGGCATGTTCGGTACACAGTAGTGCACGATATCATCGACCACGTACACCGGATCATGATGCGAGGTGCGCCGGCTGGTCTCGAAACACCCGCCCTGGTCGATGGACACATCAACCAGCACGGCACCTGGCTTCATCTCACGCAACATTGCACGATCAATCAGCCTGGGGGAGCGTGCACCCGGGATCAACAGGGCACCCACGATCAGGTCGGCCAGCAGCGCGTAGTGGCGCACTGCGTGGGGATCACAGTAGATGGTCGTGACATTGTCCGGCATGACCTCATCCAGGCACCGGAGCCTTTCGATATTGATATCCATGATCGTGACATTAGCGCCCAGGCCTGCCGCGACCCGCGCAGCACTGGCGCCGACCACACCGGCCCCCAGGACCAGCACATTGGCAGGGGCCACACCGGCGACACCGCCAAGCAGGACGCCGCGGCCCTGCATCGGTTTCTCCAGAGCCTTCGCGCCTTCCTGGATCGACATCTTGCCGGCCACCTCGCTCATGGGTTTCAGCAGCGGACGCTCACCGTGTGGATTCCCCAGGGTCTCGCAGGCCAGCGCCGAAATGTTCTTCTCAAGGCAGGCCTCGACCAGCGGCCTTGAGACGGCCAGGTGGAAATACCCGAAGACGATCATCGATGGGGCATAGTGTTTGATTTCTGCCATCTGCGGCTCTTTCACCTTGAGCAGCAGCTCGCATTCCTGGTGGATCGTTTTCGCCGACTCGACGATGCGCGCACCGGCGGCGCGGTATTCCTCGTCCGAGTAATCGCTGCCCGATCCCGCCTTGGCCTGGACCCACACCTCGTGGCCGTCCTCGACCAGCAACTGGGCACCCACCGGTAACAGTGATACGCGGTACTCATCGACCATGGTCTCTTTCGGTATTCCTACTCTCATGACACTCATTATCCCAGAACCAGCTTCCAGATGTCTTCCAGAATGGCCTTGATATACAAAGAAAACCGGGCGGCCTCGGCTCCATTGATGACCCGGTGATCATAGGACAGCGATAACGGCAGAAAATTCTGCGTGCCCGCGCCTTGATCCGTGCGCACGAGCATTCGTGACAGGCCCAGGATGGCGACCTCGGGAGGATTGATGATCGGCGTGAAGGCCTGCCCGCCGAGATGCCCGAGGCTCGTGACCGTCATGCTCGCACCGCCCATCTCCTCGGGGCCAAGCTTTCGCTCGCGCGCCCGCGCGCCCAGGTCCGCCACCTCACCGGCCACCTCGGCCAGGGTCTTCCTGTCGACATCGCGCAGCACCGGCACCAGCAGGCCGTGCGGGGTATCCACGGCAATGCCGATGTGGAAATATTTTTTCAAAACGATGCATTCGCGGGCCGCATCAAAGGAGGCATTGAAGCGTGGAAACTCGGCCAGGGCGGCAGCCAGTGCCTTGATCACGAAGATTGGCGGCGTAAGGCGCACGCCCCGGGATTGCGCCTGTTCGGCAAGCTGTGCGCGGCAGGCCTCGAGGCCGGTCACATCGGCGCGCTCGAAATGCGTTACATGCGGGATGGACTGCCAGGCCTGCAGCAGGTTCTGGGCCGTCAGTTTCTGGACCCGGGTCAACGGCGCCTCCTCGGTTTCCCCGTACTCGGAAAAATCCGGCAGCGATGCAGGCGGCGGTTGTATCCCGTCGGTGGCCTGCGGGGACTGCATGCGGGTGCGAACATGCGCCTCGATATCCTCCTTGAGGATGCGCAGGCCCCGCCCGCTCCCCTGTACCCGTTCAAGCGATACCCCCAGCTCCCGGGCATACCGGTACATGGCCGGGCTGGCATACTCGTGACGGGAACCCTCGGCGGCTGCGAGCGCTGGTTCAGGAGGCGTGGGTTCAGACGCGGGTATCTCGGCAGAAGACTGTTGCGTAGCTGCGGGTGTCTCGGGTTTGTCGAGTTTTTCGGATCGTGGGGCGGCCTCCGTGGGCTCCAGCGCGAGCAGCACATCGCCCTGTACCACCTGGTCCCCGGGCTGTACATGAATCTTGCTGACCACTCCTTCATGCGGGGACGGGAATTCCACCAGCGCCTTGTCGGTCTCCAGGGTAGCCAGCACCTGGTCCACCTCGACGCGCTCGCCCTCGGCCACCAGGATCTCGACCACATCGACCGGGGCGCCCTCCTCGAGGTCGCTGATGCGGATCTCCGTAAGTACTGTCATAAAAGCTCAGTTGTGCACCGGGTTCGGTTTATCGGGATCGAGCTTGTATTTGCGGATGGCCGCGCCGATGTGCTTGTGCTCGATACTGCCCCGTTCGGCCAGCGTGTACAGGGCCGCTACCACGATGTTCTCGGCATCGACCTCAAAATAGCGGCGCAGGCTCTGGCGGGTATCACTGCGCCCGAACCCGTCGGTACCGAGCACCGTGTACGGGGCATGAACAAAGGGGCGGATCTGGTCCGCGTAGATCTTCATGTAGTCCGATGCGGCCACCACGGGCGCATCGCATCCCGCGAGGCTTTGTTCGACAAAGCTTTGCCTGGGCTTGGCCTTCGGGTGTCGCATGTTCCAGCGATGCGTCTCAAGGCCCTGCCGTCTCAGGCGATTGAAGCTCGTCACACTCCAGACCTCGGATACCACCCCGTAGTCCTCGTACAGCAGCCGGGCTGCACGAAGGACCTCGCGAAGGATGGCGCCGCTGCCGAGCAGGCGCAGCTGCACATCGGAGCCGGGGGCGCCCTGCAGGCGGTACATGCCCTGGATGATGCCCTCCTCGCAGCCCTTCGGCATCGCAGGGTGCTCGTAGTTCTCGTTGGTCACCGTGATGTAGTAGTACCAGTCGTTTTGATCGACGTACATGGCCTGCATCCCGTGGTGCACGATCACCGCCAGCTCGTAGGCAAAGGCCGGGTCGTAGGCCCGGCAGTTGGGAATGGTGGAGGCGAGCACGTGGCTGTGCCCGTCCTGGTGCTGCAGGCCTTCGCCGGCCAGGGTTGTTCGACCGGAAGTGCCGCCGATGAGAAATCCGCGTGCACGACTGTCGCCGGCCGCCCAGGCCAGGTCACCGACCCGCTGGAAGCCGAACATGGAATAGAAGATGAAGAACGGGATCATCGGCAGGTTGTGGATACCGAAGGAGGTGGCTGCGGCAATCCATGAGGACATGGCGCCGGCCTCGGTGATGCCTTCCTCCAGGATCTGGCCTGCACGGTCCTCACGGTAGACCAGCACCTGGTCGGAATCGACCGGGTCGTACAGCTGGCCGCGGTGCGCGTAGATGCCGAGGCTTCGAAACAGGCCCTCCATGCCGAAGGTTCGTGCCTCGTCCGGCACGATCGGCACGATGTGCTGTGCAATTTCCTTGTCGCGCGTCAGGGTCAGCAGAATACGCACGAAGGCCATGGTGGTCGAGTACGTGCGCCCCTTGCTGCCGTCAAGCAACTCCTTGAATGCCTTCAGCGGCGGGATTTTCAGGGTGATGGTCGGACTCTCGCGCTTTGGCATCTCGCCGACCAGCTTGTCGCGCAGGCGTTTCAGGTAACGCATCTCCGGACTGTCCTCGGGCGGCTTGTAGAACGGCACATCCTCGAGTTCCTCGTCGGTGACCGGGATGCGGTAGCGGTCGCGGAATGCGGCCAGCGATTCACGCGCGGGCTTTTTCAGCTGGTGCGCGATGTTCAGGCTCTCACCGCTCTTGCCAAGTCCGTAGCCCTTGACCGTCTTGGCGAGGATCACGGTGGGCTGGCCCGTATGCGAGAAGGCGCGCGCATAGGCGGCGAAGATTTTCTGCTGGTCGTGACCGCCGCGGTTGAGCCGCCAGATATCGTCGTCGGTCATGTGCTCGGTCATTTCCACCAGTTCCGGGTACTTGCCGAAGAAGTGCTCGCGCACGTACGCACCGCCCCGGGCACGGTAGTTCTGGTAATCCCCGTCGACCACCTCCTGCATGCGCTTTCGAAGGATGCCCTGCTTGTCGCGGGCCAGCAGCGGGTCCCAGTTGCCGCCCCACAAAACCTTGATGACGTTCCAGCCCGCGCCTCTAAAGTTGCCCTCGAGTTCCTGGATGATCTTGCTGTTGCCGCGCACCGGACCGTCGAGGCGCTGCAGGTTGCAGTTGATCACGAAGATCAGGTGATCGAGTTCCTCGCGCGCCGCCAGCGAGATGGCGCCGAGGGATTCCGGCTCGTCCATCTCGCCGTCACCGGTGAATACCCAGACCTTGCGGTTGCCCTTGTCGATGAGGCCGCGGTCATGCAGGTAGTTCATGAAGCGCGCCTGGTAGATGCCCATGATCGGCGCAAGCCCCATGGAGACGGTCGGGAACTGCCAGAAGTCCGGCATCAGCCACGGGTGCGGGTAGGAGGACAGGCCCTCGCCGCCGGTTTCGCGGCGAAAATTCAGCAGCTGGCGTTCGCTCAGGCGCCCGTCCAGGTAGGCGCGCGCGTAGACCCCGGGTGCGGCATGGCCCTGAAAGTACACGAGATCGCCTGCGAATTCGCCGTTGGCGGGTCGAAAGAAGTGATTGAAACCGATGCTGATCAGAGTCGCCGCCGAGGCATAGGTGGAGATGTGCCCACCGAGCTCGGGATGCTTCTGGTTGGCCTTGACCACCATGGCGAGCGCGTTCCAGCGCTCGAGCGAACGCACCCGGTGTTCCATGCGCGGATCCCCCGGCAGGCGCGCCTCCTGCTCGACCGGGATGGTGTTGACGTAGGCCGTGGTGTTTCGAAACGGCAGGTTCACGCCGCGGATACGCGCACTGTGGATGAGCTGCTCGATGATGTGATGGGCGCGCGCACCCCCGTCTCGCTCGAGGATCGCCTCAAGGGCCTGCAGCCACTCGCGCGTCTCCTGCGGGTCGATGTCCACGCCCGTATCCGCCTGCGCCTCGTCAACAGGCGGATCCCCAGGTTTTTGTGCGCGCGGTTCGGACATGGCGATACGGTATCCTCGTCGTTCAATGCTTGTGTAATTGTAGACCGGATACGCGGGTCATGCGTACTTTGTCCGCAACCTTCAGCGCACTGCCGAAGTCAACAGGGGATTACAAGGGGCGATGGCTGCGGTAAGCTTCCAGACCTCACCTTGCCTTAGCCATCAGAGAAAACCCGGTGCAGCTGACAAGCATGTCCATGGATACAGAAGATACAGACAAGTCTGCCGGGATTGTCGTCGTGCAGGTCAACGGCACGGCCCTGCTCGAATACGACCGCAGCCAGGCCCTGTCGGCCAAACAGAAGGCCTCGCTGTCGATGCTGGACGGGAAGCTGGATGAAGGCATCCTGCTGAACGGCGAGTTCATTACGCTGCCGAACGAGCAGGAGCGCGTCGAGTTCATGAGCGCGCATCTCGTCTCGGCGTTGCTCGAGGACGACGAGGGGATCGCTGCGGCCAGCTGCGCCTACCTGGCCAGGGTGCTGCCCGATCTCAAGCAGGTGCGGGCCACGGAAAAGGATGGTGCCGTATCGATCGAACTGATCTTTGATCGTGAGTACCAACCGGAGCAGCCCATGAAATTCGTGCCGATCGGCCGGTTGAAGTCACGTCATTAAGCACGAGTCCAGTTTGGCGTTTCATGGTGTGTGGGCATCCTTCATTACCCTGACTGACCCTGCAGGCCGGGTTTGACAGAGCTCACGGGCACGGTGCCCCACATCGGCAAACCTGTAGCGTGTCTGATCGAACGCTGCTACTATATGACCATATACATGACCATATGAGGTTGTCATGGACACAGTGAATCTTGCCCAAGCCAAAGCCCACCTCAGCGAACTTCTCGACAAGGTGGAAGCGGGCCAAGAGGTGATCATTACCCGCCGCGGAAAGGCCGTGGCGCATCTTTCCCCCGCCGTCGGTCCCAAAAAGCCGCTGCCGCTCGGGAAGCTGGCCGGCTTCCGGGCATCAATGCTGCCCTTGCGACGCCCCTTCGCTGATCTGCTGCGCGAGGCACGGGATGAGGGTCTATGAAGTTGGCGGCTTGCCCGAATGCTCTATTTCGACACCAGTTTCCTTGCGCCCCTTATATTGCCCGAGGCCACCAGCGAACCAGTCGCGGGCTTTTTCGACGCCCTGCCGCCCGAAGATCTCACAGTCAGCCACTGGACTCGCGTCGAGTTTGCCTCGCTGCTCGCCCGTGAAATTCGCATGGGCGGCCTGGACCCCGCAGTGGCGCACAACGCAGATTCACGATTCGAATCCATGGTCCGCGAGTCCTTTACTGTGATCTTGCCGAATCCTGATGACTTCGATCGGGCACGAGATTGCCTCAACCGCTTCGAGACCGGACTGCGGGCCGCCGATGCGCTGCACCTCGCCATCGCATGGAACCGCGGCTCGAAGGCTATCTACAGCTTGGACAAGCGGATGATTGCTGCGGGAAAGACTCTCGGGTTACCGACGACTGCCGGAACCGTCCCGGGATATGACGATTGATGGCATCAACGAGCGAAAATACACCCATTTGCGACGGGCAAATACTGGCCGGCCCGCTGTTCAGCGAGCCAATGTGGGTCGGGACCGTGCGCGTCAACGGGACGGGTTTCCGGGTCGCAGGCGATCTAAGACGCGCTGGGAATCGACTCCACTCCGGGAGGGATCGCAAGACGGTCGTGTAGCCAGTCCCCGAGCACGCACTTGTAGTGCCACGCGCCGGCTCCGCCCATCATAACTGCATGATGTGAAAAGAGATTATCCGAAGGGTGGTACAGATGGCCTAGCGTTTCATAGCCGTGAAGAATTCCTCGTTGGTCTTGGTCGCCTGCATGCGCCCGAGCATGAAGTCCATGGACTCGATCTCGTCCATCGGGTGCAGGAACTTGCGCAGCACCCAGATCTTCTGCAGCTCCTCCTGGTTGGTGATCAACTCCTCGCGGCGGGTGCCGGAGCGGTTGATGTTGATGGCCGGGAACACGCGTTTTTCCGCGATGCGCCGGTCCATGTGGATTTCCATGTTGCCGGTGCCCTTGAACTCCTCGTAGATCACTTCGTCCATCTTCGAGCCGGTCTCGACCAGCGCGGTGGCAACGATGGTCAGGCTGCCGCCCTCCTCGATGTTGCGTGCCGCACCGAAAAAGCGTTTCGGGCGCTGCAGGGCATTGGCATCGACGCCGCCGGTCAGTACCTTTCCGGAGGCCGGGGCGACCGTGTTGTAGGCGCGTGCCAGTCGCGTGATGGAGTCCAGCAGGATAACCACGTCCATCTTGTGCTCGACCAGACGCTTGGCCTTCTCGATCACCATTTCTGCCACCTGTACATGCCGGGTCGCCGGCTCATCGAAGGTGCTGGAGACCACTTCACCCTGCACCATGCGTTCCATCTCGGTGACTTCCTCGGGCCGCTCGTCGATGAGCAGCACGATCAGGTAGGTCTCCGGGTGGTTCGAGGTGATGCTCTGTGCGATGTTTTGCAGCATCAGTGTCTTGCCGGCCTTGGGCGGGGAGACGATCAGGCCGCGCTGGCCCTTGCCGATCGGTGCGCAGATATCGATGATGCGCGCGGTGATGTCCTCGGTGCTGCCGTTGCCGCGTGAGAGTTTCATGCGCTCGTCCGGATGCAGGGGCGTGAGGTTCTCGAACAGCACCTTGCGCTTGGCGTTCTCGGGCGCGTCGAAATTGATCTGGTCCACCTTGAGCATGGCGAAGTAGCGCTCGCTGTCCTTGGGTGGGCGGATCTTGCCGGACACGGTATCGCCGGTGCGCAGCCCGAAGCGTCTGATCTGGCTGGGCGAGACGTAGATGTCATCGAGGCCTGCGAGGTAGGAGCCCTCGGCCGAGCGCAGGAAACCGAAACCGTCCTGCAGGATCTCGAGCACGCCGTCGCCGAAGATGTCCTCGCCGTTTTTCGCATGTGCCTTGAGGATCGAGAAGATGATGTCCTGCTTGCGCGCGCGCGCCTGGTTCTCGACACCCATGTCGGCAGCCGTATCCACCAGTTCGGCGGCCGGCTTCTTTTTCAATTCAGTCAGGTTCATAGTCGTTCACACTCGTCGTGTTAATGGTTTGCAGTGGGTACGTGCACGCCGGGGCAGTGCCTGCCGGGGGCGTGCTGAAAATAGTTGTTCACACAGGGATACAGCGCCGGCTGTATTAAAGGGGTTCGGTTGTGACTGGCCTGTATCGTGTTGTTGTGTGTATTCGTTGTGATGTCTGGTTATCGTTGCCAGAGGAGCTTGTTATTAGTATCTAGAGGCTCTGGTCAATGAATGCGGTTAACTGTGATTTGGACAATGCGCCGACCTTGGTCGCCTCGGCATTGCCGTTCTTGAAAATCATCAGCGTGGGTATCCCACGCACCCCGTACTTGGGAGGCGTGTCCGGGTTGTCGTCGACGTTCAGCTTGGCGACTTTAAGCTTGCCCTGGTATTCAACGGCGATTTCATCGAGGATCGGGGCGACCATCTTGCACGGCCCACACCACTGTGCCCAGTAGTCCACCAGCACCGGCTCATCGGATTGCAGCACTTCCTTCTCGAAGGTGCTGTCCGTTATGTGACTTATCGCTTCACTCACTCGACTGTTTGTCCCTATCCGAAATAATAAAGTGGTATTCGTGAAAACAGGCGCCGGAGATGGCGCGTTCGGGATCATGCAGACATTGCCTGCACCCCTAATTTTATGCATTCCTGACAGGATTACAAGCCCAATGCCCTCAATCCGTTGTACACCCCCGGTTTTCCAGGCGGTGCAAATGTACGGTGGTGTATAGCTAAATTGCGGTGACGGCTTCCGACGGCCAGTCCAGTTCGTCCTCGTCGACGCGATGGGTTTCGGCCAGCGCCAGGCAGATCCATTCGCGAATCGACGGGCACTCGTCCATGGTGCGGCAATACGCGGTGGCCGTCTCATCAAGTTCCACATTGACGCTTCGAAAACGCATGATCACCGGGGCCGACAGGGTATCGGCGATGGTGGGTTTGCCGAACAGCCAGGGTCCCTTTTGACCGAAGTTCTCTCGACAATAACGCCACAGGTCCTGGATACGCTGCACATCCGCAAGTGCTTCATCACTCAGGATGTAGCTTGGAAAACGCCTGCGCAGGTTCATGGGAGCCTCGGCGCGCAGGGCCTCGAAACTGGAATGAAATTCCGCACAGACCGAACGGGCCACCGCACGCGCCTTCGGATCCTTCGGCCAGGCGCGCGACTGGGGAAAGCGCTCGCCCAGGTATTCCACGATGGCCAGCGAATCCCACACCTCGGTGTCGCCGTCTACCAGCACCGGCACCTTGTTGTTGGAAAACCGCTCCGAGAGCACCGTGTTCAACTTGTCGCTGTTCAGGTCGTAGCACTTGACGTCGACCGGCAGCTCGTGGCGGTGCACGAACAGCCACGGACACATCGACCAGGTGGAATAGTTGTAGTTTCCAATTATCAGTTTCATTGAAGGGCGCATCCTGTGCTGGAGTTCGACCGGGCACGGAGTGTACCCGTTTCGGGGCGATCAATCACGGCCTAATTGATCTTTTTTCTGAAACCCTGGTTTCGGGCCAGCCGCAGGATCGGGAATGCCGGCGCAAGATTGGCTATAGTAATGTTCCGGCAGCGAACCTGCTGCGACGGCTCCCGCCGCCGCCTCCACAGGCGGTCAACAACATAACGCATGCCCCAAGCCGGAAAATTTCTTCAGAGTCTCCCTGTTAATTCATGCCGGCCATCGATGGGCGGAATCAGGATCGAATGATCTCCGCTATTTCCGATTCGGGCGGCTTTATCCAGATGCAGCGGCAGGGTATCGGATTTCGGAATACTCTGGCTGGACCTGCCTTGCACCCGGTGATGGCCCATGAGCAGGATTGAAACATGATGCGAGGTATCCGGGCTCCTCTTCCTTAAAATAACCGGGTATCGTTCTCTCCATCTCCTTGTACTCTGTACTGTTCGGTATATACTGTACCAAATAGTACAAATTAGGAGCCCGATCATGCCTGAAGAACGTCCCCCCTTTCCACCGTTTAGCCGTGAAGACGCCGAGAAGAAGGTCCGCATGGCCGAAAATGCCTGGAACCTGCGCGACCCGGTGAAGGTCTCGATGGCCTACTCCGAGGACAGCCGCTGGCGCAACCGTGCTGAATTCTTCCAGGGACGCGAGGCGATCGTCGAGTTCCTGACGCGCAAGTGGGCGCGTGAGCTCGACTACCACCTGATCAAGGAGCTCTGGACCTACGGCGACAACCGCATCGCGGTGCGCTTCCAGTACGAGTATCGCGATGATTCCGGCAACTGGTTTCGCGCCCACGGCAACGAGAACTGGGAATTCAACGAACAGGGCTTCATGCGACGCAGGGAGGCCAGTATCAACGACGTGCCGATTAAGGAGTCTGACCGCAAGTTCCTGTGGGGCGAGGGGCCGCGACCGGACGACTATCCCGGCCTGACCGAACTCGGGCTTTAGGTTCATGCCCCGGGAAATTGCACAGCGCAGCGATGCGATTGCAGCCCTGGGAGAAGTCTTCAGGAAGCACGGCTACTCGGGCGCCTCGCTGGCCGAGATCACCGAGCAGACCGGGCTTGGCAAGGGCAGCCTGTACCACTTCTTTCCCGACGGCAAACAGGAGATGGCCGAGGCCGTGCTCGAGGACGTCGGCCGCTGGTTCGAGGCGCACGTGTTCACCCCCCTGCAAGAGCCCGCGGATCCTTTGGGTGCCATCGAGCGCATGTTCGAGGCCGTTGACGCGTACTTTCACTCGGGCGAGCGCATCTGCCTGCTCGGGGCCTTTGCGCTCGGGGACACCCGCGAGCGCTTCGCGGGCCCCATCAACGACTACTTCACCCGCTGGACCGCTGCCCTCGCCAGGGCCCTGCAGCGAACGGGCTTTACGCGAACCCGGGCGAGGCACACGGCCGAGGAGGTCGTCGTCGCCATTCAGGGCGCCCTGGTAATCGCGAGGTCCCGGCAGGACCCGCAGGTCTTTGCGCGCACCCTGAAGCGCCTGAGGCAGCACATTGCAACCGCCCGCCAGTAATTCCCTGATCTGGGCAGGTGCTTAACGCGCACCTGCCCTGTCCTTATAATGGACCCGTCCCCCGCGGGACACCTGCACACCCAAGAGACCGACATCATGACACTTGATACCACTTCACTCATTCTCGAACAGGCCTATATCGACGGCGCCTGGGTGGATGCCGACAGCGGGTCCACCCTTTGGGTCACCAACCCGGCCAACGGCGTCATGCTGGGCATGGTCCCCGCCATGGGCCAGGCCGAGACCCGGCGTGCCATCGAGGCCGCACAGGCCGCCTTCCCGGACTGGCGCGCGCGCACGGCCAAGGAGCGCGGGGCCTTCCTGCGTGCCTGGTTCGAGCAGATCCAGGCGAACGAGAAGACCCTGGCGACCCTGATCACCACCGAGCAGGGCAAGCCGCTGGCCGAGGCCCGGGGCGAGGTCGCCTACGGCGGCGCCTACATCGAGTGGTTCGCAGAAGAGGCGCGGCGCATTTACGGGGAGACCATCGCCAGTAACCAGCCGGACAAGCGCATCCTTGTGACCCGCGAGCCCATCGGCGTGGTGGCTGCGATCACCCCCTGGAATTTTCCGATCGCTATGCTGGCGCGCAAGGTTGCCGCAGCACTGGCGGCCGGATGCACGGTGGTGGCCAAACCCTCAAGCCAGACACCCTACAGCGCACTGGCCCTGGCGAGGCTCGCCGAGGAGGCGGGCCTGCCTGCAGGCGTGCTGAACATCGTCACCGGACCAAGTGAGGCGATCGGCGCCGAACTGACTGCACACCCGGTGGTACGCAAGCTGAGCTTCACCGGCTCGACCGCAATCGGCAAGGTACTGATGGCGCAGTGTGCGGGCACCGTCAAGAAACTTTCTCTGGAACTCGGCGGCAACGCCCCGTTCATCGTCTTCGATGATTGCAATCTCGAGGCCGCCGTGGAGGGCGCGATTCAGTCAAAGTTCCGCAATGCCGGGCAGACCTGCGTATGTGCCAACCGCATCTTCGCGCAGGACGGCATCCATGATGCATTTTGCGAGCGTCTGACCGCGGCCGTACAGGCCCTGAAGGTGGGCTACGGGCTCGAGGAAGGCACCGATATCGGGCCGCTGATCAGCGAGCAGGCGATTGCAAAGGTCGAGCATCACATCCGCGATGCCCAATCCAGGGGCGCGGTCCTTTATACTGGAGGCTCCCGTCATGCCCGGGGAGGCAATTTCTTCGAGCCGACGGTACTGTCCGGCATCACGCCCGAGATGGCTGTGCACTGCGAGGAGACCTTCGGGCCGCTGGCACCCGTGTACCGGTTCAGCACGGATGATGAGGTGATCCGCATGGCCAACGACACGCAGTCCGGCCTGGTCGCCTATTTCTACACGCGCAATTCAAGGCGCATCTGGAAGCTGTCCGAGGCCCTGGAATACGGCATGGTCGGCATCAATACCGGCATGATCTCCACCGAGGTCGCCCCGTTTGGCGGGGTCAAGGAATCCGGCATCGGTCGCGAGGGTTCAAGGCACGGCCTTGAGGAGTACCTCGAACTCAAGTATTTGTGCATGGGAGACATCGTCTAGCGAACCCCGCAAAAGTCTGCCGGGTAATCACCCCGTCAGGTGCTCAAAAATGGTGGCGAAAACCGAGCGAGATGGCCCAGTACCTTTGGTCGCGTGTCGAAATTCCGTAATGCACCGGAGCCCCGCCCGGGGCCACCGTGGAGGCATGCCCGCGCAGGCTACGCCAGGAATGTCCGTCATCGCGAAAATCACCCAGCGTGCTCCCGTAGCGAAGCTTGGCACTCAACACCCGGTGCTCGCCCAGGGCATAGTCCATCCCCGCCATCAACTGGTAGCTCCACAACCAGTCCGACAGGGTCTTGTCCGCAATCGATGACTGGTTGGCAACCGCGGGATGGCGCGGCGGATCGAGCACACTCAGGGCCGCCTCATCGCGGCGCGTGGAGATGCCCGAGTAGTCAATCTCGATACGTGAGAGTCCGATCCCGGCACCGAGGTAGGGCGTCCCTGCAAGGAAGAGCGGCTGGCTGAAATCATAGTAGACATTGGCAAACAGGCTGTCGGCACGCAGGCGATCGATTTCCTCGTCCCGAACCGAGAACTCATTTTGCTTGGGATCGCCAGGTACGAACAGGCTGACCTTCTCACCGCTGTGGCGGCGGTGCTGGTACTCGGCCTCGATGCGAAACGGCCCGAGGCCGTCGTAACCGAGCTGGACTGCGGCGAGCCATCCGGTATCGGGATCGAACGTGCTGGTGCTTGCAGGAAGCGTGCGGGGCTGGCACTGGTCCGCCGGCAACGGCAATTGCAGCCCGCCGATGTTCACCGGAGGCAGCCACTGGTCGCAGTTGGTCGGGATGCCGACATTGGTGCGCGTGGACTTGATCGACCGTGGCTCGGCGGCCCCGAGTTCGATGCCTACATAGAATCCGTTGCGCGCCGTCTCACTGCCATGAGCTGTACTTGCCAATAGGGCGACCGCGGCCAATAAGACGAGAGATAAACGCATACTGCATCCTAGTCGATTTACCGCAAGTGCGACAAGACCGTCCTGCAGCGACACGATGCCTGCACTTATCGCCTGAAGGCTACCTTGCCCATGCCGCCGCCGAGGCGCCCGGCATCGTCCCCGCCACGGCTAAGCGGTGAGGTGGCCGCCGAAATGGAGCGCCCGATATGCACCCCGGCCCAGGCCATCATGGCACTCCACAACAGCGGCAGGCCGAGATACAGGCTGGTAGTGATCATGTTGAGCAGCATGCGCTTGAGATCATGCTCGCCGGGATTGGCGAACACCTGCAAGAAGACATTGACGTCCGGGTACATGGACAGGATCAGGTTCTGGTCCACCCATAAAGCCAGGTACCACAGCACGCTCCAGAACTTGACCGTGAAGATGGCGAGCGCCCCGGTGACCATCATGGCGAGTGAGTACCGCGACAGCACCACGACCATCGGCAACAACGCGTAGATGCCGAGCAACAGGACCGCCTGCACCATCGGCAGGGCCTGCAGTACGGTAGTGACCGTCACTGAAAAAAGCGCTGAGGCGGCGACGATGCCACCGGCCGCCAATCCACCCTTGAGCCACTGTTCGGTCGCACCCAGCCAGCCGGTGTGCCCGGAGTTGTTTCTCACCAGGTCGTTGCTGGACCATACCGGCGGTGCATTCGCAAGCACCGTGCGCGCCACGGTATCGAGGTGCTGTTCATGGGCCAGGGCCGGTGCCACCCGGACCACCAGGCCGGAGAAACCACTCGAGGTGAGGTCCGCCTGCTCGATGAGCTTGCGACGCAGCCCGATCGTGCCCTCTTCCCACCACTGCTTGCACCAGGGCTTACCCCACAGCGGCGGGGAGGCCGGGTCGTACTCGGTATCGCGCACCGGATCGAATCGCCAGCCGGGCACCGGGCGGGCGGGTCGAAGGCTGGCGTAGTAGCCGGCAGTCTCCCGGTACACATGCGATCCCATCCAGTCCGGGTCCTGTGCCCCGTAGCTCGCCAGCAGGGCCGCTACCGCGGGGTTGGCCGGTCGCTCATGCTGGTAGCGCGAGCGGGCCGGGACATAGCACTGGCTGAAAAAGTCACTGGCCTCGGAGCGAAGGGCGGGATCGGCGATGGTGGCCAGGCGCGCCTGCTGTTCATAGGTGCGCAAATCAAAGGCCGAGGGCAGGCCCTCGACCACCGCATGGTTGATGCCCGAAGTCATGGCCAACACGCCATACCACCACACCGGGAGGTGCACCGATGCCGGTGAGCCGGCAAACCCTGTGGTACCGAAGGTGCTTTGCGGTGCGGAGGGGGTGGCCGTCGGGGGCGTGGGCTGCAGGAGCGTCGGCGGCGGCGTGTAGCGCAGCATGCTGGCATCCAGCGGCGTAAGTGCGCCCGGCTGGCCGGCAAGAACCACCACCAGCAGGGCGATGAACAGCTGGATCTCCATGCGCCGCAGGGACAGGGCCGGTGCGGTACCGAACTCCCCGCCCTCGGCCGGTTCGCGCCAGTGGTCGATGAGGATGCCGAGAAACGGCAGGAACACGATGCCCGTGGCCACCAGCACCTCCCAGACGATGTTGTAGAAGGTCCAGCCGTACAGGGTCGTGAACAGTTCAAGGTAGCTGTCTACGGCCACAGCCCGGCCCCTGACAACGATCGGATGGCAGACTCTCGCATGCGCCCGGCTTCAGGGCACCCGGCCGTGGACTACCGGACGCGGGTCGTGGGTGGGCCGCTGGGGGGTGGCAAGCGAGGTCCTGCGCCGGGCTGCGGCATGCTGGAGTAGCACGCCTGCGGTCGTTGAGACGACTTCACGGCGCACGCGGGTCTCGAACAGGAGATTCTCAATCTCGCGGTCAAGTTCGGCGATGGAGGAGTCGGCATGTTCGCGGGCGACCTCGGTGGCGTAGACTTCCGGGACCTGCCGTCCGGTCAGCAAAAGGCGCCTCGCCAGCAGGGCTTTCTCGATGGTGCGCGCGGTGCTGATCTCCGACACCAGCCGCCCCAGGACCAGCGACTGTTCGGGGGCCGGCATCTCGCGGATGGCTTCGATGAGCTGGCGCGTAATGGCCACCCCGGGAGCAGTGACCCGTGCCAGGTTGGCCAGGGTGAGCGGTGCGGCCCCGCCCACCAGGCGCTGCAGATCAAGTGTGACCGCACCCGACTCCTGGTGCAGCTTCGGCAACAGGCCGGTGCCTGGAACACTGTCCTTGCGGCAGGTATCGCAGGTGGTGACGATATTTTCCCCGACCACGTCCACGACCCACCGCTGGGCGGCGGCGGGCGTGGTCCAGACCTCGGGCAGTCGCGAGCCCGGCACGGGCGGTGCAGCACCGGAGGCCCCGACCGGGCGGTTCAGGTTGAGGTTGTAGCCGGCCTTGACGACATCCCCGGTGAACTCAAGGACGGGTTGGGCCGTACCACCCGCCTGTCCACCGATCCAGGGGACGCCGTTGTTGCCGTTGGCGGTTTCCACGGCCTGCTGTGCACTGACCGCATCATTGCCGCCGATGCCCATCTGGCGTTTCCAGTCATTGCCCTTGGACAGGACGACGAGATCGGCATAGGGATTCTTGCCCTTGGCGATTTCACTCTCCATCTGCTGGCAGGACTTGGTGGCAAGCCTCAGCGTCTCCTCGGCCTTGATCAGGGCGTTCTGGAACAGGTCGTAGAGGCCGGGATTGGCGCGCTGCAGGATCAGTGCAGGCAGGGCGGCCAGGGCCGCGGTGGCGGCATTGGTCATCGCTCCCATCATGCGATCGGCGCCGGCGCCGATCTCGTTGAGCGTATTGGTGACGGCGGTCACGGGATCGAACTTGGCGCAGCTGTAACCAAGCCCCAGTTGCGCCGAACCGCCAAGGGTGACCGAGACCACCGAGGGGTTTGCAGGTGCCGAGATCGGTCGCGCACCGCCGATTTCGTAGTACCAGAAACTGTCCTCGGTCGGGGCCATGGCCGCATGCAGTCCAGGGGCTGTTAAAAGGATACCAAGCAGGACGCCTGCGCCCGGGGTATTCACGGTGGATAGCTCGTCCAGTCGACGTGGTACAAAAACCACTGACCACGACGACGACAGCACTCGTACGGACGCCACAGTGTCCATGCGTAGTCCCCGCCCTCATCCACCTCACCGTCGCCCCAGCTGCTCACCTCATTGCGGTCATCGGTGCCGAACACATCGCAACTCGACTCGGCATCCGGCACGAGCCTTTGCCACAGCCCGGTACGCTCGTCTTGCTCGATGAGTGCATCGGGCGGCCACATCCTCTGTCCCGATGCGGATGATCCTGCAAGGGGTACGTAGACATGCGGCTGGTGTTCGCGGGTGACGATGTCCGCCGCCCGTTGCGCAATCACGGCGGCCGCCTTGGGCTCGCTTGCCTGCACCACCCAGCCCGTTCGCGGGTACACCGAACCCCAGGTCTGCAAGGGCGATTCACCGACCTCGCGAAGCCCCGGCACCAGGCTCTCGGGATACAACATCTCCGGCAGTGCGTGACGCCAGGACAGGGCGTCGATGCCGGACTGGAAGTACGGCACAAAGGGGCGGGCCTGCGAATCGCAGGTATACCCGGCAGCGGGCAGGTCTGTAAGCGGGTGGCCAACGGCATCGGCTTCCCGAAAGATCAGGTTGGTGTGTGTGCGGGCGCGCCCCTCGGTGCGGTTTCCCCCACTGCCGGGTGCCACGCCCAGCAGGGATCCGAGCAGCCCGCCCGCGGCGGTCTTTTGCGCCAGGCCGAGCGTCGCGCGGATCTCGTTCCAGGGATTGGCGCCGAGCTCGTTGTAGCTTGAGATCACAAGGTCCGGGTTGTAGTGCCCGACCTTGAGCGAGCTCTTCACCTTGCAGCCGTTCCACGAACAGCGCAGCCAGAAGCAGGTACCCATCGGCAGCCATTGCATGCAGGAGAGCGCCGCCTGTGTGGTGCGGGTCATGATCTCGGCGGTAGAGATCGAGCCGCCCGCAACGGTGCAGGCGAAAGCCATGCCCAGCACCACAGCGAGAAGCCGAACCCTCACGTCTCTCACGGCCTTTGCCAGCTGCGGTACTGATGCAGTCCCGCGCCCAGATCGGTAAGGCCGTACACGACGGCTTGGCCGTTGAACACCATGGCCGGATGGCGGTCGATTCCGTAGTGTATCGCCCTTGCCAGGCCAACGGCCGTTCGCTGCAGTCGCGCACGGTCTGTCTCACTGATCTGTGAAAGCTTGTCTGTTGCCATCTGCCGGGCCTGTTCGGGATCGCCCGGCAGGTGCTCGCTCAGCCGTGCCTCCAGGTCCCTGAAGCCATCGAGCCGGTAGATGTGCACCTCGAGCCCCTCCCCTGGCGTATCGTGTAAAAGCACGTCCTGGCCCGTGATCCGGTGCCCGGCGAGCGTGAATACCTCGATCCGGCCGGAAGGCTCCTCGTCCGCCAACGCGACCGGGAGGGTTTGGGTGCTCACAAGTACGCAGACCACCAGTGCACACCGCACAGGATCTTGCACCTGCTGTCGTTCACTCATGACGGTCGGGGTCCCTGCAACATGGGCAACATCCTGTCCTACCTCGCGCCCCTGTGGAACCGAAAAGCCGAACACGAAGTGTCGTGCTTTCTTGCCCGGGCGGGGATCATCGGATGTTTGCACCCCGGCAATCATCTTGTCCGTGCATCGTCGGCGACTTATGATCAGGGCATGAATGTCTTGTGCCGGGACTGCGGGGAGCGCGCCTTCGCAAAGGAAGCCGCGTCCTGTCCACGCTGTCACTCGGTGCGCATCGTGCGCCATGCGGAACTGCACTCGCTGTCCCTGGCGCACATCGACTGCGATGCCTTTTACGCCGCCATCGAGAAACGCGACCACGAGGAGTTGCGCGAGGTGCCCCTGATCGTCGGCGCCCGCCACCGCGGCGTGGTCGCCGCCTGCTGCTACCTTGCCCGTGCACACGGCGTGCACTCGGCCATGCCGATGTTCAAGGCCCTGAAGGCCTGCCCGGATGCCAGGGTGGTGCGCCCCGACATGAACAAGTACAAGGCCGTCAGCGAGGAGTTGCGTGTGATGATGCTGGCGCTCACGCCCCTGGTCGAACCGCTGTCCATCGATGAGGCCTACCTGGACCTGTCCGGTACCGCGGACCTGCACGGTGCGAGCCCGGCCCGTGTACTGGCACGGCTCGCAAATCAGGTGGAGGCCACGCTCGGCATCACCGTCACCATCGGCCTGAGCTACAACAAGTTCCTCGCCAAGATCGCATCCGACCTGGACAAGCCGCGCGGCTTCTCTGTGATCGGGCGCGCCGAGGCGCGCGAATTCCTGGCCGACAAGCCGGTGGGCTTGCTGTGGGGGGTCGGGCGCACCCTGCAACGCAGAATGGCCCATGACGGGATCCGAAAAATCGGCGAGCTGGCACGCCTGCAAGAGCCCGCACTGGTGGCCCGTTACGGCAAGATTGGCAGCGCACTGTATTCGTTTGCCCGCGGGTGCGATGAGCGCACCGTCAATCCCGAGCGTGAGACCAAGAGCCTGTCCACCGAGATCACGCTCGATCACGACATCAGCGATGCCGGGCAACTTCGAACCACCCTGTGGAAGCTGTGCGAGACGCTGTCTGCGCGCATGAAAAAGGCCGGGCTGATGGGCCAGGGCGTCACCCTGAAACTGAAGACCCGGGACTTCCAGCTGCTCACGCGTTCAAGAAAACTGGAGGCCTCCACCCATTCCGCACAGACCCTGTTTAAAACGGCGCAGGTATTGCTCGACAGGGAAGCCGACGGGCGGGCGTTTCGCCTGATCGGCATCGGCGCCCACTCGCTGGTGGAAGCCGATACCCTGCACCAGGGCGAGCTGTTCGGGGAGGACGCCGATGAAGGCACCGGCGAATCCCCGGTGGAGGGCGTACTCGATGAGATCCAGGAGAAATTCGGGCCGAAGTCGGTGGTGCGCGGGCGCGGTTTCGGCATCGACCTGCAACCCCGGGGGCCCGGCAAAACCGGGTAGCGCATGGACAGCATCACGGGCTTCACGTATAAGCACATATGACATTTTTATCACAGATTCGAACGAAAACACGGGGCGTTGCGATGAACTTTCTGAACCCACACCACCACGGGCAAAATGCCCGCCGAATACTGGCCGCGGCCGTGATGCTTGCGGCCATCACCACCACGGCCCACGCACAGGCGGATCGCGGTTCACAGAAGATGTACGCCGGCCTGGTCGCCGGATCCTCCTGGATGGATAACCGGATCGAGGATGTCGAGGGCTTCGCTCACTGGGGCATGCCCGGCTGGACGCTGGATTACAACGACTCCGGGCTGGTTTTCGGAGTCCTTGCCGGGCGAAGATTCAGTCTGGGAGACCTGCCGTTGCGCTTCGAGGTCGATGGCATGCAAGGCGATATGAGCGCGCGTTCGAACCGCGTGGACCCCGAAGGCCTGGATGAGACGGTGGAGACGGAGATTCGCTGGGTTGCCACAGCACGCATTGGTCCGGAGCATGCGATCGGGCCGGTTCTGGCCTTTGCCAGTTTCGGTGTGGCGCTTGCGGGGATTGATCGCTCCGTCACGGACATCGATTGGAGGCCTACCGTTGCCCCGCACGTCGATCACGACGACTCGTTCAGCGATCACACCACCGAGGTCGGCTGGGTAGCCGGGCTCGGCGTTGAGACCCGATGGCAGCGTGCCTGGGATGTGCGCCTGGAAGGCCTGTACATGGAATTTGGCAAGAGCACCCACTACGTGAACCATTCCGGGGACAACCGCTGCAGCCCGGAGGGGCCCAATAGGCCCTGCCCCTACGAGATCGACCATGCACTGGGGATGGTGCGCCTTGGCATCACCTACCGGTTTTGAGGCTAGCGGGACATATCTGGAAAACTGTACAATCGAACTCCTGCTAAATCGACTGGCGTTTTCCTGGTCGAATGAACGTAGCGATGCTCATGACATCTAGCTGGATAATCATGATTATCGGTGAGGAAGACGATGGACATCACAGAACGGCAACCCGTCAGCGTCGGTGAAATGCTTACCGAGGAGTTCCTCGTACCCATGCGATTAACCCAGGCACAGCTGGCAGAAGCGATGGGTGTGAGTCGAAAAACCATCACCGAATTGTGCACCAATCGCCGCGCCATTACGGTGGACACTGCATTGATGCTGGCCACAGTCTTTAGAAACACTGCTGATTTCTGGTTAAACCTGCAGCAGCGTAACGAGTTGTGGAAGGCACTGCATACACCAAAGCGAAAAGCGCGAATTGAAAAAGCGAGGCCTATCGCTGCCTGACCCGCTTGTTACAGTTGAAGCTAGTCTGGACCGCTATCCCATACCGAGGATCGCCAGCAACCTTGACTGAGTTATCCCCGTTGCAAGGCATCGGGTTCGCCCTCGCAAATCAGTCTGGACTTTATGTGAACCCCTTACTTAATGAAGGGTCTCCTTTTCGTAGAAGGTGTTCAACAAGCCATTTCTGCACAGGGGCGCAGGCCCGCGGGTAAACACGCGACGCTGACCAGCCTACCACTGTAGATTGACATGCACGCTGGTTCCAGGTCGGACCACTTTTTAATCAATGCCCGATACACTATAATTGAACATCTTCTCTCAGGAAGCCCAGTCCCCGTTTCCTGAAGCGTCACTGCCCCCTGATCTTCCCGGGCAAGAACACCGCTAATGACAGGTATCGATACGGTATCTGTAGGCATTGCTTCATGGCTGCAAAATCATGGGACCCTGTAGAAAACTCGACCTCGAAAAAGACCTCATGCGCATCTGCCGCGGGCTTCAGGCACTGGCTCATCCGACCCGGCTGAAAATCATCTGTGCGATCTATCACCAGGAGTTGACGGTACAGGGGATCGCGCGATTCGTGGGCTCCAGTCCCAGCAACATCTCCCAGCAGCTCTCAAGGCTCTACGACCTGAAGCTGTTGAACCGGCGCAGGGTCAAGAACAGGATTTATTACTCACTCAAGGATGAACACATCGTAAAGATCATTGACACCATTGATCAAAATACTGCAGCTGCATGATGCGTTCATGAATCATCGAACCCTCCGCCTGTTCGCACTGACCGTCTCGATTGCCCTGGCACTCTCAGCAGTGCATGCCCAACCCGACAATGAGCTAAAGGTACAGGAGCTTCCGGTGGTGGAGGCACCTCCCATGAGTGCAGAGGCACAGGCACTCCTGGAGGAGGTCAACCCGCGCATCGAGAACATCGACACGCAGCAACTGCAGGAGATCCTGCGCACTGATCCGCACACCGTACTCATCGATGTGCGCCTGCCCGAGGAGATCACCCTGCTCGGCGGCAGCATCGATGCACCGCATCATTTCAACATCCCGCGCGGCTGGGTCGAATTCCAGGTCGACTCCTACATCACCGACAAGGACCGACCCATCGTGGTCTATTGCGGGGTTAACCGGCGCAGCCCCCTGGCGGCAGAGGCCCTGATGAAACTCGGCTACACCCGGGTAAAGAATTATGCCGACGGTTTTTTTGCCTGGCAGCGCCAGGGCCTGCCCGTCTCGATCGCAGATGATGCCCTGCACAGCTTCCTGTACGCCAAACCCCGGGAAGTGATCCCCGGGGTCTGGTCCGCCATCGGTGCGACCGCACCGCGCACGTATGACAACTCGGGCCACAACAACAACCTGTCCTTCATCATCGGTGATGACGGCGTGCTGGTCTTCAATGCCGGGGACAACTACCTGCTGGCCGCTGCCCTGCACAACGAGATCCGCAAGATCACCTCACTACCTGTCAGGTACGTGGTGCTGGAGAACGGCCAGGGGCATGCCATGCTGGGCAGCAGTTACTGGAAGAAACAGGGGGCCACCATCATTGCCCACCAGGAGACCCTGCACGAGATCCGCAATCGCGGTGCGGCCCGTTTCGAGCGCATGCGAAATCGCGTGCGTGATAAGAGTTTCAATACCGAGGTGGTGGTGCCCGACAGGACCTTCGATGAGAAGTTGGTGATCGAGCTGGGGGGCGAGACCATCGAGATCCTGTACCTGGGTCCGGCACACAGCCCCGGGGACATTGTCGCGTGGCTGCCCGAACGCCGCCTGGTGATCTCGGGCGACATGGCCTTTCACGAGCGCCTGCTGCCCGTGTTTGATGACACCGACACGGCCGGCTGGATCGAGACCTGGGAGAAGTTCGCAGCCCTCGATGCCAAGGTGGTCATCCCCGGGCACGGCGCACCAACCACCATGGGACCCGTGACCACCTATACTCGGGATTATCTGCTCTACATGCGCGAGCAGGTCGAACGATTGCTGGATGAGGATGGCAGTCTCGAAGATGCCTACCTGATCGACCAGTCGGCCTACGCACACCTTGATACGTTTTTCGAGCTGGCCCGCTCCAATGCCGGGCAGATCTTCCGGGAGATGGAGTTCGAGTAAGCGGCGCTCAGTACTCGGTCAGCGACCGTCTTCTCATCACCGCCTCATCCAGGAGTTCAACCTTGCTCTTGGCTTCGCGCAGCCAGATGTTCTCCTGCTCGCCCAGGATCACGGGGATTTTCGCAAGCATCTTGGCACCGGCTTCCGTCTCGGCAAAATCCGCGATCTCGTTGAGCTCCTCGGCGGTAAACTCCTTGCGGTATTCATCGATCATCTTCGGCTTGAGAATCTCCCAGCTGACGTGGTTGCGCATCCAGCTCAGGTAGATATCGCGGTACGGGGCCAGGTCTTCGATGACTTCCTCGTGCCTGCCCTGCATCAGCAGGGCATAGCGCTCGAAATGCTTCTCGAGGTCCAATGCAAGATAGACCCGTTCGACGGCATCCTCATAAAGTTCCCCGTAATTACCGGCTTCCTGCAGGCGATCCGTGCGCAGCCGCGTGCCGCTCTCGGTCGTGTACACGGCCTCCTGGTTGACCAGCCGTGCCTCCACCAGCGCGCCCAGCGCGTTGCGTCCCGCCATTTTCAATGACTCGCTCTTGATATAGCGACGCTCCCGAGGCGCCAGCCCTTCCAGATGGTTCGCCCAGAATTCCTTCGGCAGCTTGGTGTAATCCGTGGTCGCGATGTCTTTCCTGATGGCCCGGGTGTGGGTATCCACCACGACCACCCGCAGGTAGGAATACAGGTAGACCGACTTGAACAGCGAGGCATTCCGGTACAGGCCGTAGCCGGTAAACTCCTGCACCGTATCCTCGATCGGGTCCTCAATCCGGTCGGCCATGATCAGTATCAGCGTATCGATGCCGTGTTCGCGGTACAGCGCCTCCAGCGGTGCACTGATCGAGTTCATGTCCAGGGAATCCTGCGTCGCAGTCATTCCGGCCAACACCTGCCTGAATCCTTGCGCATCCACACCGCTGTCGATGTATTCGAAGCGCTGGTCATGGCGGATCGACTCGGTGATGAGCCCTTTCAGGAAGTCGTTGATGGCCCACTCGCGGGTATCGGAGCGCCGGTACTGGTTGGAGAATCGCGTCGCACCCAGGTGGATATGGTCGAAGGTCTCGGGCAGGATCGAGACGACTTCCACGGCATGGACATCCACCGGTTCATTGAGCGCACCCCCGTTTTCATTCCCGGCATCGATGCGTTTGAGCACCGGCAGGCCCTGGCACCCCGCAAGGACCAGGCCCAGCACGAAGGCCGCGAGTGCGGTTTTCATATCAGGCAATGTTTGCATCATCGATCCGTCCTTTGAGAATCCGGTGGCTAGTCCATGAGGTCGATGTGTACGCCCTGGGCTTCGAGGCGCTCGGTCCGGTCCTGGAGATACCGTTGAAAACCCGTGTAACGCTTGTAACTTTCAGTGAGCACGTAATCGAGTGCTGACTGCAGGTGGTAGGACTTGACGTAGCCGTCCACGCGAAACACTTCCCTGCCGCTCGTATCGTACAGCACGAGGGTGGGGATGAACTGGATCCTGTTGTCACGCACCCATTGCCTGGAGGTGGATTTCTTCCCCCTGGGCGAGACGATGCTCGCATCGCTGTGGACGTCCACCATCGCAAGGGAAAACTGCTCCAGGAATTTTCTCGTCTGTGGGCGCTGCAGGATGTCCTCGTTCAGTTCCTTGCACGAAGTACAGTTTTGCTCCTGGACATAGACGGCCAGGGGCCGGGCCTCGGTGCGCAGGGTCTCCTGCAGGTCGAACGGCGCGGTCATGAACACAGAGGCGAGCGGGCCGATATCCAGCGCCTGGGGCTTGCGGGTGCTCTGGTAGGCGGCCAGGTAGTCCAGGAACTTCATCCTGGTTTCCTGTTTCTCGGCCAGGTAGGCGAGCATGGCCGAGAACTTGTTCACGTTGTAGTAGCCGTTCATGCGGAATACGACCTCGCGGTCCTTGTTGTAGACCAGCATGGTGGGGGTGAAGTGGACCTGCACTTTTTTCGCGAAGTCCCTCTCGTCCAGGACCTCGCCCTCGGGGTCGGTGACCTCGACCGACCCGTAGATGTTGATGGCGACCACCTCGAAATGCTCGCGGGTGTACGCCACGACCTCGGGCTGGCCGAGGTTGTGCTCGATGAGCTTTTTGCAGTACGGGCAGCCGTGCTGGTAGAAGTAGACGATCAGTCGCTTGCCCTGCCCGGCGGCTTCCCCGATGTCCTCCGGCAGGTCAAGAAAGGAGGACTTGAACCACTCCGGGTGATAGGCCGGTGCCGGCATCGTCACGTGTTCACCCGGTACGGTGTCCGCCTCCTGCGCCTGCACAGCGAATGCCAGGAGCAGTGCGCCAAGCACGGCCAACACGATCGATCTCGCACTTCTCATCACGCCACCTCCGGGCCCTGGCACGCCTTCACCGGGCAGCCCCTGTCAGCAGTCCGGACATCAGGCGCTCCACCGGGGCATAACTGTCCGTCAATACCGGCAGATTATCCACCGGGGTGCCGATTTCATCAATTGCGGCGCGCACGTTCAGCCAGCCCCGATCCAGCCCCCTGCGCGCCAGGACCTCGTCCGGCAGGGCCGACTCGCTGGTGGCCGAGATCACGTAGGTGAAGCGGGTCGGATCCTTCGGTACGTGATCCATCCACACGCCCACGTGGGCAAACTCCAGCGCCAGCGTCTTGACGATACTTTTCACAAGTCTCGGGTCGGGAAACTGGTCGACGACATTCATCAGGTAGATGCCGCGCGCGGACAGCTTTTCTCGCACCAGCGCAGCAAACTCGCGGGTCACCAGGTGATGGGGAATGGAGATGTCATGGAAGACGTCGGTGACAATGACATCGAATTCTCCCGTCTCGGCGGCCAGGGCCACTCGCGCATCCTGGTGGATCACGGTAAAGTCCGCGGGATCGACGCCCAGTTCCCGGACGCTGATGGCGGTGACCTCGGGGTCGATCTCGGCGACCGTGATTTGCGCCGTGTGATCGGTGGCCTTGATGGTACGCGGCAGGGTGTAGGACCCGCCGCCTGCAAAGAAGTAGCGCAGCTCGTCGTGGTAGTCGGCCTCGAACTGGGCAAAGACCAGCTCATCGATCCCCTGGGCGAAGGCACCTACCAGGTAGCCCGGCTCGCTCATGTGATTGATGCCGTGCAGCAGGTGATCGAGCACCAGGCCCCGTGCGACACCGAAGGTGACATCCGGGGTGCGGTCGACGACATTGATGCAGTAGTAGGCGGACTCGACCTTGCAGGTTTTGGCAAACAGGTTCGAGTAACTCAGTGCCGTGACGATGGCCACGCACAGCAAAACGGCAAGCGCGGTTGCCCCGCGCACGGCGCGCTCGCGAACCAGGTACGGGATGCACAACAACAAAAGCAGGATAGAGACGCCGAAGACCACCTGGCGCGTACCGAAGTACTGCACCAGCAGGTAGCCCGTCAGGAACACGCCGGTGATGCTCCCGAGGGCGGCCAGTGCATGCATGCCGCCGATGATCCTGCCGACCTCCCCGGTTTGCCTTGCGGCGATCGTGGTCAGCAGCGGGGTGACCACGCCGAGCGCCACGGACGGCAGCAGGAAGAGGCTTGAGACGTACACGAAGGTCATGGTCAGTATGCCCAGCGTACTGGCCTGCAGCACGGCGGCCACCGGTGCGATGGCATACAGGCTTGCGAAGGACAGCACACCACTTGCCAGCAGCACCAGGCCGACGCGTTGCTCACCGTGGCCGCGATCGGCCCAGCAGCCCCCCAGCCAGTTGCCGATCGACAGGCCGGCCAGGATCACGCCGATGATGGTCGTCCAGGTATACAGGGAGACGCCGACGTAGGGTGCGATCAGTCGTGCGGCCACAAGCTCGAGCACGAGCAGTGCGCCGGAGGCAAGGAACGTCGTTGCGAAATAAAATGCGATCCGGTTTCGATCTGCAGTGCCAGGCGCCTTGACCGGGCTCATCGTGATCGGGCGATGTGCCTTGGCACGCAGGCTGGCGGCCTATTCACCAAACTCGATATCGTCGCGTATGGCATCGATACCGGCCTGTGCACAGACTTCGTCATCCTCGGGCGTGGCCCCGGAGACACCGACCCCGCCGTACAGGTAGCCCCCCAGGTTGATCGGCAGCCCGCCCATCAGGGTCAGCAGGCGGCCTTCGAAATTCAGGTTGGGGCGATCACTCAGCGAGGACGTCGCCACCCGGGTGCTGACCGAGGTAAAGGCCTTTTTCTCGCTGAGGGTGATGGTATGTGGACCCGAAAGCGGGTCGCGCAGCAAGGCGATGAGATGACCGCCTCGCCCGACCACGGACACGCCCACCTGGTAGCCCAGGGCATCACAGGCATCGAGTGCGGCCTGCGCCACGCGGTAGGCCATCGTCGCACTCAGGGTCTTGGTCTCGACCGTCAGGGCCTCCTCGGCCTGTACCGGGGACCCAAGGAGCGATGCCATGCAGGCGGCCACGATCAGGACCCGTCGCAAAACCGTGCTCTTCTTTGAATGGGGACTTGCCATCCCGGGATGATACTGCAGGGCAGGATGATTCATAAGCACATTTTCCTCCCCGCCCTAGGCGGGGTAGTCCAGCACCCCCGGGTTGCCTGCAATGTTGACCAGTTTCGGCGTGTTCAGCTTCGTGACCCTGATGTTCCTGTGCTCGCGGATGTGCTGGGCGACCACGTCCCAGACCGGCGGGCCCGGGGATTTCGAGCCCACGGTGGCCCAGCCCGCCACCTTGTACTGCCTGGCAGCCTCGATTTTCTCGCCGGAGTCCAGCGTCATGTCCGAGATCCGGTTTCCGGTAGGGGCCGTCGGGTCGCACACGTAGTTCATGCCCCCCAGGCGGACCATGTCGCCGCCCTGCTGGTAATAGGGGTCCGGGTTGAACAGGTTGTCGCAAACATCCTCGAGGATGAGCTTGATCATCTCGCCGCTCATCTCGTTGGCATAGGTTTCCGGATAGGTCATGCAGGTCTGGGTCAGGACATGCTCCATGGTAATGGTCTCACCCGGCAGCACGGACACGCCCCAGCGAAATCCCGGTGACAGGGAGATCTGGGTGTCGAGCTGTTCCACCAGCGCCTCGCAGATCACCTGGTCGAACGAGCCGTTGAAATTGCCGCGCCGGTACAGCAGCGAGTCGGTCACGCCCAGCGGTTCTTGCAGCGCAGCCAGGTGCGGGGCCCTGACCGTATCGATGTAGGCCGCCATCTCGGCGTCGGGCTCGATAAAATTGGAAAATACGGGCAGCAGCCGGTAGTGGTAGCCGGACACGCGGTGCTGACTGATCTCAAGATCCAGCACGCCGAGAAACTTGCCGTTGGAGCCGGCATTGGTGACCAGGGTCACGCCGTTCGCATTGTTCACCTCGATCGCCTGGGGCACGCCATCGTGCGTGTGCCCGCCGAGGATCGCGGTGATACCGGTGACCCGGCTGGCCATCTTCAGATCCACATCCATGCCATTGTGGGAAATCAGTATGACCGCGGCCGGTTTCTCCTTTTCGTGAATGTGGTCGACAATCTCCTGCATCTCGTCGTCGCGAATGCCGAACGTCCAGTACGGGATAAAGCGCTGCGGGTTGGCGATCGGCGTGTAGGGAAAGGCCTGGCCGATGACGGCCACGGGCACGCCGTTGAGCTCCTTGATGGTATACGGCTTGAAGACATGCCCGGAGTCCTCGTCGAAGGCCGGCTGCTCCTCGAACAGGCCGTCCTCGGTGAGCTTGACGTTCTGTGCCACGAACTCGCCGTTGAAGGCCTGGATGTTCTCCATGACCTCGGTGTCCTGGTAGGTGAACTCCCAGTGGCCGGTCATGACGTCCACGCCGAGCAGGTTGCAGGCCCCCACCATGTCCATGCCGCGGCTCCAGTAGGCCGTACCCGACCCCTGCCAGGTATCGCCGCCGTCGAGCAGCAGCGTCTTGCTCTCACCGAAGTCCGAGCGCAGCTTCTTGACCAGCGTGGCGAGGTGTGCGAAGCCGCCGACCTTGCCGAACTTGCGGGCTGCCTCGATGTAGTTCAGGTAGGTGAGCGCATGTGTTGAGAGGGTGTTGGATGCAGGCAGGCCGAAGCGCTCCAGCAGGTGTGTACCCACCAGGTGCGGGGCCTTGCCATTGGCGGCGCCTACTCCGATATTGACGTTCGGTTCACGGAAGTACACCGGGAGGAGTTGGGCGTGACAATCCGTGAAGTGGAGTAGCCGTACATCACCTTTGGCAGGAATATCGTACATTCCCGCACCTGCATTCAAACCCCGGGTGGCCGGGAGGATGCCGGCCACGGCCGCTGCGTTCAACAGCGATAGAAACTGTCGGCGCGTCAGGTACACGGCTCAAACTCGCACGAAAGCGGTTATTTCAGGTACGAGGGATGGCCTGCCTTTCCTTTCTGAGCCACGGCTTGCTCGTATCCCAGCTCACACTGGTTTTTCGCTTTCTGGGCCAGCTTTTTCGCCTTCTCAAGATCCCCGCTTGCGGCTGCGGCCTCGGCTTGTTTCAGGAACTTGCCGACATCGCGCCATTCACCGCCGACGGAATTTGCCTTTTTCTGCGCAGCCCTCGCCTCGCTCAGCAATTGCGTGAACTCTGCATCCGCCAGCAGGCTCACCGGGCCTACCAGGCTCAGGCTGACCAGCCCGATGAAAAAATATTTCAACAGTGCTCCCATGTTCTTGTTCTCCTCGTTCAAAACGTATGCCTGTTCTGTGAACTGCCCGTTACATGCGCGCGGACGGGCCGTTTATGGCCATTCCGTTGCTCATGTGGGTATGGAAGTATTCCAGGTTACGGTAGTCCTCGCCCTGTGCCTTGAAGGGCTTGGCGCGTACCTGCTTGTTGCAACCGGTGTAACGCCGGTGCAGTGTGCCCACGGTACCCCACTTGGAACGATACGCAGGCCAGCCGGTGGTCTGCCCCACCGCAGTGCTCAGCACGTTGGAACGCAAGTTCAAGCCGGAACTGCTGAAATGGCAATGGCTACAGGAAAAATTCAATTGCCCCCTGCGAGTGAAGTAGAACTCCTTACCCTGCTTGTAGGCTTCCAGGGCGCGCGGGTCGTCGGCGGGAACGATGACGTTCGTCAATTGCCCGCGGCTCTCGTACGACATGTACGACAGGAGATCGTTGATCGACCCCTTCTTGTATTTCAGCGGCTTCTCGCCATTGGCCTCGCGGCACTGGTTGATGGCCAGCGCCAGGGTCACGACCTGGCCCTGCTCTGTGCTCCATTGCGGGTACAGGTGCCGTACACCCGGACCCTCGGGGAAACAGTCCGCATACGAATGGCCGTTGGCGAACGGTGTATTCCACATGGCCTCGCCGCGTTCGATAAACGGCTCGTACGGCGGGAATTCCTCGATGGCTTCCCAGTTCTCGCGCAACTGCGCATTCATCGCGTACACGCCATTGCCGAATTCCTGGAACTCGACTTTTGGAAAGCGTTTTTTAAAGTAGTCCTGGTACAGTTGCACATCGTCTTCCGGGTTGGCCGCCACTGGCGACACGAAGGATGCCCAGGCGAATACCAGTACCACCGCAATCAATACTTTTTTCATGTTACTCCCTCACTCCAGGCCATTCGGCTTACTTGATGACCGCGTCTCTGGAATCAGAATTGCCGAGATTGTCGACCCAGCTGATCTTGATCGTATCGCCCACGCTTGCGCCCTTGAACTTGAAGGCAAAGTACGGGTTCTTGGCGACCCCCGTTCCGATATTGCCGTGAAAGACCACCTTGCCGTGCGCCTCGGCCTTCAGCTCCTTGATGAAATGGGCCGGCACGACTTCCTTGGTCTTGCTGTCCTTGCGTGTGCCGGTTTCCATCGGATGGGTCACCAGCACCTTGACGGTGACGATGTCGTTCTTGCTTTTCGCGCGAATCTTGATTGTGTTTGCCATGTCAGTGTTCCCCCGTTAACGGCCTAGCCGCCACATCCGCCGATTGTGACCTTGACTTCCTTCCTGCCCTGGTACACCTGGCCGCCGGATCTCACCACGGCCACCACGTCGGAAGTCTTCGCCATCTTGATGCGCACCGAAACGAAGGGCTCACCGCCCATCAGCTCGAAGCTTGCCGCCAGCGGCAGTGGGTTGTTCGGCACGATAATGGATATGGATTCGGTATTGGCAATATGACTGGTCACGGAGACCGGCACGACCGCGCCGTTTTCCGCAATTTCCGGGGCCTTGATGACGATCTCGCCATCCTGCGCCTCGGCGGTGCCCGTCAGTGCGGCGAGCGCATCCTCCATGGACTTGGCCTTGAAGGCGTCTTTCGGCCAGGCGGCCAGCAGCAGCTTGGGCACCCCGGCCAGCGTTGCAAGGCCAGCCATCATGCCGCCCTGGATCACTTTTCTTCGTACTCGGTTCATCGTTCTCTACCTCGAATTAATCTGCCTGCAGTTAAAGTGTGTACAGGTATTCAACTATGTCATCGATGTCCTTTTCACTAATGACGTTGTGCCTGCCGAAGGGCGGCATCATCGCTTCCGGGCGTGTGGTCGTGATATCCCAGATGATATCGCGAAGTTTTTCACGGTCCGGGAAGCGGGCCTTCATCGCCACCAGCGGCGGACCCAGGTTGCCGGGTGCCTCGCCATTCTCGATCAGGTGACACGACAGGCAGTTCCCTGCCCGGCGGTCAAAGGCGACTTTCTTGCCGTTCTCCACGGCACTGGTTTCAGCCGACATCACGGGCTGGATGCTCAGCATGCCGAGCACGAACGCAAAAGACAAAAATACATACATCGAATTTCTGAATGATCTGTTCATGGACCTCTCCACCTGTATCTCCTGATCAATAGCCTGTGTGCTGTGTGCCAATTTCCATGCAGGCCTTCGCACCGGTCATGCCAATCTTTACCTCGTACGCCGGCCTAGTAGAAGAATTGGAACTGGGCCAGGAAGGCGTCCCACTTGTGGTCCGCAAAGCCTCCGGTGGCAGCACGTCCCTTGTAGTCTTCCTCATCGCCTCCTACGGAGCGATACGAGACCTGCAGGCGGTTGTTCTTCTTGTTCTGTCCCATGTACATGTTAAGCCCGACCTCGAAGGCATCGATTTCTGAATTATCCGTGCTGTCGAACTCGGCCTCCTCGTAACGGATCACGCCCTCGAGCATCTTGTCGAATGCGTAGGCCAGTTCCACGAACCAGGCCTCTTCCTCATCGTCCGCCTTGCCGCGCACGTTATCGGACTGTATGAATTCAGCGCGATACTTGATGGCGGGTGAGAGCTTGCCGGACACACCGATATCAAAGGTCTCGAGGTCCTCGGTCCCCTGACCTCCGGCCTCGCCGACTTCCCCGTAGGCGGTCTCGATGTGGAGGCTCTTGCCGAGGTCATACATGATGCGCGCCACCCAGGTGTGCTCATCGCCGACCTGGTCCTTGTTCTGGCTGGCGGTACCTGCACGGCCGACCGGGTTGCCGACGAACAGGTCATACCCGAAGCCGCTGCCCTTGGCACCGCCCATCTTGCGCCCGCTCAGCATGATGCCTAGCGTTCGGTCAAAGGCGAGGCGGTCGGTGAAGGTGCGCTTGGGCAGGGGCAGCTTGCTGCCCGAGCCGTTGAAGGCCATGCCAAGCGGGGTCTTGAACTGACCGAGCTTGATTTTCGCCGCATTGCTGAACTTGTAGCCCGCGTTGGCATCGCGGATGATATCGGACAGGCCACCCACGCGCCTTCCAGATTGCGAACTGTTGGCATCCAGGTGCAGGTTGCCGAACCACTGACCCCATCTCACCTTGGCCCCGAAGCGCACGCGATCGGCGTCAAACTCGAAACTGTCCCGATCGCCCAGGTCCTCGTCACTCGACGTGTCCTTGCGATCGTACTGCTCCATGGTCAACTGGGAGAAGCCCCAGAAATCGATGGTCATGTTCTCGACATCGCCGACCTGGAACTTTGCCGCCTGTGCCGTAGCGGCCATGAAAAACAGCAGACAACTGCTGACAATTACTGTTGTGGTCTTCCTATACATAACTCCCTCCTGTCTGTATAGCGTGGCACACCGGGGCTGACCCCCCAAAGTGCCGATGCCGCAGCCTGAATGCGGCCGTACGAAACCGCTTGTGGATGTGGCAAGAATGGATGCCGGTATCAGTGGTACCGGGGATGCAATGAGATCGGGGCTTCGTAAACGCGCCCGAGAATGCGGATTTGCAATACGCAAGATTCATTTGGAAAGTCGCCCTCCCATCAATCCCTGGCCTGCGTGCCGGTCGGCTGACCGGTGTGCGGAACCGGTGCTATCGGTACCCGCCACTCATGCACGCTCTGCACAGGTTCGCAGTCAATGACTGCAAATATCAACAATGCAGACGGGGATTCGGCCTTGAATTAGTGTGTACCCGGGCTTTTTATGCGGTACATTGGCTCTTAGAAACAGGAGTTGGGCTCCCAGAGCACGCACCAGACCCATGGGCCTGATGGAAAGATATTAGTATATACGAAATTTACTTACAACCGTCTCATGGGATTTAATTAAGCCCGGCGGTGCGGGCAGGCTGCAGGCGCCCGGCGCCGTTCGACCATCCCGAAAGACTGGGGGGAGTAGATGAATGAGGCCATTACACATGAAGGGCTGATCTCCCAGAGGCCGTTTCCAAGGAGCCTGTGGGTGCTGGCGGGCGTCGTGCTGATCGCGGTCGTGCTGATCCTGGGCGTGTTGTCCGTGACCCGCTTTCTCATCTTCCGCGATGACGTCAACACCCTGATGAACGTCTCCGCGGTATCGGTCTCGCGCGAGGTCGAGGCGACGCTTGCCGAGTTGCACAGGGACGTGGCCATCTTCGCCGCAGAACACTCTGAGCTGCTGACGCGGATCTACCAGGAAAAGGACATTGAGTCCAGGGACTACATTAACCTGCGCAACTCCCTGGTGAAACGCGTACCCAACATGTTCACCTTCACGATCACGAACGAGGAGGCGACCCGCGTGCTGGATGACTTCAATTTCAATGTCGGCGAAGTGTGCAAGATCGATATCCAGAATTTCGTGCTCAACAACTTCCGCCAGGACATCCGCATCCACCCGCTTCCCAACGGCTATCATTTCGACGTCATGGTACCGTTCGTCGGCAACAACAACGAGGTCCTGGTGTTCTTCGTCAGCTTCATCCCGAGGGAGATCACCCGTATCCTGGAAAGCTACGCCAACCCGAACTACGAGATGATCATCTCCAGCACCCTGCACCCGGGCCTGATCGAGGTGACCGAACATGGCTCAAGGGACCGGCTCGATGAATTCTACCTGCAGGCGGACGATGTGATCAGCTCGACCGTAGCGATCGCGGGCACCCGCTGGGAAGTCTCGGTGCTGCCGAAGACCGGGCTGTACTCGAACTACCTCAGGACGGTGATCATCGATGCCGCCCTGCTGTTTGCCCTGTTCCTGCTGGTGAGCACGCCGATGTTCCTGATCATGCGCAACCAGTTCAGGAAAAGGCAGCAGGCGCTGGTGGCGCTCAAGGACAGCGAGAACCGCTTTTTCGATCTGTACGAGTCCGCCCCCGACATCTACCTGACCATCACCGAGCCCGGCGACATCGTGCTGGCGAACCTCGCCGCACGGGAGTACTTCACCGAGGCGCGCCTGTATGCCAGCACACTGTTCGCACTGTTCGATAACAAGAGTGCAAACGCACTCAAGCACCTGTGCGCGGACATGTACCGCTCCGATCGCCCGGAGGCGCAGATCGAGCTGGTGCGCGATGGTGCACTCGGCCCACAGTCCATCCTGCAGGCCCGCCTTCGCCTGACCGCGGTGGTGCCCGGCAAGACCCGCACCCTTTTGGTCGTGTGCCGCGACGTGACCCTGCAAAAGACCGAATCCAGAAGAAAGCTCGAGTACGCACGCACGCAACGGGACTCGCTGGTACGCGAGGTGCACCACCGCATCAAGAACAACCTGCAGAACGTGGTCTCCCTGCTGACCTCCTATTCGCGCAAGAACCCGGACCTGCAGCCAATCCTGCAGGATGCCTCCACCAAGATCCGCTCCATCGCCGAGGCCTACGGCCTGCAGAGCCGCTCCACCAAAAGCATCATCTACATTTCAGAGCTTGTGAGTGCGATCATCGAAAATGAAAGAAAGCTGTTCCTGTCGCAGATCAACCTCACCATCGATGAGGCGCTCCAGGGCGATGCCGTCATCGCCGAGCGCGAAATCACCCCGATCGCCGTCATCCTCTCCGAGCTGATCACCAATGCGATCAAGCACGGCGAGAAATCCCTCGGCGCGAGCGTCATCTACGTGAACCTCGTGCGCGAGGATGATTCGGTTCGCATCGAGATCATCAATACCCTGCCTCGCGAGAAACTCGATGACCGGGAATTCAACAAGCTGACTTCCGGGCAAGGGCTGGACCTGATCAAATCGCTCCTCCCACCCAAAGGTGCTACGCTTACCCGCACGAAAAAGGACTCGCAGATGCGCGTGACCCTCAAACTGGAGGCCCCGCATGTCATCGAGTTCGAATCCGATACCCGAAGCACGCTTGCGGTGTAAGACATGGAGCACACAATCTCGGTCCTGCTTGCAGACGACGACCGCCTTGGCCTGGTGACCCTGGCCAACGGCCTCAGGGAGGCCGGTTTCAGCGTGCATACCGCAGAGAACGGGACCGATGCCGTACAGCTCGGACTCGAGCATGCACCGGACATGGCAGTGCTCGACATGAAGATGCCAGGCCTGGACGGCCTGGAAGTGGCCAGGCGCCTGTTCGCGGAAAAGCAGATCCCCTTCGTGTTCCTGACTGCCTACTCCGAAGAGAAGCTGGTCCAGCAGGCCACCCGGGAAGGGGCGCTCGGGTACATCGTCAAACCGATCGAGACCGACCAGTTGATCCCCATCATTCGCACCAGCCTGGAGCGCGCCCGCGACCTTGAAAAACTCAAGCAATCCCAGGCGCACTTGCACACGGCTTTAAATGCCAACCGTGAAATCAGCGAGGCAATCGGCATCCTGGTCGGCCGCGGTCATGTGGAAAACAAGGACGATGCGTTCGAGATGCTGCGCCGTTACTCACGCAAGAATGAGATCAAGGTCAAGGATGCAGCACGCTTGCTGGTTGAGCAAGTCAGCCAGACCAATCACTTGCTGCAACAGATTACTGACTCCTGAGCAGGTCCCCTACTGATATTCGTGCCCCGGGCACCTAAAAAACCATGGTTTCTTTATCAAACACAAAATCGGCTCCAGGTGCCTGTTTCAGAAATTTGTATTTTGATAGGAGGTAGTCTTTGGTGAGTTGAATGAGGGAATTGAAAAGCTTCAAACTGGGACTCAATTTCCCTTTATAGCTGAGGCAAGAGGTAGTAGTTGCACGGCCACGTGCGTGGCAAATCCTGAGCCAGCCTCTGCGTAGATATTAAACACTGTCGATGCCCCAGCTTGCTTCAGCGGCTCGACTTCATCCTGAAACCTAGCTGTGGCCGCGACTCGGCCATCAAACGAGGCGGCCTTGAGCTGATCAAGCACTGCAAGATTGGCAGCCAGGTTCGGCAGGGCCAACATCACCAGTTCCAAGGTGTGGGTGGCGTGAACCCGGTCCCAGAAATCGGCATCGCTGGGGTCACCCAGTAGCACCGTGCGACCCGTAGACTGCTGGTGCTGCACCTTCACAGGATCAATGTCGACACCTACAACGGCTCCGCCATGTCGTTCATGCAAATCATCATAAGCCCCGGTTCCCACACGACCCATGCCAATGATGGCAATCTTTGCACCTCCTATATCGAGCGGTCGATCATCTACAAGCCGCTCTGCACGTTGCAGGCGTTTCCACACCGTCCAGTATCGGGTGTAGAGAGGATGGGCGATGACATTCAGTCCTGCAGAGATTGCGCAGGACAGGGCCAAGGCAATTGCGATAACGATCAACCAGAGACTGTCGATCCAGCCGTTGGCCACTCCGATCGCTGCAACGATCAGTCCGAATTCACTGAAGTTGGTCAGGTTCAATGAGGCAAGCAACGAGGTGCGGGCGCGCAGTTTGAATCCGGTCAGCAGGCCGAAGAACAGCGCCGACTTGAGAAATACGAACGGCGTGATGGCCGCACCGATGAGCACGGCCTCCATGGTCAGTGGCCCGGACAGTCCAATCGACAGGAAAAATCCGACCAGGAAAAGATCCTTGAAGCTGAGCATGGCCTTTGACATCTCAACGGCCTTGCCGTGGTTGGCAATCAACACGCCCATCACAAGCGCACCCAGGTAGCCTTTGAGTCCGATCAGCTCAAACAGTTGCGCGCCACCAACGGCAAGGACAAAACCGTACAGCACCAGGAGCTCGCCATGCTCTGCACGCTGCAGAATGGAGGAAAGTAGCGGGCGCAGGAGTATGAGCAGCACCAGCAATATTGCCCACCCCGCCGGATACTGGCCTGCCGAGACGGCGAGGAAAATGACGGCGGCCAAGTCCTGCACAATAAGAATACCGACCGCGATTCGACCATGCAGGGCAGCCGTCTCTCCCTTGTCCTCGAGCACCTTCACGACAAACACGGTGCTGGAGAAACTCAGGGCAAAGGCGATGAGCAAGGCATGGGAGAAGTCGAGGTCTGCGAAGATGGAGGCGCCAAGAAGTGCCAGTGCATAGATGGCGAAGCCGAAAACCACCACGACAATGGCCATGTGCAGTCCGGTGACCGCCCATACCTGCGGGCGGGCGAAAGTCTGAAGATTGAGCTTGAGGCCCACGATGAACAGCAACAGGGTGATGCCGAGATCCGACAGGGTCTCAAGGACTTCCCCGCTGGTGATCCCAAACAGGTTGAGCACGAATCCTGCTGCAAGAAACCCGACCAGGGGCGGCAAGCCGATAACCCTTGAAAGAAGTCCCAGCACGAAGGCCAGGCCGATCCAGGCAACGTCTCCCAGGGCAATGGCAACGGATTCCAGGTTCATGGAGGTGATGGCTGGTTTCAGTGCAACTTGAACGGCAACATTGCTCTACTATGCCATTGAGCGAAGCTGGCCGAAATTCCCTGATCGAGAGGTGTATTCCAGCCTTTCCTTACGGCTTGTATCTGAGCATCGCTCAGCCGATGAGCCTGCAGAAGTTGCACGCCGATAAATCAGGAATCCGGTTCCGGGTCAGCCGGCAAGTTATTGTCCATCGGGACGGACTTCAGATGCAGGTCTCTTTGCGGGTAAGGAATCTGGATGCCCTTCTCATGGAACAGGTCCCACACCCCCAGCAACACCTCGTTCATCACATTCGCACACCCGTTCATCGGGTCCTTGATCCAGATGCGGATCTCCAGGTCCACGGAACTGTCCCCGAATCCTTTTAAAAGACAGGCAGGTTGAGGATCGGCCAGCACCCTCTTGACGTTATTGGCCGCCTGCTTGCACAGCTCGATGGCCTCGTGCACATCGCAGTCATAGTGAACGCCTACCGGGATTCTCAGCCGGACGTTGGCATGGCTGTAGGACCAGTTCTCGACCCGGCTGGTGATCAGCTCCTCGTTCGGCACCAGATGCTCGATCCCGTCTCGCGTGATCACCGACACATAGCGTGCCCCCAGGGTCTCGATCTTGCCGTACTCCCCTGCAATGTTAATGGTGTCCCCGGGCTTGATGGACTTGTCGGTCAGCAGGATGAAGCCCGCCACGAGATTCGAGAAGATCTTTTGCAAGCCAAACCCGAGACCCACACCGATGGCACCCCCGAATACCACGAAGGCTGTGAGATCGATGCCGACGGTCCCGAGTGCCAGCAGGAAGGCACCGACGACGATGACGATCTTGAGGACCTTGGCGATCAGGACCTGGGTCGTTTTCGAGATCTCGCTGCTTGCATGGATCCGTGCCTCGAGCATCCGGGTGACCAACAACGCGAGCCACAGGAAGACGGCCACCGTAATGACGGAGGCCACCACATCGAAGACGCTGATGCCATGGTCGCCCACCTGGAACTTCATCGAATCCAAAAACCCGATCAGGGGAACCAGCAGGCCAAAGACATGCAGGGCCGCGATACCCCACACGAAGGTGGCGACACTCTTGCTGGTGAAGGTGTCGGAGATGGCCGAGGAGCCCAGGCGGATGACGGCCCAGGCCACGGTCAAAATTATGGCCACCTCGATCAGGGCATACGGCAGACCCAGGGACAGGTAGAGGCCTGTGAAGACACCGAGCCATACCAGGAGCAGGACCGGGATGGCGAACCGGTACATGGCCGCAGTAATGAAGGAGTGGACCTTGACGGACTCAAAGGGCTCAAACCCGATAAGCTTGGCATTGATTTTCTTGGCACTGGCGTACGTGACGAGCAGGCCCGTGGCAATGATGGCCAGCTGGGTGAAGCTGTCCGGGTTCAATACATGCTGATTGGCCCACAGCACCAGGCGCTCCACCAGACCGAGCAGGGATTGTGGATCCAGTGCGTTCTCAACGAGTGCCTGATTGTCTTCCATCGTACTCAGGGCTCACCCGCGGTCCAGAAAGATTCCTGGGGGGATAAAATTAGTTAGGCGTTTCAGCATGCGGCATGACGGTGTCCAGATACAGCAATATACCACTGATCCGGCCTGCCCTAACGCCACCGGCCTGCAGGATAGCCAACTGTATTTTGCATGCCCGCCCTCACCTAGGGGGCTTGGCGCACCAGATTGTCCCTGGAGTGCAATGATGCAGCCGGTGCGCTGCAGGTCGCAGCACGAAGCATTGCGACCTGACAGCATTGGATATAGGCATGGCCTGTACGGCTTATCCTTCGACCATGATTTTCTTCGGCAAGACCTTCGCCTTTTTCGGCACACGAAGCGTGAGCACCCCGTGGTCGGTCCTTGCAGAAATGTTGTCGGAGTCGGCCGTATCCGGCAGCGTGAAGCGGCGAAAGAAGCTTCCGTAAGACCGCTCCGTGCGCGAATAGCCATGGCCGTCATCCCTGCCCTCGGCCTCACGCGCACCCTGGATCGACAAGATGCCCCCCTCCAGGGAAATCTCGATGTCCTTCGGATCGACGCCAGGCAAATCGGCGCTCACCTCGTAGGCCTCCTCGGACTCGTGGATGTCGATCGGCGGCACCCAGTTGGCGACCGTATCGGTCTCCCCGTCCGTGTGAGAACCGAACATGCGGTCCATCTGGGTGTGAAATTCGCGCATGGCATCCCAGGGATCATGATAAATTCTTCGAGCTAACATGATGTACCTCCTGTATGAAAAATTCGTTGTAGATACCTATTACATAGGGACGCAAAAAACCGATTTCAAGTCGTAAAAATGAATTTCTTCCTATGTCCCGACCCGCGATTGATTCGTGTCAGATTCCAGCAACGGGGTATCGACCGGACGTGGTAAACACTGTAATTAAGCGGCCTGCAAGGCGTACACAGCCGCCCGGCACTCGGTGCGATCAGCCACAGCATTATGCTGCGGGGCACCCTGAACTGCTAGCCTCGCGAATTGACTGGCCTCTTTTGGCGACCTGGCCCATGCGCAAGCACCATGGCCAGGTCGCCGCCTGAGCGACATCCGCAGCCCCGGCACATCTACCCGGCCTCGCTCGCCTTCTTGATCCGCTCCACGGTCGGTACGATCGTCTGGCGGTGCCCGTAGGGCTTCCACGCGGGAGCGATCACGTTCGGCATGTCCGAGCGGTGCAGCAGGCTCGCCCGGGCCAGGGTGAATTCCCCGTAGCGGTCATTGATCGCATCCATCGCCTGGTTGATCCGCCCGATCCGATCCTCCTCTTCCGCAAAGAGTTCCTGTTGTCCCTGCACCGGTCGCGGATCGAGCGCCGAGACCTGTGCCTGGAAGATACCCTCTCCCTGCCAGTGCTCGCGGACCATCTGTCTGCATAAGGCGATCACCGGGCCGGTGCCGTTGGTCACAAGAGGCGTCTTGAAATGCGTGCTGCCAATCCAGCCCTCCCGTGTACGAAGGCCAATGAAATAGCGTTGTGAGGCCAAGGAGTGCTGCCTTAGGCGTGCACCGAGCTTCTCGGCCATGTGCACCAGATACATGAAGATGGTGTCACGGTCAGTGGTATTCGGGGGCATGACCTTGCCGTGACCCATGGACTTCGGGGCGGCGACTTTGGTCTGTACTGCATCAGTATCCTCGCCGCGGCACATCTGCCAGATGCGCCGGCCCGGGTTGCCGAAACGGTCGCCCAGCACACTGATCGGAAGTTTGGCGACATCCCCGCAGGTGATGGCCCCGCGTCTCGCCAGAAACCCTGCGATGCCGCGGTTGATGCCGCACAGCTGGGTGAGCGGCACCTCCTTCAATGTATCCCTCGCCTGCCACGGGGGGATGATGGCCAGCCCATCGGGCTTTTTCTGCTTGGCGGCATACTTGGCCGTGGTCTTGTCCCCGCTGATGCCGACCGTGCAGGCCAGGCCTGAGACCTCGGCTACCCGCGCCTTGATCATCACGCCCATCACCTCGGGAGACCGGTTCCAGTAGCGCTGGCAGTGGGTGAGATCCAGGAAGGCCTCATCGACGGAGAACACCTCGACGTCCGGGGTGATGGTTTGCAGGGCAGCCATGATGTTCGTTGAGACCTCGGCATAGCGCTCGGGGCGTGCCGGGACCTGGATGACTTTCGGGCATAGTTTCCTGCCCTCCTTCAGGCGCGTACCGATGCGAATGCCGTAGGCCCTCGCCTCATAAGAGCAGGTGATGAAGCAGGTGCCGGTCAGGCCGTTGGTGATGCCGATCGCCTTGCCCCGGTATTCGGGATGATCGCGTTGCTCGATGGATGCAAAAAAAGCATCCATGTCCACGAAGGCAATCAGGCGTGGCCAGTGTTGGGAGTGGTCCTGCATCGGATGATCGATACTAGGAAGGTATCCCGCAGGCTTCAAGGATAAACCGAAACCTGAAGTGTTTCCTTTTGGGAATTATAAATATTAGTTTACAAAATTCGTAGTATTTAGTATACTTACAGGCATGGATTTAGATATGTTAAAGGAAAGAAAAATGCCTAAGAAACACGCTAATACACTCGGTTTTGTTGAGGTTGTACAAAAGTACCCTACTGATGAGGATGCCATCAAGTATTTTGAGCAACTACGCTGGGGCGATGAGCCTTACTGCACCAAGTGTGGCTGCACTGGACGGATCACCAAGCAGAAGAATTACAGGAAGGGATACTGGTGCGGGGATTGCCGCAGTTTCTTCAACTGCTTCACCAATACACCCTTGGAGCACAACAGGGTAAGAGGCCAGCAGAAGTGGATTTATGCAGCCCACAGACTGATGACTTCACGCAAGGGTGTATCTGCACTGGAACTCAAGCATACGCTTAAAGTCAGTTATCCCACAGCCTGGTACATGCTGCACAGGCTTCGCCTGATGTGTGGAGACGATCTTGAAGCCCTGCATGGGGAAGTCGAGATTGATGCTACCTACATCGGCGGGGCCGAGAAGAACAAACATACCCACAAGAAGCTGAATGCTGGTAGAGGCGGTGTAGGCAAGCAGCCTGTACTCGGCATGAGACAGCGTGGCGGGAAGGTAAAGGCCATGACAGTGGATGCCAAGGATCAGGCCACAATCCGGCAGGCTGTGGATAACTCGGTCGAGGTCGGTTCAATGCTTTACACCGATGATCATCGTGAGTATAAAGGCGTTGGGGGAGTGCTCTACGGCCACAAGACAGTCCGACATTCGGCCAAAGAGTATGTAAATGGCATGGCGCATACCAATGGTGTGGAATCGGTATGGTCCACGATCAAGCGGGGATTCAATGGTGTCTACCATCATTGGAGCAAGAAGCACTGCCAGCAATACATCAACGGATTCACCTTTCGCCTGAATCAGGGCAATGTAGATCGGGATACTCAGGATCGTCTTGATGATCTGTTCAAGTCCATGGTCGGAAAGACGATGACCTACAAGGGACTTGTATCGTGAGTGCGGCGCAAGCCAAAGAACTTTTCCTGCCGAGGTCTAACCGCTCAAACTCTCCATTCCGTTATCCCGGTGGCAAGTTCTATGCCCGCAGGTTGATATTGGATGAAATCCCACCCCACCATGTATATTGCGAGCCTTTTGCTGGCGGTGCCAGTGTATTTTTTGCCAAGGATACGGCACCTGCATCAATTCTGAATGACCGTGATGAGGATGTGATGAACACCTTGCGGCAAATCAGGGACAGGGTTGAGGATCTGATTGAAATGCTTGCAGGGATCAAGGCCACAAAACAAAACCATAAATTCTATAAAGACAAGTTCAAACCAAAGAATGGGCTGGAGCGTGCATTCCAGTGGTTCTATCTTAATCGTACCTCTTATAGCGGGATCATGCGTCCTGAAAACTGTTACTGGGGCTATGGGAGCAAGTATTCGATGCGTCCTGAAAACTGGCCTCCGCATTTAAGGACCGTATCAGACAAACTGCAAGGCGCAGAATTGATTTCATTTGATTTTGAGGAAGTGATTGATTCGCTGCCAGATGGTTGCTTCACCTTCATTGACCCACCCTATTATGATGCCGACCAAAAGAAATTCTACAGATGCGCGTTTGGGAAAGAGGATCACGAAAGACTGGAAAGGTGTATCCGGCGCAATGCTGAACGTATCCAGTTCCTGCTTACATACGACAACCATCCTGACGTGATGGAGATGTATGAATGGGTAGAATCAATCAGCAATAAAGAGTGGAACTACACTATTAACCGCACGGATGATCAGCGCAACGGGAATAAGTTAAAGGATGGATTTCGCGGCGTACGGGCAAAGGGTCGTGAATTATTTATAAGGAACTATCGTGTCTGATTCAGAAGAATATAGGGTCTTTACAAGTATCAGTGAGTATTGCGCTACCTACAATGTTCCACGGGAAAACCTGCTGGACATACTGGAAGATCAAAAGGTATTGCCGATGATTCGGGGCAAGGCAACGGAATATATCGGTGCAGCTGTATTACGTCAGGCACTTGATCCGAGAGATTGGGACGTACAAAAGCTGAATCTTAATCCACAGCCTGGTGTGTACGATGAAGATATAAGTATTACATACAGGCGTACTGGTGACAGGCTCAAGGCAGAGACAAAGAACGCAGTGCGGGGGAAATTCAGCACAGGCACCAGAAATACCAAGGAGCCGCACTTCTCCGTGAAGTGTCACAAGTCAAGAAGTCACTTGACCAAGAAACATAATGACAGATATGTGGTAGGGAATTTCGATGTCTTGTTGTGCAATGTCTCCAATGCCATTTTCCGTGGGAAATCACTTGACCGTGGGTTGCCATTCATAGAGAACCAAGAAGCTATTGATTGGCTAAAGAGTTTCTACAATGTGAGTAGTGATGCAGAGTTAAGGCGTTGCACTTATGATGACTGGCGGTTATGTCTGCCTGTAACCATTGCGCTGGAGGATGGCACATTACCGCGCACACCGCGTGTACTTATGCAAGACGATCCCAACTGGTTCAAGCTGGATCAACTGGCAGCAAATCTAAGGACACTTATCAATGGTGGATAAAAGCAAAGGGAATTGGTAGCCATGAACCAGAAGCAATTAGACAAGGCCATGAAAGCCCTTATGTGTGCAGACAAACCAGACAAGGAAGCACCCATACCTCCCATGACAAAAAAGAACCTGGATCGCAAGTTCAGAATGCGGATGCGGGACGGTAAGCCTGTTATGGAAGAGGTCGATTAATATGGGGTTTGTAAACTAATCTTTATAATTCCCCTTCATATTGAACAGGTCACAGGTCAGCCACCATCCACTAGCCGATAAGCTGCCTCAAAGGCTGCTTCAATGTCTCTCGCGGCCCCCTTGTAGCTCGCCCTTCCTCGCCGGCTTGGATGGGGCACACAAAAGATCGGGCCATCAAAACGAAGCTGGTCTACCAATTTTTGTGCCTCCCGTCCCTGCGCAACTATAGCCACCGGCTCGGCAGCATCCACGAGCCTTTGGCAAAGCGGCAAATTTGCCTTCAGGGCTTTCACCCCCGGTTTCTCACCATATGCCCCGTACGCATTCCAGGGCGTGACGATTGCCTTGAGAATTCCTAAACGCTCAAAGAGGTCCTTGCAGTACCTAGCGGTCGGATCATCGTTGCAGATATCGACGACTCGTGACATCTCGGCTCCTGAGCCAGCGGTGTGTTCACTACCAGGGTCTTGCAACAAACTGAAAATTCCGCCCTTACACTCTGCATGACCTGTTCCAATTCGCGGCATCTCCAGGCCTCTGTCGATCTCCGCATCTGCGATAATTTCATTCAACTGGTCACGCATCGTCTGCTCTCTCCCTGTTTGTTGGCGCGGCATCTGCAAGGCGGCATGTGCCAGACCGAAACAGGCCTTCGATTTCCTCTTGTGCGACAGGTTCCAACTTGAGTTGACCCGTTTGAACCAGATTATCGAGTTGCGGATTCGCCATCTTCTTCACCAATAAGCACTAGATGTTCTCCCTCAAGTACCCGCATCAGAAAGGGCTTCCTGGCTACGCGTCGTTTATTGAACTCCGACACCGTATAGAGCATGGGGCTGATCTTTCGTGCAAGACTGGCTTCCACAGGAGCAAGGGCTACATAGAGATCCTCAAGCATCAGGTCGTCCGCCGTAACGAGCAGGTCGATGTCGCTTTCCGCAGTATCCGTGCCCTGCACCACAGAACCATAGAGCATGGCAAGCGTAATGCGGTCAGCAAAAGGCACCAGCGCCTGGCGGATTGGTTCAACCAGGGCAATCGTCTTGCGCACAAGGCCGATAAGTTCGTGATACACGGGACTGTCAGGGTTGGCCTGGTAATGCTTTTGTGTTCCGATCAAGGTGACGTTCACCAGCCGGCTTAAGGCCAGACGTTGCAGCTCGCGCTGCACGGCCCCGGACCCGGACCCGGTCCGCTCAATCAACTCACTGGTGAAAAAGCTTCGGTGGGGCTGGCCGAACAGCAGACCAAGGACACGCTTTTGAGTGTTGGTGAAGAGCGCATCAGCAAGACTGGCGGGTGCCTTGTGGCGGACCCTTTGGGATGATGTGGTTGGCGTATGAATGCCCATATTGGGCATTATTGTGCCCAATATGGGTAACATGCAATGAGAACTTTGTTACGTGAGATTTCCCAAGACCTAAGTACACGCGGTTGCTTTTGCCAATCATCGGCTCAAGGTCCTTGACCGTAAGGCCTTTTCTTTCCATTTCGAACTTGACCTCCACAGGGTCCGGTATCTACCGCGGGTAGTGTTTGCTCTCATAGGCTTCAACGAGTGTCGCCAGAATATCCAGTCGTTCCCCCTCCTTTGAGTCAGGAGCAGCCGTCATCAGCTTCTCAATCTCCTTGAGTGCCCTGCGGTAATCGGTATCTGTTTTAATCGGCTTGATGTCCATGGTTTTTACCTCTGGCATTGAATCGTTTGCGCATCCATCTCATCATCCTGCAGCCATGCTTCCCGTCTCATCAAATGCTTCCTCCTGCAGCCTATCAAAACTGGACAGTTTGTAGGTTCCTCCGCAACACGAACTATAACGCATTGCGTTATAGTTCGTGTGTGACCAGGACGTTCACCTGCAGGGAAACCAAGGAAATCTGGGACGGATATTCTTCCAAAAAATTTCCGATGAATATCCAGAATACAGCCAGGCGCAAGCTGAGGATACTGAACAGTGCCCGAAACATGCAGGATCTGCGGATACCCCCGGCAAACCGTCTGAAAGTTTTGCGGGGCAGCACAGCATACGAATCAATGATCAGTACCGTATCTGCTTTATCTGGCGGCAAGGGAAAGCGTACCGGGTCGAAATCGTCGACTACCACTGAGGAGAACTGACATGGCCAAACTCAAGAACATTCATCCAGGCGAGGTGCTGCTCAGTGATTTTCTTGAGCCGCTGGGCATCAGTCAGAACAAGCTTGCAAACTGTATCTTCGTACCGCCCCGCCGTATCAATGAAATCGTTCTTGGCAAGCGTTCCATCACGGCGGACACGGCCCTGCGACTGTCGCGTTACTTTGGCAATAGCGACAAATTCTGGATGGGACTGCAGGATGATTATGACCTGGAAGACTCCAGGAAAAAGATTGCAACCACGCTCGAAAGAATTGCAACCCATGCCGCGTAGGAGAAATCAGAAAAGCCCGGATCGCATGCGTATCGCAGAGACGGGATGCGATTTCCGGTTCAAGAAGATCCCGAGGCGCAGCCTTGCGGCCTGACTGAGGCGGATGCCAGGTGCCCTCGCCTTATGGGAGCAGGGGATGCCTGGCCGGAGACGGTCCGATCTTGATCGCAGGGGCTGCAACTAAATTCTGGGACTCCTGTCTAAAGGCCCATTGGCCACCGAAGTGCAGGTGTGCCCAACGTATACCCATCAACCAAGGAGACCCCTCTCATGAACAAAAAAACCCTGCTTCGATCCACCATCGCGGGAATCTTTGCCATCAGTGCCGGCCTTGCCGCCAGCAATGCCATGGCCGGCGTACCGGATGCCCCGGAAAACTGGGAAAAATGTGCGGGAGTGGCCAAGGCCGGCATGAACGATTGCGGCTCCTTCGATGGCAAGCACCAGTGTGCCGGGCAAGCCAGCGAGGACAACTCCGAGCATGAGTGGGTCTACACGCCGGAAGGCACCTGCACCAAGATCGGCGGTATGGTCAAGGCTGTCAAACCCGCCAAGTGACCCGGACCTCCACCGGTATGGAGCGTGACCCGCTACAGGGTCCGGCAACGCCGCCCACTCCACGGACCGGGGTGGGGCTTCGCTCCCCGCACGTGAAGGAAATCATCCAGACCCGACCGGACCTTGATTTCTTTGAGCTGCTGACCGACAACCACCTGTGCGACGGCGGCTATGCAAGACAGCAGGCCTACCTCATTCGGGAGCACTACCCGGTCAGCCTGCATTGCGTCGGCATGTCGCTCGGCGGCACCGACCCCACCGACTTCACCTACCTGGACAAGATCAAGACCCTCGCCAAAGAGCTTGAGCCCATGCACATCTCCGATCACCTGTGCTGGACCTCCTGTCGCTCCCACCATGCCCATGACCTGCTGCCCCTGCCCTATACCGAGGAGGCCGTGCAGCATGTCAGCCAACGCATTTGCGACATCCAGGAGCATCTCGAGACCACGCTCGTGGTGGAGAACGTCTCAAGCTACCTGGAGTTTGAAGCATCCACTATGAGCGAGTGGGAATTCCTGGCAGCCGTGGCGGAGGAGTCCGGCAGTCGGATCCTGCTGGATCTGAACAACCTCCACGTGAGCCACTACAACAATGGTACCGATGCCGGGGAATACATCGAGAACATTGCGCTGGATCAGGTCGCAGAAATCCACCTGGCAGGCTTCGAACACAAGGGCGAGTACCTGCTCGATGCCCACAACAACCGCGTATCCGAACCCGTGTGGGCGCTGTATCGAAAACTCCTGGAAAAGACGACCGACATCCCGACACTGATCGAATGGGACAACGACCTGCCGCCCTTTGCCACCCTGCTGGGTGAGGCCGAGAAGGCAAGGCACTACCAGTCGCAGGCCGCAAACACACAGAACTAGAACTCATGTCTGAACTGCAAGCCCTCCAGCACGCGTTCTGGTCCAGCATCAAACAGCGCAGGACCGAACCCGGGTGCATGGAGCTGGTGCGTGAGGATGGGAAGATTTCCCCGGATCAACGTGTGGATATCTACCGCACCACGATGCGGGAAGCCCATGTGCGTGCCCTGGCCACCACCTATTCGTCTTGTGAAAAGATTCTCGGGAATCGCTATTTCAAGCAACTGGCCATCCGCTACTATTATGGAAACCCTGCAAGCCACCCGGACCTGAACCGCTACGGGGAATCCTTCCCCGACTTCGTGCAGGACTTCATCGGCACTCACCAGGAGCTGGCCGAGTACCCTTACCTGCCTGATCTGGCACGACTGGAATGGCTATACGCGCAGGCCTGGTACGCGAAGGAAGATCCGGCATTCGATTTTGAGAGACTCGCAACTCTTGATGAGAACGAGTACCGCACATTACGCTTTGTACTGGGAGCACCGGTTGCGACCCTGAAGTCCGCCTACCCGATCGATGAGCTATGGAAGGCCCAGCAGGAACCAGAGACAGTCAGGGAAATTGAAGGCATTGATGAACCTCGGTGCCTGTGTATCGCAAGGGAAAACTACACGCCGACCCTCTGCAGGATCGATTACACCCGGTGGTGGGTGATGGACAAGTTGGATCAGGGTTGTACGTTCGGTGAACTTGAGGCACTCCTCCTGAAGGAGCCGATGGAGATTCCCTTGCAGAGCATCCTTCCCGAGTTGATTGCACGGCAGTGGATTTGCGGGTATCAGGTTATTTGCTAAAGCTGTGGTTGATCCACTGCATGAGCCCAAGGTGGCGCTCTACTGGGCAAGCAGGTTTTGTGCGCTTCAAGCGCAAACCCTGGGCCAAAAAAGCCGCCAAGGTAACGCTTCAGGGAGAGGCGTGGCAGCGGTTGTTGACGGGGAGTCTCATGCCTGCTCTCAGGGCTGTCAATACGCAGTCCTTCAACAAAACAAAATCGCTTTTCGCATCAGTGGCAGGACACGGCAATTCATTGCAAGGCGCATGGCAAGACCCAGGGAAGGACGATGGATTGCATGGAATTTCCCCTGATGTTTGTGTTATCTCCGTGCTGACTTGATGATCAACCTGATTGTGGGACTATGCTGAGGAATGTGCAGAGATGGTTCGCCTTGGCATAGCGTCTGTTTTGACCGGTTATTTTGGGCTTGGTATGATGAAAATGGCCTGCATTCATCGGGTTCCTCAAGAGTCAGTCAATCATGTCAAAGAGATCAAAATCGCACACGCTCAAAAGCCAGCAGTCTCCTCGACCTGTTAAGGGGAAAAGCAACGCCCTGAAGAGAAATGCTGGTGCAGGTCGGCAAACCAGGCAAAAGACTGTGACTCCGACTTCCGAGCGAATCATCAGGGAAACTTCTGTAAAGCGGCGAAAAGCCATGCAGGTGTTAGCGAATCGCTAGAGGGCATTACCGCATCACGTGGGCGGATGCAGTCCGCGGTCACGAAGAGGCGCTCAAGCATGGCGGGGCTCCAGGGATTGTGAGTGCGCATGCAATCCTGTCAGCCATTGCCCGCCCATACCATGGCTATCATCGGCTGATTCATCAGAAAGCGGCAGCTTTGCTTCATGGCATGGTCACCAATCATGGATTCTCAGACGGCAACAAGCGTACAGCCCTTTACCTGGTTGAATTGCTGGTGAGGAGAAGTGGCTACGAGTTTATAGAAGACGATATGGTCATCGCAGACACCATAACAAGTGTTGCCCAGGGAAAGACTGGCTATGCTGAACTTGCCGATTGGTTTAAGCAACGACTGGTGCAGGTCACCACGTAGCACCCTTTGTCGTGGTGCTTCTTTTTTGGGGACTCCATAACAGGCCGGGCTGCAGGTTTAATCCAGGGGTGCACTCACGGAAACGCGCTGCGCCTGATTTTCTTTCGACCTCCAGTCTGGGCAACGTCATTGCCATAAATACTCCTTGAAGGGTGTCAGGACAGGCCTTCGCTGTCTGCCGAGAAAATTGCACCAGGACAACCAGCAGAATCAAACGGTGACCCGCTCCCCTTCGGCCTCCAGACGCTCGAGCACATCGTACAACTCATTAAACGGCACCACTTCCCCCGAGGTTCGCAACTGACGTTCAGTGCCGGCGTATACGACAGCCTTCATCGAAATCTCCGGGACCAGTCCGGCGATGGTGTTGAGGGAATCAAAGAAATCCGCAGCGATGGTAGCACTGGACTTGATCTCGATTGCGCCCAGACCAGTCGCCGTCTTGAACAGCAGGTGGAGGCAAGGTGTGATGTCACGTTCTATCATGACAGGGAAGGGTACCTTGATTTGCACAATATGAAGCTATAGATTTCATATTGTGCAAATACATCAATGAGTGGATACCAGAGCCGTCTGGGGCTTGTACACATCTTGATCTCTCCCGCCGATGCCAAACTCCAGGGCAGCCCTTGCACTCGACAGTGTCATCTCGGTTCCGCTCCTGAACCGGAAATTCTTCAGTCTTGCTGCGTAATGTCCGCCGCCGGCCCCTCAAGGCCCCTCCAGACATCGCCTTCCAGGGCCTTGCAGTACGACAGGAAAACGGACAGTTTATTTGTTATGAAACCGGACAGTTCTATTTGTTTGACCGAAGTGCGAATTCCGTCGCCACTGTATTACCCTGAGCCTTCCTTATATTCCTGAATCAGGACCTGCCATACCGCCATCGGCATTGGGGTCACCTCGTACTTGAAGTACCCGGCGCTTTGCGTGCACGTGTCCTGGCGAGCCCTCGAAGTGGTTGCGCAGGCTGGCCAGGATCGAGGCATCCGCGATCGCGATGTAGATGGGATTGGAATCGCTCTGCTTGATGAACAGCTGGTTGATGCCCGCATCGTTGCGGGCGCGGCACACCTCCTTGCGCGTGAAGCGGTAGAAGTGGTCGGAGCCAATCAGCACAGCCCTACCCAGCCCGGCCGGGTGTCTCGATCCACTGGCTCTCAATGAAGTGTTCATCGACTTGCCTCGCCGTAGAGCCCGAGCCTGAACCGTGGCTGCGCATGTGCGGAAAATGAATGGTGGTGTCCGTGATTCTGCAGATCTGCCCGTTGGCCATGAAACAGAACACCCTGGTGTTTGGATCTGCTATGAATACATAAAAAAAGCCAGCCCCCGATGTCTACTCAAAGGGCTGGCTGGGTTGTGACCACTATGAAGAATTGGGAGCTTCGGTAGTCACGCACAAGGGGAGGAAATCATACTAACCTCCCCTTATTCCTAGATACCTTGCGGTATCCTTTTTTACTGCTTCGTTGCTCCAAAGGCGCCCGCTACGTGGCCATTTTTGAAGTGGCCATTGAACGTCCCAACGACACTTGCAGGATGCGGATTTGTAGAATTATTAACTCGAGCAGGACCATGGAAGCTTCCTGCAAAGTTTCCTAAAGGTCCCTTTGCATCTCCATCTTTATATCCGTAAGTCGTCCCTGAAAAGGTTCCACCTGCTTCATCATTGCCAGTTGCAGTAGCATCAGTTCTGTCAAGTGTCAGAGTCCAATCAGCGATTGAAGCACCGGTGCTGTCCATGAAGTTCGTTATCGTGCCGGTAACGGTATCTTCATGAGCACTACCTACAGTATTTCCACCAAAGGAGGCTGTTAGCATGGCATCCGCTGTAAATTGTCCAGAAGAAAACGGAGATGTCGGATCTCCATCCGAATCTATGGTTTTCAGCATATACAGGCCAGTTGCCGGGCCTTCGTATGTTGCAGTTCCCTCGGAGTCTGTTGCGTCATATGACAGTTCACCTCTTGAATAGACTTCGACATCGTAGGTCACTTCGCCATCCCGGGCCGTGGTTTTCTCAAGCCAATAACCGAATACCAAGTAGTCTGGATCAGGAACTACGCCCTGTACCATCGTGCCAGTCGCTGGTGTGCTACCGGCAGCTGGAGCGCCCATAACAAAACCGTCAGGTGTGAATGTCAAACCCCCCGTTACCACCAAAACACCTTTAGAATTGGCCCTGACATTACAGCCTACTGTAGCACTACCACTACATGTAAATTTTCCTTCTAAACCAAAGAAACTACCCAACACCTCGTTGTCAACACCTGGTGTCTGCGGATCATTTGCGCCTGGAATGTCGAAGTTTGAATTCGCAGGAACATGTGCACCGCGAAACATGAATTTGTCAGAATCAGCCGCTGGATTGAATCCGTTTGCTGCAAAGGTCACCATACCATTATCATCAGCATCTATTGCCGCGGAATCGACATAGGTTTTTTCTACACCAGTGCCACCACTACCAAAAAACACTGCATATCTCTGTGCAGTTGGGTCCTCAACATTGTTATAGAGCACACCCTCACGCACGACATTGCCCGCTTGGTTGGTTTGGGTATAAGCGTTACTCACCCAGTTACCGCCAAGAGATGTATAAGTGGCATCTGTGTCTGACTTGAAACCGGTAGGCGTTTCATCGTCCATAATTTTGCCCATGGCCTCGCTTATTTGACTTCGTGTGACCCTCTCATTATTGCCAAGGGCACCCGCTACTCTCATAGCTTCAGCATCAATGTCATCTTGTGAGACTGGAGTCACACAGTCAGGTGGTGTTCCTGTTTGCCCTGCAGGACACTCGTCAGCTGGTGGCATCCCATCGGCTGTGTCATCCATGGCTGTATCGCTGCTACTTGAGCCACCACCGCCGCCACAGCCAGTTATTCCAAGAGAAAATATGGCAAGCAGACAGACCGCTCCCCACAAACATCTGGTTTTGTACATCGTCAGACTCCTATGTCATGTCTGTTGCAAATTTCCGGCCTGGTGCCGGGCCATTGCAAACATCTACATAGGAAAAGATATTCCAGCCTATTTGCTTGGGCACGAGTAGCTAACTTGCGCCGGGATCAAGCTTATTCAGCAGGTGACCCGACTGTGCGGGACCCCATGCAGATTGTTTGCAGGCCCCACTATATCAAAAACTTCGTGAATTGGTAATCGTTCTATGAAATTTTCAAAAATATCTCCGGATCGGACTTTTTAGACATTTCACAAGACCTTTAGTTTTGAAGGTGTCTAAAAAGATTGCCGGTCAGCGTGTTGGGTGCTGCACCCGGCATGAGGATGATCCAGGGGAAGTGCCGAATACCATGCATGGAACCACGATGGGCTCCAGGCACATCTTCGATGCCTACCGGTTCGCGGCGATGCGCTCTGCGATTGCGTACACGGCCTCAAGTTCACTGCAACCGCGCTCGGCCATGATGGCCGCACGTTCGGCCTTCTCGTGCTTCTCGGTCATGGCCAGGGCCAGGCTCAAGGGTGGCGGCACATTTCTGAAAAGTGCTTCAAGCTTGTCGGAGAGCACCACGCCCTCAACGTATTTGCCGGGCTCCTTGCGCGCCGACAGCAGCAGGCTGCGCTGCACATCGCTGAGCTCGCGAAAACGTGCGATCTGCTCGACCTCTTCCTTGGGCATCACCAGGCACAGCCACCACTCCATCATGTTGAGCATCTTGCGGCTTGCATCCGGGAAGTCCTCCAGGTTCTGGGTGGCGATCCAGAACCAGGCGCCGAGCTTGCGCCACATCTTGGTGATCTTCACCACGTACCTTGCAAGCAGTGGGTTGGTGGTAATGATGTGCCCTTCGTCGGTCACTACCAATGTCGGACGTTCATCGTTCTGGCAGCGCTCCACCAGGCCGTTGATGTGGCTCATGATGGAAAGGTAGGCGACGGTCAGCTGGTCCTCGTAGCCTTCCCGCGCCAGCATGCCCATCTCCAGGATCGTGACATCGGCCTCGGGCCAGGCCTGTCCGGTGCGGTTGAAGAAGTGTCCGGCAAGCCCCGAACAGAAAAGCGCCATGCCATCGCCCATCTCAAGCGCCCGGGCGCGGCGCATCTCGGGCAGTTCCTTGTCTTTTGCGATCGCGCGCAATGCGCCGACCACATCCCCGGTAATCACCTGGTCGCGCCCGCTCTTTCGCACCGCCTCGGCTGCGAGATGAATCGCGTTTCGGATCAGCAGGCGATCCGCGCGGCTCATGCGCGCATCCTCACCGGCATCGCCGCCGGTGATCATCACGCGCGCGGCAATCTCCATCTCGCCGAGAATATCGCGGGCCCCGGCATCGCTGGTGGATTCCGGGGGCGTATCCGATCCATCAGCAGGTTTGCGGGAACCGCCCGCCTTGTTGTCCAGCAGGCGAAGTGCATCGGCAAACGGTGGCAGGCTGACGTCGCGGTCCGGGTTCAGCACCACGGCGTTGACCGAGACCCCGTGCGCCCTGAAGTGCTCGCCCAGCAAAGAGAACGAGCCGCCGGCCTCGATGATGAAAAGCCGCGGGCGGTACATCGCGCACATCTGCTGGAGCAGGTAGACCAGCAGCGCGGACTTGCCGGCCCCGGTCGGCCCGAGGATCAGCATGTGCGCATTCTTCTTGCGGTCGTCCCTGTGCAGGGGGTCGAAGACCAGCGGCCCCGCGCCGCGGTTGAAGAACACCAGTCCCGGGTGGCCCGTGCCCCTGGAGCGCCCGTACAGCGGCAACAGGTTTGCTGCATGGCTTGAGAATACCAGGCGCGAGCGCTTGGTGATGCGATCAAGCGCCGGGTCGTAGGCCATCGGCAGGTTGCGCAGGTAGGCGTCCTGGGCCAGCAGGTCGGCCTCGCCGAGGATCGGCTGCAGGGCGTTCGGCAACAGCTGCGCGTTGAGCTGGTTGATGTTGGCGCGAAGCGCCTTTTCATCCTCGCCTCTGACGTAGAAGGCGAGCCCCATGGGATAGAGCTTGTTACCCTTGGCCATGGTGCGCTCCACGGCCTCGGCGTCCTCCCGGGTGAGCGCCGCATCGGCCGAATCCCCGACCGCGGCGCGCTTGATGCGCGCGATGTGCTCGCGAACGATATCCTGCGGGCGCACCACCAGGGTCTGCACCATCACGGTGTGCTCCGGCAGACGGTCGAACAGGGCGAAAACGTGATCGCCGGCACAGCGCTCGGCACTCATGTGCCCGATGTCCGGGGCACGGCGCAGGCCCTGCACGGTGACGAGCGTGTGCGCCAGGTCATCGAAATACCAGACCCCGGATTGTGAGCGCGGCATGGACAGCACCAGGGACTCGGCAAAGTCATGACCGAAGGCCAGCCCTGCATCACCCGGGTACGGGGCAAGATCAAACAGGCGCTCGACATCGCCTTGCGCGATGGCGGGATTGGGGTTGAACCAGCGAAGCAGCCAGGCATAGAGATCCTCACCACCGCCTCTTCTAACCCGGATGCCGGCCGATGTCAGCGATGCGGTGAGCTTGGTCACCACGTCATTGACGGCCTCGATCGCATCCTCAGGCGGTCCCGCCTTGGCCGCGCCCTGGATGCGCCGGTACAGCACGCAGCGTACGCGCCTGACCTGGCCGCGCCAGGGACTGCCGGTAACGGCGGTGTCGACAAACAGCCCGCCGCTTTGCGTGATGTGTGACAGGTGGGCGCTGAAGGCCTCGAGATACGCTTGCGTGAATGCGCACTCGCGGATGCCCTCTTTCGGATAGGCGCAGACCTCCCTGGTGAAGGCGGCAAGGCTCGGCTCATCCTGCACGTAGACCTGCATGATCCATGGTGCGCCGTCGACTTCCGGGATCGCCTCGGTGATCGCGGTCTGCACGCCGTCTCGCAGCTCGGTCATGAATTGCGGTGTTCTCGCCTCGGTACCTGCCGGGGTCAGCTCAAGCAACACCCCGACACTGACCCCGTCCTCGAGTGCGAAGGTTTGCGAGTCCGCGTCGTACTCGACCCAGGGCAGGAAGTCGGTGAACGACGGCGGGCGCTCGTACAGACGCGCAACCTGCGCGCTTTTTACCGCGGGTTGCTCTTGAGCACCCGGCAAAGGTCTTTGAAAGAACCGCTTCACGGGGTGCTCGGGACCCGTGCCTCACCCGGGCGCGCATAGTGGATGCGCGCATACATCGGGAAGCTCGTGTGATAGCCCGGCACGGGCACCTGCTCGGGGCCTGCCAGGTGCGGGTACACGTACATCACCAGCTCGGGGTTCGCCACCCGGGCAAACCGCACATTGAGTGCAGCACCCGGGCGTGCGCCTGGCTCTGCAGGGGTCATGGCATCCACCGGATTTTCCTGCACGGATTCACGTAGCCCCCGCAGGTCATCGTGACCTGCAGCTCGCATGTGCGCCTCGTAAATGGTGCGGATGCCCGGGGCATCCGGGGACACCACGGCCTGCTTGCCCGCCGTGCAGGCACCCAGCAGGCTAGTCCAGGCGAGGAACGTGATGATGGTCTGGCGTGCTTGCATAATCGAGTCTCCTGCCGTGTGGTTCGAGATCTATGGTGAGTTCATGGTCGACGTGGATGGCGAGGCGCACCCCGGCAAGCGCAACCACGGCATCGAAGCTTTGTGACTGGCGCTCGGTGAGCCAGCGGGTAATCTCCTCGCTGCCACTCGATACGGTCTTGCCGAGTACGTAGGCCCCGTGATCGCCGCTAACCTGTCCGGAGGAGGCACCGTGCGGTTCGATGCTGACGGTGGTCTGGGATGCGGCCGCGGCTTCGGCCGCCGCCTGCAAGGCGCTCACGGCGATGCGCTGGCTCAAAAAGGCCGGCGCATTGGTCTTGCGCTTGCCACTGATGCAGGGGAAACCCTGGTGATCGGAGATCCAGGCGAGCGCCTCGCCGCCGTCAGTGCTGATCGTTCGGATCGTGCCGTCATCGAATACGAAGGTCACCGAATCCAGGCGCCCGGTGATGCACGACAGTGTCCAGTCACCAATCGCCGTACCGCTCCACACCATGCCACGCACACCGGGCACGGTATGCCCGTTCGCAGCCAGGTTATCGGCCCCGGTGATCACCTTGAACGGCATCGGGTCGCGCACCTGCCCGTGCACCGGCACGCGACCAACCAGTGCGGTGAGCGCGGTCGCACCCAGCAGGGTCGCATTGCGCGGCACAGTAAAGGCGGGCACAGGCGCTGGTTCAGTCGGGGTCCCGGGTGCGAGACCCTGCAGCAGGCCGGGTGGTGGAGGCAGGTCCGGCGTGAGGGTTGTCGGGTCCAGCCCGGAGTGTGCGTTTGCATCGAGCGGGTCGATCCACACCAGTGACGTCGGTGCATGCGCGCCGGTACCCGGTGTGAGTGCGCCCTGTCCCACGGGAAGCGCTGTACCTTCATCTCTTTGCCGGCCCAGGGCACTGGAGAGATGCTCGATGCGCTCGGCAAGCTTCGCAAGGCGGGTGGTATTCTCCTCCTCGTGCGAGCTGCGCGCGTGTTCTCGCTCGAGCCACTCGAGGTGTACGCGGGCCATGATGGTCTCCTCGACCTGGGCGCGGTCGGTGAGCAGCGTCTTGTTTTCCTCTCGAAGGCGCTGGCCTTCCAGGCGCAGCGTCTCGACTTCCGAGGTCATGGCCGCGACGTTCGCGGTCAGGGTCTTGATGGTGTCCGCCGGGGTGTCGGCATCCGGTACCGGTGCGGTGGGCACTGCCTGCATGACGGCCAGCTCCTGCGGACCATCGGTGCACGAGCGCAGCACCGTGGCGCCCGAGACCAGCACCACGAAGCCTGTGATGATGACAAGCAGGCGGTTATTGGCGAACATCGGGGGCCGGCGGTACCAAGTGCTCAAGCGCTTGGGTGGAGATCAGGTAGACCGTGGTGGAATCGGCCTGCTGTCCTTTGGCCTGCAGGGTGTTGTGCTGGAAGGTCGCTGCGCGCCAGTCACCGCGAAGCATGCGGGCATCGAGGGCCACCGCCCCGGTACTGCGGTTGGTGATCTCAACGGCCGTCACGTACAGGCCGTGGGCACGCCAGGCGATGCGCGGTACGGCCTGTACGGCCCCGCCGCGAACGAGCGCCACCGGGGCGCCGGGTACGGGTATGCGCGAGATGCCCGGAACAGCGTGCGCCAGTCGCTTCGGGGCATAGAGCTGTCTGGCGGCAAAGCGGGTCAGGGCCACGTAGGTGTTTGGCGATGCGGGGGGCATGTCATCAGGCCCTGCAGCGGCGTGGTGTTTTCGGGACTGCACAAAGTGCACGGTGGGCCCGGGCGGTGCCCCGTCCACGGCCTCAAGATCGAGCAGGTAGACCGGGCCGCCGCCGAGGGTCTTGACCTGCACGCGAGAAGGCTTGAACGCGCTCACGGCTTTCAGGTAGAGGCTGCCATCGAGGCTTTGTGCACGAAGCTTGGATTGAAGGGCGCGTGGCATACCAAGCGTGACCGGCGCCGGGAAGTGCACGATGCGCTCGATCCCGGTGGCCAGCTCAATGCGCACCGGCACCTTCTCCCAGGTCATGCGAAGCGCATCCTCGGTCGCGTGTGCAGGCGCTGCCAGCAGCACGATTGCCGCCAGGCACAGGACGAATGGTCGGGCCCTGCAGAGTGCGCGCATCATGATGCCGCCTCGCCGGATTCGATCTCGGTGTCCTGAAGACGCCGCGGCCCGGGTGCGGCAAAGCCGTCAAGCGCCAGCCCCCAGGGATTGGTTTCCGGGTCGATTGCAAGGCGCACGATGCGGATCGGGTAGCGGATGTGCGTGCGCTTGACGGTCATGCCCTTGACGGACTCGAACAGCTCGAGATCCAGCCACACCACCCAGGCGTCTTGTGCGAGCACATCGACACGCGCCTCGGAGTACCCGTGCCCCGGCACTTCCTGCACGCCGCGAACGCGGTAGGCGAGTTCGCCCTGGCGGCCCTTCATCTCAAGATCCGCCAGCAGCTTGGCACGGTAACGTGCACTGAGATACGGCGAGACCCGAAAGATCGCCTGCCCGTAATCCTCGGCGCCATCCACCGCCCAGCGGTTCAGCTGCTGGAAGATGTAGTAGGCGAAGGCATAGACGTTGGCTGGCGGCACCTCGCCGGCGGCCTGTACGGCGCCTGAGCGAAGATCGGGGGGCACGTGCACGGTCAGGTGCCTGGGGGCCTGCGCCCAGCCGTACCACAGCGCCAGGATCACAAGCACCTGTACGGCGATGACGGCCCACAGCGAGCGCAGGTGCGCACGCACATTATCGATCTCGTGGCGATAGCGGCGCATGAGTCCGTCTTCCGAGATCCCAGGTGCCTGAGCGCAGCACGAAGGTCGATGCGCGAAGCCCGCGGGATTCGAGTGCGATCAGGATGCGCTGCTGGTAGTAGCCGTCGGGGCGCCCGCGCTTGATGCGCGCAAAAAGCCCGGCCAGCACGACCACACTTGCGACCACGCCGACGGCGGCGATGCCGAATCCCATGGTGAGTGCGCCCGCAAGCCCGGCAAGGAGGAGGCTTGCCGGAAGCCATACGAGCGCGCTCAAACCGGTGATGATGCCAAGCTCCATCGAGGAGCAGCCCTTGAAGACGACCGGCTCGCAATTGAGGCGATCGGCCCGGACCTCGTCTCGCACGGACATCGCTCAGATGACGCCGGCGGCTTCGGTGAGCAGGTAGCTCGCAAAGGTCAAAACGATCGCCCCGACGATGCCGAGCACACCGACCTCGGCCCACTCCGCCTTGCCCTGGCGCGCCTCGTTGAACTTGGCAAGACCGAGGTAGGCGATCCACAGAAAGCCGAGCACCGCGATGGCGAGCCCGAGCACCAGGCCGCCGTCCTTGATGTAGCCCTGGATCAGCCCGATCCAGTCGCCGGCCCCGGGCGCCGTGCTCGGCGCCACCGGGGTGGGCAATGCGCCACGCACGGGCGCGAAAGGGACAGGCAAGGCGAGGACACCCGGCCCTGGTTTGAGTCGCTTGATTATCATGTGCATTTCTCCTGTCGGCGGGCACAGCCCGCATGATTGATGCAGTGGTGATGCCAAACTCACCGCAGGTAAAATCCCAACACCATCAAGACGATGCTGGCGCGAAGGGCCGCCCACATCACATCAAAGAGCGCACACTGGCCCGTCTGCCAGGCACGAAAGCTGCCCAGCACCACCCACACCACCCAGATGAAGGCCAGCAACACCGTGATGGAGGCGATGGCGGTGGCCAGTGTCGAGGGGGCCACGCCTGAGCCGGCCTGGAAGGCCGCCTGCTGGGCGGAGTTCACCGGCGATAGTCGCCGCGCAGGGGGGTGAAGCTTCGGGGCGCTTCGCGCACCGCATCCAGGTGGTCTTTGAGTCCATCCGTGATCCGCGCAAGGTCACGGCGCAGCCAGTCGTAGCGAAACGTGATGCGATTGCCGGTCGTTGCCGCGGCCTCGGCCTCGACAATCAACGGCTCCAGCACTTGAAGCTCGTGCACGATATTTGCGAGTGCCTCGTGCTCAGCCTCCGGCGCGCCAAGCACAGGGCCTGCCAGGGCCGCGATCAACGCGGCCACCGGCAGGAAGGTTAAAGGGCAGTTGGGTTTGATCGGTTGAAACATGGGCACATGGTGGGCCAGCGTGCGGGTACATGCGAGGGGAAATCGATTCACGAAGGTGCACGCTTTATGCATGCACGCGAACTCGGCTCATCGGCAAGCATTAACGACGCACGGATGGCAAGGTTGAATTGCAGAGAGCGGGCGCAAGCCGGTCAATCATGGGGTGCCGATCCCCGTGAATGTCAGGGCCAAAGAGTGTGCTCGATGAGCGCCTGGTGCAAACGGGCGACGGGCCACACCTCGATTCCGTCTTGGGTCCGGAAAGATCGCTCACCGCCGTAGACCAGCACCCGTTGCACCAGTCGCGGGAGTGCTGCGACTGCACGCAGCCCCTGCAGCATGCCGGTGTGGTAGCGGGGCTGGGACTTGACCTCGATCGCCGCCAGATCACCGCCCCGGCGCAGCAGGAAGTCGACCTCCGTGCGGTTCGCAGGGTGCGGTGCCCAGTAGAGCAACTCATCGAACAACTCACCTTCCTCGGCGTGTGCGCGCAAAAGGTGCAGCACCCAGCCCTCGAGAAGTACACCGCGCTCCTCCGGTGCGATCGGCCCGTGCAGCTTCTTCACCGCACGAACCAGGCCGGGGTCCACCCAGTAGAGCTTCGGATGGCGGCGCTCCCGCGCCCGAAGCCGCGGCTGGAACGCCGGCAGGCGATAGGCAAGCAGCGTGTCCTCAAGGATGTCCAGGTAGCCCTGCACCGTGGTGCGCGCGACGCCACAGTCGCGTGCAATCCCGGAGATGCTCACGACCTGGCCATGGCAGAGTGCCGCGATCGGCAAAAAGCGGGCGAACCCCGGGAGATTTCGTACCAGCCCCTCAGCCCGGATTTCCTCGCGCAGATAGAGCCTGACATAGCTCTCGAGTACCGCGCGGCGCTCTTCGGCCACCCAGACCAGGGGGAGGGTTCCCGTATCCAGGGCGACCTCGAGGTCGAAGTCATCGCCAAGCTCAGCCGGGGTCAGGGGATGCATGGTCTTGTGAAGTGCACGGCCGGCGAGCAGGTTAACACCTGCTGCCTTGAGCTTTCGCGCGCTCGATCCGAGCAGGGCAAATTTGAGTCGTTGGTCCTCGATATGACGGTGCACTTCGTTGAGCAGATTGGGAAGACGCTGGATCTCGTCGACCACTACCCAGCTGCCGGGCGGTGCCGACTGAAGGTCCGCAGCAAACAGGGACGGATCGGCGAGATAATCCTGGTAGCGGGCCTCATCGAGAAGATCGATGCGCCGCGCACCGGAAAGCTGCTGACGCGCCCAGGCGCTCTTGCCCACCCCGCGAACACCGAGGAGAAAGAAGCTTTGTCCAGGCGGTCTGGTCAGCCGGGGATAGAGATTTTCTAACATAGTACCGTCATATTTCAAAGCAATATAACGGCATCATGTCAAAGAGATGCGAACGAGTCAATGCGACCCCGGGGCATCGCCCAGATTGAAAATCACTCAATCCAAGCCCTTTTATCAAACCGGGACACTGCACAGTCTCGCGAGGAGACCTGCGTACATGAGGCCTGTGTCCTCCCGCAAAGTGCCTTGCGGGATTGACGGTACGCAACATGGACTCCCCTGGTGTTCGGATTGCATTTGCAGGGGGATCGCCCTTATATTCAAATCCAGACAACACGTGCCTGTCCACAAGGCCAAACCGCCATGAAGATCCGCTGGCCCGTATTCGCACTGCTGCTGTGTGCCCTCGCAAGCCCTGTGAGTGCACGCGTGCTGCTCGTCTTCGGCGACAGCCTGAGCACGGCCTTTGGCATGGACGAGACGCAGGGCTGGGTCCATCTCCTGGGAGAGCGCCTGCAAGACAAGTATCCCGCCACCCGCATCCTCAATGAGAGCGTCAACGGCGAGACCACGAAAGGCGGACTGAAACGCCTGCCCGAGGTGCTCGAGGAGCACCGCCCGCAGGTGGTGATCCTGGAGCTCGGCGCCAACGACGGACTTCGCTTTACCCGCATCACGCGCATCCGCGAAAACCTCGAGGCGATGATTCGCATGATCCGCCAGCACGGGGCGCAGGTGGTACTCGCAGGCGTGCGCCTGCCCGGCTATTACCCGGAACGCTACCACGCGGCCTTCTTCGAGAACTACGCGCACATCGCAAAAGGGCACGGACTTGTGCTCATCCCGAACCTGCTCGAAGGCGTATCAAAGATCGAGGATGGCTTCTTGTTTGACGGCCTGCATCCGAGTGCGGCGGCCCAGCCCCACATCCTTGAAAATGTCTGGCCCCACCTGTCGGCGCTGCTACAATGCACCATGGCCCGTGCACACGAACACCCCGAGTGCAGCGACTGCAACTGCCAGTACTTTTTTGAGCACGCCAGCGAGGCACAGGTACGCGCCTGCCTGCGTATCGGTGCAGCCCCCCGTGCAAGCGATACCAGGGGATGCACGCCGCTGCACTGGACCACCTGCCACCCGATCAATCCTGCCATGGCCGAAGAACTGATGCGAGCGACCGGCCCATGATTCACTGGCAACACCTCATCCGGTTGACGGCAGCCGTACTGGCACTGGCTGTGCTGGGCGCTGGCTGCAATGGCCCCTCCACGACCCGTTGCGAGGACTGGAACACGAAGGACTTCTTCCGCGAGGCCTCGGTCTCCGATGTGCGCGCCTGTCTTGAGGACGGTGCCGATCTCGGGGTGCGCAATTTCTTCGGCGAGAAGCCGATTCACGTGGCGGCCATGCACTCCAAAAAGCCTGCGGTCATTGTCGCGCTGATCGAAGCCGGCGCCGATCCCAACGGCCTGGCCGAGGAAGGCACCACGCCGTTGCACGCGGCCGTGGACATGAACGCCAACCCGGACATCATCGAAGCCCTCGGGGAGGCGGGCGCTAACCCGAACCGCTATGACCACTACGGCTGGACGCCGCTGCATGTGGCCGTGGTCAACCCGCAGCGGGCCGTCGTGATCTCCCGTGCGCTGATTGCGATCGGGGCAGACCCCGGTGCGCGCGGCTACTACGGCACCACCGCCCTGCACCGCGCCGCACGCTACAGCGATCACCCGCAGGCCGTAATCAATCTCTTGATCGAAGCCGGTGCCGACCCCAATGCGCGCACCTTCAACGGCTCCTCACCCTTGCACTGGGCTGCGACCTACTCCGGCGGTGCCCCGGCGATCCGTGCACTGGTCGAGGCCGGCGCCAATCCCAACCTGCTCGACGGTGTGGGCTCCACGGCCCTGCACAATGCCATCCGTTTCAACGAGCGCCCGAAGTCCGTGGTCGCAGCCCTGATCGAGGTCGGCGTCGATCCGAGCCTTCGTAATCTTACCGGCCAGACCCCCTGGGAGTACGTGCAATACTTCGACCCCGGCGAGGACACGGGTTCCTGGAAGGCCTTGCGCGACGGGTACCTCAAGATGCTGGGACGCGCATCGGCCCCTGAACCGGCCTGGGGCCCGCTGAATTGATCACTTTTTAACCAGTCCGCTTGCATCAGGCCCGCCGAGAGGCCATCATTGGGGTCCCATCACCCGGAATTAAAACCATAATATGAACCGGTTGTGTCGTGTATTGGTTGCCTGCGTATGCCTGGCGACCGCCAGCCAGATCGCCCTGGGCGCCTCGTGTGCACAGTGGAACTCCGAGCAATTCTTCGAACATGCCACCGTCGATGCGGTGCGTGTCTGCCTCGCCGAGGGTACCGACCCGAACGATCAAGACGAGTACGGCATCACGCCGCTGCACCGAACGGCCGGGCTCAACAGCGATGCCGGCGTGACCGTCGTGCTGCTGGAAACCGGTGCCGATCCGATGGCGCGCATGCACGAGTACGACTGGACGCCACTGCACGTGGCCGCCATGAACGACGACAACCCGGTCGGTGTAATCACGGCCCTGGTGCGCGCCGGTGCCGACCCGAATGCGAAGGCCGTCGATGGCCTGACCCCCCTGCACATGGCCGCCGGCATGAACGCCAACCCCGAGAGCATCCAGACCGTGCTGGGCGTCGGGGGACGTCTCGATGTGAGGGGCTCGAACGGGCTGACCCCCTTGCACATAGCTGCAAGGCTCAACAAGAATCCCGCCGTGGTGGCAGCACTGCTCGCCGCAGGGGCAGATCCGAATGCACGCGATCTCGAGCACAGGACAGCGTGGGATTATGCCAGGCACAACCGCACCCTGCGCGGTACCGAAGTCTTGGAACAGTTGAAGATGCATGTCTCCAAGGCCGCCGGGCGCTCCTGATCCGGTCTCTTTCACAGCTCCACCCCCTTAATCACTACCCTGACCCTGGCGCACCAGTTGGGGATGCCGCGCATCGGTCATCAGCTCAGTGTGCGCGAGATCGGTGTCCAGGTGGGCTATACCCGCTCGTTCTGATTAGGGCGGCAGGGTCGAGCGGGCGGACAATCCTCCCTGGGAAGTTGCCGCTTTCAGACCTGGAAACGGTCAGCCCGACAGACGATGGACTGTGCCGAACGCATTGAGCTTCCTTACCTGGAACGATCCGCACAGGGGCCGTTCGCGAACTCGCAGCCCCGCGGTCAGGACCAAAGACTCGAATGCCGATTTCGTTGCCCAGCCGTTTCATTGCCTGGTCCCTGAACGATGCCCGCACCAGGCTTTGCCCCTGGTGTGCTGAACACCTTGCACACGTATTTCGTCAGGCCGGCATGGAGGATGCGAAGGCGGATGAAGCCTGCATCACTGATACCGAATAACGGATCAGGCCTGGCTCTCTCGATATTACTGCGTCAATTACAGGTTACAGGTCGCGGTTGCCGAGCTCGGACTCCCCACTTCGTATGCCGTTGAGTATGGGGCAGAGCAAGCAGTACCATTGTTTGAGGCAGTACAGGTGGCCTCATCGGTGTTGGTATTGGACGTCTGAATCGTGATCGTGTGCGAACCCCTGTTTGCCAAGTTGCAGGGAAAGGAGAACTCGAAGCCAGGCTGCAGCCGCCAGTAACGATCATAGCCCTTCCACCTGACAACGATGACCACTGCGTGACCCGGACTCTCACTGAGAGATGCTGTAAACTTTACATCCTCGCCGGAGTTGTACTGTGATGTGCCCGGTGCTGTGATCGTCGCACTCGGCGTTTGCGCCAGTGCCGGGCCTATCAGCATCCCGAGCACCAATGTGGCCAACACGGCCATCGTACGTTGTCGCATCATTGAACTTCTCCCCGTTGATTCATAGCTCCCTTTACGTCGTGACCCTACCATAGCGGGGGGGGGGACAACCCTCAGGCTGGCTGACAAGGCGCTGTAAAGGCCGCCATGCAGAAGCCCATTTCAGCGGAGGAGCGATCGCCTCGAGGGACGGTACCGTGCTGCTGAGAGAGGCCAACCGGGCCCTGGGGCTGGCAAAAACCAGTGGATGGACGCTCCTGGCCGGTGACAGAAGTCTGCGACAAGCCGCAGAAGAGGAAGCGATTGAGGTACACGGAACGCTTTGGCTCGTGGAACGCATGGTAACCACCCAAGTGATAAATGTAGAGCAAGCGGCAACGGCTTTCGACTTGATGCGGGAGAACCACCGTCGATTGCCATGGAATGAGGTCGATGTGTTGATAGCCCAACTCGGGGCCTGGTCACTATTCAGGTTCCGTAAGCCCGCTAGATGATCACCTCACCGAGCAGGGGCGAGGCATAGTATCGAAGCCAGTGCGTGATGTTGGCATCGCCGATGCCCTCCCACTGGCACACCACCCGGATGACGTACAGGAAATCCCCTTCCTTGATGAGCGGCTGGAACTGGGCGTAGACCTCATAGACCTCGCGCTGCGTATAGATGAGGTAGGCGGTATCCGAGATCTTCGTATGCGGCTCGAATGTTTCGATCAACTCCACCAGCGATTCGTGATTATCCTCGTTTTCAGGACTCAGCTTGAAGATCACCATGTACGACATTACACCTCTCCCCGGGATGTCAATTAACGATTGTTTGTTCCCCTAAGTGCCAGCCTGTACCCACTCAATTGAGGGGAAGAGCACATGCGCAATTCTAGCAAGCCCACGGGTGTGCTTCCATGCCCCGGTGCTGAATCCCGTCACAGGTATTTCTTGAAACTGCGTGCCGACAGGGCCATGGCAAGGCCGGCCAGGGCGGCGGCCGGCAATACGATCCAGCCCGGGTGCAGGCTGACCGGCAAGGCCAGGTAGGCAACCCATGGCGCCACCAGCAAGGGTGCGATGGCGGCCCTTGCATGGTGGTAGATGAACGAGCTCTCGCGCCCGCCACCTCGCCTTCGCAAATCGCGCGCAACCAACCCATCGACCAGGCCCACGCCACCCAGCAGTACGAAGGCCGGCAGCGCAAGCACCAGGATGGCCAGGCGCACGGTGAACAGCTGCACCACCTGCTGCGCGGCGATGAGGAAATGGGAGAGTCGGTGTACGATCCGGTGTACGCGCGCAAGGTAGGTTCTCGATGCAGGCTCGGGGTTTGCCGCGGCCCAGTGTGTGAGGCCTGCGACCCCGGTGATTTCAAGAAAGCGCCGTGCACGATCGCGTGCATCCTCAACAAAACCTGCAGGATCCCCGGTCACCAGGCTGTGCTCGAGTTCGAAGGCCACCAGCGCGATCTCGTAGTCGAGCATGTCCGCGCTGTGGGTGATGCCCTGATCCTGCCACCAGTACACCATGCCGACCCATTCGAGCACGATGGACAGGATGAGCGAGAGCACGAGCCAGGCGAGTGCACGGCACAGCCCCTGTACGAGGTGGGTGAGCACTCCTCGTCTTGCGCCCGGGTGTGCGGGCGTCGTACGCGAGTCAGGCACGGGGAGTGCGAGAGAACCCTGAGTGCGGCCTTGCGGCGTGTGCACGCTGCATCCCCTGCGCGATTTCTGCAAGCTCTTCGGGAAGTGCGCGCTCAGGCGCGGCCTCCAGCAACGGCATGCGCAGCTTCCACAGCTGGCCACCCTCGAGCAGCGCGAAGGCCTGGCCCTTGGGCAGGGCGATGAGCTCGGCCGGGCTCAGCATGGGCGCCTTGAAGACGCTGATGCGGTCCTCGTTACGCGAGCGAAAGTCGATGCCGGAGGCAGGTTCTGCCGAATCGTTCACGCCGGAGACGCTCATCAGGGTATGCACCTCGACCTCGGGGAGCTGGTCGGTCAGCATGCGCGCAGTGGCGAGCTCCTTGACGCGCAGCATGATCAGCGTGTTGAAGTTGCCGGCCACCTGGCCGGCCTTGGCACGGTTGCCGATGCGCGCCTCGACGTCCGACCAGGTCTGCGTGTAGGCCGTCACCTGGAAGCCGGCGCCGCCGGCCTTGTTCAGCAGCGGCACGAATTCATCGCCGATCAGCTCGTTGAACTCATCGGCATGGATGCTGACCGAGGGGCGTTGATCCCCACCGTGTCCATCGCCCGTGCCATGCTTGTAGATGTGTCCCGCGACCGAGACCAGGTCGGCGAACATGGAGTTGCCGACCGCACTTGCGACCGTGGTATCGCTCAGCGCATCCAGGCCCACGTACACGATGGCGCGCCTTCGGATCACGTCCAGCCACTCGAAGATCGGGCGCACATCACCGCCCTCCTCTCCAGGCGAGATGAGTTCTGCGATGGCACCCGTGGTGAGCTTCTCCATCAGTGGCCCGACCGAGCTCACGATCTTGTCGAAGTAGGTGCGGTCGTACTTGAAGGCGCTGATCAGGCCATCGAGCACCGGGTCGTAGCGCGTGTGCCCGGGCAGGTAGCGCATCAGTGCGATGGCGCGCGCCGAGCGCCCGCGAAGCGCAGCCGGCAGGTTGCGCTCCTTGATGGAGTCTGCGATCTCGCCGACGCGCTTGCGCCAGCCGGGCGCGCCCGTTCGTGCAAGGTGGTCCTCGGCGTACTCGATGAACAGCGGCTCGATGTCGTTGATGTAGCGATTCACCTGGCGGTAGTTGGGGGTGCGCCCAAGTGCGACCAGGGCACGGGCGATGATGTTGACGAAGCGCCAGGCGAATTCGCGAAAGGCCGCGGAGTTGCCCTCGTTCGGCAACTGGTTGGCGATGCGCGTTGCGACCTCGGTGATGCGCGAAAAATTGCCGATGGCGTTGTAGCGCGCAGAGTACTCGGGAAAGCCCAGGTGGAACACGAAGAAGTCGCGGTGGCGATGTACGCGTCTTGCTTGCGCGTACACCCGGCGCAACAGCCCGGCATCGCCTTTCGGGTCGAACACGATCACGGTATCGCCACGCGCGATGTCCTGTGCGATCAGCAGCTCGGCAAGACGCGTCTTGCCAACGCGCGTGGTGCCGAGTACCAGGGTGTGCCCGACGCGCTCGCCACGATCCATCCACACGGTGCGCTCACGCGGTTCCACGCCGTGCAGGGCGGGCTGGCCACCGAGGGCCTTGCGTGATGTGGCAGCGGATGCACGTCGATGCAGGAGGCGGTACAGGGCCGGCGGTTGCAGGTAGTGCTGCACTGCAGGGTGCAGGGTGTCCCGAAGGCGCTGCGTGTGTTTCTGACTCCAGCGAAAGCCGCGCCCGAGAAACACCTTGTGTGCACGTTGCGGGATGCATGCACACGAGAAGCGGTAGTGCGAAAGGCGGGTCAGGCGGGCCCGGTAGCGAAGCACACGAAGGCCCTGGGCGGTGCGCACCAGGCCAAGGGCGCCCAGCAGGACTGCACACCCGACACCCAGTCCACCCGGCAGCACCAGCAGTTGCGGTGCGAGCAGTGCCAGGGCCGCGCAGGCGAAGGCCACGAGTGCGGAGTACAGCTCGACCGCAGGGCGAAGCAGCGCCTCCACCGGATACGCGCTCACTGCGAGAGCCCGCTTGCCGTAATCAGCACAGGGTAGTGTTTGATGTCGAGCACGCGCGCAAGATCTGCACCGGAGGCCGGCGTAATCGACAGGCCCCGGGCAAGGGCTGCGATCTGCCTCAAGTCGTTCTCACTGTCGGCGGCCACCAGCATGCCGATGGCCCCGATCGAGCGCAGGTGCGCACGGTTGCGGGTAAGCCACCTTCTTGAGCGGGCATCAGCGCCGATGAGAAAGAACGGGCGAAGCAGTGGGCGTGCATGGGCACGGGCAGCGACCTTGCCAGGGGTCAGCCCCGGGGAGCGGATGGGCAAAAGGGTGCGCAGGTCCCCGGCACCGGGGGGCGGGGTCGCAGGCGTTTCGGGTGGGGCGGTTTCGGGTTCTTTTTGAAGGGTTTCAAGGTAAGGCGCAAGGGTGCGCGTTTGCCCGTTATCGAAGATGACCGGCAGCGGTGCACCGGCATGCAGGGAGGTGAATACGAGGATACCCGCAAGCAGGGTGCGCGCGCAGGCTCGGGAACCCGTCTTCAAAGCGCGGAGGCACGAAGCGGTGTCAGGGTGTCGCCTCGCGAGCGCAACAGGTACGGGACCGCGCCCTGCCCGTCGGTCAGCTCATCGAGTCGGACACCGGCATGGTTCAGGGTAATGTGCCGTGCATGCACATCCCCCGGTTCGATCGATCGCGCCCGCGCCCAGTCACGTACCCCGGCATCATCGCCGGCCTCAAGGCCCGCGATATAAATATCGATGCCGGCCACGCGCTGGCGGTGTTTGAGCACGCGCTCAAGCAGTGCATCGCAGGGCGCACAGTCGGTGCGGGTGAAAAACAAAATGCGATCGCCGGCTTTTAACGGCGTGGGCTTTTGTCCCAGCGGCGCGAGGCGTTCGGGATCGATCAGCACCTCGTTCGGATACAGCCTGCGGTACGCCGCCTGGTAGGCCCGCTGGAAGGCGAGGATACGCTCGACGTCCTCATGCATGGCCCGCGCCCATTGCTCGGCGAAACGCCTTCTCTCTTGCGGGGTGCGCGCATGGATACCGAGCACCTCGATCGGCGAGATGGTCGCAGGGCTGATACTTGAGCGCAGGCCCTGCATGAGCATGCGGTAGCGCTGCCATTCGGTCTCATCGAGTCCCCAGGCTTGAGCACGCTCGCGCTCGAGTGCATGCATCGGTAGGGTACGGGTGAGCACGGTGGGTGTGTCGATACGCACAGGCGCCTGTGCCACAAGACCTGAAGGCAGGCTCAGTGCAAGTGCAAGCAGTAGGCACCCACGCATGACTTTACGGGTGATGACCGGAATTCGGGACGGCTTTCGAGGATGGCGGATGGATCAGCGGCATGTTTGACAGGTCACGGTAGACCGGGTGTGTGTTGCGCATTGTGCACGTGCGGTAGGCATCCACGTTTGCATCCCGGAAATCGCGCATGAGCACGACCGCGTGGACCTCGTCCCCCTGGGGTTGCGGTGCAAGCCCTGCCGGTGCGAGGTTCATCCCTGCAATCACCAGGGCCAGGGCCAGTGCAAGGTCCGCCAGCATGTCAGCGGCCTTGCCCGGTGCACGGCTCGAAGGCGATGCGCCGGTGCAGCGGATCCTGCACCAGTTCAAAGATCGGGCCTGCCAGGGTCTGCAGGGCCTGGTCCAGGCGCAGCGGCCCGAGCACCCGGTGTACGCCCGGCAAGGGTTGGGCAAGGAGGATATGTGCGGCGGACCCGGGGGTGCCGGCCAGCCGGTAACCGCTGTCGTCCAGGAGGTGTTGGACGGCATCACCGACTGTTCGAACCGGCATCGGAAATCGCACCTCGACGGTGGCGGACAGGGGCTCAGCCTGTGCAGGTAGTGGAGCCATCGCCGCGATGGAATAGCGCCCGAGCTGCAACTCGCCTGCCCCCAGCGCAGTACAGGAGAGTAGTGTTGCCAGCAGGCACGCTGCGATGCCAGCGGGGCAGATCAAGGATGGGGAACAGGGTTGCATGATCAATGGGCTCGACTTTAGGTATTTCCGGTCGTTCGAAAGAGGAGGCGATCATGGCGCAGGCAATGTGCACGGCCAAGCGAAAACCGATTCCCCAAGTGCGATGGTTTCCGGGCCGAGTGGCTTATCGGCCGCAGTACACGGCCGTGATGCTTTTGCGCTCGTGTCCGAGCTCGCGGCTGATGATGAGGCGCGCACGGTGGTCGAGCGCCTTTTGCTCCTGACCCAAGGTCCTGGAGAGCGGCCCGCCTGCGGCAGGGCACGGCCATCCGGTCAACTCCTCGTAGCGTAGCTGGGCATAACGGTGGCGAAGCCCGTGCAGTCTGGAAAGCCCCACATAGGCGGTCTGGGAGCCGTAGCGATCGTACTGCTCATGGTAACTGCGCGCGGGCGGGATCATCGAGCCATGCCCTGCAAGGTGGCGGGCGCGCTCCAGCAGTTCGCGCTGGCCCTCGTTTCGTATCGGAATCACCCGGGGCTTGCCGCCCTTGGTCCAGCTGCCCTTGAGCAGGAGGTGGTCACCGCGATCGGCATACGCCGGCTGAAACTTGAGTGATTCTTCGCGGCGCAGGCCAAAGGCCCGCTGCAGTTCCAGGCTCATGCGCACATGCGCATCGTTGATCGCGGCCAACTGGGTGTCTGAGAAATTGCAGGCCTTCGATTCGTTGCTCACGTGTGTGCGGCGCCCGATACCGTAAAAATCGTTGGAGCGTGCCACCACGCTCGCACGATCCACTTTCTCGGCCCACCAGCGCAGCGCAGCCATGCGGCCCTTGATCGTATTCAAGGCCAGATCACGCTTTTGCCAGGCCTGGACCAGGGCGGTAACGTGTTTGGGTCTGAGGGAACGGGAATTCATGTGATGAAAGCCCAGGTGGTGCAGCTCGTTAGCGACCAGGGTCAGTGTACGTTCGCGTAAATTCCGAGTTGCAAAACTGCCGTCGCGATTGCGGCGGCAGAGTTGCTTAAGTTCGTAGTTCAGTCGTTTCACGGTGTAATGATTTCAGTTAGTGCTTCTGAGTACCCCGGGGGAACATGACCTTCCGGGACTGCGTTATGCAATAGGCTCGTGGGACACCACGCCCTCGCCTGAACATGCCTGGTAACAGGCGCGCGGACCCTCGCGCATGCGAGCCAGCCCGTGCTGTTCGACTTGCCCTGTACGGGCCTTGAATTGCGGTGTGGTATCACCGTCGCTTGAAGGTGGACCTGCGGCCGATGCCTGGGCGCATTGCAAGATCCGGTACGCCTCTTGCCACTGTATTGCCGCAGTGGCGACGGACTAAACTCTGACAGGCACGGAGCCTACCGGCACACCTTGTGCGTGTCATCGGTAAATCGATTCAGGGATTGTAGTGGTTTTAGCAGATAGCTCTAAAGGGGACGACGTGAAAATTGATCTTATCGAGGGACGAATTACCTCTGAAGTCAATCTGCATCCTGAACTTGAGTTTCAGTCTAACGTACAGCTTTTCTTTTTCGGATCCGTATTGATCCGAAGAAAATTTTGCAGTCCAATATTTGCGTCCATCCAACGCATCGAACGGACAATGGTAATTGTCGAAACTTCATCTCTCACGGATGTATGCGCGGCCTTTGATTGAATCACACCGTAGTTCAGGTGTGTAACGTAGCCTCGTTCTGCTTACCTGCTACCTTGTTCCGACGTGCCAGCGCCAACTCATAGCTTGCCTGCATCCGCATCCAATGATCGGCAGTTCCCCAGCCAATTTCTTCCAGCGCCAACGCCATGTTCGCCGACACACCTGCTTTGCCGTTCAACAGGCGTGACAGCGTCCCACGCCTGCAGCCAAGCTGTGCCGCCGTCTCGGTCACGCTCCAGCCCATCTCGCTTATGTTCTCGCGGATCAGTTCACCCAGGTGTGGGGGGTTCAGCATTGGACCGACGCGATCCTTTGAAGTGTCGTTAGTGTCAAGTCTCATATCAGATCTCATGTGGTTTAGTGGTAGTCGATCAGGTCCACGTCCACGGCTTCGCCATCTTTGAAGCGGAACACCACGCGCCAGTTGCCAGAGACGCGAACACTCCATTGGCCGTCCCGGTCCCCTTTAAGGGAATGCAAGCGAAAGCCAGGTGCGTCAGCATCATTCGGATGTGTCGCTTCTTGCAACCTGAATAGAATGCGCCGAAGTCGTGGCACCACGCCGGCAGGCAACCGTGCGACATCGTCTCGCTCAAACAGTGCTTTCAGTCCCTTGTGCCTGATCCTCATGTCCCACTGTAATGCGTCACGTTACGCGATGCAAGTCTGAAAATCGTATGTGTAGAGAACATCTATGGACCGTTCCCCGTTTGCAAGAGCGATGCCTGGTTCAGGAAGAGTTTGTTGCTAACACATTCCCATCTGCCACCTTACAAAAACAAAAGTGCCACTTTAACCCAAGTGGCCAGGGAACAAGGTGCCGGGCTTTCGCCCGGCGCAGTTCAGTCCTCATCGGAGCGCATCACGGTGACCACGGGGTCGCCATCATCGTCCGGACCGATGACCAGTTTCAGGTCGACCGGCGCGGGTTCGACCGAATGCCCGTCGCGGGGCACGCGGTGGAACCGGAACGCCTGGCTGGCGCCCGTGCCCGCCTCACAGCGGATCGCATGGGCAGCCATGAACAGGACATCCCACAGCCTTCCGGTCTCGTCCTGGTGAACCTGGGCGAGGCTGTCCGCCTCGTTCCAGGTCACGCACTCGGCAAAGACCGCGGCGGTGAGAGCCACCGGCAGCCTGAAGCCTGCCTCGTGTGCCAGTGCGCCCGTATCCATCAACACCCCGTCCGCCAGGGCCTGGGCCCGGGTATAGGTGAAGATGACGTCACCGAAATACGGTACGCGTGCACAGTCGTTTGAAGGGTTGGACATGGTATCTCTCCTTTTCTATGACACCGGGTCGCAACCCCGTCCCGACCGGGAGGGGATGCCTGCCCGGTCGGGTGGTTCAAATGGCCTGCGCTCAGAGCAGGCCGCGTTCGGCAAACGAGACGCTCTCGCCGGCCGAGACCACGAAGTGGTCGAGCACGCGCACGTCAACGAGTGCGAGCGCTTCCTTGAGCCGGCGGGTGATCATCTCGTCCGCGCGACTCGGTTCGGCCACCCCGGAGGGGTGGTTGTGAAAAAACACGATGGCTGCGGCATTCGCTTCCATCGCCTGCTGTACGACCACGCGCGGGTGTACCGAGGCACTGTTGACCGTGCCCTGGAACAGCTCGCGAATGGTGATGATGCGGCACAGGTTGTCCAGGAACAGCGCACCGAACACCTCGTTGCGGTATTCGGCCAGGCGCAGACACAGGTAGTTGCGTGTCTCGTCCGGGCTGCCCAGGGTTTGTCCTGCGCGATGCTTCATCGCCAGCGATCGGATCGCAAGCTTCATGAGCGAACAGCGTTCGTCCCCGCTCAGCTGCGACAGTTTCAGACCGGAAAACCGGTCGTGCTTGTGGTTCATCATGGATCTCCTCGAAATGCGCGAAGATCCGCCCCGCGAGGAGACGTTCCCTCGCTGGGTGAAAGGTGGCCGGTCCACCAGGGACCGGCCGTTGTCGATTACGCGGCGGCTTTCGACTCCGTCATGAACGGCTGGCCGTCGACCTTGGCGTACGAGATACGCAGCAGTCGGGCCTTCAGGCGAATACCGGTCTGGCCGGCCTGCTCACCGCTTGCGAAGGTGAAGGATTCCGCGTGCAGGTTGCTGAGCGTGAATCCGATGAGCACCTTCAACTTGCCCTCCACGGCCGATTGCAGTTCACGCACAGTCGCCTGCGCCTTCCTGCCGGACACGGAACACTCGAAATGAGTGTACTGGGCATTGCCTGCACTGCCGCGCAGGGCTGCGATGGTGACGCCGATAAAGGGCGAACCCTCCTCGGGGGTCACCTCCCGGACACGACTCAGATAGCCGATACCGGTGGTGTGAAGATCGAAATACTTGGTCTTTTCGTCATTTGACATTTTGTTTACTCCTTTATTGGAATGGAGCCGGACAAGTACCCTGTCGGGACGCTTGCCCGGCAGGGTTTTCAGGCGAAGACAACCTTCGCCTGTTTCAAGATGGACCGGCGGCGTGCGCCGCTGTGCACCTGTTGCACGGTCCGGAGGTGCCTCAAGGACCACTGATATACCGCAGTGGAGACGGATCAAATCGTTGCAGTGTTCGCAGGCGCGCCGGACTTTCGCGGCGCCAGGGCCGGCAGGCGCTCGCCATGCAGCACCGCATCCGGCACCTCCCCCATGGTCCAGCAGGCGGTGCGGATCGTGCCCTTGCCAGCCAGCAGGGCGCTGCGGTCGACACCCGTGAAGCGGTAGCTTCGCGGGATCATGTAGATTGCACGCAATTTGCGCGCGCAGTCGGTGAGCACATCGTTGCGCGTGGCATTGTCGAGCAGGCCGATGCGGTTGGCGGTCAGCACCCGGCATGCCAGGGCATCGTATTGCGACAGCAATTGCGCACCCTGGTAGGCATAGGGATTGGCGAACTGCAGGCGCGTGCGCGCGGGTCTTTGCGACTCCACCAGGGCGACCTCCATACCGGTACCCGGCACCGCCAGCAGGCAGTCCAGCTCGTGCATGTGTGCAACGATGCGGGCCCGGGTCGCCTCGATGGCATCACAGACCTTGATCAGCCACCAGTCCGCCCACGGGTCGTCGGCACGCGCACCGTCCCAGATGACGCGCAGGCGCTCGGCAAACCCGAGCAGCCCGACGATGGCCGGCTTGAGTCGCGTGCCTTTGCGCCCGTGAATCAGAAGCTGCGCCTGGCGGGTATGGACCGTAAGCCAGACCTCTGCACGCAACACACCCGGTCGCGAGGGGGTCTTTTGCAGGGCAGGCAGGGTGTCCTGTGCGGGTTCGATATCCTCAATGCTCATGGCCGGACTCCTTCGGGTTGGGGTGATGCAAGGGGCTATGTACGCCTGTCGGGGGCCGGCAGACAAGGTGAAAACGATGCACGCGGTGTCGCCGTTCACCCCCGGCAAGAGGCCTGGTCCCCAGGGGACCAACCATGCAGGGTGAGGAGATGCGCCTAAGTGCCTGTTTGACCGTTCGCGGCAGGCTCGGGCGCGGGCTTGACCGGGGCTTCGGGGGCCGGCGGCTCGAGCGTCTCGGTCAGGTGACCGTACTGCACCCAGCGCCGCGTCAGGTGCCAGATGGCGCGCATGGACAGGCCGGTCTTCGCATGGATTTCAAGGTAGGCCCTGGGCGCCAGCAACCCCGATTCGTCCACGTCGGTGCGCTTGGACCAGATGCGCCACAGCGTGTTCGAACTGCGGTCATCCGGCTCGGCCGGTCGCCCGATGACGGGGGCCACCGACAGGCTTCGGCGCAGCCTGCTGTACTCGCGCGAGTTCAGGCCGAACAGCACCTGCAGCATCTCGCGTGGCGCATCGGCTGCAATCAGCGACTGCATCACTTCCTCGGATTCGCGCTGCTTGCGCAGGTAGTCGACCATCGGCCAGTACACCTGCCGGTTCAGGTAAATCTCAAGGCAGTGCGCACGCAGGGCCTCGATGCGGTAGAAGTCCGCGAGGCTCATCTCGCGCAGCGCCTCGATCTCGCGTGCACCGAACTTCATGGCGCGCAGGGCGGCAAGGTCGCCTTCGGCCAGGCAGCGAACGGCGTACATGAGCACTGCCGTGATCAGCTCGGCTTCCTTGGTCGTCCTCATGGCGCCTTGGACCACAGGCCCTCGCCGTGGGCCTGTGCACGAAGATGCAGGCGCCGGTAGGTATCCATCAGGCGGACCAGGTCATTCCAGTCCTGCTCATGCAGGCTGCGCCACAGACAGGCAATCGCCTGTGCGGGGTCCGCAACCTCCACCTGCGCCTTGAGCCAGGCGATATCCCGGGTCCGGATGGCGTGGCGAAGCCTCGAGCCTTTGGGGAGCGTGCGCGCAAGCGCGGCGGGTGGTGCGCAGGTGAGTTCCGAGCAGGCCGCCAGCTGCCACCAGAGCATGCGCGTACACAGCGCGGCCTGCGGGGATTGCCCGGTACCGGTATCCGGCAGGCCGTCGAGCACGAAGCCGCAGCCCAGGTCTGGCAGCGGTCGCACCAGGTGACCCATTCCAAACCGGCTCGCAAGACCCTCGGCCAGTGAGAAGGCACGCTCGCGCAAGACGGCAAGGTCGGGGCCCTGCGGGCCCTCCCTTGCGGCTACCTCGGCCAGGGCATAGGGCAGGTCATGGGAATCCGTCAAGGTACTATCCGGGGTGTCCGGAACTGGCTCGTGCACCCGCCCCTGCTCGCGGCTGCGCACGCCACCTGTGATCGGGGTTGCAGGGGCCTGTGTCCGGAGTTCGGGTTCGGGTTTCGGGAAGCTCACGATGCGGCCCTCGAGTCCGGCATCGAGTGCGGTTCGAACGGTATGCAGGTCGAGATCGGCTTCTTGTGCGATCTCGGCCTCCACTGCCGCCTGCAACACGCCCAGGTCCCAGTCCGGCCCGTCGTAGCGCTGGCACAGGGCAGCGAACAGTTCCCCGAACGCCGCCTTGCACTCGGGGCAGTACTGCTGCCAGAGCCTGGAGGCTGTGCGCTCGAGTGCCCGGATGCGGGCCACCTGCAGCTTGCCCAGTCCGCCCCCCAGTGCCTCGGGAATGCGCGGCAGGAGCGTGGTGACCGCGTACTGCATCAACGAGATGCGCCCGTGCGTGATGCTGTATCCGCCGGCGCGCAGCTCGACCTCGAGTTCGCGCTGGGTCAGGCGCCTGCCGCGTTCCTCGGTGAGCAGGTCACGGGCCACCATCACGGCCTGCGCCTTGTCGATGAAGGGAAGGTTGCCACGCAATTCGTTCTCCCGCAGGTGGGCCAGCAGCACGTCGGATTCGCAGGTCCAGGGCTGCAGCAGGCAATACACCCGGGAGAATCGTGCCTCGCCCGTTTGCGCATGCAGTTCCTTGAGGATGCGAAGGCGGGTATTGCCGCCAGCCTGCACGACGTAGTCCGGCTCGCGCGGGCGGTGCGTGATAGACAGCGGGCGATCCATGCCGCGGATACGGATGGAGGCCTTGATGCGGTCGTATTCGGGGTTTTCAAGGCGTCTCGGGTTGCGCTCGTAGCACTTGATGCGCCCGACCTCCACCAGCATCGGCTGCGGACCCTCCACCGGGACCCACGGGTCCCCGGGAGCGACAGGCAATACGCCCTGCTGGATGGCTTTCATGTCTTTAAGTTATCAGAATGATAACTATCAGGCAAGGTATTATTATCAGTCAGATAATTTCATGCTATACTTGCTGCCATGACACGCAAACAGGACCAGATCCGCCTGCAAAACCTCGAGCGCCTGATCCGTGAGGCGGGTTCGGTGGCCGAGCTGGCCAAAGCGGCCGGTACCAACAAGTCCTACCTCAGCCAGGTGCGCCACCAGACACGCACCCCCAGCGGCACCCCGCGGCGTATCGGTGATGAGGTAGCCGGCATGCTGGAGGCCGGCATGGGCAAGCCCGAGGGCTGGATGGACGAGCGCCACAGCCCGGTGCCGCGCGAGTTCGGCAGCGGTGCGCAATTCTACGGGGAGGGCGGCATTCACACCCTGTGCCCGTTGATCTCCTGGGTGCAGGCCGGCGCCTGGCGCGAGACGTGCCAGGAATTCGTGCCGGACTACGACACCGAACTGCTGCCCTGCCCGGTGCGCAGTTCCAGCCGCACCTTCGTGCTGCGGGTCAGCGGCATCAGCATGGAGCCCGACTTCCACGAGGGCGACCTCGTCTTCGTCGACCCCGAGGTGGTGGCGAGCCACGGCAAGTACGTGGTCGTGCTGCTCAATGCCACCAACGAGACGACCTTCAAGCAGCTGGTTGTCGAGGGCGAACGCAAGTATCTAAGAGCGCTGAACCCGGCCTGGCCGGAGCGCATTATCGAGGTCGATTCCGATGCCACCATCTGTGGCGTCGTGGTCTTCAAGGGCATGGTGGTCTAAGTCCCCCGACGGTAAGGCGCATGATGGAGATGCGGAGGATCGCAGACAAGACTTGATTCTATACTATATAAGCCTATAATTAACATAATATTGTTAATTATAGGCTTATATAGGGTATTCAGGTAGAGTCATGCTGCATAAATACCGATTCAAGAACTTTTTCTCGTTTGCTGAGAAAACAGAGGTTTCTTTTGAACTCAATCGCCAGGTACCAGCTTCGGATCTGGTATTCCAGAGCCCAGGGGGTGCACGTCTATCCAAAATTCTGGCGGTCATCGGGCCCAATGCTTCTGGCAAGACCAATGTACTGAAGCCGCTGTCTTTCTTGGGGTGGTTCATTGCGGATTCATTCACTACCAGTAAACCGGAAGAGGAAATTCCGCTACAACCACACTTCTTCTCTGACTCGACCCGTAGCGAGTTTGAAATGGAATTCGAGCACAAGGGACAGCATTACCGTTATTGCCTAGAGACTACCCCGGAGCGGGTGGTGCATGAATCCTTGTATCTCAAGACCAGTAAGTTTTTCAGTTTTATTTTCCATCGTGACTGGTCCAAGTCGTACTCTGCGTACAACATCCGTCAACAAAAATTCGGTTTCGCGGCCAAAGAGGCTGAAAAAGTCCGCCCGAATGCATCGTTGATTGCGACTGCAGCCCAGTACAACGTTCCATGTGCACGGGAGCTGGTTAGTTACTTTTCATGCTTTTACGCGAATTTTTCTTACATCGGTCGGAGTCATCTCGATGCCCACAATGTGTTTGGAGCAACTGACCTCTTCAATAACCGGCCTGCGTTGCGTGCGCAAATGTCCGACATTTTAAGCAGTCTGGACTTGGGGCTAGCTAAAATCATTATTGAGTCGCGCAAGATTATTGCGAAAGAACCTGACAAGAGTGAGGAAGCCATAATTCCCTTAGGTGTACATCAAAAGGGTAAACAGAAGAGTATGCTGCCACTCTGGCACGAATCTAATGGTACCCAGGCAGCATATGTCCTGCTGGGAAGAATCCTGCCCGCCCTGGAGCATGGTGGTGTCGTCATCATCGATGAGATGGAGGCGGACCTGCATCCGGATGTGATCTCGGCGATACTCGATTTGTTCATTGACCGCGATCGCAATCCTCATAATGCCCAGATCATCTTTACTTGCCATGCACATGAGATTCTCAATGAATTACAAAAGGACCAGGTCCTGCTAGTCGAAAAAGACTCCGATGGCAACAGCGAGGCTTGGCGACTAGGCGACATGAAGGGAATTCGTCGGGATGACAATCTGTATGCCAAGTACCGTGCCGGCGCGTACGGTGCTGTCCCGGACCTTTAAAGGGCTCACAGGGCCAAGTCTCAGCACAATGTTGGAAAGGCCAGTTTAATGGGATTGACCAAAGACTAGGGGCGTAGGTTGACGTGCTTGACCAAACTCCGAAGCACTGGCGACAGAGGGTGACTCCCTTGCGGGCATAGTCAGAGGCTCTGGATCGTCATAGTGATTACTACTTAAAAATTGCCAAGAGGGCAATTCCCTGGGTTCAAAACTATTGCCTTTGTCCTGAATATATATTTAATAATTGCGTAAAGTATCAATTAATAATACTTTATGCGTATGAATTATATTCCACACCGATTACATGCCAAGGACTATGTCAGTGACCTGACAGCCTCAGGTCGCTATCACTTCCACTCCGGTGAGGCGCGTGAGATGCTAGGTGTGTCTGCAAATGCGGCCAAACTCGCCCTCAATCGGCTCACCCGGCAAAATGTGATTGCACAACCTGCTCGGGGCTTCTATGTGATCGTCCCACCGGAATACCGCTCTTTGGGGTGCTTGCCTGCAGATCAGTTCATCCCGGCACTGATGAAGCGGCTCAACCAGCCGTACTACACAGGACTCCTGTCAGCGGCACAGTATCATGGCGCAGCCCATCACAGGCCACAGGAATTCCAGGTACTCCTTGAGAGAGCACGCCGACCCATCTCCTGCAGGCAGGTGCGCGTTGGGTTCCTTGTCCGAAAGCACCTGCAGCTTGTCCCCTACCAAGATATCAACACGCCGCGGGGTTGGGTCCGAGTCTCAACACCGGAGGCGACGGCTCTTGATCTTGTAGGCTACTGTCGCCGTGTTGGAGGACTCGGCCATGTCGCGATGGTGCTGCACGAACTTGCGGATCAGATTGACCCCCAGAGATTGGTGGTCGCTGCACGCAACGCTCCCATCCCATGGGCACAAAGACTCGGATACCTGCTTGAGCTTGCTGGAGCCTACGATCAGGTCAATTCCCTTCGAGACTATGTCAAGACCAAGGCGCGCCAAACGGTTCCGCTTCTCCCTGGGTTCAGTGGTAAAAAGTCTCAACGCGATGCCAACTGGAAGGTTTTTGTCAACACCAAGATTGAAGCAGAGCTGTGATTCCGGGCGAATACATTACTCAGTGGCGGTCTCAGGTGCCCTGGGTACAGGATTTCTAGATGAACAGGACCTGGTCATCCGTCGGGTTCTGGTTGAAATTTGCACATCCCCCTGCTTGCAAAATCACTCGCAATTCGTGAGCATTGATGCCCATATGGTTCAATAAAATAATTTGTTCATTAATTATGAACTTATATTTATAATATACACCAAAGTATTTTGGTGCACAGTGCAGACAGTCAATTCCATGAACAGACTGGTAACAGAATTGGACATCCTTGAGGCCGCGATCGAAGCCCTTCACCGCGAGGCCGGTCTGTGCCTGGAAGTTGTTGGATATGAAGTGAAGAAGGGTGACAAGTACATAGACGCAATCATCCAGATGCCCGGTGGTGGAACCAGGCTGATGGCAGAAATCAAAAAATGGGCGGCGCAAGCCAATCTCGGGGCCATCATTCATCAGATCAGGAATCTTGCGGAACCGGGTCGAGGCCTGTTTGTTGCTGACTACATCAACCCTAATAGGGGGGAGCAATTAAAGGCAGCTGATATCCAGTTTCTCGATACCACAGGCAATGCATATATCAATCAACCGCCAGTTTTCATCTATACCAAGGGCAACAAGCCCCAGCAAGCGGTTGCTGCAAGAGAAAGCACTAAAACCGGCAAAGCCTTTCAGCCCACCGGTATGAAAGTCGTCTTTGCGTTTCTCAGGGATAAGGAACTCATCCACGCGCCCTACCGGGAAATAGCGGACCAGGCAGTGGTCGCCTTGGGGACCGTAGGCGGGGTCATCCGGGATCTGATCGCCCAGGGCTTTCTGCTAGAGGGGATCAATAAAAAACAGCGAGTCCTGGCCGACTTTGATCAACTGCTAAATCGATGGGCAGAGGCATACCCCTACAAGCTCAAGGAAAAATACAGAATAGGAACATTCACTACTGACAACCCTGACTGGTGGAAAACGATCGATCCTGAGAATTTTGATGTGCTGTGGGGCGGAGAGATTGCTGCCGCGAAATACACCCACTACCTGAAACCCGTACACGGGGAAGTATATGTCCATAAGATCAACCTGAAAAATTTCCTGCAGGCTGCTCGACTAAGAAAAGCAGAGGCCCATGAAAGACAAGATGTACGAGTAGACCTGATCGAGCCATTTTGGAAAGAGACAAAAAATGAAGGCGGTACAAAACAGGCAGGTCTAGTGCATCCCCTCATTGCCTATGCTGACCTGATCGATACCGGCGACACTCGCAATCTGGATACAGCGAATCGACTCCGTGAAAAATACCTCCGTTAATATTGTTGGCAGGCTCTCTGCAGAGCTGGTTGCGTTGTATGCCGACATCCAGACACATGCCGAAGATTTGAACATTGATATCTTGGTTATTGGGGCAATGGTCAGGGATTTAGTGTTGGTGTATGGCTTTGACGCCGATGTTGAGCGTGTCACGTTAGATCTGGATTTTGGTATTAATGTGGCGCGCTGGGATGAATTCAATGCGTTGAAGAAGAGCCTGATGGAAGTTGGTTATGCACCGGATGAACGCATAATTCACCGGCTGACCCGCGAAGACAAAGATGGCGTACCCCGGGAAATTGACATTATCCCTTTTGGCAACATAGCGGACCAAAACAATCGCATCAGTTGGCCGCCCAGAGGGGACATCGTGATGAATGTGCATGGATTCGCAGAAGCATTCGAACATGCATTGGAAGTCCAGATCAGTGAAGCGCCGGATATTATTATTCCTGTGGTATCCCCTGAAGGATTTGCCCTGCTCAAGCTGGTTTCGTGGCTTGATAGGGAGGTCGAATTGAGGCCCAAAGACGCCACAGATTTTCGTCACTTGATCCAGAACTACCGCAAGATTCCGGAAATCTCAGATGCACTGTATAAGAAAGGCTATATGGAGGCTCAAGAGTCGAACGTACTCAATGCCAGTGCCATGAAGCTGGGTGAGGACGTTGCTGCAATTGCATCACAAGAGTCAATAAATCTTCTGGAAAATGAACTGTTCAAGCAGCCAGACATAACAGAAGAATTTATAAGAGAGATGCAAGGGGGTGGCAACAGGAGTTTGCGACAATACGCAGAATGGTTCGGCATCTTCACAAAATCTTGTTTAGGTAACTAAGATACAGGGAGTGGGGATAGCCAGTCCTGAGCACTTAGGGCATGGTGGTCTGAGGTTGTCCCAGGCATTTTCCGGTTTGCGCAAGACGCCTATGTGTTCATTCGAGCCACTTGAACATCACAAGTGCATCCACATAGCCTTGGCCTGGATGGTTGAAGGCTTTGGGCAATCTCCCAACTACTTCAAATCCAAGCGTGGTCCACAGCCTGACTGCACCTTCGTTTGTCGATGCCACAAAGTTAAATTGCATGGCCTTGTAACCGAGCGCAACGGCAACCTTCTGCGAATGTTCACACATGGTGGTGGCCAGGCCCTTGCCTCTTGCATCGGATGACACCATGTATCCACAGTTACAGACATGATTGCCAGGGCCTGATTGATTGGTCTTGATGTAATAGGTGCCAAGAACCTTTTGGTCATCTTCAATAACAAAGGTTTTTCTCGGCGCATGAATCCAAATCTTTAGTGCATCTTCTTTGGATGTATCTTGTGGATAGGCATACGTGTCACCCGCCGAGACGACCTCATGAAAGATCGGCCATATTTCATCGAAGTCCTTTTCTGTTGCCTCTCGAATATTCATTTGGCCAAGTAAATCCTGGAGGTGATGACAAGTACATTGTCGTGGTGCTCAAAGACATGGTAGTCCCGGCCTACGATCGCAAAACATTCGGAACTATTCTCATCAGATAGGGAATTTGACACTGTCGAAAGTATATATAGTCCCATGGTTCGTCCGCACAGAAATGTAGTTACTACGTTTCATGATAGGACACTACATTTAATTGATTTCAAGACACTGTAAGTAAAGTCTTGTCATTTACCCCGTGTAAAGGCTGAGATGGACCGACAAATTCGATGGCGAGGGTCATTAGGCTCCAGATGTGCAATAGTTAGAAGCTACTAAAAGTCCAAGGAAAACAGAATATTCAAGAATAGAAGATTTCAGACGGATACATTACCGACTATTACCCTTGGTAGACTGTTACCAGGACAGACATTAGAATGACGGAGTGACTTCAGTGACAGTAATCTCTACCTCTCAATCGAGAGCAAGGACGAAGAGGAAGGCGTCGCGTTCCGTGATCAGTGATGCGCCAAAACTTGTAGTGTCAAAACGAATTCGACAGACCCCTCAGACTCACGATCCTTATCAGGAGTATCAATTCCACTACCTTGACAAACACCATGCGGAATTACCGCATGTCGTCAAGTTCTCAGGCGGACGGTCTAGCGGCATGCTCCTGCTGACACTGCTCGCAAATAACATCCTGAAACAGAAACGGGGGGATGTTGTAGTTTTTAACAACACGTCGAGCGAGCATCCTCATACGTACGACTTCGTAAGGAAATGTAAAGCAGCGACGGAGCAGCACGGAATTCCTTTCTTCCTTGTTGAATTTCAAACATACGAAGATGCCCGCAAGGGAGAGTGGACGCGGCTTCATAGCTATCGCCTTGTGAATGACAAGCCGAGGTCGGAAGAAAACCCGGACGGATTCCATTGGCGAGGTGAGGTGTTTGAAGAGGTAATGTCCTGGACAGGTTTTGTGCCTAATCAGTTTCGACGTATCTGCACGACCAACATGAAACTTGGCTCAACTCGTTTATTCTTGCAAGACTGGTTGGCTTGCAAAGAATCGATACCCCGACTTGGCCACTTTGGATCAACGCCTCGTATCGACGGAAAGGCAATGTATGCACGCCATCGTCGAAACGGGGGCGAGGTACCTGAAGAAATCTATATTGCCAAGAAACAGTTCAGCTGGGACCGACCCTACATCCGGGCGGAACAGCAATACAAGGATTTCTCCAGTGGGTGGGAAATGTTTAGCAATGCCTGGTTAAAGAATAAAATACATGGTGACTCGGCAGTGTTCGGTAAGGGCGGGGTCGAGTATGTCGCACTTGTGGGCCTGCGCGCCGATGAGCCAGCAAGAGTCGGTCGGGTAAAGGAACGCAACAATGGGCCAGAGGTTTCTGGGTATGAAGGCGAGCATGTATACATGCCCCTCGTGGACATGCATGTTGCAGCGGTAGATGTCAATGCTTTCTGGGCTCGTCAAGAGTGGGATTTGGCACTTGCTCCAGACAGTGGCCTTTCAAACTGTGTGTACTGTTTCTTAAAAGGCGGTGCCACACTTCGCAAGGTACAACATGAAATGGCAGCCGCGAAGCATCGAGGTGACTCACCTGAATATGGCACGCTCGACGGGACGCCATGCGATGTAACATGGTGGCAACGCATGGAGGAGGAATACGGGCGTGACCTCGTGGCCGAAAATCGGGTGATTCAGTCTGACCTAGAGCACGATTTCCTAGGATTTTTTGGCGCTGGAAGCCGCTTCACCTACCAGACGCTTGCAGAGGCTGAAGAGTCGGAGTTGGCACAATTTGACAACAGCCTGCTGCCCTGTGACTGCACTGACTAGCTCGTGGCGGTTCAGCCTGTCTATCTAGATTGTCTAGCTACGACTCCGGTTGACCCGAGAGTGGTGGCGGCAATGGTCGAGGCGTTCGACACGTTTGGAAACCCACATGGGCGTCAGCATGAGTACGGACGTGCAGCGGCCGATGCTGTAGACACAGCGAGGGGCCAGGTAGCCGAACTCGTGGGGGCGTACACGAATCGAATCATATTCACATCTGGGGCTACAGAGTCCTGCAACCTCGCATTGCGAGGTGCGGCCAGAGCGGCCCCTCCAGGCCGGCGGCATATCGTTACACTTGCTACGGAACATGCAGCGGTTCTCAAGACCGTTGAGGACCTAGGCCGTCAAGGCTTTAAAACGACCATCCTGCCTGTCGGTACAGATGGACTAGTTGACATTAGTAGGCTAGAAGACTCGGTCGACGATGAAACACTAATTGTGTCAGTCATGGCTGTGAACAACGAAATCGGTGTAATCCAACCACTTGCCGAGGTCGCCTCTATTTGCCACCGAAATGGAGTACTTTTTCATACAGATGCGACACAAGCACCTGCCAGAATCGCAATAGACGTCGAAGCCTGTGACATTGACTTACTATCGATATCATCACATAAGCTCTACGGACCGAAGGGGATTGGTGCACTCTATTTAGCTGAGGACACGTTTCTGAAGCCCGTGTTGACAGGAGGTGATCAAGAGCGCGGTTTGCGGCCCGGAACTATACCGACGGCTCTAGTATGTGGATTTGGTGAGGCGGCGGCTTTGGCCTCGATAGAACAGTCAGCCGATGCACAGCGTATGACAGAACTGGGGGCGAAGCTGCGTTGTGGAATTGAGTCGATAAAAACGGATGTTTATTATTTCGGTTCCGAAAAAGAAAGGGCACCTGGGACAATGAGCTTCGGGTTCCGCGGAATTTCTGGAGACAAGCTTGTGTCAATGGTCGAAAATGAGATTGCGATATCAACAGGTGCTGCGTGTTCATCCGGAACTGCAGTAATATCGCATGTGCTGGCGGCACTAGGACGCAGCCGTGATGAGGCTTTAACCGGGGTGCGTATGGGGCTTGGTCGGTTTACAACTGAAGCTGACATCAAGACTGCTTTAGGTGCATTTGATCGTGCTGTTGGAATGACAGCGTGAAGGAGCAGAGACGATGAGGCTAAAGCAAGCCATCATCAAGGAGATGAAAAGTAAGCAATTGCGCAAGGCTGCAAAGCAGCTTGACGTGCCTGTAGAAAACTACAAGGAGAAACAAGCGCTTCAGACTGGACTTGGCAAATCGCGACGCGCTTCAGCCGAGGCGCTATTGGAATTTTTATCCGAGAAAGACGTGAAGCGGTTATGTGGCCGTCTTGGAATAATATCTAAGGGGCGGCGAGGAGAGTTAGTAATGCGACTCTTGGATCCAACAGGTACGACTTCAACAGTTGGTTGCAGCGTCACTAGGAAAAAACCAATGCCTGACCTCCAGTTTGGTCACAGCACTGACCGAATGGGGTTTACACCGGCAGGGATCGCCGCGTTCTCGGATCTACGGCCAGCTGCAGTGGTACGAGAGCTCATACAGAATTCATTAGATGCCGCACTGATCGAGGCTGGGGAAGCATGCGCACGCGTACGGTTTGAGCGAGACACGTGCGCGCTGGAAGAAATCCCGGGTATAGACAGCTACCGCGAAGCTTTTCGGCAGGCTGTAGAAGAGCAAACGCCCTCTGGTAGCGCACGCTCCGTGGTTAAACGGCTCCAACGGACGTTGCGGAAGCAGTCGCATGATCTCTTGTTGGTGATAGACAACGGGGTAGGACTGGATTCAAAGCGAATGTCTGCGCTCCTAAGCGACGGAGTCAGCGCCAAAAGTGGCAATGCTTCCGGAACATTCGGTAATGGACATTCCGTGGTTGTTCCGGCATCGAACCTACGATATGTAATGTATGGCGGGCTCACAGCAGATGGTCGGAGCTGCGGCGCAGGGCAGGCAGTGTTGGCATCACACCGAGTCAAAGATGACTGGCGGAGCCGATCAGGACGAGGTGTGTATCTAGTGTCATTCAAACCAAGCTCGGATGATGTGCCGTTCACCTTGGCACACGATGATGCCATCCCTCCATTTATTCTGTCAGCAATCCAACGGATACAAACTGCACACGGACATGGTGCCGCAGTGATTATCCCCGCATTTAATAATTTCGAGCATAAACAGTCGTTGCGTGAAGCAGTTTTCAGGGCAGCAAGTTTTAATTTTTTCCAAGCAATTCACGAGGGACGACTGGTGGTTGAAGTGGTAGACCCAAAGGAAAGTGGCGAGCTGAATTCAAGTACGTTACGGGAGGCGCTGGCTCCCTATAGAGAGGAACGGCGTACAGGCCGGACAGGTGCATTTCTATCAGGACGGAAAGCTAACGAGGCATACGAAACACTTGTAGATGGAGAATCACACGAGATTGAAACAACGCAGGGAGTCGTGAACGTGCGAATCCTGAGAAGGGAGACGGGTCGGCGGAGTGTAGGGCTTTGTAGGAACGGGATGTGGATTACGGATGAACTGCCAATGTTTCAGAATGCCTTTGCTGATCGACAACCGTTCCAAGCACTGATATTGCTCAGCTCAGACCAGGAGGACAAATTCTTTTCACTGATTCAGGACGCTGAAACTCCTCTTCATGACAAGCTAGGGCTGAGACAGATGGAACCGGCTAGGCGGAAATTGCTGCGGGGTGCATTACTCGAGATCCGGGAAAAAATTGCTGAAATTGTGCCGGTATCGACAGAGGATGTGTACAGCCCCCGTGGCATTTTGGCGTTCCAGTTTGAGGACATCGAAGGACAAGGACAAGGTGGTCGCCAGCCATCATTTTGGGGGAAGGTAGGAACCACACGACGCTCTACATTGGTAAGGCGAAAAACTGGAAAGCGAATTCCAGGCGGGACTGGGCAAGGTGGTGGGAACAGCCAGAAGAAACGTGGCAGACAGATTGTGATGGAGCCAATATTTCGAATCGCATCGGTGCCGACAGGTGATGGCAGGCGCATGATTCATGTGGAGTGTGCAGAGAAGTTCGAGAATGCAGAAATACGAATGTATGTTGACGAGAACGTGGATGCGACCTGCGACCGTCAAACACGTTTGCAGGCAGCAGTAGTACTGCTGTCAAACGTAAAGGTGGATGGGCGTCCTGTGGCCGACAAGGAGTTAGTGAGAAACGGTGATGGGGTAGTCGGTGCAAAGTTGGGATGCCTTTCAGCGAATACGAGTATTGAAGTGGAAACTGATTATTCAGTACCCGCTGAGATTATGCGGCTCCGGTCTGGGAGAGAGCCTGCACTGAGAGTAGAAATATTGAGCAGCAGACAAGCCTCATAGAAAAATAGCAGGAATATTGACGAAGGGATGGTTTCCAATGGATGAAGTGATTACGGAAGCGAAATCGCTAAACACCGCCGTCCGGGGACATGCGTTTCCGGTACTGGAGTCTGGCAATACGTCGTTTCCAGAGGGGCGGTACGTGGTTGGGTTTGAAGGGAGTGGCGACACGAATTCCTTTACCATACGACACCGCATTGAACGCGCACAATTGATCAACGACGTGATTGCAGAAGGCCTTGCGCAGTTCGTATGTACTGTGGCTTCCCCGAGCTCTTCTTATCGGGTCAGTCATGTTTCGGAATCGGATATGCAAGTAATTTCCTGGGAAAGTGCAGACCTCGGGGAGCCGCCTATGTTCACACCAATGATAGTCGTGACAAAACCGTTTACGCGTAAACTGGACGGGACGAGGGATGGTGTCCATGAACTCTGGAGTGGTCGAACTGTAGCTTTCGAGAAAGGCATGCGGCTTGCCTTGAGCGATGTCGTATTTATGCGGTCTTCAGTGTTAAACATGCTGCTCTTTCAACGGGAGCCAGCGTTATCAGATGGCGAATTTCGCGTCGAGGCTGAGGATCGGGAGGGATTTAGGTTTCGCACTTATCTTGCACCTGATCTTCACCAGTTTCTGAAGTACGACTCGGAAGATTTACGCCGTGGACACATCGTGACTCACATCGTGAGCGCATGCTTCGGCGTACTCAAAGCAGATTATGCAGAAGATGAGGAGGACGAAGGTGGGTGGCAGTCCTATCGCGGTCTTAAGGCAATAGCAGATATTTTGAAGGAACATGGCTTGCCACATTGGTCGGAGGAAGACTTTTCACCAGAATTGGCTGCGACAAGGCTTTACCCCCACCGAGTGAGTGAATCACCGGACTCAATCAAAGAGGACTAAACAGCCCGTGTACGCTGAGTTCGACGATGCTGGATACGCCAAACTGCGCCGATCACTGATACGGAAATCGGCCAAGGGCTCTACAGAACAGCGTGAATTCCTTACAGCAGTTCGTAATAGCGATTCGTTCCTAGCCTACATGAATGATGCAGTGGCGGTGCAGGAAGGAGAGGAACTCGAGCCACTAGCAGACAGGATGTCGGAAGCTGAGTTCGGAAACCCTCCATCGGATACTGAACAACGTCTGTTCAAATTATGGAACAAATTAACACCCAGAGTTGCATGCCGAACGTCATTTTGGGCACGTGTAACCTGCCGCCACATTGAAGAAAAACGGATTGAGTCGTCATTCTTAGTTGCCAATGGCGGGGGGCACGTGTGCGGTGCACGGCGCATTGATGCAGCATTGAGTGCAACCGGTGAGAAGTCAACATCGCAGATGGACAAATGCGTTCGAACGGTGCTCCGGCGGCTCGGTGGTCTTCCTGAAGCACGTGGGAACCGATCAGTGTACGTGAACTGCCCGCTTGCGCGGGCTTGGTGGCGGGAACGGTTAGTTGCAGATGTAGCAAATGACGAGGGTCAGGAGCGTGCATTTAGGACCGTGGTACATCCCGAGAACCAGCAGTATTGGGAGGAATTGGTGACGTTCGTTGTATCGAGAAACTCTGTCTTTGGCTCTGTGGCAGTGCGTAATATTCTGATTCAAACCCTTGCCAAGGTGCTGGATGACAATCCTGATTCGCCTCTGAGGAAGGCAGATGAGCTAAAGCATTTATGTCGTTCCGTGAGCTCAATCCAGGCGTCCTATGAGCTGAGTATTGTACCTCTGGAGGATGTACAGACCATAATGTGGGATGTTGTTGAGACTGTTGCTCCAGGTTAAGGAATGTGGATGTCAATTGTCCCACCAAGCTTAAGTTCAGAAAAAAGGAAAGGATATGACGCAATACGAAGACGTACTCTACAACCGTAAGTCGGTGAGCGACTGGGTAGAAGCAGCATGGGCAGGCAAAGTGGCCATAACAGACTTCCAGCGAAGCTTTGTCTGGGACTCTGGAAAGGCTATAAAGTACATTAAGGCGATATTCAAGGGTAAGCCAGTTGGCCTGTACTTAATTCTGGCATCATCAAAAGAACCGCAATTTAAACCGAGAGCGTTCAACAATCTGGAAATCCCGTTGGATACAACAGTGTCCCAGTTAGTGCTCGATGGACAACAGCGGTTAACATAACAGCAACCTCTCTGCAGCTAGAACTTGGTTTTGTGCTTCATATAAAGTCGTTGTAGACAAGGGCATGGTGGCATCGTCATTATCGATGAAATCGAGGTGGATCTGCATCCGGGTCAGAACGATAAAATAGAAGCGATTGTCCACCATACATCCACGATGTCGTGTACCCAGTTGATCGGGCGACCTTGAATTGGCTGGACACAGCGCGGTCCACGCGGTATTCATCCCGAGCAACCTGAGTGGTTGAAAATCAGGGACAGGCGTCAGATTTCCTTCATTTGCGCGGTCACGCTACGCCATCGACTGTCGTGGTATTACGCACTTGTCTATTGCATGGCCCGCTTCAATTTCAGCGCAGCGAAGCTCCCAGGTTTTTTGTAAATTCAGCCAGACCTGTGGCGAGGAGCCGAAGTATCGTGCCAAACGCAAGGCCGTGTCGGCGGTCACGCCTCGTTGCCCATTGAGAATCATCGTCACCCGGTTCACGGGGACTCCCAATGCCTTGGAAAGCGCTTTGGCCGAGATTCCCAGTTCATCCAGTTCCTCTCGCAGAATCTCACCCGGATGCACAGGCCTCATTCTGTTTATTGCATTCATGTCCACATCCTCTCAATGATTATCCACAATTTCGACGTCATATGGCCAGTCGTCTCAACCGCTCGCAAAAAAGCCTCCTGCTTGCAGAGGTAAACTGGGTGCAAGCTGGAAACGGTCGTGCGCTTCCAGCCATGCACGGTCATATTCAAAATGAGAATGTTGTCGGCGGCCATCACTCTCGAAACGCAACCGACCGACAACACGCTTTGCTTGACCAAGTGCGACAACGGTTGCGGGTATCAGAAGCCGACTCCTTCATCGTCTACTCTGTCGCTTTTTAAGTCGCTTCGGTCACCGGGTGTGAGTTGATTGGGCAGCTTTCTCCGCTTGACTCGAATTCGCTTGGGTAACATGTTGCGCTCTAGCAGTAATGCAGTATCGTCCGAGGCTGGATCAAGCAGATCACTGATACGGTCAATTTCTCCAAGAACCAGGCATGCCATCGCCAGGGTTCCTGTACTGACACCGTCATCGCCTTTTTCAAGGCGCGTGATCGTACGAGCGGACACGCCAACGCGGTCCGCAAAATCCTTGACGGCCATTCTGCGCTTCAATCGCGCTGTCTTCAGGTTCTCAGCCATCTGATGCAGCGCTCTTTGAGCACGTTTAGATTTGATGTTAGTTGCCATATTTGTCTCCTAATATGATATTACATGACAAATATGTCATTTAAAGGGAATATCACATGTTCCGCTGAAAAATTTTGCTGCGAAAGCTAGTTGAGAATTGTGCAATCCTTACGAGTGGCGATTTATCGCTTCTGTAGATGGGCACTGTGAGTGGGTAGGCCTCAGGCATGACCTGCCTGGTGCCTATGCAATCAATACGAGAGGGGACTGAGCGAATTTCATCGATTATTGAACGCAGGATACCCCTGTTGACGAACATTCCTTGCAACCGACCTGAGGATTCTCCTGCGATCTATGTCAAACTATCTGTCATGTACGATCCCGTTGTACCCAAAGGAAATCAACACCCATGAAGCTGGGACACCAAATCACGGGCCAATACCTGATCGTCGTGGCGTTAGCTGTCGGCGCCCAGTTCATTCTTGAAACCGCGTATGAGTCCGCGAGCATCACACCCAAGCAAGTCTGGATGACGCTGGACTGGTTCTCGCTGGCAGGCTTCGTACTTTGCAGTGCCTTCAACCTTGCCTACATGCGTGAATGTGTACGTGGTGATGCCGATGTCTGGAAGAAATTCAGTTCGGGTACAGCCTTTTATGCATCGATCATACTGACACTGGCCTTCGCGCATAATTTTGTTGCATCTCTGGCTGGCGGCAGCGATGACCTCCTGTTCTGGAAGTTCATCAACGCGGCCCAGGTGCCATTATTTTTTGCAACAGGAATGCGACTGCTCGGCTCGCACAGAGATTGAAAAAGAATACGAATAAGCTCACTGGAACCCAAAATGTTTTTCAAATTCAAACGCCGAGCCCGGCCTGAGGATTCCTCCGCCTTTTCGGAATTCATTCGCAATGCATCTTCCAGGGAGAAGAAACGTGTCTACATGCGAGTGATTGAGAAATCGATCGAAAGCCAGAAAAAGATGCTGGACAAGGCGGGCGATTGATCACTGCTGGAGTCACGGATCTTTGAGTCCGATCAGGTCGGCAATGACCTGTCAAATGACACCTATAGTTATCATTTTAAGGTTTTTTGATAAGTATAGTGAGCATAAACAGTGAACACGACAAAAGGTGTGATGATGGCCCTAACAAAAGATTTCAATGAGACTATACAGGCGCGTGCGCAAGGCAACCCTGCATTCCGTAAAGCCTTGCTGCAAGAAGGCATTGAGTGTCTTCATGCAGGAGATCTTGAGACTGGAAAGTCAGTACTGCGTGACAGAATTGATACGATAATTGGAGCTGAACGGCTTCGATAATGGGAATTCTCAGGTGTCCAAGTCAGGTCAGTGTGACTGCTTTCTATTTTGCTTTCCCGGCATTGAGAGCCACACTGAATGATGAACTGCGTCTTGCAGACAACTGCACACCCTCCTCCATATTGTTGGCCAGGGTTGTAATCTCGCATCCAAGGTAGAACCGTTCCAACGGCGGGGTCCAGTCACACGACAGCGGATTCTGTGAATAGAATTTTTCGGCGGCATCGGTGCAGAATTTCAGGGCATCGGCTAGTCGCCCGCCAAAATCCTCTCCGTAGATATTTTTGAGTTTTTGAATCGGGACCAGGTTGGTTGCAATCAACGACTGGTCTTCTCCTTTGACTATCGCGCCCACTCCAATCCTCTCGCCAGAATGCGGGATGGGCTCGACCTGGATACTGCGCCAGGAAAGCCTGTAGTCGGGCAGCGCAGGAAATTTGGATTTCATGTTTTCTCCTCTGTTTTGTTTATTGGAACCTGACCCTATTCCAGACTCGAATGTGAGTGTGGTTTGGCCATTGGTGCCGTTTTGATGTCTGGGTCTATGGCATCAATCACATTACGCATCAAAGTCCGGATACTGCTGCCATCCCCGTCACACCCTACAGAATCTATACTCATTCCGTTCGTGCATGCAGGCTGGCATACTCTCACTAGCCACCGGGTCTACGCGAGACTTTCCTGTATACCCGATCAGGGACATAAATGATCAGGAGCTGCACATGAAGAACTGGGCTTACACACTGGTACTGATTTCGCTGTCCATGATCCTCTCATCATGTACCCTGCTGGGCGGCAAGGCGGCTGAAGAGCCTACCTATCACGTGACCCTCAAAGACCAATCCATTGAGGTGCGTGAATACGAGGGCTATGCCATTGCCCGCACCTCGGTCGCAAGTGCCTCCTATCGTGAGGCCACCCGCACCGGCTTTCGACGCCTGTTCAAATACATTTCCGGGGCAAACCAGGCCGCAGGCGATATTGAGATGACAGCTCCAGTGCTCATCGAACCCCGCACACAAACAATCGAGATGACCGCGCCCGTACTCATCGAGCCACACTCCGGATCGGACCCTGCACGCACCCTGGCAGGCGAAGGCATTGGCGCCTGGTCCATTGCCTTTGTTCTGCCGCAAGGCTTGACTGCAGCAACTGCGCCACGCCCACAGGATGCACGAATCACAATCGAGGACACCGAGGCGAGGCGTATCGCCAGCATCGTTTTTCGTGGACGTCTGAACGATCAGACGGCCGAAGTGCATCGGCAGGTGCTGGCGGCCTGGCTTGCGGGTCGTGCGCTTTCGCATGCGGGGGACTGGCAGTTGGCCGGCTACAACCCGCCCTGGACGCTCCCTTTTCTGCGTCGAAACGAGGTGTTGGTGACCCTGCGCTAGTGCAGCTTACGACACTAATCGGGAATCTGGATTAAAAACACTACATATTGTGCTTGACTTTTATGGAAATACCATGCAGTGTGTGTGCCCAATGCGACCTCGGTTGCATTGACTGGTGATGTGGAGTCGGCAGGGAACGCTGACTTTGCATCCATGAAGAGGCCCGAAATGCCAGAAGGGAGGGAAGCTCTGCCTGCAGGACAAGAGGAGAGTCCGTTGCAGGCAACCATGCAGAGAAATTTCCATGCAGTGGGCTTGACACCTGAGACTCACTGCATTTTTCCGTGCTTCTCCAGCAAGGGATTCGCGGGGAGGCACACCAACAGGTGCCCTCTTCGGGCACCTGTTCTTTTCCCGTCCACCGACCTATACACCTGCGTATTTGCTTGTTCTGTGTGCATTGATTACCATGGCGCAGCGATCAATACAGGCTCATCCTTAAACACATTTCACTGATGCTCACACGACGGATTTCACTGCTCGCCTGCCTGGGGCTTGTACTGGCACCGGCAAGCTATGCGGCCTGTGACCCGGATGATGTGGGGTTCTACCTTGAAAAAGGCTTCACCCAGGAGCAGATCACGAAAATCTGCTCGATCGATGATTCCGATGTCCCCGAATACACCCCGTACGAACCCCCGGCGGTCGTAATCGAGCGACCAACCCGGCGTTCACAACGGCGTGGTGCGCCAAGGGATAATCGAACAGCGCATGCGCCCATGGATCTCAGTGCTTTCACCGACACCGAGCGCACTGCGGTCGAGACGCTGGTGGCCGGTGCCGACGTGCTCGGCCTGATGGTGGACCAGGACTCGATCCAGTACACGAAACAGGCGTGTCTTGAAGTGCACAATGATCCGGATTTCCCGCAGGACCTTTCGCTGTGCCCCGAGGTCGACTACCGCATCCTGCGCGAGGGCCTTGATGTCGGCAGGTACGGGCGCGAGTACGGCATTTTCGGCAAGGCGACGATCACGATCGAAGGCAGGATCAAGCGCTTCCCGCAACAGAACTTCAGGGACTACCCGAAGAAATACCAGCAAAAGCTGAAACCGCATTTCAACTGGAACACACGCAGCAAGTCGACCCGTATCCCGATCAAGAGCGGCCACACGGCCACCCAGCTGGCCGCGGCCCTCAAGACCCTGGCGCGGGCACAAGAGGCTCGCGCGACCGCCACGAAAGAACCCGCACGCAAGCAGGAAAAGAAAGACCGCTGGTGGAACCCGTTTGACTGATCGCCGTCCCGTCCGGGACTGACCTGACTAACCTTCAAGAAAGTGTCGCCCCAACCGGGGTGTGCGTTGGGTCGTGCACGTCCGCACGGCTTACCCCCTGCAACCATGGATGGCACACCGGTTCACGGTGACTGCGTGCCTTGTGAAGAAGTTTGATGCCTGGATCAGGCGAGACTTTTGCGAGGCCGTGCCTCAGGGTTGGAAATGTGATTGTAAGTCCAGCCCCGAGCCGCTGGAAAGCGGCCCGGATTGGACTGTGATTTGGATCGTTTACAGCTCCGCTTCGAAGTCGTAACGGAATCCGATGCTGATGTGATCTTCCTCTTCACCGTCATCAATGTCGCGCTGCAGGTATTCAGCGTGTACGCGCAGATTCTCGTTCAACTGTCTTTCAAGCGTCAGGTTGTAGCCGTCAAAACTGCGGTCAAAACTGCGCCTCTCAGTAGCGTCATCATGTGCGTCTTCATCACCGTCCCAGTCAAAGTAGGAGGCCTTAAGCTTGTAGCCGCCGCCAAGGGCCATGGCTGCGGCCACATCCAGCGAGGACTGGTCGAAATCAACGACATGTCCATCGAGGAACGCTACATCGTCATCCTCAATATCCTGATAGGTCACTGCAAGGTACAGGTTCTCCGATACGTCCATGCTGGCCCCAAAACCTGTAAAGGAGGTTTCGTGATCATTCGCACCGTGCACCTCGAGGTAGGATACGCCCGCATACATGGGTCCCATGCGGTAACCGATACCGATCGAGGCGGCATCCGCATCATCGGGTTGTGTAGCAGAACCGTTTTCACCCTTGGCATCGTCATTCTCCGTTGTGCCGTCAAAGCGTGCACCGGCTTGCAGAGAGAGACCGCCCATGTGGGCCATGTAGGTCACCAGGTTATTGGTTCTAAACGGGCCGCGCTCATCGTAGGCAAACGGGCTTGCGCGGTGATTGAAGATATCGGTCACCTCCGCCACAACATTGAAATGTGGGTCCCACTGCTTGCCGATGGCAATCTGGCCGAGGCCGCCGCGAAGGCCAACATAGACCTGTCGCGCATCGCCGAAGTCACCATCCGATTCAATATCGGCGTCCCATTCCCCCTGGTAGATCGCGGTCAGGCTGTCGGTGATATCAACATGGCCTTTCACGCCTACGCGGGTAAGAAAGTCGGTCACATCGGTGTTGGTATTATCCCCGTCATCAGTGTAGGTCAACGAAGGCCTAAAGCTGCCATAGACGACCACACCCTGCTTCTTCGTTGCCTCGGCAACGGCATGCTTGGCATGCGTGTCCGCCGCGGTCGCCACTTCCTTGAGATGTTCAACCTGCTGCTGCAGGGCTTCAAGCTGGCGTTGCTGCTTCTTGATGGTCTGCACCAGGTGCTCCAGTGTCGCCATGTCTCCTGTTCCGCCCCCGGCTTGGGCTGAGCCCGCCATCACCATGGCTGCGGCCACTGCGAAGACCTGAATCGGCTTCAGGACCTTGCGAATTGTAATCATTCTGAAATATTTCATCACTACGATCCTCTAGTATTTGCGTTCCATTTCCGTGCAGTATAGTCCAAAACAGGGCACTAAGGAATGCTTGCGCCAAGCCAACCTCCCCCCTAATTTCTCTCTCCCGGTTTATACTCTGAAAGATATAAACGAACGGGAACTTCGCAGACACGCTTTGGCCCAATCATTGGGAGCAGGTTCACAATAACGTTCCAATCTGCGCCCGGACCCGCGTAATGGATGGGGTCCCTGTGAGGGAATACAGATGAACAATACCTTCGAAGATGCCAAGACCCGCTTAGCCGAGGTCTTCAGTCGCATCGAGTTATCCGATGACGTTGACCAGAGCCTGGCGCATCCCAAGACCATGCTGAAGGTCAATATACCGCTGCGCATGGACGACGGTCGCCTGCGCGTGTTGCAGGGCTTTAGGGTCCAGTACAACGACATTCGCGGACCCACCAAGGGCGGGGTGCGCTTCCACCCGCAGGTGAGCATGGATGAGGTCACCTCGCTGGCCTTCTGGATGACCATCAAGTGCGCCGTCGCAGGCCTGCCCTACGGCGGCGCCAAGGGCGGCGTGGCCGTGGATGCCAAAAGCCTCTCGCGCCTTGAGCTCGAGCGCCTGTCCAGGGGCTATATCCGCGCCATCGCCGATGTCATCGGGCCAACACGCGACATCCCGGCACCGGACATGTATACCAATGCCACGATCATGGGCTGGATGGCCGATGAGTACTACACCATCGTGCGCAACAAAGTACCCGCGGTCATCACCGGCAAGCCGGTGCATCTTGGCGGCTCGCTCGGTCGCGAAGCGGCCACCGGCCAGGGCGCCCTGTTCGTGCTGCAGCGCTGGGCTGAACGGCAGAACATCAAGGCCAGCGAGGTACGCATCGCGGTGCAGGGCTTCGGCAATGCCGGGGCACATTTCGCAAGCCTCGCCCACCAGTCCGGCTACCGCATCGTCGCGGTATCCGATTCCAGGGGCGGAATTTATGCCGAAGACGGTCTCGACCCGGACACCCTGATCGCGCAAAAACGCACGCGCCGTGAAATCACCAAGATGATCTACTGCACCTCCTCGGTGTGCGAGTCGACCGAATACAAGGTCATCAGCAATGCGCAGTTGCTTGAGCTCGATGTCGACGTGCTGGCCCTGGCCGCACTTGAGAACCAGGTCACCGAGGCCAACGTCGAGCGCATCCAGGCACCGTGCATCCTTGAGATCGCCAACGGCCCGGTGGATTCGAAAAGCGATGCCGTGCTGCAGGCACGCGGCAAAACCGTGCTGCCCGACGTGCTGGTGAATTCCGGCGGCGTCACGGTCAGCTATTTTGAATGGCTGCAGAACCGCTCCGGGCTGTACTGGGAGGAGGCCGAGGTGAGGCAGCGCCTGCAAAAGACCATGGACCGCGAGGCCGATCATATTTTCGATGCCGCCGAGCGCGATGGCACCTGCCTGCGCACCGCCGCGTACCTGCACGGGGTCAAGCGGATTGTCGGTGCCATTCTCGAACAGGGCACCAAGGAATATTTCGCCGGGGAGCCGCGCTGAGCCACCGTCAGGCGCACACTGTACGCGGGTACGATCGAGCTGGGCCAGCCGCCAGGCGCTGGCCGATGCGGCCCGGTACTGAAGCTCTCATCACGGTACCGCGCACCCGGGCCTGGACTGGGCCGGGGCATTACACTGCCCGGCCGCTTGCCTCGGGAACGTGTTCGTCGCCTTAGAAACTGCAGCATGATCGGATACGCATGGACTTGATGTTCATGCCTGGGTGCCCTTCCTGTGAAAGGTTTGCTCATTGAAGAATACCCGATCCGGTGCAGGGACAGGCGTGCCTGCCCCTGCACCCCTTCATTCAAAGTAACGGCTCCGCTCCGCTGAGAGTGCCAGAGGTATCTCAGACCTCTACACGTTCGGTCTGCGCAACGATGAACACAAATCAGTGAATTTGGATCCGGATTTGCTCAATTTATGGGGCCTTCAGGCACAATATCTCCCTTTTGCAGTTAATGATCCACCGTGATCCGGTATATAATTCCTGCAGGCAACAAGAATGAAAACACCTAAGGAGATTCCCGAATGAGAATTACAAGAATTACTGTGCTTGGGGCCGTGCTGCTGCTGGCCAGCGCAGCCACCCAGGCGAGCACCCTAGAAGAAGTACAGGCGCGCGGTGTACTGAACTGCGTGGTGACCACCGGGCTGGCCGGCTTTGCCGCTCCGGATGAAAACGGGCGCTGGGAAGGCTTTGACATCGAGTTCTGCCGTGCCGTGGCGGCGGCCGTACTCGGCGATGGCGAGAAGGTCCGCTTCGTGCCGTCCACCGGCAAGACCCGCTTCACCCTGCTGAACTCCGGTGAGGGCGACATCCTGTTTCGCAACACCACCGAGACCATGAGCCGCGACACCGACCTGAAACTGACGTTCCTGCCGGTCAACTACTACGACGGACAGGGCTTTCTGATCCGCAAGGACTCCGGAATCAAATCGGCAATGGAACTGAACGGTGCTTCCGTGTGCATCCAGACCGGCACCACCACCGAGCTCAACCTGGCGGACTTCTTCAGTTCCAACAAGATGGACTACGAGCCGGTGAACTCCGAGACCAACGAGGAAAGCATCGCCAACTACACGTCCAACCGCTGCGATGCGTACACCACGGACGCCTCCGCGCTGGCCTCGACGAGGGCGGCCCTGAAGGATCCCTCTGCACACGTCATCCTGCCGGAAATCATCTCCAAGGAACCGCTGGGCGGGGCCGTACGCCATGGCGATGACAACTGGGCGGACATTGCCAAGTGGGTGGTCAACGCGCTGATCGTCGCCGAGGAACTGGGCGTCACCAAGGCCAACCTGCATGATCATTGCGCCGCTGCCGGCAACAACCCGAGCATCAACCGCCTGTGCGGTACCGAGGGCAACATGGGCGCCTTCATCGGGCTCGATGAACAGTGGGCCGTGCGTGCCATCGACAATGCCGGCAACTACGCCGAGATCTACGAGGCCACGATCGGTCCGGCCACCCCGCTGGCGCTGGAGCGTGGTCTGAACGCCTCCTGGAAGGACGGCGGCATCCTGTACGCAGCCCCGATCCGCTAGACGGGCAGCGTTGTGCATCCGACGGGGACACCTCGATGGGGTCCCCGTCCCGTACCCGCCCCGGGGTATACGGCTCCGGGCGCCTGGTTCATGGCCGGGACCTATTGACAGACCCGAGGGCCCGGTCCATGCTCATGCAAAATGACCCAACCGATGCAATCCGCCCGTCATCCCGATGCCTGCACTGAGCGCTTCTGAAGGCAACCTTCTGAGTCGGCTCTGGAACGACAAGGATGCGCGCTCGCTCGTCATCCAGGTCATCTCCACGGTCCTCTTTTTCGCCTTCTTCGCCTATATCATCCGCAACGCCTACGTGAACCTGGAGGCCATCGGCAAGGGCTTCAGCTACGATTTCCTGTTCCAGACCTCTGCCTACGACATCAACCAGCACCTGATCGAGTACTCCTCGAAGTCGACGCACTTCACGGCCATGATGGTCGGCATTCTCAACACCCTGCTGGTGGCCGTGTGCGGCATCGCGCTGTCCACCGTGGTGGGCTTCATCCTCGGCGTGCTGCGCCTGTCGAAGAACTGGCTCACCAACCGGCTCGCCTACATGTACATCGAGTTCGTGCGCAACGTGCCGGTGCTGCTGCACATCCTGCTGGTCCACGGCATCATCGTGAACACGCTGCCGGTGCCGCGCCAGGCCATCAGTGTCGGTGACGGCGCCTTTCTCACCAACCGCGGATTCTTCGTGCCCAAACCCATTTACGAGCCCGCGTTCTGGGGCGTGATCGCGGTGTTCTTCGCCGGCATCGCCTTTTTCGTGTGGTTCAGGAAATATGCCAGGCAGATGCAGGATCGCACCGGCAAGCAGTACCCGGTGTTCTGGATCGGGCTCGGGGCCATCGTCGGTGCGCCGATCTTCGCCTTCCTCGCACTCGGCGCGCCGATCGCCTGGGATCTGCCGAGCCTGCACCGCTTCAACTTTGCCGGCGGCATGGTGGTGCGCCCCGAATTCATTGCCCTGTGGCTGGCCCTGTCCATGTACACGGCGGCCTTCATCGGTGAGATCGTACGCGCCGGCATCCAGGCGGTCAGTCACGGCCAGACCGAGGCCGCGTATGCGCTCAGCATCTCCCGCGGGCGCACGCTCAGCCTGGTCGTCATCCCGCAGGCGCTGCGCGCCATCATCCCGCCGCTCACCAGCCAGTACCTGAACCTGGCCAAGAATTCATCGCTTGCGATCGCCATCGGCTACATGGACATCGTCGCGACCATCGGCGGCATCTCGCTCAACCAGACCGGGCGTGAGATGGAATGCATGCTGATCGTGTTGCTGTTGTACCTGATGCTCTCGCTGGCCATCTCGGCGGTGATGAACTGGTACAACAAGCGCATCAAGCTGGTGGAGCGCTGAGGTGATGAAACCCGTGTCCTACAAGATCGGCGAACACCCCGACCTGCCGCCGCCTGTGAGCGTCACCGGCCCGCTCGCCTGGGTGCGCAACAACCTGTTCTCCTCGCCCACCAACGTCATCATGACGCTGGTCTCGGCCTGGCTCCTGGTCGAGCTGGTACCGCCGATGCTGAACTGGATGCTCTTTGATGCCTCCTTCACCGGCGAGGACCGCGATGCCTGCCGCGCCCAGGCCGGCGGGGCCTGCTGGGCCTTCATCGCCGAGCGCTTTCGCCTGTTCACCTACGGCTTTTACCCGGCCGAGGAGCGCTGGCGCGTGAATCTCTCCTTTGTCATGCTGATGCTGGCACTGGTGCCGATACTCTATGACCGTCTGCCGCTGCGCAAATTCGGACTCTACTATTCCGCGATCTTTCCGCTGATCGCAGGCTGGCTGCTGTTAGGCGGCTTCGGCCTTGCCCCGGTCGATACTGACCAGTTCGGCGGCTTCATGCTGACCCTGGTGATCGGCGTGACCGGGATCGCCTTCTCCTTGCCGATCGGCATCCTGCTGGCGCTCGGGCGCCAGTCCTCGCTGCCCACCATCCGCATGTTCTGCGTGGGTTTTATCGAGTTCATCCGCGGTGTGCCGCTGATCACGCTGCTGTTCGTCGCCTCCACCATGCTCAACTACTTCCTGCCCAAGGGCACGGTATTCGATTTGCTGTTGCGCGTGCTGATCATGGTCACGCTGTTCGCCTCGGCCTACATGGCCGAAGTCATCCGCGGTGGCCTGCAGGCCATCCCCAAGGGCCAGGTCGAGGCGGCCGAGGCGATCGGCATGAAATACTGGCAGTCGATGCGCCTGGTGGTACTGCCCCAGGCCCTGAAGATCTCCATCCCGGGGATCGTCAACACCTTCATCGGCCTGTACAAGGACACCACCCTGGTAATCATCATCGGTCTGCTGGACCCGCTCGGCATCGGGCGCTCCTCGCTTGCCGACACCAAGTGGACGGGCCTGTACAACGAGGTCTACCTGTTCGTCGCCATCTTCTTCTTCATCTCCTGCTTCAGCATGTCGCGCTACTCGCTGTACCTGGAAAAAAAGCTCCAGACCGAGCATGATCACTGATCCGGACCCCCAAGGAACTCTCATGAGCCCAGAACCGAACGATCCACACCCGAGCGAAGCCAGCGAATACGCCGTCATCATGCGCAACGTGCACAAGTGGTTCGGCCCGTTCCACGTGCTCAAGAACCTCAACCTGAACGTCGCGCGCGGTGAGAAGATCGTTATCTGCGGGCCGTCCGGGTCCGGCAAGTCGACGCTGATCCGCTGCATCAACCGCCTCGAGGAACACCAGGAGGGCGACATCATTGTCGACGGCACGGAACTGACCAACGACCTCAAGCACATCGACAAGGTCAGGAGCGAGGTCGGCATGGTGTTCCAGCATTTCAACCTGTTCCCGCACCTGACCGTGCTCGAGAACTGCACGCTGGCCCCGATCTGGGTCAAGAAGATGCCCAGGGCCGAGGCCGAGGAAATCGCCATGCAGTACCTGGAGCGGGTCAAGATCCCGGAGCAGGCGCACAAGTACCCCGGGCAGCTCTCCGGCGGTCAGCAGCAGCGCGTCGCCATCGCCAGGAGCCTGTGCAAGCGCCCACGGATCATGCTGTTCGATGAGCCCACCTCCGCACTCGACCCCGAGATGATCAAGGAGGTGCTCGACGTCATGGTCGAGCTGGCCGACGAGGGCATTACCATGCTGTGCGTGACCCACGAGATGGGCTTTGCGAAAACCGTCGCCGATCGCGTCATCTTCATGGACGGCGGCGAGATCATCGAGCAGAACAGTCCGCAGGAATTCTTCGACAACCCGCAGCACGAACGAACCCAGCTGTTCCTGAGCCAGATCCTCGACCACACCTGATCCAGACCGCCCAGCTGAAGGCGCGGGCGCGAGACCGGATTGCGGGTACGCAACACCTCGGTGTGGAAAGGTGCTGGTTAAGAGTCCGCCTGCGCGCTACCAGCCCAGGCTGGCGTTGACAAAGTAGGTACGCCCGCGCACGGAATCGTAGCTTAACGCCGGGTTGTTCGGGTTTGCCGGGTTCAGGGCCGGCTTGCGGTCATCGATATTGAGTGCACCGGCGGACAATCTCAGCCCCTGCAACCCGTAGGCGCCCTGCCACTGCAACGCCAGGTCATGGCCCGTCCAGCGATCCCAGCGGCCCGTACGTGTGAGGTTGTAATAGCTTGACACCGTATGGGCATTCCAGCTGACCGTCCAGTCCCCGCGACTGGCGCGCAACACGGCATGGGCACGGTGGCGCGGATAATCGCCCGGCTGTTTCACACCAAGTACCCGCACCTGGCTGTCGAGGGTGCGCAGGTAGTAGATATCCAGATCCAGCAACGCCCAGGCAGTCTCGAAGGCGGCTCCTGCGCGCAAGGCCAGCCCTTCGCTGCGGCTGTCATTGTCCCTGTGGCTCATCAGTGGCCGTACGATCTTCTCGATCGCTCCCGTCTCGCTGCCTCCGACACGCAGGATGTGCGCACCCTGCGGCAAGTCCTGGCCGAGATTTTCCAGGTTCACGAGATGCTGGGCGCTGGGTCTTGAGGCCTGGTTCCAGAATTTTTGTCGATACCAGTCTGCGGTGAGAAACATCGATGCAAGCCGCAAGGTGGCACCGACACCGAGCTTGCGGGACTTGGCCGGGACGAGATCCGGATTGCCGAAATCCTCGGTCTTGACCTGAAGCACCGGGGCCTGATCCACACACGCCTGCGCATCACCAGGGTAGGCCTTGCAGTCACGTAGCCACGGGAAGATGTTCCTGTCGGACTCGTACAATTGCCGGACACCGGGCGATACCTCCGCGTATTCCGAATGCAGGCGAACGCTGAACAAATCGCTCGCCCGGTAATGGCTGGACACCCGCCAGGCCGGTGTCCCGCCGATATCGTCATAGTCCTGAAGCCGTCCGGTCAGCACCAGTTCCCAGTCCGTCAGCACCGGCAGGCTTGCAGCCGCATTGGCAGACATCACGTGGCGGTCCGCATTGACTAGGGAACCGGAGCTGCCGAGGATCTGGGTGATATCGTGCACGCGGCCCTCGAAATCCCGGTGCGTGACTGCATCCCTGAACGAATAATCCTCGAACTCGAAAGCGGCCGTCCAGCGGATCGGGCCGCCGGGCAACGCCTGGGCGGAGCCGTCGAATGCGGCGTGTACGACCGTAACCTCCTGGTCACGGGTCTGACGGCTGTGCACCGAGGTCCTGTGGATGGCCGCAAGGTGAGCCGGTTGCATGGAAAGAGGATTGACGATGTCGTAGTCCCCGCTCAGGATCGCGGCGATGGCCAGTTCTTCGCTGACGAACGTGTCCCCGTGTTCCACGCCACGCTCGCGATAATGCCGGATGTGCGCGTCATAGCCCAGCCCCCCGGCAAGCTCCCCGCGAATCCCGGCAACGAGATTGTGATCATTCCAGTCCCAGCGCCAGTTGCGTGTGCCGTGCGCTACAAAGCGGTGATTGACCGTCACGCTGCCATCGGCCGGAATCACAAGCCCCGGGACAGCGGCCTCCAGCGCATCCCGCACGCTGCTGGCGTGTGAGACATTGAAAGTGAAGGTACCGGGCGACGGGGCCCAGGTATAGCGGGTGCGCGTCTGCGCACCCAGCACGTCCAGATAAATCTCCGCATGCTCCCCGATGGGATGATCGGCATGCAGGAACAGACTCTCTCGCTGGCTCCTGGGGTATTCGTCGAACCACGCGACATCGCCATATGCGTACCCGCAGGCCTCTCCGGTACCATATCGAAGGGGTCCCGTGTAGACCCGGGGATCGCAGGCACCGAGGGCATAGCTGTCATCGCCGACATGCAGTGTGTTGCCGGAAATCGACACGCTCTGTGCATCGACCAGGGAATCGGTGAACCGGGCGCGTGTGTAGCTGCGTTGGGAAGACCGCACTTCCTCGCTGAACGCATGATCGATGCCGAGCAGCACATGACCGCGGCCTACCGGCCCGCCCCAAAGGGCACTGCCGGCATTGGAGTCGATGCCGGATTGATCCGGGCGTCCCAGGCCGGCGGAAACCTCGGTACCCTGAAAGTCGCGACGGCGCACGATGTTGATCGTGCCGTCGCCGGTATGTCCGCGGTAACGGGTGGCGCCTTCCTCGATCAGTTCAATGCGCTCCACGCTCGAGAGCGGAAAGACGGAGAAGTCGAGCCCCGTGACCGCACGCCCGTCGACGCGGTAGGAGGCGCCAATGGCCGTGGACAGGCCCTGGATTCCAAACACGTTGAACGCCGAACGGTTGGACAGAAGCTGCGCCAGGGTTGTCAGGCCCGACAGCTCGATCGCTGTCCGGTCAATAACCACGATGGGTTCCGGTGCGGGTGCTGACGTCTGACTGTGTACGGGCAAGGCCGTACACGCCAGTGCAAGTGCGACCAGCCACACGGCAACCGGCCGGCAAGCCCACCGGTTTCGACAGCAGGTCAGGAAAATTCCAGGGATACTGCCAGTGCTCATAACCCCCTACTCACAATTCATTACCCAGGTGACGATAGCGATGGCGGATGCTACGTACTATGAAAGCTGCCTCTACTTATGTCAAATCTGACCGGGCCTGAATCTGACAAGCCCATCATCTTCGTCTTTCACGCGCACTAGCGCTTGCTGAGCCCGGTTCCTGACCCGCCGGGTCCAGGCCCACGCCCGCCACCCGGTGAGGCCACCGTCTGTGCAATCCGGGCTGCACGCCCCGGGGCGCACGCAAAGGCGGGCACCTCGCCGACAGGCGATCACCAGGACTGTGGTCAAAGACGCACTTATGACCCGGTCATTCCCGTACTGATCGTTCATCTTTCGATGCAACACCGTCAAGCCCTTAACTTCTCGATTTTCTTTTAATGCCCGGGCACATTGGCTATACTCATTTCTTGCAAGGAGTACCCTATGCCTGAAAAAGATGAGCGGGAAATACTGGAAGGCGTCAAAGAGTCTGTCGACTTCAGTATTGTCACGGACAATATTCTTGGTATCGCGGATTTCGTGATTGAAAAGTACGAGTTCAAGAACGACTGCACCCTCACCGAGGGCCAACGCGAAGAGGCCACGGTGAAGATCAAGAAGGCCCTGTGGGTGCAGGTCGAGGAACTCAAGCTCGGACGCAAGTCCATCCTGCAGGAAATGTTCGACAGTGCGGACCATGCCCTTACCTCCGTGATGGATGACGGAAGCTGATCGCATGTGCCGAAGCCGACCTGGCTGAGCAGATTCCACCCGCAGCAGCGCCCAACACGTAATTTCCGGATCGTATGCCTGTGGATGCCCGCCCTGGGCACTGTGAAAATGGACCTATGCCCTGGCCGGATGCGCCCCCCCGTACTCCCGAGTCGGGCGTGCATCCAGCGCTCAAACACACTCCCCCCTCAACATTCAGACCTCGGGCACCAGGGATGTCCCCGGCGGCTTGTCTGTCCGCGATGCGCTCAGGCTAGTAGAGGTACGGGACGATCCGCCAGGGGACCTTTTCGCGATACTGATGCCATAGCTCCCCGTACTTTTGCGCACAGCGCCTGTCATCGTCTTTCGCGCGGGTCCCCAGCAGTACCACGCAGTAGAGCGGGTACAGCCAGGGGATGACGAGCCACGGCCAGCCAAGCGCAAGCGTCAGGCCGGTAGCCATCAGCATCTCGCCCAGGTAGTTCACATGCCTCGACAGGCCCCAGAATCCGCTGCACAGGATGCGCTGTTCTCCGGTGGCAATGGACACCGGCCGGATGCGTCCCAGAAAGACCTGCTCGGGGTCGTGCCTGAAGCAATACTTTTGCATGCTGGAGCCGCGTGCAAGACTCCAGCCGACAAAGAAGATGAACGCCGAGAGGGCCAGGTAGCCGGCGGAGGAGCCCGGGTTGGCATGATCGGCGACCACCCACAGGCCGATGGCATAGAGGTATGCGTACACCGCCAGGCATCCCCACACCCGCTTGAAGCCGAGTCGCTGTGCGAACAGGTCGCAGGTACAGACATGCACGTGCTCAAACAACAGGTAGTCGAGCACGAACCAGGTGAACAGGCCGATATACAGGATGATGCCGGGTGATGGGTCCATCGGGTAGCTCAGCAGATGATGGGCGCCGAAGGAAAGCAGGTTGAGTTCAAGCACCGTCGCCCCGGCCACGTACAGGTACATCTTGGCATCCACCCGCCCACCGAGCATCCGCAGATTCTTCCTGCGCCCGAGATAATACTCCCGCCACCAGGAGCGCTCGCGCGCAGGCACGCCCCTGAGCGCGGCGGCGGCGGCGATAGCGGCCAGCACCATGGCGCCGACAAGCCCGCTCCACCGATGCTGCCACAGCCAGTCAAAGGGGATCCACTGCAGGTAGGCGCCGACGAACCAGGTGCTCACCACGATCAAAAAGACCGGCAAGCCGTTCAGCCGGTAGACCAGCAGCTCCCCCGTGATCTCATCGCGCACATCGCCGCGCACCCTGCGCGCAGGCAGCAGCGCTTGCAGGACGAGGATGAATGCAAACAGCGCCCAGGGCGCGATAAAACCGAGCAGGGTATCCATCATCGAAGATCGCAGATCGATGGGGACGGGGCTCGATTCATTGGGCAGTGTGTGCGACTTTAAAAGCTGTACAGCCAGCCGCCCAGCCAAGTGAATTCGGCATCGGCGCCTGCGCGATGTTCGGGCTCGTGCGACCAGGTCGCGGCCAGCCGCCACTCACCCCGGGCCGCCGGTGTCACCCACTGGGCGGCCAGGTCCACCTGGCGCCCGCTCGGCACCAGGCCGGCCGTCATCGAGCGTTTCAGGACGGCGCCTGCCGGGGTGCGCCCGACGGGGACCCTGAGCGCGGCGCGCCCATCCTCGATGCGAAGCGGTTGTGACACTGACAGGCGCAACGTGCCGGTGCTGCCCACAGCCCGGCTGGCGCGCACGGCGAACGTGGTGGTGGCGAGCCTGGATATATCGGTAATGAGGCCGTGGCTTGATACGGGGCGCACGCGGCCAAGCTCGCCACTTGCACCGAGGCGCCAGCCTGCAAGCTTTGCATCGGCTTCGAGCCCGACAAAGACGGCATCCGCCCCCAGCTCACCGAATGCGCCCTGCGCATGTGCGCCCAGCAGGGATTGGCGCTCACCGAGCCAGCCGGCATGCAGGGTAATCGGGCTGCCTTTTGCCCGCCAGGACAGCAAGGCACCGCTTGCCGGCGCCTCGCCTTCAATACCTTCGCTCGTGAACGCGCTTGCAGACAGGCCGGTCGGTGCCGACACGCTCAAGGCCACGGCCGGCTCGACCCGTGTGAAATGACTGGCCCGGTGCGGGTCCGGGGTCTCCAGCAGGCCCAGCTTCCAGCGTGCAGCGCCCGTGGGCAAGGCCAGGTCCTGCACGTACATGAATCCGAAGTCCTCGCCCATCGGCGTCGGGATGGCAGTGGCAGGCAACAGGAAGTCCTGCAGCCTGGCGTTCATCGAGGGCCTGGATGCGGGCGCTGCAAAGCCTGCGAGATCAAACCAGAAGGGAGCGCCGAGGGCATCGAAGGCGGCCAGCTCGTGCCCGCTGAGCGATTGCACCAGCGCGTCACCGAAGGCCGGGCCGGACTTGAGCTGCGTGGTCTGCAAAAAATCGCCCGGACTGTCGATGCTGTTTTGCCGGGTGACTTCCAGCACGCCGACCGGTGAGGTCGCAGCACCGAGGTCCATCAGGCCGTGACCGTACACCGCACGGTTGGCGTAGATACCGTCATCATTGGTGGTCGCGAGCAGCCGGGCCAGCAGGTCCGTGTTGGACAGCGTGCCCCTGAATAGCTGTTTCATCACGGCCAGCCCACCGGTGACCATGGGCGCGGAAAACGAGGTGCCGTCGGCAGTCGACACTCCCCGGAAGCCGTCCTGTCCCTCGTGCGGCCCGAAATAGGCGGTCACGATATCCTCGCCCGGTGCGGCCAGGCACCAGCTCGCTGCGATGCCGCAGCGGTTGGAGAAATCGGTGATCAGGCCGTCCTCGCCGATGGCAGCCACTGCAACCGTGTGGCCGCGAAGCTCCGGGATGCGTGCCATCAGGCCCGGCAGGATCTCGACCGAGACGGCATTGATCGCGAGGTTCTGGCAATTGTTATCGCCGGCTTCACACGCGTCCCCGTGGGCATTGCCCGCCGGCCACACCAGTACGGTCTTCTCGCTCGCGCCTGCCTGGGCCATCGCGGCGATGGCATTGGGGAAACGGGTGCGGATCTCGGACTCGCTGTAGTTGTTGATAATGCCCTCGTACCCCACGCTGAGATTCAGGAAATCCACCGCCCGCGTACCGCTTCGCCAATTCAGGGCACTGTTGACGATGGTCGTCCATGTACTGTCGTTGGCCTGCAGGCTGGCCAGTGAAATCGGGTTATAGCCCACGGGACCCCTGCCCGTCGGGATGGCAAACATGGCGATATCCGCACCCCAGGCCACGCCGTGACTCGCATTGACGGTGGTGACAATGCGCGGAGCGGCCGCAACACTTGCCACCGCGGTGCCATGCGAGAACCTGGTACCGGTCTCGTTGGTAACCCCGAGCAGAAAGGTTTCATTGATGGTCGAGCCGGCAAACAGCTGGTGGGACTGGTCGATGCCGGTGTCCACGAAACCGAGGGTCACGCCCTCTCCCGGATCAACGGGGCGTCCTGCGAGCAACTCCACGTGGGCATACGCCCGCTGCGCCTGGATGCTGGACAGGCCCCACTGGTTTTTGAAGTTGCGCTGGTTCTCATAGACCGTCATACGGCCCTGTACTTCATCGTCGTAGTCCATAACGCCAAGGCAGCCCTGGTCGAATGTCTGGATGCACTGTGATGGTGGCGGAGGCGGAGGTGGAGGCGGAGGTGGAGGTGGAGGCGGAGGTGGCGGAGGTGCCGTCGTTACCGGGGTCTGATCCACGGGGGTTTCTACCGGGGATGGTGTTGTCTGCGTCGGCGGTGGAGGCGGAGGCGGTGTCTGCGTCTGGGGCGGTGTCTGCGTCTGGGGCGGTGTCTGCGTCTGGGGCGGCTCACCCTCCGAACCGCCGCCGCCCCCTCCACAGGCCCCAAGGAGGAGTGCCATAGCCAGCACTGGACAGGCCTGCTTCAGGACGTTCTTGCGCGCACCACGCTCAAAAACTGCAGGTGGAGTCATCGGTATATTCTCAAACATGTCGCGGTGCGGGAGTTGCTCACGGTCACCGCCGTCAGGCCAGAGGCCGTGACGGGAAGTATAAATCAGGCGCTGGCGGTCTTTCTATGGGTCGAGTGTATCGTCGGGTGCTTGAGGGGCACTGTCGCGCAATCCGTCCAAGGCGGCAAGGTCTGCGGCTGCCTGCGCTGCGGTCGTTCGAATCAGCTCAGGCAGGTCACCAAAATCATCCTGTGCACAGGCCCGCGCAATGGTCGCCTTGGCCTTCGGGCCCAGCGCCTCCCCGTCCAGAGGGTAGCCAACCACCATCCGCAGGGCACCGCAAATATTTCTCCACAGGCGCGTGGCATCCGCCAGGCGCGTGGCGACTTCTTCATCCAACAACCCGCACCCGCCTGCCGTCTGGAACACAGACGCGGTATCAGGAACCAGCAGGGTCAGGGCATCCTCGGCATGGGTCAGCTGCACCCAGCGCGCCGCGTACTCAAGCTCACCCAGTCCGCCGTGCATGGCATCGATGGAAGCCAGGCCCGACTCCGGGGTGTCGTCGGTCACCGTCGAGAGCTTGTCCAGCAACTCCTGGCGCGCGGCTCCGTGCGTCAGCACTTCACAGCGGGCCTTGTCGAGGTGCACTTCAAGGCCGGAGTTGCCCGATGCATACACGCACCGTGCCTGCATCAGCTCCTGGAGTTCGGTCGCCGTGCTCATCGTTCGGTGGTATTCGGAAAATTCATCCAGCGAGCGCATCGGCAAAGCTTCCCGGATGCGCGGGATTTCCGCAAACAGCAGGTTGTCGTGCGAGAACGTGCGCAGCGCATTGTAAAAACGAGTACCCAGGGCCCGGTAGTATTCGGGCGGGCTGCCCTCGTACACGAACGCGACCTCGAGCTCGCAACCGGGTACGGCTTCACCACTGGCCACATCACCGAGCAGGAGCACGGCGACCTCGCCCTTCGCGCGTCTTGCGCGCCGGGACGTGGACCGGTATTCCTCCTCCACGGCTGCCAGCAACACCGTAATCGAGGCGTGTGCAAGGTGCGTGAAGACAGGCCCTGCCTCCACCGGTGACAGGTTCGCGCGCATCACGTGAAGGCTCACCTGGAAGACCTTGTCATTGAGCCAGTTGCGAGCGGTCTCGACCTTCTCGCGAACGCCCTGCGCAGGTAAATCCGAAAGCTGTTCGGTCATCTCGTTGAACCCGAACTCGTGCGTCCAGTACAGACGTGCCAGTCCCTGGCGCCCGATCATGTCGAAATCGTGATCCGGACTGAAACCTTCCGGCAGGTCCAGGTCAGTGAACTCGCGCTCCTGAAGGCAGTCCAGCAACTCCGGGGAGGCGTTGATCCACCCGGACAGTCGTGGCGAGGTCGCCAGGATCTCCTGGATGTGGCGGATCGATTCCGGGCGTGCGACAAAGGCCGCACTGTCGTAGGCGCTCCAGTCACTGATCTGCGGGTAGTAGCGCGCACGCCAGCGGTCCACCATCGGATCCATGACCTCGAACCAGCGCTTGGGCTTCACCGCCAGGCTCGTCATCTCGGCATAGTTTTTCGGCAGTTGCGGGGATTCCTCCTCGTCGTGATGCTGCAGCAGCGGGTAGTAGCGGGTGGCCTCGACATGGTGATCGGCGTGGCGCTGCATGTTGTAGTACAGCCAGTTGGTGAACTTGCTCGCCGCACTCCAGGAGTGGCGCGGGGCGACCCGCTCGAAGCGGCCATTGGGCAGGCGGATGCGCTGCAGCCCGTAGTGCTGGATGTAATTGACCAGCTTCATGGACAGGATGACGCCCGAGCTAAACAGCGCGAACAGCGCCACTGCACCGATGCCCCCCATCCAGAACACCATCAGGTACCAGGCGCCCGTCTCCAGCACGTAGCGCCAGAAGGGGTTGGTGTAATGCCAGGCCGGCCGGTGCCGGCGTGACAGGCGAGTGCATTCGAACCGCCAGGACTCGCGCAGGCTGCTGACCATGTCACGCGGCAGGTACTGCCAGAAACTCTGTCCCTTGATCGCCGTGCCGTGATCGGCCGGGGTGCAGACCAAGGCATGGTGCACGTAGATATGTTCGGTGGCATAGATCGGGTAGGACACGGAGGCCAGCAAGAACTCGCCGAGGCGACGCTCCCACAGGGTGCGCTGGTGAATCAACTCGTGGCCTGCGATGAACACGGACTGTCCGATCAGGGCCAGGATAAAGGCCAGCAGCAGCGACTCCCAGATGGCCAGTTCACCGCCCACCAGGATTTGCCACAGCGTGTACACGAGCGTCACCAGCCAGAGCCCGGACCAGGCCCAGATGGCAAGGCGGTACAGGACCAGCTGGCTTTCCAGGGTGCCGTCGGGATCCATGTTGCGTTTTTCCTCGCCAAACAGCTTGTCAAACCAGCTGGCCAGTGAGAAATAGGCCATCGGCCCGATGATCCACCAGCCACCAAAGGTGGCCGCCATGAGCACCAACGGAAAGACCGACAGCGAAATAAAATACGGCAGGGCAGTCCGTATCGTCGGCTCAAGGGCCCCACCGGTACCGGCGGCGCCGGCGCCAAGTTGGCCTGACTCTGCATTGCCCACTGCCATAACGCTCCTCCAGCCCCGAACGGGGCCAAAACACTGTTAAGACTCATTGTCCGTATTGGGATTACCATGTCAAGGTGCCCGTCCGGTGCGCGGCTGTCGGGAAAATTGCGCTGGTCAGCATCGGCCATCCACATTATGCTACGGGGCATGTTTTTGCCGAGCATCGCATGACATGCCAGCCAGCCTGCTGAAGAAAGTAAGTGCCGCGGATTGCGGGCGCATCGAGGTGCCGGTGCTGACCCCGCACCTTGAATTCAGAATCCTCGATGAGCAGCGCGTTCTGCTGGTCTCAGAATCCTTCAACACGCTGCTCCACGGACCGCTCTATGGCGAACTCCTTGGACTGCTTGACGGGCAGCGCACCCACCAGGAGATCATCTCAGCCCTGGAGTCCGGCGTGCCCGGCCACGATGCCGGGGCCGCGCTTGCATCCCTGGCCACACGCGGCTACATCGTCTCAGGCGAGTACGCGATGGCACACGAGCGCGCCGCCTGGTGGTCATCCCTGGGCGCCTCTCCGCGCTTTACCGAGGACTGCCTGGCGCAGGCCAGCGTAGCGCTGGCCGCAGATCCCGACCATCACCTTGCACAGGCTCTCGAATCCCTGGGCGTGGGCGTGAGTGCGGGTGACGCCGTGTTGTCCGTGGTGGTGTGCAAGGACTATCTCGATGACGCGCACTCACAGATCAACTGCAAGCAGATGCGCACAGGACAGCCGTGGATGCTGGCCCGGCCCCAGGGCACGCGCGCGCTGCTGGGCCCGGTGTTTCGCCCCGCCGAGTCCGGACCGTGCTGGCAGTGTCTGGCCTACCGCCTGCAAAACCAGCAGGAGGTGCACACCTTCTTGCGCAACCGCGCAGGCGAGGCGGGCGCGTTTCGCGCATTCGCTGGCGAACCGGTGGTACTGAAGGCCATCCATGGACTGATCGCAGCCGAGATCGCCAAGTGGCTGGTGCTCGGTGAGCTCGCGCCGGTACATGCGGACGCGATCTCGCTCGATACCGCACGCCTTGAGACGGCAAGGCACCCGGTGCGCCGGCGCCCACAGTGCCCGCAGTGCGGTGAGGAACGCTATTACCGCCCCGATCGTGCACCGGAGCCGGTGCACCTTGAGCCCAGCCCCAAGGATGTGCAAAACAGCGGCGGACTGCGCGCGGTTCACCCGGAGCAGACCCTGGCGCGCTACCGCCACCTGATCAGTCCGGTCAGTGGCGTGGTCAGCTGGCTTGAGCGCACCACGCAGGTCAGCGATCCGTGGCTGCATGTGCACTGGGCCGGCGCCAACCTGGCGCTGCGCGTCAAAAGCCTGAGCTCGCTGAGGCGCAGCCTGCGAAGCAAGAGTGCCGGCAAGGGCGCCACCCCCGAACAGTCCGAGGCGAGTGCGCTTTGCGAGGCGATCGAGCGGTACTCGGGAGCCTTCCACGGTGATGAGATCCGCACGCGAAAACGGTTCTCGGAATTTGCACAAGACGGGAAGGCGATGCAGGCCATCCATCCGAACCGGGTGCAGCTGTTCAGCGATCACCAGCTCGAGAATGCCGAGCAAATCAATGCCCGCCAGCACCCCTACAATATTGTTCCTGCCCGCCTCGATGAGGACGCCGCAATCGACTGGTCGCCGGTGTGGTCGCTGACCCGGGACCGCCACTGCTACCTGCCCACCTCCATGCTCTACGGCATGTCGAGCGAGCAGCGCGGGCCTTCGGACCTGTGGGCGGATTCGAACGGCTGCGCGGCCGGCAACACGCTGGCCGAAGCCATCCTGCAGGGTTTTTTCGAGCTGGTGGAGCGCGATGCCTTCGCGATCTGGTGGTACAACCAGCTGCGCGTGCCCGCGGTCGATCTTGCGAGTTTCGATGACGCCTACCTTGCGGGAGCACCAGAGTACTACCGCAAGCTTCACCGCGAGATGTGGCTGCTCGACATCACCGGTGATTTTGGCATCCCGGCCTTCGTCGCCCTGTCGCGGCGAACCGATACCGGGAGCGAGGACATCCTGTACGGTGCCGGCGCCCACACCGACCCCCGCATCGCGGCCTTGCGTGCGGTGTGCGAGATGAACCAGTGCCTGACCTGGGTACCGCGCCCGGGGAGTGGCCATACCGGATACGGGGTCGATGACCCCATGTGCCTGGCCTGGTGGAAGAACGCGAGGCTCGAGGATCACCCCTACCTGGCCCCCGACCCCGGCGCCGCCCTGCGCGGGTGCGGCGATTACCCCGTGCCCGAGACCACGGACGTCAAAGAAGATGTCGAGCGCTGCTGTGCACTGGTCGAATCCAAGGGCCTCGAGATGCTGGTGCTTGATCAGACGCGCCCGGATATCGGCCTGCCGGTTGCGCGCGTGATCGTGCCGGGCCTGCGTCACTTCTGGGAGCGCTTTGCCCCGGGGCGCCTGTACGAGGTGCCGGTTCAGATGGGCTGGCGCGAGGCCCCGTTGGCTGAGACCGAACTCAATCCCGTGCCGGTCATTGCCTGAGAGTTTCACCCATGGACACACCTACCCAACCGTCCTTTGCGATGCGCTTCGCCGAACAGGTACTGGCGGTGCGCGGTGTGGTCATCCTGGTTACGCTGGTGCTGGTCGCTGTGGCGGCAAGCGGCATTGCGCGAATGGAATTCTCCGCCAACTACCGAATTTTCTTCGATGACGACAATCCGCAGCTGCTGGACCTGGAGGATCTTGAAAACACCTACGGCAAGAACGAGAACATCGCGTTCCTGGTCGTACCGGACGACGGCGATGCCACCTCCGAGGAGGCCCTTTCGGCCACCGTCTGGCTCACCGAAGCCGCCTGGCTGACCCCGTACACGCGCCGCGTCGACTCGCTCGCAAACTTTCAGCACACCACCGCCGAGGGTAACGACCTGTACATACGTGATCTGATCGACCCGCAGGCCCTGGACGATGCCGGGGTACGCGCGCAAATCCGGGACATTGCCTTGTCCGACCCCAGGATCTCAGGCAGTCTCCTCGGGCGCGGAGGGAATGTCAGCGTCGTGAGCGTCACGGTCGAGATGCCGGAGGAGGGCCTGCTTGAGGCGGTCGCCGAAGTGGCCGAGTACTCCCGTTCGCTTGCAGCCCGGACCGAAGAACGGTTTCCCGGCATCGACCTTCGCACCGTCGGCACGGTCATGGTCAACCAGACCTTCCTGGAAGCCTCGATCGGCAGCCAGAAGATTTTCCTGCCGGCCAGCCTCGTGCTCATGGCCGTAATCTTGGGCCTGCTCGTGCGCGGCTGGGCCGTGGTCGCGGTGACCGGTCTGGTGATCGTCTTCTCAATCCTCGCCTCGCTTGGCCTGGGCACGTGGCTTGGCCTGCCCTTCTCACCGCCGGTGGCGCCAGCCCCGACCATCGTGCTGATGATCGTCGTCGCCAACTGCGTGCACCTGCTTGTGGCAGTGCAGCAGCGTCTTCGCGCAGGGGACTCCAGGCACAACGCCATCGTCGAGGCGATTCATCTCAATCTGCACCCGGTGTTTCTTGCCAGCCTCACGACAGCGCTCGGTTTCCTGAGCATGAACTTCTCCGAAGTACCGCCGTACCGCAATCTCGGCAACTTTGTTGCCCTCGGCATCCTCGCCTCCTTCAGCCTGTCCGTCACCTTCCTGCCGGCCCTGCTATCCCTGTTGCCGGTGCGTGCAGGTAAGCAGATCGGCGGACCCTTCATGGCACACCTGGCGAACTTCGTGCTGCGCCACCGCAAGGCTTTGCTTGTGGGATGGCTGGTCATTGTTCCCGTGATGGTTGTCGCCATTCCCCGCAACGAGCTCAGTGACGTGCTGGTGCATTTCTTCGATGAGGGTGTCGAGTTTCGCCAGGACACGGACTTCATGGATGAACACCTGAGCGGCAACACCCTGCTGGAGTATTCGCTGCATGCCGGCGTCAAGGGCGGCGTCACCGATCCCGAGTTTTTGTCCGAGGTCGCGCGCTTCGCCGAGTGGTACCGCGAGCAGGCGCCGGTGCGCCACGTCTCGGTCATCACCGACACCTTCCAGCAACTGAACATGAGCATGCACGGCGATGACCCGGCGGCCTACCGTATTCCGCAAAGCCAGCAACTGGCTGCCCAGTACCTGCTGCTGTACGAGCTCTCACTGCCGCAGGGTCTGAACCTCAACAACCAGATTGACCGTTCCCGCTCCGCCACGCGGGTCTCGGTCTCGGCGCGCACCCTGGGCTCGCGCGAGGTGCTCGAACTGAACGACCGTGCCAAGGCCTGGCTCACCGAACATGCACCGCTGATCACCGGCATCAACAGCACCGGGCCTGCGACGCTGTTTGCCTACATCGGGCAGCGCAACATCCACGCCATGCTGATCGGCACCCTGGTCGTCCTGCTGGCCATCTCCGCCATCCTCCTGGTCGCCCTGCAGTCCCTGCGCCTTGGTTTGATCAGCCTCGTTCCCAACCTGCTCCCTGCCGTGCTTGGCTTCGGTGTCTGGGGCCTGACGGTCGGGCAGGTGGGGCTCTCGCTATCCGTGGTGGTGGCCATGACCGTCGGCATCGTCGTCGACGATACGGTGCATTTTCTCAGCAAGTACCGGCGCGCGCGCCGTGAGTACGGCCAAGGGCCCGAGGAGGCGGTGCACTACGCCTTCGATACGGCCGGCCGTGCGCTGTTCACCACCACCGTCGTGCTGGTCGCCGGCTTTTTGATCTTCGTGTTCTCGCCGTTCGTGCCCACCGCCCAAGTCGGGGTCCTGACCGCGATGATCATCGGCTTCGCACTCATCGCCGACCTGACGCTGCTGCCGGCACTGGTAACCCTGGCAGACCGCAATTCCGACAAGCAGGCCGCGATGCGCCCCTGATCTGCCTTTATCTTGGGAAAAATGGCGCAAAATCTGCAAGCACTGAACAACGATCACTTCCTGTCCAAAGACCACCTGAAGCCTTCGTGCCCTGGCAGAGCATTCCCCCACCCGCTGTCACTTCGGGATGCTTTCGCATCCGTGCCGGAGACGTGTTTCGGCGGCACTGTATGATCGGGCTCTCGACAGCTGGCAACAGACGTTCACTACTGATTTCATCAACAATCCCCGTGTGCGTTGCTGCCCGGCGAGGCAACATAAGACAGGCTCGTGTGTGCAGCTTGAATCCCACTTTTTATGGCGCCATTCAGGGACGGCAATAGCGTATAGTCCCCCGCAAAGTACAGGCCCCGTACGGATTTGTGCAGTTGCAACTGCATGTCATGCATATCTTTGAGCAGGCCGCCAGGAGATAGACACATCGCTTCCTGCCAGCGGTATACCCTGGCAAACAGGGGATGCTCAGGCATGGCCGGAAAGAATCTTTGCATTTCTTCAATCACGCGGCGCACGATTTCATCATCGTCCAAGTCAAAAAGCGCCCGTGCATGCTCGCCTATGACCTGCGCGTGAACGAGGGTCTTTCCTCGAGGTGTTGCGTCCGGTGTCATGGCCGCCAGATTGGTGACCATGGTCAGAAAGGTCGGAGACCCGGGAAGAAACAGCCCAGCGTGAGATCCATCGGCCAGGATGTTCGCTTCCAGTGCGAAGACGATCTTGCAGCAGGAACTGTAGCGGACACGTTCAAGCACAGCGCGCAGTTCCCCCGGTAACTCCGGAGTGATCCGCAGGGCTCTTGAAGCGGTGGTGGCACAGATCACTGCATCGGCCGTGATCGTTTCTCCACAGGCCGTGACGGCACCCTTCGCTTCCCCGTTCTCTAGGATAATTCGATCGACCGGTGTGGAAACGTCAACAAAACTCGCGCATGCATCGACAAGCGGCGCGACGAAGTCACCGATTCCCCGCCTCGGTAAATAGTTGCGCGTCTCCGGATTGAGGGTCCAAAGCCACAGTAATGCCATGGCATAGGCGGCCCCCACCTCATCGGAACTTCCTCCCGTGAAGCAGTTGAGGTCCAGTTCCCCGGCCTGTTTCAGGTATCGACTCAAAGAATGGGTGTTGGCAAATTCAGCGAAGCTTTCCCCGGTATCCAGATCCAGCATGCGGGTATGGTCTTCAAAATCAAGATCCTTGGCGCGTTTTTTCAGCATCGCGTACAGGCGCATGAACTCCAGGTTTCCAGCCAGCGTGTGCTGTGGCGAAAAGAGCATGGTGTGCAGGGTCACCAGTGTCTGCTTCAGCGAACCACCCACGTACAAGCCCCAGAATCGTCCACCCGCGTAGCATTGACCGCCTTTTTCCTTGGGGCTTTGCTGCAGTTCCACACCAAGATCGCGCGCCAGGTCTCTCGTTGTTGCAAAGGATTCATGAATGACGCTGCAGCCGCTGTAGACGTGAAAGCCATCGATTTCTTCGCAGAATACACGCCCGCCAATCTTGTCCGAGGCTTCCAGCACCCGAATGCGGCAGTGACTGTCCTTGCGGCTGACAGCGAGTGTTCTGGCCGCGGCGAGACCGGCTGCACCCGCGCCAATCACGAGGATTGTAGGTCCGTCCGGCCCTGGTATCCGGTCCGAGATGGAAGAGTCCGACATGGGCGCAGTTTACCAGAACGTGGAGAGGTCCAGCACCCGGAGAGTCGTTGAAAATGCGGGTGATTCGCGTGGTCCTGTACGATTCTCCTTCGCCTGAGTCCGGCCAGAAGAAACCAGAGCTGCTCGGCAATAACCAGGGTGCCCTCGGCGGCGTGCAGCCACCCGGGAACATGGCCTTATCCCGGAATGCGGGTTCTTAAGTCACCAGGGGCTTAACTTCCGTGATGCGCTGACCTACACTACGGACTACCATGATCGACCGAAAAAGCATCGATATCCTGCGGATATTTCACCGCTTCCCCGACCAGGCGTCGTGCATCACGCACCTTGAGGAGATTCGCTGGGGCGGTCGACCCTGCTGTCCGCATTGCGGGGGCGTGCGGGTAACCCGCAAGGTGGATTCAGGGCGTGTCGGGCGCTGGAACTGCCATGCCTGCAAGTCCAGCTTCAACGTCCTCTCGGGCACGCTGTTCGCAAAGTCCCGCATTCCTTTGCAAAAATGGTTTCTGGCGATTGGAATCATCGTCCATGCCAAGAAAAACCTGTCCAGCTACCGGCTGGCCCGTAGCCTGGTGCTGAACCAGAAAACTGCGTGGTTCATGGAACAGCGTATCCGCGCGGAACTGGCCAACATGCAAAGTGAAATACGCTTGCAGGACATCTTCGAGAGCGACGAAATGTTCATGTAGGAGCCCGGGCCTGCAAGCGCCGAAGATCAGGGTTTCCGGGGCAAAATCTCACATACTTCAATGGGAGTGATTTAGGTATAGCCCACAACTACTTATCCGAATCGACAATGGCAGTCGCCTGTACTAGCATGAATCCACGATCAACAGGTACAATTTGTAACGTATAAATAGGAGGATTGCCATGAGAAGCGGCGATGACATGCTTAAGCGGATAGTTGAGAAGTCTGCACTGGACACAGAATTCAGACAGCATCTTCTCGATGATCCAAAAACGACGATCAGCCAGGAACTGGATATCACCATCCCTGACTCGATGAACGTTGTGGTTCACGAGAGCGACATGCAAACCGTGCACGTAGCTCTGCCACCGGACCCGAATATCACCGAAGAGCAACTCGAAGCGATTTCAGCTGGGCTCTGCTGCTGCTGGTGACACAGACTGTCGGCGACTCGCCGGCCTAGACGCACAACATCCACGTTTGCGTCAATCTGCTGTAGTTTAGACGAACTCTTTCGCCCCCAAGCCGGGGCGAAGGGGATTCGTTTGTCTGGTCGGTCCTGATTCAGAAGCTGAGCGCACCGGAAAGCACCATGAACACGTAGGCCTTGGCCTTGCTCAGTCCCTCTTCGCTGACGACCAGCTTGATGTGGTGGATACCGCGTAACAGTACATAGCGCCCCGAGCTAGCAAACAACGGGGTTGGTTTGGAAACCCAGTGTGCGAGAGCGCCCAGCTTGTCTGCAACGACCAACTCCTCATGGCCCAGCGCTTCCAGGAACGGGTCCCAGTCGGTCAGCCCATCCAGCCAGTAGCGTGAATCCTTCGTGTAGCGCTGCTTGACGATGAGCGTCAGGCCGAGCGTCGGCCCGAACCCATCCTCGCGCACGTCGATGTTGAGCCCGGTTCGTACCACGTGCGTACGTTTCCTGAAGCGTGCGATCACGTCTTCGACTGCTGCGATCTGTCCCGGCCAATGCGTGTGCTTGAGGTAGGCGCAAATCTCCTGCACCGACTTGAAACCCATGACCGCCAGGCGAATCGAGCGCTCGCGCGCTGGGAAGATGCCGAACGAGTCCATGCGCGTATCCTCGGGCTGCGCCAGGTACGCCTGTACCACACCCTCACGCTCACCATCGCTCATCGTCCAGCCGACACTGGACATCAGCGCATTCACCACATCAGTGACTGCCTCCTGATGCCCCTGCCCGGCCAGGATCGGGGTCTCGCCGGGTCGCAGAAACATCCCGGGAAACAGGCCCTGGCCGTTGCGTGCAGCACCGGTGTCGTACTCCAGCATCAACTTGCGCCCGACAATGTCACGCAGCGGGGAGTGTACGGTATCCATTTGTTCGAACACGCGCAGGATTGCGGCGGCCGTCTCATCGTTACGGTCGGTGCGTGCGCGCTCTTGAAAAAATGCCGTGGTGCGCGGGTTGCTGACCATGGAGACACCGAAATCCGCGCAGGGCTCTTGTGAATGCAGCGGCAGCTCGAAGCCGAACGGCAGGGCGGCCAGGATGACGGGGTGTCTTGTGGCGCATTCGAGCACGCGTTGCCAGCCCGGATCCCCGATCAAGACTGGAGAAATCCGTTCGCGAAAGTGGCCGAGCAGCTCCGCCATGCTGCCGCCCTCCTCGGCCAGACGGTCCTGGGTCAGTGTGATTGCCTCATCGATTTCCATGTCGTCTTCTCTGCCTCAGGTCCCGTCAGGTGCCAGGGCATCGAGCAGATGGCCAAGCGCTTCAATGCAAAATACGGAGGTCACGGCCTCGGCGCCATGTCCGATCTGCCCGACTGTGCCAAACCTCAGCGACTGGTCTCCGAAGGCGAGAAGCTCCGGCCAGCTACCGTCCTCGTGCTGGGCATCGATGAACTGCTGTGCCAGGCGTTTCACATCGATGCGCTCAAGACTGCCCATATGGGCCAGCGCCGTGACCGCCTGTGCACTCTGAAGGAGGTTGCCAAATTCACCCTGGGCATCGCGCAAGCCGAGGATCCTGTCAGCCAGCACCGGGCGCAGGGACTCGAGGGCCGGGCGGGCACGCAGCATCGCACGGGTAATCGCATAGTAGATGGTGGCCGTATCGGGATACCACTTGGATGAATCCTTGAGACGATCTTCGCGGACCAGGGTTTCCAGCCATTGCTGGGCATCGCGGGTCTCCGGGCAATCACCGAGGTAGGCGATGACATTCGCATTGACCACGGGGTCCGCCTCAATCCTGAATTTTTTCACCACATCGGGTTCGTGGTCGCCCAGCACCCAGGTCATGAAACGCCCGTGTGCATCGCGATTCGCAAGGATTTGCGCCACGTTCCTGCGAAGCGCGATCCAGGGGTGTGTGTCGATGATCAGCGAACACAGCGCGGTACTGTCCAGGTCCAGCGGCAGGTGGCGGTAATAGCGCCACAGCCCGGGATACTCCATGGTATCCGCAAGGTAGGCCCGGGTGGCGTCGCACAGGGCGCGCGCATCCTTACAGTTCTCAAGGGCCTGCACGCAAAGGGCCGAGATAAAGGGGGGGCATTCGAAATGACGCGGTATATCGGGATCGGCGACGTTGAACCGGATGCAGTGCCAGGCCCCGCTTTCATCGATCGTGGACTGCAGGAACGCCAGACTTCGCCGGATGCTTTCGCTCCCTACACTTTCCAAATCTTCGTCACTTACGGCGTTCGTGCGGGAAGGAGCCGGCGGACGGCGCGGCGGCGCCGGGTCGTGCATGGTCTTGCGCAGGAACGCGAGCGAGGTCGCACCGGTTCTTGCTTCCTCGCGCTCGGCCGGGCTGTACCGGTCGCGCGGCGCCAGCACCAGGTGCGTATCCATAAAGGTTTCCTCGTGTACGCACACCGCGTACTCCTCGGGCAGGCTCACCCCGAATTCCTCCTCGATGACCCGCCTGGGATTATCGACAAGACGCTTTCGAAAGGCCGGATCCTCGCCGGCTTTCTTGAGGAGGGAGGCGGTGCGCTCGATGGGTTTGTTCATGAATGTCTTTCCAAAGTCAGGCGATCTGCCGCTTGACCAAGTCCTTGAACACGCCCTCCTGCTCCATGAGTTCGTTAAAGGCGCCGCTTTGCACCACTTTGCCGGCCTGCAGCACGTAGATGCGGTCTGCCGCTTCCAGCGTGGACAGGCGGTGCGCAATGACGAGCCGGGTCGAGGTCAGGTCGGTCAGGTTGCCCATGACGTTGGCCTGGTTTTCATTATCCAGCCAGTTGGTGGCCTCGTCCAGCAGCATGATCCGCGGCTTGCCAATCACCGAGCGGGCAATGGTGACGCGCTGGCTCTCCCCGCCCGAGAGCACCGAGCCGCTGGTGCCCACCATGGTCATCATGCCCATCGGCATGCTCTTGATTTCCTTTTCGATTTCGGCAATGCGCGCGGCACCCCAGACTTCTTCGGTCGCCACCTCGTCATGGTGGCTGACCATGTTGTCCCAGATATCAAGCGGATGGAGCCCCACGGATTGCGGTACCGCACCGATCTTGCGGCGCAGCTGTCGCAGGTTGAGGTGACGCAGGTCGCGCCCGTCGTAGTACACCGCGCCCGCGCTCGGTCGGTCGATGCCGAGTGCGAGCCGGAACAGGGTGCTCTTGCCGGCCCCGGACTCCCCGGCAATGGCAATGAACTCGCCCGGATGGGCGTGGATCGTGACATCGTCCAGGATCAGTGGGCCGTCGGGGTCGTAGCGAAAGGAGATGCGGTCAAACAAAACGTCACCGCCCAGGTACTTGACCGGCTCTCCATGGGATTCTGTTTCTGGGATGGCGCCAAGCAGCGGGCGCATCTGCTCGAAGGCCGGCAACAGGCCGGCCAGGGCACCGAAGGACTCGCCGAGGCGCGCGAGGGCGGTCTGGAAGACGATAAAGACCAGGTAGATGATCAGAAAATCACCGACCGGGAGGTGGCGCGCGCCGCTTGTCATCACGGCAAACAGCAGCACACCGGCAGCCAGGAAGGGCAGCGCGGCCGAGAATGCCCGCGCATGCCCCTCGATGGCGCCAAGTCCGAGTTCGGCACGCTTTTGCACGCGGTAATCCTGCGCCCACATGGCAAAGGCCGAACCTTCCGCGTTTTCCACGCGCAGCTTGGAGAAGCCGCCGACGATCTGGAACAGGCGCGCGGTGACGCGCCGGGCCGCATGGATCATGCGCCCGTACGGGGCGATCTGCGATACGCCGATGAGGACGGTGACCAGCAGCGAGACCAGGCTGAAGACCAGCGCGACAGTGCCAAGCGTCGCATCAAGGAAGAAGATGACGGCAAATACCGGCAGCAGGAAAATAACCGACAGGACACTGTCGGCGATGACGGTGCGCAGGCCATCACGAAGATTCTGGAACGTCATTCCCGACATCGCCAGGTCGCCGGACGAACGCCGATGCAGCACGCCGGCGGGCAGGCGCATGAGGCGGTCCCAGAAGGCCGCTTCTGCACGCGAGGCCGAGCGTCCCTCAAGGCGCATCATCGCCGTACTCTGCAACAGGTGCAGCAGGGCCCCGAGCACTCCGGCGCCTGCCAGGGCCAGGGCCACGGCATGAATCGCACCGAGCGCACCGCTAGTGGCAATTTCATGGGCGACGAAGCCAAGCGCGAGTGCCGGCAACAGCTGGATCAGACCCAGCGGCAGCCCGGCAAGCACCAGCCGGCCGACATCGGCTGCCGAGCCGCGCAAGGCGACGGCCAGCAGATCCGTCGGTTTGGCGTGCTCAAACGGCAACGGCCTGTAGAACGTCCAGGCAAACTCCTGCAAGGCCTGGGCGCGATCCTCGTTGATGCGCACACGGTGCTTGCTGATCGGGTCGATTTGCCGGTAGCTCCCGAACGTGGCAGGCAGCAGTACCACCGGTTGACCACTGTCGGCCTCAAAGCCCAGCAGGGCATTGCTGTCGCCGCGCCACCAGCGATCCTCGGCACGCAGGCGCACGCGCCGGGCACGCACGCCGGAGGCATCGAGCACGTCGATGAGCCTGAGCGCCGGTGCCGAAGGGCCGGTGCGCTCAGGGATAGTGAATTCGATGCCCTCGTGGCGGCCGATGATTTGCAGGGCCTGCGCCAGGGCGACATCCTCTGCGCCTGCATCGCGTTCAACCGGCTCATCGTAGAGGTTGAACAGGTGCTGGCGGGCGGATTTCTCGGCCGCATGCAGGCTCGTGGTACGTGCGCGCTCGAGATTCGCATCATCGACCACGGCAAGTCGTCGGTTCAGGCGTTCCAGCGTGAACGCCACGGCATGAAAATACTTCAGCGCCGCCACCAGGCGGCCTTGTTGTGCCAGCGTTTGCGTGGATTCGCACACCAGCGTAGCGTCCTCGAACACGGTCAGCCAACTGGTTCGGGTCAGTGGCAGCAACCCTTCATGGGAGCTGCTGACCTCGGCGAGTTCCGCCGGGTCGACGATATCCATGAACAGGGCGGCTGCACCCGGAGCAGGGGACACCCAGACAACATCGCGATGCACGGACAGCGTGGCCGGCCCCTCGACCGGCATCGAACCGGGTTCAGCCAGCGCACTCGGTCGTGGGCACGGCGTGGCAAAACGCGAAAGCGTGTCTGTCATCGCATTCAGCCAGGCATCGCTTTGTTCGGCGAGCTCACCAGGATGCACCTTGGACAGCAGTGAGGCCGGCAGGCGTTTCAGTACGGTGTCGGGCAATCCCTTGGCCACCAGGCTGAGCGTGGTGCCGTCCTGGTGCTCCTGTACATCCTGTGCCACCCCCGGCACGAACCAGCCCGCTTCGCGGGTCAGCAGGTGCTTTGGTGCGGCCTGCTCCTCGCCGTCCTTGTACTCGACCAAAAACAGGTTGACGGCACCACGATCAATGAACCAGATACTGTCCGGATCATCGAGTTTCACCGGCAGATTGCCGGCGCAGGGCACTACCGTTCCCAGGCGAACGGCGAGTTCGGCGATCGACGAGTAGACCGGCTGGACGTTCTGCATCAGCCCGACTTGACCAGCTTGTAGTAGGTACCGTCACGGTCCTCGATCAGCGCATCGTGCGTGCCGCGCTGCACAACGGCACCCTTGTCGAGAACGATGATCTCGTCGCAATCGCGCACCGTGCTCAGCCGATGTGCGATGATCAGGCAGGTCACGCCGCGTCGGCGCAAGGCATCATCGACGTATTCCTCGGTCGCGGCATCGAGCGCACTGGTTGCCTCGTCCAGGATGAGTATGGTCGGGTTGCCGACCAGCGCGCGGGCAATCTCCAGGCGCTGGCGCTGTCCGCCGCTGAAGTTCACCCCGCCTTCATCAACAAGGGTGGCATAGCCTTGCGGCCTGAGAAGGATTTCATCATGGATCTGGGCATCACGGGTGGCCGCGAAGATGGTTTCATCCGGAATGGCCGTATTCCACAAGGTGATGTTGTCGCGCAGCGATGCCGAGAACAGCACGACCTCCTGATCCACCATGGAGATGGACTGGCGCAGCACTTCCTCGGGAATGGCATCGCGCAGGTGCCCGTCGAACAGGATCTCGCCCGACCAGGGTTGATATACCCCGGACACCAGGCACGCCAGGGTCGACTTGCCGGAGCCGCTCGGGCCGACCACGGCGACACGCTGGCCCGGCTTGATGTTGAGGCTGAAGTCCTTCAACAGGGGTGGGCGGCTCTTGTTGAAGCCGAAGGTCACCTCGCGCAACTCGAGCTGACCGGTCAGTTGCAGGCGGCCCTTGAACGTTGGAATGGACTCTGATTCCGGGGACCGTCGTGCGATCACCGGGTCTTCGGTGGCCTTGGAGACATCCTCGAGTCGCTGCAGGTCGGTTTCCAGGGCCTGGCGCTGGTCGGCGAACTCGAGGAACTGACCGACCGGTGACAGGAACATCTCTGCCAGGATATAGAACCCGACCAGAGTCCCCAGCGTCATTTCCCCTGCCATCACCAGGCTTGCACCGACGCCCAGGATCACGGCGGCGCGCAGGATGGCCACCAGGCCCGGCAGCGCGCCATTGAGCGCACCCAGCTCGGCATAGTGCTGGCGCGCTTCCAGTTCACGCGCCTGCTGGCCGCTCCAGCGTGAAAAAAACCGGTCATCCGCACCGGTCATGCGCAAGGTGTCCGCATGCGAGAGCATCTGCATACCGACACCAATCAACAAGCCCTGTTCACGGCGCATCGCGTGGATGCGAACCGTGCGCAGCGAATTCAGGAAATGCACCAGCGCACCGTGCGCCAGTGCCAGCAACAGCACCAGCAGGGTCAGCCAGACATCGTAGACCAGCATCACCACGAGCAGCACCACACTCATCACCATATCGATGATCAGCACCAGAAACTGGTCCGTCAGGTTTTTCGCAATGCGGTCGATGGACGAGACCCGGTCGGTCAGATCACCGGTGAGACGGTGTTCGAAGAACTCGACCGGCAGGCGCAGCAGTCGCGACAGGCCCCGGTTGTAGCCAATTACCGAAATGCGCACCGCCAGGCGCTTCAAAAACCGGTGCTTGAGCAGGGACAGGACATAGACCAGCACACCGCCGCCGAACAAGGCAGTCACCAGACTGCCCCAGGTGCCGTGGTTCTCCAGCACATCGTCCACGAAAATGCCGATCGTGGCGGGAATGATCAGGGCCAGCACGGTGACCATGAACGCACAGGCCAGCATCGCTGCGATCACCGTCCAGGCGCCGGCCAGCAGCTGGGTCAGTTGCGTGAACAGGCCCGGGGGCTGGCCGCCGGGTTCGAAATTCTCGCCACGCTTGAACCGCAGCGCGATGCCGCTGTAGCTCTTCTCGAACTCCTCGACAGACACCCGGCGGTGTCCTGTGGACGGGTCGTTGAGGTAGAAATAGTGTTCATCGAAGCCTTCAAGGACCAGGAAGTGGCTGAACTGCCAGAACAGGATGGCCGGCATTGGCAGCATTCTCAACGACTCTGCGCGCACACTGAGCCCGCTGCATTCAAGCCCGTAGTGGCGCGAGGCGCGCAGCAGGCTCGCGGCACTGCTGCCGTCGCGGCTGACCTCGCATTTCTCGCGCAATTCGGTCAGCGGCACCCAGCGCCCGAAGTAGGCCAGTACGCTGCCGAGGCTGGCGGCACCACATTCCGAGGCGTGCATCTGCAGCAGGACGGGTGTCGTGACCCGTTGCTTCAAGGCCTCCGGGGCGGCCTTATCACCCGCCCCTTTTGCAGCGCCTGGTGCCACCTTACGAACGCCTCATGCGCACCAGTGCGAGCGGCGATTGGCGGCCGACTTCGATGATGACCCGGCACTTGTGGATGGCCAGGGCCGTTCGATGCGGGCGTTCATCGAGCAGGATTTCAATGCGGTGCACGGACACCGGCACCTCGGACTCCATCCGCGAGAGGTTCTCTGTCCACGGCACCACGTTGATGGCGCCGACCCGCCCGCCGAGTGTGCCGGTGACGCCATCGGGCGGGCCGAGCTCGATCACCGCCGGCATGCCGGTGCGGATATCCGGGGCGACATTGCGCTTGATCCAGACCAGCGCATGCACGGTGCGGCTGTCCGTGAGCACGGTGCTGCCGGGCTCGACCAGCACACCCTCGACCGTGACGCTGCGCGCGATGCCGCCGAACAGGAGCCAGGCCGTGAGCAGCACCAGCAGGCCGGCGATGGCGGCGACCAGCAGGCGCTCGCGGGGCGTGGAGATGGTCAGCAGCCGGTCAAGTTGTTCGCGTTCCTCCTTGGCTTCGGCGACCATCTTGTGAAAGGAGTCAAATGGATTATTGAACATGACCGGCAGCAGCCTCCTTATCGGGACCCGGCAAGGATCAGGAAAATCCCGTGCGGCTTGAAGTGAACATTGCAGTGATTATATGCAATCTCGACCCGGAATGATCAACTTCTTCCTGCAGCGCACCCACAGGGCGAGTATACACCGGTGTGCGCCTCGTGCCGGGTGCATGCGTGGATGACTTCACCTTGTTCAGGCAGTCAGGGTACAATACCACGTCCATCGCAGGACCTGTGTACATGCTTGTCAACCACGAAACTCTCAAGAACCGCAGCCCGGTGCGCGCTACGATGCGCTGCACAGGCATCCTTTCAGTCGGGTTCGCAGCAGCACTCCTGCTTGCCTGCCCGAGCACAGCGACCCCTGCCGAGGAGTCCGCGCAGGACAAGGGCCTGGGGATTGCTCGTGCCGCCGATGCACTCAACAACGGCTTTGATGATTTCACCGCGGCGATGTCGATGGTGTTGCGCGATCGGCAGGGTCGCGAGAGTCTGCGCCAGATGCGCTTCAAGGTGCTCGAGGTGGAAGGCGATGGCGACAAGAGTCTGTTCGTGTTCGATACGCCTCGCGACGTGGCCGGTACCGCCTTGCTGACGCACGCCCATATCAATACACCGGACGACCAGTGGCTGTACCTGCCGGCCCTCAAGCGGGTCAAGCGCATCAACTCCTCGAAGCGCTCCGGATCGTTCATGGGCAGCGAGTTTTCCTACGAGGACATGACCACGCCGGAAGTGGACGAATACACCCATACGTATCTTCGCGACGAGCCCTGCGGCGAGCTCACCTGCACGGTGGTCGAACAGGTTCCCCTGGACAAGCATTCCGGCTACAGCCGCAAGCTCGTCTGGCAGGACACCCTTGAGCTTCGCGTCTGGAAGATGGAGTTGTACGATCGCAGGAACTCGCACCTGAAGACGCTCATTTTTGAGGATTACAACCAGCACCTGGACAAGTTCTGGCGCGCCGGTGTACAGACGATGGAGAACCACCTGACCGGGGCCAGCACGGTGCTGGAATGGACCGATTTCCGGTTCCGGAACCCGCTGCACGAAAGCGAATTCACCAAGCCGGCACTACGACGCATACGCTGATGCGATGCGCCGGCGCCATGGCCGCTCTCCTTTTACTGGCTGTTGCCGGTACCACGGCGCACGCACTCGAGGTGACTGGGGACTTGAGCCTGCAGCCGCGCTGGTATCCGCAATCGCCGGCCTGGCCGGGACAGCGCTCGGGCACCGTCGGGCTGGTCCTGGAACCCACGCTGTACACGGACATCACCGCCGCCGCCAGCGTGACATTGACCCCGTATTACCGCTTCGACAGCGCCGATTCCAGGCGCACACACACGGATGTGCGTGAGGCCTACCTGTTGACGTATGGGCAGTGGGGAGAACATGACTGGGAACTGCGCCTGGGCGTGGATCGCGTATTCTGGGGCGTGGCCGAGGTGCACAACCTGGTGGACATCATCAACCAGGTGGACCTCGTCGAACACCCGCGCGACCGGCCCAAGCTGGGTCAGCCGATGGCCCACCTGACGCTGTCCGGGGACTGGGGCCTGGCCGAGGCGTTCGTGCTGCCGTACCACCGAAAGCGCACCTACCCGGGGCACAAGGGGCGCATGCGATCGAGACACTCCATCGATGAGGACGCCCTCTACGAGAGCGGCGCGAGAGCACGCCACGTGGACGCCGCCTTTCGCTACAGCCACGCCGTGGGCGTGCTGGATTTCGCCCTCAGCTCCTTTATCGGAACCAGCCGCGAACCGTCCTTCGTGGCACAGGCGCGCACCCCGACGGACCTGTCCCTGGTGCCGTATTACGGACAGATCCGCCAGTACGGAATCGATGCGCAGCTCACCACCGAACCCTGGTTGTACAAGCTGGAAGCCATTTACCGCACGGATGCACGCAACCTGCTCGGCCAGGAAGAGGATTACGGCGCCTTCATCGTCGGTCTCGAGCGTGCGCTCTACGGGGTATATGATTCGCGCGCGGACCTGACCCTGCTGGCCGAGTGGTTGTACGATGAGCGCGGCGAGCGGGCGCTCAGTGCCTGGCAGCATGACCTGTTCCTGTCCGGGTTTCTATCGCTCAACGATGTCCCGGGCACAGAGATCCTGGTCGGACTGCTGAGCGATTTGCGTTATGAAACCCGTGTCCTGAACATGGAGCTCAAACGCCGCCTGCAGGGCAACTGGTCGATGCGCCTGGAGACCTTTGTGAACCTGCAGGTCGACCGCAAGGATTTGACCTACGACGGGCAGCGCGACAGTTTTGTCGGCGCAGAACTTACCTACAGCTTCTGATGGCAAGCCATCCACACAGGGGTGACCCGCATCGCGATGCCCCGGGATGAGGTATACTTTGAGCGCAAATCCTGTACCTTCCGGGTTCCGTTGAAGCGGATAGCATTAAGGCTATTACAAGGAGGCACGATGAGACATACACTGGTCCTGGCAGTACTGGGCCTGCTTATCGCAGGCTGCGGCGGCAGTCCCAGGGAAAAGCCGCCCGATACCCCGGAATACCACGCTATCCAGGACTACCGGCAGATCGCGGGCAACGCCAACCTGCTGTTGTCCACGGACCGGATCAACTACGTGCCCGGTCGCACCGAGCCCGAACGCGTCTCGGTGGAGTGCCGGGGCGGGTACTGCTCCGTGGGGTATTCGGCATTTTTGCGCGCCAACAAGGTGGTCCCCGTGTTCACGGAAGACCTCACGCTGCTGGGAACAGTCAATGGCACGAATGCGGCCATTGAAGAATACTCAGGCAGTTTCAATGACTCACACACCTACGGTGGCTGGATGGACCACAGCCTGTTTGCCTCGACAGTTCTCCTTTACAACAGCGATCTGGACCCGGACCAGGGCGTGATCCAGGCGTTTGCCACGGTCACCGGAAATACCACGAACACCAATCCCCTGACACAAGCGACCTGGACGGGTTTTGTCTCCGCAAGGGATGATGCGGTCAACCCCGACCGGGCTTCGTATGTCACCGGTAATGCCCACATTTCCGTTCGCATCGGTGACCAGGTGATGGCGGATGTGCGCTTGAGCGATCTTGCCAACGTCAGCACCGGGCAGACCTACGGTGATGTGATCTTTGATGGCCTGGTGGTGACGGACGGGCAGTTCGCCCGCTACCACGCAGACGATGACCGGCTGTCCGGTGTGTTTTATGGCCCCAATCACGAGGAGGTCGGCGGAGTATTCGAGTCCACCGAGGGCCTGCTGGGTTCCTACGGAGGCCGCAAGATGGCCCAGTAGGTACTGGGTCGATCCGCAAGGGGTGCCCTCCTGATGGCAGGATTGCTCCATTCTGAATTGGCATGAGGGGATCCAGGCATCAGGCGTGAAGGAATAAGGTCGCCCTAAAATACCTTTCAAGCACTTTATTGCCTTCTATCGATCCCAGCCTAGTGCACCGCCATGCAGTGCTGAACGTATTATTTTCCCTATTGATAGCATTATATGCTATCAATAGGGTATGCTCATACTCATTCAATCAAGGAGTACATCCATGAGTACCACAATCATTGTTCGAGGCATCAATCCGGGCGATAAATCATGGATCAAGCAGGAAGCTGCTCACAGGGGCCTTTCCATGGAAGAGTTTGTGCGTCGTTTGATTCAAGAAAAACGTGAGCACTCGGCAGAGCATATCAAACCGTCAGAAGTCTTTCGGCGGTATTTTGGGCCCGAGCACGGAGTTGAGTTGCCGCTGTCTGAGCGCTATGGCTACCGGCCTGTCATGCTCTCCGATGAGAGCGGCGCATGACAGCACCCATTTCCTGGTTTCTCGATACCAATATTTTGTCCGAAATGATGCGACCGAATCCTGAGCCGCGTGTCACTCAATTTCTAGACGCGATTGCTCCAGAAGGGATGGGTCTGGCGGCAATTACAGTCTGGGAAATCTTCAATGGTATTGGCCAGCTGGACCCTGGCAAACGTCGACAAGATATTACTGGCCGATTTCAAGGGATACTCGATGATTTGTTCGAGGATCGGGTCTTCGACTGGACGGCTGCAGATGCCAAGGTCTGTGCCCGAATCATGGAAGACAAACGCCGACGCGGTGAGCCGCTCGACAGCCATCTTCCAGATGCGATGCTTGTAGGAACAGCCAAACGCTGTGGCTGTGGCATCATCACACGTAACGAAAGTGAGTTTGTCTATACAGGGGTCCAGGTAGTCAACCCTTGGGGGGAAGGACTACTTTGAGGCAGGTCTCACTCCAACCCTCTTGTCGCCCGTTGTAGGGCATCGGCAGGGAGCCATATCAACATTTGATGTGCAGCAAACGACGAAACCAGTCAAGATGGATAATATCACTTGCTGCGATACCGACGATTATCTACCCTTGATTCGGGCATGAATTGGAGTAAGTTTAGCTCATGAAGTGGGGGATTCTGACAGCAGGTATTACCGTGCTTACGGGTTTAGCAGTTGTAATGAACAGCCCTCTGGATGCGCGCCAAGGGATGCCTGTACAGCCGGAAATCGTGGATACCAGGGTGGGCAAAATTCTCTATGCCCAACATTGTGCCTCCTGTCATGGAACTCGTCTGCAGGGCCAGAAGGATTGGCGCAAGGAAAGTGCAAAAGGGGTGTACCCGGGACCCCCGCACGATGAGACGGGCCATACCTGGCATCATGGGGATGGATTACTGTTTACGTACACCAAGTATGGCGGTACGGCTACACTCGCTGCACGGGGACTGAAGGATGTCAAAAGTGGTATGCCGGGGTTCGGCAGCGTACTGAGCGATCAGCAGATCTGGGATATCCTGGCGTTTATCAAATCGACGTGGTCACAACGTGTGCGCGAGTTGCAGGCACAGCGTACCCAAGTCGAACAAATGGACTCGCGATAGAACCGATACGGTTATCGCCCGTTGTAGGGTACCAGCAGGGAGCGCCCGGTCATTGACTTGGGCTTTCGGATTCCCATCAGCTGCAATACCGTCGGAGCCACGTCACTCAGGCCACGTCCGTTGGCCAGGTCCCAGTTGTCCTCGTCAATCACCAGGCACGGCACCGGGTAGGTGGTGTGCTGGGTATGTGGCTCACCGGTATGCGGGTCGACCATCTCGTCGCAGTTGCCATGATCGGAGGTCACCACCACCGAGACGCCCTGTTCCACGGCCGCATCGAGCACGCGACCGGCATGCGTATCGAGGGCCTCCAGGGCCGCGATCACGGCCTCTTTCTTGGCCGTATGTCCGACCATGTCGCCGTTGGCGAAGTTGGTCACTACCAGCGAGTAGGACGGGTTGCGCAAGGCCTTGATGACCTCGTCGGCCACTTCCTCGGCGCTCATCTCGGGCTGCTCGTCGTAGGTGGCGACCCGGGGTGAGGGGACGATCTTGCGGTCCTCGCCCTCGTAGGCTTCCTCGTGCCCGCCGTTGATGAAGTAGGTCACGTGCGGGTACTTTTCGGTTTCCGCACAGTGGAACTGGTGCATCTCGAGCTTGCTGATAATCTGCGCGAGGTTGGTTTCCGGGCGACGCGGCGGAAAGACCACGGGTCCGAGAAACTCCTTGCTGTATTTCGTCATCATGACCAGGCGCACCGGTTTGAATCCGAAGCCGCGGTCAAAGGCCTTGAAGCCTTCCTTGGCCAGTGCCTTGCTGAGCTGCAGCGGGCGGTCGCTGCGGAAATTGCAAAAGATCACCGGAACCCCTGCGCTCATGGGACGTGCACCGTCAATCACCGTCGGGGCAATGAACTCGTCGGTCTCGCCGCGCTCGTAGGCATTCATGATCGCGCGCTTGGCGTCCGCGGCCTTCTCACCCTCGCCGCGTACCAGGGCGCGCCAGGCCTTCTCCGTGCGCTCCCAGCGCCGGTCGCGATCCATTGCGAAATAGCGCCCCATGACCGTGGCGATCACACCGTCGGCCTTGTTCAGGGCCCGGTTCAGGCGCATCAGGTACTTGCGCGCACTCTTGGGCGGGGCATCACGCCCGTCCGTGATCAGGTGCAACACCGGGCGGGTATCGTTGTCGCGGCACAGCTTGATGAGGGCAATGATGTGGTTGATGTGCGAGTGTACGCCACCGTCCGAGAGCAGGCCGATCAGGTGCACATGGCCGTCTTTTTTCTTGCCCTGCTTGATGGCGCGCATCAGCGGCGACATCTCGGCCAGGCTGCCGTCTGCGATGGCATCGTTGATGCGGATCAGGTCCTGGCGAATGACCGAGCCGCAGCCGATGGTCATGTGTCCGACCTCGGAGTTGCCCATCTGTCCGGGTGGCAGGCCGACCGCCTCGCCGGAGGCTTCCAGCACGGTGTGCGGATAGTGGGAGAAATAGTGGTCCAGGCGCGGGGTCTCGGCGCGCAGCACGGCATTGTTGGCCTTGCTGGGGTTCACACCGATGCCGTCCAGGATGACCAGCATGACGCGGTTTCGAAGCTTGATCGGTTTTTTCACGAAATACGCGGGGCTGTAAAAGCTGGCAATTATGCACCAAATGCCAGGGGGTGTCTGCTAGTCGGAAGGGGGCTTTTCGTCCTCGTCATCCTCAAGCGGGGGCACCGGTGCAAGCTCCGCCGCGCGCTCCTCTGGCGACAGCGGCACGGCACTGGCCGCAGTCGGGGTCGATGGCGTTCCGGCTCGGATCGGCTCGCCGCCCGGGGTGGTGGGCACGACCTTCTTCGGTTTGACCAGGCGTGAGAACAACAGGCCGAGTTCGAACAGGATCCACACCGGGACGGCGAGCAGTACCTGCGAGATCACGTCCGGCGGGGTCAGCAGCATGCCGATCACGAAGGCGGCAACGATCACGTACGGGCGCTTGGCAGCCATCTGCTTCGGGGTCATCACGCCGATGCGCACCAGCACCAGGGTCACCACCGGCACCTCGAACGCCGCGCCAAAGGCGATGAAGATCTTCATGACGAAATCAAGGTAGCGGCCAATGTCGGTCATCACCGCGACGCCTTCCGGGGCCGTCTTCGTGAAAAAGCCGAACATCAGCGGAAAGACGACGAAGTAGGCGAACGCCATGCCGACGTAAAACAGCACCGAGCTCGACACCAGGATCGGGAACACCAGCGTTTTCTCGTTCTTGTACAGGCCCGGGGCGACGAACGCCCAGGCGTGGTACAGGATCAGCGGCACGGCCAGCACCAGGCTGAGCAAAAACACCAGCTTGAACGGGGTCAAAAACGGTGAGGCCACCTCGATGGCCACCATCGTGCTCGACTCCGGCAGGTGTGCCATCAGCGGGCCGGCCAGCCAGCCGTACAGGGTGTTGGCGAACGGGAACATCACGATCAGCAGGGCGAACACGCTGCCGACCACCCACATCAGGCGGGTGCGCAGCTCGTACAGGTGCGAGAGCAGGGTTTCCTGCTTGCCCTCGGTGGCCTCGGAACTTTCGGTTTCCTGCGTGCCGCTGTCGGGTTCAGTCGCCATCTTTTTTCTCAGCAGTTGGGGCGTCCGAGACAGGCTCGGGCTTGGAGTCTTCGATCTGCTTCTCGACAGCTTCCACCAGCGGGTCCTCGTCGTCCTCGTTTTCAAGATCCTCCTCGAATTCGCGCTGCGTGTCCTTGAGGATGGCCTTGAGCTCGCCGATCTCGGATTGCTGCTTTTCCAGCATCTCCTTCAGTTCAACGGAGCGGATCTCGGATTCGATGTCGGCGCGAAACGCGGCCAGCGTGCGCTTGGCACGGCCGAACCAGCGACCGGCCTGGGCCGCCAGGCGCGGCAGGCGTTCGGGTCCGACCACCAGCAACACCACCACCATGACCAGGGTTAGCTCCCAGAAGCCGAAATCAAACATGGGGCTTTGGGATTATTCTTTCGGCGGAATTTCTTCGGACTTGGGCTTTTCGGGCTCGCTGTCTTCCTTGACGGATTTCTTGAAGTTCTTGACCGCGCTGCCGATGTCCCCGCCAATGTTGCGCAATTTTTTCGTGCCGAAAATCAACACGATGATCAGTAGTACGATCAGTAGCTGCCAGGGGCTGATTCCCATAACGTTTACTCCGGTTCAATCATTGTTACGTACGGGCTCAACGTGAACGCTCGCGCTGCGCCTTCTCCACAAGCCCCGAGGTTCCGAACCTGTGCTCGAGCTCATCCAGCACCGCCTGCGGACCAATCTCGCGCCAGGCCAGAAGCACCAGGCAGTGAAACCACAGGTCGGCCACTTCATGGACCAGGTGATCGGGTTCACCGCTGCCGGCCTCCACCGTCTCGCCGGCCTCCTCGCGGATCTTGGCCAGCATCGCATCCAGTCCGCCCGCGTACAGGCGGGCCACGTAGGAATCCTCGGGCGAGGCCTGCTTTCGCGACTCCAGGGTCTCGGCAATTTTCAGCAGGGTATCGTCGGTGCTCATCGCTCGTGTTCGCCAGGCTGCGGCCCCCTACAGTACCACAGGCCCGGCCTGCGGCTCTATTATAGCGCCTTTGGGGTAGCGGCTCAGTTTGAAATATCTAATCTGAATTCAGAATAAGTTTATGGGTATCGAAGAACTACTTGTATGGGCAATGGCGGTCGGCATGGTCACGTTAGGCATATGTGTAGTCGTGCCTGTAATCTTGATGATGATTAAATCAGCCCTTAAATCCTGATACCTACTTCTTCTTCTGGTTTTGGTGAATTTTTGTGCCGTAAGCACCAGCAAACAGTGTGCTTGTTACAAAAGTAAAAAACATTAAGTTATCTTCTGGAAGTTTCCCTAGAAACATTTCCACTACTATTGATAAAACAACAATCCATCCTATTATAGCTCCCCCTACAGCTATAAACCTCGTAGATGAAAACTGTTTTTCCTTCTCGTCTGATAGCATCTCCAACCAAAACTTGCGCTTCTGATTATCTTCTGGGTCTAGCATTTCACATGCTCCTTTAGGGTTTATATGCTCGGAATAGGGCACGCAGGCAATAGAGCATGGTAACTGTGAACCGGTAATCTCTACGAGTATTCATACGTGACTTCTTCCTGTATAGGCTCAGATACCTTTGGCACTTATCAGCGGATCTGATCTGTTGCTTTGAATGAAGGCGGCTGGCAATCATTACGAAAAAGATTGATTACATCGTACAAATCCCTTGGCCTGCCTTTTTCGCCAAAAACCTAAGGGTAGTTGTAACTCTCAATCAATATTCCATCGTTTGAGTTTGACCATCCTGATTGTTGAGCTAACTTAAAATTAGACCTTGGCACTCTTTCTTTCGAGAATCCTATATTATTTTGATCGAATATTTATATTATATGATATAATTATTATTAATACATATAGTTACATATTTAAAATACTGTATTGATGTCGTATATTTACACTTACCAAGTGTCGTATATTTGTAGGATAGTATTGTGGCTCTTAATACTTTGGAAAGTAGAATCAGATACCGATTGAGTCGCAGCAAGGATTCAGTCTTCACACCCATGGACTTTTTGGACTTGTCAGACCGTGACCAGACAGGCCGTGTGCTAAGAAAGCTGGTTGCTGAACAGTCGCTTGTTAAAATTGCCCGTGGCCTGTATGCGAAGACCAAGACATCCTCAGCAACAGGCAAAACAATTCCTGCCAAAGCTTTACCTGTTCTGGCAAAAGAGGGGCTGACTAAAATTGGTGCACGGGTTGTCCCTTCGCGTGCCGAGCAGGCATATAACTCAGGCGAAACAACGCAAGTTCCGACAGGGCGAGTTATAGCGATCAAAGGAAAGCGTGTTTCACGCAAGATCGGTTACAACGGAAACTACATTGTGCTAGAACGTGCCACTCGATAGCGAGTTGATCAACGGAGGAGCGTGAATGTGATCTCACTGCACGCAAATTATTGGGTCATCCTCGAGCAAGTAGCCTTTTCCGGGTGACCGTACGGGCAGTACTCAATGAAACTGCTTGCGAGAAAAGTGCACAGACTAGCGAAAAAGTGACTGGTTACTTCTGCCGGGAATATTGTTTTTCTTAAAATTTACAGAGCCAGCCTTTATTAGTAAGAGTATTAAGAGCTAACTCAATTTGACGTTCTGAAAACTGTTTTTTCCTGCTACTCCAAGCATACACCTCCGTAGTGACGTCACCCAGTGATCGGCATTGTTTCTCGCTGGCTACCCAATGCACAGTAGAGAGTAATTCCAAACCAAACGGTGACTCAAATCCTTCTACTAGTTCAAACACACGTTTAAGGCAAGCTTGTGTATCAGATTTATTTTCCAAATATGCTTCAACCTTTTTAAGTGCCCTAGGCACCAGCTTTAACTGTTTGTTCGGATCATCCCCACCATCTGCATAACCGATCACCATATATCCCTCGACGGCATTCAGGACATGACGTAGATTATCTGCGTATGGACCATAGGGACCTTTTGAATATTTTAGACGTAAAGGTTCTCCAGCCTCCTGCATAAAATACATCAACTTATGTACTTCTAGCAGGGACACAAAAGGGTCTAACATTCCACCAAGATATCGGCGAATTAGCTCAACCAATGCTGCCCTCCCAGCAGTCATCTCCGGTGCACTCGTGCTGCGAACTACTTTATTTTCCTTAAGCTTATCCCAAGGTTCAAAGATGATAACTCTCACATCTTCTAGATTACACAGAGTCTTTTCGATTTTTTTTCGCACTTGTGACCAATCCAGTCCTCCAAGGTCACTGCCTAAGGGTGGGATAGCGATAGATTGAATATTCCACTTAGCAATAACTTGAATCAATGCTTCCAACCCAGACTCAATATCATCCATCCTGCTTTTACCACGCCAATGACGTTTAGTCGGGAAATTGATGATCAACCTTGGATTAGTTAGGCCACCTGTCTCGTAAACGAACATATGACCTGGGCGGACTTTCTTATACTTACATGCAGCAGCATAAGCTTTGAAATTGTCTGGGAACTCTTTCTTGAATTGCAACGCAATCCCGCGACCCATGACACCTACACAATTGACGGTGTTGACTATAGCGTCAACATCTTCGGTGAGAAGATCACCAGTTTTGTACTCAATCATGACAAGTCCTGTGGTTAATAATACCAGTTTTTTCTGATTTCCACTTTCGGTTTATGTTCAGTATGTAGCGAACACGTAATCTGTCCGGTCTTGTAACACGTGATGTGTCCGGTTTTCATGGGCCCTCTTAAGGAGGTGCCCGATGAGACGGACAGAATGGTTACAGGAGACGCGTATGGAACGATTTGAGGAGGCCTGGGGGGCCTGGACGGAGGGTCGGTTGAGCCAGGAGGAAGCGGCGCTGCTGCTGGGGGTATGTGCGCGCACCTTTCGCCGCTACATTGACCGCTACGAGGAGGCAGGCCTGGAGGGTTTGCGGGACAAGCGCCTGAGCCAGGTCTCGCACCGCCGGGCACCGGTGGATGAGGTACTGCGTCTGGTGGACCGCTACCGCACGCAGCACGGGGGCTGGAACGTACGTCACTTTCATGCCTGGTACCGTCGCTCGGGCGGGCAACGCAGCTACAACTGGGTGAGGAACACCCTGCAGGCCGCCGGTGCGGTGAACAAGGGGCGCCGGCGCGGGGCACACCGCAAGCGCAGGCTGCGGGCGCCGTGGCCAGGCATGATGCTGCACCAGGATGCCAGCACGCATGCCTGGGTACCCGGACAGCACTGGGATCTGGTCGTGACGATGGACGATGCCACGAATGAGCACTACTCGATGTTCTTCTGTGAGGAGGAAGGTACGGCCAGCAGCTTTCGTGGGGTACGTGAGGTGATCGAGTCCAGGGGCCTGTTCTGCTCGCTGTACACGGACCGGGGCAGCCATTACTGGAACACGCCGAAGGAGGGAGGCAAGGTCGACAAGGGGAACCTGACGCAGTTCGGGCGGGCCATGGGTCAACTGGGTGTTGAGATGATCCCGGCCTACTCGCCGCAGGCACGGGGACGCTCGGAGCGGGCCTTCCGGACCCATCAGGACCGCCTGGTGAAGGAACTGGCCCAGGCCGGCATCACCGACCGGGAGGCGGCAGCCAGATTGCTTCAATTAGCCAAATGCATGCTTTCAAACAGTCGTGCATTGAATTTCAGATAGTCGTACACTGGCTTGCATGCAGTCAACCACTTTGGAAGCTGGAATGTATCCTCGTTTTGTCCAACACCGTGTCCTTGAAGCATTGGCCGATACCCGGGTTGTTTTGCTTTGCGGACCCCGGCAATCGGGCAAGACGACACTCGCACGCCAAATTGCAGGGAAGGATATCCCGTTTTACACATTGGATGATTCCACTGTCCTTGAGTCCGCTTCGCTCGACCCTGTTGGCTTCGTGCGCGGTCTTGATCGGGCAGTCATCGACGAAGTCCACCGTGTTCCCGGTCTCATTCTGGCGATCAAGACCGCGGTGGATGCGGACCCGCGGCCCGGGCGCTTTCTGTTGACCGGGTCTGCAAATCTGATGACACTTCCGCTCCTGGCCGACTCGCTTGCGGGCCGCATGGGGATACTCCGCTTGCTGCCCTTGTCCCAGGCAGAACTGCACGGAAGCCAGTCATCGTTTCTGGAGCAGGTGTTTGCCGGCGAAGTGCCGAAATCCACTGTGCCAACGGTTGGCGATGATTTTGTCAATGCTGTCCTCTCGGGTGGGTACCCTGAGGCTCTGGCCCGTTCCGGAGGGCAGCGCCGGCAGAACTGGCATCTGGACTATGTTGAGGCCCTCATTCAGCGCGACGTGCGTGATATCGCACGGATCGAACAATTGAATGTGATGCCGAGGCTGTTGCGCATTCTCGCCGAGCATTCCGGACAGCTTGTCAATTACTCCGGCTTTGGGGCGGCATTGGGCATGAATCATGTCACTACACAAAAGTATGCAGGCATTTTTGAAAATCTGTTTATTGTTCGTACCCTGCAGCCCTGGCATACGAATACCTTGAAACGCCTGACAAAATCTCCCAAGCTGCATTTTCTTGACTCCGGGCTGCTGGCCACGCTGAAAGATATCTCGCTGGACCGCTTGAATCGTGAACGGGCACTGTTCGGGCCACTGCTGGAAAGTTTCGTATTCGGCGAACTTCTCAAGCTCGCAAGTTGGTCGGATGACCGGTATGTGTTCTCACATTTTCGGGATAAAGAGCGCAACGAAGTCGACCTTGTCATCGAAGACAGGCGGGGCCGCGTCGTTGGGATAGAAGTAAAAGCATCGGCGACTGCTTCGAAAGGAGATTTTACCGGTTTGCGCCGCCTGGAAGCCGCTTGCGGTGACAGGTTCGTCCTGGGCCTGGTTTTGTACGACCATGACCAGACAGTACCGTTCGGTGATCGGATGGCTGCGGCTCCGCTCTCGACATTGTGGTCTTGAAACCCGGGTTTCACATACACCTGATCCTGGATGTACGACTTCCCGTTTGCTGGAATACATACCTGGCCGGCGAGATCGCTTATCCAGGATGTTCAGCGTGGCTGGCTGGACATTCAGGGTATCCCCCCACTTTACGAAAGCAAGGTGAAACGCCTCATTCAGATTTGTTGGGATACGGCACCCTGCTGATACTGACAAACTGGATCTCAACCAGCTTTGCAACAACACAGAAGGCCAGGTCGCGTTCAGGTGCGCACCACGATGCCCCTGGAGGCCATGTGGGCCTTGGCCTGCCCGATTGTGTATTCCCCGAAATGAAAGATGCTGGCCGCCAACACCGCATCGGCGCGCCCGAGGCTCACCCCTTCAGCCAGATGCTCCAGCGTGCCGACGCCTCCGGATGCGATCACCGGGATCCCGACTGCTTCACTCACCGCGCGCGTAAGCTCCAGGTCAAAGCCCGTCTTCATGCCATCACAATCCATGCTGGTCAGCAGGATCTCACCGGCACCGAAGGCCTCCATCTTTTTAGCCCAGGCGATCGCCTCAAGCCCGGTGGGCTTGCGCCCGCCGTGGGTGAAGAGCTCCCAGCGCGGCGACCCGTCGTCGGTGCTCACCCGCTTGGCATCAATCGCAACGACAATGCATTGCGCGCCGGTGCGTGCACTCGCTTCTTGCACGAATTCGGGATTGAAGACCGCGGCGGTGTTGATAGCTACCTTGTCGGCGCCGGCATTGAGCAGCGTGCGGATGTCCTCGACCTTGCGGATGCCGCCGCCGACGGTGAGCGGGATGAACACCTGGGCGGCGACCTGTTCGACCACGTGCACCATGGTGTTGCGGTTGTCAGAACTCGCCGTGATGTCAAGGAAGGTAATCTCGTCGGCCCCCTCATCATCGTAACGCTTGGCCACCTCGACCGGGTCCCCGGCATCGCGGATGTCGACGAACTGCACGCCCTTGACCACGCGACCGGCATCGACGTCCAGGCAGGGAATGATACGTTTGGCAAGCGACATGAGTAGGCGATGTATGAACTCCAGGGGAATTATATACTTCGACCCTGCAGAAAGCCTCAATGATGCCAGAGTGCCGGGAACGGAGGGTATGAATGAACAGGGAAACGCTAAAGCTGTACTGGACTGCAGCAAAATCGGAATTTCTTTGAAGGCTTTGGACATGCTACAGGCGGAAAGCCTGGATCAGCACAGCCAACTGGACATTGGCGTTCCTTGCCTGGCGGCCCCAAACAAGCATCCCCTGCTTCACATTTTCAGCAACGGCCGGATACCCCTATGGCATGGGCGCAAGAACCAAGGACTCAAGCGACCTTGCTGTAATCAATAGGCGTTAATCCCTTCGTGTCTACCGATTGACGCGCTTTCCACAGAGCATAGCTCTCCTGCAAGGTGAGCCAGCTTTCTGCGGATCCACCCAAAACCCTGGATAGCCTCACGGCCATTTCTGGAGAGACTCCGGCAACACCATTCAGCAAGCGACTGAAGGTGCTGCGTGAAACGCCGAGTTGGTCGGCGACTTTATTCGCGGAAATCTCTGCGAACGGCTCGATGTACGTGCGTCGGATCAAAGCGCCTGGGTGCGGTGGGTTATGTTGTTGAAACGTCATCAGTGATAGTCCTCATCGTTCACTACATAAGCATCGCCACCTTTAATCTACGGAGTGCTCGGACATCCGGAGCGGTGCAGTGTACCTGGGTATGCAGTACCGGGTGAGCGTATCAGTCCTGGGCGGCATCGGCCAGCGCCTGCGCACGGGCAAGTTCAATGGTGCCTTCATACAGGGCGCGCCCGACGATCACGCCGACGATACCTTCCTCATCGGTTTCGCACAGGCGCTTGATGTCGGCCTCATCAGTCACTCCGCCGGAGGCGATCACCGGAATATGAATCGCGCTTGCAAGTTCCACGGTGGAGTCCACGTTCAACCCCTGCATCATGCCGTCGCGGCTGATGTCGGTGAACACGATGGAGGATACGCCGTCGGCCTCGAAATGCTGGGCCATGTCGATGGCATCATGATTGGAGAGCTTCGACCAGCCGTCGATTGCGACCTTGCCGTCCTTGGCATCGAGCCCGACAATGATGTGTCCTGGAAACTCCAGGCACAGGTCGTTGACGAAGTGCGGGGCGCTGACCGCGCGCGTGCCGATGATGACGTACTGCACGCCGATGTCCAGATAGGCCTGCACGGTGTCCTCGTCGCGGATGCCGCCGCCGACCTGGATCGGCACGTCGGGATGGTTTTCAGTGATGGCATGGATGATCTCTGCATTTTTCGGCGCACCGCTGGTAGCGCCGTCAAGATCGACGATGTGCAGGCGCCTCGCACCTTCCTCGATCCAGTGATCGGCCATGCCGACCGGGTCCTCGGAGAACACCGTGACATCATGCATCGCACCTTGTCGAAGACGCACGCACTTGCCGTCCTTGAGATCGATTGCGGGGATGACCATCATGACTGCCGGGCCTCAGTGGATGCGTGGTTCACCGTCCCAGTGTACGAAGTTCTGCAACAGGTGAAGGCCCGCGGCTGCACTTTTTTCCGGATGGCACTGCAGTGCAAAGACGTTGTCTTTCGCAATCGCGGAGGTGAAGGGCAGGCCATACTCGGTGGTGCCTGCGACCAGTGCCGGATCGGTGCAGTGCACGAAGTAGCTGTGCACGAAATAGAAATAGCTGCCCTGATCGATGCCGGCCCAAAGCGGGTGGGCCTGGTCCTGGCGCACGGCGTTCCAGCCCATGTGCGGCACCTTGTAGCGGTCCTCGCCTGCTCCCACGGATACATGATTGCCGAAATACTTCACGTCGCCTTCATACAATGCCAGGCACCCGGTGCCCTGGTTTTCCTCGCTCCTCGTCATGAGCACTTGCATGCCCATGCAGATGCCAAGAAACGGCTTGTTCCTTGCCGCCTCCATCACGGTCTCCTCCAGCCCGTGCGTGCGCAATGCCTGCATACAGTCCTCGGCCGCACCCTGGCCGGGAAACACCACCCGGTCACAGCCTGCGATTGCCTCAGGCCGGGAGGTCGTGAGCACGCGATCCTGGGGACCCGCCACCTGCTCGAGCGCCTTGCTGACAGAATAGAGATTTCCTATGCCGTAATCAATGATGGCAATCGTGTGCATGTTCGTCGGGGGCTTATACGGGATGTGGTGTGCTCACAGGCTGCCCTTGGTGGAGGGGATCTCGCCCTGCATGCGCGCATCGAGGCTTGCGGCCATGCGCAGCGCACGCCCGAAGGCCTTGAACACGGTCTCTGCGATGTGATGCGAGTTATCACCTGCGAGATTGTCGATGTGCAGGGTCACGCCGGCATGGTTGACAAAGCCCTGGAAGAACTCGTGGGTGAGATCAACATCGAAGTCCCCGACGCGTGCACGCGGGAACGTCACCCGGAACTCCAGCCCCGGCCTGCCTGAGAAATCCACCACGACTCGTGAGAGCGCCTCATCGAGCGGCACGTAGGCATGTCCGTAGCGCCGGATGCCCTGCTTGTCGCCGATCGCCTTGGCAAAGGCCTGGCCGAGCGTGATGCCGACATCCTCCACGGTGTGGTGCGCATCGATTTCAAGATCGCCCCTGGCATTGATGTCGAGATCAAGGCGCCCGTGGCGCGCCACTTGGTCGAGCATGTGCTCGAGAAAGGGCAGGCCCGTGTCGAGTTTGGATACCCCCTGCCCGTCGAGATCAAGGCGCACCACGATCTGGGTTTCGCGGGTATTGCGTTCAACACTGGCGGATCGTGTACTCACGGCGAGGTGACCAAGGGAGATGTTGGAGAAAAGGTTGTTTGTATGACTTGAACTTATACTTCGAGCCAGAACGTGACTGGCCCGTCATTGACCGAATGCACCTGCATGCAGGCACCGAATACACCGGTTTGCACTTTAGCATAGTTTGTCTTGAGTGTGTCTGAAAACTGATCAAACAGCGCACGTGCGTCATCGGGTGCGGCTGCTTTCGAGAAGCTGGCACGCAGGCCCTTTCTCGTCTCGGCTGCGAGCGTGAACTGCGAGACGAGCAACACCTCACCCTGCGCATCAAGCACGCTCTTGTTCATGCGCCCGGTGCTGTCATCGAACAGGCGCCAGGCGAGGATGCGCTCACCCATGCGCTTGGTGGTGCTCGCATCATCGCCGTGCTGGAGTGCGACATAGACAAGGAGTCCGGGCCCGATGTCAGCCACGGTCTTGTCATCGACCGTGACCTTCGCATTGGCCACCCGCTGCAACAGTGCGATCATGTGAACAACTCGGGTGCGTGCGTGGCCATGCTCTTCAAGGCGAATTCATCTCAGGTGCGGGTGAGCGTTTGCACAGCGCGTATGAGCGCATCGACAATCTCGGGTTCTGCGGCCGAATGCCCCGAGCTCGGACACACGTGAAATTCGGCCTCGGGCCAGGCTTGATGCAAGGCCCAGGCCTGCTCGATCGGGCAGACTACATCGTAGCGCCCGTGCACGATCACCCCGGGGATGTCCTTTAACTTGTGTGCGTCCTCGAGCAGCTGGTTCTCGCGAAGGAAAGAGTCGTGCATGAAGTAGTGGCACTCGATGCGTGCAAGACTCAGGGCAATCGCATCATTCGAGAAATGCGCCAGCACGGAGTCCTTCAGTACCAGGTTGGAGGTGGCGCCTTCCCACAGCGACCAGGCCCGTGCCGCCTCGCGCTGAACGTCGGGGTCGCTTGCGGTCAGGCGCCGGTAGTACGCACCCACCAGGTCATCACGCTCGGCCTCCGGGATGATGCTGAGATACGCCTGCCACAATTCCGGATGGATGCGCCCGGCGCCCTCCTGGTAGAACCACTGGATATCCTGCCTGCGGCACAGGAAGATGCCGCGAAGCACGAGCCCCGTGACACGTTCGGGGTGCGCCTGTGCATAGGCGAGCCCGAGCGTGGAGCCCCAGGAGCCGCCGAAAACGAGCCAGGCATCGATGCCGAGATGTTCTCGAATGCGCTCGATGTCTTCTATCAAGTCTTGTGTAGTATTTTCCTGCAGATCGGCGTGCGGCGTGGAACGACCGCAGCCGCGCTGGTCGAACAGGACGATGCGCCAGTGCTCGGGATCAAAGAAACGACGATGGAAAGGCTCACACGCGGCACCCGGGCCGCCGTGCAGGAAGACGACGGGAACCCCCTCGGGGTTGCCGCATTCCTCGACCCACAGGGTGTGCCGACCGGAGACCTTGTACGGGAACTCGCGGTACGGTTCGATCTCCGGATACAGTTGCAGTAACTTCATGACAGGATCAGGGCAGGGTGTTAATCGTACATTGCAGGTCAGCGTGTGAAGCCTTGATGGTTCACACCGCCCTTCGCAATTCTACCTTCATTGCTTGCCTGTAGCCCATCGAATCATCGCGCGGTCATAAAGAGCAGGTGTACTCATCGCTGCAGTGCAGCTGAATCAGGAATTCGGGCAAGCCGTGCATGGCGTCCCGCCAGGGAGGTTCACTGTTATGAGTGTAAGCAGTGAAAGAGCCCTTATTAATAAAGTCTGGGACACGGATGTAGTTTTGAGATCGTGGATGTGTAAGGCACATTGCTCGGGGTCCTTCACCCATTAAACAGTGTTGAATGATGGGATGCCGGACCTGTGCACAATACCAATCTTTATACCGGGTCTTGGTTTGTCCGGAGCTGCTGAAATTATGGAACGTAGAAGCGTGTGTTATACTTGTGCGGTAAAGTCAAAGTCTAAGAACATTTGAATCCTTCCAAACTGCCCGCATTAGGCTGTCTAAGCCGTTTATTACAGGAATATTTCCCTAAAAAAGTGGTTGCAGTATGTTTGGAGACGATGTAGATTTGGCATAAAATCATACAGGCACTCTTACAGTTCGGGGAAGTTCGGGCGTCGGGGTGTATGCTTTTACAATCGTTAGGTTAGCAATAGGCCTATTAATTCAAGTAAGGGAGCTTCGAAAGATGTCTACACTTTCAAATAAATTGGTGGCTGCGTGTATGGTCACCGCAATCTCCATGGTGATGTATGGCTGCGGTGGCGGCGGTAGCAGCAGCAGCAGCACTGAGATGATGCCCACTGAACCCACTGAACCCACTATGCCTACTGAGCCAGAAGGGCCTACAGCTGAAGAAGTGGCGGCTGAAGGTGAAAGGGTAGCCAAGGCTATCGATGCGATGGCTGTACTAGCAGATGCTAGTGAAGATGTGGGCAACCAGTTGCCAGTTAATCTTGGTGATGACAACGATGCTACAATGGATGTTCTAAGTGGCAATACGGTGCCTGAGTCTACTGTGGATCAGATGAACAAGTTTGCTGCTGCAGATGACAGTCCTGCATCTATTACGAATTGGGAACATGCAAAGTACGTACGTACTAAGGAAGGCAATCCAAACGCCAATCCACCAACCGACACGGTTATGGATACATTTATCAAGTATAACAACAAAGCGCCTAGCACAGCACAAGCTTATGTCGCATACTTCAACAGTGACACTAACGGTGCAGGTGATGCAGTAACAGGTATCACTGCTGCAACTGGAGTGTTGGATATCGATGAGGCAGACATTGCCGGAAACCACATGCTGTTTATGGGTGACTTCGGTCTAACTAGCCCACATCAGAACCTACCTGCTCCAACGGATAACCAGGCTACAGATGGGGTAGATGAGGCTATGGTTAAGGTCGCAGGTTCGTTCCGCGGTGTCCCTGGTACATTCGCATGTGATTCTGAATGTACACGTTCATCCGATAAGGACGGCAACCTAGATGGTCTCGGAGGGACTTGGACTTTCACACCCTCAGGAACCGGCACGGATGGCAGTGCTACAGAAGATGAAGTGACAGCTCTTATGGTTCAAAGCGTGATCCCTGATCCTGATTTCATGATGCTGGGTTACTGGTTGCAGGCTGAGACTAATGCAGATGGGGAGACCACATATGCAATGTTGCCCTTCGCACGGGGTAACCGTGACTTCGGCGACGTAGCAAATGTCGACGGCGCAGCAACATATGAAGGCCCAGCCACGGGGTTGTACATAAGAAAGGTATTTAGTGTATCTGAAGATGGTTCAAGCGCCACGGCTACACCTGTTGCCTCTGGACAATTCACGGCAAGTGCAGTGCTGAATGCCACGTTTGGGCAAGTGACCAATGATAATAATGATGGCACCATTGCGGCCAACTTGCTAAACACCATTACCGGTTCTATCTCTGGCTTTAAGAATATGGACGGCAATGATATTGACGCTATGTGGACTGTTATGCTGACAAAAGGAATAATCAACACGAGTGCAGGAACTTTTGCTGGAGATGCCACAGGTATGGGGGAATTCAATGGAATGTTTCACGGAGCAGCACTGGACGATGATGAAACCACGGCAGATGTCGATGAAAGCACCCTTGCTCCAATATCTGCATCAGGCACATTTCATGGCCACTTCGATAACGGGCATGTGAGGGGTGCCTTTGCTGCAGATAGGCAGTAGCTCCTAGACTGAAGGTATAGAGTTAAAACCTAACGCAATAGGGCGGCCAATAAGGCCGCCCTATTTTTTTGGACAACTTCAAGAGTCATTGTTCACCTGAATGCACTAAATTGTAAGTAAGCTCGACCTCGACTTGATTCTTGTTGTTATTTACAGTGCGAACTGCCACTACATGGTAGTGTCAAGAATCTTTCGCACTTTCCATTAGGTAGTGGTGGTCCCGGTCACTTCTTCAGGCTGTCGCGAAGGCGACTTCCTTGTCCATCTCCTTGAGCAACCCGACATTCATGCATTTGCGCGAGCCCCACTGGGCAAGTGATCTGGGCTCTCTCTGATTAGGCTATTCAATAGGCAACTTCACAACACCCCTCTTAAATACCTGGCATCTTTGTACTTGGATATGCTCATCGCATAAAAACCTGATTCCCACTCCTTATAAGTTTTTCCCAAACCCCGCATTATCTGTATCATCAAGCAATAAGGTTCTTCATGGTTGCATGACTTACAGAAGATCGATACAGTCCCGCTTGCTCCCTGAATTTCCAAGAAACCCGGTACGAATTACAAACACCATTACAGGTCCATACAGAGCAACGTGGTTGGCGCGGCCCTGGACTCGAGCCACTTATGTCAGGCCAGACTGTCACGATCAAATGCAGAACCTGGCCACTGCAGCTCCTTTGACAGGCCCCATAACCCATGACAAAAATACAGATAGGCAAAGCCCTGGCATTCGTAACTGTTCTGTTCTTGTTGGCTACAGGTGCAGTACTTGCCAGCAATGAAGAACAGCCGCCATCATCTGCCCCGGATGAAAGCAATGCTCGTGCACTGATCAACAACGGTCAATTCGAGGAAGCCCTGACCCTCCTGCGCCCCTTGACCAAGGCGCATCCCGGGCGCACCAACCTTCACTTCCTGCTGGGCCTTGCCGCAATCGAACACTCTCGCATCATGCAAGCCTCGAAGGAGGAGCGAGAAGCCCTGTTGGACGAAGCCATTGCCGCGCTGCATACGATTTTGATCAGCCATCCCGGGCTAGTCCGCGTGCGTCTCGAACTCGCCCGCGCATTTTTCTACAAAAAAGAGGATTCCCTGTCGCGCAAGCATTTTGAGCATGTGCTCGCCGGAAATCCACCGGCTCCCGTGGTAGCCAATGTCCAGCAATTTCTTAGCGAGATCCGGGCTCGAAAGCGCTGGTCGATTTACCTTGGCAGCACCCTGAAACCCAGCTCCAACATTGGCCGAAACTCGGAGACGGAGATCATCAACATTTTTGGCCTGCCCTTCCGTCGTGATACGGTTGAAAAGAAAGAATCAGGGGTTGGTCTTTCCGTATGGGCTGGCGGAGGATACTGGTACCCCCTGGGCGAACAGCTGCGACTTCGCTTCGGCACCGACCTCGCCCGCGAGGAATACCCTGGTAAGGATTATGATCAGTCCTTCCTGGGAGTGCATGTCGGTCCACAGTGGTTTCTTGATGCAGACACCAGTGTCAGCCTGCTCATCGATACACGCCGGCAGTGGCGTATCACCTCGCCCTACAACTTTGACTTCGGGGTACGTTCGGAGATCAAGCACAGGCTGACCCGGCGTGTTTCGCTGAGCGGACAGGCCTCCTGGTATGATCGAGAGTACAGGAAGCTCGACTACCTGGATGGCTCGACACTCAATCTCTCGGTGAAGGGTGCCTGGGTACTCTCGCCCACTGTGCGCCTTGAAGCCGCCGTGGGTTATGCCGATGATCATACGGAGGCCAAGACCTGGCGCCATGACACCCGCTGGGGCCGTATCGGGGCCTCGGTAATCCTGCCGCGCGGCTACACCGTGGGCGGCAGCACTGAGTTCAGAAGAACCCGCTACGAGGGTAACTGGTTTCCCTTTACCAGCGGAGAACCGCGCAAGGATCGCACCAAGGTCCTGCGGGCCTCGCTGTACAACCGTGGCTTCACGCTGTACGGATTCAGTCCTCAGATTGCGATCACCCACGAGGAAAAGGACACCAACTCGCAGGTGTACGGCTACGACGGCACCAGCGGCGAAGTCCGTTTCGTGCGTCAGTTCTGAACCCCCGGCCTGTTCGCTTCCTCAGGCAGGGCACGTCAACCTCTGTGGGCTGACCTGAACGGCGAGGGTGCCTGACCTGCCTGCAGGTCCAGGCAGACCAGCAACTCAGTCTCTCAAGTCCTGAGCGCCACTCGTGGTTTCCAGGCCGCTGGTCAAGCGAAAGCTACGCTACGCAGGTCATGCCGACTCGCCCCTGCGTCTTTGGGCCACAAGCCAGGCGGTGTCGCGAAGGCCGAGCTGCAGATTTCCAGTACGGCCCTCTTCGCGATAGGCCAGTACGTGCAGGGGCGCAAAGAGCTCCAGTAATTCATTGGGGCCGAGCCGGTAGGATGGATTGCCTGGACCATCGTCAGTGACCCTCTCATGCGTGAACGTCTGGTAGAACAACAGGCCCCGAGGTTTGAGTGCTTCCATGATCTGACCTGCAATTGCACGTTCCAGATAAAAGCTCACACAGATGACATCGAACATGTTTGAGGAGGGTGGTGATTCGTTCACATCACACTCACAGGTCCTGATCTCAAGCCCTTCAGATTTTGCCTGATGACCCAGCCCATCAATTGCGGCCTTCGAGATATCCCAGGCGTGCACTTCGAGTCCCCTTCGCGCCAGAAACAGTGCATTGCCTCCTCGACCGCATGCGAGGTCCAGCGCCGTACCCGACTCAGGCAGCAGGTGCGCATATTCTGAAAGCACCTGGGCTGGTGCCGGACTATCTGCCGGACCCTGCGCATAGCGCCGATCCCACTTCTCCCGGGCAGCCTCATCCCCCATACACGACCCCTACCTTCTCCAGAACGCAGGCGTCAGCACGACCAGCAAGGTGAAGATCTCAAGACGCCCCAACAACATGCCCAGACACAGCACCCACTTGCTAAAGCCATTGATGCCGGTGTAATTAAGCGCCACCTCACCCAGGCCCGGCCCCAGGTTATTCAGCGTGGCTGTCACTGCGGAGAACGCCGTGACCTCATCAAGACCCGTGGCCATCAGCAACAACAGCATGAACACGAACACCGCGATGTAGGCCGAGAAGAACCCCCACACGGCCTCCACTACCCGCGAGTCCACGGCCTTCTCGCCGATCTTGACCGCGATCTTGGCACTCGGATGCACCAGTCGAAGCAGCTCACGCAGCCCCTGCTTGACCAGGAGCAGCACACGGATCACTTTCATGCCACCGCCCGTGGAGCCCGCACAGCCGCCGATGAAACTGACCAACAGCAATAGCATGGGCAGGGAACCCGGCCACAGATGGTATTCGGAGGTGGTAAAGCCCGTGGTCGTACCGATGGATACCGCATGGAAGACCGCCTTGGAAAAGGTCTCCCCCAGTCCCGGGTAGACTTCGCTGATACGAAGCGTGATCAGTGCGATCACGGTCACGGCCACCAGCACCACCAGGTAGGTGCGAAACTCCGCATCCTGCAGGTAGTGGCGAAGGCTTGCCGACTTCCAGGTAATGAAGTGCAGTCCGAAGTTGGCCCCTGCCAGCAGCATGAACAGGATGGTGATCGCCTCGATCGCCGCACTGTCGAAATAACCGATGCTCGCATTGTGGGTGGAGAACCCGCCGATGGCCACCGTGGAGAAACTGTGCGCGATGGCATCGAAGACGCTCATGCCGGCGAGCCAGAAACTGAAGGCACAGGCGACCGTGAGCGACAGGTAGATGTACCACAGCGCCTTGGCCGTCTCCTTGATGCGAGGCGTCAGGCGATTGTCCTTCACCGGCCCCGGGGTCTCGGCACGGTACAGCTGCATGCCGCCGACGCCCAGCAGCGGCAGGATCGCCACCGCCAGTACGATGATTCCCATACCGCCCAGCCACTGCAGGCTCTGGCGGTAGAAGAGGATGGATTTCGGCAGGGTGTCGAGGTTGGTGATGACCGTCGCACCCGTAGTGGTCAGCCCGGAAATCGATTCGAACACCGCATCGGTCAGCCCGAGACTGAGGGCCGGGGAGAACAGGAACGGCAGGGCCCCGAAGATGCCGAGCACCGTCCAGAACAGCACCACGATCAGGAAGCCCTCGCGTAGCCGAAGGTCGTCTCGAAAGTCACGCACCGGGTACCACAGGGCCACGGCCGCGGCAAAGGTGATCAGGGTCGATGCGATGAACGGCAGCACCGACTCGCCCTCGTAGATGAAGCTGAACACCACCGGCGCCAGCATGGTGAGGCTGAAGGCGGCCAAAAGGAGGCCGAGGATGCGCTGGATGACCTGTCGTTGCATTTCTACTAACCCCAGAATACGGGTATTGAGGTGCGCTGCCTAGATGAACGTGGCGCTGACCTGGAACAGGCGTTCAATGTCGCGCACGCCGGACTTGTCGGCCAGGAACAGGATGACGTGGTCCTCGGGCTCGATGATGATGTCGGGCTCTGCGATCACCACCTGCTCATCGCGCGCGATGGCGCCGATGATCGCCCCTTTCGGCAGCTTGATCTCATCGATCCTTCGACCGACCACCTTGGAGGTCTTGCGATCGCCGTGGGCGACCGCCTCGAGTGCTTCGGCCGCACCGCGGCGCAGCGAGTGCACGGCCACGACATCGCCTTTTCGCACATGTGCGAGCAGGGTGCCGAGCGTGACCTGGCGCGGCGAGATGGCGATGTCTACGATGCCGCTTTCCACCAGCTCGACGTAACTCGGGCGGTTGATGAGCGACATGACCTTGTTGGCCCCGAGGCGCTTGGCCAGCATGGAGGACAGGATGTTGGCCTCATCATCGTTGGTCAGTGCACAAAAGACATCGACGTCCTCGATATTTTCCTCGCGCAGCATGTCCTGGTCGGCGGCATCGCCCTGTAGCACGATGGTCTTGTTGAGCGACTCCGACAGAAACTTGGTGCGCTTGGTATTGCGGTCGATGATCTTGATCTGATAGCGGTTCTCGAGGGATTTTGCAAGGTGATAGCCGATGTTGCCGCCGCCTGCCAGCAGGACCCGCTTGTAGGGCTCCGCGTTGCCTCGCAACTGCCCGGTCATGGCCATGGCATTGTCCGAGGAGGCCAGGAAGAACACCTCGTCGTTGTCCTGGATGGTGACCAGGTCATTGACGGGGATGGACTGGTTGTTGCGATACACCGCCACCACCTTGGCCTCGGTCTCCGGCATCAGCGCCCAGATGTCGCGCAGCTTGCGCCCGACCATGAGCTTGCTGGCACGAAGCGCCAGCAGCTTGATGCGCCCGTTGGCAAAGTCCAGCACCTGCAAGGAGTCCGGATGCTCGATCAGTCGCTGGATATACTGCGAGATCAAGTACTCCGGGCTGATCAGCACATCGACCGGCAGAGCTTCCTGCACGAACAGGTTGTCGTAGGTGAAGTACTCGAGTGCGCGGATGCGTGCGATCTTGGTGGGGATGTGAAACAGCGTATAGGCGACCTGGCAGGCCACCATGTTGGTCTCATCGCTCTCGGTCAGGGCAATGATCATGTCGGCATCCCGTGCGCCGGCCTGCTCCAGCAGGCCCGGGTGCGATGCCTTGCCCGTAACGGTACGAAGATCCGCACGGCCCTGGATGTCCTGGAGTATCCGGGGGTCCGCATCCACCAGGGTGATATCGTGGGATTCATTGGCCAGGCTGATGGCCAGCGAGGAGCCGACCTGACCGGCCCCCAGGATGATTATTTTCATAGCGATGCCTCGTCTATCCAGACCTGTGAACAGGTGCTATGCAGGCGGGCAGCATAGGGCAAGTCGAGGGTGGCGGGCAAGGGTTTTATACCGCCCTTATGGGGGGTCTGATGGCCCCAGAATATCCCCTTTGCGCGCCCCGACACTGCACGCTAGGACCGTGTGACCAGGTCCTGCTCCCCGGTGTCAAAGCAGTGTCCCTGCAAGTCATGGGCATTGATGAATTCCCTAACGTGCATGCGCTTGGCGCCTGCGAGCTGCAGGCAGTCCACGCCAAGCACCCCGTTGCCGGTAGCCACCTCGATCCCTCCGCGGGCGTCCAGCACCGTTCCCGGGGCAATCGCTGTCGTATCTGAAAGGACATGCGCTTCCCAGATGCGCACCCGGCGTTCTCCAAGGAAGGTATAGGCCACCGGCCAGTCATTAAAGGCACGTACCTTGCGCTCGATCCCTGCGGCACTTTCGTGCCAGTCAATCAGCGCCTCGCGCTTTTCGACCTTGGGCGCATGGCTGACCCCGGATGGATCCTGCGGCTCGGGCCGGATTCGCCCCTCCAGCACCCCCAGCATCTCGTTGGCGGCCAGCTGCGCCAGGCGTGTACGCAGATCCACGGTAGTGTCTTCGGGGCGGATCGTGCAGGGCACCTGGTGCAGGACGGGGCCTGCATCCAGGGCCTCGACCATCTGCATGAACGAGATGCCGGTCTGCCGGTCACCGGCCAGCAGGGCCCGCTGGATCGGCGCTGCCCCGCGCCAGCGCGGCAACAGCGAGGTATGGATATTGATGCACCCGAGCCTCGGCACCTCCAGAGCGGCCTGCGGCAGCAGCAGGCCGTAGGCGAAGACCAGCATCACATCGGCCTGTGCCTCGGCCAGGTGCCGACATTCGGTCTCATCGAATCGTTCGGGCTGGTGTACAGGGAGTCCAGCCTCGGTGGCCAGGATCTTGACAGGACCCGGGCGAACCTTGCGCCCGCGCCCGGCCGGTCGGTCCGGCTGGGTATAGACGCTGGCGATGCGGTGCTCGCTCTCGAGCAGTTCTTGCAGGATCGTTGCCGCAAAAGCAGGGGTGCCTGCAAAGACAATGTTAAGGGCGCTCGACACAGGGATGCGGGCTCGGTGGGTGCAGGGGTGTGGTGCGATTACAGGGAGACGGATCGATCAGAGGATGGTGTGGCTTGCCCGGCCTTTTGCGCCTTGAGCATTTTCTTTTTCAGGCGCTCACGCTTCAACGGCGACAGGTAGTCGACAAACAGGCGCCCCTGCAGGTGATCAATCTCGTGCTGGATGCAGACCGCAAGCAGGCCATCCGCCTCCAGCGTGGTGGCCTGTCCCTCGAGATCAAGAAACTCCACCGTGATCCGTTCTGCACGTTTTACATAGGCGAACACCTCGGGGACGGACAGGCAGCCCTCGCGCATCTCCTCCTCACCGTCGCGTTCGATGATTTTCGGGTTGATCAGGCAGCGCGGCTCGTTCTTGTCTTCCGAGACATCGATCACGGCAAGCTGCTGCAGGATATTGACCTGGGTCGCGGCCAGCCCGATTCCCGGGGCCGCATACATGGTCTCGAACATATCCTCTGCCGTCTTTCGCAAGGCATCGTCCACCTCCTCCACCGGATGGGCCTTGCGGCTCAGTCTCGGGTCGGGGAAGCGCAGGATTTCCAGTAAAGCCATGGTGTTGTACCCCGGGTTGTGCAAATGCTCCGGCAGGATGACTGCCTTGCCCAAACCCTTGTTTTGGCTGGGCATCAGTACTCATGCAGTCTAGCAAAAAAATTCTACGGAAACATTTTCAGGACGGGGGTATTTCAGGCGTCTGGCAAGGCAAACAGCGCCCGGCATCTGCCGAAGGAAGATGATTTCAAGTCAAGGGGTAGACTGCCTGCAGGCACGGGTCACAAAGGACCTCTCGATGGAATTGATGGTCAACTATCAATAAAATAAAAATTGATAGTTGATCTACGACAATGAAAAGCCCTGAAAATGCGCCATCCCTTTCGGACATCATGGCAGATATCGGCCGTGAAGATTTGAGAAAACTGTTTTCACACCCCTATGGCCAGGCATTGCCTACGGTCCATGGGAAGTACGTGCACTGGTCCGAATTAAGACACAGAAATCCACCTGCAGGACTGGATCACAGGCTGTGGTGGGCTTGTCTCAAGCTCGCCCGATCACAGCCGAGGAAAGTCATTCCCCTGCAAGACGCCGGCGGGACCAACTTCAGTTTTGGCATCCCTGGTATGGTTTTGGAGATGCTGCACAAGATTGATGGCAAAGCTACAGGGCGGGTCGCCATCTCGGACCAGATCACCAATCCAGACACAAGGAACCGCTACATCATCAGCGCATTAATCGAGGAGTCCATTCGGTCGAGCCAGTTGGAGGGAGCATCCACTTCAAGAAAGGTGGCATCCGACATGCTGAGGTCGGGCCGCAAGCCCAAGGATCAAAATGAAAAAATGATCCTCAACAATTATCTGGCCATGAGCCATATACGGGAAATCAAAGACGGGAACCTGACACCTGAGTTGATCCTGGATTTACATCGGGTCGTTACCGATGGGACGCTTGAGAACCCGGATGCGACAGGAAGGCTTCAAACAAACGAAGATGAAAGGGTACGTGTGTTTGATAACCGAAGCGGCCAGGTATTGCACACACCCCCGCCTGCAGATCAGCTGCCTGATCGTCTAGAGACCTTATGCGCCTTTGCCAACGAGGAACATGTGGATTCAAATTTTATACATCCGGTGATGAAGGCCATCATCCTGCATTTCTGGATCGGCTTCGATCATCCGTTTGAAGACGGCAACGGGAGGCTGGCTCGCGCATTGTTCTACTGGTCCATGCTCAAGCAACAGTACTGGCTGTTTGAGTTTTTATCCATCTCGGGAAATATCAGGAAGGCGCCTGCAAGATATGGGTATGCGTACCTGTACGCGGAAACCGATGAAAATGACCTGACCTACTTCGTCATCCAGCAGTTGCAGGTCATCATCGCAGCCATTGCAAATCTGGAAAATTACCTGCAGGAAAAAATCAGACAAGTCGCTACACTGGAAGAGAAGCTCAAAACGATTGGCAGGTTCAATCATCGGCAAATGGCGCTGCTTGGCCATGCGCTGCGAGGTCATCGCGATGGCTATACCATCGAATCACACAAAAGAAGCCATGGAATCGCGTATGCCACAGCACGTGCAGATCTGCTCGAGTTACAGGCACATGAGTTGCTGTTCAGGGGAAGTGAAAAGAGTAAAGCCATGCGATTTTATCCGGTAGAAAATTTAAACGGATTGATTGGAAATTTGTGAGCAAAAAACTGCTGGTATCGAGCTCCGGTACCTGGGCTTCCCATCGCCAGCACAGGCTGCACACCTCCTGTTCCCGCGTCTCGATGTTGACCGTGAACAAGGTCATCCAGGGAGGTAGCTCACCGAACCGCCCTTAAAAGGCACGCTTTATCCTGAGGTTGCCTGTTTGGCTTCACTGGTGATTTGCAGCTTTTCAGCCAACCACATCTTGATGATGGATTGTCGTGTCACCCCTATCCGACCGGCTTCTCGGTCCAGTGACTCGATCATCCAGACAGGAAAATCTACATTTACCCGTTTTTGACTCTGATTGGGCTTCACGGCAGTAGATAAATCCAAATCGGCAATGACTTCCTCTTTGCCAGCATCAAATTTTTGGTCAAAATCTTTAGCTTTCATACATGCTTACCTCTGATTTTCTCGCACGCCTGACAGAGATGATTCGAATTTTCTTGTCTCTGACAGTCGCAATTGCTGACCAGCACCTTGTATCGATCTTACCGATGACCATGTACCGCAGCTCATCCGTAGTTTTAGCTTTGAATTCGACGAAATAGGGGTCGTCCCATAGTTTCTGCGCTTGCAAAAAATCGATGCCATGTTTTTTCAGGTTGGTCCTACTTTTTTCTTCGTCAAATTCAAAATCATACATGGTATAGAAAATATACCTTTACTCTACATTTGGCAAGTGAATGCCTATCCAGGGCATAATGAAACACCCGCGTCGCTACGCTCCAACAGGGGCACACTTGCTGTGGTCCGGGTGGCAGCCTTCACGTGGAATCGATGGCACACTTCAGCGGTTTACGCATTCTGTACAGGGACTCATACGCGGCGTAGAATTTTCCGTGCAGGAGGCAAGGAAAATGGCTAAGCCAATCACAATTAAGGCAAGAGATGATGCTGGTGGACAAGATGCACCAACGGCAGAGGATCTACTGAGTCAATTCCAGGACTTGCTAAGAATACTTCATGGTGTTGAGGGGGCTGTCACTGGAGCAGATGGAGAACTTGTATGGCGTGTCACAAATGTAGCTCAAAATTCTCCAATCGAAATAGAGCTGACACCTAGTGTTGAAAAACTTGAAGTGAATGTAGACAATCGGGCCAGCAAGGTAGTCAAAGCTGCTATAGATGGCTTAAGGCAAATATAAAGACAATAAAACCACCTGCTGTCCCAATAATCCATTTCCAATGCTTCATCCAAAATACTTGTAGCCAACGAACTATTTTCGCTGTCCAGTGAAAATGGGTTACCATTCCAACGGCGAAAAAATTTGGCTTACTACAGTCTACTATTTCCGTTGTTCCGTAGTATCACTTTTCCAGCCAGTTCTTAAGCCGTTTCATAGTATCTGAGAAGCCATCGCGCGACTGGTTAAGCTAACATCACAGTTAAGCATCATAATTTGCAATATTTATGTATTAGAGTGTGAGTTTTAATCGATTGCAGCAGTTTGCTAGCAGACATCAAGCAGTTATGGTTTTTTGCACATATTCCGGGTCGGCTTGGATCATGCGTAGGTAATTGCTGGCAGCTGTATCCGGGCTGCGCTTACCCTGTTCCCACCCCTTGACGGTGTCGAGACTTAAGTTGAACGCACGTGCAAATACAGCTTGCGACAAACCAGTCTTACGTCGTACTGCTTTAATTTGTGCTGGTGTAGTCATTACATAGATGGTTTTCGGCGATGTGCGACCCTTGGCAATATGCACTGCATTTTTCAGGTTTGATTCCAGTTCACTAAATAGTTTTTTATCCACCTTTAGCCTCCTAATCAAATTCATCATTATGGTTCATTGAACCCCTATTTTGTCAAGTTTATCAGCTGGGCTAGCTTGCAAAAAAGAGGCTGAAATTAGCTAGTGACCTATTGTGATAACCAAAATACTTATGAAAAGTAAATCAATTAGGTGGATCAATTTGACTTGCAGTAGAGCTGACTAGCCTTGGCAGATTGATGGCAAGATAGGAGCAATACTAGCAAATGCCTTGTCTGAATCGAAAGAAGCTACTTTAGCTACTGGTAAGTGAAGAATGGCGACAAGCGTCCTGTAGAAAACTTGGCTTGCCAATCAGTTTTTCAATATCAGTTCTCGTAAAAATTTCCGGTATGTGATGATCAATTTGATCAACTCCCGCTTTGTATAGTTTCCGGGACCCGTCAATTTCTTTCAATATCAAGTCAACACTTATATCTTTTCCAAACCTGTTTTTCAAATTGTTCACGTTTTCCCTGGCAGAAAAATACTGTTCAACGAACCGTTCAGGCAAAATTTTCCTGCCCTCTTTCTCTTCTCTTTTTTGAACAAATTCCCATGCCTGATCTGGAGTCAGGTAGGCATAAAGTATCTAGCCCGGACCCGGGGTCAGGACTATCAGCGTCCGTCTCAGAAGAGGTACTTGAGATTCAGGCTGATCGCCCACAGCTCGACATCTTCAAGCTTGAACATACCGTCGACCTTCTCGCGATCTGCACCGGTCTTGCGAAGGTACGGCGGGTGGCTTCGAAGCGGATCCCACACGATGCCGGTATCCCTGAAGTCCTCGTAATGCACCCAGCGGGCCTTGAGGCCTGCCACCAGGTCCTCGGTGATCTGGTAGTCGAGGCCTGCCATCAGCTGGTAGCCAAACAGCGTGTCGCTGAGCTCTTCATCCGCGGCACTGGTGGTGCCGGCGAGGTTCTGGCGGATTTCATCCACGTTCGCAAGACCGGCCCCGGTGCGGATCGCACCCGGGTCCGTGTTGCGCGTCCACACGCTGGCGTAGTCCACGTCGGTGAACCCGAGCCCCACACCCACGCCGATATACGGGGTGATGGATCCGCGGGTGGCAAAGTCCATGTACAGGTTGGCGAACAGGTTGTGCGAGGTGATGCTGTCGATGCGGTCCACGGCCGTGGTAATCTCCTGGGCAATCTTGTCCTCGTTGACGCCGACCGCCGAGGGGATCGGGGAGGTCTCATCGTAGCCGGTGTCGCGGTAGAAATACTCAAGTTCTGCGCGAAGCGGCGAGTCAGCCAGCCGGTAGCCGAGGGCCAGTGCAAACAAAGGCCCTTCATCGGAGCCGAACCGGTTGTCCCAGCCATCGCCTATCCCACGTCCTGGAGCCGTACAACTCTTGCCCTGCCCGTCATCGGTGACCGAGGCGTACTGCGGATTGATGTATTCATCACAGACGCTGGCACGGTCGTTGGACACGCCGTTTGAATCCAGCGAGGAGCCGAAGTTCATGCCAAAATCGCCGCTGAGGTACAGGCCGCTATCCTGTGCCGGGGCCAGGCCCGGCAGCACCAGCAGGGCGGCCACCCAGGCCGTGATCAGTAGGTTGTGTCGCACTGGATCCTCCTTTTCAGAATCTGTATTTCAGGTTCAGGCTGACGGCAAATATTTCCATGTCGTCGACCTTGATATCGTACACCACCGGCTCACTGCCGTCCCTGCGCAGGTTCGATGCGTGGCTGCGAAGGACATCCCACTCGTCCCTGTCCCTGAAGGAGTCGTACTCGACCCAGCGCACTTTCAGCCCGGCAACCAGATGCTCGGTGAGCGGGTAGTCAAGACCTGCGATCAGCTGGTAACCGAACAGGGTGTCGTCCAGCTCTGCATGCTCGGTGGTGGTCGTACCGGCCAGGTTGGCCTTGATCTCAGTGGCATTCGGCAGGCCGTCGCCGGTGGAGATCGCTGCCGGATCGATGTTGCGCTGGAAGACCCCGCCGTAATCCATCTCGGTGAAGCCGAGGCCGAGACCGATGCCAATGTACGGGGTGATTCCCCCGGGATTGTCGAAGTCGATGTACAGGTTGGTGAACAGGTTGTGCGAGGTCACACTGTCGATGGTTTCAACTGCGGTCTCGATTTCACCGCCCAGCTTGGCAAAGACGGTGCCGCCAGTGCTAGTGACATTGGAGGTGTCATCGTAGCCGGTGTCGCGGTAGAAATACTCGAGCTCGGTGCGAAAGATCGATTCCGGCATGTCGAAACCGATGGCGAGCCCAAACAGGGGGCCTTCATCGGAGCCGAAGCGGTTTTTCCACACGCTGTCCGAGCCGCGGTTGGCGCCGGTGCAATTGGTGTTCTCGTGGCCGGTGCTCTGGTTCACCGTGGCGAACTGCGGGTTGATGTACTCATCGCAGACACTGGCGCGATCGGTGTCATGACCGTCCGTGGACATCGATGAACCGAAGTTCATGCCGAAGTCACCGCTGATATACAGTCCGGCCTGGGCCGGGAATGCCAGGCACAGGGCAATGAGGGCAGCCAGCGCCGCCGTGCGAAAATAGGATGGGTTCATGGCTGTGCTCCTGTAGTTCCTTGCAGGCGATGGACTGCAGTGCGTGCGCCTACCTGCAAGCGTTGACACATGCGACAAGTGTACGCCCCCGATGGCCAAACCTCTGATTAATTCATCGATTCTTATTAAAATCTGCATGTTTGCTAGCTAAAGTCCAGTGTGCAAGTTTTTGCATTTCAGTGACGTATGCTAACTCACGTTGCCGTGACTTGGTCGGAAACCTGGGTACACAAACGCACTCGAAATTCGCTCACAATCCTGTTCTGTGGTGCCCTCGGCCTTTGCGATGCCGTACCAGCGTTCACGCACAATCTGCTCCATGGTCTGGATCGTTGCGTCGGCTTCATCACGATCGAGTAGAAATCGTGAATGTTGCGACAACAAGTTGTCAACATTTGCATAGCGCCCCATATCGCCACAAATGAGGGCAAGATCGCGTCGTTCGGTGCTGACGGGTGTTGATGGAGTCAAGTCGTAGGCTGGTGACAGCCTCCAGTCAGCATCCAATGCAATGACAGCGTGATTTCTAGGATGATCGTCCGTATTCGAGATTAACGCATTGAAGCACATCCGCCGGAAGAGTTCCTGAGCATCATGTTGCGGCCGTGACGAGATCCGCCGCAGCTCTTCTGCCAGCAGGACGTAGGACCACTTGTCCCGGTCCACATGAGAATCCTCGGCGCGCAGTATTGTCAGGGCACTCAACAGTCGCGCACGTCGATAGCCCGTTGCAACTTTGGCACGATCAAAGCGTTTGATCATCAACACATCACGGCCACCAACCGTCTCGATGCGACTCTCCGCTGTATGCAGACCGCACTCACGGGCAAGCATCAGCATTGAGCGCTCGACACGTGCATGATTCCATCGATCCTCCGGGCGATTGAATTTTGCAACCCAAAGGCTGTCATCAGCTTCTACGACTGCTTTCGGGCGTGCACCTCCCATGGCCGTACCGGCGAGCAGTAATGCTTCAGCTTGTTCAGCGTTCGCATTGGCCGGCAGTTCTTCATCAGCAATGATTGCGTCTGCCAGTCGCTGCAATTCGACCAAATCTAGGGTGCGTGAGAACCTTCGCCGTGGTGCGGGCGGTTCCCGGTTCAGGCCGAAGCTCAAGGCACCAGCACGGTTTTCGGGCGAGTAAAGCAAGTAATCAAGTTCACTGAGGTCCGCTTTGCCGGAATGTTTTTCGATTACTTGCCGACCCCAGTAATCCGGACCTGCGTCGCGGAGTGCTCCAAAAATGCCTTTGAGCCGTCTCGTCTCAAACGTTTCGGTTGTGGGTTTGAGTCCGATCGGATCGATGGCGACGGCATTCACACGTGCGAGGTAACTTTGCCCATAGACGAATTTACCAATCGGATTTCCGTGCCGATCAGCTGTGAGCACGAACTTGCCGGCCGTCACGAACTCCGTCTCGCCGGGCAGCACAATGTACACATAGCATGCGTCTTTCATTCGACGATCCTAGAAATCGTTGTCTAGGCTTTCCGGCTGGCGGGCTCGAGCCCGCTTGCGGTGCAGAGTGAGTGCAAGCCCCTCCGAATCGAGTGCCGGGTCGGCAATTTTGTCCAAGGCGTCTAGCAGGTCATACGCCCAAAGCAGCGCAATGTAGACTGCAGCACCGGTCGAAGGCTTGCCCTGCTCGGCATTGGACACCGGTCGAGGCCCGGTACCGATCTTGTCGGCAACGGCCTGGATCGTCAGGTTTCTCCGGAGCCTTGCAGTTCGCAGATTAGCGCCTAGCTGTTTCAGCGCCTGCTCTACACGATAGGGGGGTGCGGTTGTTAATGTGTTTCTAGCAGTCATATGCTCTAAACTACCTCTTATGCAGATTAAAATGCGTTTAAAAGCATACCCGATTTGGATAGAAAAGTAAGCCTGTAGCGTTGTCCAACGCGAAGTGATGGTGAATCCATTCTGGCTCATCGAAGCCGGATCCAGAAGGAGCGGACCATTCCATTACCTTTGGCACTTTTCAGCGGAGCTGATCTGTTGCTTTGAATGAAGGGGTGCACAGAGAGGCCTCGCCTCCCTCTGCATTCCCTCATGCAGATCCCATGCTCACGATCTCTGAAAAGTGCCATAGGTGTCTGAACCTATACATCCGCAAGGCCCCAACCAGTTCCCTTTCCCGGCCGATCCTGCAGGCCTGCACAGCCCTGTACGCACGGGTCCAAGCCGTAAATCCGGGTGCAAGAAAATACGGAAACATATTTACAAACTGCTCAGAACAGCGTATTAGTTTGCCGCCGAACGTGCCAAGGAGCCCCGATGAACCCACACATCCCGAACCCGAATGCGAGTGCCTATCCGTAGATGAGCAAGAACCTCGTCATCGTCGAGTCCCCGGCCAAGGCCCGCACTATCGAGAAGTACCTGGGCAAGGACTTCGGCGTGCTCGCCTCCTACGGCCATGTGCGCGACCTTGTCCCGAAAGACGGTGCGGTCGACCCCGAACACGACTTCGAGATGAAGTACGCGGTCATCGACAGGAACCAGAAGTACGTGACCGCCATTACCCGCGCGCTGAAAAAATCAGACGCCCTGTACCTAGCGACAGACCCGGACCGAGAAGGCGAGGCCATCTCCTGGCACCTGTACGAGATGCTCAAGGAGCGCGGCGTACTGGCTGACAAGCCGGTGTACCGGGTGGTGTTCTACGAGATCACCCGCAAGGCGGTCAACGAGGCGATCGAGAATCCGCGCACACTGTCCGATGCGCTGGTCAATGCGCAGCAGGCACGGCGCGCCATGGACTACCTGGTGGGCTTCAACCTCTCGCCGCTGCTGTGGAAGAAAATCAAGCGCGGCCTGTCGGCCGGGCGCGTGCAAAGCCCGGCGCTTCGCCTGATCTGCGAGCGCGAGGACGAGATCGAGAAATTCAAGGCGCGCGAGTACTGGACCCTGGAAGCGGACTGCGAAAAGGATGAGCAGGCCTTCACCGCCAAGCTCAACATCTACCAGGATGACAAGCTCAAACAGTTCGACATTGACAGCGAGGCGCAGGCTAGCGCCGCGCGCGAGGCGCTTGAGCAACAGGCCAAGGAATCCGAGACTGTCGCGCCCCAGGACAAGGGCCGCCTGGTGGTGCACAAGGTCGAGAAAAAGGCCCGCAACCGCTACCCCTCACCGCCGTTCACGACCTCGACCCTGCAGCAGGAAGCTGTACGTAAACTGCATTTCTCCGCACGCAAAACCATGCGCACGGCCCAGCAACTCTACGAGGGCATCAACCTCGGCGACGGCCCGGTCGGCCTGATCACCTACATGCGAACGGACTCAGTGGCGCTCGCCGGTGAGGCCATCGCCGAGCTGCGCCAATACATCGCCTCGCAGTACGGCGACAAGGACCTGCCGCCCAAACCCCGGTTCTACAAGACCCGCGCCAAGAACGCCCAGGAAGCCCACGAGGCGGTCCGCCCGACGTCGTGCATGCGAACGCCCGAACAGGTCCGCAAGTTCCTGAACCCCGACCAGTACAAGCTGTACGGCCTGATCTGGAAGCGCACCGTGGCCTGCCAGATGATGCATGCCACGCTCGACCTGGTCTCCGCGGACCTGGCCTGCGGGGCAGGCAACCTCTTTCGCGCCACCGGCTCCTCGATCAAGAACCCGGGCTTCATCCAGATCTACCAGGAAGGCATGGATGATGCCAAGAAGGATGCTGATGAACGCCGCCTGCCTGCACTTGAAGAAGGTGAGGCCGTCACCCTGACAGGAATCCGCGCAGAACAGCACTTCACCGAACCGCCGCCGCGCTTCACCGAGGCGAGCCTGGTCAAGACGCTGGAGGAATTCGGCATCGGGCGCCCGTCCACCTATGCGAGCATCATCTCGACCCTGCAGGACCGCGAGTACGCCGAGCTGGATAAACGCAGATTCATGCCCACCGACATGGGCCGGCTGGTGAACGGTTTTCTGACCAAGCATTTCTCGCAATACGTCGACTACGACTTCACCGCGAATCTTGAAAATGACCTGGACGAGATTTCACGTGGCGAGAAGGACTGGGTCCCCGTGCTGCATGCGTTCTGGGATCCCTTCAGCACCCTGATCCAGGACAAGGAACAAAGCGTCAGCCGCGAGGAGGCCATGCAGGCCCGCGAACTCGGCACGGACCCCGCAAGCGGCAAGCCGGTCAGCGTGCGCATGGGGCGCTACGGGCCGTTCGTGCAGATCGGCACCCGCGACGATGAGGAGAAGCCGCGCTTCGCAGGCCTGTTGCCGGGGCAGAAAATGACCGAGGTTACCCTCGAGCAGGGCCTCGAGCTGTTCAAGCTGCCACGGCAACTGGGTGAAACGCAGGCGGGCGAGGAAGTGCTGGCCGGCATCGGGCGCTACGGGCCGTATGTAAAATGCAACAAGAAGTATGTCTCCATCGCACAGGAGGACCCGCACACCATTACGCTGGAACGGGCGCTGGAAGTCATCGCAGAACAGGCCCAGCGCGATGCCAACAAGGTCATCCAGGATTTCGAGCCCCAGAGCATCCGGGTGCTGAACGGGCGCTACGGGCCGTACATCACCGACGGCACCAAGAACGTCAAGATCCCCAAGGACCGTGAACCCGCCGAGCTGACCCTGCAAGAGTGCGAGGAACTGATCGCAGCGGCGCCTGCGAAAAAGACCCGCGCACGAAAAAAAGCCAAGGGTGCCCGGCGCAAGGCGCCTGCCAAGCGTGCCAAGGCCCGCTGATCCGACCCGCTTCGAACGGGAGCGGTGTTGAACCACGACATCCTGCAAGCCGCGAACATCCTCCAGCAGGGCGGGGTCATCGCCTACGCTACCGACACCGTGCTGGGACTGGGTTGTGACCCGCACAACCGCACTGCGGTCGACAAGGTCCTGTGGCTGAAACAGCGAAGTCCCGACAAGGGCCTGATCCTGCTGGTCGAGGACCTCGAGGCCATGCAGCAGCTCACCGGTCCATTGAGCGCGAAGCAGCGCCTTGAGATCACCGCGACCGACACGCATTCACCGACCACCTGGGTGGTGCCCGCGAACGACTCAGTTCCGGCCTGGATCACCGGCATGCATGAGGGCGTGGCGGTGCGCATCCCGCAGCATGATGTGGCACGCGCACTGTGCCAGGCGGGCGGTGCAATTGTATCGACCAGCGCCAACCTCAGCACCCACCCCGTGGCCACCACGAGCCGGGAGCTTCGGGACTGGTTCGGACCGCATCTGGATTATGTACTGCCGGGGCCGCCGGGCACCGGGGTGCCCAGCGAGGTGCGCGCCCTGATGGGTGCTAAAGTATACCGTCATGGAAGCTGAAAACATGAGCACGCCGGACCTGGGTTCGGTCATCGAGCACCTGCAGGCCGTGCAGGCAAGCACCTGCCAGTCACTCGAGGCCGCGGACGGACAGGGGCGCTTCATCGACGATGCCTGGGTGCGCGAGGAAGGCGGCGGCGGCACCACCTGCATCCTGCAAAACGGGCAGGTGTTCGAGCACGCCGGGGTGGGCTTCTCGCACGTGTTCGGCGAGCAGTTGCCCCCTTCGGCCAGTCGCGAGCGCCCCGAACTTGCCGGGTGCCGTTTCCAGGCGGCAGGTCTGTCGATCATCCTCCACCCGTTGAACCCGTACGTGCCGACCACGCACTGCAACGTGCGTTTTTTCATGGCAGAGAGGGACGGGCAAGCGCCCCTGTGGTGGTTCGGCGGCGGCTTCGACCTGACCCCGTTCTACGGGTTTCATGAAGATGCCAAGGACTGGCACCGTACCGCCAGGCAGGCCTGTGATGCGATTGATGTGGGCCTGTATGCGAGATTCAAGAAAAACTGTGATGAATACTTTTACCTCCCGCATCGCAACGAGGCGCGGGGCATCGGCGGCCTGTTCTTCGATGATTACAATACCGGTAATTTCGAACAGGACTTCCGGCTGCTCAAACGCGTAGGCGAGCACTTCCTCAAGGCCTACCTGCCCATCGTCTCAAGGCGCAAGGATCATCCCTACGGTAAACGCCAGCGCCGATTCCAGCTGTACCGGCGCGGCCGCTACGTCGAGTTCAACCTGGTGTACGACCGCGGCACCCTGTTCGGGCTGCAGTCCGGCGGACGCACCGAATCCATCCTCATGTCCCTGCCCCCGCAGGTTCGTTTCGACTATGACTGGCACCCGGAGCCGGGCAGTGAAGAAGATGTGCTGTATACGGAGTTTTTGCAGGCACGCGACTGGTTGGCCCGTAGTCTCTGACCGTACATCGGCTTATACGCCATGGCTTGACTGAAACACACTCCTCGCAGCTCTTTAGGGAATTATGCACCTAAATCCGCAGGGGATTCGATACCCGTTTGACGTTTCACAGGCCCGCTACTGCGGCGACCTCCACGTCCAGCAGCCCCATTCCCGAAGGCCATAATATTCAACGCGGCATTCATGTCCGCATTGGCCCGATGCCCGCACTCCACACATTCAAACGTACTTTGTGTTTTACGGTTCTGTTTATCTGTATGTCCACATTCATGGCACGTCTGACTCGTGTACTGTGGGGCAACCTTCACGACACTGGACTTGTACGACAGGCACTGCTCCAGCTTGTACCAGCCTGAACTCAGGATGGCTTTATTTAGCCCTGCTTTGTGCTTTACATTCTTACCTGGATTTTCGGCATCGCCCTTGGCGGTAGCGGTCATGCCCTGCGTGTCCAGGTCTTCCACATAGACTGCATTGTACTGGTCAGCAATCTCTCTGCTGACCTGATGACACCAGTTGGTACGCTTCTGTACGATCTTCTGCTGGGTTCTTGCAGAAAGACTCTTTGCTTTCAGGTAGCGATTGGAGGGCTTGATGCCTTGCTTCCTGCTTCCTTTCTGTCTGCGCGCCATCATTCTTTGGTATCTGCGCTTGCGGGCTTCGAGCATAGCTATATCCGGCGTGCAGTACCTTTGCCCATCTGACAGGGTGATCTGTCCTACATTGCGGTCCATACCTACAGGCTTGATGGATGCGGGTAATGCTGTAATCTGCACTTCGCAGGTCATGTAGGCATACCACTTGCCGCATTCATACTTGATCGTGCCACTCTTGAAGATACCCTCTGGATAGGGGTTATTGCCTGTCAGCTTAACTTGTCCAATTTTCTGAACATGCAGCCAGTCTCCTTGCAGCTTTATCCATCCAGCATGAAGAGGAATAGATGGAGTGTGCGTATACCGCCCATGGAATTTCGGCAGCCCGCCTTCGTCCTTGTAGAATTGTGTGTAGCTCGTTTCTATGGGCTTGAGTGTCTGCCTGACGATAAGATAAGAATACGCCTGCAGCCATGGCACCTGCTTTCTCAGGTTCGTGAATCGAGGGCACAGTGAGTAATAGCTAGATTTGGTCTTGCCATACGCCTTGTACTCATCCTGCAGCACCCCGACAAAGTGATTCCACACATAGCGGCAGGCGCCTGCCAGTTCATGCAGCTTGTGTGCCTTGGCCTGTGTCTGCGGGTGCAGGCGGTATCGAATCGTGCGGTATGTCTTCATGCGGATTTTGCTACATAATTCCCTTTTGCTTCTATAAAAGCAATTCCTGTGCTCAAGCAGAATTGAAGAAATGTTCAGCCTGGTACATGAATATGTTTAATTATGTTATTGAGCGGAGCAGATCGGGTTGCTGTTCTGTGTGTACATCCCCTCAACCCTGTGTAACAATTTCGCAGCAATTCCAACTGGCAAGGATGCAGGACAGGGATATATCGCTCCTATTGACACCGGATGACACTGGCCCATTGCAGCTCTCTCACCTCCAGTCCCCGTTCAGGCAGATGAATCTCCCTATGTGCCTGCATCAAATAACACCATGCACGAGCCAAGGCTTTGCCGGAGTGAGGCACTTCAGATCATGGAGCAATACACGAGAATGAGAGCGGGGCTTGAGAACTGCGGGGGGGGGGGCAACAGCCCTGCCTGTTGCGCTGTCGAAGCGGATACACGCCTGTCCGTGAGAAGGTTTTCTGCTGCCCGGCCGGGTCGCCGGGAAGTCCGTGAGGCCGCACTTTGCAGGCCGGTTCTTGTTCTTGCAGCTCTGGGTCTGGGCGCCCTGTGCCTGGCTGGTAACAATGCCTTTGCAGCAGGCGTGTGCAGCAGCACACCCATGGCAGGAAATCATATTGAATGTAAGCAAACCGACACCTTATCGACTACCGAGATCGATATTGATGCAGTAGGGATTGATATCGACTTCACCGGGAACTCTGCCGCGAGCGCGGGCGTGTTTGCTTCACATGAGGGCAGCGCACCCGTCGACATCAACATCTCCGGGACGACTACCGGCATGGAGACCACCCCCTCGACGATCGATACGATGGGCGACTACACCCACGGCATCTTTGGCCAACTGAAAGGTGACGCGGCGCTCACCTTCACACTGGAGGATACCGAAATCACCACACAGGGCGCCACTTCCCATGGCCTGCGGGCTGATCACCAGGGAACCGGCGACCTGACCGTGGACCTGAGGACGGGTACCACAATCAATACCCAGGGATCCGGGGCGGCCGGTGCCTATCTTATAAGACAGCAGCAGGCTGCGGGTGAGGGCGGCAATATCATCCTTAATACAAACGGGATTTCCGTTGGGGCAGTGTGGCACGGCTTGTACGCCTTTCATCAGAACGGGATTGGCGACGTCATGATTGATGTCGGGAACAGCGAAATAGTAACGACAGGCCCTAAGGCCATTGGTATTTTGGGTTATAGGCCTAAGCATCCTGAGTCCGGCAGGGATGATTCTGGCGATATCGTAATTGATGTGCGCGACAGCATGATCCGCACAGAAAGCATGGTCGAAAGCACGAACGACGAATCCCATGGCATTAGGGGGTGGCATCTATCCACCGGAAACATTGACATCGATGTCCAGGGTGGCAACTCCGTCACCACGGCCGGAACAGGCTCCTACGGCATTATGGGGCATCATGAATCCACCGGAAACATTGACATCGATGTGCAGGGTGGCAACTCCGTCACCACGGCCGGAACAGGCTCCTACGGCATTATGGGGCGTCATGAATCCACCGGAAACATTGACATCGATGTGCAGGGTGGCAACTCCGTCACCACGGCCGAAACAGGCTCCCACGGCATCTACGCGCAGCATCGGGGTGCTGGAGGAAATATCGACATCACTATCTCCGGGGCGACTACCGACATGACCACCACCCCCTCGACAATCGATACGATGGGCGACTCCACCCACGGCATCTTTGGCGAGCTTGAGGGTGCGGGTGACCTCACCTTCACGTTGGCGAATACTAAAATCGTTACAGGGGGTGAATCCGCCGTGGGCATGAATGGCCGCCACACCGGCAATGGTCATCTTATCGTGAACCTGATCCCGGGTGTGACGATCAACACAGAGGGGGTCGAAGCATACGGCATCAATGTGCTACAAGCGAATATAGCTGCGGGTGAGATGAATGACGTCAGCCTCACCACCAAAGGGACCTCCATTACAACGAAAGGGAATACGGCGCACGGCATTTGGGCTAGCCGGGGGTCTCCGGATGACCAGGGGGCTGACCCGGTAGGGCCTGGCGATGTCCGCATTGAATTTAATGACAGCGAAGTGGAGACTGAGGGCGCGGGTGCACATGGCATTTATGGTTACAGGTATGGTTCTGATGACAGCGACGACGGCCATGTCGACATTCGTTCTGAAAACAGCACCATCACGACCAATGGCACGGGAGCCTATGGCATTTATGGTTATCGGCGAGACACTGGCACTGGCGATGTCATGATCAATCTCACCGGTGGTAGCACCACGACAACCCTTCAAGGAAGCCATGGCATCTATGGCCGTCATTGGCCATCACCTTACGTAGCAGGCACTGGCAACATCACGATCACCACGATGAACCACGCCATCTGGACGAAAGGCACCACCGCCTACGGCATCTTCGCCTATCAAGCGAACCCCGGCAATATCGATATTGACCTGGGATCGGGCTCCTCCGTTAGGACCGAAGGAGATAACTCTCACGGCATCTTGGCCTACAGCTTTGGTCAGGCCGACACCCGGCGTATTGACATTACGCTCAATGGCCCGGTCACCGTAAATGGTGGGGCACAGGGAGTCCGTGTAGGCACCTTCAACAGAGATGGGGCCCCGATTGTTATGGCAACCATCGGCAACGATGGCTTTCGTCAGCAGACGGTCACGGTGAACAATGCGATTACGAGTGCGGGCGAGGGTATCTTTCTTACCAACGGCGGCAAGGTGATCATCGGATCTTCAGGTAGCATCACTTCCGGTTCGGGGATTGCCATCCTGGCCACGGGTACCGTACCTGCAGTCGCAGACAATCCGAGCACCATGGATGACGAAACCATGTCGGCCATTCCACCGAAGCTGCGTGTGAATCTGAACCCCGGCGGGGCACGGATGATCGGTGAAGGCGGCTGGCTGGCCACGGCCCTGGGTGGGGGCTGGATTCTCAACGATGGCGGGGAGACCACCATCGCAGTCAACCGCACGGTATTGCACGAGGGAGCCACCGGCGTGGTGGCCAATGCGGTGGCCCACAACGGGGCCTGGGATGTAACGATGCTGGCACAGGGCAGAAAGGTAATGGATCGCACCACGGATCCGTGGACCATCGCCACGCGTGCGCCAATGGTCATCGCCGACCGCGATTTCAATGCAGACGACTTCACGGAGACAAGAAAGGTGTGTTCGGAGGAGGAGGTCGGAGAATATCCGAACTGCATGCCCCGACCCATGTGCTCGGCAGAACAGGTCGGAGAATATCCGAACTGCACCACTCCGCCACCTCCTCCTCCACCTCCGGAGCCGGAACCCGAACCCGAGCCCGAACCTGAACCCCCTCCGCCTCCGGTGGTCATGGAGCGGTACGCGCCAAGAGCCGCCCTCTATGAAGCCCTGCCTGATTTCCTGCTGGGCCTGGATACCCCGCACCGCGCCGGTGGTGACCTGCTCTCCCCCGCCCTGCCGGTCTGGGTCACACTGTCCGGAAGTACCGCAGCACAGGACTTCGATCGCTCTACCATCGATACCCGATACGATACCGAGCACTTGATCGTAACTGCAGGCGGTACGGTCCTGGAGAGCAGCCATTGGAAGATCGATGCCTCGGTGCACCATGTCTCGGGTTCTGCAGACGTTTCTTCTCCGGTGAAGGGCGGGGACATTCATGCCCAGGGCCAGGGTCTGTCGCTGGATGCCCGCTGGCAGCGGGCCAGCGGGGCCTATGCCCGGGGACATCTGGACTGGACTGACTATGTGCTGGATATTTCTTCGGACACCCTGGGTCGATTGATCTCGAACGTGGAGGCCGACCGTCTGGCCTTGCAGGTGGAGGCCGGGCATCGCATGGCCTGGGGGGAGCGGTGGTACTGGACACCGCAGGTGCGCCTGGACCGAACGAGGGTCTCGATCAACCGCTTCACCGATACGGTGGGGGCACGGGTATCGTTTGCACAGGCCGAGCGGTATCGTGCGAGCCTGGGGGTACTGGCGGATACCACGAAAGGATTCGGGGGCGGTGAGTTGTCGTTGTGGGGTTCAGTGCACCTGGGGCATGCCTTCGGGGATACGGACACCACCAGCCGGGTCTCGGGCGAGCGGTTGCGGGCAACACCGCAAGCAGACAGTGTGCGCCTTGGCCTGGGGGCGATCTGGCAGCACGGCGCATGGCAGTTCAGCACTACCTTGTCTGCACGAGATACCCCCGAAGGCGACGGCCAGGGATACTCCGGTACCATCAATATGGCAGTGCGACTCTAGAGAGCAAACCCGGAAATACCACCAGCCTGCAGACAGTACCGGCGAGACGCTCACCGGACCGGCAACCTCCGAGTCCCGGCCCGGCTGAATAGCACCGGTCATCAAGAATAGATCATCAGTATCATTGGAAGGGTTAGGGTACGAAAATTGATATTCATCGCAGACAAGCTTGTACTTACCCTCTTTATATTCCTGGGTGTTTATAAAGTCATTTTCTGATAGTGAGAGAATGCATTTCTTGACCTCTTCGAAATTATAACCAAGAGTAAGCGCATCCTTTTGGGCGTTCCCATAGCGTATCTTTATGGGACAGGCTGGCTGAGCACATGTCATTACATACCCTGGCATTGCCTTCGCCGTTGGCCCACGATTCAGTAGATTGGGTATTTCAGGATCAGCCAGCACTTTCCCGTAGGGCGTTTTCGATCTCATCGAGGATGGCACTCGCCGTTCCCGATGGATCCGTGGCAGCGATAACCGGGCGACCGACCACCAGGAGGTCCGCACCATCCAGGATGGCCTGGTAGGGTGTGAGCGAGCGCTTGTGTTCATCCACGGAATCGCCTTGCGGGCGGATGCCCGGGGTCACGATCAAAAAGGGTATATCCGGGAAGGCCTCGCGCAACTCCCGCACGGACTTCCCGGAGGCAATCAATCCTTCACAACCGGCATCCAGTGCACTTTTCGCACGCTGGCGAATCCATGCCGATACATCGGATTCCGGACCAGCGCCCGTCTCGGCGAGGTCCGTGCCATCCATGCTGGAGAGCAGGGTCACCATCAGCAGGTAGGGTTTCTCGCCGCGCCGGCCAGCTTTTGCAGCCCGCACCGTGGCCGCACTGCCCTGCAAGGTCAGCAGCTCAAGCCTGCCCGCAAACTCATCCGGCATGTTGTTGAGTGCGGCGCGCACCGTATTGTCGATATCCCCGATCTTGAGATCGAGAAATACGCGCTTGCCCTGGGCCAGCAGGTGCTGGACATAGGCCCATCCCGCACCGATGAACAACTGCCAGCCGACCTTGTAGTAGCCCACGGTCTCGCCGAGATTCGCCACCAGGGCATCGGCCTCACTGGCGGTATCGACATCGAGGGCGACGATCAGGCGATCACGGGCACTGCGTTCAGTCATGGGGGAAAGGGCCGGGTGCGGGCCTTGCAGCCCGGTAGAGTTGCCGGTACATCATTCATTTTTCCTGCGCCTGATACTATCATAGCCTCGCACCAAGCACCGAGGCGGCCACACCCGTAACGCGTGTGAAATGACAGGGTTTCTCCGCCAGCTGTCGGAACATTCATGAACCCGGGAGGGTACTGGACATGCAGCAACTTCCTCATCACTACACGGCGCGTGCCGAAGGCCAGCCCACCGGAACCCTCACCACCCGGGTAGAGGGCCTTCAGACACTACAGGTCGCCGCCCCGAAACAGTTTGACGGGCCCGGAGACCAGTGGTCGCCCGAGGATCTGCTGGTGGCCAGCGCCGCCGATTGTCTGATCCTGACCTTCAGGGCCGTGGCCAGTGCCTCGAAGCTTAACTGGCAGAACCTCGACTGTAAGGCCACGGGTACGCTGGAATCGGTGGAGCGCATCACGCGGTTCACCGAACTGCACCTTACGGCCACGCTTGAAATCGGGGCAGGCGAGAGCGCGGAGAAAGCCGAGCGGGTGCTGGTCAAGGCCGAGCAGGCCTGCCTGGTGACCAACTCGCTCAATACGAAGACCCACCTGCACGTGAACATCACCAGCGGTTGAACCCGATGCGCGTGCAGGGCCCCCAAAGACAGTGCCGCCGAGCTTTGTTACTATCGGCAAAGACCGACCATCAGGAGCCTCTCAGCCGCCCATGAACCCCCGCTATCCCAACCTCCGCATGCGCAGGATGCGTGCCGATGCGTTCTCTCGCGACCTGATGCGCGAGCACCATGTTCACGCGACGGACCTGGTCTGGCCGGTGTTCGTACAGGAAGGCACAGGGCGCGAGGCCGTGCTCTCGATGCCGGGGGTTGAGCGCCTTGGGATCGATGCCCTGGTGGAAGAGGCCCAAGAGGCCCATGCACTCGGCATTCGCGCACTGGCCGTGTTTCCGGTGGTGGGTGCCGACAGGAAAAGCGAGGCCGCCGAGGAGGCCTACAACCCCGAAGGCATCGCACAACGTGCGATCACCGCACTCAAGCAGGCCGCACCCGAACTTGGCGTGATCAGTGATGTGGCCCTGGACCCGTTCACCTCTCATGGCCAGGACGGGCTGGTCGATGAGACCGGCTATGTCATGAACGATGCCACCGTCAAGGTCCTGGTCGAGCAGGCCCTGTCGCATGCACGGGCAGGGGCGGACATCGTCGCCCCCTCGGACATGATGGACGGGCGCATCGGCAGCATCCGCCACAGCCTGGAGGTCAACGGCTTTTACAACACGAGGATTCTCGCCTATTCGGCCAAATATGCCTCTGCCTTTTACGGACCATTTCGCGATGCCGTGGGCTCTGCGGCCAACCTGGCTGGCGCGGATAAGTTCTCCTACCAAATGGACCCGGCCAACACCGATGAGGCGCTTCGCGAAGTGGCACTGGATATCGAGGAGGGTGCGGACATCGTCATGGTCAAGCCGGGTCTGCCCTACCTGGACATCGTTGCCCGCATCAAGCAGGAGTTCGCCATGCCGACCTTCGTCTACCAGGTAAGCGGCGAGTACAGCATGCTCAAGGCCGCCGCGCAAAACGACTGGCTGGCCGAGCGCCGCTGCGTGATGGAATCGCTGCTTGCCATGAAGCGCGCAGGCGCGGATGCCATCCTGACCTATTTCGCCAAGGAGGTCGCGCGCTGGCTGACCGAGACCTGAGCCGGTTTTTCTACTTCGCGTACGGGTCCAACCTGCTGACCCGCAGACTGACTGCACCGGACCGGTGTCCTTCCGCGAAGTACCATTCCAACGCCTGCGCTGATCATTTTGCCATCGAGTTCTCGAAGATAAGCAGGGACGGCTCCGGCAAGGCCACGTTATGCCCGTCCCATGGATCACGCATCCATGGTGTGGTATTCACGATTGAGCATCGTGAGCTTGGAAATCTGGACCGGGCTGAATTCGGTTATCGCCGCGAAGACCGCTTCGAGGTGCGCCTGGCAGGGACCGGGGATGGCATGCAGGTGAGCACCTACATTGCACAGGATGGGAACAAGGACCCCGGGCTTAAACCGTTTGATTGGTACCTTGCACTGTGCATTGCAGGTGCCCTGGAGCACAAGCTTCCCGAGGCCGCTATGGACACCTTCAGAAACACAGAGTATTGGACGGATTTGGACGCGAGGCGCCAAACGGATGCCCTCAGTATTCTCAGAGCTGCCGGCATTGATGGCATCGGGCAGGTTCTGTATCTCACGCACTGACGTCGCTGACTTGCGCTCAACATAGACTGACGGGGTTCGCTCCAAGCTTTTCTGCACAGAGACCGTCCTGTGCAGATTTCAAAATGTAAGACTAACATTATTAGGCAGTATATAGCCTGTAACATGTTATTATTGCATTTAATAGGCTAATTACTGCCTCTTGATAAGCATATGAAGACAACACGACAAATTGAAACCGAAATTGGATCTCGCCTGGCGCGATTGCGACTGTCCCGCAATGTGACCCAGTCCATGCTGGCAAGGGAGGCTGGAATCGGTGTCCGTACCCTGCGCCGTCTCGAGACCGGTGAACCCTCCACCCTGGATACCTTACTGCGTGTCGCGCTGGTCCTGAACCTGGACGAGGCCATCCTTGCCGCACTGCCCACAGGTCAAATACGCCCAATCGAGCGCGTCTCGCGGGCCGGATCCGAGCGTCGTCGCGCAAGCCCGCAGCCCCAGGTTGACAAGGACCCGGCCTGGGCCTGGGGTGACGATCCGAATGACTGACGCAAACGTCCTTCTCTGGGGACGACGTATCGGGGCAGTATCCTGGGATGAGGCGCGCGCCCTTGGAGTCTTCCAGTACGACCCCGCTTTCGTCAACGCCGGCATCGAAGTTGCGCCTTTGACCATGCCCGCAAGAGAGGCACCCTTTGAATTTCCGGCTCTCAACAAGGAATCCTTCAAGGGGTTGCCGGGAATGCTTGCAGATGCCCTGCCTGACCGGTTCGGCAACCGGCTCATCGATGTGTGGCTCGCGCAAACCGGCAAGCGCCCAGAGACCTTCAACCCCGTCGACCGGCTCTGCTATATCGGTCGTCGCGGCATCGGCGCTCTCGAGTTCGAGCCGGTCCTTCGACAGCGGACAAAAGCGAAAAAACTGGAACTCGCCCAATTGGTCGACCTGACCAGCCAAGTGCTTGAGGAACGTGCCGATCTGGCCGGTCGACTGGACGGTGAGAATGATGCACAGGACCTTGAAAATCTTCTGAGCGTGGGTACGTCGGCAGGCGGTGCGCGCGCCAAGGCCGTTCTTTCCTGGCACCCGGAAACCGGCGAGTTTCGCTGCGGACAACTCGACGCCAAGGAGGGCTTCGAGCATTGGCTTTTGAAGTTCGACGGCGTCTCGAATAACCGGGACAAGGAACTGGCCGACCCGGAAGGTTTCGGGAAAATCGAATACGCCTATGCATGCATGGCACGCGCAGCGGGCATTTCGATGTCACCGTGCCGGCTTCACCATGAGGGTGGCCGCAGTCACTTCATGACTAAACGGTTCGATCGGAGTGACGACGGGCGCAAGATCCACATGCAGTCACTTGGGGCGTTGCAGCACTTTGACTTCAATGACCCATCGGCCTATTCCTACGAACAGGCCGTGATGACGATCCGGGAACTGGGACTCGGGATGCCTGCAGTCGAGGAACAGTTCCGACGGGCAATTTTCAATGTAGTGGCGCGAAACCAGGATGACCATGTAAAGAACCTCTCATTCTTGATGGATCAATCCGGGCAATGGACGCTGTCCCCGGCTTATGACATCACCTATGCCTATAACCCGGCAGGAAGATGGACCCACGACCACCAGATGAGTCTGGCCGGTCGACGGAATGGCTTTGACCGTGACGATATCCTGCAATTCGCTGCCTCCATTGACGTCAAGAGGCGCAGGGCGCTGGAAATACTGGACAAGGTCAGTGCTGCTATCCGGGACTGGAGCAAACACGCCGAAGCTGCAGGAGTTGCACCTCGCGATATAGTGCGAATCGGGAAGGCCTTCCGGTCGAACCTGATGCCGGGCGGATAGAACAGGGTACATCTTTTCAACACAGTACGGGATACCTGCCTGTACCCGCTCCTTTTACTGGCCTGCTCCATAAACAGATCGTTAACCTATTTCACGACCTGTGGATGGAACAAATGAGCGAAGGTGAAGACCCCTCTTGGAAGCTATGCCCGTGAAGCCGCATTGACCAAAGTCGAGCACTGCCTGTTCGGCCAGCGCTCTTTCCAAATGACGTTATCTTCGAAGGTCCGGCAAAGGGCCTGCGGTGGCGCAGATCCTGACGCTTTCCGGACCCGGACCCCTGGTCATACACTCACTCTGGCAATCATCTTTTGAATGTCTTCTGTGGTGTTAATTGGACAGATAACAACATTTGGGTTTTCCAATTTGAATACACGAAATATCTCATCTGCAAAAGCCTGCCCTATGTATGTAATGCTATTAAAGTCAAGCACCACTTCCTTAAATTGATCCGCCCGTGAAAGCAAACGTTTGGCCTGCGACCTTGATAGCAATTTTTCACCTTCGTAACGAAGCAGCTGTAAAACTATGTGAGTTTTAGTGAATCCCCAATTTGCATGTTCAGAAGCGTACTCATCGAACACCTCCTTGATGTCTCGTTTGCTTCTATCCAGGATGCTCATAGTGACATATGTTCCGTTAAGCTCTTTCATCTTGGCTTCACGATCAGTTTCGATCAGCCAACCGCCATCATCCGGAACGGAACTTGAAAAGAATAAGCTTCCTGAAAAAATACTGAATCGATCAAACATTTTGGAGGTAAAGAAAATACCTTCCCCGCTGTGGCTGGTGGCATCAGATGTGAGCTTGCCCTTGAATAATTCCAGTAATGCGTGACGAGGATCACGCAAATTGAAGTCATTTTGTATTTTTTTAAAGACTCCAATTCCTGTATCAAGCACTGTAAGTGTTGTTTCCAGTGCCGTGCGCTCTACTGATAGGCATAAATATTTGGAGCCAGAGTGGGAGATCACATTATTTACCATTTCAGTGAATCCATACTCACAAATATCGAGAATGTTCTCCTTTAGACCTGTCAATAATGGTTGAATTGACTCGACCCAAATATCATGTTCTGCGGTGTCGCCCGTCACATTCAATGGGAATGTTCGCCCCACAATTTTGTTTAGCGCGTATGTCCGGCCCCTTGTTTTTCCAGTTGCAGAAATCAAGCCATCCTGCAGCAAACTGTTAAGATGCCTAGATACTGCTTGGCGTGAAATACCAAATTTCTGCGCCGTTATTGCTCCGATATCCCTAGGATTATCAGTTACATTACTTAGAATAAATTCGCATAACTCCCTTGTTTTTCGCGCTTTGCCTCTCACAGTAGCCTCTATTTGAAATATCAGGTGAAATTATATACAACATATTTTACATATATTGTAAATATATAGACATATTATGTCAACATTTGCTCGAAGGAGCTTCAGGGGAGTTGATTAGGCAAATTCTTCAAGGGTAACAAAAAGGCCCAGGGCATCTAAGTAGTAGATGCAGTCGCTCATGACAATCCTCCGATCAACAGGCTTGTTAAATGGTTCTTCAGGAAACACCGGAAAGCCTCCTCGGTGCAGAAACGGCTGGCACTTGGAGGCTAGGTACTACCTTATCCCGAATGATCTAAGGCCGGGCATATCGCTGGTCAGTCGGTCTGAAGCAGTTCACCCAGGTACCCGTTGATCTGGTCGAAATCTCCCTCGAGAATACCCAGCATGCCGAAATGCCCGGCCAGGGTGGGCACTTCCTTGAGTTCGCTGTTCGGAATCATCTGCTGCTCGGCCTGGCAATCGCACAACGGGATAAACATGTCGTTCGAAAATGCAATCACGAACACCTTGGCCTTGATGGCGGCCAGGGTGTCTTCCAGGCTTTTCCCTGAAAAGGCCCCCACGTCCCCGCGTTTCCACTTCGAGGCCATGCACAACAGGTTGTTGGGATCCATGGGCTTGAACCAGGCTTCCCAGAAACCCGTCAGGTAGTTCTCCAGCGAATCAATGCCAAGCGCCTCCCATTTTTTCTGACGGTAGAACTCGGTGCAGTTTCCCATCAGGGCAAACACGTGGGCCATGCGCTTGAGGCCCAAGTCCACGCCATGTGCATCGGAGTAGCGCCCGCCGTCCCAGTCCGGGTCCGATTTCAGGGCCTCGCTGAACACATCCACGTACAGGGAATCATGCGGAGTGGTCCTGGCCGTACCGCCGATCGGGGCGGCGCGCTTGACCATGTCCGGATAACGCACGCACCACTCGTAGGTCTGCTGCGCGCCCATCGACCAGCCGAGCACCAGCTCGATGCTTTTCACGCCGAACTTCTCGGTCAGCAGCTGGTGTTGTGCGCGCACGTCATCGCCGATGGAGATGTCGGGGAAGTCCGCGCCGTTGTGCGGGGCCGGTGCATTGTGTGGGGATGTCGACAGGCCGCTGCCAATCTGGTTAGGCACGATGATGAAATATTTTGCCGGGTCCAGCGCCTTGCCCTCGCCGATATACGACTCCATGGCCTTGTTGGTACCGGAAAACATGACGGTGAACACGACCGCGTTGGTCTTGTCTTCATTGAGTTCGCCAAAACTCGCGTAGGCCAGCTGGCAGTCGGGCAGCGTTTCGCCGGACTCAAGACTGAAATCGCCGAGCTCGTACATTGAATACGGGCCGTGATTTTCCTGGGAATAATATTCGTTTTCCATTCGCGCCTCCTCGCTCAAGCGTCGATGTATTGTAATTATTTTAAGACGACCACCGGCAGCTTCGGCCAAGCGGCACTCAGCAAAAAGATGATTCTACCACTGGCACTGGCATCGCTTGCAAATTGAGACCGGCTTGGCAGTACCAGATGGCGTGGCGTTGACTCCCGCACGACTGCCCGGGGTTATGCTTGTGTGCGTGCAATCATCTTCTCGACCGCATCGGTCGTGTTCACGCAGTGAATCCGCACCTGCGGATGTTCTGCCCTGAAGATTCGAAAGATCTCGTCTGCGAAGGCTTGCCCGATCACCGGGATGTCGTTGAAATCGAGCACCACCTCCTCGAACCGGTCGATGCGCGAGAGCAGGCGCTTGGCCTGGGATTTTGAAAACAGCTTCTCGCTTCCATGGCGAAGCAGGCCCAGCACCACGTGGGTCCTGGCGAAGCCCCGACCGGCCTCGTCGCCGGCGTACGCATCGAACACGTCCTGCAGGATACGCGGACTGTCTTCGGGAATCTCCATGCTGATGTTGGTCCCGCGGGTGGGCGGCATGTTCTCGTCGGTGTCGATCAGCCAGTGCTCGCCATGGGCCTGTTTTTCGAAAAACAGGGTGTCCGACAGGATTCGAAAGGTGTCGAACATCCTCGATGTAAAAAAGAGGCCCTCGCCACTGTGCTCCGCCCCATCCGAGGTCAGCTGGCCCTTGCTCAACTCAAGCAGGGCGTGGCGCGGGTCACGCAATTGAAAGTCGTTTTGAATCTTCTGGAATACCCCGATGCCCTCGTCGTAGACATCGATGCGGGTTCGAAGCGCGTTGCGCCACACGCGCACCACCATCCCGGGCGAGCCGGAGTGGGTGATCACGTTGTTGACCATTTCCGTGAACCCGTACTGGCAGATGTCCAGCACATTCTCCTTGAGGTTTGTAAGCGCTGGCAGGGCAGACTCCCTCCACAGGACATCCTCGGCCAGGTCCTCGTGCACGTCGAAGTGGAAAATCTCTTCGACGAAATTGCACAGCGCGAAGCTGCGGTTTCGGGTCGTGCCACTTGCGCTCAGGCGGCCTTGCTCGATGAGCGCATGAAGATGCCGGGAGATGGCCTGGCGCGTCACGCCAAACTGGTGCGCGGCGATCGCGCCGATCTCCTTCGGATGTTCGCTGACGTGGGCGAGGATGAACTCGCGTACTTCCTTCGTGCGTCTGGATGGTCCCCGCATGGCACCTTCTGTTCGAGAGCGTTGATAAACGGATTGTCGATGAATTCCGGGCTACTCTAAACATCCCGGTTCAGTTACTCAACTTTTACTCACCACCGAAGGGCTGTGAGCACTCGCCCTTACCCGGGAAAAGAAGTAGAGATAAAGAGTGGGCGCGCACGTACCGGGCACCACCCGCCGCGCGGTTTCAATGAATCCGGGACGGGAGGGTTTGGCCTACTGGTAGGTCCCGGTTTTTTGCATCACTTCGATTTCGTATCCGTCCGGATCCTTCATGAAGAAAAACTTGGCGATCACTTCCCCGCCGGGGCTGAAATTGACGATGTCCTGGGGCTCGTAGCCCAGCGCCTTGATGCGTTCATGCTCGGCGTCCAGGTCATCGACGACCAGCGCGATATGCCCGTAGCCGTTGCCGTGGCTATAGGCTTCGGTGCGGCCCTTGTTCAGGGTCAGCTCGATCTCGAAATCGTTCTCGTCGTTGCCCAGATACACCAGGGCAAAGTCGTCAAAATCCAGGTAGCGTTTTTCCCTGATGTTGAACGCCTTCTCGTAAAATTCCTTGGACCGTTCTACATCCAGTACACGGATCATGGAATGAATCATTTTTGCCATTGCCGTTCACTCGCCTGTTGTATAAACCAATGTGCCTGTGAAGCGCTCGTGCGCCGCCCTTCTATTGTAGGCATTTACCGCCCGGGTATCCACATCCCCCGGCCTTGCGCATGTCCCTCGTTCAACTCATTTCAGCGCATTGCCCGAAGATCTCTACACGCCAGGGCACGCCCCGCCCATGACCTCGCCCCGTATCATCATGATGAGGGGGTGTTATCCTGAATAGGATGTATCCCGGTACCTGCAATGATCCTTGAATCCGAACCGACTTGCCCGGTGTACGGCATCAAAAAGATAGAAAGCATGCCAAGCATTCCTGTCTGTGGTTTTACGATTGCAAACACTGTCACGCGATGCCCAAGCCCGGCGACTTGCGTGTTTTGCTCCTATGGCTCGGTTCCCTGCCCTCCCAAGCAGCAGGGTCAAGCAGGGTGCACTGGCTAGGGATTATTGGCTGAGCCACTGTCCAGTCGGGTATCAGGCTGCCGTCCAGGCCATTGTGCCCGCACGGCATTTCCTGTTATACAGACAGCACTGCCTATCAACCCCAGTCGGCGCACCACGTGAATACCGAACCCGACCGCTATGCCGTCATCGGCAACCCGATCGCCCACAGCCGCTCCCCTGAAATCCACCAGCTGTTCGCAGACCAGACCGGGGAGTGCATCCGCTACGAGAGGCTCCTGGCTGAACCGGGCGGTTTTGAAGCGGCGGTCAGGCAGTTTTTCGATGCCGGGGGCCGGGGCCTCAACGTGACCCTGCCGTTCAAGGGCGAAGCGTTTGAATTCGCCGCAAAATGTACGGATCTTGCCGTGCACGCCGGTGCGGTCAACACCCTGATCGCGCAAGACGACGGCAGCTGCCTTGGCGCCAACACCGACGGTATCGGGTTGTTGCGCGACCTGAAGAAAACCCTGCGCCTGTCCATCCAAAACAAGCGCCTGCTGATTCTCGGGGCAGGCGGGGCCACCCGCGGCATCCTCGAACCGCTGCTGCAAGAGAAGCCGCTCGCCCTGGTGATCGCCAACCGCACGCCCGAGCGCGGTGCGGCCCTGGTGGAACACTTCCGTGCCATCGGCCCGATGCAAAGCTGTGCGCTTGATGCCATCCCCGACGGACCCTACGACCTGATCGTGCATGCCACCTCGGCAGGTCTGCAAGACCAGGCCCTGGAGCTGCCGGACACCCTCGTTGGCCCCGAAACCTGCTGCTATGACCTCATCTACAGCGACACGCCGACGCCGTTCATGCGCTGGGCGAAGGACCAGCAGGTGCTGCAGGTCACCGATGGTTTCGGCATGCTGCTCGAGCAGGCGGCCGAATCGTTCTACCTGTGGCGGGGCAAGCGCCCGGACACCGCCATGGCCTGCAACTACCTGCGACCGCCCTGATGCAAGCGGCCTCCCCACCCTGGCAAGAGCGCCTGGTCCTGTATGCCCGGCTCATCCGCCTGGACAAGCCGATCGGCATCTACCTGCTGCTGTGGCCGGCCCTGTGGGCACTGGTGATCGCAGCACAGGGCCTGCCCGATCTTGATATCCTTGCCGTGTTCGTCGCCGGAGTGATCCTGATGCGCTCGGCCGGCTGCGCCATCAATGATTTCGCCGATCGCGATATCGACCCCCATGTCGCGCGCACCCGGGATCGCCCGCTCGCGCGAAAAGCCCTGCGCCCGCGTGAGGCTGTACTTCTTGCAGGGAGCCTGTCGGGACTTGCCCTGCTGGGCGCCGTGCTCGTGCTGAACCCGATGACCATCGCCCTGGCGCTGGCCGCAGGCGCCTTGGCGGCCTCTTACCCGTTCATGAAAAGGCTCCATTCCCTGCCGCAGGTGCACCTCGGCGTGGCCTTCGCCTGGTCCGTGCCAATGGCGTTCACGGCGACCACCGGCGCCTGGCCGGGCATCCTCGCCTGGGTGCTGTTCGCCGCGGTGATCGTGTGGACCGTGGCCTACGATACCCTGTACGCAATGGCCGATCGCGAGGACGACCTGAAGCTCGGCATCAAGTCCACTGCAATCCTGTTCGCCTCCGCAGACCGCCTGGCCGTCGGCCTGATGCAGGCGCTGGTGATCGTACTGCTGGCCGGGGCCGGGGTGCTGGGAGGGCTTGGGCCCGCCTACCACGTGGCGCTTGCCATGGGCGCCTTGCTGTTCGTCTACCAGCAGTCCCTGATCCGTGAGCGCGACCCCGCGCGTTGTCTGCGCGCTTTCCTGAACAACCAGTATTTCGGCCTGGTGGTGTTTCTCGGCATCGCCTCGCATTACGGGCTGTCGCTGCCTTAAGCCAGGGTCCGCACCGCGCAGGGGATCGAAAAATACGGGCAAAGCGGTCCCGGTCCGCTATAATTCCATGAAGCCGTCCACAGGCGGACGGGGTCCTCCGATCCAAACAACACGACATCCCGACGCATGCCCGAACATTCCGTAGCCGCCGACACGCTTCGCCATGACTGGCAGCGCGAGGAAGTGCTGGCCCTGTATGCGCTGCCGTTCAACGACCTGCTGTACCGCGCACACGGCGTGTTCCGCAACTGGCACGACCCCAACAAGGTGCAGATCAGCACCCTGCTGTCGATCAAGACCGGTGCCTGTTCCGAGGACTGCGCCTACTGTCCGCAAAGCGGTCATTACGACACGGACATCGAGCCGGAACGCCTGCTGTCCCTGGAGGAGGTCGAGCAATCCGCCGCCGCCGCCAAGGCGAGCGGCGCCTCGCGGTTTTGCATGGGTGCGGCCTGGCGCAACCCCACGGACAGGCACCTGGACGAGGTCATCGAGATGCTGCGCGTGGTGCGCGATGCGGGGCTTGAAACCTGCATGACGCTCGGCATGCTGACCCGCGAGCAGGCGCAGCGCCTGAAAGCGGCCGGGCTGGACTACTACAACCACAACCTGGACACCTCGCCCGAGTTTTACGGCAGCATCATCACGACCCGCACCTACCAGGAACGGCTGGATACCCTGGAGCATGTTCGCGAGGCCGGCATCCATGTCTGTTGCGGCGGCATCATCGGCATGGGCGAATCGCGCGAGGACCGCACCGGCCTGCTGCTGCAGCTGGCCTGCATGCCCAGCCACCCCGAATCCGTACCCATCAACATGCTGGTGCAGATCAAGGGCACGCCGCTGTACGGGATCGAGGACCTGGACCCGTTTGAATTCGTGCGCACGATTGCCATTGCGCGCATCCTGATGCCGCAGGCCTATGTGCGCCTGTCCGCCGGGCGCGAGGCCATGAACGAGCAGACCCAGGCGCTGTGCTTTTTTGCCGGGGCCAATTCCGTCTTCTACGGGGACACGCTGCTGACGGCCAAGAATCCTGCACCGCACAAGGACCAGCGGCTGTTCCACCGTCTCGGTATCGAAGCCGACCAGCTTCCTGCCCCCGAGGCGAGCGAGCCAGCCTGAACCTGCGCGCTCCTGCATGAAAGAGCTTGCCCCGGAGCTGGATCGGCTGCGCGGAGAGAATCTTTTGCGCACCCGAACGCTGCTGTCCTCCGCACAGCAGATCGAGCCGGTGATCAACGGGCGCAAGATCCTTTCATTTTGCAGCAACGACTACCTGGGACTTGCCAACCATCCACGCCTGATCGATGCCTACGTGCACGCCGCCAGGCGTTTCGGGGTCGGCAGCGGCGCCTCGCACCTCATTACCGGACACCATGAGTCTCACCATGCACTGGAAGAGGAGCTATCGGACTTTTTGGGCTGCGAGCGCACCTTGTTATTCTCCACCGGCTACATGGCCAACCTGGGCCTCATCGGTGCACTCACCGACCGCGAAACCTGCCTGTTTGAAGATCGGCTGAACCATGCCTCGCTGATCGATGCCGCGGTGCTGGCACGCGCACGCCTGAAACGCTACGCCCATCGGCACATGGACGCGTTGGCGCAAGCGCTCAAAGCCGCAGGCGAGGCGGACAAGTTCATTGCCAGTGATGGCGTGTTCAGCATGGACGGCACCGTGGCCCCGGTGGATGCCCTGCAAGACCTTGCGCAGGCGCACGATGCGCGCCTGGTGCTTGATGATGCGCATGGCATTGGCGTACTCGGTGCACAGGGCAAAGGCTGCACGGAGGGGCGCCGGGCCGCGGATACCGTGCTGGTCGGCACCCTGGGCAAGGCCTTCGGGGTCTTCGGCGCCTTTGTCGGTGCGCGCACCGAGGTGATCGAGTGGTGCGTGCAGCGTGCCAGAAGCTATATCTACACGACCGCCCTGCCGGCCTCGGTGGCCGAGGCGGCGCGCACGGCCCTGCACCTGATCATCGAGGAAGCCTGGCGTCGAGCGGCCTTGCGCGAGCACGTGGCCTATTTTCGAGATTGCGCCACACAGACGGGTATTCCACTGACTGACTCCGAGACCCCCATACAGCCCGTGGTGCTCGGTGAGGCGACGGCCGCACTCAAGGTGAGTCGTGAGTTACTCGATGAGGGCTTGCTGGTGCAGGCGATCCGCCCGCCGACTGTACCCAAATCCCAGGCCCGCCTGCGCATCACTTTCTGCGCAACCCACAGCCGCACACACATTGACCGCCTGGTGGAGTGCCTGGCCAGAAGCTGTGCAGAGTCAGCCACCCGCCCCCAGCCAGCTGTCGGCGACTAGTCCGGGTACGTCCGCCAACTGGCGTGCGCGGTGCGTGACCAGCGGCAGCTCCAGTGCGAGTGCATGGGCGATGACCCATAACTCATTCGCCTGGACTGCGGCGGCCAGGTGATCGGTGCCTGCACGCAGCCCGGCATAGGCCTGGGCCACGTGTTCATCGAGCGAATACACCTGCACCGCGCTCAGGAAATCGAGCAGCGCTTCGTGGTTGCGCCGGCGCCCGTTCCCAGGGGACTGCAGCACCCCGGTTTCCAGTTCACCCACCACCACGGTCGACACGCGGCAGTCCCGTATCGGGGCTTGCGGGATGACCTGCGGGGATCGCATCAGCAGATGCACGCAGTGCACCGTGTCAAGCATGCAGACCATCAGCCATCCTCTCCCGGCACATCCCGGGCACAAAGTGTGAGTACGGTCGTACCGAGACTGGCATAGGGTCGAGTCGAACCCGACCAGTATGCCTCCCAGCTCTCAAAGCGCGGACCAAGAACGAGGTGGCGTCCGAATTGGCGTACGGTCACTTCACTGCACCCGGAGGGAAAACGGAATCTTTTCGGCAGGCGCACGGCCTGGGAGGGACCGGACATGAACACTTTTGCGGTGTCGGGTTTCATGACTGTCTCCAAAATCAGCGAGAAGTTCTAGTCAGAGTTTATCATATATATATTAAATATATATTTATGAGATGCACTGCGATCCCGTGGCGTGTGCAGCACTGGGCAGGCAACAGTAAATGTGTGCCTGCGGGCCGGGAAATGGTGATACATTAGATAGCACGCGAATACTCCCTATTGGACGATTTGAAATTCTCAAACAGCCGGACCTGAGATGCGCCGCACACCTACTTCACACCAGTACGTACCCCGTCATATCGAGACGCAGGTGCGAGAGGCCCTGGGTGCGGTACCGCTGATTGCCCTGCAAGGCCCAAGGCGTTCGGGAAAATCCACGCTCGCAAAACATGTGGCCGAGCAGTGGAATCTGCCGTTTTTCTCGCTCGAGGACGAGGACTGCCTGGGCCGGGTCGAGGACGACCCGGCCGGGTTCTTGCGAGATCACCCAAAGGCGGTGATCTTTGCCCTACAGCGAGCGCCCGGGCTGATGCGCGAACTCGCATCCACGCTCACCCGAGACGCCGAGCCCGGGCGGTACCTGGTGACCAGTTCCGTTGACCTGCACAAGGGTACGCCGCTGGCGCAGGAGCTTGGCAAGCGCATGAAGATCTTCACGCTGCTGCCTTTTTCACAGGCCGAAATTGACCTGGGACGCACGCCGCGCTTCCTGGAACGTGCCTTTGCGGCGGAGTTCCCGCACTTCGAGATGACCGGGCCGACCAGTGACCTGGTGGAGCGTGTAGTCGCCGGCAGTTATCCCGAGGCTCTGGCGAGTCCCAGCACGGTCGAACTGCAGAGCTGGCTGCGGACCTATGCGCGCACAGAGGTCGAACATCAAATCCAGGACATCGCCGCCGTCGACAAGCTCTACAAGCTGGTGGGGTTGGCCAAATCGGTTGCAACGGGTGCCGGACAATTGCTCAACCTGACCGAGCATGCCACGCGACTCGGGGTCGACAGCAAGACCGTGGCGCGCTGGCTGCTCCTGCTCGAACACCTGTTTGTGATCCACCAGGTGCCGGCCTTTCATTGCAAGGGCCTGGGCCGGCTGGTGCACTCTCCCAAGCTGCAGTTCATTGACTCGGGCCTGCTGACCTCCCTGCTGCGCGTGGATGCGACGTCCATTGCCAGCGACCGGCACACAATCGAGCCGCTGCTGGACTGCCTGGTCTACGCGGAAGTCGTCAAGGCGATTGTACAAAGCGGGGTGGCAACGGACACCTGGCATTACCATGACAAGGACCAGGTCGAGATCAGCCTGGTGCTCGAACGCGAACAGGGTGCGCTGGTGGGCATCAATGTCAAGTCCGGGGCGACCGTCAAGCGCGGCGACTTCAAGGGGCTGGTGCGTCTCAAGGAAGTCACCGGCAAGCGGTTTGCCTGCGGCATTCTCCTGTACGACGGCGAATGGATCCAGAAGATGGATGAGCGGCTTTTCTCCATGCCCGTGAAGATGCTGTGGGAAGCCTGAGTGGTTCACCCACCTCCCGCAGCGCACCCGGATAAGCGACTTTTAGCATGCACAGGCGCAAGGAGAACGCCATGAGCCTCATCCAGGATGTCCTTACGCTGTCGCCCGTCATTGTGGTCTGGTCCGGCTGGATGTTCGCACTGAGCATGGCAGCGCCCGTCCTGTTGCTGCTTTTCGGTGCGCAGCGCCTGGATTGCCTCGTGGTGGCCACTGCTGCCATTGCCTTGATTCTCCTGATGCCGCCGTGGCACGCTCACATGGGCTATACACGCCTGATCGGCCTGCCGCACATCGTGATCTGGACACCGCTTGCACTGTTCTTGTACCTGCGCTGGGAACACCTTGCCTCGCCGTGGCCGGTGCGCTGGACCACTGCGGCACTGATGACTACCATCGTCGTCTCGCTCGGCTTTGACTATGCGGATGCCCTGCGCTATCTGCTCGGAGAACGCGCACCCCTGATATAAGTGAAGACGCGGGCGGACACCGCCTTTTGCGTGCATCGATGCCGCGGTGCGCATGAATCAAATCCTTGCCTGATCTGGTAGACTCGGACCATGTCTTTGGCCAACAAGAACATCCTGGTGGGCGTCACCGGAGGGATCGCCGCCTATAAAAGTGCGGAACTCGTGCGTGAGCTCGTGCAGGCGGGTGCGCACGTGCGCGTCGCCATGAGCGAAAAGGCCAAGGCCTTCGTTACGCCGCTGACCTTCCAGGCCCTCTCGGGACACCCGGTGGCCAGCGATGAATTTGATGCACCGCAGGCAGAGCATGGCATGGACCACATCACCCTGGCACGCTGGGCGGACGCCATCCTGATCGCCCCGGCCAGTGCCAACACGATTGCCAAGCTGGCCCAGGGGCGTGCCGAGGACCTGCTCAGCACGCTGTGCCTGGCGAGCCGGGCACCGATTGCGCTGGCACCGGCCATGAACCAGGCCATGTGGGCGAACCCGGCCACGCGCACCAATTGCGAGACGCTGAAAAGACGCGGCCTGCGGCTGTTCGGCCCGGCCGCCGGCCAGCAGGCCTGCGGCGAGACCGGCGAGGGACGCATGTTTGAAGCCCGCCAGCTGCAGCTCTCGCTCAGCAAACTGTTCCATACCGGCGAGCTCGACGGCCTCGAAGTGATGATCACGGCCGGCCCCACGCGCGAGCCTATCGATCCGGTGCGCTATATCGGCAACCGCAGTTCCGGAAAAATGGGCTATGCCCTGGCCGAGGCGGCGCACGACGCCGGTGCCACGGTCGAGCTGGTGTCCGGGCCGGTAGCCCTGCAGGCCGGCGAGTCCATCCAGTGCGTGCGCGTCGAAACCGCACAGGACATGCTGGATGCGGTATGCCAGCGCGTGGAACACCAGCAGATCTTCATCAGTTGTGCAGCCGTTGCCGATTATCGGCCGCTCACCAAGTGCCCGGAGAAAATCAAGAAACTGCATGGTGACCTGTCGCTGGACCTGACACGCAATCCCGACATTGTTGCGCATGTCAGCCAGCTGCAAAATCGGCCCTTCGTCGTCGGCTTTGCAGCCGAGACAGAGAATCCTCAAAAGCATGCCCTGCAAAAGCTTGAGCGCAAGCAACTCGACATGATCGCCTGCAACAACGTAGCGGACCCGCAGTGCGGCTTTGACAGCGAGGAGAATGCGCTTGAAGTCTACTGGGCGAACGGGCACTGCTCGCTTGCACGAGACCGCAAGCCCAGGATTGCGCGCGAGTTGATCCGCCTGATTGCACAACGTTATGCCAGTACACACCAACCGAGCAATGTCACCGTCCTCAACCAAGCCAAAGACCGAAATCCGACTGCTCGATGACCGCATCGGCCGGGAGATTCCCCTGCCCACGTACGCCACGCCTGGCTCTGCGGGCATGGACCTGCGCGCCTGCCTGGACAAGCCCCTGCGGATCGCACCCGGGGAATCGGTCCTGATCCCGACCGGCCTTTCCATTTACATTCGTGACCCGGGCCTTGCGGCCACGATCCTGCCGCGCTCCGGACTCGGTCACAGGCACGGCATCGTGCTCGGCAACCTGGTGGGCCTGATCGACTCCGACTACCAGGGACCCCTGATGGTCTCCCTCTGGAACCGCGGCTCAAAACCGTTCGAGGTGAACATCGGTGACCGCATCGCGCAGCTGGTCATCGTGCCCGTCGTGCAGACCGAGTTCGAGATCGTCGAGGCCTTCAGCGTTTCAGATCGCGGCACCGGCGGCTTCGGTCATTCCGGAATCGCCTGAACCTGCAGCCCGCCGGTATGTCCATCAACCCGCACATCTTCCGTGCCTACGATATTCGTGGCCTCGTGGAAAAGGACCTGACCACAGACAGCGTACGCCAGGTCGGGCAGGCGCTCGGCACCCTGTATCCGCACAGCCCGCCCGTGGTGATTGCCCGCGATGGTCGGCACTCCAGCCCGGGTCTCGCACGCGCCCTCGGCCAGGGACTGCGCGCCAGCGGGCGCGATACCATCGATATCGGGGAGGTGCCGACCCCGGTGCTGTACTACGCGACCCATGTGCTCAAGACCGGTGCCGGCGTCATGGTCACCGGCAGTCACAACCCGCCCGAATACAACGGCCTCAAGATCATGATGGATTCCAGGACCCTGTTCGGCAAGGACATCCAGGCCATCCGCCAGTGCCTCGCGACCGGTCCCGCATTGAGCGCCTCAGGTCACGCGCACGAGGAAGCGGTGCTGGCACGCTACGTGGATGAGGTCTGTGACGGCATCGCCATGGCGCGCCCACTGAAAATCGCCATTGATGGGGGCAACGGAGTAGCAGGGCCCAGCGCCAAGCACCTGCTCGCCCGGCTCGGCTGCGAGGTGACGGGGCTGTATTGTGAGATCGACGGCGACTTCCCCAACCATCACCCCGACCCCAGCGACCCCGAAAACCTTCGCGACCTGATGGCCTGCGTCAAGCGCGACGGCCTGGACCTTGGGCTTGCGTTTGACGGAGACGGCGATCGCCTCGGCGTGATTGATGAGCGCGGGCGAATATTGTGGCCGGACCGCCAGATGATGCTGTATTCCAGGAGTGTGCTGGCGAACAATCCGGGGGCCAGCGTCGTATTCGACGTGAAATCCTCGAAAAACCTGCAGGCCGAGATCGAACGGGCAGGGGGCGAGCCCATCATGTACAAGACCGGGCACTCGCTCATCAAGGACAAGATGGCGCAAAGCGGGGCATTGCTCGGCGGCGAGATGAGCGGACATGTCTTTTTCAAGGACCGCTGGTACGGCTTCGACGATGCCCTGTACACGGCGGCGCGGCTGCTGGAGCTGTTGGCCGCACAAGAGCGGGCCGCCAGCGTGCTGTTTGACACCCTGCCGGATGCCGCCTGCACGCCGGAAATCATCGTGCGCCTCGATCATGACGGTGACCAGCATGCCTTCATCGAGGCCTTCAAGCGCGAGGCCCGCCTGCCGGGCGCCCGGATGATCACCATTGACGGGGTGCGGGCCGAGTATGACACCGGCTGGGCCCTGGTGCGCGCATCGAATACCACGCCCGCACTGGTGCTTCGCTTCGAGGCAGACAGTGCGCAGGTGCTGCAGGAAATCCAGGCAACCTTCCGTGCACAGCTGCTGAAAGTGGGTCCCGGGCTAGAATTGCCTTTTTAGGCAGGCGCAACCCGGATAGAATAGCGCACGTCTGAACTGTACACGTATCCGAGCATGAACCCCGAAAACGCTGAAAATACAGCCAAGGTGCTGATCGAGGCACTGCCCTACATCCAGAAGTTCGCCGATCAAACCGTGGTGATCAAGTACGGTGGCAATGCCATGGTCGACGAGGAACTGAAAAGCAGTTTCGCGCGCGATGTCGTGCTGCTGAAACTGGTTGGCATCAATCCGGTCATCGTGCATGGCGGCGGGCCGCAGATCGGGGAGCTGCTGGAGAAAACCGGCAAGGCAAGCAAGTTCGTGGATGGCCTGCGCGTGACCGACAAGGAGACCATGGATATCGTCGAGATGGTGCTTGGAGGGCTGGTCAACAAGGATATCGTGCAACGCATCAACCAGCATGGCGGGCGCGCCATCGGAATTACCGGCAAGGACGGCCGCCTGATCCGTGCCAAGAAACTGACCCTGAAACGAGACACCTCCGAGGTCATCGATCTCGGTCATACGGGGGAGGTCGTCGGCATTGACCCGACCCTGCTGAATCAGATCAAGGGCGACGATTTCATCCCGGTGATCGCACCGACTGCGAGCGACGGGCAGGGCAATGCCCTGAACATCAATGCCGATTCGGTCGCAGGCAAGATCGCCGCGGCCCTGCATGCGGAAAAACTGATCCTGCTGACCAACACGAACGGCGTGCAAAAGGATGGGCAGACTCTGTCGCGACTGGCCTCGGGTGAAATCGAGCCGCTGATCGAAGAAGGTGTCATCCGTGACGGCATGCGCCCGAAAACGATGTGTGCCTGGGATGCGCTGGCCTCGGGTGTGAAATCGGTGCACATCATCGACGGGCGAATCCGCCACGCCGTGCTGCTGGAGCTGTTTACCAGCGAAGGAATCGGAACGCTGCTGTACAGTTGAGTCCAGGGCACTGATGCCCCGGCATCATCCGGCCTGCCCGAATCTTTGCAGGTATGCGCGGATGCGCGCCACCTGCTCCTGGTCACATGCCCCGTTTTCTGCCTGCTCAATCAGGTCCTCGATACTGGCCACGGACAAAACCTCGATCCCATGGCGCTGTCGGACCTCGTCTACCGCGAGCCGACCTTCCGCCGTACCCCATTCCTTGCGGTCAAACGCGATCACCACGCCGATCGCCCGGGCCCCGTGCGCGTCAATGATGGCGGTCGCCTCGTCCACGGCAGTGCCCGCGGTGAGTACGTCATCCACGATCAGCACCTGGCCCTTCAGCGGCGCACCGACCACCGTGCCCTTGTCCCCGTACGACTTGGCTTCCTTTCGGTTGAAGGCATAGGGCAGGTTCAGGCCGTGCTCGCGGGACAGGGCCGTTGCTACGGCGGCCACCAGGGGGATGCCCTTGTAGGCTGGCCCAAACAACAGGTCGGGCTTGAGGTCGGCCTGAAGAATGGCAGCCGCATAAAAGCGGCCCAGACGCTCCAGGGACTGCCCGTCGTTAAACAGACCCGTGTTGAAAAAATACGGCGCGACCCGTTTGGACTTGAGCGTGAATTCGCCAAACTGGATGACTTTTTTTTCCAGTGCAAACTGTATAAATGCCTGGCTGTTGTTGAAGTCCTGACGACTCACGGGTCTCCTCCCAACCGCACACCTGCAACCGGGGCATGTTCAACCGGGTGACAGCGATAGATGATCAGGTGCAGAGGATACCGTACCACAGGGGACCTTACCTGTGTGCCGCCACGCAGGCGTCGAGTGCATCCAGGTGTCTCGCCTTGGCCTTGCCATCGAGAAAGGCGCCGGTGAATGAATTGCGGGCCATGCAATGCTTCACGGCGTTTCGCTCGGCCAGTGCAAACATCATCTCCGGCTCCAGGCTGCCCTCGATATGCATGTGCAGTCCAGCCCTGGGGAGTCCGTCGATGAACGGCCTGAGGTCATTGTGGTCTGCGCGGGTAGTCAATGTGCGTCTCCCTGAGATCAAGAGTGCAGATTGTACCTGCCCGCCTGCGGGATCGTAAGGGTTCGTGCCCCACAGATAAATGTGGTGCCCCTTTGCCGGGCAGGATGAGTCCGTGCAATCCGCAGGCCCAGCGATTATTCTTGCACACCATGCGCATCATCACCCTCAATGCGAACGGCATACGCGCAGCGGCACGCAAAGGGTTTTTTTCCTGGCTTGAGGCACAGAATGCAGACCTCGTCTGTATCCAGGAGACCAAGGCCCAGATCCACCAGCTCGAGCACGACGCCACGTTTTTCCCCGAGGGTTACCACTGCCAGTATGTGGATGCACTGAAAAAAGGTTACAGCGGCGTGGCCCTGTACAGCCGCCAGGCACCAAACCGCATCATCAGGAGTTACGGGGACCGCGAGTTCGACGAGGAAGGCCGGTACCTGGAATACCAGTTCGAGAAGCTGTCGGTCGTTTCCCTGTACGCCCCCTCCGGGTCTTCCGGTGACAAGCGCCAGCAGGCCAAGTACCGCTTCATGGACAGCTTCATGGCCCACCTCAAAAAGCTCAAGCGCCGGCGCCGCGCCTATATCATCTGCGGCGACTGGAACATCGCGCACAAGAACATCGACCTGAAGAACTGGCGAGGCAACCGCAAGAACTCCGGCTTCCTGCCCGAAGAACGTGCATGGCTGGATACGCTGTTCTATGATGTCGGTTACCTGGATGCGTTTCGCGAAGTCAACCAGATGGAAGACCAGTACACCTGGTGGTCGAACCGCGGCCAGGCCTGGGCGAGAAATGTCGGTTGGCGCATTGACTACCACGTGGCAAGCCCCAAGCTGAAAGGCAAGATTCGCGAGGCACAGATCTACAAACAGGAACGGTTCTCCGATCATGCCCCGCTCACCATAGACTACGACCTATCGATTTGAATTCAGTACACGACAATATCCGGTTATGGAAGCAGGCCTTCGGGGTCTACACCCAACCCCGGGTACTTGCCATGCTGTTTCTTGGATTCTCTGCCGGCCTGCCCCTGCTGCTTGTGTTCGGCACCCTGTCCGTCTGGTTGCGCCGCGAAGGTATTGACCGCACGACGATCGGCTTCGTCTCCTGGGTAGCCCTCCTGTACGGCTTCAAGTTCGTGTGGGCCCCCCTGGTCGATCGCCTGCAACTGCCGCTCCTGACCGGCTGGCTGGGCCAGCGACGCAGCTGGATGCTGCTGGCACAAATCGGCGTGCTGGGAGGGCTGTGGCTCATGGCCGGCAACCAGCCAGGTGAACACCTGCCCCTGCTGGTGCTGTCAGCCCTGTTGGTGGCCTTCTCTTCGGCGACGCAGGACATCAGCATTGATGCCTGGCGCATCGAGGCGGTCGCCGATGACCTGCAGGGGGCGATGGCCGCCACCTACCAGATGGGTTATCGGCTGGGCATGATCCTGGCAGGTGGTGGTGCACTGATCATTGCCGGCAACTATTCCTGGAACATCGCTTACTTCATCATGGGATGCTTCATGCTGATCGGCATGCTCACCACCCTGGTAGTGGCGGAGCCGGACCATCCGCCGCGGACCCCTCTTCAGGATTCGAATGCCAGTGGCCTGCAGCGCCTAGCGCACTGGTTCGTCGAGGCCGTCGTGCAGCCCTTTGTGGAGTTCTTCCGTCGCAACGGCGTCATGGCACTGGTCATCCTGCTGTTCATCGGGCTGTTTCGCATCAGTGACATCACCATGGGCGTCATGACCGGGCCGCTGTATGTGGACATGGGCTTTTCGGATGAACAGATCGGCTGGGTGTCGAAGACCTTCGGGGTCATTGTCACCATCGTGGGTGCCTTGCTTGGCGGAGTGCTGGTAATGCGTTACGGCATCCTGCGCATGCTGATCGTGGGTGCGGTGCTGGTGGTGGTCACCAACCTGGTATTTGCCTGGCTCGCCACCCGGGGCCCCGAGATCTTTTTCCTGGCACTGGTCATCACGGCCGACAACCTGAGCGGCGGCATTGCAGGAGCCACCTTTATCGCGTACCTGTCGAGCCTCACCAACCGCGCCTACACCGCCACCCAGTATGCGCTGTTCAGCTCCCTGATGCTGCTGCCTGCCAAATTCATTGGCGGATTTTCAGGTAAAGTCGTGGACGATTTCGGCTACATCCATTTCTTTCTCTATGCCGGTCTGCTGGGCGTCCCCGCCGTGTTGCTAGCCATTTACCTGTTGAGCCGAAGGAACCGCCCAGTGGGTGCGCAGGCGCCCGCACACATACAGATCTAAGCGACGCCCAGACCGCCTTCCTTACAGGACTGCCTGGGCTTCAGGGCAGGATCTCGATCGGCGTACCATCGTCTACTGCCTCCCAGATTTCCAGCATGTCCGCATCGCGAACGGCAATACAGCCTGCCGTCCAGTCGGGCTTATCGCCAAGCATGCGGGCGCGGTCGTCTGGGTTTGCAGGTGCACCGTGAATCATGATGTCACCGCCTGGATCCTCTTCACGAAGACGTGCATTTCGCTGATCGTTCGCATTCGGGTAGGAGATGTGGATGGAACGGAAGAACCTGCTGTCGGGATTGCGCCAGTCCAGCACGTAACAGCCTTCCGGCGTGCGCATATCCCCGGCACAACGCTTGGGTCCACGTGGCCTGCGGCCCAGTGCCACCGGGTAGGTCTTCAGAAGATCAGTGCCTTGATACAGGGATAGCTGGCGCCTGGCTTTTTCGACGACGACGCGATCTGCCTTGTCCACGGATTGCGGTGAGCCAGCGGGCAGGGGACGGCACGCTGTTTCTACGGCTGGCTGCGTTTGCTTTTCACCCACTTGATGATGGGTTGCCACTGCTCACGATCCAGCGCGGTGGCCGCAGGAGCCATCTCGAAAATTCCGAGTCCGCGTTCCGCGGCCCGGATATAGTGCTGGCTGTCGCGCAGCATGGTCAGAAACGGGATGCGCTGCCGACTCAGGAAGTCATCCAGTTCCCAGTAGATGTTGGTGAAATCCCTCGAGCGGTTGGCAATCAGTGCCAGCTTGGCGCGCTTTCGCTGTACCGGTGTACAGCTTCGGATCTCGGCAATAAAGTCTTTCGCCGCACGCATGTCGATCGGTGAGGGCAGGACCGGAATCAGGATGGTTTGAGCCCTGGCTACCATTTTGCTCAGCGCGCCCCCGTGCAGGCCTGCAGGGACATCCATGATTACATAGTCGGTGTTGCGACCGGGCCGTTTGAGCACTTTATCGAAGGTCGCGATACCACGAATCGGCGCGCGTGCAGGCGGGCGGGCCCTGAGCCATTGCGTGCTTGATCCCTGGGGATCATGATCCATCAGCACGATGGACTGGCCCTGGAGTGCCAGACAGGAAGCGAGGTTGGTCGCAACAGTGGATTTACCCGAGCCGCCCTTGGAATTGATTACCATGATGTTGCGCATTGATCATCCCCTCCCCGTGTGAATCCCGTCATTCTAACGTCTTGAATCTGTACCTGCTCGGAAATTGACCCGACCTGCAGACTTTTAGCAAAACAGGCGTGGATTAGCAAACCTGCACCGTCCATTGGCCTGCGGGCGACCAGACAACATCAAGCCCAGCGCGCACGCTGCCCTTTCTTTCCCGTTTACGAATTTTTAAAGGATTTAATAAATTATAGCGACAAGATCGTTCGTTTTAGCCTTCAAACTCGGCCACGACCGGCGCATGGTCCGACGGACGTTCGTTGGCTCGAGGGCCCTTGTCGATGGTGCTGAAACTGCACGAGGCCGCCAGCGCCGTGCTCGCCAGGATCAGGTCGATGCGCAAGCCCAGATTGCGGCGAAATCCGGCTGCACGGTAATCCCACCAGCTGAAGCTGTTCTCCTCCTGTTCGAACAGGCGAAACGTATCGACGAAGCCGAGGTCGAGCATTGTCTTCAGCGCGGCGCGTTCGCGCTCGCTGCACAGGATGGAGCCTTCCCAGGCTTTCGGGTCATGCACATCGGCATCTTCCGGGGCAATATTGAAGTCGCCGAGCACCACGTAGCGCGGGTGGCGCTGCACGTCCGCACCCAAGAACTCGGTCACCTTTTGCAGCCAGTCCAGCTTATAGGCGTATTTCTCGGAGCCCACCTGCGAGCCGTTGACGACGTACAGATTAAGCACCCGCACATCCCCGATGGTGGCCGCCAGGATGCGGCGCTGGGGATCGTCCAGGCCTTCGATTCCCGCCTGCACCTCGCTTGCGGGCTCACGGCTCAGCACGGCTACGCCGTTGTAGGTTTTCTGACCGGAGTACTCGACGTGGTAGCCGGCCTCACGTATCTCCTGTTCCGGGAACTCCTCATCGACGAGCTTGGTCTCCTGCAGGGCCAGCACATCGACAGGATTGTCCTGCAGCCAGTCCAGCACCTGGGGCAGGCGTACGCGCAGCGAATTGACATTCCACGATGCAATCTTCATCTTGGCCTGCGGCTCAAAACCACCCTCTGAATGACTATAACCTATTGATAATATGAACTATTTTAGCCGAGTGGCCAGGGGCGCGCCTCTCAGATATCGATATTGACGGCCGTCAGGGCGTTCTGCTCGATGAATTCACGCCGTGGCACGACGTCATCCCCCATCAGTGTGGTGAACACCTCGTCGGCGGCAATGGCATCCTCGATATTGATCTGCGTCAGGCGGCGCGAGTCCGGATCCATGGTGGTGTCCCACAACTGATCGGGATTCATCTCCCCCAGTCCCTTGTAGCGCTGGATGGTCAGCCCGCGCTTGGCCTCGGCCATCAACCAGTCCATGACCTCGAGGAAGTCCTGGCTCTTGTGCGTGCGTTCCCCGCGCTTCACGCAGGCGCCCTTCTCCAGCAACCCTTCCAGTTGCCCGGCGAATCGCGCCAGCAGGCGAAAGTCGGCCGACAGGAAAAAGTCCTCGCCATAAACATCGTCCCAGGCCTGTCCGTGGACCCACTTGATCATGGTCAGCGGCCAGGCCGACTCGCTTGAGCGCTTGGCCTCGAACTGGGTGCCCGCGCTCTGGTTCAGGTTAAGCTGTCCGGCCAGTATCTCGAACCACTCCGACAGGGCCTGCGGGATGCGCCCGTTCTCGTATGCCGGCTCTTTCGGGGCGGGCGTGCGCAACATCTGCATCAGCACGGCCTGCTCGTGGCTGCGCGCCAGGCGCTGCACCGTGGACATGGCCACGAAATAGTCCTTGCTCAGGGTTTCGAGCGCCTGTTCAGAGATGGCGGGGGCCGTGGCGTTCACATGCAAGGCGGCGCCGTCCAGTGCCATTTGCAGCAGGTGGCTGTTGAGCTCGGCATCGTCCTTGAGGTATTGCTCCTGCTTGCCTTTTTTCACCTTGTAGAGCGGGGGCTGGCCGATGTAGATGTGACCGCGTTCGACCAGCGCCGACATTTTCCGGTAGAAGAACGTCAGCAGGAGCGTGCGGATGTGCGAGCCGTCCACATCGGCATCCGTCATGATGATGATACGGTGATAGCGCAGCTTGTCCGGATCAAATTCCTCCGGCCCGATGCCACAGCCTAGCGCCGTAATCAGGGTGCCCACCTCCACCGAGGAGAGCATCTTGTCAAATCGCGCCCGCTCCACGTTCAGAATCTTGCCCTTCAGCGGCAGCACGGCCTGGATGTGGCGGTCGCGTCCCTGCTTGGCCGAACCACCGGCCGAATCCCCTTCCACCAGGAACAGTTCACACAGGGCCGGGTCCTTTTCCTGGCAGTCCGCCAGCTTGCCCGGCAGGCCGGCAACTTCCAGCGCGCTCTTGCGCCGCGTCATTTCACGGGCCTTGCGGGCGGCCTCGCGGGCGCGCACGGCCTCCACGATCTTGCCGACGATGGCCTTGGCCTCGACCGGGTTCTCCATCAGGAAATCGTGCAGGTGCTCGGACAGGGTCGACAGGACGACGCCCTGGACCTCGGAGGAGACCAGCTTGTCCTTGGTCTGGGAAGAAAACTTGGGGTCCGGCAGCTTGACCGAGAGCACGGCGGTGAGGCCCTCGCGCACGTCATCCCCGGTGGTGGTGATCTTGTACTTCTTGGCCAGGCCCTGCTTCTCGATGAACTGGTTCAGCGTTCGGGTCAGGGCGCTGCGCAGTCCGGCCAGGTGCGTGCCGCCGTCACGCTGCGGGATGTTGTTGGTAAAGCAGAAGATGCTCTCCTGGTATGAGTCATTCCACTGCAGGGCCGCCTCAACACCCGTATCCCCCTGGTGGGTATTGAAGTAGATGACGTTCTCGTGCAACGGATTTTTCTTGGCGTTAAGATGCTTCACGAACGCCCGGATACCGCCATCATATTGAAAAGTATCGCTTTTTCCCGAACATTCATCCTTGAGGATGATGCAGACCCCGGAGTTCAGAAACGACAGCTCGCGCAGTCTTTTGGCCAGCACGTCGTAATGGAACTGCGTGTCACTGAAGATGTCCGGGTTGGGCGTGAACTGGATGATGGTGCCGGTCTTGTCGGTTTCGGCAAGCTTTCGAAGCGGATACTGCGGCTCCCCGCAGGCATACTCCTGCTGGTACCCGAAACCGCCCCGGTTGACCCGCAACAGCAGCTGCGAGGACAGGGCATTGACCACGGACACGCCCACACCATGCAGTCCTCCGGAGACCTTGTAGGAATTGTCATCGAATTTGCCGCCGGCATGCAGCACCGTCATGATCACTTCCGCGGCCGAGCGGTTCTCTTCGGCGTGCACGTCCACCGGGATGCCGCGGCCATTGTCCGATACGGTGACGGAGCCATCGGAATGGATGCTGACCTGTATTTCAGTGCAATGCCCGGCCAGGGTTTCATCGATCGAGTTGTCCACGACCTCGAACACCATGTGATGCAGGCCGGTGCCGTCATCGGTATCCCCGATGTACATGCCCGGGCGTTTGCGAACGGCTTCGAGGCCTTTCAGGACCTTGATATTGGTGGAGTCGTATGCCATGGGAGATCCGTCTGCTGTAAGTGATTCCCGATTATACCAGTGCTTCAGCCCGAGAGCTTGCATGATCCCTGTTTCACGTGAAACACGCGCACCTGTTCCCAGGCCTGCAGGTCCACTGCCTCCGGCGCAAGCGAGGTGACGAACGCCTGGCAGCCCAGCGCTCCCACGGCCTGGATCAGGGCCCCGGCATGCTCCACATCCAGCTCGGCGCCGATGTCGTCCAGCAATACGGCGCATCGGCGGCGGGTATAGGCCTGCAGATGCGCGACCTGCGCCAGCAGCAGGCTCACCGCGATCAGTTTCTGCTGGCCCCGGGAAGCCACCTGCGCGGCGGGCCGTCCATTCAGGGACAGGACCAGGTCCGCACGGTGGGGCCCCCACTGGGTGACCAGGGTCCGTCGCTCGCGCGCCCTGGCCTGTTCCAGCGCCGCCTCAAGGGTCTCGGTTTCCGCCGGCCAGCCGCGCACATAGCGCAGCGAGGAATCCACTTCTGGCAATAACTTGCGTATAAATGTGTCGAAAATAGGCTGAATTTCCTTGATAATCTCTGATCTTGCATTGTTTACACGTTCACCCGCGAGTGCGGTCTTTCGTGTCCATGCGCGCAGTTCCCCGGCAGAGCCCCGCTTTCTAAGGGCCTGGTTGCGTTGGCGCAGGCCGCGGCTGTAGTCCCGCCAGGCGGGCAGAAACTCCGGTTTCACGTGAAACGCGGACCAGTCCACGAAATTCCTCCGGTACCGTGCCCCGCCCTGGACCAGCCGGTGACTGTCCGGATGCAGCGCCACGACCGGCAGGCGCGTGGCATGCCCGGACTGGGTCGCGACCTTTTCCTGGTTGCAGTGCAGCAGGCGGCGCTGGGCGCTTTTCTCGATGCCCAGGTGCGTACTCACCTGCGCCTCCCGGACCCGGCCGCTCACGGTCAGCGTTTGCGCGCCCTTGCGCAGCAGGGCATCAAGGCGGCGGCTGCGAAAGCTGCGCCCGCGGCTCAGAAAGTCAATGGATTCAAGGATGCTGGTCTTGCCCGCGCCATTCTGGCCCCAGAACAGGGTGGCCTGCGGGCTTGGCTCGATCTCCAGTTGTTCGATCAGCCTGAAATTGCGGGCAGTCAGGCGAGTCAGTACCAACTGCAGGACCTGTGTACGCCTACAGTCGCATCGGCATGACGACGTAGCGGCTGTTGCTGTCCTCGGCGGGCAGAATCAGGACGCTGCTGTTGCCGTCGCGGATATAAAAGTCCACTGCCTCCGTCTCCAGAACGTTCAGCACATCCAGAATATACTGCACGTTGAAGCCCACTTCGTGTTTTTCGCCGCTGTACTGGATTTCAATCTCGTCTTCGGCCTGCTCCTGTTCCGGGTTCTGGGCCTGGATGACCAGGCTGTCGCTGTCCAGAATCAGGCGCACCCCCTTGTATTTTTCGTTGCACAGAATCGCGACCCGTCCCAGGGCCTGCTTGAGCGTCTCCTTGTCCATGCGTGCGATGTCCCCTTCCTGTTCCGGCAGCACACGCTGGTACTCGGGAAACCGTCCCTCGATCAGCTTCGAGGTCATCTGCAGCCCGGTGATGCTTACCTGGACATGGTTTTTTCCCAAAGACAGCGTGATGGGAGCCTCATCGTCGACCAGCAGGCGCTGCAACTCCTGAACCCCCTTGCGCGGCACGATGATCCGCCGGTCATCTTCCACCTCGCTGCTGTGTGCAATCTGTGAAAAGGCCAGGCGGTGACCATCGGTCGCCACGGTCCGGGTCTGCTTCGCGTCGATTTCAAGCAACAGCCCGTTCAGGTAGTAGCGCACGTCCTGTTGGGCCATGGCAAAGGAAGAGCGATCGATCAGTCCCCGGAATTCACCCTGGGTGAGCGTCACCCGGTCATCGAGTTCCACTTCGTGAATCCTTGGAAAGTCCTCGACCGGCACGCTGCCCAGGGTAAAGCGGCTGCGACCGGAGCGCACCTTGACCTTGCCATCGCTCGCACTGATTTCAATGATCGCACCGCCCGGCACGGACTGGCAGATTTCAAGCAGCTTGCGTGCCGGCAGCGTGGTGCTGCCTCCCTCGGCCAGTTCAATGTCCAGATGGGCCACCAGCTCGATCTCAAGGTCCGTGGCCGTGAAGGAAAGACCGCCCTGTTCGGCGCTCAGTAGCACGTGGCCCAGTGCGGGAATCGTCTGCTGACGTTCTACGGCGCCGATGACCTGGCGAAGGGGCTTGAGGAGATCCTCACGTGCGATAGATAACTGCATAATATATAAAAGTAATAGCTGTGATAGAGGCGATTAATTTCTGTGGATTAGTCTAATAAAATTAATTAAATCAGTTAATTACGTGTATCTAGTGTGCGCATAACCGGTGCGGGCCCTGATGCCTTTAGAGTATGTCCGGTAGATAAGCCAGCCCCGGAAAAGTTGTACCGATTGTAACACCATCTATCCACAGGCTATCAACTGCTCAGGTTGCGCAACAGGTTGATGTAGTCATTGTTGATCTGTGTGTCGCTCTCGCGCAGTTCTGCAATTCGCCTGCAGGCATGCAGGACGGTGGTATGGTCGCGCCCGCCGAAGGCACTGCCGATTTCAGGCAGGCTGTGGTTGGTCAGTTCCTTGGCCAGCGCCATGGCGATCTGCCGGGGCCGGGTGACGGAGCGGGTGCGCCGCGCAGAATGCAGGTCGGAGACGCGGATGCGGCAGTATTCAGCGACTGTTTTCTGGATATTGTCCAGTGTCACCATCTTGTCCTGCGAGATCAGCAGGTCCTGCAGGGCATCCTTGGCGAATTCAAGCGTGATGGCGGAGCCGGTGAACTGGGCATTGGCAACGACCCTGCGCAGCGCCCCCTCGAGTTCGCGGATGTTGGAGCGGATGCGCCGGCCAATGAAGAAAGCCACCTCGCTCGGCAGCTTGACGTTCAGCAGTTCAGCCTTGTTCTGTACGATGGCAACGCGGGTTTCCAGTTCGGGCGGCTCGATCGCCTGCGTCAGGCCCCAGCTGAAGCGCGAACGCAGGCGCTCTTCCAGGCCCTCGACGTCCTTGGGATAGCGGTCACAGGTGAGAATCACCTGGCGCTGGCCTTCCAGAAGGGAGTTGAAGGTATGGAAGAATTCTTCCTGGGAACGCTCCTTGCGGGCAAAAAACTGGATGTCGTCGATCAGCAGCGTCTCGATGGAACGGTAGCGCTGCTTGAACTCGCTCATGGTGTTGTGCTGCAGGGCCTTGATCATGTCCGCCACGAACCGCTCGGAGTGCAGGTAGGTGACCTTGGCCGAGGGATTGTCGACCAGGATCTGGTTGCCAATGGCATGCAGCAGGTGGGTCTTGCCCAGTCCCACGCCGCCGTAGATCAGCAGCGGGTTGTAGGTTCCGCCGGGGTGTTTTGCAACCTGCAGGGCTGCAGCCCGGGGCAGCTGGTTCGACTTGCCTTCCACGAAGGTCTTGAAGGTAAAGTTGGGATTGAGGTTGTGATAGAACGGCTTGGACTCCTGGCCGGGTACGGCGGAAGCCTCGGCAAGCACCTCGTGGCTGCCGATTTCAAGCGAGACCGGCGGGGCTAAATCCGTCGTGTCGGCACCCAGCAGTTCGCTGATGCGCTCCATGAAATGGTCCTGCACCCGGTCTCGAACGAAGCGGTTGGGGGCCAGCAAGACGAGCCCGCCATTTTGCTCGATCGCGTGCAGGGGTCGGATCCAGGTATTCAGTTGCTGTTCGCTCAGCTCAGACTCAAGCTGGTGTACACATGAATTCCAGAGGGCACTCGTCATGTGTGAAACTTCGGGATGATTTTATTTGTTATTGTAAGAAATCCGAGGGTCCAGTCTATCGAGGAATTGGGCAGTAATCCACACTTTCATGGCCAATAATAAGCGTTGACAAATGCGACTTGCGGGATTATTTTTGCGCTTCTTGATGGGTTCCCGACCCAAGGAATTGAAAAATAGAAACAAGCTATGAAACGAACCTACCAACCCAGCAACCTGAAACGTGCGCGTACCCACGGATTCAGAGCCCGAATGAGAACCAAGAGTGGTCGTGCCGTCATCAGTGCCCGACGGGCCAAGGGACGCATGCGCTTGACTCCATAGTTTTTTGTCCGTAGGCAAATTCTCGTTTACCTCCCGTGAAAGGCTGCATAGTGCGAGCCAGTTCAAGCGGGTGTTTGGCCGAGCCAGCCGATTGAGCAGCGCCTCGTTCACGCTGTTGAGCCGGGAAAACGGGAGGGGCCATCCACGCCTTGGCATGGTCGTGGCCAAGCGCAAGGCGCGCCGCGCCGTGGACCGAAACACGATCAAGCGGATGATCCGGGAAAGCTTTCGTATGCGCAAGGCACAGCTGCATGCCAGTGATTACGTGGTGATTTTAAGGGGCCCGGCCAGGGCGCAGCCGCAGCAGTCGCTGCAACAGCAGATAACGGGGCTTTGGGAAGAATGTACAGAAAAATAGAGTCCCTGGCGGGCAGGGCGATCATCTTGCTAATCCGCATCTACCGGCTCCTGTTCAGCCCATGGATCGGGCAGCACTGCCGTTTTCACCCCACCTGTTCAGCCTACGCCATCGAAGCAATCCGCCGACACGGTGCGGCGCGCGGCAGCTGGCTTGCGGCCAAGCGCCTGGGACGTTGTCATCCCTGGCACGAAGGTGGCGTCGACCCCGTACCGGAGCGCGAGCGTGGCTAACCAGCGCTTTTTGATGTATTTCGCACTGGCCTTCGTGCTCTACATGATCTGGCTGGCCTGGCAGCGTGATCAGGCCCCCCTGCCGAGCGCCGTACCGCCGCACGCTCCATCCGTATCCCAGGGCGAGGTGCGTGACCCGGCAGGCGCCCAGGACCTTCCGGATCTTATGGCCCCGGATACGATGGAAGGGGCCGCGCCCGCGGTGAGCGAAGAAGTGGCACAAGCGCCCGCCAGTGCGCAGGTGGCGCACGTGCAGGTGCGAACCGATGTGCTCGATGTCATCATCGACACCCGCGGCGGCGATGTCCGCCAGCTCGACATGCTGACCTATCCGGTGTCCCTGCAGGAAAGGGATGTCGGGTTCCGCCTGTTGCGGCGCGACGGGCGAACCCATATCGCACAGTCCGGCCTGCGCCATGACAACATTCGGGGTCAGCCGGCACCGCCCTCGCTGGCACCCAGCCATCACGAGATCTACACGGCCGAGCGCCGCAGCTACGCGTTGGCCGACGGCCAGGACCGCCTGCAGGTGCGCCTGTACTGGCAGGGCCAGGACGGCCTTCGGGTGGAGAAGATCTTCACCTTCTACCGCGGCGCCTTCGTGGTCGACGTCAACCACCGCGTCCTCAACCGCAGCGCCACGCCGTGGACCGGGCGCCAGTACCAGCAGTTGCGCCACAGCCCCATACCCGAGGACCGCAGCTGGCTGCGCCTGCCGACCTATACCGGTGCCGCGTACTACGACGGCGCCTACCACAAGCATTCCTTTGACGACATCGACGATGAGCCGTTCAACCAGCGCGTGACGGGCGGCTGGGCGGCCATGCTGCAGCACTATTTCGTTTCTGCCTGGGTCGCCGAGCCCGGCGAGGACAACCGGTTTTACAGCAAGCGCGTGCAGACCGACAGCGAGCCGCAGTACCTGATCGGCATGTTGTCGGGGTCGCAAACGGTGTATCCCGGCGATGCCGGTGAATTCAAGCGGCGCCTGTATGCCGGACCCAAGCTGCAGCGCAGCATGGCGGAAATTGCACCGGGCCTTGACCTGAGTGTTGACTACGGGATGTTTTCCATCCTCTCCAAACCGCTGTTCTGGTTGCTGGAATGGTTTCACAAGATGGTCGGCAACTGGGGGGTGGCCATCATCCTGGTGACCATTGCGGTCAAGCTGGTGTTCTTCAAGCTGTCTGAGGCCAGCTACAAGTCGATGGCTCGCATGCGCAAGATCCAGCCCCGCTTCCAGGCGCTGCGAGAACGCTATGCGGACGACAAGCAGAAGATGAACCAGGCGCTGATGGAAATGTACAAGAAGGAAAAGATCAATCCGTTGGGCGGTTGCCTGCCGATCCTGGTACAGATCCCGGTGTTCCTTGCCCTGTACTGGGTGCTGGTCGAAAGCGTCGAATTGCGCCAGGCACCGTTCATGCTCTGGATCCACGACCTGTCCCTGCGCGACCCGATCTTCGTGCTGCCGTTGCTGATGGGAATCACCATGTATATCCAGTTCAAGCTCAACCCGGCGCCGCCGGACCCCATGCAAGCCAAGATCTTTGCCATGATGCCGATCATGATGACTGCCTTCATGGCCTTTTTCCCGGCCGGCCTGGTGCTGTACTGGCTGGTCAACAATGTGCTGTCCATTGCCCAGCAATACGTGATTACCCGACGTATTGAAAAGGCGGATTACTAGGCGCGCACGCTGCAGGATAGGGCGCCGGCCTTGCCCAACACCATTCCCTACACCGCCGACCCCATCTGTGCCGTGGCCACCGCGCCCGGGCGCGGTGCACTGGCTGTCATCCGGCTGTCCGGAGACGGGGCCTGGCGCATCGCCGAGCAGGTGACCCAGTGTACGCTGACGGTGCGCAAGGCGACGCTGAGCGGATTCCATGATGTGCACGGCGAGAGGATTGACCAGGGCATCGCGCTTTATTTCCAGGCGCCGGCCTCCTTCACAGGCGAGGACCTGGTCGAATTCCACGTGCACGGCAGCCCGGTCGTGTGCGACCTCCTGCTCGACACCCTGTGCGCACACGGCGCCCGGCTGGCCGAGCCCGGCGAGTTCAGCCTGCGTGCCTTCATGAATGGCAAGATGGATCTGGCCCAGGCCGAGGCCATTGCCGATTTGATCGCAAGTTCCACCGAACAGGGCCTGCGTCTGGCCAACCGCTCCCTGCAGGGGGCCTTCTCGCGCGAAGTCCAGGGCATCCTGGAGCGCCTGGTTGCGGTACGCACCTCACTCGAGGCGCACCTGGATTTCCCGGACGAGGACATCGATGCCCAGCTGGATAGCAACTTCCAGGCACAGCTCACACAACTCGAAGCGGACATCGCGCAGCTTCTTGGGCAGGCACATCAGGGCGAGCGCCTGCAGGCCGGGGCCACGCTTGCGATCGCCGGCGCACCCAATGCCGGCAAATCCAGCCTGATCAATGCGCTCGCAAAAAGCGAGATTGCCATCGTCACAGCAACGCCGGGAACCACGCGCGACCCGGTGGCCACGGACATTGAAATCGGGGGCATGCCGGTGCACGTGGTCGATACCGCCGGGGTGCGCGAGACCCGCGATGCGATCGAACGCGAGGGCATCGAGCGCACGCGCCGCACCCTGGCCGAGGCCGACCTCGTGTTGTGGATGGAGGATGTCACGCAAGCCGAACCGACCGGTGCGGTCCCCGAGGAACTCGATGCTGCACGAACGATTCGGGTGCACAACAAGATTGACCTGGTTGGCCGGGTGGCCGAGGCCGGCGAGGATGAAGCCTACCTGTCCGTGAAGACCGCATCAGGACTGGAGGACTTGCTCGGGATGATCCGCACACGCCTGCTGGGCCGTGAACAGGCGAGTACGCCGTTTCTGGCGCGCCGGCGCCACTGCATCGCCCTGCAGCGTACCGGCGAGCATGTCCGTGCCGCCCTGGCAGGCCTTCGCGAGGACCGCGGGCCGGAGCTCGCCGGAGAGGACCTGCGCCAGGCCCAGCACGCACTTTGCGAGATTACCGGCGAGTACAGCTCCGAGGACCTGCTCGGGCAGATTTTCAGCGAGTTTTGCATCGGAAAATAGTCGAGTCAGGACACAGGGTCCAGTACAATGGTCAGAATTTGCACACAGGCAGCAGGCGTTTGAACATGAACCCATCCGGGCAACACTACGAGGTTATTGTCATCGGCGGCGGACACGCCGGCACCGAGGCGGCCCTGGTGTCTGCGCGCATGGGTTGTCGCACGCTGCTGGTTACCCACAACCTGGAAACCCTCGGACAGATGAGCTGTAATCCTGCCATCGGCGGGATTGGGAAAAGCCACCTGGTGCGCGAGATCGATGCCATGGGCGGGGCCATGGCGCTGGCGGCCGACCACGCTGGAATCCAGTTTCGCACGCTTAATTCACGCAAGGGCCCGGCCGTTCGGGCGACGCGCGCGCAAGCGGACCGCACCCTGTACAAGGCCGCCATTCGCCGGATGCTGGAACACCAGCACGGACTGCACCTCTTCCAGGCGCCGGTCGATGACCTCATCATCGACGATGCCGTTCGCGGCGTGCGCACCCAGTCGGGCCTGCGGTTTGAAGCCGAGACCGTGGTGCTGACGACCGGGACCTTTCTGGGCGGCAAGATCCATATGGGCGATGTCCAGTTCGGAGCCGGCCGTGCCGGTGACCCGCCTGCCCTCGCCCTGGCGCGCCGGTTGCGCGAGCTGCCGTTTCGTGTCGGGCGACTGAAGACCGGCACCCCGCCGCGCCTGGACGGGCGCACGCTGGATTACCGTGCAATGGAACGCCAGCCGGGTGATGATCCCGCCCCGGTCTTCTCGTTTGCAGGCACCCGCGAGATGCACCCCGAGCAGGTCAGCTGCCACATCGCCTACACCAACGAGCGCACGCATGACCTCATCCGCGCGGACCTGCATCGCTCGCCCATGTACAACGGCGGCATCGAGAGCGTCGGGCCCCGGTACTGTCCTTCCATCGAGGACAAGGTCACCCGCTTTGCCGAGCGCACGCAACACCAGGTGTTCGTTGAGCCCGAAGGGCTGCAGACCTGTGAAGTGTATCCAAACGGGCTTTCTACCAGCCTGCCCTTCGAGACCCAGCGCGCCTTCGTGCGCTCCATCCGGGGCTTTGAGCAGGCCCATATCACGCGCCCCGGCTATGCCATCGAATACGATTATTTTGACCCGCGTGACCTGGAGCCCAGTCTCGAGACGCGGGCCGTGCGCGGACTGTATTTCGCGGGCCAGATCAACGGCACCACCGGTTATGAGGAGGCCGCCGCCCAGGGCCTGCTGGCCGGCATCAACGCGGCCCGCAGGGTGCAGGAAAAAGAGGCCTGGGTGGTGCGACGTGATGAGGCCTACCTTGGCGTCATGGTCGACGACCTGGTCACGCGAGGCACCCTGGAGCCCTACCGTATGTTCACCAGTCGCGCGGAATTCCGGTTGATCCTGCGCCAGGACAATGCCGACCTGCGCCTCAGTGAAACTGCCTGGCGAATGGGTTGTCTGCCAGAGGCGCGCTGGCAGTCTTTCGCCGCCAAGCGCGAGGCGATCGAGCACGAAACCCAGCGCCTGCAGACGACCTACCTGCACCCGCACGAGGTGCCGCCGGCGCAGGCCAGGCAGGTGCTGGGGGCGGAACTCAGGCACGAGTACAGCGTGTACGAGCTGTTGCGAAGGCCACAGACGGACCTTGCCCAGCTGCTTTCGCTGGTGCCCGGGGAGGCCACGGCAGTAGCACCGGAGGTCGCCGAGCAGATCGAGATCCAGGCGCGCTATGCCGGCTACATCGAACGCCAGAACGACCAGGCCCGCCAGCTGTCCCGCCAGGAACACGTGCCGCTGCCAGAGGAACTTGAGTATGCCGCCATCTCGGGGCTGTCGAACGAGGCCCGCCAGAAACTGAGTGAACTTCGCCCGCGCACCCTGGGACAAGCGGCCAGGATCCCGGGCATCACCCCCTCGGCCCTGTCCCTGTTGCTGGTTCATCTCAAGGCGCGTGAGCAACTGAAGCAAAGCGCGTGAGAGCACAGGCTGCACCGCCGAGCGCCGCTTCGGACACGGAACTCGGCACACAGCTTGCAGCAGGACTTCAACAGATGCAGGTTGCGGCAGATGCATCCTGCCGGGAGGCACTGCTACAATTCGTAGGGCTATTGCAAAAATGGAACAGGACCTACAACCTCACGGCCACAGCAGGTGCCGAAACCTTGATCCGCCGGCATATCTTTGACAGCCTGAGCCCGCTTCCCTACATCGAGGGTCACCGGGTGATCGATGTCGGCAGCGGTGCCGGCCTGCCCGGCATCCCGCTCGCCATTGTTTGCCCCGGACGGGAGTTCCTGTTGCTGGATGCCAATGCGAAAAAAACCACGTTCATCCGCCAGTGCATCATTGAATTGGGCCTGCAAAATGTCCAGGTGCACCGACAACGGGTTGAAGCGTTCACTCCACAAAGGACGTTTGATACGGTCGTCAGCCGTGCGCTGGCCCCGGTACACCGGCTGCTGGCCTGGGTGGATCACCTGCTGGTCCGGGGACGCGTGCTGCTGATGCTGGGCCAGGACCTTGATCTGCCCGAGCTGCCGAAGGGCTACCGCTTGCAAGGGGTGTATCCGGCAGACGTACCGCACACTGAAACCCCCCGCCACATCGGGGTGATTGACAAACACGCATGAAAACCGTCTCCATTACCAACCAGAAAGGCGGGGTGGGCAAGACCACCACGTCGGTCAACCTGGCGGCCGCCGTGGCGGACCGTGCGCGCCGGGTACTGCTGATCGACCTGGACCCGCAGGGCAATGCCACCACCGGCTCCGGGGTCGACAAGCGTGCGGTGGAAGTCTCCTCGGCCGAGGTCCTGATGCAGGATGCCCTGGCCGGTGAGGCCATCGTTCACCAGTGCAAGGGCGGCTATGACCTGATGCCCGGCAACGAGCAGTTGACCACCGCCGAAGTACGCCTGCTGGAGCTTCAGGGCCGCGAGTTCAGGCTGCGCGAGGCCCTGCAACCCCTGCAGGAGAAGTACGACTACGTCTTTGTCGACTGCCCGCCCTCGCTCAACATGCTGACGCTCAACGGCCTGGTGGCTGCCGACAGCGTCATCATCCCGACGCAGTGTGAATATTACGCGCTGGAGGGCCTGTCCGCCCTGATGCAGACGATCGAGCGGGTGCGCCGTACCGCCAATGCCCGCCTTCAGGTCGAGGGCCTGTTGCGCACCATGTATGACTCGCGCAACAACCTGGCGAACGATGTCTCGGGTCAGCTGGCCTCGCATTTCGGTGACGACGTGTACCGCACCATCATCCCACGCAACGTGACCCTGGCCGAGGCCCCCAGCCACGGCCTGCCGGCGATGTTGTATGATGCCTATTCCCGCGGCGCACTGGCCTATCAGAATCTGGCCAGCGAACTGCTGGAGCGCAATGAAGGTTCCGAGGCACCCGCAACCGGCGCGCAGGAAATGCAGTAGTACAGGCCATCATCATGTCAAAGAAGAAACGAGGGCTGGGCACGCTGGGGGTGGACGTATTGCTGAGTACCCGCAGCCCGGGGCCTCAAGGCGATGCGCAGGGCGCAGTCCTGCAGCAGTTGCCGATCGAGCAGATTCATCGCAGCCCGTACCAGCCGCGCCAGTCGATTCGCCCGGAAACGCTGGCCGCACTGGCAGAGTCCATTCGCCGCCAGGGAATCATGCAGCCCGTGGTCGTGCGCAGGCAGGGCGGAGAATACCAGTTGATCGCCGGGGAGCGGCGCTGGCGTGCTGCACAGGAGGCGGGCCTGCAGGAGATTCCCGCCGTGATCCGCGAGGCCAACGACTCGGAAGCGGCTGCCCTGGCCCTGGTCGAGAACCTGCAACGCGAGGACCTGAATCCCCTTGAGGAGGCGAAGGCCTTTTCGAACCTGATCAAGCACTTTGACCTGACGCACCAGCAGGTGGGCGAGGCGGTGGGGCGCTCGCGTGCCGCGGTCAGCAACAGCCTGCGCCTGCTCAGCCTGCCGGCTGTCGTCAAGGAACTGCTGGACCAGGGACGCATCGAGATGGGCCATGCGCGGGCCCTGCTGGCCCTGGATGAAAGCGGACAGCTGGCCGCCGTGTCCACCGTGGTGCGGCAAAACCTGTCCGTGCGTGCGACCGAGCGGCTGGTCAAACGGATGCAGTCGGACACCGGCGCTGGGCATAACAGCAAGAGCCGTACCGACCCGGACATCGTGCGCATGGAGGACAAGCTTTCCGAGCAACTGGGGACCCGCGTCAGAATCCGCCACCGTCAAAACGGCAGTGGACAGGTATCGATTTCCTACTCCAGCCTGGATGAATTCGGCGGTCTTGTCGAACGACTGGCCCCGGAGCAAGACCTGGACTAGCGCCTTTTATTCCATGCCCGAAACGAGGGGCAGGCCGCCCGGGTTGCCAGGCCTGTCTGCGGTTGAGATTTTACTGATCAAACCGTATACTGCGCGCCTCTTGAAATAGATGCTGCAGGCCCATTGACGGTGAGCGTGGGGGCTGTCGCACGAGGTGGCGCGAAATCGGCTGCAGGCCGGCCCCGGACACGAGTAGGACAGTGGCTCGAAAACTGAACGTACCTGTGCAGGTGAACCGTATACTCATCGCGCAGTGGACGATCGCGCTGAGCGCCGCGGGCATCCTGTTGGCAGTCAGGCAAGAGCTTGCCCTGTCGGCGTTGCTGGGCGGCCTGATCTGCGTACTGCCCAACATGTACTTTGCCAGGCAGCTGTTTACGAGAAAACACGGCGTGCAGATGCCGGGCCTGGTCTGGTCCGCCTTCGGGGCGGAATTCGTCAAGATGGCGCTGGCGATACTGCTGTTTGCAATTGTTTTTATACACTATGAGGGCGTTCATCCCCTGGCATTGTTAATCACGTACTTCGTGGCGCACGCCTGCAACTGGGCGGTGCCACTGCTGATGCCGGAACCGGTCACCCGGCACACTTCGTAATCATGGCTAGCACACTCACTCCATCGCAGTACATCCAGCACCACCTGACGAACTGGACCTATGGACGGCACCCGGACGGCCAGTGGGGCTTCGCCCACAGTGCCCAGGAGGTCGCGGACATGGGCTTCTGGTCGATCCATGTGGACAGTCTGCTGTGGTCGTTTTCACTGGGCGCTGCGTTCCTGTTCGTGTTTCACAGGGCTGCCCGCTCCATGACGGCGGACATCCCCGGCGGCCTGCAGAACTTTGTCGAGTGGGTGGTGGACTTCATCAACGACAACGTGCGTGGCTCGTTCAGTGCCAAGAATGACGTGGTGGCGCCGCTGGCGCTGACGGTTTTCGTCTGGGTGCTGCTGATGAACCTGATGGACCTGGTGCCGGTGGACTGGATTCCCTGGCTGGCCGGACAGTTCGGCCAGGCGGTGCTGGGCATGGACCCGCACCACGTGTATTTCAAGGTGGTGCCGACAACCGACCTGAACGTGACGGCCGGCCTGGCGCTTGCCGTGTTCGTGCTGATGCTCTACTACAGTGTCAAGATCAAGGGGGTCGGTGGCTTTCTGGCCGAGCTCTCATTCCAGCCGTTTGGCAAATGGGGCTTGCCGGCCAACCTGCTGCTGGAAGGGATTTCACTGATATCGAAGCCCGTGTCGCTGGCCCTGCGACTGTTCGGCAACCTGTACGCGGGGGAAATGATCTTCATTTTGATTGCGCTGCTCTACAGTGGCGGAATCGTCTGGGGCACCTTGGGCGGGTTCCTGCAACTGGGCTGGGCGATCTTCCATATTCTGATCATCCTGCTGCAGGCTTTTATTTTCATGGTGCTGACGATCGTCTATCTCGACATGGCGCACCAGCATCACTAGACAGACGTTTTTGCAAACTCATTTCATGCAACTGGTAACAGGAGAATTACGATGGAACTATCACAAGCCGTACTGTACATAGCGGGCGCACTCATGCTGGGCATAGGTGCGGCCGGTGCCGCCGTGGGTATCGGCGTACTGGGGGGCCGTTTTCTTGAAGGCGCCGCCCGACAGCCCGAGTTGATCCCCATGCTGAGGACACAGTTTTTCATCGTCATGGGCCTGGTGGATGCGCTTCCTGTCATCGCCATTGCCATCGGGCTGTATGTACTGTTTGCCGTCTAGGCCACCGGCCACGAGTTTTCCCGTTAATCATCCAGTAGAGTCCGAACAATGAACATAGGTCTAACACTAGTCGGTCAAACCATCGCCTTCATCGTCTTTGTCATGTTCTGCATGAAGTACGTGTGGCCACCCATCATGGTGGCGCTCGATGAACGCAAAAAGAGAATTGCAGACGGGCTGGCCGAGGCGGAACGCGGTTTCAAACAGCAGGCGCTGGCCGAACGTGACGCCGAACACAAGATTGCACAAGCCAAGCAGCAAGCCAACGACATCCTGAGCCAGGCACAAAAACGCGCCAATGAAATCGTCGAGATTGCCAAGACGGATGCCGTGGAAGAGGGCGATCGCATCAAGGAAGCGGCCCATGCCGAGGTGGAAAAGGAAGTGCACCGTGCCACCGAGGAACTCAGGACCCGGGTGTCGGTGATCGCGGTCGCAGGCGCCGAACGCATCCTGAAAAAAGAAATTGATGCCGGCACACACCGCGACATCCTGGAGGAGCTGGCGACCCAGATCTAGGTTCCCCGACTCCACCCCCACACACCGATGTCAGAGCTCACTACCGCAGCAAGGCCCTATGGGCGCGCCGCCTTCGAAATCGCCTGCGCCCACCAGGAACAGGCGCGCTGGACCGACATGCTGGCCTTCATGGTCGCCGTTGCCGGCGATCCCGTCATGCGTGCCCTGCTCGACAGCCCGGCACTGTCCAAACAGCAGGCCGCCGAGCTCTTCATTTCGGTATGCAAGGAGCAGGTCGACGAACGCGGGGAGAACTTCATCCGCCTGCTGGCCGAGAATGACCGCATCCGGCTGCTGCCTGAAATCGAGGTGCTGTACCGCCGTTACCGGGATGAGGCCGAGCGCACGGTCAATGCCGAGGTGGTATCGGCCAGTGACGTCGACGATGCCCAGCTGGCACACATTCGCGAAGCCCTGAAACTGCGCCTTGGAAAAGAAGTGCATCTGGTCTCACGGATCGATCCGGCGCTGATCGGCGGGGCCGTCATACGCGCAGGAGACCTGGTCATTGACGGGTCCGTGCGCGGGCGTCTGGACAAGCTTTCAACGGCCCTGGCTCACTAAGCACGCAGCCCGGACCAACACGAGGATTCGAACATGCAACTGAACCCCACTGAAATCAGCGAACTGATCCAAAAACGCATCGAGAATTTCGATGCGGTCGCACAGGCACGTACGGAAGGTACGGTCGTCGGTGTCACCGACGGCATCGTCCGTATCCATGGCCTGGCCGATGTGATGGCAGGGGAAATGCTGGAGTTTCCGAAAAATACATTCGGCATGGCCCTGAACCTGGAGCGCGACTCGGTGGGCGCGGTGGTGCTGGGCGAGTACAAGCACATTACCGAAGGAGACAAGGTCGCCTGCACCGGGAGAATCCTGGAGGTGCCGGTCGGCACCGAGTTGCTGGGCCGGGTGGTGGATTCGCTGGGCAACGGCATCGACGGCAAGGGCCCGGTGGACTGCGCACACTCATCGCCGATCGAGAAAATTGCCCCCGGGGTCATCGAGCGCCAGTCGGTGAGTGAGCCGGTGCAGACCGGGTTGAAATCCATCGACTCCATGGTGCCCGTCGGCCGCGGACAGCGGGAGCTGATTATCGGTGACCGCCAGACCGGCAAGACCGCGCTTGCGATTGACACCATCATCAACCAGAAGGGCACCGGCATCAAATGCATCTACGTGGCCATCGGGCAGAAGAACTCCTCGATCGCGAACGTGGTGCGCAAACTCGAAGAGCACGATGCAATGGAGCATACGATCGTGGTCGCAGCCAGCGCCTCGGAGTCGGCCGCCATGCAGTACATTGCACCGTACTCAGGCTGTGCCATGGGCGAATATTTTCGTGATCGCGGTGAGGATGCCCTGATCATTTATGATGACCTGACCAAGCAGGCCTGGGCCTACCGCCAGGTGTCCCTGCTGTTGCGTCGCCCACCCGGGCGCGAGGCCTATCCGGGCGATGTGTTCTACCTGCATTCGCGCCTGCTCGAGCGTGCATCGCGGGTCAATGCCGCGTATGTGGAACAGTTTACCGACGGTGAGGTGAGCGGCAAGACCGGCTCGCTGACGGCGCTGCCGATTATCGAAACCCAGGCCGGTGACGTGTCGGCGTTCGTGCCGACCAACGTCATTTCGATTACCGACGGCCAGATCTTTCTGGAAAGCGACCTGTTCAACTCGGGATTTCGACCGGCCATCAATGCCGGTCTGTCGGTCTCGCGAGTCGGCGGTGCGGCACAGACGACCGTGATCAAGAAGCTTGGTGGCGGCGTGCGCCTGGCGCTGGCCCAGTACCGTGAGCTGGCGGCATTTTCGCAATTCGCATCGGATCTCGACGAGCAGACCCGCAAACAGCTGGAGCGCGGCGAGCGCGTCATGGAGCTGATGAAGCAACCCCAGTACACGCCACTGACGGTGGCAGAGATGGCGGTGTCGCTATTTGCGGTGGACCGCGGCTATATCGATGACATCGAGGTCGGCAAGGTGGTGGCCTTCGAGAAAGCCATGCATGATTTCATGCGCTCCCAGCATGCGAAGCTGCTTGAGCAGATCAACAGTACCGGTGCCTTTGATGAGGACACCGAGGCAGGGCTGCACAGCGCCGTCGAGGAATTCAAGACCAAGGGAAGCTGGTAGGACGTAACGGTTATGGCGGGCGAAAAAGAAATACGCACGCAGATTGCGAGCATCAAGAATACTCAAAAGATCACCAAGGCGATGGAAATGGTGGCGGCCAGCAAGATGCGCAAGGCCCAGGACCGCATGCGCGCGACGCGCCCCTACTCGCAGAAAATGCTCAACGTGATCGGCCACCTGGCCAACGCCAACGTCGAGTACCATCACCCTTTTCTCATCGAGCACGCCGAGGTCAAGCGGGTCGGGTTTATCATTGTCTCTACCGACCGCGGGCTGTGCGGAGGGCTCAATATCAATACCTTCAAGGCGGCGCTGAAGGCCATGCAGGACTGGCAGCAGCAGGGAGTGGAGATCGACCTGTGCCTGATCGGGGCCAAGGGTACGGCCTTCTTCAAACGCTTTTCAGGCAACATCATCTCCCAGGTCAGCCACCTTGGAGATACGGTGCACATCGGCGAGTTGATCGGCACCATCAAGGCCATGCTGGATGCGTATACGGAGGGCACGATTGATCGCCTGTTCCTGGTCGAGAACGAGTTCGTCAATACCATGACGCAGCGACCGAAGGTCAGCACGTTATTGCCGCTGGTGCCGGAAGATAACGAGGATCTCAAGCATTACTGGGACTACATTTACGAACCGGACGCCAAGGGGGTGCTGGATGAGCTGCTGCGCCGCTACGTGGAGTCGATCGTCTACCAGAGCGTGGTGGAGAACGTGGCCTGCGAGATGGCTGCACGGATGATTGCCATGAAAAGTGCATCGGACAATGCCGGGGAACTCATTTCCGACTTGCAGCTGGCGTACAACAAGGCGCGCCAGGCGGCCATCACCCAGGAAATATCGGAAATCGTCGGTGGCGCCGCCGCGGTGTGATCGCGCCAACCAACCAATACAAGCAGAAGAGGACATACCATGAGTACGGGTCAAATAGTTGAAATCATCGGCGCGGTGGTGGACGTGGAGTTTGCGCGAGAGGAAGTGCCGAAGGTGTACGATGCCCTGGTCGTCGACAAGCACGACCTCACCCTTGAGGTGCAGCAACAGCTCGGCGGCGGGATCGCCCGCACGATTGCCATGGGCGCATCGGATGGACTGCAGCGCGGACTGTCCGTGACCAACACGCAGGCCCCGATCTCCGTACCGGTCGGCCCCAAGACACTCGGGCGCGTCATGAACGTGCTCGGCGACCCGGTGGACAATGCCGGGGACATCGGCGCCGAATCCAGCATGCCGATTCACCGTGCGCCGCCGAAGTTCGAGGAGCAGGCCGGGGGCAATGAACTGCTGGAGACGGGCATCAAGGTCATCGACCTGCTGTGTCCGTTTGCCAAGGGCGGCAAGATCGGCCTGTTTGGTGGTGCCGGCTGCGGCAAGACCGTCGCCATGATGGAGCTGATCAACAACATTGCCAAAAAACATTCCGGGCTTTCGGTGTTTGCCGGGGTGGGTGAGCGCACCCGTGAAGGCAATGACTTTTATTACGAAATGAAGGAAGCCGGCGTGCTGGACAAGGTGGCCATGGTCTACGGACAGATGAACGAGCCGCCGGGTAACCGCCTGCGCGTGGGCCTGACCGGGCTGACGATGGCGGAGCATTTCCGCGACGAGGGCCGCGATGTACTGATGTTCATCGACAATATCTACCGGTACACCCTGGCCGGAACCGAGGTCTCCGCCTTGCTGGGACGCATGCCGTCGGCCGTTGGCTATCAGCCGACCTTGGCCGAGGAGATGGGCGCCTTGCAGGAGCGCATCACCTCGACCAGCGATGGATCCATCACCTCGATCCAGGCGGTGTATGTGCCTGCTGATGACCTGACCGATCCGTCACCGGCCACCACGTTCGCGCACCTGGATGCGACGGTCGTGCTGTCGCGCCAGGTCGCGGAGCTGGGCATTTATCCTGCAGTGGACCCGCTGGATTCCACCAGCCGCCAGCTCGACCCGCTGGTCATCGGGCAGGAGCACTACGATACGGCCCGTGCGGTGCAGAACACGCTGCAGCGCTACAAGGAACTCAAGGACATCATTGCCATCCTCGGCATGGATGAATTGTCCGAGGAAGACAAGCAGGTGGTGGCCCGCGCGCGCAAGGTCCAGCGCTTCCTGTCACAACCGTTCTCGGTGGCCGAAGTGTTCACAGGCTCTCCAGGGAAGATCGTATCCCTGCCGGATACGATTGCGAGTTTCAAGGCGATTGTCGAAGGTGAGTATGACGACCTGCCGGAACAGGCATTTTACATGCAGGGCGGCATCGAGGATGTCATGCAAAAGGCCGAGGAACTGTAAGCCGGTATGGCGATGACCCTGCACCTGGATGTGGTGAGTGCCGAAAGGGAACTCTTTTCGGGCACGGTATCGGCGGTGTTTGCCCCGGCGCGCATGGGTGACGTCGGCATATATCCGCGCCACACCCCGCTGGTGACGACCTTGCGTCCCGGCGAACTGAAGATTGAGGCAGAAGGCAAGGAAGACCAGTACCTGTATGTCTCCGGAGGAATTCTCGAAGTCCAGCCGCATGTGGTCACGGTGCTTTCGGATACCGCGATTCGTGCAGAAGACCTGGATGAAGCCAAGGCGCTGGAGGCCAAACAGCGCGCCGAAGATGCGCTGCGCGATCAAAAAGGCGACCTGGATGCAGCCAAGGCCCAGGCGGAGCTGGTGCGAGCTGCCGAACAGCTGCGCATGATCGAGCGCATGCGCAAGATGCGAAAATAAAACATCCCCGCAAGGGCCGGCGGGCCCTTGTACAATCTGCACTGTACCGGGCCTGCAATTTGATTATTGGCCGCGGGTCTGCAATGGTGCAGACCAAGAGTATCTGTATTCATCAGGTCAGGCAGGTTTTCACGATCGGGAAGGGCGCATGAAACTGGAAATCGTAATTCTTGCTGCCGGACAAGGCAGACGCATGCACAGCGATTTGCCCAAGGTCCTGCACACGCTTGCCGGCAAGCCCATGCTCGCGCACGTGATCGAGTGTGCCCGCGCACTCTCTCCGCAAAAGATACATCTCGTCACCGGCTACGGTACCGAGCAGGTGCGTGCCGCCGTGGACGATGTGCACATCTGCTGGCATCTGCAAGAGCACCAGCAGGGCACCGGCCATGCAGTTCAGCAGGCGTTGCCCGAGGTCGCCGATGAGCGCCTGGTGCTCGTCTTGTACGGTGATGTCCCCCTGCTGGAGCCAGAGACGCTGCAAACAATGCTGCAGGGGCTGTCGGGCTGCGACCTGATGCTGCTGACTGCGAATTTCGAGGAGGCTGCGGACCTGGGGCGCATCGTTCGTGATTCGCAAGGCCGGGTGGTGCGGATCGTTGAGCGCCACGATGCGGACCCGGCAACCCTTGCACTGCGTGAAATGAACACCGGGGTGCTGGCGGCCAGGGCGGGGCAGCTCAGGCACTGGCTGGGACAGGTTGGCAACGACAATGCCCAGCAGGAATACTACCTGACCGATTGCATTGCACTGGCAGCCGGGGCCGGGCACACGGTGCAAGCTTTGGTGTGCGAGGATGCCGAAGCCACGCTCGGCATCAATGACAAGTCCCAGCTTGCACGGGCCGAACGAATCTGCCAGCGTCGGGCGGCCGCTCGCCTGATGGAGCGCGGCGTCACACTCATGGACCCGGAGCGCATCGATGTCCGCGGAGAGCTGCAGGTGGGCCGGGATGTCGTGATCGATGTCAATGCCGTATTCGAAGGACAGAATCGTCTCGGCGATGGCGTGCGGATCGGCGCCAACACCGTGCTGGTCAACTCTGTCGTGGGCGATGGCACGCGGATTCATGCCCACAGTCATATCGAGGAGGCGCAGATCGGCAGTGCGTGTCGCCTGGGCCCTTTTGCACGGATACGCCCGCAGGCCCGCCTCGGCGATGGCGCGCAGGTGGGTAATTTTGTCGAGATCAAGAAATCCGACATCGGAGCGGGCAGCAAGATCAATCATCTCAGCTATATCGGTGATACGCAGCTCGGCGAGCAGGTCAATGTAGGTGCGGGCACGATCACCTGCAATTATGATGGTGCGCGCAAGCACCGTACGATCATCGGCGATCATGTGTTCGTAGGTTCCGACACCCAGTTTGTGGCCCCGGTGATCATTGGCAAGGGGGCGACCATAGGTGCCGGGTCAACCATCACCAAGGATGTTGCAGCAGGCAGCCTCGCGGTTGCCCGCAGCAAGCAGGAGGCCGTCGAAAACTGGCAACGGCCCGAGAAGAAAAAGAGCTAGAGCATGTGTGGAATCGTCGGTGGTATTGCGAACAGGGACATTTCCCATGTCCTGTTGGAAGGCCTGCGCCGCCTGGAATACCGGGGCTATGACTCGGCCGGCATTGCCATGCTCACCAATGGCTCGATCGAGCGGGTACGAAGACAGGGCAAGGTCAGCGAACTGGACAGCGCCCTGGAGGAATCCGCACTCACCGGCCAGCTCGGCATTGCCCATACCCGCTGGGCCACCCACGGCGTACCTGCCGAGATCAATGCGCACCCGCACATCAGCAATGACCGCATTGCCATCGTGCACAACGGCATTATCGAGAATTTCAAACCACTCAAGGACCAGCAGATTCGCCAGGGGTTCAGTTTTTCCTCGGACACCGACACCGAAGTCATCGCCCACCAGATTGTGTTCTACCTGGAAGACGGCAAGGATCTGTTCGCGGCGGTGCGGGCCACCGTGAACGACCTCAGGGGCGCATATGCCCTGGGTGTCATCGACAATACCGAACCGGAACGGCTGATCGCTGCGCGAAGCGGCAGTCCGCTTGTGGTGGGAATCGGTGAACAGGAGAACTTCATTGCATCAGATGTGCACGCGCTGCTGAAAGAGACTCAGGAATTCGTCTTCCTTGAGGATGGTGACATCGTCGAGATCTCACGGGAGCGCATCCAGGTGTTCGATACGACGGGTGCTGCTGTTGAGCGTGATGCCAAGCGCAGCCTTCTGTCCATGGAGGCTGTCGAGAAGGACGGCTACCCGCACTACATGCTGAAGGAAATTCACGAACAGCCGCAGGCAATTGCCGACACCCTGGAGGGGAGGCTGATCGACGGTCGCGTGGCAGAGCAAATTCTGGGCGCAGAGGCCGAGCAGATTCTCGAGTGTACCCGGGCCGTCCAGATCATTGCCTGCGGCAGCAGTTATCATGCCGGGCTGATCGCGCAGTTCTGGTTTGAGGAGCTGGCAGGTATTCCATGCTTTGTCGAGGTTGCCAGCGAGTTTCGCTACCGCAAGCATGTGGTACAGCCCGGCACCCTGTTCGTGACGATCTCGCAGTCCGGTGAGACGGCCGACACCCTGGCTGCACAGCGCCAGGCGCGCCACGAGCACTATGCCGGCTCACTGACCATCTGCAATGTTCCGGAGAGTTCCCTGGTGCGCGAGTCGGACCTGGCACTGATGACGCATGCCGGGCCTGAAATCGGAGTGGCCTCCACCAAGGCCTTCACTACACAGCTGGTCGCGTTGCTGTTACTCGTGATCTGCGTAGGCAAACGCCATGGCATGCCAGACGAGATGGACAAGATCCTGGTTGAGCAACTGGCCAACCTGCCGGCACGGATCAACCATGTGCTGGAGCTGGACGCTGAGATCGAGGTGCTTTCCCGCCAGTACGGAGACAAGCAGCACGCCCTGTTTCTGGGCCGTGGAATCCATTACCCCATAGCCAAGGAAGGCGCGTTGAAGCTCAAGGAAGTGTCCTACATCCATGCCGAAGCCTATCCTGCCGGTGAACTCAAACATGGTCCTATCGCGCTGGTGGATAACAAGGTCCCGGTGATAGCCGTGGCGCCGAACGATGTGTTGCTGGAGAAACTGAAATCCAACCTTGAGGAAGTCCGTGCAAGGGGCGGGGTGCTGCACGTATTTGCCGATGTGAACTCGGGATTCGAATACGCAGTCGATACGATTGGCATCGAAGTGGATGCGCCCGACAATGCGGTGGCCCCGATCCTCTTTGCCATTCCCCTGCAGCTTCTCGCGTATCACGTCGCGGTTCTCAAGGGGACCGATGTCGACCAGCCGCGCAACCTGGCCAAGTCGGTAACGGTCGAATAACGCACCCGGGACCCGGGGGTCCCCCAAGCCCGTCTGGCGATTGCCGGCCAATCCTGATATAAATCTTATTGTTTTTCTTTAAATGATCGATTTTACGAATGATTAATTTGCCCACTGTCAAGCAACTGCGATACCTGGTGGCGCTTGAAAAACACCTGCACTTCGGCAAGGCGGCGGAGGCATGCTTTGTCACCCAGTCCGCGTTCAGCGTGTCGATCAAGGAGCTTGAAAGACAGCTCAACGTATCCTTGGTGGACCGCACCAGTCGCAGTGTGACGTTCACCTCTGTAGGAACACTCGTGGCCGAGCAGGCCCGGCATGCACTGTTTGACCTGGAGGGCATCGTCGATATTGCACGCTCCGTGCAGCAACCCCTGACCGGGCCCCTGAAAATGGGTGTGATTCCCACGATTGCCCCCTTCCTGCTGCCGAAAATCCTGCCGGCAATCCGCAGGCGCTTTCCGGAACTTGAGCTGTATCTCAAGGAGGAACAGACCAAGAAGATTCATACCCTGCTGCTGGAAGGAGAACTCGACATCCTGTTGCTGGCGCTGCCCGTGGCGTTGACCAATACCGAATCGATGTCGCTGTACACGGATGCATTCAAGCTGGCGTACAAGCAGGGCACGCGCCTGATCGACCCGGAGGACTTCACGCCCAGCAAGCTGAACCAGGGCGTCATCCTTTTGCTCGAGGACGGGCACTGTCTGCGTGAGCACGCATTGAGTGCCTGTAACCTGAGCCGGCTCGAAGAAACCAACAAATTCTCGGCCAGCGGCCTGTATAGCCTGATTCAAATGGTCAACAGTGATTTGGGCGTGACCTTTATTCCACAGATGGCGATCGATGGAGGTTTGCTGGAAAATACACAGGTGGTGACCCAGGACCTGAAAGATCATGCGTACCGCGAGATCGGACTGGCATGGCGGAAATCGAGTGTTCGCAAACAGGAGTTCGGCCTGCTCGCCGATGTGATTCTGGACAGCGTGCAGCAGTAAAGCAGGCCTCGGTGTAGCCAAGCGGCTTGGACTGCGTTCCTTGCAAAGCGACGATAAAATCCCACGCCCGCCTTCGGTGTGTATATTCGGAGGGTCCGGGGGAGGAGACCCCTGGGAGGGTTCAAGGGGAGATGGAAGTCAGTCCGATGAAGGTGCCCTCGTTTTGTTCACACAGGGCGCGCATCAGGGTGGCAAAACGCACGCCGGTCACCTGCTCATCTTCCGGTCGGGCGAACTGGACCGGGAAACCAACGGCGTGGATCCGTACCCGCCGGTTGCCATGCACGTCCTTGCGGTTGATCGCGTTCACCTCGCGCAGCACGGCCTGTATGGAAGGACCGGTGAACTCGTCGCCGAATACGTACAGGCTGATCTTCTTGTCATCGGCATAAAAGGTTTGGATCGCGGCCGTGATGCCTTCGACCGGACTGCTGTTGCTGAACGGCTGCCAGGAGCGCATGCGCTCCAGAACGGCTTTTCGCCGCGCAGGCGTGTCCGGGATCCAGCGCCCTGCATACTGGCGAAACATGTATTCGCCCATGTCGTTCATGACCTGCAATCCCTTGACTCTTGGATAGGCATCCAGCACCTCGGTAAGTTTTTGTTCAGCCAACTGCCAGCCATAGGTGAGCATGCTGCCCGAGGTGTCGATGATGAAAATAATGTACTCACTGTCTACCGGGATGCCTGCGATCGTTGCATCCTGGGGTCTCAGGGGCAGGGATTCACGCGACTGCAGCCGGCGCATCTCTTCGGAGAGTGTCTGGCGGGCACGGGCCAGTTGGCCCTCGATCGTGTTCTGTACGGCCGCCTCGCTTCTCGAAGCAAGATGTGCGCTCTGCATACTTGATAACTCACCCTGCAGGCGCGCCACCTTTTCGATTTCAAGGGCCACCTGCTGCTTCTTCCTGACCAGTTCGCGGTTCAGCACATGACTTTGTCCATGCAGTTCGGACAACTGCTCCTCGAGGTCTGCCACGTGCTGGTCGAGATCCTCGCTGTATTGTTCAAAGATCACCGGCTCAGCCGTTTTGGACAACACGAGCAGCAGGATGAGTGCGCCAAAGCCGCAGCAGATGCAATCCAGGAAGGACAGGCTGAAGCTCTCGATGTTGCGGCGCGTTTTCATGCTTCAGGGCCAGTCCCCGGACGGACTGAAAAAAGCGCCCTGGGTGGCACGTGCCAGTTTCCAGTATTCGCTGGAGGCTTGCGGGTCACCTTCCATGGGGAACAGGATGATGTTGACCGGAATTCCTGTGGGCAGGACTTCAAGGGCAGCATCGAATTGCTTTTTGCGCGCCCGGGCGGACACCTTCGTGCCCCAGGATTTCGAGCGCCCCTGGGTGGGCAACCCGTCCGTCAGCAGGTACAGGGTGTCGGGTGGCGGCTGCAGTTGCCCGATAGCCTTGAAGGCCTGGTACAGGTTGGTACCGTTGGCCGGGGCCATCTTGTACATGTGCTGTATGGCCTGATCCAGGTGGTCCACGTTGCCGCCATCCAGCCAGGTGCTGGCAGGTGCCTTGTAAAGCGGGGCACTAGTTTCATTGAATGCATGGATCTGGAACTGGCTGGTTGGCGGGATGCGCGAGGTGATCCACTCGACCGTGTGCAGCACCTGGCGCCACTTGGCGGCGCGCACGCGTTCGTGCGCTGGCAGGTTGCGAAAGCGCAGTACGTTGATGATGCGATCGGCGAGCATGCTGGCCGAGCTGTCCACTAGGATCAGGATCCGCTCACCGTCCATCTTCAGACCGGTCAGGTACTGGCGCTGTCCTTGGCCGGCCACGATGCGCAACCGCATGCCGGGAGCTTCACTTTGCAGGGCGCCGGCCTGCAGGCGCCGGTTCGCTTCCTCCAGAGATTTCAGGTCGGCCTTGAGCGCATCAACCGCATGCTGTCTTGCCAGTGTCTCACCGCGCTGTTGTGAGAGCTGCAAGGCCTGTGTCGCGATCTCCTCGATCACTCTTGCGGATCGCCCCCGGGCCTGAACCTGTTGCTCTTCCACCGCTTGTCGGGTGTTGTGCAGCTCCACCAGGTCGTGCTCGGCCGCCAGGACTTCGGTTTTCAGTTGATGCACTTCGCCCTGGGCGGTGATATTGGCCGTCTCACGGCGTGCCTGCGTATCGGCATTGATGATCATGAAAAACAGGATGACAGCACCGAAGCCGCAAAACATCACGTCCAGGAAGGACAGGCTGAAGACATTAACTATGCGGCGTTTCATGCTCCTGAACCTTGATGAAAAGCACCTCATTCCGGTACCCGTCAATTCGCAGTCGATCGCCGGACTGGACGGTCTGGGGCTCACTCAGGCGCCGGTCATTGAGCCTGATCTTGTAGTTTTTCAGGTGGCGCAACTCGATGCGCATGCCTTTTTTCTGGATCCTGCAGACCCCGCTTTCGTTGCATACCGGGTCCAGTGCCAGACGTATCTCGTGGTGGTCCTTGGTGAGCTGCAGTTCCTGTTTTTCGCCAAGCGGCCAGGCATGACTGCCGATCAGCAGGTGGGTAGGGCAGTTGGGCAGGCTTGCCAGCAGCCCGGAATTGGGTTCGAGGAGTTCGACACGGGTGGACTTGTCCCAGCTCAGGGTCGTGGTGTAATGCACAGCCTCATCCCCGGCGCAGATTTGCTCGCGATAACGCAAGGCCTGGCGGGCGATGCGGGTCGGGTCTGTGCCCAGTGTGGCACAGCCTGGCAGAGTTTTTAAGAACTCGTTCAGACCGAAGACCTGGTTGCAGGTGGGAGAGCATACGATCGCGACCTTGTGGTCGGGAAGGAGTTCACTCAGGCAAATCGCGATCTCCTCGAAGACGGCCTGGTTGATCCCTAGCACCTCTTTTCTGTGCAGTTGAATGCGGTGGCTTTGCCCTTCCGTGTGCAGCTCACAACCGACGGACTCCAGCGATTGCAGTGTCGCCAGCCAGTGCGGAAGCCGTTCATAAAGGAGTTGCTCGTCTTCGCCTTTTTGCAGGGGATCAAAGCGGGTTTCCCTGACAAACGCCGCCGCAACCCATTTGGCCTGTGCCTGGATCAGTGACTGAAGCCCGTAGGGAATGACTTTGCCCGGGCGGCTGGCGGACACCTGCTTGCGGTCCTGGGCCACCAGGGACAGGATGGTCCGCTCCTGTAAAACTGCGAGCCAGACGAGCCTGGCCTCGGGAACCGGCCCGGGGATGGCAAGCACCGCCTTGTTGACGATCCCCAGCACCGAGATGTCGAGCTTTTCACAGATACCGAGTGCCAGCCCCAGTTCCCGTTTGCGCAGTGTGCCGGATACGGCCAGCAGTGCATCGTGGTCCTGGCGGTCGAGCAGGCTCCAGGCGAACTGCAGGTGATGCAGTGCAAGCTCGGCATGACTGACGGCATGCCGGGTCGTGCTTTGCCCGCCAAGGTCTGCCCAGAACCCGGTGTTGATATCCTGTGGGCGCAGATGCATCTGCTTTTCGGTTGCGTTTCCGACCAGGATGTCGGTCGGCGTATCCACCAGGGCACAGGCCGGGCTGTTGGCCAGGATGCGTTTGCCGTCGCTGATCAGGATGCCGCTTTCGTACAGATCGATGACTACCGTGGACACGAGGGAGAGTGCTCCTTTACTTGGGTTGCAGGTGGCGGATCAGGTTATGGTTGCAGTAGTTTTGTGTATCCAGGATCAGGCGCTCCTGCAGGAGCTGGAGCTGGTACACGATGAACATCAGCACGATACTGATACACAAGGCGATCAGGGTGGAGTTGAAGGCTACACCCAGGCTTTCCGTGACTCCGGCAATGTCCCCTTCCACGGCCTTGTGCGCCTGACCCAATGCATCGCCGATACCGCGCACAGTTCCGAGAAACCCGATGGAGGGAATTGCCCAGGTGATGTAACGGATGATGGACAATTCGGAGTCGAGGCGCTCGGCTTCGGATTCGCATACGATCTGGGTGGCGGTGGAGACATCCTGGATGCTGCACGTGGAGTTGAAGCGGTGCAAGGCGACCAACAGGGCACGCGGCAGCAGGCAGTCCTGCTGTTCTTGCGTCAGGGCCTGGATCTGCCGGGTGAGCTTATGCGTGTCCTGTGGCAGGAACTTGATGCCCTCCTTGGCGTGCAGCAGGTTCATTTCCAGCATGCCTCTTTCGCGCAGCAGGTGGGCGCTCTTGTAGCTCATGATCACCAGGGCCCACAGCATGAGAATGAAGCAGGCCTCCTGTTCGTAGTCGCGCACCAGCACATACACCGAGCGTTTCGGCACGTAGTCCTGGTCCAGGTTGATCTGGGCGGCCTGGTACTCGAGTTCAGCTTCGGCATTGGGCCGGATCACGGTGACATAGGCCGTGTGCACGACGATCATGATCAGCAGCAGGCTGAAGACCTGATAGGTAAGCTCGGAGGAAAACGGTTTTATTGTCACGTTCAGATGTCCGTTGGAAAACTGACCGGCTTGTCGGCCGAGACTTCTTCGCTGGGCACGAACTCCTCCAGGGGCGGGAGCTGAAATCTGCGGTCTCGCGAAAACCTCACGTCGGTGGCGCTCTCCTCACCTTGTTCTGCTGCAACCGTGCCGACGTTTTCAGGAAGATCGTCGATGTGCTCGGATGCCCCTGCCAGTGCCGGACACAGCGCCATCCACAGCACGGCCGTGTGAAGTCTCATCGTACACTAGTCCAGGTAGCGTGCAATTCGAAAGCCAAGATCGACATGTCTTTTATTATCCTGATCCCGGTAACTGAGTCGAGTGTTGCTGAGGTCGCTTCGCTTCCAGGAAGCGCCACGAACCACATGCTTGGTGCCCGTCGCAGGCCCTGTAGGATCCACATAGACGGCATCGCTCAGGGCAGGATACAGGCCATGGTAGTCATGACTCCATTCGGCAACGTTGCCATCCATGTCAAACAGTCCCAGTGGGTTGGCCCTGAAGCTGCCCACCGGTGCCGCCACTGCAAAGCCATCATCATACTCGTCCAGGGTGACCTCAAGAATGCCGGCCGCTGCGCGATCGGCATAGTTGCCCGTAATTTCAACCGGTGGATAGTTCTCGCCCCAGGCGTATTTCGCCAGCGTGCCATCGGCCTGCCAGCGGGCTGCCCATTCCCATTCACTTTCCGTGGGCAGGCGATACCCTGACGGGATCGGATTCTTGGCCATCCAGTTTCCGTTTCTTTCTTCGTACACGGCGTTCAACCCTTCCTGTTCACTCAGCCAGTTGCAATAGCGTACCGCATCGGCCCAGGTGATGTTGACTACCGGCAATTCAGGTGCTGACAGGTCATACCCCCTGTAGCTGCCGGAGTGATGAGAGGCCATGAAGGCTGCAAAACGGCCGTTGGTCACTTCGGTGGTCGCCAGATAGAACGGGCGTTGCAGTGAGACCGTGTGCAGGGTCTCGTTGGTGCGCCGCCCCTGCTCGCGCCTCGGAGCCCCCATGGAAAACTCGCCACCCTGCAGGCGTACCAGTGTCTCACCCAGATGATTGCGGATGCGCGCGGGCCCGGTACGGGGTCCATGGTCTGCCGATGGCTTCAACGAAACCTCGATCACTTGAGGGGCCTGCGGTTTCGGAGTCATGGTCTGTGAGTGGCTTTCGTAACCGGATTTTCGTACCTCAAGGCGATGCGGTGCACTCGGCAGGCTGAGCCGGAGTCTGCCGTGACCTGCCGACTGGCCCTGGACCAGTACCTCGGCGTCTTCAGGCACCGGGTGCACGATCACGGTCCCGAGGATCGCCTCGAGGCGGGCATTCACCGTCTGTTGCTCGCCGGGCCGGATACGAAGGCTTTGCCGGCTCGGGCGGTACCCGGGCTTGGTCAGGGTCAGGCGGTGTTGGGCATTGGGTGCCAGGGCGATGGTCAGCGGAGTGGTGCCTTTTTCAACGCCTTCGATGAACACATGGGCACCTGAAGGCCTACTGGCGATCAGCGCATGGCTGGTTCCTGTCTGCAAGTGCACGGGTGCCAGCGCGAGTGGCTGGTCCGCCAGCACCCGGAAATCCGAAGTATGGGTGAGGTAATCTGGATGGCGCAGGTCCAGCCGGTACTCTCCCGCCATCAACTCCAGGCGCACGGGCGTTTTGCCTCTGCGGACACCGTTCAGCCAGACCTCGGCCAGTTCCGGTCGCGAATCGATGGACACCTCGGACCATCCTGGCTGCAACTGTATCCGGAGATCCTGTTGAACCAGTTCGCCCTGCATGACCAATTGCGTCGTATACGGAAGGTAGCGCTCGGCGAGCGCCTGCAGCGTATAGGTCCCCGCCGGCAACTCGATGCGTTCGACCGGGGTGACTCCGAAGGGTTTGTCATCGATCAGCAGGTGCACGCCATGTTCGGGGACGCTGGTAATGTTCAGGTAGCCGGAATGTTTGAGCAGGGTGAAGGCGAGGGTCTGGGATGCGTGTGTACCGACCCGGATCTCATGGTCCAGGGGGTGGTACCCGGCCCGGGTTGCCTGCAGGCGGTATTCGCCCGGACGTACCAGATAGCGCCCGCGTATCTTGAGTGGCCACGGGGTGCCTTGCAGGCGGACCGAATCCGCGGCTGGATCAATCTCGATTTTCAGGCTCTTGGCCGTAAATACATGGACCACGAGCAGCACCAGGGTGATCAACACGGCCGCACCTGCAAGGGAGAGAGCGCCGCGCAACCGCCACCCTGATTTTCTGGCAGCCATTTTGGGAGGCACCAGCGGCGAAATCACCTCGCCATGAGGCACCACAGGACGCGTATCGCTGTCCTGGCCGCAGGGCCCGTCCACTACGGAAATCGAGAAGGTATTGCCGACATGTGCGATCTGAAAGTGGGTCGCCTCGATTTGCAGTATGTCCCCGGGGTGCAATGCCGTTGGAACTTCCACGCGGTGGTGGTTCAGCCGCACCTCAATGTCCGCATCCTGAGGTTCGATATAGACCTGGTTGGCATGGATACTCAGAAGCGCTGCCGTTGCGCCTGCATGGACCTTTGATGCAAGCTTCAGTGGAAAATCGGCCGGAGTGTGCTGCCGTTGTCCTTGCGCATCCGTGACGAGGATCTGCTGGATGACTTTATTTGACATCGGCGCTTGTTGGATCAGATCGTCTCTTTACACGAAATATGCACGCGTCCGTTTTTCATGTCCGGGGTCACGTTGAGAGTTTTTCGAACGTCTCGATAACCTGGTCGAGAGCCGAGGATCGTGTAGCGTCCTGGCCGAAGTTGCACGTCGTAGTGCTCGAATCGTCCGAGCTGGCCCACCCGGAAGATGCTCACGTCGGTCTGGTTGTCCGAATACAGGGCAATTGAGACGGGCTGGCGGGCCTGTTCGATCACATCTTGCAGGGCGTTGGCTGCTTGCAGGATTCGCCGACCCGGACTTTCGTCAAGTGATACGATTTCATCCAGCAATGTCTGCACCTCAGCCGATACTTCAGCCGAGTACAGGCGCTCGCTGTGCTCAAGATAACCCCCCAGCATTGCCAGCAAGGCTGCACGGGATCTTGATCGCTCGGCGGCCTCCCTGGCATGGGCGGTCTGCGGGGCGAGCGCCAGAAGCTGCTGCCAGCTTTGTGCGGCATGTTCCCAATCCTCGCGTTCCTCAAAATGAAGAGCCTCGACTTCCAGTTTCGCGATTTTTTCCTCGAGCTCAATCTGGTCGATTCTGAGCAGCCCCTGCGCCGGCCGGTCCGAATCAGGAACCAGAGCCTGCGCCTTGTGAAAGGCGGTGCGGGCATCATCAAACTGGCGGTCCTTTAGCGAGTCGTACGCGCGAGTCATCCACCGGGAAAACTCCTCCTGGTTCAATTGCTCAGTTATCCGGTTTAGAGCCGCCACCGCCTCGCCCGACAGCGGGTCCAGGGCGACGGCCTCCCGGTAGACCTGTTCAGCACCCTGAAGATGGTTGGCCGCTTCGAGGTTGCCGCCCCTGTCCAGCAAAGCGAAAAGTTCACTGAGCGTCGCCGCTCGCGAAAGGCCATCGAGAGCCTGGCGGTTCTGGGAATCCACGGCGAGTGCCAGGTTGAAATGATGTGCAGCCACCTCGCCCTGGTTTCTCGACAGGGCCTGCAGGCCCTGCTCAAGGGCTTCATCCAGCACGGCGGCGGCCTGTTTTTGAAGTGCTTCAAGGAGGTCAATCGCCTGTTCATAGTGATCGGCTGCCTCGGCAAACGCCTGCTCGCGAAAATGAGCATCGCCGTCGTGTCCCCTCGCCATTGCCTGGTCGTAGCCATCACGGGCCCACAACTCAACCCCCTGTTGTTGCAGGGCCTCCTGTTTTTCAAGCAGGTCCAGGAGCAGCTTTTCCGCATGCAGTTTCAAGGCCGTAATCTCCGGATCTGAAACCCCAGCCTGATTTTTGGCAAGCGCCTCTGGCATGCCGCTTGGCTCGGACAGGGGCTCCGGGGGCTCGAGCAGGTGTACGGGGGGCTCCTCGCTCAGCGGGCCATCCGTTCTTTCGCGATCGACCCATTCAGGCAACGCCAAGAACACGAGTGCCGCGACGGCCACCAGTACGAAGAACAGGACAGTCGGCAGGGCTGCACTGCGCGCATCCTTCGACCGTGTCCCGGCCGCAGACGGCGTTCGCACGGTGTCAGGGTCAATCTTTTTAACAGGGGTGGAATCGTCTTTTCGCATGGCAGGTAAAAATCGCACGCCTCCCTACAACATTGTCGCGTACTGCGTGCAGTTTAAATACTGTCCTGGAGGATCTTGTCCGCAGGCAGGCCCGTCTCTTGCAAATAGATTTCGCGCAACAGTTCGCGCCACTGGCGGTACTGTTCTTCAAGGGTGCCCGTGATCTCAACCGTGCGGCCCTGAATGTCCAAGACCAGGGGTTTCACCTCGGCCTTGAGGGAATCTCCGAGTTCGCGGATGGCATCATCGTGAATCTGTGCTTCCCTGGCAATGTCGATGCCATCCTTGTACAACATGGCGCCGGTCGTCACAACGCCCGGGTAGTCTCTCAGCAGGCCCACAATCATGATCGCGGTGGCGGCAAGCTTGGTCCGGTTCGCGCGGCGTTCAATGGCCCGTTTTTGCTGGAGTTCAAGAAGGTAATACCGGCGCCAGTTCGTATAGGGCCAGTGCATCACACTGTGAAAATTTGCGTAGTGCTCATTGATCGTATCGACGAACAGGTAGTCGCGTTCGCGGATCTTGCGTACCCGTTGCAGCATGGGATCATTCTTGGCCGGCAAGCGAGCCAGTTGCACCTGTCCGTTTGGCAGCCACACAAGATAGCCGGAAAACGAGTCGGGCGAGATGCTGGCGGCATAGCGCAACTCGGAGGTGTTTCGTATGCGGAGCAGTTGCCGGGCCGCCAGTTTCTTGCGGTGCCGGTAAATGTCATTGGCGATGCGGTTGTAGACGTGTTGGTAGACATCATCCCCTGGCTGGATGTCGACGTAGTCGTGTTCTGTCAGCTTGGCCTTGTACTTCCTGTCGAACCACAGGGTGCCGGTACTGTCCGAGACATGAGTGTGCAAAACCAGCGTCTCACCGTTTGAGATGATGATGGTGGCGCGTACGATGACATCCGCAATATGGGAGGCGGCCGGCAGCACCCGGATGGCGCCCCAACCGTAGGCGTGCTGCAAGGTCTCTTTCAGGTGATAGGCCATGTAACGCGCTTCGGCCGCACGGATATCCTCGTGGATATTCTCCTCTTCCTGTTCTGGGGTAATCTCACCTTCATCGAACAGGAGCACCCCGACGTCCAGCAGAAGACTGTCCTGCAATTGCACCGTCTGCGATTCGATTTCTTCCCCGCCTGAAACCCGTACCGTGTTCAGCGAACAGCTGCTAACCAACATGGCGATGGTCAGCCACAGGCACACCATCGAGTTTCCGGGCAGGGTCATTCGACTTCAGAGGAGGTCGAGGGCGTTACGCTCGCCTGTTGCTTCTTGTATTTGCGGTACTCGTCCCACAACTTCTCCCTGAGCACAGGATCGCGCTCGTTTTGTGCGGCTTCTCGAAGCTGGCGGGCGACAACATCGTCATCATCACCGCTGGGGATGTCGGCCGGTGGGGGTACCCGGTGCGCACCTCGTGTTCCATGCTCGTCACTGCCTTCATCCGGATCGTCACCGGGTCCGCCGGACTCCGGGTTGCCCGCCTTGGCTACGGACCGGTCGGGCAGGCCTGCATCTGCCGGGTGTTCAGCCCCGTGCATATCTTCTGACCCGGATTCAGGCGCTTGTATATCTCCTGCAGCGGACGGCTGGTGGGCTTGTCTTTCGGCTTGCGCTTTTTCAAATTCCTCGTGAATGGCTTCATCGTAGCGGCCCAGCGCCTCTTCGAGCTGCTGATCCAGCACAGCCACTTTTTCATCTTCGGTAGTGGCCGCGGCTTGCTTGTCTTTGGATGGCCGTTCATCCGGGGACCGTGCATTGTCTTCGGTTTGATTTTCAGTGGAAGGTGGCGAGTCAGGTGTCTGTGTGCGTGACTGGCGCTCCGGCTCCAGTGTGCTGCAGGCACCAAGCCAGACACCGAGCAACAAGATCAACAGGCACCGGAGGTCATGTGTTGTCATTGTTCTGCAATTCTGCCCGGCACGTATTTCTGGGTCCGGATGAGATCTATTGAATATCACTATACTTGAATTGAGATCAGGTAGGGTAGCCTGCACCCGCGCCCGACAGAGGGCAAAAACGATTGATTGGAATCCCTTATAGGGTCCATAGGTCACCGTGGAATTTGATTGACAAGCTCATGCATGGCGCCTAGAAAGGTGACATGCTATCCGCATTTTCATTGAATACCGAAGTGCTGGTTCGCCTGTCGAGCTTTGCGGGCCTGTTTGCGCTGTTCGCGGTGTGGGAACTCGTTGTCCCACGCCGCACCTGGCAGCATTCGAAAAGTGTGCGCTGGCTCAACAACCTCGCCATCATGGTACTGAACGGACTGATTGTGCGTCTCGGGATACCCCTGGCTGCGGTGGGCACGGCCGTCGCTGCACAAAACCAGAATCTGGGCTTGCTGAATATCGTTGACATGCCTGCGGTGATGGCAATCGCTGTTGCGATCCTCGCACTGGACTTCGTTCTGTATCTCCAGCACCTGGTGTTTCATCACGTCGATTTTCTGTGGCGGCTGCATCGCATGCATCATGCGGACCTGGATGTGGATGTCACCACCGGTTTGCGTTTTCACCCCATCGAGATCGTGCTGTCCATGGGGATCAAGATGGCGGCCGTGCTGGTGTTGGGAGCTCCGGTCCTGGCGGTGATCGCGTTTGAAGTGCTGTTGAATGCAAGCTCGTTATTCAATCACGCAAATATCTACATTCCCGAAAAAGCAGATCGCATCCTGCGGTATTTCATTGTGACACCCGACATGCACCGCGTGCATCACTCGGTCGTGCGACAGGAAACCAACAGCAACTTCGGATTCAATGTTCCCTGGTGGGACTACCTGTTTCGAACCTACCGTGCTGCACCGCAGGCGGGGCAGACCGGCATGAACGTCGGGATTGAATACTTCCGTACCCGGCGCGACCTGTGGCTGGATCATTTGCTGATCCAGCCGTTTAGAAAACGGACCGGCTAGTCTGTCAGGCGCCGGTGAATCTTTGTGGGACCACGGCTGGCGAGCGCCTGCACACCCTGCAGTGGATACACAGGACCCTTATCGCCGTGGGCCGGGGCAAGAACCTGGGTTACTTGTGCAGGATTCCGCATGCAATACGGGGTCCAGCCGCTCCTGCAGGATCCGATTTGTAATCATCTGCGCCCTCGTGAATCACGATGGCCGCGCCGTCTTCATCGAACAACGCCGTATCCAGTACAAGCTGGGTATTCAGGATCTCGATCTCCAGACTCCCCGATTCCGGTACGTGGATATTCGGCATGTCGCCGGCATGCATTCCATCCTCGCCCAGGATGCCATGGTTGCGACCCTCCGGGTTGTAATGGCCGCCCGCTGACTTGAATGGTGGTTCGCATTTTCCGATGGAATGCACATGGAAGGCATGGGCACCCGCTGGCAGGTCGTGCAGCTTCACGTGCAGGAGCGTGCCATGCGAAGTCCTGTGAAGGGTGGCCATCCCCACAGCGTCTCCGTTTGCGTTTTGTAATTTGGCGTATGCCTGTTTTGCGGCGCCGGCAAACTGCGGCATCACGGCCAACGCAAGGATGACGAGCAGTGCGGATACTGTGCGGTATCGGATAGTCATATCTTTCCCCTTACCAATCTACGAAGATCGGTGATAATGGAAAGGCGATTCTAACACCGGGATTGATGATTACGAAAACGGAGCCCGAAGGCATCTATCGAAGGACCAGGCTCAATATCAACAGACCGCTCAGGATCGCGCTCGCGAGCTTCCAAAAAGTGCAGGGTGCCTCTCCAGCAGGGGTGCTGACCCGGCACGGCGGACCAGATTCTGCATCCAGAGTAGAAAGATCGGCGATGAACTCTGACAAGGTTTCATATCTGTCGGACGGGTTTTGCGCCGTCGCCTTGGCCAGTGTCAAGTCAATCTACTTCGGCAGGCCGCCACCCTTTGCGAGCGGGACATAGGCGCGGTTCACGTACGCGCGCGCATCACGTGCCAGCGGCGGGCGGTACGGCAGTTTACCGGCTAGCATTTCGCAGGCGACGATGCCCAGGGCATAGAGGTCTGCGCTGTGCGTTGCAGGCTGACCCTGCAGGCATTCCGGGGCGACATATCCGACCGATCCAGCAGGACAGGACTCCCGGACCACGGAATCGAGTTCGTCAAGGCCCTGTACATAGGCGGTGCCGAAGTCGATGATCAGTGAATCAATAAATTTGTTTTTAAAGACGTGGCTTCAGTGACCTGAAAGCGGCACGCCTACGGCCGGATTGGCGGCCAGGCCGATATCTCGAGCGTGCTGCTCGAAAGCCTTGTTCTTCCAGAAGAATGCACCCGGTATCGTCGTGGGGGTAACCACCACGTAAAACAGCGCGCGACCCGAGACTGCAACAAGCAGGCTGAGCGTGGCTGCGAGCATCCACGGCAGTGGATGGGTGATGCCGGCCAGGCCCAGCACGACCACGAGCAGCAGGGCACTGGCCAGAAGCGCGTTCCTGAGGTAGTAGACACGGCTAAAGGTTGTGGTCTGCACATAGTGCGAAACCGCGCCTTCGTGCGATGCGCCGGCCATGTCACCCCGGTGCCCGATCAGGCCCAGCGATTCCAATGCCAGGCCAGCGGCGATTGCAATCACCACGGGCAGGGATACTCCGGGAGTACTGGCAAGAGCCACCCAGCCGCCCAATGCCAACGACGTTCCGACAAAGGCGGTGGCAGTCTGCCAGTGGTTCCAGAACGGTCGAGCAGGAATCGTGTAGCAGCGCACCATGAAATAAAGTGTTGCAATGCCTGCAGCAACTGCAAACAGGCCTGACAGGAGCGCTGTACTGTCGTAGCCTCCCAGGTGGGCGAGGAAAAACAGGCCGGTAGCTGCGCCGAACAAGGCACTCGCCAGCGCTTCGCGGCTCAGGTTCGAGTGGCGCAGGTTATTGAAACCACGGTAGAACCGCATTTTCTTGCCAAGATGCGCCGTCGAAGCCAGCATGCCGACGACTACGAGTGCGAGTGCAGCGAATGCGATCCAGCCCCCGGCCACCCCGGCAGCAAACGCGACTGCGAAGGCACCCACGCCGGCCTGCACTGCCAAGGTGAAGGCCACCAGCGGGGTTTCCCGCGATGACAGGCGCGCGAGATTCCAGCGTTTCCGTACCCCCTGTTTGGGATCGATGACCGGGTGGAACGAGCGATCATCACCCTTGCGGTACTTGATGGGTTCCGAGTCCGGTCGTGTGACTTCAAGTGGTGCCTGTTTCACTTGCTGGAAACGGATATTCGGATTCGTGATCCCGGGGTCGGGAAACCCGGGGATGCATGTCTCGACTTGCTCGCGGCCCCTCGGCACGTTCTCGACCACGCCAAAATCCAGGGCGTTGCCCACGCAGGCGGACACGCAGGCCGGCTTCAAGCCGACCTCCAGTCGATCCACGCACATGTTGCACTTTTCGACCTGGCCTGCCACCGGATCAAGTTGCGGGGCATTGTACGGACAGACCCAGGTGCAGTAGCCACAGCCGAAGCAGATATCAGGATCCTGAATCACGGCACCATATTCAGGGTGCTTGGTATAGGCCCGCGTTGGACAACCCTTCAGGCAGACAGGGTCGTCGCAGTGGTTACAGGCCATCGAGAGGTTGATGCGTGTGTAGTCAGGATAGGTTCCCCCTTCCACGTAACCCACGGATCGAAAGCTCAAGTGTGCCGGCAGGTCATTTTTCTCGCTGCATGCAGCCTCGCACGCGTGACAGCCAATGCAGTTGTCCGCGGTGAAGTGGAATGCGTGCTGCTGGGTGCGGTTCGGGTTGTCACCGATGCCGGCATCGCCATTGATGTGGAGACTGACACCGCGCTCGCCATCTGCCAGCAGCTGGATCGGCTTGCCGTAGCGGTTCAACGCCTGCGCAGGGGTATCCGAAAGCCTGGCGTAGTCCGGTTCGTCGGTACGTAACGGAATCACTAGAACGTCCTCAAGGCTGTGTTTTGCAGCGCGGCTTCATGCTGGTCGACAGACTCAATGCGCACCGCGCACTGCTTGAACGCCGGCTGTCTCGAATACGGATCGAGCAGGCCCAGGGTCAGCCGATTGACGCACTCGTGGAAGTGAAACGGGATGAATACCATGTCGTTCGGCACACGCTGGGTGCACTGGACCATCACCACGGCATCGCCGCGGCGGGACACCAGCCGGGCATAGCCCATGTGGTCCACGCCCAGCTCATCGGCTGCATCCGGGTTCATCTCCATGTACGGTGTCGGCGAAAACTTGTTGCAGTCACCGACCTTGCCGGTCTTGGTTCTGGTGTGAAAGTGTTCCACCACGCGTCCACTGTTCAGCCAGAACGGGAAGTCTGCATCCGGGCGCTCGTTATTTTCGAGGTACGGCAACGAAAGCAACTTCGCCTTGCCGTCAGGAAATGCAAAAACACCATCGGTATACAGGCGCGGTGCGCCTTTCACCTCACCTTCCCGCATCGGCCACTGCAGACCGCGTGCGCGCTCGATCCTGTCGTAGCTCATGCCTGAAATGTCGAGGTTCCTGGTCTGCCCCTTGGAGAGCTGCTTCATTTCCTCGAACGCGGCCTGCGGTGTCTCGGGCCAGTTCATGTTCGCTGCACGATCCCAGCGTTTGGCGAGTGCCGTGAAAATCCAGTGGTCCGGTCTCGAGTCCGCGTAGGGCTCGCTGACCGGCCGCGTCAGGTTGACGCGACGCTCGGTGTTGGTGAAGCAACCCTCCTTCTCGGCCCACACAGAAGCTGGCAGGAAGACATGGGCGTAGTCCGCGGTCTCGGTGTCCTCGTAGGCATCCTGTACGACACAGAAGTCGAGCTTTTGCATGGTTTTGCGGATACGCGGCGAATTCGGCATGGAGGTCAAGGGATTCGTGGCGATCACCCAGAGGGCCTTGATCTGGCCGGTTTCAATGGCGGGAAAAATGTCTGTTTGAAACAGGCCGCGCTGCTTCGGGAAGAACTCCGGATCAACGTTCCAGAACTTCCCGACTTCCTCGCGATGGGTCGGGTTCTCAAGTTGCCGATAGCCAGGCAAGCCCGAACACGACGACCACTCGCGGGTACCCATGGCATTGCATTGCCCGGTGATCGACAGGCTCGTGCCACCGGGTTTGCCGATATTCCCGGTAACGAGATTGAGATTGTTAATCGCGCAGACACCATCGGTACCGTGGGTCGACTGGTTGATGCCCATCGTCCAGATTGCCATGGCCGCATCGGCATTACCGTACAGGCGAGCCACGTGTCGAATGGTGTCCTCATCAATGCCGCAGATCTTCGCGGCCGTGGACGGGTCATAGCGTGCAACAGTGGCTGCGAAGTCCTCGAATCCGTGCGTGTGCGCGCGGATAAAGGACTCATCGTGCAGGCCATCTTCGAGAATGACGTGGCACAGGCTGTTGAGTAACACAAGGTCGGTGCCCGGAGTGACGGGCAGGTGGATATCCGCGAACTGCGCGAACATGGTGACACGCGGATCGACAACGATGATCGGAAACCGACGCTTCTCAAGCGCCTCTTTCAGGCGCCAGTAGATAATCGGGTGCTGTTCCGGGAGGTTGGAACCGAACGCGAGCAGGCAGTGCGTGTGATCGAAGTCGGCATAGCATCCAGGGGGACCGTCTGCTCCGAACGAGCGCTTGTAACCTGACACGGCGGAGGCCATGCAAAGGGTCGTGTTCCCGTCATAGTTGTTCGTGCCGATCACACCCCTTACCAGCTTTCCAAGCGTATAGAACTCCTCGGTCATGATCTGACCGGTGGATACCACGGCCACGGCATCGCGCCCGTGCTCGGCTTGAATTCGCTTGAACTCGCCGGCGACACGATCAAGTGCAGTGTTCCAGTCCGTACGCTGCCAGTGTTCATAAATGCGGTTGCGTACTTTGGGTGAGCCGCCGCGACCGGGCGCTGCAAAAATCTGTGCCTGGGTCAGTCCCTTGATGCAGAGCTTGCCACGATTAACATCGGCACCGCCGAGGCCACGTGCAGTGACCGGCTTGCCCTCACTATCCACACCGACCTCGACGGAACAACCCACGGAGCAATATCCACAGGTCGTGTATTTCCAGTCGACAACGCCCTTGTCGGCGATGCGGATGGGGTTTTTGGTGCGGCGACCGAACAGCATGACAGCATGTCTTAATGGCGGACCTGGATCCGACCCGCAATGACGCGAGTCGGGTACGTGCGGATTGAGACCGCATCGTCCTCGATACACTGGCCCGTTTTCAGGTTGAAGTGTTGTTTATAGACAGGTGAGGCCACCACAAGCTGCCCCTTAAGGTCCCCGACAATTCCGCGTGAAAGTACGGGCACGTTACTGAACGGATCGATAGCATCGATCACGAAGATGTCGTCAGAGCACGACACGCGAAACACCGCGACCTGGTCGTCACCTAGCAGCGCTCTTACACCCACATCGGGTATCAGCGCATCGAGTTCACAAACAGTGGTCCAAGGCATGGCTGGCATCCACTTCATGCAACTTCCGAAGCCAGCGCCGGGCGCCGTTGGCTTCGTTCCCGAACGAACACCAAAGACTCGTCACCTTTTTCGCTGTTGACGAACGTGCGAAAGTGCTTGCGTTTCTCTTCGTCCTCGACCACTGATTTCCACTCGCACTCGTAGGTATCCACGATGTGCGCCATTTCCGCTTCGAGGTCGGTTGCTAGTCCCAGCTTATCGTCGATGATGACCGACTTCAGGTAGTCGAGACCACCTTCCAGGTTTTCCATCCACACCGAGGTCCGCTGCAAGCGGTCCGCGGTACGGATATAGAACATCAGGAATCGGTCGATGAATTTGATCAGCGTTTCATCATCGAGACCCGTGGCAAACAGGTCCGCGTGCCGCGGGCGCATGCCGCCGTTTCCACAGACGTACAGGTTCCAGCCGATCTCGGTGGCAATGACGCCGACATCCTTGCTTTGCGCCTCGGCACACTCGCGCGTGCAGCCGGACACCGCAAATTTCAGCTTGTGCGGTGCGCGTAATCCCTTGTAGCGGTTCTCGATGTGAATGGCCATGCCGACACTGTCCAGCACACCGTAACGACACCACGCAGTACCGACGCAGGACTTCACCGTACGCACGGCCTTGCCGTAGGCATGGCCCGTCTCAAAACCGGTATCGATCAGTTCCTTCCAGATCATCGGCAACTCGTGAACCTGCGCACCAAACAGGTCAATGCGCTGGCCGCCGGTAATTTTCGTATACAGGTCATATTTTTTGGCGACCTGACCCAATGCAATCAGCTTGTCCGGTGTGATCTCGCCCCCTGGCACACGCGGCACAATGGAATACGTACCGTTTTTCTGCAGGTTGGCAAGGAAGTGGTCGTTGGTATCCTGCAGTGGTGCATGGGACTTCTTCAGCACGTGGTCGTTCCAGCACGCAGCGAAGATGGATGCGGCGGTCGGCTTGCAGATATCACAACCATGGCCTGTGCCGTGTTTTTCGATGAGTTCCTCAAATGTCGTAATGCGATCAACGCGCACGAGGTGGTAAAGCTCCTGGCGCGTGTGCGCAAAATGCTCACAGATATCCGTGCTTATTTCGAGGCCGAGGTTTTCGAGTTTGGCATTCAGCACCTGCGTTATGAGTGGCGCACAGCCGCCGCAGCCAGAGCTAGCCTTTGTGCAGCTGCGAATGCCCGCAAGGGTAGTCGCGCCGTCGGCAATCGCACCTGTGATTGCAGCTTTTGACACGTCGTGGCAGGAGCACAGCTGTGCTGTATCCGGGAGTGCCGCAACGGCCCCGGCAGGTAGGCCACCGCCATCGCGTTGCGGCAGGATCAACGCGTCCGGGTGTTTCGGCAATGCCAGTTCATTGAGCATGGTTTGCTGCAGCATGCCGTAGTCGGCCGTATCACCTACCAGCACGGCGCCGAGAAGTTTTTTGCCGGTCTTGTTGACGACGATGCGCTTGTAAATGTGATTGCGTTGATCGATGTAGGTATAGGTGTCAGCACCCTTTGTTCGAGCATGTGCATCACCCATGCTGCCAACGTCGATGCCAAGAAGCTTGAGCTTGGTACTCATGTCGGCCCCGCGAAAAACCGCATCGGACTCTTTGGCCAGAACACCGGCCGCCGTTTTGGCCATTTCGTATCCAGGGGCGACCAGTCCGAATATTTGCCCCTCGTAGAGTGCACATTCGCCGATGGCAAGAATGCTCGGATCAGAGGTGGTACAGAATTCGTCAATGACGATACCGCCACGTTCACCGATCACCAGGCCACATTCGCGTGCGAGCTCATCGCGCGGTCGGATGCCGGCCGAAAAGACCACCAGATCAGTTTCAAGCACTTCACCGTCGGCAAACTCCAACCGGTAACGAGCCGATTCTCCGGGCACGATCCGCTGTGTGTTTTTGCCGGTATGCACGGCAACACCCAGCGATTCGATCATGGTGCGCAGCATGGCGCCTCCCCCGTCGTCCAGCTGCGTGCTCATGAGTACGGGCGCGAACTCCACGACGTGGGTGGTGAGCCCCATGTTCTTCAGCGCATTTGCTGCTTCCAGGCCCAGCAGACCACCACCGATCACAACACCAATTTTGGCATCGGTGCCGGATGCCTTGATCGCGTCTAGGTCCTCAATCGTGCGGTAGACGTGGCAGTGGGGCAGGTCGTTGCCAGCGATGGGCGGAACGAACGGGTACGAGCCCGTCGCCATAACAAGAGCGTCATACTCAGTGGTATGCCCGCCACTGCAACGTACCGTCTTCGATGGGCGATCAATTTCCAGGACGCTCACACCCAGATGATACGTGGCAGGGGTACCAGCCGGTACTGGCTCCAGGGCAAGATCCGTCGCGCTGTGGCCGTTGAAATACTCGCTCAAGTGGACGCGGTCGTACGCACCACGCGGTTCCTCTCCGAATACCGTGATCCTGATATCCGGGTTATCTGCGGCACGTTCCACGAAACGGTGGCTGACCATACCGTTGCCGACCACCACGACGTGCGTGCTTTCGTGTGGTTTTGTACCCATGGCCGATGGAAGTGCAACTTCCATGCCATTGAATAAATTGAAGTAGAATCAGTGCGTTATCACGTTTCGTAGATGCGGGGTGATACACAGCAGTTCAGCCACGCACCGCGCTGGCGCATCCAGTGGACTCAATAATCCTCCATATAAAGTGACAACTGGATGTCCAGCCACTGGTCCAGCTTCTTGAGTGATTCCATCTGTACGAACAACCGTTTCCCCGCGTCCATCAGCCGCGCGGGTATTTCGTTGTACTGGCGGGGGATGTAACCGAGCTTGTGCCCCCCTGTCGTCAGGACTTCGATAGCGAACTTGTCATGCACATTTTTAGGCTCGCGGCGCAAACTGAAGCGCTGTCCGGAAGACAGGCTTTCAACCACATTTTCCGCCTCGTAGTAATGGGTTCCCGCAACGTGCATCCGTGCAAGCATGATGTCCTGTGCAAAGGGTATACGAAGAGCTTTTCCGGTAACGCTTTTCTGGAGAAGCTGTTCAACGAGTTCGGTTTTCTGAAGCGCCTTGTTCATATTCAGTGGGTGGGGCCAGAAGGCGGAAGCAGCATTTCGTACCGACCCTGCAATTCCACCCGATGTTGCTTGCGACCGGCAATCTCCTGCTGTAGCTCTTCCTGCTTGGCCTGAATCCACTGGGAGTCTTCAAGTTTTTCCCGATAAGAGAACGGAGGCTTGGTGAGTATCTTGGCAAGCCGATTGCTCTGTTTTTTGACCTGGGAATTCAGTCGTTTGATTTCCGAGTTGAAATCGTCGGATGCCTTCAGCAGTGGCTTCCCGGAAAGATCCAGCGTTTCGGCCAAGGCTTTAAGAAGATCAAGATCTCCCTCTCGATAGGCGTGCTGCAACGTGGACCAGATCTGCTTCCCGCGCTCCGATTTTTCCCCACCCACGTCGGGGTGGTAATGCTGGCAAATCCGGCGGTACAGGCGCTTCAGTTCACGGTAATGCTCCGGCTTCATCCATTTCACGGTGTCCAACAGGCCGATGGAGTGGCGCAGCTCGCGCTCCTTCTCCTTGAGCGCAACGTGAAATTTCTCAAACTCTATACGGATTTCCTCATTGAGGCGTTCAAGCCGTTCAGCGGTAACGGTTTTGCCGCGGTTAATGTCCGCTTGCAAGATCGAGATGCGCCGCCTCAGTTCCGCCAATTCGACGTCCAGAAGAAATAGCTCATGTTCCAGGTATCCAATATCACGGTTGTACTTGGCCATGAGCAGGTCTCGTTCGTTGTAAAGCAGAGATTCATGTTCTTCTATGAGCGCACTGAGCTTCTTGCGCAGCGCATCGATCTCCTCGAGTTTGGCAGACACGGAAGGGTGCAAGATTAGATCACTACGTTCTTCGCTGACACCCACTACTTACATCTCCCTTAGCGTACAGGTCACTTCACTATCCGATGTCTCAGTACCAGGATGTGAGTCATCAGGTAAAGGATATTCAACGTGTCAGTTTTCCGTGAACGCTTACAATACAGTCTTGCTTGTGCCGATACTTGGCTCTTGAAATGCATATTGAATAAATTGGTGCCGGAGAGGTGATTCGAACACCCGACCTACTGATTACGAATCAGTTGCTCTACCGACTGAGCTACCCCGGCACTGATTGGGTTTATAACGCGCCTGGGCGGGTGTTGTACAGTTGCAGTGAGTGCCTTTCGGCCAAAATCATCGGAACGGATGATTTTTCGACCCCTCGCACCTTCATAAGTCATCCTGTACCCGCAAGGCCGGGTTGAAAGGCACCAAGCATCTACCAGCCGTAGGGAACCATTTGAGGTGGGACGGAGGGGCTGGCCATCAGCTTGCACACGAGGTCGGCAGAGGCGATGCTCATCGCAATCCCGGACCGGAAATGCCCGGCGTTCATGTACAGGTTCTCGTATTCCGGGTGTGCACAGATGTAGGGGGTCTCGCGCATCGTTCCGGGCCGCAGCCCGGTCCAGTGGTCCACCAGTTCGGCTTCTTCCAGCGCGGGACAACGCTGGATGGCCCATGTGCGAATCGCGTCTTTGGCCTCTTCGGTTATGGTGCGGTCAAACCCTACGTGCTCCATCGTGCTGCCACACAAGATATAGGGATCTTCGCGGGGCACCAGGTAGCGCTTGTCTTGCACGAGGATGTGTGACATCAGGCGCTGCCGGGTTCTGAACAACAGTATTTGTCCACGTACCGGAACGATATCCGTACAGGCCTTGCTGAGCGTCTTCAGAAGTTGCTGGGCCCAGGCACCGCTACAGACAACCACCTGGCCGGCCGCCACGGTGCCCTGGGGCGTGTCAGCCCCGGTGACTTTCCCGGCCCGGACGGGCAATGCCCTGACCTCGGTGCCCTCGAAAATTTTCACGCCGTGCAGGACCAGGGATTCTCTCAGGGCATCCATCAGCAGGCGCGGCTGCAGCTGCATCGCCGACGGTATCAGAATGGCGCCCTCCAGTGTATTTGCAAGATGGGGCTCCAGGCGTGCCAGTTGCGCCTGGTCAAGGACCTCGATCGGGGCATCGTGTTCGCGGGCCCAGGCAAGGGCGCGCTCGCGTTCATCGGTATTGGCAACGAGCATCCCGCAGTGCAGCAGCCCGCAGTTGATCCCGGTTTCCTCCTGCAGTTGTACTACAAGGTTCGGGAAGGCCGATTCGCTGGCTTCAATCAGTGCGCCCGCGGCGGCATTCTGGCGCCAGGGATGAAATGAGGCCAGGATCCCTGCGGCGGCCCAACTGGATTCCCCGCCTAACCGGTTTTTCTCAAGCAGGGCCACCTTCAGTCCTGCCAGTTGCAGGGTGCGCGCGGTCATCATGCCAATTAGACCGCCGCCAATTACAACTGCATCGTAGGCCATGTACACTGTTGAACTATTCAAAAAGATTGCAGATTATACCGGGTGTGTATCCAGCCTGTGTGAGGGAAAGCCGCATGCAAATCATTCTGAATGGCCGTGAAGAAGACATCGCCGATGGGCTGACGGCCGGTGAACTGATTGAAGGGTTGGGACTTGGCGGTCGGCGAATCGCCATCGAGGTCAACCGCGAGGTCGTGGTGCGCAGCACGTTTTCCACCCATGTGCTGCAGGCAGGAGATCACGTGGAGATTATCCATGCCATCGGCGGCGGTTAGGGGATGGTAGGGCAGGAAGTCGGGGGCGCAGGCTCGATCCCGGCGATGAGGACCTGGAATGCGATCAAGGCGAGCGATAGAACGAATAGGTAAATCTTGAAAAACAGAGGAAAGAAGCCGGCGGCGTGGTCCGCCCTGCTGGACCGTCACGATGTCCTGATCCTGGACACGGAGACGACTGGCCTGGGTCAAAGGGACGAAGTGGTTGAAGTGGCCGTGACCAATACCCGCGGCGAGGTCCTGTTCAACGAACTGATCCGCCCGATTCGCGAGATTGGTGAATCGGCTACCCGGATCCACGGGATTACCAATGCGATGGTGGCGGTTCGGCCAAGCTACCGTCATCTGCATGACCAGCTGATGCAGGTGCTCGGCCCTGCTTCGGCCGTCTGTGCCTGGAACGCGCCCTTTGACCGTCGCCTGCTGGAGCAGTCTGCATCTCGGTACGGGCTGGAGTTGCCCAATATCCGGTGGCGCGATCTCGTATCCGACCATCGCAGCATGTTCCCGCATTACACGAGCCATCGCCTGCTGGAAGTGGCGCGAAGCCAAGGCGTTGCCACGGTCCAGGACCACCGCGCACTGGGAGACTGCAAGATCACGCTGGCCGTGGTCCGGGCGCAGGCGCAGGCCGGCTGACAGCGATTTCCGATCGCACGGTTTGCAACGCCCAGGCCGACATTGGGCAGCTCAGACAGTGATATGATAGGGGCCCTGTCCGGCGATCTGATCCGAGCACGCGAAAAACAAGAAACTGATGACTGCGAACCCCTCAACAGACTCTGTTACACACGAGCCTGCGGATGTGCTGATGGTCGCTGGCAAGGGCTACCATTCCCGCTTGCTGGTAGGCACCGGAAAGTACAAGGACCTGCAGGAAACCCGGGATGCGATCGTTGCCAGCGGCGCACAGATCGTGACGGTGGCGATTCGAAGAACCAATATCGGACAAGACAAGGACGCGCCCAATCTGCTCGATGTCCTGTCCCCCGAGCAGTTTACCCTCTTGCCGAACACGGCCGGGTGCTACAGTGCCAAGGAAGCCGTGCGCACCTGCCGGCTTGCACGTGAGTTGCTGGATGGACACGCGCTGGTCAAGCTCGAGGTGCTGGGGGATGAGAAGTCCCTGTATCCGGATGTCGTTGAAACCCTGCAGGCTGCCGATACCCTGATCAAGGAAGACTTCCAGGTCATGGTCTATACGAATGATGACCCGGTGATTGCCCGCCAACTTGAAGCCATGGGCTGTGTGGCGGTCATGCCACTGGCGGCTCCGATCGGCTCGGGCCTCGGCATCAGAAACCCGGGCAATATCCTCGATATTGTCGAGCACGCCCGCGTGCCCATCCTGGTTGATGCCGGCGTCGGCACGGCCTCGGATGCCTCGGTGGCCATGGAGCTGGGCTGCGACGGGGTCCTCATGAATACTGCGATTGCCATGGCCCGCAACCCGGTACTGATGGCCAAGGCCATGCGCCATGCCGTGATAGCTGGACGCGAGGCCTTTCTCGCCGGGCGCATGCCGAAACGCCGCCATGCCACGGCCTCCTCTCCCCTGGAGGATGTTCTCGCTTGAACCCGGTGGCCCGGCGACAGAACACGCCACTCCCGATTCGCAGCTATGTCCTTCGCGAAGGACGCTTCACAAAAAGCCAGCGAGCCGCACTCAAGAACTACTGGCCGGCGTACGGAGTGGACCCGGGACCGGGCACGCTCGATGTGCACGCCCTTTATGCCACCATGCAGCCGCTCGTGCTGGACATCGGCTTTGGAGACGGAGAGGCATTGGCCCTGTTGGCACAGCACCATCCGCAACTGAATTTCCTGGGGGTGGAGGTCTACCGGCCAGGCATCGGTGCCTTGCTGCAAAGGATCGCAAGCGCCCGACTTGAAAATGTTCGCGTGGTGCACGGCGATGCGGCGGCCGTGCTGGACGAACACCTTGCTCCCGGGTGTCTGGCAGCCGTACTGATCTGGTTTCCGGACCCCTGGCCAAAACGACGCCATCACAAGCGCCGCCTGGTGCAGCCGCCGTTCATCCACCAGGTCGGTGAGAAGCTTGCAAGTGGTGGCGAGCTGAGTGTGGCCACGGACTGGCAGTCCTATGCCGATCACATCCGGGCGGTGCTGTCGGCCTGCAAGGTGTTTGAAAAAGCCAAGGGTCCTGTCCTGATTGGCGAACGGCCTTCCACGAAGTTTGAACGCCGCGGGCTTCGACTCGGCCACCGGGTGTTCGAGCAGGTGTATCGCAAGCGAGGCTAGGCTTTCAGGGGCGTATCCACATGCAAACGCCGTGCCGGGCATTCGCGCTCATTGGCCAGCGGGCAGCGTTCTCTTTCGCAGTGCTTGATGTTTTTCCAGGCGAATTCGATGGCACGCTCATCCGAGCGGTAGAAATGATCCAGCCAGTCGGGGCCTGCGAAACCCGTGCGCACGAATACATCCATGACCTGGCGCTTGGTGCGTGCAAACACCAGGCGTACATCCAGTGCCACCAGGCGCAAGGATAGCTGGTGCAGCATATCCTCCCCGGTTGCATCAATATCCGTGATGGCTTCGGCATCGATGATGATGAACTTTAGCTCCGGTTTGGCGGCCACGCGTTCCAGCACCTTGGCCTCAAAGTACATGGCACTGGCGAAAAACAGCGGCCCTTCAAAACGCAGTACGGAGATCTTGGGGCAGGTCTTGAGAATATTGGCCTGCGCGTCCCGCAAGGTGCCATCTGAATGACGCGACAGTACCGAGATATGGGGGTGCATGGTTCGGTACATGAAAAGACCCAGCGACAGCACGACACCGATAAAGATGCTTTGCTCAAGATGCGGGGCCAGTGCCAGGGTCAGCACGAAGGTCAGGATCGCGATCACGCCGTCGTGGGTGTGCACGCGAAGGGCATACTTGATCTGTTTGATGCGGATCAGATTGATCACGGCAGAAATGATCACGGCCGCCAGTGTCGCTTGTGGCAGGTAATACAGGTACTGCGCAAAATGCAAAAGAATCAGCGAGAGTGCCACGATGAGCCCGGTCACGATCGCGGCAAACCCGGTCTTGGCCCCTGCGGTCATGTTGACTGCAGAGCGTGAGAACGAACCTGCAACCGGATAGGCTCCGGACAGGCCTGAAACGATGTTTCCCAGGCCCTGGCCGACCAGGCCCTGGTTGGCATCAATGCGCTGTCGGGTCTGTACGGCAATGGCCTTGGCAATGGAGATCGCCTCCATGTATCCCACCACTGCAATGACGATGGCCTTGCCGATCAGGCTGGCCGCGGTCGCCATGTCGACATCTGGGATGCTCAGCACGGGCAGGCCTGCCGGCACGTTGCCCACTATTTTCCCGCCGAGACCCTCGTAGTCGATCAGCAGGGAAGCAATACTGGTGACGATGACGGCGATCAGCACACTGGGTACTTTCGGGGCGTAGTGCTTGAGTCCGAATATAATGACCAGGGCCACGATGCCCATGACGAGTGTCGGGAAGTGGGTGTGCTGGGCGGCCTCGACCAGCACGTTCCAGATCGTAATGTAGAAATGATCGCTGGTTTCTGCGGTAACCCCGAAGAGCTTGGATAACTGCGAAGTCGCGATGATGATGGCGGCCGCATTGGTAAAGCCGATGACCACCGGATGCGAGAGAAAGTCGACCAGCACGCCAAGGCGCAACAGGCCCAGTGACATCTGGAAAACGCCGACCAGGATGGCCAGGATGGCCGCATACACTACAAAGCCTTCCGGGTTGGCTGCCGCCAGAGGTTCCAGTGCGGCTGCCGTCATCAGTGAAACCACGGCAACCGGACCCGTCTGCAGTTGACGCGAAGAGCCGAACATGGAGGACACGATGACCGGCAGGAAGGAAGCATACAGGCCGTAGTAGGGCGGCAGGCCGGCAAGTTGCGCATAGGCCATGGACTGTGGAATCAGTACCAGCGCTACGGTCAGCCCGGCGACACAGTCCTTCCATACGATCGAAGGATCCTTGAGTTCCCGGATCCAACTCAGGTAGGGGACGAAGCGACGGATAATCTCGTGCGTGTATTGCTGAGCTGTGATCAACAAGTCCTCCTGGTGACGTCGGTCAGTCCTTCAGTTTCCCTGCTCATCGTGTATGCGCAGCGGGATGTGGCGCCTTGCATACGCATGGCGGCAACGGGCACAACCCGCACGTTGCATGCAACGACCCGATTCCGTGAATACGGTGGACTCAGGCATGGATGAGTTTACGGGCTATCCATGGAGAAGTCTGGATTTTCCTTGCCGAGGTCGATCACGGAGTTCCTCCCTGAATCTGGAAAGCAGCATTCCTGATTATACGAAAATATGGACACGAAATATAAGGTTATGGCCGCCCCGGGCCCGGGCGGGATTGTTGAGCACATGCAGTCAGCAACGGACAGGGAATACTGTCCTTTGCCTGCCTTGAATCTGCAGCATGCCCACAGGCGATAGAAATGGATTCAGGGGTTTCACCCCTGCTTTTGCCAGCCTGGGTTCGGCAAGGTCGCGACCACCTCGAAACTGATGAGGTCCCGGTAGGTGCGCCCATAACGGTCGGTAGTGGATACGGTCAGCGTATGTGCACCTGGAGTCTGCGTTCTCGGCAGGTCGGCTCGCCACAGGTGACTGGAATGGTCGGTGAGGAAGTTGCGTTTGAATCGGGGATAGAGTGAAAGATCATCCCCCATGACATCCCCTGTGAAAATCAGGAACTCGGTTGCAGTATTGTCCCGTTCGGCCAGTAGCTTGCCTGCGGTCTCACGCACGTAGCCGAGTTCGGCAGGGGGCCGGTCGGGGCAATGCCACCGAAGCACAAGTCCGGTGAGCCGGCGATCTTGTGAATATAGGAAAACTGCGGGACCATTTCATCGTTGACCGGTGTCACATAACCGGCAGGGTTAGTGATGAAAAGATTCATGTCATCATAGGCGGGCAGCGCATAGCCACCGTCGGCACGTGTGGTGACGACCTCACGTCCATTTGAGACCATGACCCCTGCGATACCGGTCTCGCCCGCATCGTGCCTGGAATTGCGGTTGGCATCCAGAAACACCGTGCTGCGCGCCTGATCGGCTGACGCACCCGTGCGCAGCGCTTCAACGGAACCCCTGTAGGCAACCTCCTTGGCCACCGCTCCAGTGGCGAGCGATGTCGAGTCGCCACTTCTCCTGAACCGCAAGTCCGCGTAGATCGTGATATTCTTGGAATGACACCCGGGACGCACAAGGCCCGTGGAGTAGGAGGTGCGAACTGTGCTCATGTATGCCAGCCTGAGGAGGCGATCAATAAATTACCGGCGGGCACTACACATCCTGTCGAAATCCGTTTATTCGCATCCGCAAATGGTGTGTGCAGACCATGACTGAACCCTTCAAGTTTGCCGGCGCATCGGGCCAGTCATCGCGTGAACTGGTCAATGATTGCCTGCGCCAGCTGGGCGATGTGCGCGGTAAGTTTCGGCTGGGATTCTTGTATGCCAGTGATCACTTGTGCAGTGATCTGGAGAATGTCGTGGGCCGGCTGAAGCAGGAAACAGCGATCCAGGACTGGATCGGGACGGTCGGGGTGGGTCTTTGCAGTACGGGCTGCGAATACTATGATCAGGCCGCGCTGGTGGTGATGCTGGCGGATTTCAAGCGACAGGACTACTCGATCGTCGGGACCCGGGACCTGGGCGAGGATCAGTTACTCGAACAGGTGTCCAGCTTCTGCAAGGAAGAATTGCCCCATGTCGGAATTGTCCATGGCGATCCCAGCAATCCCGCCACCCCGGGCCTGATCGAAAAAATTTCAGAAGCCGTACCCACGGCCTACCTGGTTGGTGGACTGACTTCTTCGAATTCCCAGAATCACCAGATTGCCGGTGAAGTAATCAACGGAAGCGTATCCGGGATCTTCTTCTCGCCACAGGTCAATACACTGGTGGGTCACACCCAGGGCTGCACGCCGCTGGATGTGCAGCATGTGATTACCAAAGCCGATCGGAACCTGCTGCTCGAGCTGGATCACCGTCCAGCCCTGGATGTATTTCGTGAGGATATCGGTGAGGTCCTGGCGAAAGACCTGCACAAGATTGCCGGGTATATTTTTGCCGGTCTGCCGATCGAGAATTCTGATACGGGGGACTACCTGGTACGCAACATCGTCGGCATCGATGAGCAGGAAAAGATCATTGCGGTCGGAGATTACCTGGTTGAAGGCAGCAAGTTCATGGCCTGCCGGCGCGACGGAAACAGTGCACGGGAGGACATGCTGCGCATGCTGGGGACCATGAAATCACGCATGCAGGGATACCCGCGGGGAGGTGTATACTACACCTGCCTTGGCAGAGGCCGTCATCAGTTTGGAGAAAATTCTGAAGAACTCAAGATGATCCAGGATACGCTGGGAGATTTTCCTCTGGTCGGTTTTTTTGCAAACGGCGAGATTTTCAACAACCGCCTGTACGGCTATACCGGTGTTTTGACACTGTTTACCTGAGCTTGATATGCAGTACGCCCCGCTTGGAAATTCCGATCTGAATGTCAGCAGGATTTGCCTGGGGACCATGACCTTCGGTGAGCAGAATACCGAAGACGAGGCCCATGACCAGTTGGACTGTGCGATTTCCAAAGGGGTCAATTTCATTGATACGGCGGAGATGTACCCGGTGCCGTGTCGCGAAGAAACGCAGGGGCTTACGGAGCAGTACATCGGTACCTGGCTGAAGAAATTCGGCCGCCGCGAGGAGCTTATCCTGGCCTCCAAAGTAGCCGGGCCGGGCATGATGGAGTATCTGCGCAACGGGCCGCAGCTTACGCCTGAACATATCGAAGCCGCACTCGAGGCGAGTCTGAAGCGTCTGCAGACGGACTACATTGACCTGTACCAGGTGCACTGGCCTGCAAGAAACACCAATTTCTTTGGCAAGCTGGGGTATGAGTCCGACCCCGAAGAGTCCGCGGTCCCGATTGAAGAGACCTACGCCTGTCTTTCCCGGGCAGTGGAACAGGGCAAGGTCCGGTATATCGGGGTCAGCAACGAGACCCCATGGGGGGTGATGCGCTACCAGGCGCTCGCCAGTGAACATGCGTGGCCAGGTGTGATCAGCGTGCAGAATCCGTACAGCCTGTTGAATCGCACCTACGAAATCGGCCTGGCTGAAATCTCCCATCGGGAAAACATCGGGCTGCTTGCCTATTCACCGCTCGGATTTGGCGTGCTCTCGGGCAAGTACCTGGATGGCAATGCGCCTGCCGATGCCCGCCTGACCCGTTATACATACTTTGACCGCTATACCAGTGAGGTCGCCGTGCAGGCCACCCGCGCCTATGTGGAGCTGGCGCGCGAACAGGGCCACACACCCAGCCAGATGGCCCTCGCATTTGTGAATTCACGTCCCTTCCTTGCCGCGAACATCATCGGCGCTACCCGCCTGCAACAACTGGAAGAGGATATCGACAGCATCGACCTGTCTCTCTCCGAAGAGACCCTTGGGAAAATCGAACAGCTGCACAGCCAACACCCCAATCCCTGCCCGTAAAGGGCGGAATGCAAGTAAAGGCACTGCGCTGTGTGTAGCTCAGTCCGTATCCTGAGCAAGCATGAATTCCACAGCTTCGGACAAATCCTCGAAGACCAGCATGTCACGGGGCAACTGCTTGCTGCGCGATGTAACCGACCCGTTCCCGGTTCGCACCAGTACAGGCTCAAGACCGTAGGCCAGTGCCGCCTGAATATCGCGCAGTGAATCCCCGATCATCGGCGCCTGCGAAAGCGACAGGCCGGAACGGTGCTCGATCTCGGCCAGCATTCCCGGATTCGGTTTGCGGCACTCACCCTCCAGATACGGACAGATGAAAATTCCGTCCAGGTAGCCTCCATAGCGCGCGAGCTCCGATAACATTTTCCGGTGAATCTGGTTCAGGTCTCCGTAATCGAGCAGCTTGCGCGCGATTCCGGATTGGTTGGAGGCAACAAAGACCTTGACCTTGGCATGGTTCAACCGGGTAATCGCCTCAAGGCTGCCCTCGATCGCCACCCACTCCTCAGGGGACTTGATGAACTCATCCGAGTCCTCGTTGATGACGCCGTCGCGGTCAAGTACAACTATTTTCAGTGCATTCATCGATACGGTGTTCAGGTTTGCAGTCGCGAGATATCGGCAACATGCATGAACAGGGCATCTATTCTTGCCAGCAGTGCAATCCGGTTGGATTTAAGCGCCTCGTTATCATCCATGACCATGACCCGGTCAAAAAATGTATCTATCGGCTGGCGCAGCTCTGCGAGCCGAAGCAATGCCTGCTCGTATTCCCGCTGTTGGAAAAGAGTTTCGACATCACGGGAAAGTGCCTCGATGGCCCGATGCAAAGCGGTTTCTGCATCCTCCTGGAAAAGTCCTGTTTTGACAGCCCGGGCCTCGCTGGTGCCGGCTTGTTTCAGAATATTGCGGATGCGCTTGCTCGCTGCCGCCAGGGCGTCAGCCTCCTCCAGTTTGCGGAAGCGGTCCACAGCATCGATACGTGCAGCGATATCACTGGGACTGACAGGACGGTTAGCGAGCACGGCATCAATCACATCGTGTGCAATATCACGTGCGGAAAAATAGGCGTACAAGCGCTTGATCATGTACTCGTGGATTTCATGGACAACATCGTCGGTATCCGACTTCTTTGGAAACAGTGCGACGGCCTGTTTCAGGGTTGCGGGAAGATCGATGCTCAGCCCGGATTCCACCAGGATGCGTAACACGCCAAGGGCTGCGCGGCGCAGGCCATAGGGATCTTTCAGGCCGGTCGGTTTTTTTCCGATGGCAAAAATCCCGGCCAGGGTATCCAGCTTGTCAGCAATGGCGAGTACTTGTCCGGGGACACTTTGTGGCAGGTCACCGCCGGCCTGCCGCGGCAGATACTGCTCCTCAAGGGCCTGTGCAACCGCATCATTTTCCCCCTCATGCAAAGCCATGTAGCGCCCGGCAGTCCCCTGCATCTCAGGGAGCTCACCAACGATCTCGCTCAACAGGTCACACTTGCTGAGTTGGGCTGCACGCTGACAGGACTCCCTGTCTGCTCCGACTTCCTCGCCAATCTGCTGGGCCAGCTTGCCGATGCGCCGGGTCTTGTCGTACAGGCTGCCAAGTTCTTTTTCGAATACGACGGCTTTCAGTTTTTCCAGTCGGGATTCAAGCGGTCGGCTCAGATCACGTTGCCAGAAAAAGCTGGCGTCTTCAAAGCGCGGGATGATCACCTTTTCATTGCCATGGCGGACCTGCTCGGGGGCGGTGCTGTCGATATTGCTGAGCATGATGAATTTCGCCAGCAGACTTCCCGCTTGATCGACCAGGGGAATATATTTCTGCTTGTCCTGCATGGTGATGATCAGGACTTCCCGAGGGACCTTGAGAAAGCGGTCATCGAACTCGCCCAGCAGGGCCTGCGGCCATTCCACCAGTCCGGTAATCTCATCAAGCAGGGTCTGCGTATGCACGGGTTTCGCCTTGATGCCGGCAGCGAGTGCATTCACCTGTTTGAGTATTTCTTCCTGTCGCGCGGCAAAATCGGCGAGCACATGCCCTTTGGTTTCCAGTAGCTTGCAGTACTGCGCGGGGTTACCCACCTTGAGTGCTTTCTTGCAGTGAAACCGGTGTCCATAGGTCATGGCGCGACTGGCTACGCCAAATGCATGCACCGGTACGGACACTGTTCCGTACACCACCACCAGCCAGCGTACCGGGCGGACAAACTCGTCATCGTCCGCATTCCAGCGCATGCGCTTTTGAACCGAGAGCTTGCTGAAAGTGGCCGCGAGCAGTTCGGGTAAAAGGGCCTGGGTCTCGAGGCCCGCCTGTTGTTCACGAAATACCAGCTTTGGCTCACCGGAGTTCGATTCGATATGCAGGTGCTCCACCTTCGTGTCACAGGCGCGTGCAAAACCGGTGGCTGCGGCCGTGGGCCGGCCGGCCTCATCAAAGGCAATGGATTTTGTTGGCCCCCATCGCTCGATGGAACGGTCCGGTTGCCGGCTATCCAGCTGCTCCACGACCACGGCCAGGCGCCGGGGGGTGCAATAGACCCTGTGTCCGCTGAAGCCCAGTGCAGCCCCGTCGATCTGCTCGCACAGGACTTCACCGAGTTCAGTGGCCTGGTTCAACACCAGCCGAGCAGGTAAGTCTTCAGTTCCAAGCTCGACCAGCAGGTCCTTCTTGACCGTCATGATGCAGAAGGTTCCAGCAGCGGGAAACCCATGGCTTCGCGGCGCGCAAGATAGGCTCCGGCAACAGCCTGGGCCAGCTTGCGTATGCGCAGGATATATTGCTGGCGCTCGGTGACCGAGATGACCTGGCGGGCGTCCAGCAGGTTGAAGGTATGCGAGCACTTCAGGACATGATCATAGGCCGCTACAGGCAACTCGAGCCCGACCAGCTTGCGGCATTCCTGTTCGCTGGACTCGAATGTCCGAAACAGCAGGTCCACGTCGGCATGTTCGAAATTATATGCGGATTGTTCGGCCTCATTTTGATGGTACAGATCACCATAGCGAAGGGTGCGTCCACCACTGCTGGTCCATTCCAGGTCATACACACTTGCAACGTTTTGCAGGTACATGGCGATTCGTTCCACACCGTACGTGATTTCGCCGGTGATCGGCTTGCAATCCAGCCCCCCGACCTGCTGGAAGTAGGTGAACTGGGAGATTTCCATGCCGTTCAGCCAGACTTCCCAGCCGAGCCCCCAAGCCCCAAGCGTAGGGGATTCCCAGTCATCTTCGACAAAGCGGATGTCGTGGATGAGCGGGTCGATGCCGAGTGCGGTCAGCGATTGCAGGTACAGGTCCTGAATGGAATCGGGTGCGGGTTTGAGTACCACCTGGAACTGAAAGTAACGCTGCAGGCGGTTCGGGTTATCGCCGTAACGGCCGTCGGTGGGCCGCCGGCAGGGCTGCGGGTAGGCGGCCCGCCAGGGCTCAGGGCCGATGGCGCGCAGGAAGGTCGCAGGATGGAAGGAACCGGCCCCCATTTCCATATCGTAGGGCTGCTCGATCACACAGTCCTGGTCCGCCCAGAACTGTTCCAGGCTGGCAATCAGGTCCTGCAGCGATGTGGTGTCGGGTGGTGGCATAGTCTCGATCACGTGCAGTGCAGGGTGAGTATACTTGCTGCACCCTGCAATTCCGAGCCGCCCATCCGGGAGAAACGCTCAGCTGTCAGGGACCGCAGACTTCACCGTCCTGGCACGAGGCCGCCGTGCCATGGAAGTGGCAGGATCCCGTTTATCGGATGAGTCGCCGGATCGCACAGGGGCTTTGAATTCCATAAAGGCCCGCCTTTGTGGGTATAAATGCACCATTTTGGTGAATCAATGCATTAAATTAGTGCATCCACAGGCCATCCCGGCACTGCCTATTCTAAAAAAGCTGCGTATAATGGCGCACTGGCTTCGTTGGAGTGCAAAATTCGGTGTTTTGGCACATATTGTGCTTTAACCTACCCATGACGTTGAGAGTGTGCCGCTCACCTATCGCGATCATAAAAACAATATTTCGAGTTCGTAAGCTAAGGAGTAACCCATGTCTGCAAGCGATGTTATCAAAATGATGAAGGATAACGATGTTCAGTTCGTTGATTTACGGTTCACCGATACCCGGGGAAAGGAGCAGCATGTCTCCATACCGGCCTCTGTCGCAGATGAGGATTTTTTTGAAAATGGCAAGATGTTTGACGGCTCATCCATTTCCGGCTGGAAAGGAATTAATGAGTCGGACATGGTATTGATGCCAGACCTTGGCACGGAAGTGATCGACCCGTTTTACAATGACTCGACCCTGAGCCTGCGTTGTGATGTCCTCGAACCCTCCACCATGGAAGGCTATATCCGTGACCCGAGATCCGCCGCCAAGCGTGCGGAAGCCTACCTGCGCTCCACGGGGATTGCGGACACGGCCTATTTCGGGCCCGAACCCGAGTTTTTCGTTTTCGATGACGTGAAGTGGTCGAACGAGATGTCGGGTGCCTCCTATGCGATCGACTCCGAAGAGTCAGCATGGAATTCAAACAAGGGCTACGAAGAGGGCAATATCGGCCACCGTCCAGGCGTGAAGGGCGGCTACTTCCCGGTCCCTCCAGTAGACTCCCTGCAGGATGTGCGCTCTGCAATGTGCCAGGTGCTCGCCCAGATGGGCGTTGGGGTGGAAGTTCATCACCACGAAGTCGGCACCGCCGGGCAATGCGAAATCGGCACGCGTTTCAACACCCTCACCGTGCGTGCGGACTGGAACCAGATCCTGAAGTACGTGGTCATGAATATTGCGCATAACTACGGTAAAACCGCGACCTTCATGCCGAAGCCGATTGTCGGCGACAACGGCAGCGGCATGCACGTGCATCAGTCCCTGTTCAAGGAGGGCGACAACCTCTTTACCGGAGACATGTACGGCGGCATGTCGCAAACAGCGTTCTACTACATCGGCGGCATCATCAAGCATGCCCGTGCGATCAATGCTTTCTCCAATGCCACCACGAACAGTTACAAGCGCCTGGTGCCCGGCTTCGAAGCCCCCGTGATGCTGGCCTACTCGGCCCGCAACCGCTCGGCGTCCATCCGGATTCCACATGAAGCCAATGCCAAGGCGAGGCGCATCGAAGTTCGCTTCCCGGATTCTGCTGGCAATCCCTACCTGACCTATGCGGCTCTGCTGCTGGCGGGTCTTGACGGTATCCAGAACCAGATCGATCCGGGTGCTCCGATCGACAAGGATCTCTATGACCTGCCTCCCGAGGAAGAAGCCAACATTCCAACGGTGTGCGCTTCTCTTGACCAGGCACTGGAAGCCCTGGACAACGACCGCGAATTTCTCAAGGCGGGCGGAGTGTTCTCTGATGACCTGATCGACGGTTATATCGAACTGAAGATGGAAGAGGTGACCGCGTTGCGCATGTCGACCCACCCCATCGAATTCGATATGTACTACAGCTGCTAGCCGCACCCCACTCGATCTATCCAAAAACGCCCCGTAATGGGGCGTTTTTGTTAGGGATTGCGCGTTAGCCCCGCTTTCCTGCGGTTTCTTTATTTTGCTCTGATATTCAGCTTTCAGGGTGCTCTTTGACTTCTAGGGGCGTATGATCAAAGCAACTTTGCACCTATTTAGTGCATTTCAAGCCCGGGCTTTCATTGGCTGCTGGTTCGACAGGCCAACGTCGCGGGTTGGACTGAAAATTGCACGGTATTTGGGAGACAGCCGCTTTTCTGCAAGGAACGACAACATCCTCGTGCACACGCTATGGAAGTACAAGCCATCATAGAGAACCTGACGCTGGCCATCGTTGTGGTCGATCAGGACCTGCGTATCCGCTATCTTAACCCGGCTGCCGAGGAGTGCCTGGGTACGGGGGTCAGGCACGCACAGGGGCGATCGCTCACCAGTTTCATCCTGGATGTGGAAGGGGAGTTTATCGACCGCATCCGGCATTCCATTGCTACCGGGAATCCGATGACCGAGCATGAAGTCGGCGTCCGGCGACCGGGTGCGGACGAGGTCACCATCAATTGTGCCATCACCCCAGTGACCTTCGGCGAAACCAAGCAATGCCTGCTTGAGATCACCCGCATTGATCACCTGATCCGTATATCCAGGGAAGAACACCTGCTGGCTGAGAACCTGGCGACCCAGAACATGCTGCGCGGCCTGGCCCACGAAATTAAAAACCCGCTGGGAGGGTTGCGCGGTGCGGCGCAACTGCTCGCCAAAGAGCTCACTGAAAAGAACCTACAGATGTATACGGACGTCATCATTGGTGAGGCGGACCGCTTGCGAAAACTGGTCGACAGCATGTTCGAGCCCAAGCTCACGCCCAGCAAACAGGAGCTCAATATACATAATGTGCTGGAGCATGTGCGGCGTCTTGCGGTTGCAGAGATCCCGCACGATATCGAGATCAAGACAGACTACGACCCAAGTATCCCGACGTTGTTCGCCGATTATGATCTGCTGGTCCAGGCGGTATTGAACATTGTCGGAAATGCAGTCCGTGCTGTGGGACTGCAAGGCGAGGTCCGCCTCAAGACCCGGGTGCTGCGGCAATTCACAATCGGGGAAACCTGTCATCGACTGGTCGTACTGGTCAGCGTGACAGACAATGGCTGCGGTATACCGGAAGACCTGAAATCGCAGATTTTTTTTCCGATGATCTCGGGAAGCGCCGAGGGTACCGGCCTGGGTTTGCCCATTGCCCAGAGCCTGGTGCATTTGCATGGGGGCCTGATCGAGTTTGATTCCGATCCCGGCCTGACGGAGTTTCGTGTGTTGCTGCCCTTGAACGGCACTGCGAATTGATGGCTACAAAACAGGAAGAGATGTTATGAGTGATGCCAATGTTTGGATTGTCGATGATGACCAGGCCATGCGCTGGGTGCTGGAGCGTGCCTTCGAAAAGGCTGGAATTCCCGTGACGGCTTTCGAGTCCGCAGGGGCCGCTTTACGCACACTGGAGCATCATGTGCCCGCTGCGATCCTCACAGATGTACGCATGCCCGGAATGGACGGCTTTGAATTTCTGGAACGAATCAAGACGGACCACCCGAAATTGCCGATCATCATCATGACTGCCCACTCGGACTTGCAAAGCGCTGTTGGCGCCTACGAGAAGGGTGCTTTCGATTATCTGCCCAAGCCCTTTGATGTAGACGAGGCGGTCGAACTCGCCCGTCGCGCCTGCCTGGCAGCCGGTGGTGGAGTGGCGATGACGACCACTGATGATACCGTTTCCGAGCAGCCGGCAAGAATCATCGGCAAGTCACCGGCCATGCAGGAGGTGTTTCGCGCGATTGGCCGCTTATCAAACTCCAGCATGACCGTGCTCATCAACGGGGCGTCCGGTACGGGAAAGGAATTGGTCGCACAAGAGCTGCATGAACACAGTCCGCGGGCCCTTGGGCCATTTGTCGCACTGAATATGGCTGCCATCCCGCGCGATTTGCTCGAAGCGGAACTTTTCGGCCATGAGAAGGGTGTCTTTACGGGAGCCCTGGCCATGCGCAAGGGTCGTTTCGAACAAGCGCACAAGGGCACCCTGTTCCTGGATGAAATTGGTGACATGCCCGCGGATTTGCAAACGCGGTTGTTACGCATCCTGTCGGACGGACACTACTACCGGATCGGAGGTCATGATCCGATCCAGGCCGATGCGCGGATCATTGCGGCAACACACCAGGACCTGGAAGGACGGGTCCGCAAAGGGGAGTTTCGAGAAGACCTGTACCATCGTCTGAATGTGATTCGCGTCAATATTCCACCCTTGAATGAACGCAGCGAAGACATTCCAGTGCTGTTGCAGCATTTCATGCAGGCTTCTGCAAGGGAGCTCGGGACTGAGCCAAAACAGCTGATGGCAGATGTGGTTCAGTACCTGTGCACGTTGCGTTGGCCAGGGAATGTCAGGCAACTGGAGAATATGTGTCGCTGGCTGACAGTGATGGCGGCCGGCAACGAAATTCACCTGCAGGATCTGCCGGCAGAAATGCTCAAGGATGAAATTGCCGACGCGGCGAACTGGCAAACCCAGTTACGCGATTGGGCGGACAGGGAATTTTCCAAAGGCGGTGATGCCATCTGGAACCGGGCCTTGCCGGAATTTGAGGCCATCATGATCGAGGCGGCAATGAAAAATACCGGCGGCCGACGCCAGAAAGCGGCGAAGCTTCTGGGTTGGGGAAGGAATACGCTGACGCGAAAGATCCAGGAGCTGGGGTTGTTTGAAAAGATTCAGTGACCTGGTGGCGTCAGGCAATTTTGAAACGATGCCGCGATATCGTGCAGGATTGTGAAATATGCGTCGGGTCCATCTTCGACTGCTACACCAAGAGGGTCGAGAACACCAATGCGGGCCTGCGTGTTTTCGGTAATCACCTCTACGAGACGGGTGTCGAACTGGGGTTCTGAAAATACACATATTGCGCCTAATTCCCTGACCCTGTTTCTAAGTTCCCGTATACGAAGCGCACTCGGTGAGTGTTCCGAGCCAACGATGATCGAGCCGGCTGCACTCAGGCCGAAGCGGTCCTCGAAATACTGGTAGGCATCATGCAGTACGACGAAAGGCTTCTGGCGTACCGGTAACAGGGCTGCGTCGATTGCCGCGCCCAGTTCCTCAAGCTTGTGCAGGAGTACCCGGGTGTTGGCTGCATAAATCTCGGCATGGGCGGGGTCGACCTCGGCCAGGGCCGAAGCAATACTGCGTGCCATGGCTGCCGCATTCACCGGATCAAGCCAGATGTGCATGTCGTAGGATCCCTCTGAGAGGTGCACGTCCTCGTGATGATCATCTTCAGGATGCTCATGGGCGTGTCCGGTTTCATGGTCGTGGGCCTCAAATGTGCCGCCCTCGCGCAGTCGTTTAAATACCAGCCCCTCGGCATCGGAAAGCATGACCACACGGGCATTGGCTGCGAGCGTGTTGACCGGCTTGGCAAGTGAAACTTCCATGGACTTGTCTACCAGGAATACGATCCGAGCGCTCTTGAGTCGTACGGCATCCGAAGGGCGCAGGCTGAAAGTGTGCGGAGAGGTAGCCCCCCTGATCATCAGGTAAGGCTCGTCCACTCCAGCCATGACCGCACTCACCAGGGAATGCACCGGTTTAATCGAAGTGATCACGCTGTCGTCGGCAGCCGTTGGCGCCGATATGGAAGGGCTACTGCCAAATATCATGACGATGGCAAGTACGGTAGACAGGAACCATCGTGCACGGAGTATCTGCTTGGTAGAGGTTGCTTTGCACAGACTGGCTGCTGCAATGAAACGCCTGGAGTTGGCTTGGCAAACGGTGGGCAAGTTCATAGGGAGACCGAATCCTTAATTGATATAATATAACTTATCATATATTGCCCCTGTAAGGCGACTGGGTTCGTAACCTTGTGCAGAGGGCTCTCAATCAGGAATCCGCCGATGATCAGCAAGGACCAAATAACACGCCGGATATTGTTGCTATAGGCCTTGCTGGCATTTTGTCCATGCGCAAATTCACCGTGGGTATCACTCATTGGTGGTATCCCGGACTATTCACTGGTGTCAGCAAGGAGGGAATGTAATGCAGGAATGGATTCTTAAATCCGGGAATACCCGGCGCCCGTTTGGATATCCAGTCCGACTGCGGTGGTGTTGTGCAGGATCGCGGGCACGACACCTCAGGTGTATGCCGACGTCGTGGTATGCAGTTCCAGGCTTCCGGTCAATGCATTGACATCGGGCAGATCATTGTTGTCGAGGTGCTCTGCGATACCGCTGCTGATTTCCTTGCAGCACAGTGGATCATAGAATAGGCTGGTGCCCAGGCCTACCGCGCTGGCACCCGTCATCAGGAATTCGATGGCATCGTCCGTGCACACGATGCCGCCCTGGCCGATGATCGGAATCTTGTGTGGCTTGCACACCTGGTATACCTCGTGCACTTTCAGCAATGCGATTGGCTTGATTGCCGGACCGGACAATCCCCCCTGGTTGTTGTGCAGTACGGGTCGTCGGGTTTCTATATCAATGGCCATGCCCATGACGGTATTGATCACTGCAAAGGCATCACTGCCTGCCTCGATGCAGCGTTTTGCATTGTGCTGGATATCTGTCTGGTTAGGAGATAGCTTGGTGATCAGCGGTTTTTTGGTGACTTCGCGACAGGCTTCAACCACGCGTGCCGACATGTCCGGGTCATTACCGAAAGCGACCCCGCCTTCCTTGACGTTCGGGCAAGATATGTTGATTTCAATCGCATCGATCGGCGAGTCGTCAAACCTGCGCGTAACCTCCCGGTACTCCTCGACCGTTGAGCCCGAAACATTGGCAATGAAACGGGTTTGTGAGAAATCAAGCTTGGGCAGGATCTCTCTCACAACGGCGTCCACGCCGGGATTCTGCAAACCGATGGCATTCAGCATGCCGTTGGTCGTTTCAGCCAGGCGGTGCGGGTCATTGCCTAGGCGCGGCTCAAGGGTCGTGCCTTTCAGGCAGATCGCACCTGCATCCCGGTTGGAAAATCCCTCTATGCGGGTATATTCATCGCCGAATCCGACGCATCCGGACAGCAGGACCAGGGGGGAAGCAAGTTTCAGGCCGCAAAAATCGACCTTGAGTCTGTGATCGTCGTTCATGCCTGGCGCCCAGGGTTCACATCATTTCACTCGTGCCCGTGCACTGCCTAGCCGCACAGGTATCCAGTTCATGCAAGCTCGACTTTCATATCACGGCTCAACAGCTCGGATACGGCACTTTCAAGCGCAGTATCCCCGTTCAGCACATGCCACACTTGTGAGCAGATCGGCATATCCACCTGGTGATTCTGTGCGACCCGGTGCACCACCTGGGCTGCATGAAATCCTTCCACAGCCTGTCCAAGTTCTTCCATGTATTGTTGTGCGGTTGTTCCTTGTGCGAGGGCCAGCCCGAGGCGGCGGTTACGGGACTGGTCATCGGTGCAGGTCAGCACTAGGTCACCGACACCTGAAAGACCCATCAGGGTCTTTGGTTCAGCACCCAGACAATGTCCCAACCGCATCATTTCAGCAAGACCACGTGTGACCAGTGCAGCCCGTGCGTTGGCCCCGAATCCAAATCCATCGGCGATGCCGGTGGCAATGGCCAGTACGTTCTTGATTGTACCACCCAATTCGACACCGATAATGTCCTCACTGGTGTAGACGCGAAAAGTGCTGCTGTGAAAATAATCCGCAAGCTCTTTTGCAAAGGCCAGATTTTTGGCAGCCAGAGTAATCGCAGCCGGCAACCCGCTGGCTACTTCGGCGGCAAAAGACGGTCCGGACAACACGGCCTTTTTGACCTGATCTCCCAGTACCCGGGTAACCACTTCATGCATCAACAGGCCGTCGGGCTTCTCGAACCCTTTTGTTGCCCAGACCAGTTTTCCGGGAATATGCACCGTTGCGAGTTGTTCGCACACGGCCCTCATGGCATAGCTCGGGACAGCTACGAGAACAAAATCAGCGTGCTCGAGGGCCGTGGATAAATCATGGTGTGCTGAGAGTGAATCCGGCAGCGGGTGATCCGGCAGGTAACGGACGTTGCAGCGCGCGCTCTGCAGGGTGTTGATCAAGTCGGTATCACAATCCCATACCTGCACCCGGTGTTTGTTTCTGGACAACTGGAGCGCAAGCGCAGTTCCCCAGGAACCAGCACCCAATACCGCAGCGATAGTCATAGTGTGTCAGTGTTTGGTTTGATCGGGGTGGGACTTCTGCTCTTTTTGAGCTTTCAGGTGCTGTTGATACAGCGCTTCAAAATTCACCGGGTTCAGCAGCAGTTGTGGGAAGCCCCCTTTCGCGATCAGTTCAGCGATGGATTCTCGGGCAAACGGAAACAGCGTATTGGGACAATGGCTGCCGAGCAGCTGGTTGTGCTGGTCCTGTTCGAAATTTTTGATCAGGAAAATACCTGCCTGTGTAACCTCAACGAGGAATGCCGTGCTCTCGTCCTGGGTCGCGGTTACCTGCACAGTGATGCTCACTTCAAAAAGATGCTCATCCAGCTTGGATGTTTTCGACTGGATGTGGATATCGGTCTGAGGGTTCCATTTTTCTGTGAATACTTTCGGAGAAACGGGACTTTCAAAGGAGACATCCTTGAGATAAATCTTTTGAATCTCAAATTGTTTATCCGTTTCCGCACTCATGAGTCTGGCAAGGTGTTCACATCATCTGGCCGTGCCGATGGGCAGTTCACTGGGCGAGCAACTCATCCAGCCCGCCGGACTGATTGAGTTCGGAGAGGTCATCAAAACCGCCGACATGCTGTTCGCCAATGAAAATTTGCGGCACCGTCTGGCGTTGGGTACGTGTCATCATCTCCTCACGACGGACGGGATCCTCATCCACGTTTATCTCCGTGTATTCGACATTTTTGCTGTCGAGCAAACGTTTTGCAGCATTGCAGTAGGCACAGCGGTTACCTGAATAGATGACAACCTTGCCGGCACTCATTTTTTTACAACCGGAAGTTGATCGTTTACCCAGGCCGTGATGCCACCCTTCAGGCCAAACACCTGGGAGTAGCTGTGTTTTGCGAGAATCTTGCAGGCTTGCGAGGATCGCAAACCGGTCTTGCAAAAGACCAGCACGGGCTGTTCCTTGTTTTTCGCAAGGTCGTCTGCTTTTTCCTTGAGCGCGCTGAGGGCAACATGCTTGGCATTGATAATACTGCCCTGGCCAAACTCATTGGCCTCGCGCACATCCAGCACAAATGCGCCTTCGCGATTGATCAAGTTGACAGCTTCGGCCGGCGTTATTTCCTTGAACCCCTTGGTCGCTCGTCTGATCTCGGTCCAGAGAATCATTCCAAGGATTACCGCAAGGGCAATGAACAGGTGATAGTTCCTGATCGCAAAATCTGTAAATTCTTCCATTCCGGGTTATTATCGGATTGTTGTGGCCTGCTCTAGGGTGGAGATTTGAGGCTACTGCGCAAATTCATGAAGCACAGGCGGGTGTTCAGGTGTGATGGACCGAGCAAAATACCTGTTGCATCATTTCAATCAGCTTCAGTGTGCGCTCATCTTCTACCCTGTAGTAGACGCGGTTTGCATCTTTCCGGGTCGCCAATATACCTTTATCACGCAAGATGGCCAAATGCTGCGATATATTACTCTGGGACGTGCCTACACTGCTGACGATTTCCTGTACGCTGATCTCGCGTTTACCGAGGACACACAGGATTTTCAGTCGCAAGGGATGTGACATGGCCTTGAGCGATCTCGAGGCTTGTTCAATGTCTTTTTCCCGATGGAGGAGTTCTTCGGCGCTTATGCTCACAATACGTTCTCAGGAGAATTCGATCCCCATGTTTGCTTATAGAGATATAGTATAAGCTAATATTATAAATGTCTAATACATTAATGAAAGCGTTGGCCCACGCAGGAGTGCAGCAGTGAGAAGCACACTCAAAAGGGGGCGAATGCAGGTCGTGATGTTGGTCGGTATTGCGGTATGTACAGCTTCCGTATCAGCGGTATCCACCCAGCAGGACCTGGAGCAAAAGCTGGCCCGGGTTCAAACGCAAATTCAAGCCAGCCAGTTCAAGATAGAGAGACACCGCGGCGAGGCCGGGACTCTGGAGACTGAACTGCGCGAGTTTGAACGCAAACTCGGTCAACTGAATCATCAACTGGGTAAAACCGAGTCCGCACTGAAGCGCCATCGTGCACAAGTCAAGACTTTGGAGTCCAGGAAACAGGGCTTGCTGGAGCAGCTGTCCCGTCACCGCAATGTCCTGTATGCACAGCTGAGATCCGAGTATCTGTATGGCGGCCGGGAAAAGCTGAAACTGCTGCTCAACCAGGAGGAGCATGCCAAGTTGGGGCGCACCCTGGTGTTTTACGACTACCTGCACCGCGCCCGTGTACGCGAAATCGAAGAAGCCAATACGATCCTGCAGGATGTCCACCAGGTGCAGGATGAAATCGGGGAAGAGCAAAGGGTGGCGACCCGAACGCGCACACTTGTGCTTGATCAAAAACAGGAAATCAGCGCACAGCAGATGAAACGAAAGGACGTGCTTGCACGCATCCAGGCACGGGTCAGCGATGAGCAGGCCCGGCTTGCCAATCTTGAGATCAGCAGGCAGCAGCTCCAGGAACTTCTGGATGAACTGCAGGCAGCCCTGATCAACATTCCCTATATCGACCAGGGTCAGGATTTTCGAAAGGTGAAAGGCAAGTTATTCTGGCCTGTGGCCGGAAAACCCAGCAACCGGTTTGGCCAAAAACGAAAATTCTCCCGCCGCACCCTGTATTGGCAGGGCGTGTTTATACCGGGAAAGACCGGCAACGACGTGTACAGCATTTTTCACGGACGCGTAGTGTTTGCGGAATGGATGCGGGGTCTGGGGCTTTTGACGATTATTGATCACGGCAATGGATACATGAGCCTGTACGGGCACAGTCAAAGTCTGTACAAGCGACCGGGCGAATGGGTCAAGGCGGGTGAGCGCATCGCCTCGGTAGGCAACAGTGGCGGTCACAGCCGTACCGGTGTGTATTTCGAGATCCGCAGACACGGCAAACCCGTGAATCCAAGCTCTGGTGCAAGAAACCGGCTCCATCCGGCCAGACGAGTTGATCTGCCGCGATGCATGAGCACCTGCAGCGCGCACCTGGTGGCTTGCGTGCCGGTATTTTCGTTTCATAATAGGGGTATGATTGGACGGAGTTGGACCGTGGAGACTGGCCATGAAATTTAAGCAATCCTTGAGCCTGTGGCTGATACTGGGCATCACCCTCAGCCTGTCTGCCGGTCTGATTCATACGGTTTGGGCAGACAAGCAACAGATCGCTTCACTACCTCTCGATGAGCTGCGCACATTCACAGATATCTACGCAAGAATCAAAAAGGATTACGTCACTGAAGTCGATGACAGTGAACTTTTGAACAATGCAATCCGTGGCATGCTATCCGGTCTTGATTCACACTCTTCCTTTCTGGACGCAGAACAGTTTCGTGAGCTTCAGATTGGCACGTCAGGTGAGTTTGGCGGGCTGGGCATCGAGGTCGGGATGGAAAACGGTTTCGTCAAGGTCATTGCTCCCATCGATGATACACCCGCACAACGTGCCGGGGTGCAGCCAGGTGACTTGATCATCAAGCTGGATGATCAACCGGTAAAAGGACTGAACCTGGAAGAGGCCGTCGGGCTCATGCGCGGCAAGATCGGGTCAGCGATCGACCTGACGATTGTACGCGAAGGGGAAGATGTTCCTTTGCAGATGACCATCATGCGCGCCATGATCCGTGTACGCAGTGTGCGCAGCCGGGTGCTGGAACCGGGTTTTGGCTATGTGCGCATTTCGAATTTTCAATCCAAGACCACGAGTGGACTGCATGAGGCGATTGAAAGCCTGAAAACAAAGAACAAAGGCGAGTTGAAAGGCCTGGTGCTGGATTTGCGCAATAATCCCGGCGGGTTGCTGACCGGTGCCGTCGGCGTCTCGGATGTCTTTCTACAGGATGATGCACTGATCGTTTATATCAAGGGGCGAGCGGGTGATGCAGAATTGAAATACTCGGCAAGTACAGATGACTTGCTGGCAGGCGCACCGCTGGTGGTACTGATCAACCAGGGTTCTGCGTCTGCCTCGGAAATCGTTGCCGGTGCCATGCAGGACCACAAGCGTGCCACCATCCTGGGCACCACTTCTTTTGGCAAGGGTTCCGTGCAGACCATATTGCCACTCAGGGACAACACCGCACTGAAACTGACAACGGCACGCTACTACACTCCTTCTGGGCGCACGATCCAGGAACAGGGAATCGTGCCGGATATCCTGCTGAAGTCCCCGGATGACGATGAAAACAAGGACAGGACTGTCCATGAGTCCATGGAAGCAGTATTGCAATCCCTATCAGAGGATGAAGGCGAAATTCCCGCAGAAACACGTGAACCTGCAACGGTCATCCTTTTGCCAAAACGTGCAGAAGGCGATACGACGGACCATGAACTGGATGAAGCGCTCAGGCACCTGAAGACCCTGGCAGGCCCGTCCGTGGCAGCCAATTAGGCAATGCAGTGGGCAATGGGTCATCAGCTTTCAAAAGCCCGCGGCCAGAAGATACAATGAATCACAGCCAAGACCAGTTCAACAGGTGACCTCATGCAAACCGTTCTTATTCCACTTGCCGAGGGTTTTGAAGAGCTTGAAGCGGTAACCATTATCGATTTACTGCGACGTGCAGACATCAACGTGGTTACGGCAAGTCTCGGCGATGAGACAGTTACCGGATCACGCGGCACACGGGTGGTCGCGGACACCTCCGTGGACGAGGTCCTGGAGCAGGATTTCGATATGGTGGTGTTGCCGGGGGGACTTCCCGGCGCAGACCATCTGGATGCCGATGACCGGATTCACAGCATCCTGCAGCGCACCGCGGACAAGGATCGCCCGATCGGTGCAATTTGCGCTGCTCCGAAAGTCCTGGCAAGCGCCGGTCTGCTGGACAATAAAAAAGCGACCGCCTACCCGGGAGCACTGGATTCGCAGGCGCTGGAAACCACCCAGATCACGGAGGCTGCCGTACAGCAGGATGGCAACATACTGACTTCCCGGGGCCCGGGTACGGCCATGGATTTCGCCTTGGAGATCATTACCTGCCTGGCAGGCGCACAAAAACGTGATGAGGTGGAAGCGGCACTGCTTCGCAGTTAATCAAGACCCGGTTACGTGGGGTGTTTGCCGAACAGGGTGTGTGACAGGATCAGTACCACCCCCAGGAGAATCGCCGAGTCGGCAAGATTGAAGGTCGGCCAGTGACAGGTGGCATCGCTCAGGCGATAGAAAAATGGCAGGCAGGCATGGCTGGAATGGTAATACCAGTCGATGAAGTCCGTGACCTTGCCGTACAGGATACGATCGATCACATTGCCGATCGCACCTCCAAGTATCAGCGCAAGCCCGCAAGCCAGTAGTTTCTCCCGGGCATCGAGTTTTCCAAGCCAGGCAAGGATGAATACACTGACTCCTATGGCAAGAGCGGACAGGAACCAGCGTTGCCAGCCTCCGGCATCACTGAGGAAACTGAATGCAGCACCTTCATTGAAGGTCAATGAAAAATTGAAATAGGGCAGCAGGGCAAGGGGCTCAAACGGAACCAGAAACAGCAGTGCCGCCTGCTTGCTGAACTGGTCGGCCAGTATGACAAGCATACTCAGCCATAGCCATTTAAGCATAGCAGCGTGACTCGCCCGAGCCGCCAGGCAAATTGTTCACGCAGCGCACACAAATTTCCGGATGTTGCGGGTCTTGTCCTACATCCTCACGGTAATGCCAGCAGCGAGTGCATTTTGGATGTGGTGACCTGCGTAACTGGATGGAGTACTCGTTGCCATCGGCATCGGCGATTCGGGTGGCCGATTTGGGCACCGGTTCATCCTGGACAAGCCTGGCACTGGACGTGATGAAAACGAAACGCAGTTCATCATTTTTTATTTTTGAAAGGTAGTCGGGAGCATCCCAGATATTTACCTCTGCATCCAGCGATGAGCCGATTGTTTTTTCATTGCGCAGCGTCTCCAGTGCCCTGCTGATGTGCTTGCGTGTCTCTAGTATTCCCTTCCAGTCTGCATCGGTAATCCCCCCAGGCTTGCTGAACGCCTCGAGGTCATACCAGGTCTGCACGAAAATTGAATCACTTCGTTCGCCAGGCAGTTGTTGCCAGGCTTCTTCAGCGGTGAAGCTCAGGATCGGCGCTATCCAGCGAAGCAGCGCCTCGGCAATGTGGAACATGGCCGTTTGTGCTGACCGTCGCGCACGGCTGTCCGTCTGCATGGTGTACTGTCGGTCCTTAACGATGTCGAGATAGTCACTGCCGAGTTCCAGCACACAGAAATTGTGGACCAGGGTGTAGATTCTATGAAACTGGTAGCGTTCGTAGAGACTGACAATCTGATTCTGAAGCTCCCAGGTCTTGTGTACGACCCAGTAGTCCAGGGCAACCATGTCCCGTGGCAAGACCTGATCCTGTGCCGGATCGAAACCGTCCAGGTTGGATAACAGGTAACGGGTCGTGTTGCGGATGCGACGATACGCATCCGAGGTGCGGCTCAGTATCTCGTCGGACACATTGAGTTCACCACCGTAGTCGGTAGCGGCTACCCAAAGACGCAAAATGTCGGCACCCAGGACATTGCAAATCTTTTGTGGTGTGACGACATTGCCGAGAGACTTCGACATTTTCTTGCCTTCTGCATCAACGGTGAACCCGTGCGTGAGCACCTGCTTGTAGGGAGCAATTCCGTACATGGCGACAGAGGTCTTAAGAGAAGACTGAAACCAGCCGCGATGCTGGTCAGAGCCTTCAAGATACAGGCTGACACGCTCCTTGTTTTCAAGATCCACGCCGAGTCTTTTCTGCGCCACAGCATAATGGGTCACGCCCGAATCAAACCAGACATCCAGGGTATCGGTAACCTTTCTGTAGTGGTCGCTTTCATCACCCAGCAGCTCTTTCGTATCCAGTTCATACCAGGCGTCCATACCCTGCTGTTCAATTTTCTGTGCCACTTTCTCGATGAGACGCACCGTGTCCGGATGGGGCTCTTCCGTAGCCGTGTGTATGAAAAAGGTAATCGGGACGCCCCAGGTCCGCTGTCTTGAGATGCACCAGTCCGGGCTGCTGGCCAGCATTCCCGCAATGCGTGCCTTGCCCCATTCGGGAATCCAGTTGGCGTGCTCGATCTGTTCGTTGACCGTTTTCAGCAGATCACGTGCATGCATGCTGATAAACCACTGTGGTGTCGCACGATAGATCAGCGGGACTTTGGTGCGCCAGCAATGTGCCAGGCTGTGGTGCAGTTCGGCCTGATGCAGCAGTGTTTGCCTGTCAATCAGGACATCAATGATCTTTTGGTCGACTTTGAAAACATGGTCCCCTGCAAACATACCGGTATGTTCTGTGAATACACCATGATCATCGACGAGGTTCAGAGTCTCCAAGCCATATTTTTTGCCCACCTCGAAATCCTCGACACCATGATCCGGTGCGGTGTGCACGGCACCCGTACCGGTATCGACCGTGACATGCTCTCCAAGGATGATGGGTACAGACTTGTCATAAAATGGGTGCTGCAAGTGCACGTGCTCGAGTTGCAGTCCGCGGCACTGGCCAACCACTGCATGGTGCTTGATGTCATAACGCTGCAAACAGGCATCCAGCAGGGCCTTGGCCAGCAGCAACCGCTGCTTGCCGTGTGCGCCTTCGAACTCCACAATGATGTACTCCAGCTGGGGATTGACACACACCGCCTGGTTGGCGGGCAGGGTCCAGGGTGTGGTCGTCCAGATGGCAACGGATAGGGGCCCCGTGCCGGCCAGCGTACCGACCCGCTCAGCCAACGCCCCCTCATGAACTACGCCAAACCGCACATCGATGGCAGGCGAGGTTTTCTCTTGATACTCCACCTCGGTTTCGGCCAGTGCCGAAGCGTCCACCACGTTCCAGTAGACCGGCTTGAAGCCCCGGACGATATGACCTTTTGCATACAGCTTGCCAAGGGACCGTACGATGTCGGCCTCAAATTCGAAGTCCATGGTTCGGTAGGGCTTGCTCCACTCACCGAAAATTCCAAGCCGTTTGAAATCCTCACGCTGTTGGGTGATCTGCTTACTTGCAAACTCGCGGCAGGCTGCACGAAATTCACTCGGAGTCTTTCGCGTTCCAGCCTTGCCAATCTTTTTCTGAACCTGGTGTTCAATGGGCAGGCCATGGCAGTCCCAGCCCGGCACGTAGGGCGCGTCGTAGCCCGCCAGGGTTTTACTTTTTACAATGATATCTTTGAGGATCTTGTTGACTGCATGGCCGATGTGAATGTTGCCGTTGGCATAAGGCGGGCCGTCGTGCAAAATGAATTTTTCAGCCCCCCTGCGCGCTTTTCGGATCTGCTGATAAACGTCCCTGTGTTCCCATTCCTTCAGCATCTTGGGTTCTCGCTGGGCCAGGTTTCCCCTCATGGGGAACGCGGTCTTGGGCAGGTTCAGGGTATCTTTGTAGTTACTCATCAGCGGGATTCAGGCTGCGGCCTTGAAGTGTTCTTTCGCAGTTTCGGCATCCAGGTGGATCTGGTTCTTCAGTTCTTCAAGCGAATCAAATTTTCGCTCAGCCCTGATCTTCTTGCTGAATAATACCGTGAGATGTTTTCCGTAGAGTATTTGCGAGAAGTTGAACAGATGGACTTCAATCTGGGTTCGTGTGCCGGCTACCGTGGGGCGGTATCCCACATTTGCCACCCCTAATGCCTCAGGTCCATTCTCGATCCTTACCTTGGTTGCAAATACGCCGCTGATTGGAGAGAACCTGCGTTTAATCGGGATGTTGGCCGTTGGAAAACCGATACTCTGACCTCGCCGATCCCCGTGGATGACGCGCCCGGACATGCTGTACACGCGCCCAAGCAACTGCTCCGCAATATCCAGTCGGCCATTGGCAAGATAGTCCCGGATGGATGAGCTGCTGACACGGTCTTCATTGACGATGAAGCTTTCAGTATCTTCAACGCTGAAGCCGAGATCATTTTCCATGTGCTTGAGTAATCCGTAATCCCCCTTGCGGTCCTTTCCAAAACAAAAATTATCCCCTACCGCCAGGTGTTTGATTTTCAGGCCTGCATCCAGGATGTCCGTGACAAAAGTCTCAGGTGGCATGCTGGCAAGCGCACGATTGAACGAAAGGCATACGAAATGATCAATTCCAAGGTCTTTGATCAGTTCAAACTTTTCCCTGAAATTGGTAAGTCTCGCGGGTGCATGGCTGCCCAGGAAAAACTCCTTGGCCGATGGCTCAAACGTAATCACCATGGACGGAATTCCAAGCGCCCGGCTTTTTGAGAGTACTTTATCCAAAACAATCCGGTGGCCCCGATGCACGCCATCGAAGTTGCCTATAGTGGCCACGCTGGGTTCAGTGTGACCTCCTCCAGTACTGGGGTATCTTGTTAGCTGCATAAATTCAATACCAGGCGCCCGTTCGTGAACACATGTCGACGCTTACTGTTGCAGTACGAAAATATTTTTGCGCACCCCGAGCAAGGCCAGCGCGCCAATATACAGCACTAGCCCCGATAGCATAAAGCCCAGCAAGGCGATAATGCGTTCTGCCCCATGCCAGTCCAGCCACTGCAGGCTGTCCGGTAATATCCACAGCAGTGCAATCCCCATGACGACTGTCGCGGTCATGACCTGGGTCAGATACTTCAGCCAGCCGTCGGGCAGCTGCAGGGCTGCTGATCCTCTCAACTGGTAGAACAGCAGTGCAGCATTGAGGTAGGCCGCCAGAGAAGTGGCCAGGGCCAAGGCAGCATGTGGAGCTGCAAGGTCCCATCGCAGCCAAATCCACACGAATGCAAGATTTAAAACGATATTACACAACATGGCGATCACCCCGATTTTCACCGGAGTCTTGGTGTCCTGGCGTGAATAAAATCCGGGTGCGAGCACCTTGATGAGGATAAACGCCGGCAGCCCGAGCGCATAGGCTTTTAGACTGGCGGATGCCATCAGGGTGTCTGCGGCTGTAAACTCCCGGTACTGGATCAGGGATGTCAGAATCGGGTTGGCCAGCATGATCAGGCCGACCATGGCCGGGATGGAGATAAACACGGAAAGGCGCAATGCCCAGTCGAGCGTCCTGTTGAACTCCTGGGTGGAACGGTTAACGTATTGCCTGGACAGACGGGGCAGGATGATGGTGCCCATGGCGACGCCAAAAATTGCCAGCGGGAGCTCCACAAAACGGTCTGAAATGTACAGCCAGCTGATGCTGCCGACTGCCAGGAACGAGGCAATCAGTGTGTTGATCAGCAAATTGATCTGTACCACGGAAGAGCCGAAAATGGCGGGTAACATCAAGCGTATGATCTTGGACACGCCTTCCTTGGCGCCATGCAGTGAAACCTTTGGCAGCACGCCCAGTGCCGACAAGAAAGGGATCTGGAAAGCCAGCTGCACGACGCCTGCAATGAAAACGCCCCACGCCAGTGCCACCACCGGTTGTTCCATTTCAGGTGCCAGCCACAAGGTGGCTGCAATCAATGAAAGGTTCAGGAATACAGGTGTGAACGCCGGAACCGCGAAACGGTTGTAGGTATTCAGGATACTGGCTGACAATGCCGTCAGCGAGATGAACAATATGTAAGGGAACGTAATGCGCAGCATCTGTGTAGCTAGATCAAAACGCGTGCTGTCGCCGATAAAGCCTGGTGCAAAGATGTAGATCAGGACAGGTGCCAGCACGACTCCCAGGATGCTGATCAGGAGCAGTATTATGCTCAGTGTTCCGGTCACATGGTTGATGAGTGCCTGCAGTTCAGGTTGTGAGCGCTGTTCCTTGTACTCGGACAAGACCGGGACGAATGCCTGGGAAAATGCACCCTCGGCAAAAAGACGCCGCAGGAAATTCGGGATACGGAAGGCCACAAAAAAGGCATCGGTACTGCCTGTGGCTCCCAGGAATATGAAGATCACAGCATCCCTGAGATATCCGAAGACTCTCGAGATGGCAGTGATGCCGCCGGTTACGGCCGTAGATTTGAACAAGCCTCGGTGCTCAGCCATTTTGTATTTTGGAATGCAGGGTTAGAAGTGAGGGGTTGACATTTATTTATCTTACTACCATAGTTCGCAGCCCGAACGCATAAACAGATAACGAAAGCGATTAGACATTGGCCAATACCTCCTCAGCAAGAAAGCGCGTGCGCCAAGCGGTCAAGCACCGCCAGCACAATGTTAGTCAACGTACAGAATTGCGCACCAGAATCAAGGTCGTGGTCAAATCGATTCACGCCGGGGATAAGGCATCCGCTGAAGCGGCATTCAAGCTGGCCCAGCCCTGCATCGACTCGGCTGTTGGAAAAAAACTGATCCATGCCAACAAGGCTGCGCGCCATAAAAGTCGTTTGAACGCACGCATCAAGGCCATGTAGTCAGGCACTGCCGGCTGCATACCGTTCCTCAATTTAAAGTATCACCAGATTGTCCCGGTGTATCAGTTCCGGTGCATCCACGTAGCCCAGGATGGCTTCGATCTCTGTACTGAGCCTCCCCTTGAGTTTGCGTGCCTCCTCTGAGGAATAGTTTGCCAGCCCACGTGCAATTTCCTGTCCTTCACGATTGAGGCAGCTGACTACTTCTCCACGTTCGAAATCTCCCTTGACCTCTTCCACTCCGATCGCAAGCAAGCTTTTTCCAGACTCGCGAATCACCACGCTTGCCCCGTCATCCAAAAGCAGTTCTCCATGAGTGTACAGTTGATTGGCGATCCACTGCTTGCGGGCGACCAGGGGTTCGGCATCCGGCAGCAGCAAAGAGCCGCATGGATCGTTGTCTGCGATCCTGGCCAGTATATCCGGTGTATTTCCGGAGGTGATGATCGTCGAGGCCCCTGCACGGGCTGCAATCCGCGCGGCAGAAACCTTGGTGAGCATGCCGCCTCGACCGGTCTCGCTGGCGCTGGGACCTGCTGCCTGATCCAGCAGCGGATCGTTGGCTGATATTTCATTGACCATGGGAGCGCTTGCCTGATTGCCGGGAGGTTTTTCATAAATACCTTCCTGGTCGGTCAGGATCACCAGCAGGCTGGCTTCAACAAGGTTGCTTACAAGGGCTGCCAACGTATCGTTATCCCCGAACTTGATTTCGTCGGTGGCGACGGTGTCATTTTCGTTGACCACCGGAACGATTTTCATCTCCAGCAGCTTGCGCAAGGTGGTGCGCGCATTCAGATAACGCTTTCGGTCCTGCAGGTCGGCATGCGTGAGCAGCACCTGGGCACTGTGCAGGTTGTGTTGCTTCAAACAGGACTCATAGGCCTGTATCAGTCCCATCTGGCCCACTGCGGCGGCTGCCTGCAACTCATAGATTGCACGCGGGCGTTTTTGCCAGGAAAGCCGATTCATGCCCTCTGCAATGGCACCTGAAGAGGTCAGAATGACTTCCTTGCCTGCATTCACCAGAGAGGCGATTTGTGATGCCAGCCCCGAGATGGCGGTTTGATTCAAGCCATGACCGTCTTGGGTCACCAGGGAGCTCCCGACCTTGACTACCCAGCGGTTACCTGAGGTGGCTTGTTTGCGCTTGCTGTTCATGTAGATAAGTATAAATGCTTTTACTCAACTCTCGCGTTCCCGCCTTGCTCAGTGCAGATATGGCAAACACGGGTCCCTGCCACTTCAATCTTGATATGCAATTCTCGATCACCTGCTCGTAATCCTCCGTACTGAACAGGTCGACCTTGTTGAACACCAGCCACCGGTCCTTGGCAGCCAGCTCGGCATCGTACTGCTTTAATTCATTGGTTACAGAGAAATAATCCTGGCACGGATCGCCTCTGGTATCCGCCGGATACAACTCAAGAATATGCAGTAACAGACCGGTGCGCGAAAGATGTCGCAAGAACTGTGCACCCAGTCCGACACCTTCAGCCGCGCCCTCGATCAGTCCAGGGATGTCTGCAACGACGAAGCTTTTCTGAGGTGCAACGGACACAACACCCAGGTTGGGATAAAGCGTCGTAAACGGGTAGTCGGCAATTTTGGGCGAGGCAGAGGACAGGGCACGGAGCAAGGAGGACTTGCCGGCATTGGGGAGTCCCAGCAGGCCCACATCTGCAAGCAGTTTGAGCTCCATGTACAGATTACGTTCCTCGCCGGCCTTGCCCGGTGTAGTTTCGCGTGGCGCCCGTCGTGTCGAACTTTTGAAGCGGGTATTTCCGAGTCCGTGAGTTCCTCCACGGGCAACCAGAAGACGTTCACCATGCGTTGTCAGATCACCGATGATCTCATTGGTTTGAGCATCTCGCACCAGGGTTCCCGTGGGCACGCGGATGATCTTGTCCTCGCCTGACTTACCGGTGCGATTCTTACCCATGCCGTCTTGCCCGCGCTCGGCCTTGAAAGAGCGAACATGGCGAAAATCAACAAGGGTATTCAGGCTTTTATCGGCGGCCAGGTAGACATGGCCCCCATCTCCACCATCGCCGCCATCGGGTCCTCCCAGCGGTATCGAGCGCTCTCTCCGGAAACTGAGACAGCCATTTCCCCCATGGCCGGCCTGTACATGTATTGTCGTTTCGTCAACAAACTTCATGATGTGTCGTGCCCAGAGTCAAAAAAGCCCCGTCAATGCGGGGCTTTGCGTTCAAACCGGCAATCCGGACAGATCAGTGTATGGCATCAATGCGTACAAACTTTCTGTTTTTGGGTCCCTTGGTTTCAAACACGACCTGGCCATTCTGTTTTGCATACAGGGTGTCGTCTTTGCCTCGTCCTACATTGTCACCTGCGTGGAAACGGGTACCCCGCTGGCGCACGATAATGCTCCCGGCAGGTACCTGTTGTCCGCCGTAACATTTGATTCCGAGACGCTTGGACTGGGAATCGCGTCCGTTGCGGGTGCTGCCGCCTGCTTTTTTGTGTGCCATCGTCGACCCCTATTTCGAAATATCCGTAATTTTAAGTTGTGTGTAGTGTTGCCTGTGACCCATTCGTCTCATGTATTGCTTTCTGCGTTTGAACTTGATGATATCAATTTTCTTGGCCCTGGCATTGAGCTGGACCTCAGCAGTAACTTTACCACCATCGACATACGGCGTGCCAATGGAAACATCATCTCCATCCGCCAGTAGAAGTACCTGATCAAACTCGACTTTCTTGCCGGGATCCAGCTCCAGTGTTTCCACCTTGATCTGGTCACCTTTATGAACAAGATACTGTTTGCCACCAGTGGCAATCACGGCATACACCTGGAATTCTCCGGAAATGGGTTGAAAAGAGGCGCAATTCTAGCGAGCGGACTGGCAAGGGTCAATCAAAACAGCGTTGTGGGGCCGCTTTGGTCCTAAAACCCGCACCGCGCAAAGCGAGAACAGGTAAAATGCCGTATGGATTTCAAGCGGGTACAGAGTCTGGTAGCGGACGACATGGAGGGTGTGAATGCCGTGATTCGACGATACCTGCATTCCGACATCACCCTGATTTGCCAGATCATCAACTATATTCTTGAAAGTGGCGGCAAGCGAATCCGTCCGTTGCTTGCCTTGTTGAGTGCACGGGCCTGCAGCTATACAGGCGACAAGCATCACCTGGTTGCAGCCATCACTGAATTTATCCATACCGCAACCTTGTTACACGATGACGTGGTGGACAGCTCCAGCATGCGCCGTGGTCACGAAACGGCCAATCTTATCTGGGGTAATGAATCGAGTATCCTGGTAGGAGATTTCCTGTTCTCTCGTTCATTCGAGATGATGGTGGAGGTCGGTGAGATGCGTGTCATGGAGATTCTGGCACGGGCATCCAACACGATAGCCGAGGGCGAAGTCATGCAGCTTCTCAATTCCAATGACCCGGACTCATCGGAAGAGCATTACATGATTGTGATACAGTCCAAAACCGCAAAACTGTTTGAAGCCGCCTGCCAGCTTGGGGCCGTTCTGGCAGGGCAGCCGCCCGAGATTGAAGAGGCCTGTGCAAATTACGGGGTACATATTGGCACTGCATTCCAACTCAAGGACGACGCACTTGATTACCAGTCCTCGCCTGAGGAGATGGGGAAAAATCTGGGCGATGATCTGACCGAGGGCAGGCCTACTTTACCGCTTATCCATGCGCTGAGAAACAGTGACGCCACTACTGCCGAATTGATCCGGGAGGCTATCATTCAGGGTGGCAAGCAGCACATGCAGGAAGTCATGAAAGCGATTGAGGAGACCGGAGCAATTGAGCATACCTTGAATGCAGCCAAGGAGCAGGCCCTGATTGCGCGCCAACATATTGAAAAGCTGCCAGACAATAAGTACCGGTCGGCATTGACCGACCTGACCAGATTTGCTATTTCCCGCACATCCTAGGGAATCTCAATCTGGCACCGGCAATCACAGGGGATGAGGAGTGTGCTAACAGAATAGGAAGAACTTGCAGGAGTCGGGCACGATATATGTACGGATAGCGGAGTGTAGCTCAGCTTGGTAGAGCACTGTCTTCGGGAGGCAGGGGTCGGAGGTTCGAATCCTCTCACTCCGACCATTATCGGGTCACGTCACGCGTTGGCTGAGTCCGGAAAAAAGACGCGTATGGAGGTACTGAGCTCCGGATGCTTGTTTTTCAGCATTTTCAGAATCGAGTTGAAGCTTTTGGCTTCAAGGTTCAGATCTTCAATGTCATCACTTTTTACGGTCCATAGGTTCGCCTGCTTGTCCCAGTTAAAGGTAACCCGCTGATTTTCAAGTTTGTAGGTGATTGCCATTACTTCTCGCACATAATGAGTACGAGAATCAGGTTAGGGGAGTAGGGTTAAGATTATGTGAACCCTTGGCTAAGGTTTGATGAGGGATCGATTCGATTCTCCGCGCCCTTGCGAAGGCAGCCCGTCAATCGAGAGGCACCTGATTCCCTCGCTGTTGGCCGGGCACGGTAAGACAGCCTGGTTGACTACCCAGCTGTAAGGGTCATCCGCCTTCAATGCCGCCCAATGTATCCGGGTTGCCCCGGAATACACAATGGCACGTATTAATCCAGGTGCGCCAGTACAGCGGACATACTATCCTTGGCATCACCGAACAGCATTTCTGTTGAGTCATGGAAGAACAGCGGGTTATCGACTCCAGCATATCCGGAAGCCATGCTGCGCTTGAGGACCACACAGGTTTTCGCTTTCCATACTTCCAGCACCGGCATTCCTGCAATCGGGCTGTTCGGGTCGGTTTGTGCGCTGGGATTCACGATGTCGTTTGCACCAATCACCAGGGATACATCCGTGTCAGGGAAGTCATCATTGAGTTCATCCATCTCCAGCACGATGTCGTAGGGAACCTTGGCTTCCGCAAGAAGTACATTCATGTGGCCAGGCAGACGCCCTGCAACCGGATGAATGCCAAAGCGAACTTCAACGCCTTTCGAACGCAGTTTCTTGGTAATCTCACTGACGATTTGCTGGGCCTGCGCCACGGCCATTCCATAGCCGGGTACGAAGATCACTCTGCTGGCATCCTTCAGAACCAATGCCACTTCCTCGGCACTGGTTGAGGTGACTTCTCCTTCTTCGGTATCAACAGCGGTTCCAGAAGAAGTGCCAAAGCCCCCCAGGATAACGGCAAGGAACTTTCGGTTCATTGCGCGGCACATGATGTAGCTCAGGATTGCACCGCTGGAGCCAACCAGGGATCCAACAATGATCAGGGCCGTGTTGCCCAGCATGAAGCCGGTGGCAGCCGCTGCCCACCCGGAATAACTGTTCAGCATGGAGACGACTACTGGCATATCGGCACCGCCAATCGCCATGATCAGGTGTACGCCGATGACAAATGCGATGAGCGTCATCACCAGCAGGGGAACGAGCCCCGCCGTGTGTGATTCCGAACCCAGGAATACATAACCAAAATACACACAGGCCAGCAAGGCCACCAGATTCATCCAGTGTCGTCCCGGCAGCATCAGGGGTTTGCCGCTGATGATTCCTTTCAGTTTTCCGAAGGCGATCACCGATCCGGTAAAGGTGATGGCACCGATAAAGACACCGACAAAGACCTCGACTTCATGAATGACTTTTTCAGCCCCGACCAAGTGGGCATTGGGGTCCAGGTAGCTGGACACCCCGACCAGCACAGCCGCCAGTCCAACGAAACTGTGCAGGATCGCAACCAGTTCCGGCATTTGTGTCATCTCGACGCGCGATGCAATAAATGCGCCGATCAGCCCGCCGATGATCATGGCAGGGAACAGTTTTTCGAAGCCGCCGACCTGTCCGCTAAGAATGGTTGCCACGACGGCAATCGCCATACCCAGCATGCCGAAGAGATTTCCGCGTCGTGCGGTCTCCTGGTGGCTCAAGCCGTTCAGACTCAGGATAAAGAGAGCGCCAGCCGCGAGGTATGAGGCAGTTAATAGCTGTAGATTCATTGAATGGCTCTCCCTTACTCTTCTTTACGGAACATCTGCAGCATGCGCTGCGTGACAAAAAATCCGCCGCCGATGTTAATCGAGGCGATCAGCACGGAGATGGTCGCCAAGACCACGATCAGCCCGCTGCTGCTTCCGATCTGTAGCAGTGCACCAATGATGATCACGCTGCTGATGGCATTGGTTACACTCATCAGTGGTGTGTGCAGTGCAGGAGTCACATTCCAGACCACCCAGTATCCGATGAAGCAGGACAGCACGAATACGGTGAAATGTTGCATGAATTCGGCAGGGGCATAATTGCCCAGTCCCCACAGGGTGAACGCTGCTGCTGCCAGGGTTAAGGCAACCTTGACGCCACTTTTCTTCTTCGCGGGTGGCTCTGCAACCGGTTCGGCAGCCGGTGCTTTTGCGGGTGCAGCCGATACTGAGAGGGGGGGTGGTGGCCACGTAATCTCTCCCTGATGGATGACCGTTGTTCCACGAATCACATCATCCTCCATGTCAACCACCAGGTTACCGTCCTTTTCCGGGGTCATGTCACTCATGAGGTGGCACAGGTTTGAACCATACAGCTGGCTGGACTGGGTCGGCAGCCGGCTGGGCAAATCCATGTAGCCAATCAGTGTTACGCCATGTCTGACCACGACCTCACCCGGGCTGGTCAGTTCGCAGTTCCCGCCTTGCTCGGCCGCCAGGTCCACTACAACACTGCCTTCCTTCATCATCTCGACCATGTCTTCCAGTATCAGCTTCGGTGCAGGTTTGCCTGGGATCAGGGCCGTAGTGATGATGATGTCCACTTCTTTAGCCTGCTCTCTGAACAGGGCCATCTCGGCTTCGATGAACTCCTTGCTCATGACCTTGGCATAGCCGCCCGCCGTACCGCCGCTTTCTTCCTCTTCAAATTCGAGTTCGAGGAAGTGCGCACCCATGCTTTCCACCTGCTGTTTCACTTCCGGGCGCGTATCAAATGCACGCACGATGGCGCCAAGTCCGTTGGCTGTACCGACGGCAGCGAGGCCCGCTACCCCTGCACCAATGACCATGACCTTGGCCGGCGGCACCTTGCCTGCCGCTGTAATCTGGCCTGTGAAAAATCGTCCAAAATGATTGGATGCCTCGATCACTGCTCGGTAGCCTGCAATATTGGCCATTGAAGACAGGGCATCCAGTTTTTGGGCCCTGGAAATTCTGGGTACGGAGTCCATGGCCAGGACGGTTGCCTTACGGGCCTTCAGTTGTTCCATCAGGGCTTCATTCTGTGCCGGCCAGATAAAGCTGATCAGTGTTCCGCCTTCACGCAGCAATTCGGTCTCATGGATGCCCAGTTCTTCGTTCTGTTCCGGCGCGCGTACCTTGAATATGATGTCCGACTCGGCCCACAGCTGTCTGGTATCCGAGACGATGGTGACCCCGGCATCCCGATAGGCATCGTCAGTGAATTTGGCACGTGCACCTGCGCCTGCCTCGATCGCACACTCATAGCCGAGTTTCTGCAGGCGGCCTGCAGTATCCGGCGTCAGAGCTACGCGATGTTCATCTTTGTGGATTTCATTAGGGACACCAATCTTCATTTTCTAAATTTCCTTGAGTGACTCGAGTAAGGTTAAGCTTTGAATCCCGACCGGTTGCGACTTTCAAGTGCAGCAATCGGGGTGCTGCCGACAGGTTGACTGGGAAAAGCAGGCTGAGGACTTCGTTGTGTTTCCATCATTAATAACGAGGGGGGCGCTATCATATATAATTATTGCTGCGACGACCATAGGCCTTATCTGGATAGGAATGGCTATCCCTATGGGCCATTGTTACCGCCCCAAGCAAGGAAGATACCCGGCGCATGCGAACCCGCAAGCCTACAGCCAGTGCTCCGATATTAGCAGTTCAGCACCGTCCGGCAGTCGGGCAGAATAAAAGCCAACCCTCCGAATTGCCAGCTTGGATGCATTCCGTGCCGTCCTGAACGGGCGAGGCCCGATCTGGAGCCGGGTGTTCATCGAATCAGCAAAGACCGCAGACCTTCTTTGGGCCCATTGCAATTCATGCACTCGGAACAAAATTTGTTGGGTCCAAGGGCATTCATTTGATACGCTAGGCGGTGTATATGGAAGCGATTTCTCCCGTCCCGTATTCTGAGGACCCGTCGCCTGAAATTTCCTCTGTCATTGCTGCAGTGGATCTGGGCTCCAACAGCTTTCACATGGTGGTGGCCCATGATCATCATGGGCAGCTGAAAGTCATCGACCGGATTCGGGAAATGGTTCGCCTCGGTGCAGGCCTGGATGCCTCAGGCAAGATTTCCGAGGAAGCGCAGTCCCGCGCCATTCAATGTTTACAGAGGTTTGGTCAGCGTATGCAGGAAATGCATGCTGATTCCGTGCGCGTGGTGGGTACCAATACCTTTCGTCTGGCCAAGAACAGTCCTGAATTCATACAGCGTGCCGAAGAGGCGCTTGGACACCCGATCCAGGTCATATCCGGAGTTGAGGAAGCACGTCTGATTTACCACGGTACCATACATTCCATTACCGGGCCGCCTGGGAAGTGGCTGGTGGTTGATATCGGCGGGGGAAGCACCGAGATCATCATCGGGGAGAAAAGTCGACCCATCCTGATGGAGAGTGTCCGAATGGGCTGTGTCGGAATGAGCAAGAAATATTTCGTGAATGGCAGCCTGGAGAAGAAAAAGTTCAAGAAAGCCCTCATCGAAGCCAAGCTGCAGTTACAGCCCATCATCGCGTCTGTGAAAAATCTTGGCTGGGACTACGTGGTGGGCACCGCGGGAACAATCCGAACGATCGACCAGTTGATGCGCGAATGCGAGTTCAGTGATCGCGGCATCACGTACCGGGGGATCGGGGCACTGATCACCGACTTGCAGACAGCGAAAAATATGGAGCATGTCCACTTTGAGTCTCTGGCCAAGGAGCGCAAACCGGTATTTGCCGGTGGCCTGGTGGTGCTGAAGGCGATATTTTCCGAGTTGGAAATACAGGAAATGAACGCTTCGGAAGGCGGGCTGCGCGAGGGGTTGCTGTATGACCTGGAAGGCCGTATCCATCATCATGACACGCGTGACCGGACCGTGCTGTCCCTGATGCGTCGTTATCATGTGGACACCGAGCATTCAGCAAGAATCAAGACCACGGCATTACGGCTGCTGGAAAAAGTATCCCGCGTCCTCAGGATCGACAAAGAGCTTGCCTACCCGTTTCTGATATGGGCAGCAGATTTGCATGAGATCGGCCTGGACATTTCTCATTCGCGCTATCATCGGCACGGGGCGTATGTGCTCAACAATGGCGATCTGCCAGGTTTTTCGTGGAACGAACAGCGCCTGCTCGCCTGCCTGGTGGGCAACCACCGACGCAAGATCAGTATGGAACTCGTCGACCTGTTGCCAGGCCGCTGGCAGAATCAGGCCAGGTACATGATTGTCATCCTGCGATTGGCCGTGTTGATCAATCGTGACCGGGTGCCTAAAAAGATTCCTGCCATCAAGGTGCGCAAGTATGCAGGCTATGCGGAAATCGCACTGGCGAATAAATGGCTGCTCAAGAATCCCTTGACGGTTGCTGAACTCAAGCAGGAAGGGAGTTACCTGGAGATCCTGGGAGTCGACATGAAAATCGCCGAGCCTGAAAGCTAATAGCTGGATCGTGCCAGCTGATTCAAAAGCATTTGTTGTGCGCTGCAAGCGTCCGCTTCGTGTCCTTGAAGAGGAGTATAATTGCCGTCGGATTGCAGTATCCACGCTTGTTGGCTGTCTTTCAGATACACCTCGAGCTCGTCAGTGATGCGTTTGCGCATGGCCGGGTCACGAATCGGCCAGCAGACTTCCACACGGCGGAAGAAGTTTCGATCCATCCAGTCGGCACTTGAGCAAAAGACCTTGGGGTCACCGTTGTTATGAAAGTAGCAGGCGCGCGTGTGCTCCAGAAATCGCCCCACGATGGAGCGTACTTCGATGTTCTCGGATATGCCCGCAAGCCCGGGTCTCAAGCAACATATGCCTCGCACGATCAGTTGTATTTTTACGCCGGAACCCGAGGCACGATACAGGGCCTGGATAATCTGGGGCTCAACCAGCGAGTTGAATTTCGCAATGATACGGGCAGGATGACCCTCTTTGGCATGTTCGATTTCGGTGTCGATCAGTTCGATGAGCAAATTGTACAGGGTAAACGGCGCCTGCAAGACCGTGTTCAGGCTTGGAACCTTGGTGAAACTGGTCAGCTCAAGAAAGATTTCATGGGCGTCCGCGGTCAGCTCGGTATCACAGGTGAACATGCCGTAGTCCGTATATAAACGGGTCGTCTTCTCATGATAGTTGCCCGTGCCAAAATGGGCGTAGCGCCGCAGGCCATCCTTTTCCCGGCGAACAATCAGAATCATCTTGCCATGTGTTTTTTTGCCCACAATTCCATAAACGACATGCGCCCCGGCTTTTTGCAGACGGTTTGCAAGGGAGATATTCGCAGCCTCATCAAAGCGTGCCATGAGTTCAATGACCACGGTGACCTCCTTACCGGCCCGCGCCGCCTTTACCAGGTTGTCGACGATGGGTGAGTCCGGCCCCGTCCGGTACAGGGTCTGCTTGATGGCCAGAACCTTGGGGTCCTTCGCGGCTTGTCGCACAAAATCAATGACCGGTACAAAAGACTGGTACGGGTGGTGCAGCAGGATGTCGCCCTGCCTGATCTGGGCAAACAGATTGATGTTATGGCTGAACGTTCGCGGAAAGCCTGCCGTAAAAGGGGGATACTTCAGGTCCGAGCGCTCAACCAGGTCACAGGCCTGACTGAGGCGGTTCAGATTCACTGGTCCGTTTACACGGTACACGTCGACTGCAGTCAGTGAAAACTGTTGCAGCAGATAAGACACAAGCTCTTCCGGACAATTGTTGGCGACCTCAAGGCGGACGGCATCCCCGTAGCGACGCGAAGCCAACTCGCCTTCCAGGGCACGCATCAGATCATCAATTTCCTCATCATCCAGAAACAGGTCGCTGTTGCGTGTCAACCTGAACTGGTAACTGCCTTTGACATTCAGGCCTTCGAACAACTCATTGACGAAGGCATGCATAACCGAGGACAGGAAAACATAATTTTCACCCTCTTCCTCATTGATTTTATCCGGCAGGCGAATCAATCGAGGCAGGGATCGTGGCGCCTGTACAATGGCATATTCTCCCTTGCGCCCGAACGCATCCAGACCTTCCAGCTGAACAATGAAATTAAGCGCCTTGTTGATGATGCGTGGGAAAGGGTGGGCCGGATCGAGGCCAAGTGGGCTCAATACCGGTTCGACTTCATCCAGGAAATACTGTCGCAGCCAGAGGCTTTGTTCCGGTGTCCACTGCTCGCGTGCAACAAATCGAATATTCTGCTCATCAAGTTCGGGCTTGAGCTCTTCATTGAAAACCCGGTACTGCTCATCCACGAGCTCGGAAGCTTCCGTGTGTATCTGCTTTAGAAGTTCGCGCGTAGCAATCCCGTCTGCGGCAATGTGCGCGATGTCCAGGTCAATCTGCTGCTTGACGCCGCCCACGCGGATTTCAAAGAACTCGTCCAGATTGGTACACGATATGCAAAGGAACTTGAGCCGCTCAAGCAGCGGAGCCGAAGGGTCGCGTGCCTGTTGCAGTACACGCGAATTGAATTTCAGCAGGCTGAGCTCACGGTTAATGTAGTTTTCGGCCAGTCCAAAATTCTGCTCGTCCACGTCTTGCTTCCACGGTGTTATTCACTGCATGAATTATACGCGATGCTCCGAGTCCCGTGCAGCCGGGCATCGGGGAACAGCAAGTTCATGAGTCGTCCTACCCGAAGAACCTCGCATAGGCGATCACCCCCCAGACCGCAAGCAGTGCCACCAGGCTGATGCCGACGGCGGCCGAGCCGATATCCTTGGCACGTTTGGAAAGCTCATGATATTCACTGCCGATGCGATCGATGGTCACTTCAACACAGGTATTGAGTAACTCAACAATCAAGACGATCAAAACGGATACTACCAGCAGGGCGATCTGCACGCTGTTCTCACCAAGCCAGAAGGCGGCGGGAAACAGTACGATGGCAAGAAGCACTTCCTGCCTGAAGGCCTCTTCGTTTTTCCATGCAGCATGAAGACCAGCCATACTGTTGGAAATTGCACTGAGTAGGCGCTTGAGTCCTGTGTGGGGTGAACCTGCCATGTTGGTGAACCAAGTGAGAGTCAGAAAAATATATGCGTCAACATACATGCCTCATGGTAAAATTGTTACCTGCTTCTCAGTAGGCAATGGATGCCAGTGTGACTAAATTGAAACCGGTTTTATTTCTGATATTTCTGGCTGCAGGCCTGGTCTTGGCAGACGAGCAGCGCATCATCTACGATTTCGAGTACGGGATATTCTCGCGTGGCATGGAGGAGTTCAAGGAAGGTGATCGTGCGGTGACTAGCGAAGGGCCGCTGGAGCCCGTGACCATGATTCCAGCCCGGCTGGGAACCAAATTCGGGGTTCGTTACTGGCTGTCCCGAGGGGGGTTTGTCGGTGAGCCTACACTGCATCTGATCTACCACGTGCCGACCATGGTCAATCCCAGCACCGGTGAGTACATCGACAAGATTGAAATACTGCAAGAGGAATCCACGCTGGACTACACCCATACCATGGCCTTTGAGTTTGTCGAACAGTATGAACTGGTCCCAGGCGAGTACCGGTTTTATATTTTCTTTGAAAACCAGAAGCTGCTGGAGCAGGTTTTCCACGTGGTATTGCAGTAAGCCCCTAATTACTGCTCAGAAGTCCTGATTTGCATCACGGTCAGGGTGCCACTTTTCTCATTGGCGCTGTAAATGTAATGCTGTCCATCCTGCTCATAATGAGCCAATCCCTCTGGCGCGTACTGGGTCCCTGAACCAGCTTCCGGTCCAACTGGCTCCACACTGAGCACTTTGGGATGTTCGGGTTCAGCCAGGGCGACCAGGGCGATCGCATTTGCGCGCTCTAGGGCTACGGCGGCATACAAATCACCCGCGATCTCAAAACCGACCACACTTTCCGGCTCCGAGCCCTTGTTGTCGCTGCGCCCATCCGGATATAGCCCTGCTGCATGGGCCATCTGGTCCAGCTGATTGCCGGTGTCCGAAACCAATGTACCGGTCGTCGCATCAAATACACTGAGTGTCCGCCCTCCGCCGGCAGGTTTCCTGCCCAACACCTTGGAAGCCTTGGGGTCCGTATCCCCTTCGTCTGCAGTCAGCACAAACCTTCCATCAGGACTGACCGCAATCCCGTCAGGCTCTCGTAGTGCCCAGAGCTTTTTGTTGAATTTCACCTGCCCATCGTCACGGATATCAGCCAGATGTTCTGTCATTCCAAGACCGAACACGTTCTCGATTGTTGCAGTTGTCAAATCAATTACCAAAATACCGTTGTTTTCCTGCAACGAAACAAATGCCCTGGAACTGTCCGGGGCAAAGGCCACGTACTCCGGCTCCGTGTTGGCCGGGGTGTTGTCCTTGATTGGTACTTCGGATTCCTCATCGCTGTTTCCGCCTATCACGTTTCTTGGAAATGTGCGGGCATGCGATCGGTGCAGCATTCCCTCGATGTGTGTGTAGTCCTGTAGCTGAATCTGGGTAACGATGGGATTTTGTAGATCGTCTTCAAAGGATACATGGGTCACACTACCCTCGGGGGATTCGTAATACCTGCCTGCATATCGGTAGGCTTCGCCCTCGTTGGCTGCTACCAGGTACATACCGTTTGGACTGAATACCAGGCTGTCCGGGTGTATACCAGCTGCCAAGGTTGTCAGGAGTTCCCCGGTATCAGCATTATGAATCTGTACAGAACCTGCAGAAAATGGATCCGGGTGAATGACGGCTACTGCAAAAATGTTTTCCGTCGGATGGAAGGCGACTGAACTGATCTCCCTGTCATCCGTGACCCTGAATCGATGCAGAAAATGGGGTTTGGAAGGAGTAGTAATGGAGAGGATATCGACGATGCCTTTCGAGCTGCAGGACACTGCCATACGTTGGGATGATTTCTGGATACTGATGATTTCCGTTTTCTTGCTCAGATCCTGGAAGTTATAGATGCCAACCGTCTCGAGAATTACACTTTGTGCTGCAAGGATCAGCGTGGGATGAAACAAGAATAGTGCGGAGATCGTGATAAATAGTCGTAGAGATTTCATAGGCAATCAACTTGAAACAAAAAGGCCGTCTGCAAGAGACGGCCTTTTCCACACATCAGAGTAACGTCAAGTGTCATTCAGAACACGTACTGGGCTCGGAAAGACATTGCCTGTCCGTCCTCTTCATCACCAGCTTTGTTCGCATGATCCGTATCTGCATCTAGGTAGTTCAGCATAAACTTGACGTTCTTGTTGGCATACCAGTTGAGACCCAGGGTCAGCAACTCGTACTCGGTTTCTTCTGCTTCGGTTTGAATATCAAGCTCGCCGTCCTCGTACTTGGCCACCAGTTCCCAGGCACCCATAGGACCCTTGGGCTTAACCTTGTCGAACTTGCCAGCCTTGCCCTTGTAACCACGGGATTCACCAGTAAGGATGTAACTCGCTTGGATATAAGATCCCTCTACGTCAACATCAGAAGGAGTACCTCCATCACCGGCATCAAAGTCCGCCTGTCGGTACTCACCCTGCAACGAAAGTGGTCCCATCACAATGGCACCCTCCAGACCGAACTGGTCGGCATCATCGACGCCAATGTCTTTTACATCAATTGGTCTTGAGCTAATGGTATGTACGCCAAGACGTGTTCGGAAACGGTGCGTAGCATCATCACCGAAATCGCGGGAGGCAAACGATCCGGCGAGATGCATGAAGCTGCCTTCACCAATGGGCATGTGTGCCCCAACCCTTGCGGCCATGCTGTAGGCATCACTGCCATCATCATCCTCTTGGTCCTCATCGATGACTGCCAGCTGCCAGAACAACGGGCCTCCATGGCCGTGGAGTGCAGCCTGAAAAGAAGGTTTCCCACTCAGGAAGCCAAGTTCCGGCGTTGGAGATCGTTCAATGGTGCTGATCCACTTGGAACTGGTCAGTTCTTCAAGTCCGAAAGGTGCCTTGAAACGGCCGACCATGAGCTTTCCAAGCCCAAGGCCCCTGTAGGCAATGTACCCGGTGTCTACTTCGGCTTCACCTTCGTCGATGTCAATTGTCATCTTGTAGGCCCAGCTCTTGCCGGAGGTGCCTTTCAGGGTGACACGTGTGCGGCGAAACTCGGATTCAGACGCCGTGTCGTCATCTCCACTGTCTGCATAGTTCCACAGACCGTCGAAACTGTCATAGTCGTACATGATGCGCCCGCCGATGGCGAAGCTGTTGCCATTGTTCGACTTGATTTTGATCCCACCACCTGTGGTGCTGATTTTGATTTCTTCCTTGGAGGTAACGGCCCCTGCAAATGCTGCTGAACTCCAGCAGAATGCGGTGACCAGGCTAACCAGGCCAAGAAAACGTACTGTGTGTCTCACGATATAGCCTCCCTATTTTTCATGAGTAATACCAATTGGTCTAATTCGAATTTGAGAGTCGCTCAATCGTATGTATTTGGTATGAAAAGAATGTGAAAATATTGTTATAGTTTTGTTACGTATTGACAGGCATCCTGCACACTGATTTCTTGTAACCCCGCAAATTTGGATGGGCCACAAATGCTTCGGGGCCGTACTCAGCACCCTCGTCTGGTTTGGTCATAAATTTTACAAATTAAGCAAATTTCCTGTGCCGGTGTAATAGCCGTGTAACAAAATTTAAAAATAATGAGGCGTTACTTTTGAAATCAGGTCGATTTTTATGCAAAACCAAAGTACGCTCGAGGCCTCGCCAAACTACCAGATCGAGAGCCAGCCAATGAACGGCAAGAGGATTCTGCTGGTGGAAGATGAGCCTGCCATCCGTGAGATGGTCACCTTTGCCCTGAGTCAGGGAGGCTATGTAATTGATGAGGCCGAGGACAGCAGTGCTGCCGAGGCCAGAATGGCCGAGCACTTGCCTGATCTGATCCTGCTTGACTGGATGCTGCCCAACGTCAGCGGGCTGGAGTTGTTGCGCCGCTGGAAGCGCAGTGAGTCCACGCAGGAAATCCCCGTGATCATGCTGACTGCAAAAGTTGAGGAACGGGCTCGGGTGGATGGTCTGGATTCAGGAGCAGATGACTACATTCTCAAGCCGTTTTCGGTGAAGGAATTGTCCGCCCGAATCCGCGCCGTACTGCGAAGGAGTTCGGGTGCCATTGAGGATCAGGTCAACATTGGCCCTATCAGGCTGGATTCGAAGGCCCATCGGGTCTATGTGCATGAAGAGACGATCAACTTGGGTCCGACGGAGTTTCGCTTGCTTGAGTTTTTCATGACTCACCCTGATCGGGTCTATTCCCGTGCCCAGTTGCTGGACTACGTATGGGGCCGTAACATGTACGTGGAGGAGCGAACCGTGGATGTGCACATTGTGCGCTTGAGAAAATTGCTTAAACCTCTGGACTGTGCCCACATGATCCAGACCGTGCGCGGCTACGGATACCGGCTCTCAGCCAAAAAATAATGTCCTCCAGTGCATGGTTATCAGAACTTAACCGCGCACTGATCGTATTTATACCGTGCACTGTCGCGGGCGTGGTCAGTGGCTACATGGTGATGTTTTTCATCATTGGCCTGATTGCATATGGCCTGTGGACAGCAGGCCAGATGATCACTCTGAAAAAATGGTTTGACAGCGGCGCCCCTGCCGACAATGCTCCGGAATTCATTGGGATCGCCGACCAGCTGGTGTCTGCAGTTGCAGACCTGCAAAGACAAAACAGCACCCGGCAAAATTCACTGGAAAAGCTAGTCAGTCAGTTTAACGAGATGGCTAACGCACTTCCGGATGCCGTGATTGTGCTCAAGCCCTCCGGTGAAATCCAGTCCTCCAACGAGGCAGCCGACAATCTTTTACGTATCAATCCAGACAGCGATACTCATTCAAGGATTACGCAGCTATTCAGGGATCCCTCGTTCACCGAATACTTCTCTACTGGCAAGTTCGACGAGCCACTTGAGGTTCAGGCAACGTCCATTGGTGACAAGGAATTAAGTATTCGCATCATTCCTTTTGGTGAAGACCGGCTGGTGCTAATTGCACAGGATATGTCGCAAACTGCGCGGATTCATGAAATGCGGCGCAGTTTCATTTCCAACGCCTCGCATGAATTACGTACTCCTTTGACGGTAATACTCGGTTACCTGGAAACGCTATCGGGGCATCCAAAGCTTCCTGAGGAATGCAAGACCGCAACTCATTCCGCAGAGCTTCAGGCCCAGCGCATGAAGCAACTGGTGGAGGATCTGTTGGCACTTTCACGCATCGAGTCCACTGCCTTGGTAACCAAGGAATCTGAAGTCATACCGGTAGCTTCCATCATCATGGAGGTGGTCAAGGAGGCGGGGCTGTCCACCACCATCAATCAGCACGGCATCCAGACACAAATTGAGACGGGCGCAAGTTTGAAAGGTGACCTGCAGGAAATTCACAGCGTGATCTCCAATCTGGTCAACAATGCCATCAAGCATACCGAGTCAGGCACATCGGTACAGGTCAGCTGGAAAATGGCGGATCAGGATTCGGCCGAATTGAGTGTAACTGATACGGGACAAGGGATTGCTCCGGAACACATTGAACGGCTGACAGAAAGGTTCTACCGGGTGGATGCCGGTCGTTCACGCGAGAAAGGCGGGACGGGTTTGGGACTGTCGATTGTCAAGCATGTGGTTGAACGGCATGAGGGCCGCCTGATGATCAGTAGCGAGCTAGGCCAGGGTTCGTGCTTCACTTGCAGTTTTCCCGCTCACCGACTGCTTCTGGAAGACCAATAAACCAGTGGCCTGGTAAGGGCTAGAAGGGTTCACAAAACTGTAATACTTTGCCCATATGCTTGTAACACGGGCATTCCAAGATTGTGCAGGTATAACCATCACAATTCTATAACCGAAGGAGTTATAAATGTACACATTCATTGGTAAGTGTAATGCACTGCTGATAGCCTTCTTGCTTTTGCTGACCATGTCTGTATCAGCAGAAGTCAAGGTTGATCCCAAGCTAGGGAAGTATGCTGCTACCAGCGGTGTCTCTGGAAATTTGTCGAGTGTTGGATCGGATACTCTGGCAAATTTAATGACGCTCTGGGCGGAAGAATACAAGCGTTTTTATCCTAACGTGAACATCCAGGTCCAGGCAGCAGGTTCTTCAACAGCCCCACCTGCGCTGACTGAAGGCACGTCAAACCTTGGCCCAATGAGTCGCAAGATGAAGGACAAGGAACTTGCAGCATTCGAGAAAAAGTTTGGCTACAAGCCGACCCCAGTACCGGTTGCAATCGATGCCTTGGCGGTCTATGTCCACAAGGATAATCCGATCAAGGGCATGTCCATTGCCGATGTGGATGCAATTTTTTCCAGTACCCGCAAGTGTGGCGGCAGTGCTGATCTGACTACCTGGGGTGATCTTGGCCTGCAAGGTGGCTGGACCAAGCGTGACATTCAACTGTTTGGCCGCAATTCCGTTTCAGGTACCTACGGCTACTTCAAAAAGAAAGCCCTTTGCAAAGGTGACTACAAATCCACGGTGAACGAGCAGCCGGGATCCGCTTCTGTGGTCCAGTCCGTGTCATCCTCGCTGAATGGTGTGGGTTACTCCGGAATCGGATACAAGACCTCCGGAGTGCGTGCAGTACCGCTTTCAAAAACTGCTGAACCGGAAAAGGTTGAAGCTACGCCGGATAATGCCATCTCCGGCAAGTACCCGCTAGCACGTTTCCTCTATGTCTATGTGAATAAGGCACCCGGCAAGGCGCTAACACCTCTTGAGGGCGAGTTCATCAAGATGGTACTGGCGACCCAGGGTCAGAAAGTGGTGGTCAAGGACGGGTATATCCCGTTGCCATCCAAGGTCGCAAGCAAGGCGCTGTCCTCTCTTGGGCTCTGACAATGGAATTGCTTTTGGATAATAATAAGCCTGGGGTGACCTAGGCGCAGGACTGGAACTCAGGCCTGCAATCGGAATAGAGGCCCTGTTACAGCAGGGCCTTTTTTAATTTTTACTGACCAACATCCATAACGAACCCGGCGAGCCAGATTCATGCCACAGGACAAAAGTTCCACCAATTCACTGCTTCCTGAGGCGCTTGAATTCAACCGGTCGCTGTGGAAACGTCGATCCGTACGGGACTTCCTTGCCCGCCACATGGTGGGCGCAGGAGGTATTGCTGTTATCGGTTCGATCATTCTTATATTCGTATTTTTGTTTGCGGTGGTCTTTCCGCTGTTCAAGGGTGCTGCCGTGTATCCGGTCTCAAATTATTCTTTGGCGGATAAGGCAGGTGGTGACACCTTGCTTTACTCGACAGAAGAGCAGGCCGAGATTTCAATGCGCCTGGATACGAGCGGTATCGCGCATTTCTTTTTTACGGACACCGGCTCCACGGTCCAAAAATATGATCTTCTGGCGGGTCTCGACGCACGGATAACCAGCTGGAAACACATTGATATAGAAAATAACGTTGTCGCACTCGGCCTGGATACCGGACAGATTCTAGTCTTTCGCCACGGCTATGCCCTGAAATACGATGACGATCACAGGACCATCATTCCCCGGATCAGCTTTCCCTATGGCGATCAGCCTATCGATCTCGGGATTGGCCGCCAGGCAGTTACTCACTTTGCCGTTGGCGACAATGAGGACGGGCTGACCATCTTTGCGTATACAAAAGACGGGCCGAGCCTCATCGACTATGCAAAACTGTCTTCGTTCCTGGATGAAGATGAGGTAGAGCTGGAGTTAACCAGTCGAATATCCCTTCCGTATTTCGATCAGCTGATCGGGGCATTGTTATCACCGGAAAGGCAATGGTTGTATTTGCTGAACGATAAGGGTGTGATCTCATTTTACGATATCCGTTCTGCAGATAAACCGGTACATGTCGAAGATGTTCAGCCTCTGGATCCCGCCAGTCGGCCGACCGCGTTTGAATTTCTGATCGGCAGCATATCGGTCCTGCTCGGTGACGATCAGGGAAATATTCACCAGTTGTTCCTGGTGCGTGACGAAGGCGGTAATCAGCATCTGACTGAAATCAGGAAGTTCAGTAGCGGTTCTGAAAGTATCACTGGCATCTACACCGAAAGATTGCGCAAGGGATTCCTGGTCACGGATGATGCTGGTCAGGTGTCGGTCTTTCATACCACTGCATTCCGTCATTTGCTGACAGAAAAAATTGCTGGCCACCCCCTTTTGAATCTGAGTATTGCCCCACGAAGTGACAAGCTGGTAGTTGAGGACATCACGGGTCGACTGCATATATGGAAACTTGATAGTGAACACCCGGAAGCCTCGTTCAGTTCCATCTGGGGCAAGGTCTGGTATGAGAGTTATCCAGAACCGGATTACGTCTGGCAGTCTTCCTCGGCATCGAGTGATTTTGAACCGAAGTTCAGTCTGACACCGCTGACCTTTGGGACCTTCAAGGCTGCATTCTATGCCATGTTGCTGGCGATGCCGCTAGCCATTTTCGGAGCCATATTCACGGCCTATTTCATGGCGCCGAAAATGCGAGGTGTAGTCAAGCCTACCATTGAAATCATGGAGGCCCTGCCAACGGTAATCTTGGGATTCCTGGCGGGTTTGTGGCTGGCGCCCTTCGTGGAGTCCCATCTCCCGGGAATCTTTGTTGCCCTGCTGGCCATACCGGCGGGGATGTTTATCGCGAGTTTCGCGTGGTGGAGCCTTCCCGAGCGCATAAAACTGCTGGTACCTGAAGGCTGGCAGGCAGCATTGCTGGTGCCGATCGTGATCCTTTCTGCATGGATGGCTTTGGGACTCAGTCCTTGGATGGAGAACACATTTTTTGATGGCAGCATACGGATCTGGATTACGGATACCCTGGGCATCGGTTATGACCAGAGAAACTCGATCATCATTGGAATTGCCATGGGATTTGCGGTGATCCCAACAATTTTCTCTATTGCAGAAGACGCCGTGTTCAGCGTACCCAAGCACCTGACCTCAGGGTCCCTGGCACTTGGCGCAACCCCCTGGCAGTCCCTGGTGCGCGTTGTGTTGCCTTCTGCCAGCCCGGGAATCTTTTCTGCAACCATGATCGGACTGGGTCGTGCCGTCGGTGAAACCATGATTGTTCTGATGGCCACCGGCAATACCCCGGTGATGGATTTCAGCATCTTTGAGGGGATGCGCACACTCTCTGCGAATGTTGCGGTCGAGTTGCCGGAGTCCGAAGTGGACAGCACACATTTCAGAATCCTGTTCATGGCAGCACTGGTGCTGTTTATATTTACCTTCTTCTTCAACACCATCGCTGAAATTGTCCGCCAGCGGTTGCGAGAAAAATACAGCGCCCTATAGACACCCGGTAAGCCGATAGCCCATGTCAAAGCAAACGAACAAAAATTCTTTCGGGTCATTCATATCGTCCGGCCAGCCTTGGGTATGGATGAACGCAGGAGCTGTGGCGATCAGCATGATCATGGTGGCAGGCTTGCTGCTTCTTATCGCTGCCCGCGGCCTGGGTCATTTCTGGCCCAAGACGGTCTATGAGATTGAATACGACAACGGCACCAATATTGTTCAAATTGTTGGTGAGCGGGTGGAAACCGAAGAAGTTCCAAAGAAACGGATTGTGGAATCCGGAATCCGGGTCGACAGCGACCAGGATCTCATTGAACGTAGCCTGATCAAGGTCGGCATACGCGAAGTGCTGGGTGTGGACTTCATGCTCACCGTGGCCCCGAATGAAAAAAGTGTTCGGATTCCTGAAGATGTCATCGTGCTGGAACGCACGCAATGGGGAAATTTCTATGGATACCTGACCGGTGTGAAACAAGCCGGTGAACCTGTCAATGCTGCCACTGCAGCCCTGTGGGATGAGCTTGAGCCCCGCTTACACCGTGTGACGGAATTGCGCAAGCGTATAGAACATGTGGAGAAACAAGAGATCGGTTCCATCAACTTCCAGCTGGAAAAGCTTCGCCTCAAGCGCAGGGGTCTGGAATTGGAAGGCGTGACAGCACAACAATCCTATGACCAGATACAGGTTAGGCAGGATGCCTATACGCGCGACTACGATGTACTGAAAGCAGAACTTGACACCCTGTACCGGGACATTGCACGGGACAGCCTCACGGCGCGCGTGATGACCGGAGACGAGGTGGAAATCAAGCTTGCCAACGTGGTCAAGGCCTATCAGCCGAACGCCATGAGCCTGGGCGAGAAAATAATATTCTACATCAAGACATTTTGGGGCTTCATCATGGATGATCCACGCGAAGCCAACACCGAGGGCGGGATCTTTCCGGCCATCTTCGGCACGGTGATCATGGTGCTTCTGATGTCAATTATTGTGACGCCTTTTGGTGTGATTGCCGCAATATACTTGCGTGAGTATGCGCGCCAGGGACTGGTGACGAGACTGGTCAGGATTTCCGTGAACAACTTGGCCGGTGTGCCTTCCATTGTGTACGGGGTATTTGGGCTTGGATTTTTTGTATATGTGGTGGGTGGCTCGATTGACGAGCTCTTTTATCAAGAAGCACTGCCGTCACCAACGTTCGGGTCGGGCGGTGTGCTCTGGGCCTCGTTGACGCTGGCCCTGCTGACGGTACCGGTTGTGATTGTGGCCACCGAGGAAGGACTGGCACGTATTCCACGGACCGTGCGCGAAGGTTCACTGGCCTTGGGTGCGACCAAGGCGGAGACCCTGTGGCGGACGGTATTGCCCATGGCAAGTCCTGCAATGATGACCGGATTGATCTTGGCCGTTGCGCGTGCAGCAGGTGAGGTTGCGCCCTTGATGCTGGTGGGTGCGGTGAAACTGGCACCCTCCCTTCCGGTGGACATGAATGCGCCTTTTATACACCTGGAACGCAAGTTCATGCATCTGGGATTCCACATTTATGACGTAGGTTTTCAAAGCCCCAATGTTGAGGCCGCCCGCCCGCTCGTATATGCGACTGCATTGATCCTGGTGGTAGTGATCGTGGTTTTGAATCTTTCTGCAATCTACATACGCAATCATCTGCGCGAGAAATTCAGGAGTTTGGAGCAGCACTAGCTTCCCTTGATTGCAGCGCATCATTAAATATGTAAGTCTTCTGAGGTTAAGGTAAAAATGACAATGGCAGCGCCACAAATATCACAAGACGTGCTTCTCAACCGGGCAAGCCTGGAGTTGGAAAAGGAGCAGACCTGCTTCGAATGCAAGAGGTTTGGCCTGTACTACGGCAACAGTCAGGCCCTGCGTGAAATCGACATGGTCGTACCTGAGAAAAGGGTGACCGCATTCATCGGGCCTAGCGGCTGCGGCAAGTCAACACTGCTGCGCTGCATGAATCGGATGAATGACCTGATTGACATTGTACGGCTGGAAGGAGAGATGCTGTTGCACGGAAAGGACATCAACAGCAAGTCAGTGAACGTGGCAGAGCTTCGCCGCAAGGTGGGCATGGTGTTTCAAAAGCCCAACCCGTTTCCAAAAACCGTGTACGAAAATGTGGCGTATGGATTGCGGCTGCAAGGTGTGAACAAGAAACGGATTCTTGATGAGCGCGTTGAATGGGCATTGCATGGCGCGGCGCTTTGGGATGAAGTCAAGGATCGGCTGCAGGATAACGCCATGGGGTTATCCGGAGGGCAGCAGCAGCGTCTGGTCATTGCGCGTGCGATTGCCATTCAACCTGAGGTAATTTTGCTGGATGAGCCGGCGTCTGCCTTGGATCCCATTTCGACGCTGAAGATTGAAGAGCTGATCATTCAGTTGAAGAAGGACTATACCGTAGTCATCGTAACCCACAATATGCAGCAGGCTGCACGCGTATCGGATTACACGGCATTTTTGTATTTGGGAGAACTGATTGAATTCGGTGCAACCGACCAACTGTTCACCAATCCAGCCCAGAAGCAGACAGAAGACTACATCACAGGCCGTTACGGCTGATGCTTTTCCAAGCTCAAACGAGGTAGCGAGGTAGCACATGGTATATCAGGACATCGGACAACATATCTCTCATCAGTACGATGAGGACTTGGAGTCTTTGCGCAGCAAAGTGCTGAACATGGGGGGAATGGTAGAAAAGCAGGTTCAGAATGCGTTACTGGCCCTGACCCGTGCGGACAGCAGCCTGGCAGAGGATGTGGCTACCAGTGACTACCGTATCAATGCGATGGAAGTTGCGATTGATGAAGAGTGCACACAGGTAATTGCAAGACGCCAGCCGGCAGCCAGCGACCTGCGCCTGGTGGTTACCGTCATTAAATGCATTACTGATCTGGAAAGAATCGGGGATGAGGCAGAGAAAATCGGGCGCCATGCCGTGAAGCTTGCCGCCATCGAGCGAACCCCAACCTACTTTTTGGAAATCAAGCACCTTGGGGATCAGGTTTGCAAGATGTTGCATGATAGCCTGGATGCGCTGGCACGCATGGACGTCGACAATGCATTTGTCATTGCACAGGGTGATCGGGCGATCAATGATGAATATGATGCGCTGACGCGGCAGTTAATCACCTACATGATGGAGGACCCCCGTACCATCAAGCGTTCACTCAGGGTCATGTGGTGCGCGCGTTCTCTGGAAAGAATCGGGGATCACGCAAAAAACATATGCGAGTATGTCATCTATACCGTAGCCGGCAAGGATATCCGCCATACCAGTTTTGATCAGGTCAAGGCAGAACTTGGCAATTCAGACAATAAATAACTCGCGCTGGGCATAGGTCCAATACATGAAGCCTTCCGGGCTTCTCCCTTGTCATTTGCGCCCGATCGTGGCCCTGCGGGCGTGCGTCCCGAGGGCAGGATGACCCCGTCAGCAACAAAAAACTGTTGCAATCGCATTTTATTGTATTCAGGATTGGACAGCATTGCGGGCGCAGACACGCTGCTCGCCGGGAAAACAATCTTGTTTATTTAGTAAGGAGTACGATCGAGATGCGAAAATTTATTCTGGTTTTGTTTTTTTCCGCGCTACTGGCTGCTTGCAGCAGTGAAGAAGCCGATCATTCTGCCGACACTGCCAGTGAAGCCACAGAAGCGCCTGCAGCTGAGGGTCATGCCAGCGAAGGGGAACATTCAGAAATGGATGAAGCTCCAGCAGCTGAGCACACGGAGGAAGGCTCTTAAGCCGACGAAGCCTGAAGATATCTGCTGGCGGTATCTGGCCGGGTATATCCTCGGCAAGTGCCCGCTGGCAGGCATCCTGGTCTGAGTCATGCCTGGCATGGCTACAGGCGTCTTAATACTATCGGTTACCGGACGCGGTGCCAGCCATCGCGACCGGACTGATGAATCCTTCGGTGATCTGGCCAAGTGCGCTCAGCACGTGCCCGTTGGCTTCGATCGATAGGTCGATGACTTGATCCCCTCGGTACAGGTGCCTTGCAGGCGATGGAAAACAGCCAACTTTTTATAGTTTCCGGACCTTCCGGGTCTGGCAAAACGAGTTTGGTCAAGGCACTCGTGGAGAATGCTCCGGATGTGGTGGTATCAGTGTCCCACACGACCCGGCCCATGCGTCCCGGTGAAGTCAATGGCCGTGACTATATATTCATAAAAACTTCAGTGTTTGAGGGCATGATCGACCGGGGTGAGTTTCTGGAATATGCCGAAGTCTTCGACAATTTCTACGGCACCTCGCAATCATCTGTACAAGGTCTACTTGAGAAGGGTTGCAGGGTGATTCTGGAGATTGACTGGCAGGGCGCACGACGGACCCGCCAGCGGATTCGCGATACCACATCAATTTTCATACTTCCTCCTTCCAGAGCCGCCTTGGAACACCGCCTTCGCAGCCGCGGTCAGGACAGCGATGAAACGGTTTCAAGAAGGATGCGCAAGGCGGAAAGTGAAATCAGTCACTATGACGAGTTTGATCACGTGGTTCTGAATGATGACTTTGACCATGCACTGCATGATCTTGACTGCCTGATCTCCCATCCGGAGCGTTTTCAGCCGCTGAATACCGCGGTATTGCAGTCCCTGACCCGTGAGCTTCTCGGATAGTGCTGGATGCCGGAGGATGAATTCGTTAGTATTGACCGTTCCCTGATATGTTTTTGTAGGAGTATGGAATGGCTCGGGTGACCGTTGAGGATTGTCTGGAACACGTAGAGAACCGCTTTGAGTTGGTCTTGCTGGCGAGCAAGCGCACGCGCCAACTGGTACAGGGTGTCGAGGCACTTGTCGAGTGGGAAAATGACAAACCAACCGTGGTTGCGCTGCGTGAGATCGCAAAGAACCTGGTCAACGAGGAGATGATGGAGGCTGCGATGGCAGCCCCTGCAGAGGGGGAAGGCGCTGAATTTGGTGAAGACGAACTGGCAGCCCTGTACACAGAGATCAGCCGAGAGCTCAACGAGACCCGCCCAGAAAATGATAACCCGGAAAAGCCGAATGCCCTGCAGGAGTCAGAGGACCAGCTGCTGAGCAAACGCCTGCAACGCCTGATTGAAGAAGACGAGGCTGCGGCAAGCAATGAGCCGCAGATACAGGCTTCGCCCCCTGTACCTTCGCCGCAGGCGGATTCGTCCGATGAAGGGGAACAGGAGTCCTAGGCGGCTTTCTGATCCGCTTGTTTTGCGGCAATGGCTAGTGTTGTAAAACCCGCTAGCAGGCATCTAGTCGCAGATCACCCTACACGTTTTTTGATCAGCGACCTTTGTGCGTTGCTGGAAACCTATCTCGATGCACCGCAAGTCAAGACGGTGTACTACGCCTACTTGTTAAGTGCGACAGCACATGAAGGCCAGACACGCCTCACCGGCGAACCCTATATCTATCACCCACTCGCCGTAGCCCGGGTCTTGGCAGGTATGCACATGGATGCGCAGACCATTGCTGCCGCCGTATTGCATGATGTGATCGAAGATACGGAAACGGCCAAGGAGCAGATCATTCAGGAGTTCGGCAAGGATGTGGCTGAACTGGTAGACGGGGTCAGCAAACTTACCAATCTGGAGTTCGGGTCCAAGCAGGAAGCGCAGGCCGAGAACTTCCGCAAGATGATGCTCGCTTTCGCAAAGGACGTGCGTGTCATCATCATCAAGTTGGCAGACCGTTTACATAATATGCGCACCCTGAGCGGGGTGGCCTTCGAAAAACGCAAGCGGATTGCACGCGAAACCCTGGATATCTATGCCCCCATTGCAATGCGACTTGGAATGCACGAGTTGTGCATGGAGCTCGATGAGCTTTCATTCAAAACATTGTGGCCAAGGCGCTACGAAGTGTTACAGGACTCAGTGAATCGCACGAACGTAAACCGCAACAAGCTGCTTCAGGAAGTGGAGAAAAATATCTGCGAGAGACTGGATGATGCCGGTATTGTCAGCAGAATCCATGGGCGAGAGAAAAATATTTACAGCATCTACAGGAAAATGAAGGAAAAAAATCTTCAGTTTTCCGAGGTCTTTGATGTTTTCGGGTTCCGTATCGTCGTCGGCGATGTCGATATGTGCTACCGGGTACTCGGTGTGATCCATAACCTGTATAAGCCGGTCCCAGGCAAGTTCAAGGATTATGTTGCCATACCCAAAAAAAATGCCTACCAGTCATTGCATACCGTCTTGTTCGGCCCGAAAGGGATTCCGGTTGAAGTGCAGATTCGCTCCGAAGAAATGGATCAGGTTGCCCAGTCCGGAATTGCCGCCCACTGGATGTACAAGGGGGGTGAGGGAGATCATGGAGGGGCGCATACGCGGACACAGGAATGGCTCAAGACGGTCTCGGAGATACAGCACAGCTCGGGCAGTTCGCTTGAATTCCTGGAAAGCGTAAAGGTCGATCTGTTCTATGATGAGATTTATGTGTTCACCCCGATGGGCGATATCATGGAGTTTCCCCGTGATGCGACGGCTGTGGATTTTGCTTATGCGGTGCACTCGGACATCGGCAATCATTGTGTCGGAGCACGGATCAACCGTCGGCTCGAGCCGTTGAGCACGATTCTGGAAAATGGACAAACCATTGAAATTATTACTGCGCCTGAAGGTCATCCAAGTCCGGACTGGCTGAACTTCATCGTTACCGCGAAGGCGCGTACAAATATTCGAAGTTATCTGAAAAACCTGCAGGCCGAAGAAGCGGGTATCTTGGGTCAACGGCTTGTCAACCAGGCATTGCTTGCCTACGACAAGACTTGGGACGATGTCAGCAAGCGCGATTTGGCACGCTTGCTCAATGAACTGCAGTTGGAATCCGAGCAACAACTGTTTGTAGAAGTCGGGCTAGGGGATCGGATGGCTCCTTTCGTAGTCAAGCACCTGGTTTCCTTGCGCGGATTGTGGATGAAATTGCGGTCCCGTAGTGAAAGAAAAAATCCCTTGGCAATCCGTGGTACAGAGGGCATGGTGGTCAGTTATGGAAAATGCTGTCACCCCATACCCGGGGATTCCGTGATCGGCCTGATGACAGCCGGCAAGGGACTGGTAGTGCATTATGCCAAGTGCCGTAATATTGTACGACGCAGGAAACAAAACCGTGACCAATGGATCAACGTCTATTGGGACCGTAATCCAGGCAGTGAGTTTTCTGCGGAAATCAGTATCAAGACGGCAAATGAGCGCGGTGTGCTGGCGGTGGTAGCAGCCAAAATTTCAGAAGAGAGTTCCAATATCGAGAACATCATTCTGGATGAAAAATTTGGCGCAACCACCACGATCACAATTTTGCTCACCGTCAGGGACCGTGATCACCTGGCGAGTATCATACGGGCGGTGCGCAAAACTCCAAAAGTCTACAAGGTCAAACGCATTTAAATAAGGGGATCTACACATGGGACGCGAGATCATTGAAACTGCACGTGCACCGCAGGCCATCGGCACCTATTCACAAGCGGTCAAGGTAGGCAGCACTGTCTATATGTCAGGTCAGATTCCGCTCGACCCGGATTCCATGCAGTTGGTCGGCGACGACATCAGAACACAGATTACCCAGGTATTTGAAAATCTTCGTTCGGTAGCAGAAGCTGCCGGTGGCACACTCGATCATGTGGTGAAGCTGAATATATTTCTAACGGATCTTGCTCATTTTCCTTTGGTCAATGAAATCATGTCCGAATACTTTTCAAAACCTTACCCAGCACGTGCAGCGATCGGTGTGGCTGCGCTGCCCAAGGAGGCGGGCGTGGAAATGGATGCCGTAATGCAGCTTGACTGAAACAGCCATCCTGTACCCTCTTCTGTCTGGACGGACCGGCTCCCTCACAAATGAACCGGGATGAAGCCGCCATCGACCGCGACATTTTCCCTCCGGTCACTTCGCTCAAGGGTGTAGGCCCTAAAATCGAAGGGCATCTGCAGCGTTTGCGGATTCATACAGTTCAGGACCTGCTTTTTCATTTGCCTATCCGTTATCAGGACCGCACGCGAGTGCGTCCGATTGGAGCCTTGCAGCCCGGTGATGAATGTGTGCTGCTGGGGACGGTGGACCACAGTGAAATAGTGTATCGGAAACGGCGCATGTTGCTGGTCAGTATCAGTGATGGCACCGGCAGGATCCTGTTGCGGTTTTTTCATTTCAACAAGACACAACAGGAAAACCTGGCACCTGGCGTCAATATCCGTTGTTTCGGTGAAGTCCGGCGCGGGGTCTCGACCCTGGAAATGGTGCATCCCGAATACGAGATCCAGCGCACCCGCGGTGCGGTCAAGGTTGAAGATCACCTGACTCCCATTTATCCGACCACGGAAGGACTGCACCAGCTTGTCTTGCGCCGCATGACCTCGCAGGCGTTACGCTGGTTCGAGAGGGAGGAGGCCCCGGACATTGACTTGTTGCCGGATGTACCCGAAATCGATGGCTGCAAACCCTCCGTCCTCGAGGCATTGAGGTTTGTCCATCGTCCTCCGCCGGAAGCGGACACGCAGGCACTGGCAGCGGGGACACATGTGATGCAGCGCCGCCTGGCCTTCGAGGAATTGCTGGCTCAGCGGTTGAGCCTTTTCAGGCTGCGGTTGCGAATGCAAAAGCAGCCGGCGGTGCCCATTTCGCCAGCCGGGCACCTGTATGCGCGGTTGATCGAAGCACTGGAGTTCACGCCGACTTCGGCTCAACAACGGGTAATCGAAACGGTGTTTGCAGACCTGAGGAAAAGTTACCCGATGCTGCGTCTGGTACAGGGTGATGTGGGAAGCGGCAAGACCCTCGTTGCCATTGCGGCTTGCCTGCACGTCATTGAAGCGGGTTATCAGGCCGTTGTGATGGCACCCACAGAAATACTTGCGGAGCAGCACCTACAGAATTTTTCGAACTGGCTGACGCCGCTGGGTGTGCAACTGGCCTGGCTATCAGGCCGCATGACCGCGGCCAGGAACAGCGAAATGAAAGAGCGCATCTCCAGCGGCACGGCGCAGGCGATTATCGGTACCCACGCACTGTTCCAGGAGGGAGTGACCTTTAATAACCTGGCCCTGGTGGTTGTCGATGAACAGCATCGTTTTGGTGTGCATCAGCGCATGGCCTTGCGCGAAAAAGGTGTGCACGGCGCAGGCAGCCCCCACCAGTTGATCATGACAGCGACACCGATCCCGCGGACACTGGCAATGACCGCCTATGCCGATCTCGATTATTCCGTGATCGACGAGATGCCGCCGGGACGCAAGCCGGTCAGTACGATTGCAGTGTCGCAGGAGCGGCGAGATGAAGTCATCGAGCGCGTAGCCCATGCATGTCAACGCGGCCAGCAGGCGTACTGGGTATGCACACTGGTTGAAGAATCAGAGGCGATGCAGTGCCAGGCAGCGGAGAACGTTTACCAGGAGCTTGACCGGTTGCTGGAGGGGGTTCGGGTCGGCCTGGTGCATGGACGCATGAAAAGCCGGGAAAAAAATGCAGTAATGCAGGACTTTGCATCCTCCAGGATCGACCTGCTTGTGGCCACTACCGTGATCGAAGTGGGTGTTGATGTCGCGAATGCCAGTCTGATGATCATTGAAAATGCTGAACGCCTGGGCCTTGCACAACTGCACCAGCTTCGTGGCAGGGTGGGGAGGGGTGCCCAGGAAAGCAGCTGCGTGATGCTGTACAGCCCGCCGCTCACCGATAATGCCAATCTGCGCATTGACACCATGCGTGCCACGAACAACGGGTTCAAGATTGCCCAGGTCGATCTCGAAATCCGGGGTCCGGGAGAGGTACTGGGTACCCGTCAAACCGGGATGCTGCAGTTGCGCATTGCCGATATCCTGCGCGACCAGGACCTGATCCCCCAGGTACAGGAAAGTGCAAAAAAACTGTTCGCCGAGCACCCCCACCTGGTTGATGCCCTGGTGCACCGGTGGCTTGGGAAATTGATTGAATTCGGTCAGGTGTAGCTGAGCGCCAGATGGGGATCGCTCAAATTCCGAAGGTGCCTATCAGCATCGTCGTCAGGTAGATGCCGAACAGGCCGAGCAAGGCCAGCAAGGACAGGCTGTGCAGCCGGCCAGCCTGGCCGGAGAACACGGCACCGGCACTGAAAATCAGGCCGAGGCCGGCAATCGTGAAGGAAATCCAGAATACCGTGTTGACACAGGCGGTTTGACAGGAGCGTCCATCAAATGGGCCAGACAATAACTGCACCACCAGAAAAACAGCCAGCAGCCAACTCGTGACTGCGCTGAAAAAGGAAATCCACGAACTTTCTGTCATGTCTGCCTCAGGCACTGGCCGGTTTCCATCCCGGTCCTGTATTACTCCTCCCTTCAGGAGATTATGCCATAGTGCAGGTTTATTTTTTATGACCGCGCAATCTTCGGTTCGTGCCGCGTCCTAAAGTAGCAAGTGTATGATCTGGTCCTGGACGGTGCAGGCAAGGGAGCGCAGGTGCTGGTTTTTACAGGGGCCGTAGATGCAAAGGCCATCCTTGATCTGAAAAAGGGCGCCATGATTGGCACACATGATATAATTCGCATCTTCATCAAGAAAGCGGTCAGGTACCCAGTCCAAAGCCCCGCGCGTATGGGGGCATGAATTTTCATAGGCATACACCTGCCGGTCTTTTTTGACGACCAATACTCGGGTCAGCACATTTTGATGCTCCACAATCAGGCCTTTGCTGCCAGGGTCAGGAATATCGTCGTAATGACATAATTGTGTTCCTAGCAAGCTCATGGGAGTTAAAATGTTACCCGCATCCATCGATTTTTAAAAACCAGCTGAGAAACCATGCAAAAACCAAATTGTTTCCCGACTTCAGAACAGGCTGAACAGGCATTTTACCGATCATTCAAGGAAGCGGACATCGAATTGATGATGTCGGTATGGGATCGGGGCAATGACGTTGTATGCATTCATCCGGGAGGACCGCGCTTGCAGGGCGTGTCAATTGTCCGCAAGAGCTGGGAACAACTGTTCTCCTATGAGCAGGGGCTTGAACTCAGGGTGAACAAGATAAGCGCGGTACTGGAGAAAGAGATGGCCATACACCATGTGGTGGAGGACATCTATGTCGAAGGTGAGCTGCAGTCAGAGATCTATGCCACCAATATCTACAGGAAGGTGAACGACAGCTGGCATATGGTTTTGCATCATGCTTCAGCAGAACTGCATTCCGTCGTAGATCTCCTCGATGAGGAAACAGAAGAGGTGCAGACGATTCATTGAGTCCGCGATTCAAAGGGCTTAATACACATGATAAAAAATCAGGTAGATGCCGAGCAGGAAGGCCACCCAAAGTACCATGCTGCCCGTGGGCCAGGTTCTGGCAAGCAGTCCCTGGGGTCCATGATGACGATGCAGGCGAACGCCCACGTCAAATGAAAGTCTTTTGACCCACACGATGACCCGTTGCTCACTCGCTACGACAGCGCGCACTGCATACTGCGCCAGCCAGCGCCCCGGTTTGCGGTAGAGCCAGTCTGCATCCAGGTTCACGGAGCGTAATTCCGGAGGATACAGGCCTTGTCGCACAAGCCAGGTGAAGGCAAGTGCCGAGAAGAACAGCAACTGGAGCTGGGTAATCACGTGCGTCGTCGTGTAGGGCTGGTAGTCCGTCTGGTAAGGCAGTAGCGCGTACAGGGTTTGTGGAAAGATCCCGATACCCATGGAAAATGCGGCTGCAATCGCCATGGCAACCAGCATGCTGGTTGGCGCTTCCTTGCAGCGAATACCGCTGTCATGGGCAAAAAATGCGAAGTACGGTATTTTTATGCCCGCATGGTGGAACACGCCGGCGGATGCGAACAGTAAAACCAGCCACGTAAAGGTATAGCCTTCAAGGCCTGCGGCCTCCATGATCATCGATTTCGTGACAAAGGCGCTAAACAGGGGAAAGGCAGAAATCGAAGCCGCGCCAATCACACAAAATACCGTGGTGTAGGGCATTGATTTGTACAGACCGCCCAGGTCGGAGCCGTTGATCCGCCCCGTGCGCAACAGCACGGCACCCATGCTCATGAATAGCAGTCCCTTGAACAGGATGTCCGCAAAGGCGTGGGCCGCAGTGCCATTGAGTGCAAGCTCGGTTCCGATACCAATGCCAACCACCATGAAGCCCAGCTGATTGATCATGCTGTAGGTAAGCACCCGGCGCAGATCATTTTCGATGACGGCGTAGAAAATTGGGAAGGCGGCCATCAGCACACCGATCCAGATAAGAATCTCGGCACCATAGAATGTGGTGGCCAATGCATAGACAGCCATTTTCGTAGTGAATGCCGACAACACTACCGTCCCGGTCACGGTCGCCTGGGGGTAGGCATCCACGAGCCAGTTGTGCAACAGGGGAAATGCACACTTGATTCCAAATGCGAGAAAGATCAGCAGTCCACCCGCCGTACCCAGGTCCAATTGTGTGAGCTCAATGGATCCGCTGGCGCGGGCATGCAGGATGATGCCGGATAACAACAGGAGCCCCGAGATGACCTGCACGATCAGGTAGCGCATGCCGGCACGGTAAGATGCCTGGGTGCGCCTTGCCCAGATCAGGAACACTGACGAAATGGCGGCTGCTTCCCAATAGATAAACAGTGTGACCAGATCACCGGCCAACACCACGCCGAGCGCGCAGCCCGCATAGACCAGGCTGACCATCTGCTGCAGGCGATCCCGGGAATGCAGTGAATAGAGCATCAATATGAAGGCCGCAATATGAAAGATCACTGCAAACATGAAGCTGAGCTTGTCGAGATGCAGGGTGCTCAGCAGCATGCCGAGGACCTCAACCTCTGTACGACTGCCGGCGGGCAGGGTGTAGAGCTGTAAAAATGAAAGGACTGGCAGCAGCAGTACATAGAGCGTGCGCAGGCTGCCTTTCAGGGCGGGGATCAGTAACGCGCCGAGTATCAGAATGAATGCCGGGTTCAGGTCAGTGATCACCGTAGTAGTCCTCGTTACGCTTCACGACCTTGCGCATCTGCTTGGCGAGCAGGACCAGAATTACGCAGGCGATGAAACCAAACCACGCAAAAAAACCAAACCAGTTCTCAAAAGGGAAATAGATGTGCTTGTGATAAAAGAAATCGAGCAGCATTAAAGCCGCACACAGGGCATACAGACCGTACACAAGCTTGCGGACATTGCTTGTGCTGTCCAGCCAGTATCTATTTTTCTTGCCGCTCATGGATTAAAAACCGGGTAGAGAAAATCATAAATGGGCTGCACATAAAAAAACAGCAGCAAGGTTCCTGCAGCCGTTGCGCATAGGGGGATCAGACACGCGAGCGGGGCTTCCTGTATCCCCGGGCCTGCGGCTGCCTGAGAAGGATCCGGTGGTTTGAAAAACGCCCGCAGGCCGATCGGCAGCAGGTAGGCGCAATTCAACAGGGTGCTCAGCGCAAAGGCAAGCAGCACGATGTAGTGCTGCGTGTCCGCACTGCCTTCAATCAGCAGCCATTTGCTCCAGGCACCGACAAAAGGCGGCAGACCGATAATACTGAATGCCGCAAGCAGGTACGCAGTGAACGTGAATGGCATCCTGTGGCCGAGGCCATTGAGCTGGCTGACTTGCGTAAGTTTCGTCGCGGTATAGATTGCTCCGGCGCAAAAGAACAGGGTGATCTTCCCGAAAGCATGCGTGACGATGTGCAAGGCGCCTCCCAAGGCTGCTGCAGGCCAGGCCAGTGCAGCGCCAATGACGATGTACGCGAGCTGGCTGATCGTGGAATAGGCCAGCCGTGCCTTTAAATTGTCCTTGCTGAGCGCAATCACCGAAGTGATCACCATGGTGGCCACTGCCAGCCACAGGATCCAGGTCGAGGCGTCCTGTGCCGCCAGGTAATCAATCCCAAAGATGTACACGGATATTTTGAGCACGGAGAATACCCCGGCCTTGACCACCGCCACGGCATGCAGCAAGGCGCTCACAGGCGTGGGCGCAACCATGGCCGCTGGCAGCCAGCGGAAAAAGGGCAACAGTGCGGCCTTGCCGATACCGACCATGAACAGTGTAAACAGCAACAGTGCAGCCACGCCGTCGGTGTTTCCTTCAAGAATGCCACCGGGTTCGAAATTCAGCGTGTCGGCCTGAATCCAGGTAATGACCAGGGCCGTCAGGAAAAACATGATCGAGGTTCCAAGCAAGAGTCCCAGATAAACCCGCCCGCCACTTTTTGCCTCTGCGGTTTGCTTATGTGTCACCAGCGGATAGGTGGACAATGTCAACGCCTCATAGAAAATGAACAGCGTGAACAGGTTGGCTGCAAAGGCGATGCCCATGGTGGCTGCAATCGCCAGCGAAAAGAACAGGTAAAAGCGGGTCAGGTTCTTTTCTGCATTGCCGTTCATGTAACCGATGGAGTACACGGTGGTGATGAACCACAGACCGGCTGCCAGCAAGGCAAAAACAAGCCCGAGAGGTTCCAGGTGAAAAGCAATGGAGAGGCTGGCAGAGATATCCAGCAGGGTGTGTATGGAAGTCGGTTCGGTGTAGTGCCCCAGCAGTTGTGTGACATACAAAATCAGGAGGATTCCGGCGAGCAGTGAGCTCGTCTCGCGGAGCTTTGGACGGTCGTGGAACAGGAGAACCATGATTCCGCCTAGCAGGGGGATCAGAAGCGCAAGCTCGATGTGTTGCAGCAGCAGGCTCATCATCTAGCGAAACAATGTCTGGATGGCGGTACTTGCATATCCGAGGCTGAACGATGTATCCAGGCCGAAATAAAAGTTGCCGATAACCAGCAGCCACAAGGGAAGCAGCATTTGCCGGGGCGCTTCATGGGTGGTCAGGTTCTGGAGTTTGGCACTCGCAGGGGTTTTAAAGTACGCATATTCGATGATTTTCCAGATGTAGAGGATCGTCAACAAAGACCCGCCCACAATCACAACCGCTGCGAGCCAGTGCCCCTGCTCGATGGCTGCGGACAAGACATACCATTTGCTGACAAATCCACCCGTGAATGGTATCCCGATCAGTCCCAGTCCCAACAGAACAATCGCCGCCATCGTCCAGGGCATGCGCCTGCCCAGCCCTGAAAAATCTTCCAGCCGCACCGAGCCGGTTCTCAACACCACGCAGGCCATGGCCAGAAACAATCCACCTTTGATAATCGCGTGATTGAACAGATACACCATTCCGGCGATCGCACCGTTTGCAGAACCCAAGCCGATTCCCAGGGTCATATAACCGATTTGTGCGACACTGGAATAGGCCAGCATGCGCTTGATGTTTTCTTGAAAAACGGCAACAAAGGAGGCCGTAAGAATGGCAATAATGGACAGGGGCAGCAGGATCTTGCCCAGATGAAACTGTTCGAGGGAAATGTCATGCGGGAACAGGCCGAAAAAAAACCGGAGCATGACATAAACAGAAACCTTGGTTGCTGTAGCGGACAGGAATACGGTGATCATCGATGGCGCGTGAGCATAGGCATTGGGAAGCCACAGATGCAGTGGGAACAGGGCAATCTTCAATGAGATGCCGGCGATCAGAAAGGCAAAGGCAGCATGCAACGTCCTGGAATCGACAATGGCCGGTATTTTTTGTTGCAGGTCATGGATATTCAGCGTGCCTGTCAGCATGTACAGCAGACCAACGCCAATCAATATAAAAGTCGCACCAATTGTGCCCATGATCAGATACTGGTAGGCCGCTGTCAGGGACCGGCGGTCGCGTCCCATCGCAATCAGCGCATAGGAGGACAGTGAGCTGATTTCCAGGAAAACGAAGATGTTGAAGGCATCGCCGGAGACAACGATTCCCAACAGGCCGGTCAGACACAACAGGTATGCGGAAAAAAACAGATTGATCTTTTCACTGGGAATTTCCCGCTCGATGCTTTTTCGTGCAGCCACCATGGTAATGCTGGCCGTTGCGGCCACGATCGTCAGCACGTAGGCACTTAAATGGTCAATGCGATACTCGATGCCCAGTGGCGGCTCCCAACCGCCTAAATGGTAGGACAACACGCCGTGTGCGCTGACTTCATGTACCAGCAACACGGCGATGACAAAAGAGGCAATGCTTACGATGGTTGCCAGCAACCAGGCCCAGCTAGCCCGTGTGATCAGCACGCAAGCGGGTGCGCTGATCAATGGAATGATCACTTGCAATGCAGGTAAATGGCCCAGCACTAGTTGTCGTCCTGAAGATCGTCCTGTTCGTGTATGGCGGTTTCGTCCACGGTGTCATAGGCCCGGTGGATTCTGGCAATGATCGCAAGTCCGAGTGCTGTCGTCGAAACGCTGACCACGATTGCAGTCAGGATAAGGACATGAGGCAACGGGTTTGAATACAGGTCTGTTTCTGCAATCAGTATGGGAGCCGTACCACCTTTCACCTTGCTCATGGAGATAAACAGTATGAACACTGAGGTCTGGAAAATATTCAGCCCGATAATCTTTTTGATCAGGTTGGAGTCGGAGATGACAATATAAAAACCCATCATCATCAGTACGATCACAACCCAGTAATTGAAATAGTCTGCAATCATTGCTTATTCGCTGAATTCATCGAGGGTGTAAAAAATTGCAATCATGACCGCGCCCACGGTAATGCCGACTCCAAGCTCAATAAGAAAGATACCCAGATGCTGGGCCTGCTGATGGCCATGCAGCAGCACATCATAATCGAGGAAATTCCCGCCCATTACCATGGTGGTCACACCGACCCCTGCATACAGCAAAATGCCTGCGACGATGAAGCGAACAACGGTATTGGTAGGTAAAATCTGCTGTGCCTTCTGGCGCCCGTGCACGAGGGCATAAAGGATCACGGCAGCAGCAAATATAGCACCCGCCTGAAAGCCGCCACCGGGTCCATATTCACCATGGAACTGTACATACAGGGCAAACAGCATGACTGCAGGAATGATCAGTCGGCATACTTCGCGTACGATCAAGCTGGTGCGCCGATCCATTATTTGTGCTCGCCTTTTTTCGCTGTTCTCCCAAGCAAAAGCAATACCCCCACCGCAGCTGTGAAAATCACTGCGACCTCGCCCAGCGTGTCGTAACCTCGGTAACTTGCCAGCACGGAAGTCACGACATTGGGAATGCCGATTTCCTCGCTGCTCTGCGTCAGGTAATGCGGTGCAACATGGGTGTGAATGGGGGCCATCGGATCACCGTACGGTGGCATGTCCAGCGTGCCATATATCAGTGCCGCTCCCGTGATCGTGATGACAGCAAGGGGCAGAAACCTTTTATGCTTGCTGACCGTTTGCTCGCGCCCGGTAATCGAAATGGCTGCGAGAAGCAGTACGGTAGTAATCCCTGCACCGACGGCTGCTTCGGTGAATGCGACATCGACTGCATCCATGGCCACGAACAGACCCGCCGACAAGAAGCTGTAGACGCCGCTTGATAACACAATGGCCAGCAGGCTTTTCATGCGTATCAGCACAACGACCGTAAGTGCCAGCATGGTCAGCAGGGAGAAATTGACAATCGTTTCTATATCCACAGGCTTGCAGGACTACTCGGGTAGTTGATGATTTTCATCTGTGCTGGAGTTTTTTTCATTGAGCAGGGCGGTATGTGCAAGGGCATGTACCGCAGTCGGTCCTGTAAGCATCATGAACAGCAGGATCAAAATCAGTTTTGCAATCACCAGCAGATCCTGTGTTTGTAGAGTCAGCCCCAGTAAAATCAGTATCGCACCCAGACTGTCTATGATGCTGGCTGCATGTACCCGGGAATAGAAATCCGGCAGGCGCATAAGCCCTAATGTACCAATCAGGCAAAATACGCTACCAAGCCCCAGTAGCAGCCAGCTTGCCACTAACATGCCAAGACCCTACTCATCGACAGACTTTCCCAGGGTTTCGCATCGAAACAGCTTCAGAACAGCAATCGTCGAGATGAAATTTATCAGCGCATAGAGCAGTGCAATATCCAGGAAATCAGGCCGTGCAGTTAAAAATCCGAACAATGCAATCAACAGTACGATGGCGGTTCCAAACGTGTTGATGGCCAGGATGCGGTCAAAAATTGTGGGCCCGAGGGCGACACGCACCAGCAGGAAAAACATGACGATCAAAATGGCGATGGAGGCAGCTGCAAACATGAGATCAGGTACGGTTTCAGGGGGTTTCGAAGCGCCCTTGCAGGGCAGAAATGCGTTCTTTCATTTCCCCCTTCTGCAGTTTTTCAGCGGTCTCTTGAGTCAGGGAGTGTACTTCGATGGCATCGGCATCGACATTCAATGTGTACGTACCGGGTGTCAGAGTGATGCAGTTTGCATAAGTCGTCTTGGCCACGTCGTTGAGTATTTTTGTAGACACGGTGCTTTTGACGGGTGAGATGACCAGCTTGGGATGCAGTATTCTCCAGCTGACATCCAGATTGGAGCGAATCACTTCCAAAAAAAACCAGGGTAGGAATCTGGGCAGGTTGAAGCTGAAATAGAGTGTCTTGAAGTCCGGGTCGGGGAGCGCAAGTCTGTGAAAAAGCCAAGCCACCACAAGGCAGCTCGCCGCACCCAGAGATAGCGATAAAACAGTCATGTGACCGGACAACAATACCCACAGGATGAGTAACAGGGATGCCGCTATTAATACACGTATCAGCATGGCTTGCAGCCGGACGTTCGACTATTCATGGTGCAGAATACTTGCGACAAAGACGAGGTTCAAGCGAGTGATCATTCTCATGTGATCCGGGTGGCCAGATCCATTCCTTTTTTTATGTATTGGTGTGCAGATTCGGTTTCATCAAGCTGCTCACATAAGGCAGCGATCTCTCCATACGTCTCCACCCGGGGTTCTGACTCGAGACTCAATTCGAGATAGTTTTTTGCCTTGCCCCAAAGTTCCGCTTGCTTGCACAGTCGACCCAGCGTTAGATACACACACGCATCCTGCCCGTACACGGTCATCCACTGCTCTGCCTGATGCAGCGCAGGGGTTGTATCAGGATGCTCCAGCAGGCCGTACTGACGAACCAGATCCGCACTCCAGTGACGGCTCAGCAGATCTGTGATCAGGGCTGCGGCTGCGCCGTGTCGACCCTGTGTGCGAAGGGCCTCGACGTAGCTCACAGAGAGTGCATCATCAGCCACGATCACATGCCGGAAACGTTTGCCTAGACGCTCGATATCTTCAGCAGTTTCTCCGCGCATGAATGCTGCAAGCAGTCCGCGGACTGCTTTTTCCCGGGTACTTGCAAGGTTCTCGGGGGCGAATCCGTTGTTTTTTTCAAGGTCCGGGATAAGACTTGCAAGCTGTTGCCAGTCCTCCAGTTGCTCATAGCTGTCTGCAAACAGGCCGGCAATTTTCGGATTGCTGCTGATTTGCCCGCTATACGGCTCAATGTTCTCCAGCGCCTGTTTGGGCAAGCCTTGCTGCAGCAGGAATTCAGCTTGCAGTATGTCCAGTGCAACCTGCTTCCCGGGTAGGGATTTCCTTGCTTGCTTCAGGTACTGGTCTCGCAATTCATAATCTCCGGATTGCTGGGCCGCATTCGCTGCCCACATGTAGTTGATGTATTCACTGCGGGTTTCATCAGCACCGCGTATCAGCAGCTTCTCTGCCTGAGTCCAGTCTCCTGCAGCAAACCTGGTCAGCCCCTGGAGAGTATCCTTGGCGGCCTTGCGCCGTCGGCGCTTGTAGCGGGCGGCCTGGATTCGAAGCGGTGCGTTGAATACAAAACCCAGCATACGCAATACCAGGAACAGGCCTGCAACAGCAACACATGCCCCGATGAAAAACCGGACCAACGGCAATTCGATCATGACATCACCATAGGTGAAAACAGCGAGTCCTGGTGCTTGCATGAGGTACAGTGTGATGCCTGCAAGGAGGCTCAGAAAGAATACGAGAAGCACCAATATGCGCAGCATTCAGCGACTCTCTATTTTTTCCAGTAGTTCTGCCAGAAGCATGCTTGGCTCACTGATATCGGGCAGTTCAGGCTTGAGGTTGACAGAATTCAGATCTTCGAGTTCATTGGCCAGATGGCTCAAGCCAGTCAGGTGGGTGGATTTTTCAAGCCAGGCCATGGCGGCCTCAAGTTCTTGATGATAGCTTTGGTCATCCCGGTTCGCCAGGGCATACTGAGCACTGAGCAATCGGGCACGCAGAAATTCATGGATCAACTCTTTATCCTGGCCGTTGACGAGCATGCTTGATGGCTGTTCTTTTCGGGTAATCCTGATTGAGTCATCGATAAACACCTTCACCTGTCCGGCAAGTTTTTGCCAGGGCGTTTGCTTGTTTTCGTTGGAGTCGGCGCTGCTGGATTCGGGCTGAGGTCTTCGAGCAGTCGCGGCACCGGCAATGTCCTGGCGAAGCCTGGCAAGCGTATTATTGAGTTTCAGGCTGATACCCACCCAGTCAGGAACGGGGGTATTCTCTAGCTTCCCGATCTGTCTGGAGATAGATTCACGTACAGGCAGAAGGCGTGGGTCGTTGAGCCCATGCAGGCGTTTGCTTGCAAGGTTCAGAGCAGTAGTGGTGCCCTCAATATCACGCTCGATGAGCAGGCGGTGATTGGCCATATGCAGAACTTGCAATGTTTCACTCAATCCCCATTCCAGCTGGCCTCGATTGATCCGGGCAAGGGATTGCTGCACGTGCCTGCGGATATTTTCCTGCCGGCCTGCCAGTTCCTTTAGCCCTTCAGAGAGCGTGCTGATCCGCTGGTCAAGTGTAGAAACCTGTCCCTGCCAGTTATTTTTGAAATCCAGGAAGACTGCGCTGTCATCAATTGTGGCGATATCGTGAGCCAGTGATTGGCGCTGTTCAGCAGCCTCGTCCAGGCGCTTGTTCAATTCTATCCAGGCATAGTAGGCACCGCTGGCGCCTGCCAGCAGCAAAATAACAGCAAACATCGGAAAGAAGATCCTGGTGTATGATTTTCGACTGTCAGAATTTTCCTCGGTAGCCGGTCCGGGCTCGGAAGGTGAAGGTGTTTGCTCGGCGTCCATGGTTTTGCGTGCTGCGCGTTCAGCCCGATGTCTGGGCCCAGGTCAGCAGGGCATCCAGCATGGCAGCATCGCTGGCATCTCTGGCTATTATAGGGCTTTTAACGAAACCGATGGCAGTCGCCGTATCGGCAATACGCTGACTGCCCGCTATCAGCGCAACCGTGGCGATCCACCTTTGCTCATCACTTGTACACAGGGTCCACAAATTGTGTGCTGAATCGGCACTGTGAATCAGCACCACCGAGTTTTTTACGGGATACGTGCAGAGATCCAGAGTGGGCCGTGTGGCAGGGCTAAGGCGACGGTAGACTTCAGCAATGTCTACCCGGGCACCACGTTCGCGAAGCCTTTGGACCAGATATTCACGCCCCCCGACACCCCGGACGATCAGTATATTTTGCCCTTGCAGCCCTTCATGGGCCAGCAGGTCTTCACTGCGAAAGCCTGTCTTGGGCACAACGTCTGTGTGCAGGCCATACTGTTCCAAAGCCGCTCGGGTCGCCGGACCCAGGGCTGCAATCCGCTGTTTTCCGAAGGTCGTCGATAACGCCTGGATCAAGTGCATTGCGTGGTGTACAGCATTTACGCTGTTAAAAATGACGGTGTCGTACTCAGCCAGGCTTCGAAACAGGTCTGTTGCCGGCTCCGCATTTTCTACTGCGCGGATTTCAATGGTTGGGAATTGTATGATTTTGACCGGGTATTGCCCCAAACTTGAAAGCAGGTTTTGGGCCTGTGCGACGGGGCGCGTGACCACCACCGTCTTGTCTTCCAGGGGGGTGCGCGCGGTCATGTCTGCTGCCCCTGGATGATTGCAAATTCAGGCATCTCAAACCGGGTCAGGACAAGCCTGCCAGTATTTTGTCCGCACCTTGCAAACTGAGGTCGGCCGCAACCTGCTGGCCCAGCTGCACCGGTTCTTTGCTGTGACCCGTGCGTTCACTGCGACAAATCTGCCTGCCTTCAGGATCACCAACGAGTGCGCGCAGTCTCAGCCGTTCATGATCGAGCTCGGCAAATCCTGCAATGGGAAGTTGGCAACCTCCCAGCAACGTCTGGCTTACGGCACGTTCTGCCAGGACACAGGTTTGGGTTTCCATATGATTGAGCGGGTGAATCAGGGATTCGATTTGCGCATCGTCGCGGCGGCATTCGATGCCGATGGCGCCTTGGCCGATCGCAGGCACCATCTGGTCTGCTGTCAAGCATGCCCGAATCCGTTGCATGAGACCCAGACGCTTCAGGCCGGCTACCGCGAGTAATATTGCGTCATAGTCTCCCCGGTCAAGTTTGGCAAGCCGTGTACTGACATTGCCACGTAAAAGCTTGATTTCAAGCTTCGGGAAAGTTGCCTTGACCTGGCAGGCCCTGCGCATGCTCGAGGTTCCAATGATCGCGCCCGCTGGCAATGCCTCAAGTGCTGCATGCTGCCTTGAGACCAAGGCATCGTATGGATTATCCCGTTTGAGCATGACCGGCAGATGCAGTGCGGGCGGCAGCTCGACCGGCACATCTTTCATGGAATGCACGGCAATATCTGCCTGCCTCTCCAGCAACCCGTTTTCCAGCTCTTTGACAAAAAGGCCTTTTCCACCCTGTGTCGCCAAGGACTTGTGCAGGAGACGATCTCCTGTGGTGGTCATCTTGACCAGTTCCGCAGATAGCCCTGGGTGCTGCAGCTGCAGTAGCCGCGAGACCTCCTCCGCCTGCCAAATGGCGAGGGCGCTATTGCGGGTGGCGATTCTTATATGCACAAAAAATCGTTGATGTTCTAACGTCGCGGTTAGTCAGAGTTCGAGTATCGTGATGTATTTTATGCTGGTTTGGAAGCAAAAAGTTCTTCAGCGGTTGAGCTTAGGCTGATTTGGGGGATAATCCCTATTTTTATGAGTGGGAACAGCTTGGATGAAGGATAAAAGTACAAAGCCTTGGGGTGGGCGATTTACCGAGGCGACCGACGAATTTGTCGAGCAGTTCAGTGCGTCCGTAGGATTTGACCAACGAATGTACCGTCAAGACATCCTGGCTTCCCGTGCACACGCCCGCATGCTTGCCCGGATCGGCGTGCTGGATGAGCAGGACTGTGACAAGCTGCTGCAGGCCCTTGATACGGTTACGGAAGAGATCGAGTCCGGGTCGTTTGCATGGGATAGTGCGCTGGAGGATGTGCACATGAACATTGAGTCGCGCCTGGTCGAACTGGCGGGCGAAGCCGGCAAGCGTCTGCATACGGGTCGCTCACGCAATGACCAGGTGGCTACGGATGTACGCCTGTACCTGCGTGCTGCAATCGATGAAATTGACCCTCAACTGGAGAAACTGCAACGGGCTGTGATCACGCTGGCCGAGCAGGAGGTCGATACCATCATGCCCGGATTTACACACCTGCAGGTGGCGCAGGCCATCACCTTCGGACACCACATGCTGGCCTGGTTTGAAATGATCCATCGTGATCGCGTACGCCTTGCGCAGTGCCGTGAAAACGTGAACATATCGCCACTGGGAGCTGCAGCCCTTGCAGGCAGCAGCTTTGCCCTGGATCGGGAGTTTGTTGCCCAGCAGTTGCAGTTTACAGGGCTTTGTGAAAACAGCCTGGATGCGGTGAGTGATCGTGACTTTGCGATTGAGTTCTGTGCATTTGCAGCCATCCTGTTAGTACATTTGTCGCGCATTGCAGAAGAGCTTGTGCTATGGACCTCGTCGCAATTCAATTTTGTTGAGTTGCCGGACCGTTTTTGTACAGGGTCATCCATCATGCCGCAAAAAAAGAATCCGGATGTACCCGAACTCGTACGTGGCAAGAGCGCACGCGTGCACGCCAATCTTTTTGCCTTGCTGACGCTCATGAAAAGTCAGCCGTTGGCCTATAACAAGGACAATCAGGAAGACAAGGAACCTCTTTTCGATAGTATCGATACGGTGAATGATTGCATCGTGGCGTTTGCTGACATGCTGCCCCACCTGCAGGTGAATCGACCCCAGTTACTGGCAGCGGCACAGCAGGGCTATGCAACTGCGACCGACCTTGCTGATTACCTGGTGCAGAAAAAAGTACCGTTCAGGGATGCGCACGAATCCGTTGGCAAGATTGTCCAGTACGCGATTACCCAGTGCAAACGACTGGATGAACTCAGTGTGCAGGAGCTGCAGGAATTCAGCCCGCATGTTCAGAAGGATGTATTCGGGATTCTTTCCGTGCAGGGTTCCGTGAGTTCCAAAAATACCCGTGGTGGCACTTCACCTGAACAGGTGGCAGAACAGATCAAGCGTGCACACCAGCGTCTGAAGGCGTTCAAGGCTGGCTGACGCATCGCGCTATTTCCAGCATTTCAGCAACCAGTCACGAATGTCTCTGACTTCTTCCGGAGAAACTGTGTGTGCGCAAGGATAGGATTTCAGGGTGACGGTAAATCCCTGTTGCTCGAGGGTTTCGCGGGTGAACTCGGCGGCAGCAATGGGAATGGTGACATCGTACATGCCATGCAGCAGCAGGATTGCCAGTGACCGGTCTGTCTTTGTGACGTAGTCCGGCGCTTTCTGGTGAAGCGGCAACCAGCAGGAAATTGCAAGAATTCCTGCCAGACGGTAATTGCAGGACAGTCCGGTATACAGGCCTTGTGCACCTCCCTGTGAGAAGCCTGCAAGAATAATCCGTTGCGCGGGGATTCCCGATTTCACAAGCTGCCCGATCAACTCGCAGATATCTCTGCTGCTTTGCAGCAGGCCGTGTTCATCCTGTGGGCTGTGCATATCGAGGCCAAAAATGTCATACCAGGCCTGAAGAGACAGGCCGTTGTTCAGAGTAATCGCACGCTTGGGAGCATGCGGGAAAATGAAACGCACGCGCAGGTTTTCGGGAAGATCGAGTTGTTCGACAATGGGTTCGAAATCGTGCCCGCTTGCACCAAGGCCATGCAACCAGATCACGGCATACTCGGGATGCTCTTGGGTGTCTACCGTGATCGCGCTCAAGGGCATGGCAATGATAGTTTCCTGTCAGTGGAATGGTCTATACAATGATGCCTAGTTTTCACGGGTAGGGGTATACCCATGTCGCAACCGAGACTGCTTGTTCTTATTTTTATGCTCTCCTTACTGACAGCGCTTGCAGGCTGTGGGCAGACCGGCGATCTTTACCTGCCAGAGGATACTCCTAAGGAAAAGGCTCAACATCAGTCCTCCAGCTAGCGTGTACAGCCATTTGAATCAAGGGGCACCGGAGCAATCCACTTCATGAGTCCATTCACGTACCGGGACAACCTGCTCTATGCCGAAGAGGTGAGCTGCTCGAAGCTTGCGGATGCCTACGGAACACCCTGTTACGTATACTCGAAGGCGGCCATACAGCAAAGTTACCAGGCCTATGCCAGCGCCCTGCAGCACTGGCCTACGCGAATCTGCTATGCGGTGAAGGCGAACTCCAACTTGGCCATCCTCAGTCTGCTGGCACAGTTGGGAGCCGGTTTTGATGTTGTCTCGGGCGGTGAGCTGGAGCGCGTCATACGCGCTGGCGGGGATGCTGGAAAAGTTGTTTTTTCCGGAGTGGCAAAGCGAGCCGATGAGATACGCCGCGCTCTGCTAGCTGGAATCTACTGTTTCAACATTGAGTCCCGCGAAGAGCTTGAGCGTGTGGAGTCCATCGCCAAGGAAATGGGTATCCCTGCCCGTGTGTCCCTGCGTGTCAACCCGGATGTCAATCCAAGCACGCATCCGTATATCTCCACAGGATTAAAAGAAAATAAATTTGGAGTGGAGATTGACCAGGCGTGGGAGCTTTATCAAAGGATTGCACAAAGCAGTGACCTGCATGCTGCAGGTATAGACTGCCACATTGGTTCACAACTGCTTGACTTGGCTCCCTTTCAGGCTTGTTTCGAAAAACTGTTCGAGCTGGTAGATCGCCTGCATGGGTGCGGCATAGCGTTACAACATGTGGATGTTGGTGGTGGCCTGGGTATTGCGTATACACATCGGGAGTCTGCCCCGGGACCGCAGGAATTTGCAAAGGTATTGGCTCCATTCATGCAGGACAGGCAGCTTGAGTTGATCGTCGAACCCGGCCGCGCCCTGGTTGGAGCGGCTGGGCTGCTGCTTTGCAGGGTTGAGTACCTGAAACACACCGCACAGAAAAACTTTGCATTGGTGGATGCTGCCATGAATGATCTTCTGCGCCCCTCTTTGTATTCTGCATGGCATGGCATCAGTGCAGTGTATAAAGAAGCCGGCGATGAGATGCTGTATGACGTGGTCGGACCGGTCTGTGAAAGCTCGGATTGGCTTGGCAGCCAGCGTAGCCTGTGCATCAAGCAAGGCAGTCTTCTTGCCATCCATGACGTGGGCGCTTACGGGTTTGTGATGGCAAGCAACTACAATTCCCGCATGCGACCTGCTGAGATTTTGGTGGATGGTGACCAGGCGTGGCTGGTACGCAAACGCGAGAGCATCGAACAGTTGTTTGCCGACGAGATCATCCCGGGCTGATGCAGCGTCTGCCTGAACCTGAGCTGATGGATGACGTGGCACAGGTCACGGCGTATGCCCACGCGGATTTCGAGGACGCCCACCGTGCGATAGTGGCACAGTTTGGCCGCGTTTTCGGGGAGGATGAGAGACCGAACACGTTGCTGGACCTGGGTTGTGGCCCGGCAGATATCTCGATTCGTTTTGCACGGCTCTACCCGGAATGCAAAATCGATGCCGTAGACGGTGCCCCTGCCATGCTCAGGCAGGCTCAAGTGTTATTGGAGCAGGCGGCATTGCAGCACCAGGTCACACTGCACTTGCAGAGGTTGCCGGACTGTGAGCTGCCTGAGGAAAGTTATGAAGCCATCGTTTCAAATAGCCTATTGCATCATCTTCATGATCCACAAGGCCTGTGGTTGACGATCCAAAGATTTGCCACACCCCGCACCGCCATATTTATCTGTGATCTTTGCAGGCCGCAGACCGTCGAGCAGGCGCAGTATCTTGTCTCCCGTTATGCTGCAGAGGAGCCCGACATCCTGCGCCACGACTTCTATAATTCACTATTGGCCGCGTTCACCCCGGATGAAGTGGAGTTCCAACTGGACGCGGCGGGTTTGCAGGGTCTGAAGCTTGAACGAGTCAGTGACCGGCACCTGCTTGTGCATGGCCGTTTGCAAGGTCCATAAATGGCTGTATGGGCGATGGTCTCGTTACAAACAATAATCGGGCGCACGATTACTGCCGGAGTAGGGCTCTGGTAAAGTAGGGTCGGTGGCACAGATAATTCTTGGATAGAGGCCCTGACATGCACGGGATATCCTGATAAACACCGGGTTGTTGGCATGCAGTTACAATTTGTGAAAATGCACGGGCTGGGCAATGATTTCGTGGTATTCGATGCCATCCATCAGGATGTCCAATTGAGTCGCGAGCAGGTACGCCAGGTGGCGGATCGCAGGCTGGGTGTAGGTTGTGATCAGGTGCTGGTGGTACGACCCGCATCGGGGCCGGACGCCGACTTTGACTACCAGATCTTCAACAAGGACGGGGAAGAGGTAGAGCAGTGTGGCAACGGGGCGCGTTGTATTGGCAAGTTCCTCCTGTACAAAAGCCTGACGCAAAAGAGTTCCGTCAGTATCAAGACTGTCAGCGGCATATATCATCTTCATTTTCATGACGATGATCTTGTCACTGTCGATATGGGCAGGCCCATATTCGAACCCGATAAGATTCCTTTTTCTGCCACACAGGCCTCCACAAGCTATGCACTCGAGGTGGATGAACGGCAGATTGAGATCGGCGCCGTTTCGATGGGAAATCCACATGCCGTACTACAAGTTGACAGTATTGAGCATGCGCCGGTAAACACACTCGGACCCAAAATTGAAAGCCATCCGATGTTCCCAAAGAAGGCCAATGTCAGTTTTATGCAAATTCTGGATACCCGGAACATTGCATTGCGTGTTTTTGAACGAGGGGTCGGTGAAACCCGTGCCTGTGGCACAGGCGCATGCGCTGCAGTAGCCATCGGGCAGGCACTCGATCGGCTGGATCCAAAAGTGACTGTCCAGTTACCCGGTGGCAGCCTGCTGATCGAGTGTGATTATCCAAACCAACCTGTTTTTATGACTGGTCCTGCAACGCTGAGTTTCGAGGGGAGCCTGCAACTATGAACACACAAACCACACCGGATGTTGTTTCCGAGGATATTGAAATCGCCAAGCCAGAAATTACACTGGAAGATGTAGCACATTTCTTGCGTACTCATAGTGATTTTTTCGTGTACTACCCCAAGTTGATTGAAACGCTGGCGATTCCGCACGAGACAGGTGAGGCTGTATCGCTCGTTGAACGCCAGGTGGCCGTACTGCGCAAGAAAAACAAGGAGCTGGGGGAAAAGCTGCACCAGTTGATCACGGCCGCCAGGGAGAATGAGAAAGTCATGTGTCGGCTGCATGCGTTGGCCTTACGCATTGTCACTGTCGAAGGGTTTGATGAAACCCTGGATGAAATCATCGCGTTACTGCATTCAGAATTCCCGGGTACCTGCGTCAGGATTTGCTTGCTGAATGACCTGCCCGTTACCGGTTTGAAGGGTTGTGAATCGATGCAACCCGGCCTGCTGAAATCCAGGCTGGTGCAGGATCTCTTCTCAGGCTCGCGTCGCAGGGTCGCCATTCTTAACAAACGCCAGATCGAGGGTGTATTTGAACCCGGAAAGGATGATCAACCGGTACACTCAGCTGTAGCAGTGGCCCTGAAAAAAAACCGGAACATTGGCGTGCTTTTCCTGGGGAGCGCTGATACAAACCGGTTTCAAAGCGACAAAGGCACGTTGTATCTGGGCAACCTTGGCGAAATTGTCAGTGCGAAACTGCACCAGTTCTCGGGTACGTAGTCTCTTTCGGATTCCTGGGTTTGACACAGGCAAGCTCGCTTGTTTCCTTTTACCGCTACCAGGTGGTACGGTGAGGGTGTTTGAGCGGGAGTGGACACGATATGACTATGGCTACGGGTCAGCCTGATACCCGGGATCTCGTTCGCAGATATCTGCGCTACCTGAGTGATGAGCGCAGGTATTCACCTGCCACTGTGGAAAGCTATCAGAGGGATATCCTGCAGTTTGTCAAATTTGTCGAGGCAGCCAAGGTAAAGAACTGTTGTCAGGCAGATACGCTGCATGTACGCAATTTTGCCGGATCGAGGCGGCGTCGAGGGATTTCAGCACGTAGTCTGCAGCGTTGCCTGAGTGCCCTCAAGGGGTTCTACAGTTACTTGCAGCGTGAACAGTTCATAGCGAATAATCCTGTTGCCGATGTGAGCGCGCCCGGCGCCAAGAAAACACTCCCTGAAGTGCTGGATGTGGACGAAGTCAACCGCCTGCTTTCGCAGACACCGCAGGGCCCTCTTGAAGTGCGCGACCATGCCATGATGGAGCTCATGTACTCTTCCGGGCTACGCCTGGTTGAACTCGTCAATTTGAATGCCGCCGATCTGGATTTGTCTCAGCGTCAGGTACGCGTGCTGGGCAAAGGGAATAAAGTGCGGTATCTGCCGGTCGGGCAGGCTGCCTGCAGTTCACTTGAACAATGGCTGCAAGATCGCGCTTCCTGGGTCGCAGAAAATGAAGCTGCGGTATTCATCAGCAAGCGAGGCAACCGTTTGTCTACACGTGCAGTACAGCAACGTATGGCCCGGCTCGCACGCAAGCATGGTCTGAACAAGCATGTGCATCCGCACATGTTGCGTCATTCATTTGCGAGCCATCTGCTGGAATCCAGCGGGGACCTGCGTGCAGTGCAGGAAATGCTCGGGCATGCCGATATCAGCACGACACAGATCTACACCCATCTGGACTTTCAGCATCTGGCACAGGTATATGACCGCACCCACCCGCGTGCCAGGAAAAGTTCATCCCGCAAAGGCTCTGGTCCCGGGGAGAAGTAACCACACCGTTCGTCTGGTGTTATCTGTTTGAGGTTTTTGCTAATCTGGCTTTGATAAGGAGCCGTGTTCGCCCTTGTCGCTGCATTTCATGATAATGGTCAGTCGGGACAGCCACTACGTGTATGGAACAATTTAAAGGTACTACAATTCTCAGTGTACGTCGCAACGGCAAGGTCGCGTTGGGCGGCGACGGTCAGGTATCACTGGGTGATACCGTTATGAAGGCCAATGCAAAAAAAATCCGCAGGCTGTACGAAGACAAGGTCATAGCAGGTTTTGCCGGGGGTACTGCAGATGCATTCACCCTGTTTGAGCGCTTTGAATCCAAGCTTGAAATGCACAATGGGCAGTTGACCCGCGCAGCCGTGGAACTTGCCAAGGACTGGCGTACCGATCGAATGTTGCGCAGACTCGAAGCGCTGCTGGCAGTATCGGATCAAGCCACTTCCCTGATCATTTCAGGCAATGGCGATGTGATCGAGCCGGAAGACTCCCTGGTAGCGATCGGCTCTGGAGGTTCATACGCGCAGGCTGCTGCCAAGGCCCTGCTGGAGGATACCCAACTGAGCGCAAAGGAAATTGTTCTCAAGGCACTGAATATTGCGGCTGGCATTTGTATTTACACCAACACAAGCATTTCCATTGAAGAGCTGTAGCTTTTCGCACACTGGATTCTGGGATATGGACCACTTATGTCGAACATGACTCCTCGGGAAATTGTCCAGGAACTCGATAAGCACATTGTCGGGCAGGACGAGGCCAAACGTGCAGTGGCCATCGCCTTGCGTAACCGATGGCGCCGTCAGCAACTGCCGGAGGCACTGCGCGTGGAAGTCACTCCCAAAAATATACTGATGATAGGACCGACCGGTGTCGGGAAAACGGAGATTGCGCGGCGTCTGGCACGTCTAGCCAATGCCCCTTTCATCAAGGTCGAAGCTACCAAATTCACTGAAGTAGGTTACGTAGGCAAGGAAGTGGATTCCATTGTCCGTGATCTTGTAGACACATCAGTGAAAATGATGCGCGAACAAGAGATGGGAAAAGTCAGCTTTCGTGCCGAGGAAGTGGCAGAAGAAAGGATTCTGGATGCGTTGCTGCCGCCTAGAACAGACCCTGAGAACGATAGTAAAACGGGGGCGGCTAGTGAAACACGGCAAAAGTTCCGGAAAAAATTGCGAGAAGGTGATCTGGACGACACTGAGATTGAAGTTGATGTGGCAGTCGCACCGGTCGGCGTGGAAATAATGACCCCGCCGGGCATGGAGGAAATGGCAAGTCAGCTTCAGGGCATGTTTCAAAATTTAGGCAGCAACAAGAAAAAAACCCGCAAAATTCGCATCGAAGAGGCGATGAGGGTATTGACTGACGAGGAAGCTCAAAAACTGATTAATGAAGAGGAACTGAAGACCAAGGCTCTCGAGAGTGTCGAACAGAATGGCATCGTGTTTCTGGACGAGATTGATAAAGTTACGAAACACGGTGAGGCGAGTGGCGCTGATGTATCGCGTGAGGGTGTACAGCGGGATTTACTGCCTTTGGTGGAGGGCTGCACCATCAATACCAAGTACGGCATGATTAAAACCGACCATATACTGTTCATCGCCTCGGGGGCATTTCATGTGTCCAAGCCTTCTGATCTGATACCGGAACTGCAGGGTCGCTTGCCGATTCGAGTTGAGCTGAAGGCACTTACTGCGGATGACTTTGTGCGTATACTCGATGAGCCTGATGCTTCGCTTACAGAACAGTATGCTGCGCTGCTCGCAACGGAAGGCGTGCAACTGGAATTTGCCAAAGACGGAATCCGCAAGGTTGCACAAATTGCTCATGACGTGAATGAATCCACAGAAAACATTGGTGCACGCAGACTGCACACGGTAATGGAACGTCTACTGGAGAAAATCTCGTTTTCAGCACCGGATGAAAGCGGTATGTCCATTACCATTGATCAGGCCTATGTGGATGAGAATATTGGCGAGCTGGTCAAGGATGAAGATCTGAGCCGTTATATATTGTAATTTCCACCAGGCATGCCAACGTTATAAGAAGGACCAGACACTTGACAAAAAAAACACCCACCGAAATTCAACTGCATCAAAAATCGAGAATTCTTGAAATAGCGTTTAATGACGGTAAACATTTCAAGCTATCGTGCGAGTACCTTCGTGTACATTCGCCTTCTGCAGAAGTAGCCGGACATGGGCCCGGACAAGAGGTATTGCAGATCGGCAAGGAAGATGTCGGCATCAATGCCATTGAACAGGTGGGAAATTATGCCGTGCAACTGGTGTTCGATGATAACCACGATACAGGGATTTTTTCCTGGGAATATCTCTATGAGCTTGGTATTCATCAGGAACAAAAGTGGCAAAGGTATCTGGAGCGCTTGAAAGAGGCAGGTTATCAACGAAAGGTTCTGAGTGAATAACACCTGTCCAACATTAGGGTACGGACAATCAGCTTCCCTTGCACACTTCAATTCTGGTGCAGATGTAGCCATCTGCAGTACCTGACACAGTAGATCTGGCATGCAAGAAAAAAATACTCACTTTGGCTATCAGGAGGTAAGTCCTGAAGAGAAAACAGAAAAGGTCAGCGCAGTATTTAATTCGGTGGCCAGTAAATACGACGTGATGAACGATGTGATGTCGTTTGGCATGCATCGGATCTGGAAACATCAATTTGCATTTCTTTCAAACGTTCGCACTGGTTTCAAGGTGCTCGATCTGGCAGCCGGCACTGCAGATGTCTCGGCATTGCTGGCTACGAAACTGGGTGATCAGGGCGAACTCACGCTTTGCGACCTTAACCTTGCAATGCTGGAGCGAGGTCGTGCGAAACTGGTGGATAGAGGCCTGCTCAAAAACCTGCATTATGTGCAGGCGATGGCAGAAGACCTGCCATTCAGGGAAAATTATTTTGATCGGGTTGTCATCGCTTTCGGCTTGAGAAACTTCACGGACAAGAGTCAGGCCTTGCAGGCAATTTTCCGGGTACTGAAACCGGGTGGGCAGCTATTGATACTGGAGTTTTCCAAGCCCCACAAATGGCTGCGCAAAGCCTACGACATCTATTCTTTCGGTTTTTTGCCAAAAATGGGCAAGCTGGTCGCCAGCGATGCCGGCAGCTACCGGTATTTGGCTGAATCAATACGCAAGCATCCCGACCAGAGTACCCTGCACGCCATGCTGGAGTCTGCAGGTTTTCAGCAGTGTGATTACCTGGACCTTCACTTCGGGGTGGTTTGCATCCACCGTGGTTACAAGCTCTCTGCGTGAACAAGCCCATGCCACTTAAGCTCATCAACAGCTTGTTGAAGAAATATTTCGACCAGGATCCTGAGGTTGCAGGACGACTGCAATCGCTTCAGGACAAGCACGTGATCCTTAGCCTGACAGACCTGAATAAGGAGTTACTTGTAACTTCTGAGCAGGAGCGGATTGTAGTTGCGGAACACCTGGATTACGACTCTTGCGAGGTGGATGCCAGAGTCCATACGGATGTCATGACCTTGCTCTGTATTGCATTGGGCGCAAAATACCAGCCTCACCTGGAAGATGGCTCGGTACATGTGCAAGGTGATCTTGAGGTGGCGAAACAGATGGAAAGGATACTTGCCTCTGTGGAAATAGACTGGGAAGAGATAGCCGCCTTTTATGTCGGGGACACACTGGCGCACCAGTTTGGGATGTGGCTTGGGCGTGCAGGCAAGTACAAGCGCCGCTCTATAAAAAACTTCTTTCTGGATGTCAGCGAATACCTGCAGGAAGAATCACAGGTCATGCCGGCAAAAGCAGAAATAGTACGGTTTCTGAGTGAAACTGAAACCCTGGATGATGATATCGACCATCTTGAAGATCGTATTGACCGGCTTGGCAAAATGAAACGCTGATTCTCATGCGTTACATCCGGTTACTCCTTAGGCTTTTCCGTATCAATATCGTTTTGATTCGGCATGGCTTGGAAGAAGTCCTGTTTGCCATCCCTTATTTTCGGCCGATACGGTTTTTGCTTTTCTTGTTGCCCTGGCACTGGTTTAGAAAAGAGGAAATTACACATGGTGTTCGCATTCGCTATGTGCTGGAAGACCTGGGTCCGATCTTTGTAAAATTCGGGCAGACATTGTCTACGCGCCGTGACTTGTTCCCGGAAGAGATTGCTGATGAGCTTGCCAAGTTGCAGGATCAGGTGCCGCCTTTTCCTGGCGAGGAAGCCAAGCGCCTGATTGAGCAGGCACTACAGAAGTCGGTCGATGAGGCCTTTGATGAATTCAGTGTTGAGCCTATGGCATCCGCCTCGATTGCGCAGGTGCATGTGGCCAAGCTGCATGAAGGCGCGGAGGTGGTGGTCAAGGTGCTGCGCCCGGGTGTTGAAAAGCAGGTTCGCCAAGACCTGGACCTGCTGCATGTACTTGCAGCCATCGTGCAGCGATACTGGAAAGACGCGAATCTGTTACAGCCCCGCGAAGTGGTACAGGAATTCGAGCGCGTCATCCTGGATGAGTTGGACCTCATGCGAGAAGCGGCGAATGCCAGCCAGTTGCGCAGGAATTTTGAAAATTCGCCTGATCTGTATGTGCCTGAAGTCTACTTTGATCTATGTCGGCGAAATGTTCTGGTGATTGAGCGGATCCATGGCATTCCTGTAAGCGACAGGGCTGCCTTGGAACGTCATGGGATAAACCTCAAGAAACTGTCAGAACGCGGATGCCATATCTTTTTCACACAGGTATTCAGGCACAATTTTTTTCATGGAGACATGCATCCAGGCAATATTTTTGTTTCCTACGATAACCCGGAAGATCCCAAGTATATCGGGGTTGATTTTGGAGTGATCGGCACGCTTACAACGTCTGACAAAAGATACCTTGCAGAGAATCTTCTAGCATTTTTTAATCGGGACTACCGCAGGGTTGCAGAACTGCATCTGGAGTCGGGCTGGGTGCCTCCGGATGTACGGGTGGAGGAATTTGAATCGGCTATTCGAACTGTGTGCGAGCCCGTGTTCCAGCGACCGCTCAGCGAGATTTCATTTGGAAATCTGCTTGTTCGGCTCTTCCAGACAACACGGCGTTTCAATATGAAGGTGCAGCCCCAGCTGGTCTTGTTGGAAAAGACCATGCTGAGCATTGAGGGTCTGAGTCGTCAACTGGACCCCAGCCTGAATCTCTGGGACAGCGCAAAACCTTTCATGGAGCGCTGGATGAGCGAGCAGGTGGGTATGCGCGCGCTGGCTTTGGGGGTACGCAAACAGCTTCCCCGGATGGCAGAACGCCTGCCAGAAATTCCGGATCTGGTCTATACGAGCATGAAGAAATTTGAACAAAATCATGACATGCTTGAGCAGCAAACTCAGGAATTCAAGGCCCTGCGTACGGAAGTAAGAAAATCGAATCGGAACGTAGCGGTCATCCTGATACTTGCACTGGCGGCTACCCTGCTGGGCATGTGGTATTTCTAGTCATTTGCCGACTACCATGAGGCCCGGCATGTAAATGGACGTTACACCAATTCTTGGTTCTTTAAATGGTGCGCAGCGGGAAGCAGTGACTGCAGGGAATGTGCCTGCATTGGTTATTGCAGGTGCGGGTAGTGGTAAAACGCGCGTTCTGGTGCACCGAATTGCATGGCTGTGCGATGTGCAGTCGGTTTCACCGTACAGCATGCTGGCAGTCACGTTTACGAACAAGGCCGCAGCCGAGATGCGTGCGCGCATAGAACATCTTCTGAACAATGCGGTAGGGGGTCTGTGGATCGGAACCTTCCACGGTATTTCGCATCGTCTATTACGTGCTCACTGGCAAGAGGCAGGCCTCAAGGAGAACTTTCAAGTCCTGGACAGTGAAGACCAGTTGCGCCTGGTGAAGCGCATCATTCAGGGTTTGGGCCTTGATGACTCCAAATGGCCTCCCAAGCTGGCACGAGGATTTATCAACAGCCAAAAAGAGGAAGGATTGAGATCTGCCGATTTACAGGGCCGTGACGATCAGAACGAACGGCAGTTGATACGGATATACACCGCTTACGAGCAAGAGTGCGAGCGTACCGGATCAGTAGATTTTGCCGAATTGTTGCTGAGAAGCCTCGAGCTTTTGCTGAAAAAGGCTGAAATTCTCGCTCATTACCGTGAAAAATTTCGCCACATCCTGGTCGATGAATTCCAGGATACGAACGCCATCCAGTACCAATGGCTCAAGACGTTTGCCGGAGAAGACAGCCCCGTCTTTGCTGTCGGTGATGATGACCAGTCCATCTACGGCTGGCGAGGTGCGCGAATTGAAAATATTCGCAACTTTGAGCGTGATTACAAGAACGCACAGGTATTCAGGCTGGAACAAAACTATCGTTCGACCAATACGATCCTGTCGGTTGCGAACTCGTTGATCGGCAATAACGCAGGCCGAATGGGGAAAAAACTGTGGACCGACGGAAGCGAAGGAGAGCCTGTTCATTTGTATGCTGCATTCAATGAGCAGGACGAGGCACGCTACGTTGCTGACAGAGTGCAGCAATGGGTTGAAGACGGCACGAAACGCCGTGATGAGATTGCCATTTTGTATCGCTCCAACGTGCAGTCGCGGGTGTTTGAAGAGGTCTTTATTTCACAAAGCATCCCATACCGGGTCTACGGAGGGCTACGCTTTTTTGAACGTGCAGAAATCAGGGATGCTCTGGCCTACCTGCGCCTGGTAAAAAATCCTGATGACGATCCTTCTTTCGAGCGCATCGTCAATACCCCGCCGCGCGGAATCGGTCAGCGCACAATGACGCAGCTGCGTGACTTTGCACGTGCTCGCCAGAGTACACTCTGGAATGCCGCTGCGGAGGCCTCCCGCACGGACCTGCTGGCCTCGCGCTCTGCAAATGCAATGGGAAAATTTCTGCAGTTCATGCAAAGCCTGGAAAAGGATATCCGCGGACTGGAGCTTGAAGAACAGGTCGATCTCATCATCCAGATGTCCGGTTTACTGGAACATCATGGCCGGGAAAAGGGTGAAAAAGCAAAATCACGTGTCGAAAACCTGCAGGAGCTGGTGACAGCTGCCAGAGACTTTAATCTCGACAATGCACTGTATAAAGGCATGCAGCCCGCAGATGCTTTTCTGGTTCATGCAGCCCTCGAGGCAGGCGAAGGTCAGGGCGCACAGTGGGAGGATTGCGTACAGTTGATGACACTGCATGCGGCCAAGGGGCTGGAGTTTGCCTTGGTGTTTATCGTTGGCTTGGAGGAAGGCCTTTTCCCCACAGGGATGTCAATGGAAGAACCCGGCAGGCTCGAGGAAGAGCGTCGCTTGTGCTACGTCGGAATCACGCGAGCATGCCAGCAACTGGTGCTTACCTATGCCGAGTCCAGGCGTCGCTATGGCGCTGAAAGCTACTACAATTCACCTTCCCGGTTCATTGACGAAATTCCAGCTGAACTGATGACCGAGGTGCGCCCGCGGGCGATGCTTGCCAAGCCGGTCCACTCGGGTACAAAAGCGGGCTTGTTTGCCAAGGATACGGGGGTCAGGATTGGGTGCAACGTCAATCACAGTAAATTCGGCAAGGGCGTGGTAATGGATTGTGAAGGGGCCGGCAGCAGCGCCAGGGTGCAGGTGAATTTCGAGACAGAGGGTTGTAAATGGCTGGTCTTGTCTTATGCAAATCTTGACGTGCTCGCTTGATATGAACGCGGGTTTCGCTTTCCATGCAAGCTGGGTGAAGGCGCAAATTGCATATCCGGATTTAGAAGTACGCCCACCAGTAGCATATACTTAGCCAAGGCAACTTCCCAAATTGACCATGCAAAGAAGAAAATTTTTGCGCTATGCAGGAGCAAGCGCAGTCCTTGCAGGCGGCTTGAGCGCCTGTGAAGGAGAAAGTACATCGGATGCTCCTGCATCCGTTGATTCGCGAACCTGGGACTGGAAGATGGTCACCACTTGGCCAAAATTTTTCCCGGGCCTTGGTACTGGAGCCGAGTTCCTGGCTGAGCAAATCAACGTGATGACAGGAGGGCGTATCCATGTGACGGTGTACGGTGCCGGCGAGTTAGTACCCGCCTTCGAGATATTCGATGCCGTGTCAAACGGTTCTGCACAGATGGGCCATGGTTCGGCCTATTACTGGAAAGGCAAGTATCCTGCTCTGCAGTTTTTCTCCACCACGCCCTTTGGTATGACTGCCATGGAGATGAACAGCTGGCTATACCATGGGGGTGGGATGCAGTTATGGCAGGAAGCGTACGAAACGTTTGGTCTTGTTCCGGCAGCATCAGGAAACACCGGGGTGCAGATGGCAGGCTGGTTTAACAAGGAGGTCAATTCACTGGAAGATTTGAAAGGACTAAAGATGCGTATTCCAGGTCTTGCAGGCGAGGTGCTGAAACGGGCTGGTGGCACACCGGTTAATCTTCCTGGTGGTGAGCTTTTTACTTCATTGCAATCCGGTGCCATTGATGCCGCGGAATGGGTAGGCCCCTACAATGATCTGGCCTTTGGGTTTCATGAGATCGCCCGTTATTACTATTATCCGGGCTGGCACGAGCCCGGCACAGCACTTGAATGCTTTGTGAACAAGGAAGCCTTTGACGAGTTGCCCGAAGATTTGCAGGGTATCGTGGTCAATGCCTGCCGGGTGGCCAACCAAGACATGCTGGCAGAGTACATTGCCCGTAACAATGATGCGCTGGAGACATTAGTGAATGAACACGGTGTTGAATTGCGGGCTTTGCCAGGAGATGTTCTGAATACGTTGGCGCAGATTTCTGAGGAGGTCATTGAAGAACTAGCATCTTCTGATCCTCTGGCAAGAAAGATTCACGATTCCTACCGCCAATTTCTTACGAAATCGCGTGCCTGGCTGGATATATCCGAGCGTGCATTCTTGAACTTGGACCTGGTATGGAAATCCCGTTCCTGACGGGTGCCCGCTCAGGCATCGTGACTGGGTAACGCAGTCTAGTATATTTTGTCGGGTAGCCAGGTTGCCAGGGCAGGGAATCGCACCAGCAACAACAAGGCCAGTACCTGTATCGCAATGAAAGGTGCCACACCACGATAAATCTGCTTGGTGCTAATTTCTGCCGGCGCCACACCACGCAGATAAAACAGGGCAAATCCGAACGGCGGAGTCAGAAAAGAAGTCTGCAGATTAATGGCAATCATAATTCCCAGCCAGACCGGATCAATCCCCAGGCTCAACAACACGGGTCCGACAATCGGCACCACGACGAAGGTGATCTCGATAAAGTCCAGGATAAAACCCAATAAAAACATCAGCACCATGACTACCAGCATTGCGGAGAGTGCACCTCCAGGCAATTGCACCAATAGTTCGTGTACGGCTCTGTCTCCCCCGTAACCTCTGAACACCAGAGAGAAAATCGAGGCTCCAATAAAAATCATGAACACCATACAGGTGATTCGTACGGACCTTCTTATGACATCTCGAAGGCAATCGAGATCGAGACGGCGATAAAGAGAGGCCAGCAGAAGTGCGCCGACGGCACCCACCGAGGCCGCCTCGGAAGGAGTGGCAATACCTAGAATGATCGAACCGAGCACTGCCACGATCAGTGCGATAGGGGGCACCAATGCGCGTAACACCTGCATGACCCATGCGCTAGCTCTTATGTCTGAGTCGCGTTTGACGATGGGCATCATCTCGGGTTTGAGCCAAGCGACGATTACCAGATACGCCAGGTACAAACCTACCAGCAGAATGCCCGGGATGATGGCGCCCACGAACAAGTCACCTACTGAGACTGTGTCTGGCCTAAAGTTACCCTGGCTAAGTTGTGCTTGTTGGTATGCAGAGGATAGGACATCTCCCAACAACACCAGAATGATCGATGGGGGGATGATCTGGCCAAGCGTGCCGGAAGCGCAAATCATGCCTGTTGAAATTTCAGGGTGATAGCCTCTTTTAAGCATGGTAGGCAGTGACAATAATCCCATGGTCACTACAGTGGCTCCCACGATGCCGGTGCTTGCCGCTAGCAACATACCAACCAGCACTACAGATATCCCAAGCCCCCCGCGCAGCGAACCAAACAGTGAACCCATGGTGTCAAGCAATGTGTCTGCAATATTTGACCGTTGCAGCATGACGCCCATGAATACAAATAGTGGTACGGCAATCAGTGTCTCATTCGTCATTATTCCGAACAGGCGACTTGGAAAAGCCTGCAACAGTGCAGGCTCGAATGTTCCGGTTGCAATTCCTGCTGCAGCAAATATGAGAGATACGCCTGCAAGTGTGAAGGCAACAGGGTACCCCAGCAGCAACACCAGAATCACAGCTACAAACAGTATGAAGGCAACGATCTCCATCGTGGTGATCTACTTGCGTAAAGTAATCCAGGCGCGGCCAGCCATTGAAATGGCCTGCAGAATCAAAAGGGTGGCCATGACGGGAATGAAGGTCTTCAGAATGAAAACCAGTGGCAATCCCCCCGCCTCACGGGATGTTTCAAGATACTTCCAGGAACTGATTACGTAATCAAAGCTCGTCCAGGCGATGAAGCTCGCAAAAGGCAGCAACAGCAGCACGCAGCCCAGCAAATCAACCCAGGCTCTTTTGCGCAAAGACATTCCCTGATAAAAAATATCCACCCGCACATGTTCATTGTGTTTGAGCGTATAAGCACCCGCTACCATGAAAACAAATGCATGCAGATAGGTGATGGATTCCTGAAGAGCGATGCTTCCGAAATTAAGGCCGTAACGCATCACTGCTACCAGAAAGGTAATGACTGTCATGATCAGTATCAGCCAGGCGGAAAATGTTCCGACACGCTCGTTCAGTGCATCAATTTGACTGCACAGCTTTTCCATTTTTTGTCTCAAGTAAGTGAAGCCTGTTCAGAAATCCAGATCCGGGGTGTAACGGATTCTAGAGAGCAGGATGTGTTTGAAGACATCAGGGTCTTTTATGTGTGTGATCTCGCCATCTTTAGGGTGGATCTGATCTCTCAGGCGTGAGAGCCAAAATCTCAATGCAGCCGCACGTAGCATGTACCCCCAGGCTTTGAACTCGCAATCATGAAATTGACGTTCCATACGGTAGGCTTCAACGAGTGGTGCATACAATTCCATATCCAGATTGCCTTCGTCGTCGCTGCACCAGTCATTCACAGTGATGGCAAGATCAAATAACAGATAATCATTGCAGGAGAGATAGAAGTCGATGATGCCGGTAAGTGCGTAGCGCTTGAACATCACATTGTCACGAAACAAATCAGCATGCACGATCCCCTTCGGAAGATTGGGATCCAAAGGCTGCTTACGCAGCTGAATCTCCTGTTTAAGCAGTTGCTGGTCATCCTTTGAAATCTTGTGGAACAAGCGATCTGCCGTTTGCACTGCCCACTCAATTCCACGCGGGTTATCCAAAATACCGTTGAAAGATTCACCGAGAATATGTATTTGTGCCAGGGCATGGCCAACTGCCGCACAGTGTTTTGCAGTGGGGATCAAAACATTATGTCCTTCCAGACGTCTTACGATTGCGGCGGGCTTGTTTTTCAATTCACGCACGTAATCGCCATGCAAGTCTGCGATCGGATGAGCCGTGGGCATGCCGTGGTCCGACAGGTGCGCCATCAGCGCCAAGTAATATGGCAAGGTGTCAAAACCTACTTCTTCAAATATAGTCAGTACAAACTTGCCGTTTTCAGTGGTTACAAAATAATTGGTGTTTTCGATACCTGCATTGATACCTTCATGGTTTAATAACGTACCCAACGAGTAGTTTTTTAGAAAAACTTCAAGCTCCTGTGGCTTGATGTTTGTATAAACGGACATGTACTGTGACTATAGTTAGTTATGTCGTTGCCGCGAACGGTCTACAACCCCTGAAGCCAAAAATTTGGACATCCTGCCTGCAGATGGCCAGCTGCAGGCATCTACCTGGCTAGACGACGTGATGAGTTTATGCTGTGGAATAATTCGTGCAACCCCTACAGGAAATACGCGCAATCATAGCGTGCAGTATGAACTTCCTCCAGTAATTACCGATCTTAGATGAAGCATGTCTGACTCCGACCAATCCCCTGTTATTCTGGTTGATGGCTCGTCCTATCTGTATCGCGCCTTTCATGTGCCGGAACTGCAGTCTCTGATCACATCATCCGGGCAACCCACCGGAGCTGTATACGGTGTTGTAAACATGATCAAGAGACTACTGGGCAAGGAGCAGCCCACCCACATCGCGGTGGTGTTCGATGCCAAGGGCAAAACTTTTCGACATGAGTTATACACCGAGTACAAGGCCAACCGACCACCGATGCCGGATGAGCTTCGCACGCAGATAGACCCCCTGCATTCTGTGATCCGTGCACTGGGGCTCGTATTGCTCTCTGAGCCCAACGTTGAAGCGGATGATGTAATTGGAACATTAGCCTCACAGGCAGTGCAGCAAGGTCGTGAGGTTCTGATTTCGACCGGCGACAAGGATATGGCGCAACTGGTAAACGAGCACGTCACGTTGGTCAACACCATGACAAATACGAAAATGGATACTTCTGGGGTGATGAAAAAATTTGGTGTCACACCACACCGGATTATCGACTATCTTGCATTAACGGGGGACAAGTCTGACAACATACCCGGGGTGCCAGGTGTTGGCCCAAAAACAGCAGCCAAATGGCTGAATGAATACGGCTCACTGGAAGAAATTGTATCTCATGCAGATTCCATTACCGGGAAGATTGGTGAGAAGCTGCGTGCTCATATTGCACAACTACCCCTTTCACATGATCTCGCATCGATACGCTGTACGTTGGATTTGCCGGTTGGTATTGATGATTTGCGAGTCCAGTCACCGGACATTGGACAGTTAAAAACGTTATATACCGAGCTTGAATTCAAGTCCTGGATGAGTTCGCTGGCTACCCATGAAAGTGACCCGATGCCGGTTGCCCCTGAAGAGGCGACCGCAGACACTGCCAGTTATGAACTCATACTGAACGAGGAAGACCTGGACCGCTGGCTGGCAAGGGTGCAAAACGCGGATCTGGTAGCCATGCATGCAGAAACAGATTGTCCGGACTACATGCGAGCCGAGGTTGTCGGCTTGTCTCTTTCAGTGAGTCCCGGTGAAGCGGCCTATATCCCTTTCGCGCATCATTATCCGGATGTGCCCGAACAACTGGACCGCAATACTACACTGAAAAGGCTTGAACCCATTCTAAATTCAACCCCACCCAAAGTTATTGGTCATAATCTCAAGCACGATCGCAGCGTGTTGTTAAATCATGGAATTCATCTTGAAGGGATTCGGCATGACATCATGCTGCAGTCTTACGTAAGTAATTCAGTGGCCAGTCGTCATGACTTGAATTCATTGTGCAAGAGGTACCTGGATTATACGAACGTGGATATCACGGATATTATCGGAAAGGGAGCCAAACGAATCGCGTTTGACCAGGTAGCGCTTGATGATGCTACGGATTTTGTTTCAGGAAGTGCAGACATGGCACTGCGGTTGCACAAGGTGTTCTGGTCTGAGCTGCAACAACCACAGAAATCCAAGCTAAAGAGCCTGTATGAGGCAGTGGAACTCCCAATGCTGAAGGTCCTTTCGAACATGGAACGCCAAGGGGTGCTGGTTGATTACCGGCAGTTGACGAAGCAGAGCCAGCAGCTTGATGAAAGGATCCAAGAGATTGAAGCACAGGCGTTTGAGCTTGCCGGGGAAGAGTTTAACCTGGGCTCTCCAAAGCAAATCCAGGAAATCTTGTTCGAAAGACAGGGCTTGCCTGTGCGACGTAAAACCCCTACCGGTCAGCCCTCGACAGCAGAGGACGTGTTGCAGGAACTCGCACGGGATTTCCCCTTGCCCAAGCTTTTGTTGGAGCATCGCGCGCTCAGTAAACTGAAATCAACCTATACCGACAAGCTTCCCGGTCTGATCAACACGGTTACAGGACGCATTCACACTTCCTATCGCCAAGCCGTTGCAGCTACGGGTCGCCTGTCTTCTTCGGACCCCAATTTGCAAAACATTCCGATCCGTACGGAAGAGGGGCGGCGAATTCGACAGGCCTTCGTGGCACCGGAATCGCATACCATACTGGCAGCCGACTACTCGCAAATTGAACTGCGTATCATGGCACACCTGTCGCAAGATGAGCGATTGTGTGACGCCTTTTCAAAAGGCGAAGACATTCATCGTGCAACGGCTGCTGAGGTATTTGCATGCAGCCTTGAAGCTGTAGGTTCTGAACAAAGGCGCGCAGCCAAAGCGATCAACTTTGGCTTGATTTATGGCATGTCGGCATTTGGTCTGGCAGCACAACTTGGGATTTCCCGTTCTGAAGCCCAGCAGTACGTGAGCCTCTACTTTGACCGTTACCCGGGGGTGAAGAAGTACATGGGGGATATACGCGAACAAGCACGCACACAGGGCTATGTGGAGACACTTTTTGGTCGGCGGCTCTATCTACCCGACATCAATCATAAAAATGTCAAACTACGCCAGTACGCAGAACGCACGGCAATTAATGCACCAATGCAGGGAACGGCTGCTGACATCATCAAGCGCGCCATGATTCAGATTGATGCATGGCTTGAGCAGGAGCATCCGGGATGCAAGATGATCATGCAGGTCCATGATGAACTTGTTTTTGAGGTCCACAGGGAATACATGGATGTCGTCTGTGAGTCAGTAAAACGGAAAATGTCAGCTGCGGCCGAACTTTCCGTACCCCTGGTCGTGGACGCAGCGTATGGCAATAACTGGGATGAAGCTCATTAACAGAACGTTTTGTTTGGCAAAGAACGGCAGGTGTGGTGTGCTGAAGGTTACCTGGACCGACATCAGCATCCTCCGCGTCACTACCCACACCTGACGCATCCACTGTTCCTGTAAAGCAGGTCACCACCGACCCTGGGTATCGCAGGCCGAATTGCGACAGCCGTAGTATTGTTTATTTGGTGCAGCGAGCCTGCTCTACCGGACTCTGTAACGAACACCTCCTTTGACTGGCTTATTCAAAAACCGCCTCGGGATTGTCCAGGCTGTCAGACCCTTCGAACTCGATCGAGGCCAGCTGCAGGGTAGCCGCAGCCTGTTCGATCGCACGTGTCTGCGTGGTCAAGGCATCAATGGCAGCCTGAACCCTGGCATTACCCGCGTCATTGCCCGTACCGATCATCTGGTCATAGGCTTCTCCGCCTTTCGCCGAATTCACAAGCTTTTCCATTGCGGCCATGGTGGCATCCAGCTGATCACGCAAGTCCCGGTCGACCGTGAGTGATGTTGTGGCGACAAGAGCAGAGAGACTTGGCCCCTCTACCATTGAACCATCGATACGGTGATACCTGCCTAGATAGATGTTACGGATGCCCATAGCATCATAGTAGTGGGAGTGATGGGTGTTGTCGCTGAAGCAGTCATGCTCCTCTTCAGGATCATGCAACAGCAGTCCAAGCTGCATCCTCTCGCCAGCCAGTTCTCCATAGGAAAGACTGCCCATGCCGGTCACGATGGTTGACAGACCGGTCTTAACGCTGCCGCCGATCAAGCCTTCACGCGCTTTACCACCAGGGGCCCACTGAGCAACCATCCAAGTCAGGTCATCCACCAGCAGATCCGTCGCTGCTTTCAGGTAGGCTGCCCGTCGCTCACAGTTTTTCCAGGAGCAATTGTCCGGGTCAAAGTCAGTGGCAGGACGATTGCCACTGCCCGGACCTATGCCGTTGAGATCTTGGCCCCAGAGCAGAAATTCTATGGCATGGTATCCCGTTGCAACATTGGCTTCGACGCCACCGAGTTCGTGCAGCGTGTTAGCCAGCAGGTCCTTGGTGATGTGCGCTGTGTTAATGGTTTTGCCGGAGAAGGTGAAACTTGAACTTGCAATGACATTGGCCCTGTAGGCCGGATTTTCCTCTGACTCCGCACCATAGCTTGCAGCGACATAGTCAATCAGACCCTCATCGAGGGGCCAGGCATTTACCCTGCCTTCCCAGTCATCAACAATTGCATTGCCGAACCGGAAGACTTCGCTCTGCATATAGGGAACCCGGGAAGCCAACCAGGCTGTTCGCGCATGGCGCATATTTTCCACGGTCGGCGCCGCGATCAACTCGTCGACGGCATTCTGCAAGATGCGTGCTGTGACCAGCGAATCCTCATACACTGCGTGTGCCAAATCGGTGTAGTGTTTGACAACCTCGCCTGCTTGCGGCACTGCAAAAGCAGGTGCGGTCATGAATGACAGCGCCGCTATGACCAAGCAGGTCTTTCTTATAAGTTTGTTCATGATTGGTTTACTCTCTATTTGTGGTTGCTTAGAATTCTGTTGCGATCTGGAAGGTGACGATATCGGCGTCACCACCTGAATAGTCATTTGTATCAGGGTCTCCGTAATCCTCGTCGAATGCCCCTTCTACGGCCAGCGCAATTCCTTCCATCATTTCAACCGACAGACCGACCAGGAAGCGCTCTTCAGGCAATTCAAGTGCAGCGGCTTCATCGGTCTCCTGGTATCCAACGGCAAATGTTGCGGGCATGCCCGCCAGTTCAAAATCAAGTGCGGCTTCAACCATGTAGCTGCTCGGTTCGGCACCTTCTCCATCAAACTCCATCTCGCCCATCTCGAAATCTTCGGTTGCTCCGAGGTACTCGGTGAGAAGCGACAGGTTTCCAAGTCGCAGCTGTGCACTTGCAGACCAGCCGCCGACCTGGCTGTCATATACACCCTCATCACCGAGATTATCTATAACGAGTTCCTGCAAACTGTCGGAGTCTCCTATGTCGCTGATGTACGAGAGATTCAGACCAAACTGCGTGCCTTCTTTTTCAATCGAATAGCCGACAGCAGCACCAAAGCTGTCAATCTCGGATTCCCCATCTTCATCAAGATCGCCATTGAAGGCATAAAGCGCACCGTGCATACCTCCGGATTCAAAACCGAATTGCAGTGCAGATTCCCTTGTTTCCCCAAGTTCAAGGGTCATGGAGTCCGATATGAAGTTGCTTTCAAATACACCAAATGGAACAAAGAATTGGCCTGCCGTAATTGCCCAGGGGCCTGGTGTAAACGTCATCGTCGCGACATCTACCTCTAAAGACGTGTCATCTTCCTCATACAAAAGAACAACTTCCGCACTTGCCATGTCGGTAAGTTCGGCAGCGATCCCAAGCTCCACCGTTGCCACTGCAACATCCGATTCCTCGTCGGCCCTACTGGGATCCAAATGGCTGGCTTCTACTTCAACAAGGCCACCAACTTTGACGGAGTTGAACCAGCCATCCCCCTGTTTGGACAGCGTTGCAAGCTGGCGGTCCTTTTCGACGATGACCTTGTCCTGAGCGGCCACACGCTCTTCCAAATACTGTATACGGCGTTCCATGTTGGCGAGCCGTTCCTCAATTGATTCTTTGGCCAGGATTGGCGCATGCCAGACCAGTACTACTGCTCCGGCGAAATATAGGGCCCACAATTTATTCATAACTATACCTATCTAGTAATAATGCGTATTATTATCATTCTTATTAGCATGATGTAAACAACTTTTTTTTTATTCCAAAGAATTATGATGGATGGGAATGTCAGCCTTGACTCGTTCACCATGCAACGCGTGGCCACTGGTAACGTATAGAGATGTTATTTCATAAAAATTCAAGGTCCTTGATCCTTCGAGCGGGGATATGCTTATGGGCTGTTTCGACGCTGTCTCTAGCAGCGCAAGATGCGGAACGCCAGCGGGTTTTGGCAGTGATGCAACCCACCGAAAATTTTTCTCTGGCAGAAGCCTATGAACTTCGCCCGGGGGGTGCAGCCACGGTATTCAAAAGAGTGAATCGCGATGCTTTCTCGCACCCATCAGCCAACATGCCCTTTGAACGCCAACTCGACTTCAGGGTGGGTAATGGAATTTTCAGGAAAATATGGGTTTCATCACCAAGCTCAACCACATCTTCGGATGGCTTGGGCCCTCTCTTTAATGCGCGTTCTTGTCAACGCTGTCACTTGAAAGACGGGCGGGGACGTCCACCGGTTGCAGGTGAAAAATCAGGCTTGATGCTTCTGAAATTATCTATTACACCGCAGACCGAAGAGGATCGCTTGGCCCTTTTACAACACCGCATCAGCACTATTCCGGAGCCAACCTACGGAAGCCAGCTACAAAATTTCTCAGTCCAGGGTGTGCATAGTGAGGGTGAGCTCCTGATTCAATACGAGGAGGTGCCTGTTCGGCTTGCAGATGGAGAAATCATCAGTCTGCGTAATCCGGTGTATCAAATTACAGATCTTCACTATGGTGAACTACATCCCGATGCGATGATTTCACCCCGTGTGCCTCCCCCCGTGATCGGGATGGGCCTGCTGGAGGCAATCCTGGATGCAGATATCCTTCGCCATGCCGACCCGGATGACCTGGATGGGGATGGGATATCCGGGCGGGCAAGGCAGGTGTGGAGTGATGAGCACAAGAAAGTGATGCTCGGCCGATTTGGCTGGAAGGCTGGACAGCCCACCCTTGAGCAGCAGGCAGCGGATGCATTTCTGAACGATATTGGAGTATCCACCTCCCTCTATCCGATACCACATGGAGATTGCACCGCTGCACAGAAGGACTGCTTGGCAGGTCCGCATGGAGACACCCCTGCCAGCAATGGCATCGAAGCCGTTACAAAAATGTTTGACCGCCTGGTTTTCTATATCCGAAATCTGGGGGTCCCTGCCCGGCGCAAGGTCGATGACCCTACGGTGCTAAAGGGCAAGCGCTTGTTCTATGAAGCACAATGTGCTGCGTGCCACGTGCCAAAATTCGTGACTCGGCGTGACTCGATAGGGGAAGAGCAGTCCTTCCAGCTGATATGGCCCTACACGGACCTCTTGTTGCATGATATGGGTGAGGGGCTTACAGACAAGCGACCCGAAGGTAATGCCACTGGGCAGGAATGGCGAACGCCACCACTTTGGGGAATCGGGCTTACAGAGATGGTCAGTGGACATACCCAATTTTTGCATGATGGGCGTGCGCGCAATCTTCTGGAAGCCATACTCTGGCATGGTGGTGAGGCGGAGGCCTCAAAGCAGCGAGTGACCAGGATGGTACGAGAAGATCGCGATGCACTTCTAGCATTCTTGCGTTCTCTATGATCCACGAGTGAAGGCTGATGAGAAATTCATGCAGGTTGTCTTACTTTTGGCCATGGTGGCTCCTGCATGAAGTCTTTATGCGAAGGCACAGAAGGAGCGAGATGGGCGTTATACCTCTTTTGGCTAGGGGGAGGTCGGGACCCTACTCACATTGAGCCGTGAACTTTCATGAATTTATGGTCTCTAAGCCATAGTGCTAGTGCTACAGCACAACCCGCTTCCCTCCCTAAGCGGGCATTTTCGACTTGGAAATTCCAACCAAGTCACGATTAGCCCCGGTTATTCAATTTGACCGGGGCGCCTTTTTTAGTCCTGTTCCGCTCTATGCAAAGCTTGATGGATCCATGCCGAAATTTTTTCCTGAACCTGCACAATGCCGACCCGTTTTGTGGCTGAAAATATCTGTGTCCCTGCATCGAATCCACGCTGCTCCAGTTCGGAAGTGACTCGGGTTAGCGACTTGGTCATAGTATTTCTGTTGACCTTATCAACCTTTGTCAACAGAACATAAAGAGATCGCCCGTAATGCTTGCTCCAGTGGACCATGGTCCAGTCAATATCAGTCAATGGATGGCGAATATCCATCAGTAAGACCAGACCACACAATGCATGGCGATGGACCAGATAGGACTCTGTCAGTCTTTGCCATTGGCGCTGTTTGGGAGCGGGTGCCTTGGCATAACCATAACCGGGCAGATCCACAAGTCGGATGTCACCATCCAGTTTGAAGAAATTGATCAACTGTGTGCGCCCGGGTGTCTTACTGGTGCGTGCCAGATTGTTTTGTTGACAGATCGCATTGAGCGCACTTGATTTCCCGGCATTGGAGCGGCCGCAAAATGCAATTTCTGCCCCCCTATCTTGAGGAAAATCTTGTAAGGTGCTGGCACTTTTCAAAAACCGCACTTGTTGCAAAGGCAGACTCATAGACACGCAATCACTGGTTTTTTTGGGAACATTGTATATAAAAACATTTCGCAACCTTGGCCATTTGCAGTTAACCCTGTTTACAGTATGGCAATAATGGGGACTTTAAGTGAACCAATTCAGACTGTAACCGCTGCTTTAATTTGCTGCACGCCGCTTTCTCGGATGAACAGTCACCCCCAGTGAATACATCGCAATTGTTGTGCTGGATACTTTGCGACCATGCCTGCTTTTGTGGTATACATCGCCCTCTTGGTCGGCTCGTTTCTAACCCGAGGCCAACCGCTAGCAACACTACACAACACCAAGATTTATATACGGGATTGGATGCATGAAGAATCTGTGCATGTTGGTTATTTGCCTAATATTTGCAACTTGCGTTAGCGCTGCGGGAAACCCAGAAGCCGGACAGAAGAAAGCAGCAGCCTGTGCTGCCTGTCATGGTCCGGATGGAAACAGTGCCAACCCCGCGTGGCCAAAACTGGCAGGTCAGGGACAAAAGTACCTGGTTGAACAGATGTTGCTATTTAAAAACAGGGTGCGCGTAAATGCCTTGATGAATCTCCAGGTAGAAAACCTGTCAGCGCAAGACATTCAGGACATTGCAGCCTACTTTTCTAATCAAGTCACGACTCCGGGAACCGCTGATGCGGACAAGGAGCACCAAGGCGAAAAATTGTACAAGATCGGGGAGAGAATTTATCGTGGCGGTAATGCCGCGACCGGGGTGCCGGCCTGCATGTCTTGCCATGGACCCAATGGCTATGGCAATGCCCCGGCAAAATTCCCGCGTCTTGCAGGCCAGCATGCATTTTACACTGTTACACAACTTCGAGCATATAAGAGTGGTGCCCGGCTCCATCCCGAAGACCATTTGAATGCTATGCCAAGACTTGTCAGCTACATGACCGAGGTCGAGATTGATGCGGTGGCAGAATATATTGCGGGCCTGCACTAGAACCAGTGCCATCTCGATTTCTTGATGGATTTCACTCCCTGCTCTCGTTAGGAACACTTTTTGACAGATCTCATGCACGCATGGTGAATACCCCAAACAGATCCTCTATTTCCGTTGTGTGGTTGCTCATCGCATCAGCTGCAGCCTTGTGGTCTATCGCCTATGCGGATCAGTCTGAAGTCGAGTTTGATGAAGGTTTTCACTACCACAGGATATCGCCTGCTTTGCCTGTACAGGCAGCTGCAGGCCAGGTCGAAGTCTTGGAGTTGTTCTGGTATGGCTGCCCTCATTGTTATGTCTTTGAGAAACACCTGAGCAACTGGGAAACTGGAAAGGCGGATCACGTGAAGTTCACACGCATGCCAGCCGTCATGAACCGCAACTGGATGCCGCATGCGAGGGCGTATTATGCACTGGAACAATTGGGAGAAGTGGAGAGACTGCACTCCCTATTTTTTGATGCGATTCATGAACAGGGAAGGCGATTACGCAATTTACAATCAATTTCGAGGTTTCTGGGCCATCATGGTGTCGACACTGATTCATTTGAAAAAGCTTATAATTCCTCTGCTGTTACCGAGAAGATCCAGCATGCCAGACAACTGGTGCGCAATGCGGGAGCTAACTCGGTACCTACAATCATCATAAATGGGAAGTATCGGTCAACTGCATCTGATGCCGGAGGTCATGCACTGCTCCTGCAACTGATAGACAGCTTGTTGATACAGGAAATAAGATCCTCTCGATCTGAAGGCTAGAAAGAATCTATATATGCAGGGCGGTCTGGACCAGTGCTTGATTGGAAATGGACGCGCTGGACAAGTTTGGTGTGTACACTCCTGCGCCTTGTCCCGATGTATCTCGTAATTGCGTAGACCCGAGTATGCAGCTTATACAGGACGTGAGGATGCATTATCAGCACTAACCATTCTGATCAGCACACCAGTGTGCGTTATCAGCCTGATGAAAACCCCCCGGTAGCACTGGCTCTGGGACTTGGTCTGCAGTTGGCCATCCTTTGTATATCAGGCATTGTACTGACTCCGGCAATCATAGTCCGTGCTGCTGGCGGCACGGAAGGCTTCTTGTCGTGGGCTGTTTTTGCTGCCGTTTTAGTCAGTGGAGTCAGCACAATGTTGCAAGCCGTCCGGGTAGGGCGGATTGGCGCAGGTTATGTATTGGCCATGGGTACTTCCGGGGCCTTTATTGCAATTTGCGTTACGGCAATAGTCGAGGGTGGTCCGGGTATGTTGGCTACACTCGTGGTCGCTTCATCGTTATTCCAGTTCGCACTTTCTGCGCGACTGTCCTTGTTTCGCAGAATACTGACCCCAACCGTGGCAGGGACGGTCATCATGCTGATACCGGTGACCGTCATGCCCATCATATTTGGATTTCTGAAGGATGTTCCCGAGGGAGCCTCAGGGTTTGCTGCTCCAATGAGTGCGCTTGCGACCTTGCTCGTAATTGTCTTTATAGCGCTCAAGGCAACTGGGGTGCTTCGTCTCTGGGCACCGGTCATCGGAGTTGTAGCAGGTTCAATAGTAGCAGGATTTTATGGCCTTTATGATATCGAGCGTATCGTTAACGCCTCTTGGTTTGGGCTTCCGGTGGGCGACTGGCCTGGCATGGATTTAAATTTTGGGCCGGCCTTTTGGACGCTTCTTCCTGCTTTCGTGTTTGTGACCTTGGTGGGTGCTATCGAAACCATTGGAGATTCAATTGCCATTCAGCGGGTGTCTTGGCGTCGACCTCGAGCTGCGGATTTCCGGGCCGTGCAGGGAACAGTGGCTGCGGACGGGATGGGAAACTTGTTGTCTGGTCTTTTGGGGACTGTTCCCAATACAACGTATTCAACAAGTGTCGCCGTTGCTGAGCTTACGGGAGTGGGTGCAAGACGGGTAGGTGTCGCCCTTGGGCTTGTCTTTATTGTCGTGGCCTTCGTTCCCAAAGTGCTTGCCATTATTTTAGCGATTCCAGGGCCAGTGGCAGCCGCGTATATCGGTGTGCTGTTAGTCATGCTCTTTGTGGTGGGCATGAAAGTTACACTTCAGGATGGCATTGACTACCGTAAGGGACTGATTGCCGGTGCAGCATTCTGGCTTGGAGTTGGCTTCCAGAATGGATGGATTTTTTCCGACCATGTCTCGAATTTTGCTGGAGGTCTTTTGGAAAACGGAATGACGGCTGGAGGCCTGGTCGCCATTCTGATGACCATGTTCATGGAACTGACGGAGCCGCGACGCAGCCGAATTGAAGTGGTACTCGACCTGTCGGTTTTGCCCAAGATCAGGACATTTCTGGGTGAGTTCACATCACGCAGCAAATGGGACGCAGGCATGGCAAATCGACTTGTCGGTGCAGCCGAAGAGACCTTGTTAACGCTTCTCGAGCAAAGCCAACATTCGGAGAAGCGGCAACGTCGCCTGCTCGTGACAGCTCACAAGGAGGGTGGCGAGGCCGTTCTGGAATTTGTGGCAGCTACGGGTGAGGAAAACCTTCAGGATCGTATCGCGCTACTCGGTGAGCGTGCCGATGCAACTACAGGTGAATGGGATGTCTCACTTAGATTATTGCGGCACCTGGCCTCCTCTGTGCGCCATCAGCAATACCATGATACGGACATCGTAACCGTGCATGTGAATTCACTTGAGTCGACGCATCAGGCATAGCCGTGACGGGTCCAAGCTCAAAATACGGCACTCGCTGATCTCGTCGTTTCAGTGACATTTTGCCACCTGGAATCTAAGTATTGCCGACATTCGCATACCAGGTGTACAGGGTTTGGGTACACATTAGGCCGATACACGCAGGACCTGAAATAAAAGTCAGACAACTCCGGAAGGCATGTAAAGAATATTTGGTTTCGCACCAATGATTCACTATAATTCGCAGCGCATTAAAGCAGAATCAACGTAAATTAGGAGTTCATGTGAGCGGTCAAAGGTTTATAAAAACGTTAAAAGTCGTATTTGGGGTAATGGTTGGATCAACCATCGGGATTCTGGCATTGGCAAATGTTCTAATTTCGGATGCGGATTATTCTCATGAGACCGTGATTAAGGAAAATATCGAGGACCGCATCAGACCGGTAGGCAATGTGCACCTATCGGGTGAATCCATAGTAGCCGGAACCCCTGTTGCCGATGAAGCTGATAATAATGAACCTGTGCTGGTAGCTGCTGCAGAAAAATCTGTAGAGGAAATCTATCAGGCCTGTGCCGTGTGCCATGGAGCAGGCGTACTGAATGCTCCAAAGCTGGGAGATAAGGCAGGCTGGGGACCGCGTCTGGCCAAGGGTGTGGATCAGATTTATGAGAATGCCATCAATGGAATGGGCGCCATGCCTCCCAAAGGCGGCCGTCTTGATTTTTCTGACGAAGATATCAAGAGAACTGTAGACTATATGCTGGACTCGGTTCGCTAGCTACTAGCCAATTTTTCTGGCAGCTTGTTTTCCAGGGGGTTGAAATCCCCTGGCCCACAAATTCTTCAGAAAGACTGAATTCAGGGCAGGATCATACACCTGCAGGACGGGATGGCTTGGGCAGTGGCGGGACTGCCACATCCATTATTCACCCGGTATCGCTCCCTTCGAGTTCCTGCACACGCTGTTCCAATTCCTTCACGCGCAACTGGCTTTGCGCCAGCATTTCGCTTTGCGTATCAAATTCCTTGCGTGTCACCAGTTCAAGTCGCTGAAATACACTTTCTGCAACCGCACGCGCATTTTTCTCGACCTTGTCCTTGCCGCTCCTCAGGTCATCAGGGAGCACAGCATCGAGCTTGCGTGATAACTCATCCAAAATACTTGAATCAAGTTTCATAGCCGGATACTCCATATAAAACTAGGAAACGCCTCACCCTAGCATACTAGGGCTAAATTTTTATGCACCTAAACCGTGCATGCAGGGTTCAGTTGCGTGCACGATCGTGCATGCAGTCCAGCTCAATAGCTGCTAGATCCAACTAACTAATTGATTTAAATAGAATATCTAGTTTTGGCACGATGTGTGCTTGAGTTCTTGTACGTTTTTTTGAATTTAGTGTCCGGGAGGAAGACCAATGTACAAAAGATTATCCAAGATATTGCTCATGGCCGTCATGATCAGTCCTGTGGTGCCGTTATCAGTTGCAGCCGAGATGAGTGTGACGGGAAATGCCGGGGTCCTGTCGGATTATATTTTCAGAGGGATCCCACAAGATTCTGGTGTTGCTAACGGCGGCGTCGATCTGGAAGTTGGGGGATTGTATCTAGGCACATGGATTGCAGATGTAGGGGAAGGGATCGAGCAGGATTTCTACACAGGATATGTGCAGGAGTTACCTGGCGGTCTGTACCTAGGTGCTGGGTTCACCAGCTATCAGTACTCCGATGACTTCGACGATGAGTATAACGAAATCAACGTATATGCCGGCTGGAGCAGCGAGAATCTGTCGCTGGACCTGGAGTATACGGATGGTGAGTACAACGGAGTATTCACTGAGCTTGTGAATGGTGTAGAGGTTGATAAAGGTGACGAATACGGATTCGTTGCAGCTACCTTGGGCTACGGTGGGGCTTATCTGACCTACGGCGATTTCACCGATGATGCCGATGAAGCTTTGGGAAATTACCTTGAATTTGGCTACTCGCTTGATGTTTCAGGGTTTGAGGTGACCGCAGCAATCGTACATACAGATGCTGACATCTTGCAGAACGAAGATGACGATGATGAAACTGAGGCTTATATCAGTATTCATCACAGTTTTGAGCTTATGTAACGGAAGGGCACGAACAGATCGAGATGTTTCCACTACCTTATCCAGTTTGAATTTAGACCACTCAGATCAACAGCAAAATCAGGAGTAATAACTATGAAGCTTGTTACCGCAATTGTTAAGCCGTTTAAGCTTGATTATGTACGTGAAGCTTTGTCGGAAATAGGTGTAACAGGTGTGACCGTTGTCGAAGTCAAAGGCTTCGGCAGACAGAAAGGGCACACGGAGTTATATCGGGGTGCAGAGTACGTGGTCGATTTCTTACCTAAAGTGATGCTGGAAATCGCTGTCGACAGCGATTTGCTGGATTCGGTAGTAGAGGCAATCAGTAAAGCTGCCAACACGGGAAAAATCGGTGATGGAAAAATTTTCGTCACACCTCTCGAACAAGTTGTTCGTATACGTACCGGCGAAACAGGTACGGATGCCCTGTAAAGATAAATACATTCCTTAGGAGGAAGTTGTGGTAGATCAAATTTTTGAATTGCAATATGCGATTGACACCTTTTACTTTTTGGTGTGCGGCGCATTAGTGATGTGGATGGCTGCCGGCTTTTCTATGCTCGAGTCAGGGCTTGTACGGAGTAAAAATACAGCTGAGATCCTTACCAAAAATGTCGCGCTTTATTCAATAGCCTGCATCATGTACATGATTTGTGGGTATATGATCATGTATGACGGGGCATGGTTTTTATCAGGCATCGCCGGTGGTGAGAGTCTGGTAGATGATGTATTGGCTGCTTCTGCAGAAAACGGATTCCACGGTGACTCTGTATATGCCGATGCATCGGATTTCTTTTTCCAGGTGGTGTTTGTTGCCACGTCCATGTCGATCGTATCCGGCGCAGTTGCTGAGCGAATGAAAATGTGGTCATTTTTGTTGTTTGTCGTTGTGTTTACCGGATTGATTTATCCGTTGGAAGGCAGCTGGACCTGGAATGGGAAAGACGTCTTTGGTTTATTTAATCTCGGGGATGCCGGATTTTCCGATTTCGCCGGATCTGGCATCGTTCATATGGCAGGTGCAACAGCTGCATTGGCTGGAGTACTGCTGCTCGGCGCCCGCAAAGGCAAGTACGGGCCCGATGGCAAAGTTGTCGCTATTCCCGGAGCAAATCTTCCACTTGCCACATTAGGCACATTCATTCTGTGGATGGGCTGGTTTGGCTTTAACGGCGGATCTGTCCTGAAGCTTGGAGACGCGGCTAGCGCCAATGCGGTTGCTATGGTGTTCTTGAATACCAATGCGGCAGCAGCAGGAGGGCTTATGGCAGCCTTGATAACTGCGCGTTTGTGGTTTTGGCAAGGCGGACCTGACCATGGCCCTGAACGGCGCACTGGCGGGGTTAGTGGCCATTACAGCTGAGCCCTCTACCCCTTCCGCCTTGTTTGCTACGCTCATTGGTGCGGCAGGCGGCGTCTTGGTGGTTATGTCGATCGTACTACTGGACAAAGTCAAAATAGATGACCCTGTTGGTGCGATTTCCGTGCATGGGACGGTAGGATTGTGGGGGCTGCTAGCCGTACCACTGACTAATCCTGGTGTGACGTTCAGCGGGCAACTACTGGGGTGCTGCTACGATATTTGTCTGGGTATTTTTGACAAGCCTGATCATCTGGAGTGTGATCAAGGTATTTATGGGAATTCGTATCAGTGAAGAGGAAGAGATGCAAGGAAGCAGATATTTCCGAGTGCGGTATGGAGGCCTATCCAGAATTTGTGATTGAATAGCCACTGGTGAAGCCTTGTTTTAAAAGCGCCTCTCAGGAGGCGCTTTTTTTATCCGCTTACTTCATGAATTGTGGCACTGAAAGGCTGGCGAGATGAATAGAGTGGTTGTAGTACCTGGTTTCGAATCCGGGGTGTCTCGCAGATTTCTCACGGACAAAGGCTAGCTGGCCGGATTTGCTTGCAATTGTTGCACTCCACCATCCCGTTGGATAGCAGGGTTGTGGAAAGTGGATCAGGTCCGTATCCAAAAATCCGGCAACCCGCATGGAATCGTGCATGGGCTTGATGATGCTTTCAAGATGGAGTACAGGCGATTCACTTTGTTGGATGAGCAAGCCCTCGGGCCTGAGCACGTGAAAACAATCTGTATAGAAAGAAGTCGAGAAGAGACCTTCTCCTGGACCGATGGGGTCGGTACTGTCTACGATGATGATGTCTACGGAACTGGGCTGGCACATCTGTACCCACTCAACAGCATCTTCAAAAATTAATTTCACACGGGGATCATGATTATCCGTGCACAAGTCGGGAAAATACATCTCTGACAGCCTCGTGACCCGCTCATCGATTTCGACCTGTGAAATATTCTGCACGCAATGAATGTTGGGCTACCTCGTGCAGCGAGCCGCAATCCCCACCTCCTGCTATGACTACGCTCTCCGGGTTAGGGAGTGACTGAACAGGGCCGGGTGTACCAGCATTTCATGGTATATAAAGTTGTCCCGTTCCGTTAGCATTATGAAACCGTCAATCACCATCAGTGTGCCAAAGCTTTTGGTGGAGTAGATCTCTACATTCTGAAAAGGTGTCTGTTCCTGATGCAGTCGTTCTTCAATCTCAAATGAGAGAGCAGTACCGCCTTCCGTGCAGGCCTCAGTAAACCATTTTTTACTTTTGTCCAACACGTGGGTATCTATTCGAAGAAGATTTACAGATGCGCTTGAGTAGGCAATTACAGATGGCAAGTCCAGATCATACATTATTGCTGTGAATATCCGTAAGCATTGGAGCGTTGGTAATGCCAAGATTCATTACCGGGTCCCCGGCTGGGGAATGGACTTTTTTGACATTAACGATGCGGGGCACGTCAGCACTAGGGCAGGCAATCAAGAACTCGATCTTTATTCGCTTGGCATGGACCTTAAAGACAGAGGGATTGGCTTTCCTGTCCTGGTCCGTTTCCCGCATATCCTGCAGGGTATGTTGAGCAAGCTGAATAATGCATTCCAAAAGGCGATGACTCACTGCGGATATACCGGTAATTATGTGGCTGCTTACCCGATTAAAGTCAATCAGCAGTCATCCGTAATTCAGCATTTCAGCCAACAAAGCCAGTGGCCAATTGCTTTTGAGGCAGGTAGCAAGGCAGAACTGATTGCCTGTCTGGGAACGATCCAGACACGGAACCAGACAATAATCTGCAATGGCTATAAGGATGAGGCCTATATGCAACTGGCACTGACTGGATGTTTACTGGGTCATGAGGTCGTTGTCGTTCTGGAGAATTTGAATGAACTCCTGCTTGTACTGAAGCAATCCGAGGAGATGGATGTTCAGCCGGTTCTTGGCATGCGGGTGCGTCTGTCTGCCGTTGCAGAAGGCAAATGGCAAAACACTGGAGGTGAGCATTCAAAGTTTGGCTTGACTGCAGATCAGGTCTTGCAACTTGTCAATGAGTTACAGAGAAAAAAGATGCTTGGCTGTGTGCGGATGTTGCATTTTCACATGGGATCCCAGATTCCTTCATTGCGGCATATACGTGCGGGCATTGAAGAGGCCATGAGTTGTTTTGTGGAGCTGCATCGACTCGGATTACAGATCAGCCAGTTGAACGTAGGTGGCGGTCTTGCCGTAGATTATGAGGGTAGCCTGTCGAATGCGTATTTTTCAAGAGAGTACAGCGTGGATGAATATGCTGACTCCGTTGTACGTACAGTTCATAGGATATGTATGGAAAACGGTGTAGCGGAACCTACAGTATTTACAGAAAGCGGACGAGCCATGACAGCATATCATGCCGTATTGATTACCAATGTGATTGATTCCGAGACCCGGGTGGAGGATCCTACCGATACCGTTGTGGATCATTCCATGAGTCGGGAACATGGAGGCGAAAATCTAGAGGAGCTTGTGGAGCTGTGTCGACATATTCAATCCTGTTCTCAAAAGCAGGGTATTCAGATCGATTTTTCACACAGTTTTACCCGCCTGACTCAAGCTGTAAACCAGGTGAACCATGCGTTCACTCATGCAGGTCTTACATTAGTTCAAAAGGCCTATGCAGAAAAAATTGCCAAGGCAGCTTATAGACAACTATCAAAGCACAAGGAAAGCTTGGATGTGCATCAAAGACGCGATCTTGATAAAAAATTGGTTGAAAAATATATCTGCAATTTTTCTTTGTTTCAGTCGGCACCGGATATCTGGGGGCTGAATCAGATTTTTCCAGTCTTGCCATTGCATCATTTGAATCAGGCTCCAACACGGCAGGTACGATTATATGACCTTACCTGCGATTCGGACGGTCAGATTGATCGCTATGTCGAAGCAGATTCAATTCAGCCCTACCTTTCCATGCATGAGTTCAGTCCGGGACAGGACTACCTGGTGGGCATGTTTCTGGTTGGTGCGTATCAGGAAATACTGGGCGACCTGCATAACCTGTTTGGAGATACGACTGCGGTAAATATCAAGGTGAATTCTGACGGGAGTTACCAGGTATGTGAGTGGCGAGGAGGAGATACTACTGAGGAAGTACTGTCCCATGTTCACATCGATGCAGCAAAAATGCGCAAGACCTGGCATGCGCACCTTGCTGAAATGAATACACCGGAACCGATCACCGAACGGGTTTTATACACGCTAGAAACTGCTTTGCAGGCCAACAACTACTTGGTATCGCCCTCGAGACAATCTTTGCATTCATCGTGAAATGCTGTTTACAAAAGCTTGAAAAGAGCAGATACATTCCTTTACTTGAGCGAGAAAGATCGTTTCGATCTTCTTCCGGATGGACTATTGGCACATTTTGGCAAGCCCGTCTTTGTTTTGGAATTTGAGCTAAGGGAAGATCGAACACTTGCACAAGCGGACACTAGACAGGTCTTGGGTGACCTGGATGAACAAGGGTACTATTTACAAATTCCGCCACAAGCTCACAAACCATCTTGTGCCCGGTGACGGTATCTGTATTTTCAGTTTGTCCGGCCTATTCCAGGCACAAGTTCTTCCCAAACCGGAGTATGCGGATATACAGCTTTAACAGAGGTACTGTCACCGAAGCGGGATCTTGCTTGAAGGGTCGGCATGCGGGTTCCGCATGACATGAGTTTCTATTGGATTTTAATGGGCAACAAAATCCAGCATTCTGTGGGTTGAACGGTATGCTTTTCTTCGAATTTCTTCAGGTACCTGAATCTCATTTTCGCCAGATTCCAGCACAGCTTCAAGATTATGCAGGCCATTCATAGCCATCCACGGACAGTGCGCACAACTTTTGCAGGTAGCCCCTTCCCCGGCAGTAGGCGCTTCGATAAATAGCTTGTCAGGTGCAGCTTTTTTCATTTTGTAAAATATGCGATTGTCAGTTGCTACGATGAATGACTGGTGTGGTAATTCCTGGGCCGCCCTGATGAGAGCGGTGGTCGAACCAACGACATCTGCTGCTTCAATAACTGCTTCCGGGGACTCTGGATGCACCAAGATGCCGGCATCCGGATGTTTAGCAATCAGGTCTCCTAGGGCACGTGCCTTAAACTCCTCATGTACGATACAGGCACCTTGCCATGAGATCATGTCTGCACCCGTGACCTTTTCAATGTAGCGTCCCAGATGTCGGTCGGGTGCCCAAAGGATCTTTTTGTCTTGGTCCATTAGATGGGACACCACTTTCAGGGCGATGCTTGAAGTGACGACCCAGTCAGCCCGTGCCTTGACCTCGGCACTTGTGTTGGCATAAACGACGACTTCATGATCGGGGTACATATCACAAAACGTACTGAACTCTTTGGCGGGGCATCCAAGGTCGAGCGAGCAGGTGGCCTGGAGTGTCGGCATCAGCACTCGTTTCTCGGGATTTAATATCTTTGCAGTTTCACCCATGAAGCGAACACCGGCCACGATCAAGGTAGTTGCATCATGACGGCTGCCAAACCGGGCCATTTCCAATGAGTCAGATACGTAGCCCCCCGTATCTTCTGCGATCTTTTGCAGGGTCTCATGGGTGTAATAATGTGCAATCAGTACTGCATTTTTTTTCTGGAGCAGATGTTTAATGTGGTCAATTTTTTCTTCTCTCTGCTTGGCAGAATATACCGGCAAGCTCGATTGGATCGCTGCTGTTTCAGGAAATTCCTGCAAAGGGACGTTAGCTTCAAACGACATGTTCGGCATTCTAAAAATGAGAATTCGTGTTGACCTATATATAAAGAGGTCGACAGGGTAAATCAAGCCGGAGCATTACCAGCGAATTAGGTTTGTGGGGTGTAAGATGGTCGTCATAAGAAAAAGTAATCACATCGCTGCTTTCATGTATAGCGTAGGTACAGGTACGAGGATGACTCATCCATGAACAAAACTGATTACATCTCTCCAGAAGTTGCCCAGACCCTGCCGGGATTATTTCATAAACGTGTGGTGCGTGCGCCTCACACACAGGCCTATGGATTTTATGATGATGAGAAAAACACCTGGGAAAGTCTGACTTGGCAGCAGGTAGCCTGCCAGGCGGCAAAGGTACAAACAGGGTTACAGAACAAAGGGCTGGGCAAAGGGGATCGTGTCGCTATTCTGTTGCGCAACTGTCCAGAATGGATCGTATTCGATGTGGCTGCACTGGGTTTGGGTTTGGTTACCGTCCCTCTATACACAAATGATCGCGCTGAGAATGTAGCCTACATCATTCAAGATGCCGGCATAAAAGCGATATTGATACAGAACTTGCGCCAGTGGAGGCAACTGTCGCAAATTGAAAGTGTCCGAAATGCATTGCAGTGCGTAATCAGTGTCGCACCGGTGATGGATATGGCCCATCGCGACTCCCGTCTGGTACATATGCAGCACTGGATCAACGATGATACACGTGACGGATATAAAGCGGTTGTCCTGGACCGTAATGCCTTAGCCACAATTATCTATACTTCCGGTACAACAGGACGTCCCAAAGGAGTGATGCTCAGTCACTGGAACATACTTTTGAATGCCTATGCCGCTTTGCAGTGTGCAGATTTATTCGAAAAGGATGTATTTCTATCTTTTCTTCCTTTATCTCATTCGATGGAGCGTACGGCAGGCTGTTTCATGCCCATGATGGCTAACTCGAAAGTATATTTCGCCCGCTCTATACAGCAACTCGGGGAAGATCTTGAAAAGGTTCGCCCAACCATATTTATATCGGTACCACGCATTTACGAGATCATTTACGCAAAAATCTCAAGCCAAGTGGAGGAACAGCCCTGTTACAGGAAAATGATGTTTGCTTGGGCACAGCGTATTGGTTGGCGAAGTCTTCGGTTCAGGTCCGGCAAGGCAAGATGGCACTGGAGCCTGCTTCTTTGGCCATTGATGGATCGACTTGTGGCAGCAAAGATCAGACAAAAGCTGGGTGGCCGATTGCGCTATGCAATAGTTGGTGGCGCCGCACTGGATAAAATCATCACTAAGTTTTTTGTCAGTCTAGGAGTTCCTATTTACCAGGGCTACGGCATGACAGAGTGCAGTCCGGTCATCAGCGTAGCCCGACCGGGAGGCAATGACCCATTTAGTATTGGCAAGCCATTGCCGGGCATCGAGGTGAATCTAGCAGAAGGAGGCGAGCTGTGTACGCGAAGTGACTGCGTGATGCTCGGGTATTACGGCAATAAACAGGCGACTGAGCAAATGATTGATACTGAAGGCTGGCTGCATACTGGTGATATTGCGCATATTACAGATGAGGGTTATCTGTATATCACAGGAAGGATCAAGGACATTATCGTTTTGGCAAATGCCGAGAAGGTGTCGCCCCAAGACATGGAGACTGCAATTTGTGCCGACCAGTTGTTTGACCAGGTCATGATACTTGGTGAAGGCCAGCCTTTTCTTTCTGCGCTTCTCGTGCTGAACCAGGCGGAATGGGAAGTCCTCGCTAAAGACATGAAGCTCAATGCCAAGGCGCCGGAAACATTGCAGGATGCCTCCCTGCATCGATATATCATGCAGCGCTTGGCAGGTTGCTTGAAAGAATTTCCAGGTTATGCACAGGTACGCAGGGTGAACGTGTACCTGGAGCCCTGGACGATTGAGAATAATTTGCTTACCCCAACCCTGAAAATCAGAAGGACCCAGCTTGCGGAGCTGTTTGCTGAAGACATATCTGCCATGTACAAATCCATGAAAACCTAACAGCATCGTGCAATAGTTGTCTTCATCGCCCGAATCTCACACGGTCCTACTGTTTAGCCTGCATCAAAATTGTATCGATCTGGTGGCTACGAAGACGTGCTCTGATTTGTTCCAGTGCCTGTCGGTCGTTTAAAGGTCCAACACGAACCCGATGCCACTTGGTGTCATTCACATCCACAGACTGAACATTGGCCTCTATGCCCAATAATGCCAGCCGTGCCTTCAGACTGTCCGCATCACCAAAGCTGTTGAACGAACCTGCCTGCAGTAAATAGCCGCCCTTGTGTGTAGAGGGAGTAACCTTTTGGGCAGGTTGTTCGTTGGACAGACTTGTTTCCTCTTGCGGAATGACAATTTCCAATTCAGGTAGCAGTGTGTAGAAGTCAAAACTTCGTTTTGCAGGTGGTTCTGGAGTGCTTGCTGTATCCCGCTTCACAGACTGTGTTTGTTCCTTGTCCACATACCACCCATCAATGTCTATCAGCATTGCAATGCCTATACCGGTGACAACTCCAAGTGCCAGCCAGGCCCAAGCTGGCATCAGGCTGGACGGCTGGGTTGATTTTCTATGCTTTCTGGTCGCCACGGTTACCTCTACATTTGTTCAGGTGCACTTACATCAAGCAGATTCAGGCCCGTACTGAGCACAATTTGTGTGGCTCGGATTAACTTGAGACGTGCATATCGCAATTCCTTTTCAGGTACCAGCACTTGATGAGTGTTATAAAAACGATGAAAGGAACTGGCCAAATCACGCAAATAATTGACTACGATATGTGGAGCCAGATGATTTGCCGCCGCCCGCACATTTTCTGGGAATTGGGCAAGTTGCCTTAGCAAGTTTTCTTCCTGTTCTGCAGTCAACACTTCCTCATCGACCTTGAGCAACTCTTCATCCTGTAAAGGGGAATCGTTTTGTTTCAGAATGCTACAAATTCGGGCATGTGCATATTGCACATAATAGACGGGATTATCCTGGGTTTTTGCGGTTGCCAGATCCAGATCAAAATCCAGATGTTGTTCGCATTTTCGCATCACGTAGAAAAACCGTGCAGCATCTTTGCCGATCCGTTTACGCAATTGTCGTAAAGTGACGAACTCTCCAGCACGTGTGGACATGGGAAGTTTTTTTCCATTTTCGTATAGATTGGCAAACTGTACGAGCTGGATGTGCAAACAGTTTTTATCTTTGCCAAGTGCCTGCATGGCGGCTTGCATCCGTGCCATATAACCATGGTGATCAGCGCCCCATATGTTGATCAGTTGATCGAAGCCACGATCATACTTGTCTAGGTGGTAAGCAATGTCTGAGGCAAAGTAAGTAACCTTACCGTTTTTGCGAACCAGCACACGGTCTTTCTCGTCACCAAAGACAGTGCTGCGGAACATCAGCGCTCCGTCCTTTTGAAAAGTATGTCCATTTTCTGTCAGGGTATCGATAATGGCCTGTATTCTTGCTTGCCCCAATGAGCGCTCGGAGTACCACTGATCGAAGGTGACAGCAAATAATTCCAGATCGTCCCTGATGTCTCGCAACAGGGTATCGAGTGCGTGGCGAAGCAATGTATTGTACCCGTCTTCTGAAAGCAGATTTTCTGCCTTTTTGATTACTGCATCAATACGGGCTTCTTCATCTGCCTTTTCGTGGCTGCCTGCACCAGGCTCTAGGCCCAAGGCCTCGACGGGAGGAAGAAATTTATGCTGGTGCTGCCGGTGTATGGACGCTGCAATATCCCAAATATAGTCACCCTGATACGCATTACTGGGGAAAGGAAGGGTCTGCCCACACAGCTCCAGGTATCTAAGCCACACGGAAACCGCCAGGATATCCATCTGGCGCCCTGTATCATTTACATAGTACTCACGCTTTACTTCATGCCCTGTTGCCTCCAGAAGATGGGCAACGGATGCGCCGTGAGCAGCCCCGCGTCCATGGCCGACATGCAGGGGTCCGGTAGGATTAGCAGAGACAAATTCTATCAGAATCTTCTTGCCCGGAGATGCATTGCTATATCCAAAAGAATTCTTGCTCTGGATGATGTGAGACAGTAGTCGGGGTGGATGGCCGGTGTGCAAATAAAAATTAATAAATCCGGGACCTGCAACTTCGATTTTTTCAATCTCAGGGTCTTCTGGCATATTTGCTACAAGCTTCTCAGCCAGCATGCGTGCAGATACTCCGGCAGTTTTGGATAACTGGAGCGCCAGGTTAGAAGCGAAATCACCATGTGCGCTATCTCGACTACGAATAACCTGAATCGGAGTATCCGTATCTGAAGGTAAATCCCCTGCGTCTTGCAAGCTGGCTACTGCAGCAGCCAGCAGTTTCGAGATGTGTGCTTGCATGAAGAAAGGATAATCCTGTAGGGCAGGATGCATTGTACCCAAATGTAATTATCCTGCACTAAATTTACAAAGGCTATGCCTTGGCAACAGGTTAGATTCATGACTGATCAGCCCCTGCGCTTTTTGCAGACATTCATTCAATTCGTATGCCTTGCCATACAATGAAGCCTCAGGTTCCAAGGTCCGGCCCGAGCAACAGAAAGCAGAATGGGAGTGCGGTCTGGAACATCAGCGGTGTTGCACGTGGGCTTGGTTATTGCTTGCTGATCAGCTAGTTTCAAGGGGATCCACTTCGATGTTCCAGCGCACACGATTGGTGAGTGGATGTTGCTGAATCACCTTGGCCCATTGAGGCAACAGCTCCTGTATCGTCTTTCTGTTAGGGGCAATGACAACCAGCTGACTCTGGTATAGGCCGGCCTTGCGCTCCAGGCTGGCAGGAATAGGTCCGAACAGGTTCAGCCTCGATGAGCCTGAAGCCGGCATTGAGGATTTGACTTCCTGCAAGAATTGATGGGCCAACATCTGCTGATGAGCACGGGCACGAACCAGCAGCATGAAGGAATAGGGTGGTAATGCATACAGTTCACGCTGTCGAAGGACTTCCATTGAAAAATCCTGATAGCCGTGCGTCAACAAGCGGTTAAGCAAGGGGTGTTCGGGTTGGTAGGTTTGTAGCAATACCCTTCCCCTGTTCGCAGAACGTCCTGCCCTGCCTGATACCTGCACGATCAGCTGTGCCAGGCGCTCGGTGGCGCGAAAGTCGCTGCTTAACAATCCGTGATCAACATTCAGGATGCCTACCAGGGTTACATTAGGAAAGTCATGTCCTTTGGCAAGCATCTGCGTACCGATGATGATCTGGAATTTGCCCTTGCGGATATCGCCCAGTTTATCCCGCAGTGTGTTTTTCTTGCGCGTACTGTCACGGTCAATGCGTACCATGGCGATGTCAGGAAAAATTTCCTTGAGCCTGCCTTCGATACGTTGTGTTCCTTCTCCCAAGAATATGATGTTTTCAGACTCACATTGTGGGCAGGCGACAGGCGCTTTTTCCTGTTTCTGGCAATGGTGACACTTGATAATGTCTTGCTCTTTATAAAAAACCATGTGTGAATCGCAACGGCTACACTCGGCGGTCCAGCCACAGTCATGGCAAAGCAAGACGGGTGCAAATCCCCGCCGATTCAAAAAGAGCAGGACTTGGTGTTTCTGTTTGATTTCGGTGTCGATGGCTTGCAACAATTCGTTTGACAGGCCGTCGATGGCCCGTTTGGATCGCAGATCAATCAACTTCACTTGAGGAATTTTTGCAAGTTTTGCACGCTTGCTCAGTGTGATGCCGTGATAGTTGCCCAGCGTAACGTTATGCTGGCTTTCCAGTGATGGCGTCGCACTGCCCAAAACGACGGGTATGGAAAGCTGTTTTGCCCGATAGATTGCGACGTCACGCGCATTGTATAGGATCCCTTCCTGTTGTTTGAATGACAGGTCATGCTCCTCATCAACCACGATTAGACCCAGGTTCCTGAAAGACAAAAAAATGGCTGACCGGGTGCCAACTACGATACTCGCCTTGCCCGTACTCGCCTGCAGCCATGTCCGGGCGCTTTCGCTTGCACTCAAATCAGAATGCATCAGTGCAACCGGCAGGTTCAGCCTGGCTTCAATTCGCTGTACTAACTGTGGTGTCAGTCCGATCTCCGGAACCAGCATCAGTACCTGTTTGCCACAACCAACGACATCTTTTGCCAAGGCGAGATAGACCTCGGTCTTGCCACTGCCGGTCACACCTGCAAGCAGATTGACCCTGAATTCATGGAGGTTTCTGTGAATCTGTTCATAGGCGTGCCGTTGTTCCTGATTAAGAGCTAAAGACTCGGCAGCGGAGTGCGGCGTCATGGTAAGGGTCTTGTCATCCATCGTTTCCCGGACAAGATTTTTTTCCATCAAGACTCGAACGAATGGGCGCCAGTGGCTGATGTGTGCAGCAATTTCATCTGCAGTGAGGCCTCCGGGATGTGCCTTTATGAGCTTGAATATCTGGTGTTGCTTAGGTGCCTTTTGTAGCAGTTGATCCACGTCCTCATTTGTACAGGCGTGATAGATTATGCTGGACATCGTGGGGAGGTGTTTATGTGTCCGCAATACTTTGGGCAGTGCAGCATTGAGTACTTCACCCAGGGGCTGTTGGTAGTATCGCGCCACCCAAAACAGCAGCTTTTGCAATGCAGGGTCAAACACAGGCTCGGTGTCCAGAATTTCCAGAACCGTTTTGAGCTTATCCTGTGTTACAGAGGGGTCAGAGGAATTCTCGACCACGATACCTGTCAGTGTTCGAGTGCCGAATGGCACACGCACACGTACACCAAGCTTGACGGCGCTGAAGGAAGCACCTTCGGGAAGGCTGTAATCAAAACATTGATACAGAGGTACAGGCAGGGCAATTTTTAAAACGGGAGATGTTGGCATGGTGAACGTATAGTCTACCAAGGCACTCAGTCTGTAGCCCGCGTCTGGATTCGCTGAGGATGAGGCTACACCTGTAGCCAACAGTTTGCTGTGGATAATTCTGTGGATAAAATATCGAATTTGGAGTGAATTTGTCTCAAACCGTCTGTGAGGTTGGCAACCTTTTAAAATTTTAGAATAAAACCCATTGAAATGAAGGACATAGATCGACAATGGATTTAAACAAATCAGCCAGCCACAGAACAGTGCTCAGCCCCTAATGTGAATAAAGTGCATCAATATTGAGGGATATTCCTTTCATGACCCATGCATGAGGGCATTCCTTTCGTGTGTTTGGCTGGGACGGGATTTTGTTTGTCATACAGGAAGAACCGATGCGAAAAAGCCGGGTATGGTCTGTCATTCAATTCCACAAGACATCATTTGCTGCCTCCGGCACTGTTGTAATAGTGTAGTATTCACATGCTCTAATCGTACATGTGCAGCAGATTATGCTTCGTCTAAGTTGGAAGTAATGCGGTGAATCAGTGAACAACTTCAACCTACAAATACTGCGCACGGATGTGTCGGGCATGCCCATGGAATGGGTAAATTATCAGGATGCTGTGCGCCTGTACCACATTGAGCAGGTAGCCTATACATGTGGTGAACGACTGTATGTAGTTCGTGGTGGGGTCAATGCACGTAGTGGTCTTCGCAGTCAAATCGAGGTTCATTCGATTATTGCCACACAAGGCAGCAACCGTTCAGTACATGACAGCTATATTCCTCCACTGAACAACCGCGCACTGTTCAAGCGTGATGCCAACATGTGCCTGTATTGCGGACAACGATTCAATCGGCGCGACTTGTCGCGGGATCATGTGCGGCCTCTGAGTCGGGGCGGTTGTGATGACTGGAACAATGTCGTCACGGCTTGTAAACGCTGCAATAACCACAAGGCTGGACAAACTCCTGAGCAGGCGAACATGCAGTTGCTGGCCATTCCTTTTACTCCTACTCATGCTGAATATATTTATTTGCAGGGACACCGTGTACTTGCCGATCAGATGAAATTCCTACTGGCGCATTTCCCGCGCACAAGCCCCCTGCACAAGCGTTTCAATAAGCTGGCATAATTGACAGAATCCTGTAAAGAACAGAAGGCTGTGCTGGTCCTGCGTTAAGCTTCGTGTTCTTTCTCACCGTATGGCAGGGATACTCCGCAGATAAGGTTGTACAGTTCACAACGATGTTGAAATACAAAGGCCAAAAGGATTATGTGCACGGAGACGATACCTGCCTTGGCGTAATGATTGTAAATCTGGGAACACCCGATGCGCCGACAATCCGAGCAATTCGAAAATTTCTTGCAGAGTTTTTGTGGGATCCAAGGGTTGTCGAATTGCCAAGGGCCTTGTGGTGGTTGATCTTGCATTTGGCGGTACTGCAGTTGCGGCCTCGCAAAAAAGTCGAGTCTTATGCCAAAATCTGGACCGAAGAAGGTTCGCCGCTTCTGGTAATTGGCAAAAAACAGGAATCCGCATTACAGGCCGCCTTGGAAGGGACTTGTGTGGGCAGGGTAAGGGTTGTTCTCGCGATGCGATATGGGGAGCCCTCGATAACATCTGCATTGCGGGTTCTGCAGGAAAACAATGCACGTCGAATCCTGGTGCTTCCCATGTACCCGCAGTATTCTGCCAGTACGACAGCTTCTACATTTGATGGGTTGGCAAAGGAACTGGAAGGATTAAGATGGATTCCGGAAATACGCATGGTCAACTGTTATGGCGCAGAACCTGAGTACATTGATGCCTGTGCTGATCGCATTCGTTCGTATTGGGAGCATCATCCGCGCAGCCAGAAGCTGTTGTTTTCTTTTCACGGACTGCCGAAGCGGAGCCTTGTGCAGGGGGACCCATATCACTGTGAATGTCAGCAAACCGCACGGTTGATCGCAGAACAACTTGATTTAAAACCCGAAGAATGGGTACTTACCTTCCAATCACGATTCGGTATGGCCGAATGGCTGCAACCCTATACTGATAAAACCCTTAAAACGCTACCTTCTAAAGGAATCGAGTCAGTCGATGTGTTTTGCCCGGGATTTTCAGCGGACTGTATCGAGACCCTCGAAGAAATCGATATTCAGAATCATGAGATATTTTTGCAAAGTGGAGGAAAGTCATTCAATTACATCCCAGCCCTGAATGACACACCTGCTCACATCCAGGCCCTTACACAGATTATCTCCAGGCATATACAGGGATGGCCGGAATGTACACGGAGCCCTAGAACCCCCGAAGAGCGGGAAACCATTCGGCAACGTGCACAGCAGTTAGGCGCTAAACACTAGAGATATGCGCTGATAGATCATCACTTGAGTTCACTGAGCACTTGCCGGCAAATGTTCTCAGCCTGCCGGGCATAATTGCCTCCAAACAAATTAAAGTGGTTCAGGACGTGATAAAGATTGTAGAAATCCTTGCGCACCTGGTAGCCGTTGTCCAGCGGATAGGACTCTGCATAGGCACTATAAAATTCCCGGCTGAACCCTCCGAATAGCTCGGTCATGGCGAGATCGGTTTCCCGGTCTCCGTAGTAGCATGCCGGATCAAATACTACTGGGCGTGCATTCTTATCAAAGCTGAAATTTCCTGACCAGAGATCACCATGCAGCAAGCTGGGTCTGGGCAAGTGGCTTTCAAACAGCCTATCCATATCTCCTAAAAGACAATCACCTTGTTCAAGTAATTCGCGGGGTGCACAGTTGTGTTTTGCCAGGTTCAGTTGATAGGCAAGGCGTCCATGGCGCCAGAATGAAACCCAGTCGGTGTTCTTCGTGTTTGGCTGTGGGGTTGTACCGATCCAGTTATCCTCAAACCAGCCATAGTAGCTTTCTGTATGCTGATGCAGCTGGGCGAGCAACCTGCCCAATGTTTCATCTGACCCAGCAGGTTGGAGTTCCAGAAATTCAAGCAGCAGATAACAGTACGTGCCGGTTTGTCCATGGGCAACGGGTAATGGGACACGCAAGGTTCTTGTCTCAGCCAGCGCCCTCAGGTTCTGCGCTTCACCTTGCAGCATGGCGTGCATGCCCGGATGATGGACTTTCAGAAAATAGGTCTTTGTTTTGCACTCAACCTTGAAGGTCTCGCAAATGTCACCGCCAGCAACCGAAGTGATACTTTCGATGTGCAGGGGTTCTGCAAGCTTGTGGTTCAGTTGATCTTCTAGTACCTGGACATTGATGCGCATGGCCGTATCGTTTCAGGCTTCAAGTACACTTAACCAGCGCTCCCGTCGATATTTGCTGAACCCGAATTTATCGAACAACTTGTCGAGAGCCGGGAAATCGGGAGGGGTTCGTTCCAGGCTGATATCTTCAGAAAAATCGATATCACAATATATGGTCGTCAACTTTTTGTATAAAAGAAGTTGTTCCTGATGACGCTCAATCAATCCCTGGATACGCTTGGCGCCACGGATGTTCATTGAGCTGATTTTTGCGCAGTTGCTGAGGAGTTCTTCGAGGCTGGAAAACTGATTCAACAGCTTTGCTGCCGTGGCCATACCAATGCCAGGGGCGCCTTCAATGTTGTCCGTCTTATCCCCTGCGATAGCAAGCTGATCTGCGATTTGGCTGGGATAGACGCCGAACTGTTTTTTGATTTGGGGGATAGAGTTGCGCAGGCCCTTGGCAAAATTCCACAGAATATCGTTTTCAAAAATAAGCTGTGCCAAGTCCTTGTCCGAGGTCAAGATGGTAATCGGGTGTCCGCGCTCACGCATTCGCCGGGCCAGTGTGCCTATGATGTCGTCCGCTTCATATTGAGGTTGTGCAGTTTCAAACAGGCCCGATGCCTGTAATAATTCACGACAGTAGGCAAACTGCCGCTTGAGTTCTTTGGGTGCAGGTTCGCGGTTCGCCTTGTATTCAGGATACAGCCGATTGCGAAAGGAGGTGCTGAGACTCTCATCAAAAGCGAAGGCAACATGTCTGGCTTGTGTTTGTCTTAGAAACTGGTAAACGAAGTCGGCGAAGCCATATACGGCGTTGACCGGTTCATTATCCGGATTCACGACATGGTCTGGTACGGTAAACCAGGCGCGAAACACGTAGATACTCGAGTCAATCAAGTAGACCTTGTCATGTGTCATTTGAGGTGCCAAAAAAATTCAGCCGGTGTGGACCAGTATATACAACGTATTCAGCGGACTAATTTGATCCATTGGCTAGGTTCGGGTTCACCCTCTGGAAACATGCCATTCAGCAAACGCAATTGTTCCACGGGGTGATTCGTAAGGGTTGATTGATCTGCCAGGGACGCAAATGTATCTCCTGGCTTTGCGCGAACAAGCCGGATTCGCTGAGGTTCGGCAAGCTTTCTTTCTGAACCTTTGAGGTTTCGCATGCTGTTGACAGTACGTAACACTGCACTATCGTGGCGGTCCAGGGCACTTTGGTTTTTGCCTATGGCTGCAATTGTGTAGATGCGTGTATCCTGAAAAAGAACTGCAACACGTCCTGGTCGGGCGGTGCCTTTCACGTTTAAAGAAGTACGTCCGGTATAGCCTGTAAAGTCCGCGGTCTGTATGTCTTTACCTTGCCTGAGCCGCCCCTGAGTTCGCTGCACCAGATATTCCCTTGGCGTCAGGTATCTGTTCAGGTCCTCAACTGTGATTTGCAACTGCAGTTCCCGGTTTGCCGGTCCTGCCGCCAGGCGGTCTGGCCGGTTGTCTACTTTCCAGCCTTCGGGAAACACGATTACGAGGTCCAGGTCGCCATGATAGAACTTGTGACCACGCAACACACCATCGCTGGCTGAGGGACCTACTGGGAGCCCATCGATGAAGCCTAAGAATTCATCACGATTGACCTTGCGAGCGACCGGTGACTTGAATTTGTTTGCAGCCTGTACCACTTCCTTGAAACGCGTGTCGTTATCAGGATGTGTTGAAAATACACCATGATAGATGTTGGGCTCACGCCCCTCCTGTTTTGCCAGCTTCCTTTCAAACTCTTCTTGAGATTTCAGGATACCGACAACACTGAGCATCTCTTTGGGATCATAGCCAACTCGGGCAAGATACTCAGCGCCAAGCCGATCGGCTTCCAACTCGTGCTTGCGTCCATAGCCACGGATCAATGCCATGCTACCGATGCCTGCAGCCTGTGAGGCCACCTGACTTCCTGTCAAGACTTCAATACCTTTGCCCAGCAAATCAGCCACAGCCCCCGTACTTTGTTGCTGAACACCATGGCGTGCCGTGACATGTCCTATCTCATGACCGAGAACGCCTGCCAATTCAGCCTCGGTATTCATGTACGCCATGATTCCACGCGTAATGTAGATATAGCCTCCGGGCAGAGCGAATGCATTAATCTCGGGGCTGTCTAGAACGGTCACATGGAAAACCAGGTCCTTGCGGTGGCTCTGTTGCGATAAATCCCTAACGATCCCTGCGACATAGTTCTGCAATTCAGGATCGTTGTAAGGGCGATACTGGCGCATGAGATCCTGATGCGCCCGCTTGCCCAGGCTGATCTCTTGGTCTTCCGTCATCAGGACCAAGTCCTGCTTGCCTGTAACGGGGTTGGTAGCGCACCCTGAAAGGAGTAGTCCTCCAGCAAGGATCAGGTACGTTATAAAAGCTTTCATGCACCGAATCACGGGCTCTTTGGGATGACGGTCGACCCGGAGAAGGGTTTCGCAAATTTCAGGCATCGATGTTACTTACCTGGTCCTGGGCAGGTGAGAGGAGAAGGAAGACTGTGCGCACTCTGACGGATTTGAAGAGCAGAGGGTTGTGTGCGCTCGAATTAATTGCGAAAAATCCTTGAGATTTTCAAAAGTTGCATCGTACTGATACTTTGGGGAGCTTCAGCTTTTTTGACCATAACGCTTTCTGAACTTATCCACCTGGCCAGCCGTGTCAACAATTTTCTGCTTGCCTGTGAAAAAGGGATGGCATACCGAGCATACGTCAATATGGAGGGACTCGGCACCATAGGTTGAGCGCGTAGTAAAGCGGTTTCCACAACTGCAAATTACCTCGACTTCTTGATAATCAGGATGGATATTGGCTTTCATGATCTTGACGTCTCCTGCAAAGTGGCATGGAGCATACTGAACCCCAACCTGCAACTCAAGTGCTGTATCCGGGGAATTCAAGTTAGCTGATTCCCTTAAAGTACTTTTAACCATTTTTACTTAACTGATTGTCCATATGAGGGTTTACCGCGTAATCCACAAATTTTGTGGATAAGACTGTGGACAATTCTCAAACATGGCCACAAATCCCGAGGAATATGACAATTTTGTTAGACTGACTAAATAACGTACTATATTTTAACTGAATGATTTTATTGAATAATTTATGAACTGGCTGATGAATGAAAGAAACTTTAACGTGAAAGTCGACAGAATTCAGCATTAAATTACAGTTGTGTATAACTTTGTGCCTGAAGCCGCACAAATACAGTAATTTACGACCCGCCTGCACTGCCTGGAGGATTGGCAGGTCTGATCCTGTATCTACCGATTTCAGAGGATTTTCCAAGAAAGAACCCCCAGGAACGAAATCCTTGTCCAGGGATGCCGTACCGAGTGAACCCGTCACGTTTGGGCGCAAAATTAGGCAAATTCATCGCAGGAGTCAGTGTCTTGCCGATGCCTCAGGAAGCAGACGTACCAGAATATTGTCCAGATACCGGTACCCCGTACTGCTGCAGTGCAGGCCATGGTCCAGCCTGACCAGCAGGCCCTCTTCGATCAGGCCCTGCAGTTTCGGCATCAGCATGGTGTAGGTGAGGCCTGTAGTATGTTCAAACTGTTGCCAAGTGAAACCGGCCTTCAGGCGCAGGGCATTCAACAAAAACTCGAAAACCAACTCATCGTGACTCAGATGATTGCTGATGGGTCTGGCTGAGGGGCTATTGAGCATCTGTTCCATGTACTGTATCGGGTTTTTTGGTTTCTCACTGCGGAAAATGCCGGTTTTTTCAAAACTGATTTTTTGATGTGCACCGGCACCGATGCCGAGATAGTCACCAAATTCCCAGTAATTCATGTTGTGTATGCACCTGAACCGATCTTTCGCATACGCGGAGACCTCGTATTGTTGCCAGCCATGCCGGTCAAGCAAGTCCATCCCCTGTTGCTGGATGGCCCATCCAAGTTCGCTGTCCGGTAACTCTGGAGGGTGGCGGTAAAAGCGGGTGTTCGGTTCCAGGGTAAGTTGATAATAGGAAATATGGGAAGGTTCCAGGTCAATCGCCTGCTCAACATCCGCACAGGCCTGTGTCTGGGTTTGGCCAGGCAAGGCATACATCAAGTCAATATTGATATTTTCGAAGTCTGCCAGTTTTGCAGCTAGCACTGCCTGTTTCGCTGCGCTTGCATCGTGAATACGCCCGAGTGCATGAAGCAGGGCGTCATCAAAGCTTTGAACACCAATCGAGATACGGTTGACTCCAGCGCTTCGGAAACCGGCGAAATTTTGCTGATCTAAGGTGCCCGGGTTTGCTTCAATAGTAATTTCTGCATCATTTTCGAGGATTGTTTCACGCGCAACGCACTCGAGTAATCGTCCAATGCTGCTGGCCGAGAACAGACTCGGTGTGCCTCCGCCTATATACACACTGCTAATTTTCCGCCCGCTAACGGCATCTGCATGTTGTTTTAAGTCGGCGATCAGTGCATCGACATAGCGGATTTCAGGCAGGGAGGAACGTGTTTCATGCGAATTGAAATCACAGTATGGACACTTCCTTGTACACCAGGGGATATGGATGTAGAGGGACAGCGGTATTTCAATTGCGGGCATGTTGATGGGCATGGATACCACAGCTAATTCAGCTTAGCGCACGCATCAGTTTCTGCAGGGCCTGGGCGCGATGGCTGATACGATTTTTTTCGGCAGGATCCAGTTGTGCAGAAGAGCAACCGTGGGTCGGAATATAAAACAGGGGGTCATAACCAAACCCGTTATCTCCCGTGAGATCGTGCAAAATTCGACCTTCCCATGTGCCTTGGCACAGGATGGGCATGGGGTCTTGTGCGTGACGCATATATACAATGACACAATGAAAGCGGGCAGTACGCTTAGGTTCTGGTACTTCTTGAAGTGCGCTTAGCAGTTTCTCGTTGTTTGCTGCAGCGCAGGCCTGTTCGCCGGCATAACGCGCACTGTAGATACCTGGTGCACCTTGCAAAGCATCAACTTCAATGCCTGAATCATCTGCCAATGCGCTAAGCCCGCTGTGTAGCGCGGCATGGCGCGCCTTGATCAGCGCATTTTCCACAAAGGTCGTGCCGGTTTCGGCGACTTCCCCGATTTGCAGCTCAGACTGTGCGATGAGGTGGTATCGCTGCTTGTCCACAACGGCCTGAATTTCTCTCAGCTTGCCGGCATTGTTGCTGGCCAGTACAATTTTTTTAGCCATCTACATTCCCAGGCAGTTTTTTTGGTATTGAATGATTTCCTGGATGCCCTGGCCGGCAAGATCCAGTAGTGTTTCCAGTTCCTCCCGGGTAAAGGTATGTGCTTCAGCGGTACCCTGTATTTCTATGAATGATTGTGCATCGGTCATCACAATGTTCATGTCGGAATGTGCAGCACTGTCTTCTGCATAATCGAGATCAAGTACAGGGACATGATTGGAAATACCGACCGATACAGCGGCCACGAAATGGCGTACCGGAATTTCAGGAATCTTGCCTGCATCGGCCAGTTGCATGAGAGCCATGAACAAGGCAACAAATCCACCCGAGATCGAGGCAGTACGTGTGCCTCCATCAGCTTGAATGACGTCACAGTCGACGGTGATGGTGTAGCCATCCAATCCGTGCAGGTCAACACCTGCTCTCAAGGAGCGCCCAATCAGCCGCTGGATTTCCAGGGTGCGCCCGCCTTGCCTGCCACGCGCAGCTTCTCTAGGCATGCGACTGGTGGTGGAGCGCGGCAACATGCCATATTCTGCTGTTATCCAGCCTTGGGCTTTGCCTTTTAGGAATTTTGGTACTTGGTCTGTAGTCGTTGCCGTGCAAATAACCCGGGTATCTCCAAATTCTGCCAATACGGAACCTTCAGCATGTCGGGTATAGTTGCGTGTGAACCGAATTTCACGCAGTTGAGAGGGATTACGGCCGCTGGGTCTGTTTGCTGGAGTCATAAGTCAACCTAGGAAGGGGAAAAAATGCGTATTATACGGGAAAAGTATGCCTGCTCAGGTGCAGGTACTGGCTGAACCAGGAGAAAAAGGATCCACCCATGCTCTGCAGTATGACAGGATTTGCACGCGTAGAGGATACCTGTGAACAGGGTAATTTGTGCTGGGAAGCGCGCTCAGTCAATCACCGGTATCTTGACATCAGTTTCCGTATGCCAGAAGAGGTCCGCAGTCTGGAGGTACAACTGCGCAACCATCTCAAGAGTCGGCTTGCACGGGGGAAAATTGACTGTGCATTTCGTTACCGGATGACAGAAACGCAAACAGCGGAACTGGAGTTGAATGAGCCTTTACTGGGTAGTCTTCTACAACAAATTCGCAGCGTGAATGAAAGGTTGCCTGTATCCGCACCTGTGGCACCCACAGATATTCTGGCCTGGCCCGGTATGATACAGGCGGTTGAGAGGGATCGGGAAAGTTTTCATGCCGCCTGTTTCAACTTGTTTGAGAAGGCGGTCGAGCAGCTTTCCGATATGCGTGCGGCTGAAGGACAACGCATTGAAAAGGTATTGCGAGATAAATGTGGTGATGTGAGAGCCATTGTCAGAAGTGTACGTACGCGGCATCCGCAGGTAGTGACTGCGATACGGGAAAAGCTTCAGCAACGCATTGAGGAGTTGATGGAGGCTGTAGACCAGACACGTTTCGAGCAGGAACTTGTCTATCTTGTACAGAAGATGGATATTATGGAGGAGCTGGATCGCCTGGACAGCCATCTGGACGAAATGGCTTCAGTTCTTGCAGGCGCAGAGGCTAGCGGACGTCGCCTGGACTTTCTAATGCAGGAATTTCATCGTGAGGCAAATACATTGGGAGCAAAATCTGCAGATGTGGAAACCTCCCAAGCTTCTATCGACCTGAAGGTCTTGATCGAGCAGATGCGTGAACAGGTTCAAAATGTGGAATAAACTGTGAGTATCCCAGCCGATGACAAATGACGTTCACTCCAATAGGCATCAGGTAAAGATTTTCTGCACTGGCGGAACCCTGGACAAAGTGTATTTCGATGCCCTGAGCGAGTACCAGATTGGCGATCCCGTAGTATGCGATATTCTCAAAGAAGCTCGGGCGAGATTCCCACACGAGGTACGGTCCATCCTGAGAAAGGACAGCCTGGAGATTACTGCAGAAGACCGACAGCAGATTGTAGAGCATGTCAAAGCGGAAGACTGTACACGCATCTTGATTACCCATGGTACGGATACCATGGTAGAAACCGCACAATGCCTGCAGCAAGTCCCTGGCAAAACGATTGTACTGACTGGAGCCATGCAACCTGCGCGGTTTCGCAATACAGATGCCATTTTTAATATTGGCTACGCGATTGCCGCAGCCCAGCACCTTCCTCACGGTGTTTATCTGGCGATGAACGGGCAGCTTTTCACCCCCGAATCAGTACAGAAGAACCGCGAGGCAGGGCAATTCGAGCAGATACAGGACTTCAAATAAACGTCGTTTCCAGGGTTTGAAAAAATATGTTCGCTTGCAAAATGGGCGTAATCTAGATTTGAAACTTCCTCCAGGAGTCACTTCGGGGGCAACGGATACGGCTTGCAGATCAGGGTGGGACAAGAAGCCGGGGAGGCCACAGAGGAGACCTATATTTTGAGGTCGCGATTCAACCGCACAGGCTATACAAGTTGGATGGCCGGGATATCTTGCTGGATTTGCCCATTTGCCCATGGGAGCTGCATCAGATGCGCACGTGCGGGTGTCTGCGCTTGGTGGGCGTGTACAAAGACGTATACCCATCGGCTCCAAGTCAGGTAACAGGTTGCGGCTGCATAAACGCGGCTTGCCCGGGTCTCCTGTAGGTAATCATATTGTCACGTTGCAAATTGTCACACCTGAACCCAAATCCGAGCCGGACCGGGAATATTAGTGCGAGATGGCAAGGTATTTTAAATTCAGGCCCCGAGAATACTTTTGACCACGTTTGCTCGTATAATCGTGGTCGGTCGAAATTCTAAGACAAAATAGTTCAATTATTATGCTGAAAACCATGTTTCAAGCAGCTGTAATGGCAGTTCTGTTGGCATCCATCTCTTTTATTTCCGGAGCCGCAGCCCCAGGTACAGACAGCCAAATTTTGCCTACGCTAGCACCGATGCTGGAGAAGACAACTCCAGCAGTTGTCAACATTTCCACTACGGGCAAGGTAGTAGTGCGCGACCCGTTTTTTAATGACCCTTTCTTTCGAAGATTTTTTGACGTACCGCAACAACGACGGGAGCGACGTATCGCCGGCTTAGGGTCTGGCGTTATATTCGATGCTGATGATGGCTATATAGTGACAAACTCACACGTCATTGATAAGGCCGAGGACATTGTAGTCACTCTTGAGAATGGGCAACGCTTTAATGCCACGGTAATTGGGAAGGACCCGGGTGCCGACATTGCAGTGATTCAGGTTGAAGCAGACAACCTCACTGAGATTCCTCTGGGGGACTCGGATAGCCTGCGACAAGGGGACTTTGTGGTAGCGATAGGTAATCCCTTCGGGCTGGGACAAACGGTGACTTCTGGAATTGTCAGCGCACTCGGCCGCAGTGGGCTCGGGATAGAGTCGTATGAAGATTTTATTCAGACAGACGCATCCATCAATCCCGGGAATTCGGGCGGGCCGCTGGTTAATTTGCATGGAGAATTGATTGGAATCAACACCGCCATCTACGGATCGGGAGGCAATATCGGGATCGGGTTTGCCATTCCTGTCAACATGGCAAGACAGATTACGGCCCAGTTGATTGAACATGGCGAAGTCAGGCGAGGTCGACTTGGATTTGTAGTGCAGGATTTGACTCCGGAACTGGCGGAGGCGTTCGGGGTAACCCGTAAAAAGGGTGTGGTGGTTGCACGTGTGGAAGCAAAGTCTCCTGCGCATAAAGCAGGTGTCAAAGTGGGGGACGTTATTGTAAAGGTGAATAGTCGTGAAGTAGAAAGTTCTGCCCAAGTGCGAAACGAAATTGGGTTGCTGCGTGTGGGCTCACAGGTCGAGATTGAAGTATTGCGTGATGGCAAGAAACGTCAGCTCAAGGCATCGGTTGGCAAACAACTGAAACAGACGGTCAGCGGGAAATCACTAAGCAACAAACTGGCAGGAGCCAAGCTTAGTGAGGCTTCAGAAGATCCTTCACGCGGAACTGCTGCGGGAATTGAGGTGGTTGATGCTGATGGCAGAGCGGCAGCTTCCGGCATTCGGAAAGGCGATATCATCATCAGTGTGAACAAAAAGCGGGTGAAGACGATGCGGGATATGCGAGCTGCCATCAAGAAAAACCCCAAAACACTGTTGCTGAATATTCAGCGTGAAACGCGAGGGCTGTTTATCCTCATCCGATAGTCGCTTGAACATGCATGTTTTTGGACAGTTCATCCCCCAGTGACTGGCGGAAAGAAAGCCACCTCGTCACCGTCTTCGACGATATGTGCAAAATCTGCGTATTCCTGATTGATAGCCACTAACACCCGCTCAGGCCGCTGCATGCCGCTTGTTGTCTGATGCCAAATTTCTTCTACAGTGGCCCGTCCCGTTATCGAGATTTCATCACTCGAACGCCCAATCGTTTCTCGCAGACTCGCAAAATACTTTACATGGACGGACATTGCTGTACCTCAGTATTTGATCGACAATGTGAAAGGTTTGCATCGAATAGTACCATTACTATTTTGGAAATATGGAGTCAATGACGTGACTAGATTTACGCATTTCAATCCTGCAGGAGAAGCGCACATGGTCGATATTGGCGGAAAGCCGGTTACCCGCCGTGTTGCTGTTGCAGATGGAAGAATATGCATGCATACAGAAACATTGCATAGCATACAAAAGGGCAGTCATAAAAAGGGTGACGTGCTGGGTATTGCGCGGATTGCCGGCATAGCAGGTGCAAAAAAAACCTCGGATCTGGTTCCTTTGTGTCATTCGATACCCCTGACATCGGTGCAGGTCGAGTTTGCGTTCGAAGATACCGTGCCAGCTGTGTATTGCAAGGCTACCGTGGAAACACTCGGCCAGACAGGTGCGGAAATGGAAGCACTGACTGCCGTGCAGATCGCTTTATTGACAATCTATGATATGTGCAAGGCAAAAGATCGAGGCATGACCATGCAAGCAATTGGCTTGGTACGGAAGTCTGGCGGCAAGTCTGGTGAGTGGGAGCGTGATGGACAGTAACTTCAGGGCAGGAAAATCCGGGCTTGTTCATCTGCAGTATATGACGCATTCAAGCAGCCTCACCATGCAGTCATGAGCCCTGCATTCAGTGAGCAACTACTGGTCTGGTTTGATCGGCATGGCCGTAAAGATCTCCCATGGCAACGCGATCGTGACCCCTACCGAATCTGGATTTCGGAAATCATGCTGCAGCAGACACGCGTGGATACTGTGATTCCTTACTATGAAAGATTTATACATCGCTTTTCGGACATAGAAAAGCTGGCCGTTGCAGACATTGATGAGGTGTTGCACTACTGGACAGGGCTGGGGTATTACGCACGTGCACGTAATATGCATAAAGCTGCGCGAGAACTTTGCAGACGGTCTCAAGGGAAGTTTCCTGAAGATATAGACGCAATGACTGCTCTGCCTGGTATAGGGCGCTCCACAGCTGCAGCTGTACTGGCACTTAGCTTTGGCCAGCGTCATGCCATTTTGGATGGCAATGTAAAGCGTGTATTGACGAGATATTTCGAAGTAGAGGGATGGCCTGGTAAAGCCAAGGTGGAGAAGCAGCTCTGGGCAAGTGCAGAGTCTCTGCTGCCTGATTATCGCATGGCAGACTACACGCAGGCTTTGATGGATCTCGGGGCAACGCTATGCACGCGGGTACGACCGGCCTGCAGGCAGTGTCCGGTTCAGGGTAATTGCATCGCGTTCAAAAAATGTCGACAACATGAACTGCCTGCACCCCGACCTACTCGCGATTTACCCCGCCGGAATGTCCATGTAGCACTGATTCGAAACAAGGAAAATGCGGTGTGGTTGGAGAGGCGACCTTCAACTGGAATTTGGGGCGGGCTCTACAGCTTCCCTGAATTCGAGAAGGAAGCTGACTTACAGAAGTGGCTGACAGATACGTGTAAAATGGACAACCTGACAGTGAGGATGTTGCCCGTAATTACGCATACTTTCTCACATTTTCGGCTTCACATGCACCCGAAGGTGGTGTTGATGGAAAACAACCCCATTGGTGTGATGGAAGATGATGACGGGGTTTGGTATAAAGCCATCGGTGAAAAGATTGGCCTAGCAGCCCCTGTTCGCAAGGCCTTACAGCAAGTAATTTGATGTACAAGGGAAAACATTCATGGCACGTATGGTTCAATGTGTAAAGCTTCATAAGGAAGCGGAAGGACTTGAATACATGCCGTATCCGGGAGAACTCGGACAGAAAATTTACGATAATGTTTCCAAAGAGGGGTGGCAACAGTGGGTAGGTCATCAGACCATGCTGATGAACGAATACAGATTGACGCCTGTTGACCCCAAAGCACGAAAGTTTCTAGAAGAGGAAATGGAGAAATTCTTTTTTGGCGAAGGGTCGGAAAAACCCAAGGAATTTGTGGACCCCGACAGCAGGCAATAGTCAACTCGGAGTTCAAGTCGATCCCTTCATAATTGGAAGTCTCCGTTAAATTACAGCCTTAACAAGACCTTCAGCTCTGGCCAGGTAGCTCAGTCGGTAGAGCAGTGGACTGAAAATCCTCGTGTCGGTGGTTCGATTCCGCCCCTGGCCACCATTAAATCAGTTAGTTATAAAAATTTTGTTTCTAATAGAGTCGATAGTTTTGATTTTCCACCATTCTTCCACCAACTAAATTTATTATTCGGGTTCAATGGTACATTGAACCGCGGACTCACATTATTGATTGTTTATAAACTTTCCCACATGGCTACGGCCAACAAGGATGTAAAATTGCGGGCATGCGCTAACCTAAAAAACTGTGGTTGGATCTCTAACAAGACAATGTAATATTTCATTTTAATAAGCTCCAGATTTCATCACATCTGCCACTGTTGTGTATGTGATAGTCCATGCTTCTCTAGTTTCAGGTGTGAATTCATCTTTTAAACCCTTTTCTAGGGTCCAAAGTAATGCTTCACCAACTTTGTCATAATCTTCAGCTTTAACGCCATACGAGACATGTTTGTTACCTAATTCTTTGATTGGATCTAATAAAGGTTCTAAATCATCAAGGCTATTTACTGCAAGTGTGATCATTTGCATGAGTTTTTTCCCTTGTTCTTTCATATCGCCTTTGAAATAGGGTTTAACTTCTGGGTAAATTTCAAATAAACGGGTGTAGAACATATCAGCAGCCACTTCGCTTATAGGGGTTACTTTTGACCAAGAATTTTTAACAAGCTCTTTTTGTTCTGGTGTCATTATTTTTCCTTTTTTATGTTGATATAGTGTTGAGCAAGTTCAGTCATATAGTCTACAGCTGCTTTTACTTCTTCATCGGTTAATGATTCGTTACCGCCTTTCGCTGGCATCATAGAATCATCTGGACCAAAAAATCCTTCTATAGCATGCGTATAGAGTATTTCAGTTTCTTGCTCTAAACGTTTTTCCCAATCTCCTGGAATTAATGGGTTTGGGGAATCCGCTATTCCGTATGCATGGCAGTTTTCACATGTATCTAGCCAAATTGAGCGTCCATGCTCCAAGTGAGTTCCTTCAAACTTGATGTATTCAGTCTTTTCAGCATGCAATACATTGTTTAAAAGTACGCATGCTGTAAATATAAGGATTGTTGTTGGTTTAAGCTTAGCCACTAACTGGAATACGTATTACTACGCCACCCATTACGTCGCCGACTTTGAAATCATCTTTAGGTGTATCTTTATGTCCGTTATGACAGCTTGCGCAAACAGGTGCTACTGCGGTGTCAGCATAAACAGCAGTAAAGTACGTAACTCCACCCAACTCTTCTGTGGTGTAGTAATTTTGTCCTTTGTTTTCAGCTACAAACTTTAAACCTTCTTTTTCTGCATTGGTTTCGGGTGCATTTTGCTTATTAATTGGCCATAGCGATTGCAATGAGTAGCTGAAATTAATGTCTGGATTCTTTTCAGCTTTCTCTGCAACCATTTCCGCACCAAATCGAAACATTTGGGCAGGTAAGACTAATGCTTTATCGTCATCAAAATGTTCACTGGCTTTAATTACTTTTTCTTTCTTCACTAGCCGGTTCACAATTTTCTTTGTATAAACCGCTCGATCAGAATCCATTACCATATGTAATGCATCGGCCATGGTTCTTGGTGTGATGGATGGAATATCACCTGCATCTGATGCCCAGACAATGCTTGCACCTAATGCAGTGACACATACAAAGGATAATAATATCCATGACTCCCTTAGTTTACTTTTCATAATTTCCTCTTAGTTTTTAGGTTGGGGGAAGTTAAATTAAAATAGCAATATGTTTTTTCATTTGAGAATTTATTTCTTTTATTCATTATTCTTTTTATTTAAGTGCTGCTCGTTATCTTTACGCGCAAGATCTGTACTTTCTATATGCACAGTAGGTTGACCATTGAAGTTGTTGTTTATTAACTTTTGATCAGCTAATGCATTAATCGAAAAGCCCAAGCCATGACAATGCAGGCAGGATGAACGAATCATTTTGCTGTTGGGTGAAAGGTTTCCGCTTTGGTTATGATCAACCATTACGCGTGTTAACCATTCATTTACATCGTATTCCACTCTTGGCATATGACAGCTGGCGCATGAAACACCTGTAATAGAGTCATCGTTACTCTTAACTTGTTGTTGCCATAATTCATAATGGGGCGAATCTTTGTAAGCAAGAGTGTGATCATCTGCATGACAATCTAAACAGCTTTCAACTGCAGCCAAAGTTGTATCGAATCGATGTGCTCCATGGCAACTTACACATGCAAGTTCGTTATGTGCAGCACTTTTATTCATCGGCAGCTGAGCATCTTTGGGGGTCATGGGAGAAAGCCCGACTGCCAAACGCATTCCATGTTTACCTAATTTAAATCTCTCAACCTCAGTACCATGACAAGTTTGGCAGCTTTCTATACCTGGGTGGTCATTCCATGCAGAAAGTTCGTTTTGCTCGTTGCGAATTTGATGGCAGCCACTACAATTCACTCCTGCTTTGGAATGTGCGGTTTCCAACCAGTCACGATGAATGACATTGTCATTGTTAGAGGTTTCAGGTGCATCTACATCGGTTGATTGCAATGTTTGAACAGGATATAAGTCGCGTGGATACCCGAGAATTTCATCCAGTACATTTAAAAATTCGCTTTCAGGTAAATGTGGATTAGGCATGTGCATGGGGGCATCCATATGTTTAACAAGAAAGTCGGTATACAAGGCGCGGTTGTTATGAAAGTTATGGCATCCGGAATCTTTACATGTGGTGAACTCCATATCGATGTGTGATGGCCTTTCTTCACCAACATCTTCATGACAATGAAAGCAAAAATCTATGGGTTGGGTAAAACCATCTTTTTGTGTGATCTCAGGCTTATGTTCAACATGACAACTTGTACACATGAGTGCATTTATTTTTTCTAGTCTATTTGCATTCCTTGGGTCTTTAAATTTTGAGCGAGGGTGTGAATCAAACGGTTTTACGCGTTGATCTCCATGGCAATTGATGCAGGCTTCTTGTAGCACTTCACCACCTCCAAATGCATTTGTATGGCAACTCTCGCAAGCGTTCTCCAATTGATGGTGACCCGCACTTAAATCCCCAGGCATAAAAATAGCTTTGCTTACACCATCTCCTAATAACTGATAAACAAAAATCAGTACCAGTAAAGCACTTGCAATAAACCAAATGGTCCAAATTTTTAAAGTACTTTTTTTGGTCATATAAATTCACTTTTAATACCAGTAGCTTTTTAAAATATGCCAAGCCAGTAAAACTGGTACAGGCCAAAAAAGAAAAATATGCCAAAGTACTGATAGCCGTCTCACGCGTGTACTAGATGCATTACTAATACGATGTTCAATACCAATTAAGCCAGTAGAGATAGCGCCAATAAATAACATGCCAGTAAAACTGAGCATTAAAAGAAAACTTAACCCGTTTCCTAAGCGGAACCCCGTATGCGCAATCAAACCAAGAATAACAAGCACACCGAGTGCAATATGAAACATGCGCCAGAACTCAAACTTTCCTAGTTTGTCAAAAGCTCGAATTCGTTTGCGTAATGAAACTAACAGTCCAACCGTGAATAGACCTAAAATTGTAAAACCAGAAACTTGCTTATTAAATTGTTCTCTCCATAACATATCCCAATGCCATTCGTGTTGAACAGATGTTGCATAAGGAATTGCTGGGGCAAAGAAAAACAATAATGTAGCCAGCAAGGCAAAGCTGGAAAATCCAATTAATGTTTTATGCATTGATGTAGGTTCGGATATGCTTTGGTTACCTAATAGGTCTTGCACAAGTGGTTTGCATGAGCCACATACTGTGCTTGCACCTGTTTTTTTAGAAACTTCTTCAAGTTTGCAAGTGCCTGCTGAGATGGCACTTTCAATGGATCCTTTTGTTACCCCCATGCACTGACAGACCAATGCATGAGATGGCCATGCGCTTACACCTTGGCTAACTTCTTCTGACCAAACATTTCCTGTGTTTATAAATCGAATGATTTGCCAAGGGAAAATATATTCATTTTTACCTATTAGGGTTTGTAGTCGAACGGTTTCTCCCCAATTGCCAAGTCCAATTGCGCCTTTTAGGCGATAGCGGTGGACTAATATTTTTCTGTAAACGCCTTTTTTGTCATCAAAGTATTTATACGTTTTTCCATAGTGTGATATTTCATTGACCCCTATCGGGCCCATGCTAAACACTTGTGTACCTACAATTTTTAAGCGCGATGCAGCGATTGAGCCTGCATAGTTATTTACAACTTTAAAAATATTTGCGGCTGCTACTGATGCTTGTTCTAATCCAGGTGTAACTAACCCATAAACTTTGTTTTGATGTTCTGCACATTCGCCAATTGCATATATATTTCTATTCGATGTTTGCATTGCATTGTTCACGGTTATGCCGCGAGAAAATGCAAGTCCAGCATTTTTAGCTAGACTAATATTTGGACGAATTCCTGTTGCAACAATTAGTGTATCGCACGTAAGTTCCTTTCCGGAACGAAGTCGAATCCCTTTTAATCTTTCGTTAACTAATACTTCAACAACTCCGTCACCAATAATGACGTTAATCCCTAGTGATTCAATTTCATTTTGTAATAGCTCTGATGCGTCCTCATCTAATTGTTGGCCTAATAAATGATCTGTGTTTTCTACTAGTGTGACTTTGGTGTTGCCCATTTGCATTGCGCGTGCAGATTCAATACCTAATAAGCCACCTCCCAAAACTATGGTGTGATGGCTTCTCGCGCGTCTTGCTAATAATGCATTTGCATCTTTTAAATTTCGAAAGGTATATACGCCTGTTGCATGAATACCTTTGATATCAGGCAGGTGTGGGTTAGATCCTGTAGCAAGAACTAACTTAAAGTATGGTTGGGTTTTCCCAGTATTGTCGGTGACTGTTTGCTTATCAGTATCGATAGATTCAATTTTGTAACCAATTTTTTCAGTTACATTGTGTAATGCATTTTTTTCAAGTGGCTGTAGTAATGTTTCCCAATTAATTTCACCCGCAAGCCAAGAAGATAATTGAACGCGATTATATGTCTCATACTGTTCTTCTCCGTAAATGACGATTGGGGTACTTGATTTGTGCTCCAACAGCTCGCGAACTACTCGCATGCCGACTGGACCGTTACCAATTATTACAATTGGCAACGGTTCAATCTCAGCATTGTCGCAGTACTGAGGGCCTATTATATTTTCAGCTTGTTTATGAAAATTATTTTTTTTCATGTAAAAAAATTCACACCTACATTTCTGTATAGGTATGACTTTGTTGTCTAAATAATTTGTTTGAATTTAATAAAGCAAGATCGATGCCAATTTTTTATTATCAAGATAAATATATGAAATTATTTATGTTAATTCCGCTTTTGCTTTATTAATTAAAAAATTTCAAATATTAAAATGATTACGCTCTATTTGAGCACGCTGGATGAATCAGTTTGGTGCAAAAATTGCATCTCTCTTACTGAATGCCGGGTGCATTCTTTTGTAAAAATCCTGGGTTTGAAAAGCATGCGCGTGAAACTGGGCTTGCAGAACGTACACAAGCTGGCGTATTAGCAAATATTCACTAAAGGGCATTCGGGCGGCTGTAGGTAAAGACCCATAGACACGGAAGTTCTCCTGTCACACCCGTTGGATCTCACCCTGTAGCCACGCATATCGATGCCGATACGCATCGATATACCGGACCATTACTTCAGTTTGCAGTCGAGCTCCGCCTGCGCGAAAAAAGCCGAAGCGGTCCCCAGAATTTCATTCGCACGACGCAACTCCCGAACCTCCTTCTCCAGGGCCTGCAAGCGACTGGATCCGTCCGGTACCACCACTCCTTGTACACCTTCTCGCCCTTGCGCACCTAGTCCGCAACGTCTTCGGACTGCAGCCCAGCGTCGCAGCTACCGACAGTATCCCTGACCACTCCGATGGATGCTCCTCGCGACCCGTGCTCACCAGGCGCACCACTCTCTCTTTGAACTCCGATAAACCCGGTACAGTTCACCCGCACTAAAATCGAACACGAGTGCTTATTTTGAGTGCAAATATATTTGCAAGTACCCGAAATCATTAATAAATGAACTAAAAAAAGTTGGCAAGAAAATTGCTATTAATATTTAACGATTGGAAAAAAATTAAGTTGTGAGCTGTAAGGCTTGGCAAAAGACAAAGGTGTCAAATTATGTTCGTGAATACGCGTCGCATAAGACACCTTTTTTATCGCAGGAAACTGAACAAACTTTATATAACATCAGGAGATTAAAGTGCTGGATAGCAGACTAGGAAAAATCAAACAGTTTGGTGTGGCATGTCTATTAATAGGATTTGCTCTTTTCAATAGTGTTGCCTATGCAGAACTAGGTGAGCCAGAGAAAGAAGATTTAAAGTTTGGTTTCATCAAACTGACCGACATGGCCCCCATTGCAATTGCATATGAGAATGGTTATTTCGAAGATGAAGGTTTATATGTAACGATTGAAGCTCAAGCAAATTGGAAAGTGCTTCTTGATGGTGTGATTGATGGTCAATTGGATGGCGCCCACATGCTTGCAGGTCAACCGCTTGCAGCAACAATTGGTTTTGGAACAAAAGCTCATCTCATTACTCCATTTTCAATGGATTTGAATGGTAACGGGATTACAGTATCGAATGATATTTGGGCACAAATGAAGCCTAATATTCCAAGAATGGAAGATGGTCGACCCGTTCACCCGATCAAAGCAGATTATTTAAAACCTGTAGTAGAGAAATATAAAGAAGAAGGTAAGCCATTTAATATGGGAATGGTATTCCCGGTGTCTACGCATAACTATGAACTACGTTATTGGTTAGCTGCTGGAGGTATACACCCAGGATACTATGCGCCACATAAAGGTGATATCACAGGTCAAATTGATGCTGATGCATTGCTTTCTGTAACTCCACCACCACAAATGCCTGCAACATTAGAGGCGGGAACAATTTATGGATATTGTGTGGGTGAACCGTGGAATCAACAAGCTGTTTTCAAAGGTATCGGTGTTCCTGTAATTACAGATTACGAAATATGGAAAAACAATCCTGAAAAGGTTTTTGGTATTACAGCAGCGTTTGCGGAAAAGTATCCTAACACTACTATTCGTTTAACACGCGCATTAATACGTGCTGCTATATGGCTAGACGAAAATGATAATGCAAATCGTCCTGCTGCAGTAAAAATTCTTTCACAGTCAAATTATGTTGGTGCAGACTACGATGTAATTGCAAACAGCATGACTGGTACATTTGAATATGAAAAGGGCGACAAAAGAGAAATTCCTGATTTCAATGTTTTCTTTCGTTATAACGCAACTTATCCTTATTACTCTGATGCAATTTGGTATTTAAGTCAGATGCGTCGTTGGGGGCAGATTGCTGAAGATAAATCAGATGATTGGTATAAGGTAATTGCGGCAAAAGTATATCGACCTGATATTTATAGTAAAGCCGCAATGTCGCTTATCGATGAAGGTTTAGCGGATGCAGAAGGGTTCCCAGATTTTGAATCAGAGACAGGTTTTAAACCACCACAGCCAGAATTTATTGATGAGATTACTTTTGATGGTTCAAAACCAAATGAATACTTAGAAAAGTTTTCAATTGGTTTAAAAGCAGGCGATAAAGTTTAAGTCGATTGGGGAAAAAGGTTTAACTTTTCACAAACTTATTGAGCTATAGAGACATGTCTAACAGTGCATTAATACATAAAATAAGTGCTAATTCTGAACTTTCGCTTGGTTTGGTGTCGTTTTTTTTAAACGCATTTCATCAAATCGTAATACCAATACTTGGGATATCAATTTTCTTATTGCTGTGGTCATTTGCTGCAAAAAATGTTGAGACATCATTAGGAAATTTTCCTGGTCCTGGAGAGGTTTGGAAGCAATTTGGCGGTCTTTATAGTGAGTATAAAACTGAACGAGGTAAGGAAGATGCGTTCTATCAAAGGTTAGAAGAGCGCAATGCAAAAAAATTGGCTAAGAACCCTGATTATGTACCTAAGAAACGTAAATATACAGGTAAAGAAACCTTTCTTGACCAGATCTTTACTAGTTTAAAAACCGTAATGTGTGGATTCTTGCTTGCAGCTATTATTGCAATTCCACTTGGCATCGCGATTGGATTAAGTAAAACGTTAAATACTTCAGTGAATCCAATCATTCAGATATTTAAACCTGTATCACCTTTAGCTTGGCTGCCGTTAGTTACCATGGTGGTTAGTGCATTATATGTTTCTGACAATCCAATTGTTCCAAAGTCGTTTATTAATTCGATGATTACTGTAACGCTTTGTTGTCTATGGCCAATGGCAATCAACACCTCAGTGGGAGTTGCGTCAATTAATAAAGATTTAGTAAATGTAAGTCGAGTATTAAAACTACCTCCGCTTAGTCATGTAAGAAAAATCGTAATACCAGCATCGGTACCCAGCATTTTCACAGGTATGCGTTTATCTCTAGGAATCGCATGGATGGTGCTTATCGCGGCAGAGATGTTGGCTCAGAATCCCGGATTAGGAAAATTTGTATGGGACGAATTCCAAAATGGAAGCTCCAACTCATTAGGAAGAATAATGGCTGCAGTAGTTGTTATTGGATTTATTGGGTTTTTGTTAGATCGTGCAATGCTCCAGATTCAGCGTTTTGTATCTTGGGATAAAGCCTCTGCAACACGCTAATTATTTTTAAATTGTTAATTTCGGTAACTAGAGCCCTAGTTATGAATAATGTAATTCTTGATATCAGCGATATCGATATGGAGTTTCCAACGCCTAAGGGGCCATTTACTGCGCTTAAAAAAATCGATTTAAAAGTTTCAAAAGGTGAGTTTGTGTCACTTATTGGGCATTCCGGTTGCGGTAAGTCCACAGTGTTAAACATTGTAGCTGGTCTTTATCAAGCAACACGTGGTGGTGTAGTGCTAAGTGGTAAAGAGGTCACATCACCGGGCCCTGAACGTGCAGTGGTATTTCAAAATCATTCATTGTTACCTTGGTTGACGGCCTATCAGAATGTTGAATTGGCAGTTAAACAAGTATTCAAGAAAACAAAATCAAAAATAGAGTTAAAAGAATGGATCGAGCATAACTTGAGTTTGGTGCATATGGACCATGCAATGCACAAACGTCCGGATGAGTTATCTGGTGGGATGAAACAAAGGGTGGGAATTGCAAGAGCGCTATCGATGCAGCCGGAAGTTCTGCTCATGGATGAGCCATTTGGCGCATTGGATGCACTTACGCGTGCATATATGCAAGAGACGTTAATGGAAATTCAAAACGAACTTAAGAATACCGTAATTATGATAACGCATGATGTAGATGAGGCTGTATTGTTGTCAGATAGAATTGTAATGATGACTAATGGTCCATCTGCAAAAATTGGTGAGATTCTTGAAGTTAACCTTGAACGCCCAAGAGATCGAATTTCTTTGGCAGAAACACCAGAGTATTCTAAGTTGCGTCACGCAGTACTCAGTTTCTTATATGAAAAACAAAGAAAAGTAGAAAATATATCGGGCCAACAACGTAAGACACCAGCCCAAGCTACATTAAAAAATAGCGCAGTTGCCTAGAAATCATTACTATTCAAGTCCAATAAGAACTTAATCGATATTAACAGGAGACAATATCTATCATTTACAAGAAGAGGATAAGGTTTCTCATATCTTTGTAATGTCGTTTTGGAAAGTAAAAGTTTTTCGTTTACGGTGCAATGGGCCGCAAACTCCTCGTCCCGCTTTCTGTCGACCGCCTGATCCACCACTTTTGCACTCATTTTCAAACACCTTTGGCACTACGATGCCGTGTCTTCGTTTAAGGGTATTTATACGACGTTCAAAAGTAGGTAGGGCATGTTTCTGAAAATCCTCGTGTCGGTGGTTCGATTCCGCCCCTGGCCACCATATTCAACTCAAGCGGTGTGAAATTTCTGGTTTCAGTCGTGTTCCATGCGTTACACTTTTGCTATCTCCATGACGGGATGGCCCATGGCGACCAGTACTAACTCCTCCTCGGACACTTGTAAGGTGGTCACCTGCAAACAAAGCCGTACAGGCCAAAAAATTCCTCCGGCACGAGACCCGCATCGTTATATCAACGACCTTGACCCGGACGCCATCAACCGTTTGATAGAGCGACTTGAGAGTCGTGGCAAGGAACGGGCGTTTATCCGCTTATTTGAAAAATATCTATCCAGACTTCATTTGTCTGAAAATGCAAGGGTACTCGAAATTGGCTCGGGGACAGGTGTCATCACGCGTCTGCTAGCCCGCAAGACGGATAAGAGTATTCATGTGACGGGCATAGATCACAGTTCAGCTTTGGTAGAGACTGCAAGTCAGCTCACACTGCAGGAGAAGTTTGAAGAAAGAATTACATACAACGTTGAGGATGCCCATGCACTTCAATCTGGGTCTGAATATTTTGATGCAGTAATTGTGCATACAGTCATCAGTCATGTTGCTGATCCAGCTACTGTACTGAAGGAAGCCTACCGGGTATTAAAACCGAATGGAACCCTGGCTGTTTTTGATGGTGACTATGCTTCGCTCACTTATGCATTTGACAATGCTGAAGCAGGACGGAAAATGGATTGGGCACTGGCTCAGACAGTATTCAGTAATCCAGTAGTCATGCGGCACATGCCCCAGTTACTTGCGGGTGCTGGCTTTGAACTGACTGAAACCCTGGCCGACCTGGTTTCCGAAATTGGCCAGGGTAGCTATTTTCGCAGCATGGCCGATACCTATGCCCCTTTGATCGTTGTTGCAGGACTTGCATCAAAGGCCGATACTGATAAATGGCTCAAAGCACAGCACGAAGCGATCGATCAACAACGATTTTTTGCCTCGTGCAATTATTACAGTTTCATTGCCCACCGACCGGGCTGAAAAGTTCATTGCTTGAAATCACAGAGATAACCCAGCGGACTCGTTCGCGTGCACTGCTTGTTGATACCACATTATGAATATCCACATCCTGAATGATCTGCATATCGAATTTGAAGATTTCAAGCCGCCGGAAACCAGTGCTGACGTCGTGGTATTGGCCGGTGATATTGGAGTTGGGGTGCAAGGCTTGTACTGGGCACAAAGGCTGTTCCCAGATAAACCAGTGATATACGTACTAGGTAACCACGAGTTCTACAATAACCATACAGGCTTGGTTGATGATCTTAAAGCCGGGGCGCGGGACAACATTCATGTCCTGAATGATGATCAGGTGATTATCAATGGGGTACGTTTTCTGGGCAGTACGCTGTGGACCGATTTTGCTCTGATGGGGGAGGGGAGCAAGTTCTTTGCCATCCAGGAGGCGCAACGATGCATGACAGATTTTACAGTCATCCAGTACGATAACCGATGTTTCACACCCCGAGATGCAATTGAGATGCACAGGGCCAGCCGAGATTGGCTGACTTCAATGCTGGCACAACCCTTCAACGGCAAAACGGTCGTGGTCACCCACCATGCACCCTCTTCGCGATCAATTGCACCACGTTATGCGGGTGGCCTGTTATCCTCCGCATTTGCCAGCAACCTGGAAAGCCTGATGATGGGTAACCACCGTGCAGACCTCTGGGTCCACGGTCATGTCCATGATTCCTTTGATTACGAAATTTGTGCAACGCGCGTGGTTTGTAACCCTCGGGGGTATGCGCCCAGTGCCCTGAACCCTGATTTCGTTTCAGACAAGGTAGTTGTGATCTGAGGTGCAACCAAGCTGAGCAATCATGATGATCGGCAAGCAAATCGCCGATGTGGATGCCATTTGACTTATGGGTGAACACCTACCAATTTACGGTCTGTGCCAATTGCAGTGCATCGCCGTGTTCACCAGCCAGTTATCTTCCAAATACTCGACTCTGTAATCACAGGTACCGGAAACATCTAAATACTTCCCGGTTCCTCCCAAGAGCTTCCAGACACCAGAACCACCACCACCAGATTCAGTGTCACCTTTGTGCCTTCTTCCCCCCATGTGCAATTTATCATTCGAAGCATCAGTCATAGTGCAATGTGCCTCAAGGTTATAGCTATCTTCAGATTTCTTCGCATAGACCAGGCAATTCGAGAGGCTGTGATTACCTGCAACAAAGGGATCGCGGCTGCTTTCAAGAATCGTATTGACTCCTTCGAGCGTACCAATAGTGACAGCCTTCCCGGGTCGCTCGAGCACACTGTAATCGTGTTTCCATATGGTGAGCATGCTGAAGCTTCCACTTTCATCGGCAAGGATGCCCTGGGCTGTACATAACAGGCCAATTGAAATCAGTAGCGTATTGATTTTTCTACCAAGGTGCATTTTTCCCTCAATTTTTTGAACATTTTCGTGATAAATAATATATGCATGCTGCAAAGTCTGTCGCACAAATTCAATTCAGGCATGGGCATCAGGTTCTCTTAAAGTCGTTGATCATCAGGACCTGAAAGCAGGTCTGTACAACTTCCCGGTCGTCAGGAATGCGATGTGGTCAGGCGTTACAGGTTTGATGCTGATCACAAAGACTCTGTGGGTCTACGCAAGGGCAGGGTCTTCAGTGGTTTCTGTAAAATGTCTGTAAAACAGCGCGCAAAATACACCGAGTACAACCCAGAAAACTGCATTTGTCATCAGCGTTGCCGTAATGTACGCATGCCTCAGTTCATCAGGAGCTAAGCCCGTGTGCACCTCTGGTTGTGGAGCACCAAATAGATGGGGTAATGCCAGCAACCCAACTCCAAATAACTTCAGATAACGTTTAGGTTGAAAGGCTATGATCCAAAAGCCTGTCGCAGTCACTACAACGGTCAATACCCACCATACCTGCCGTTGCTCAAGTCCAGCGGCCACATCTCCCGGAAGTTCTGGTGGAAGGCCCAGTGCAGGTGCTATGTTGAATGCAGCAAAACCTGCAAGTCCCCAAAGTATCCCACCCTTCCAGGTTACTTTTCCTCGCAACGCATAGCATGCGGTCAAGAGCATGCCAAATCCTATGCCTACGAGCACGCTGTTAAGTACTGTCCAGAATGTCCTTTCAATTCCGTCTTCGGGAGCCCATTCTTCTGCCTCATGACCATGGGTAGCTTCATGCTCTTCGCCACCGGCGGTTTCATATGTCTCAGCCTCAAGGATCATGGGGACTACTGTAAATTGCTGTACGCCCCCAAGGACTAAACCAGCCAGTCCGCCCGCCAAAAGAGCCGTCAATAAAATCGAATTAAATGCCTTCATGCATGAAATTTGTCAATGGCATGGGAACGCAAGGCTGTGACGCAGATCATGAGCAGCATTGTGAACCACCTCTGGTCCTGCAAATCCAACGGCTGCAACAATCAATGTACCAATTAGAATTGCCGCTGTGACAGCCACAACCATTTCCAATGAAATGATCCCAGCATGAGCAGATGTTGACATGTATTTGGTATTTTGACTTCTATCCATTTCATTCCTCCAAGTGTTGCGCACCAATCACATCAATAGTTATATTATAACATAACCATATTAAGGGCAACTGACACGCCGGTGCCGGTCGTTGCCTGCAGCAATGTGCTGATGCCTATATCACGGGATTTCGGGTTTCCCACAGGTTGGGCGAGTTCAGATTCGCCATCATTCTTTTAGTTATCCAGCAACAGGTTTTAATCACCAGTCAAGGCACTAAGTCTAAAGTAACCCGAATATCCTGCCAACATAGACATTGCAAAATATCATAGGTAATAGTTATTAATTTTGTGGATAACATAGTTATCGAAAATACTGCCCCATAGTCTGGGAGAGTCAAGATTCTCCCTGGAGCCTTACTCGAGGTAATGAATTTTCGTATCAATCTGACCATGAGTCGTCATTTCAACGAACCGGTAGGCTGGTGGAAGTCGATCAGTGCGATAGGTGTGAGTATTCGGTTTGAACTGGTGACAGGTCGAAGGGGTGGATAAGAAACGTAGCTTTTCCAGTTGTTGATCTACCGTTTGATGTACGTGCCCGAACATTACCAGCAGTTCATCAGGATAACTGCCCAGGACCTGGAGGAAGTCATTTTTGTTTTGCAGCCCAATCTCATCTAGCCACTTGCTGTTTACAGGCACCGGAGGGTGATGCAAGACAATCACATTGAACTGGTCTTCACAGGTTTGTAGGTGAGCCTGTAGTTGTCCTAGACATCGCTGGGATATTTTCCCGTAGTGTTCATCTGCCACCCAGGTGCTGATCAGCACGAGCGAAAACTTGCCTAGTGGAATGATCCGGATCGCATCAATTGGACATTCAGGGGCAACATTTTGTAGAAGTTTCGGTGTGTCATGGTTGCCCGGCACACAGTAAACAGGCACATCATAATTGCAAATCACAGAGTCAAACTGGGAATAGCTTTCTTTTGTACCTGTCTGTGAGACATCACCTGTGAATAGCCAGAAGTCAACGTCCCGATAGTGGCTTGAACAGTGGGCAAGGACTGCCTGCAAATTTTTTTTGGTATTGATTTGGTGGAAAGTCTCATTTGCCGTGTTGAGCAAATGAGTGTCAGTGATATGGATGAATCTCAACATATCCTGTCGATGGCTGGTTAATTCGTTGTCCATGGGCTAAGGGGAATGAAAAAAAGTGCCAGGATGCGTTGTGAGAAATTGAATTCATCACAACCTGCCGAAGATTGTTACGGCAAACAGATCGGCATACGGTTTACTTCTACGCTCGTCTTATATAGTTGCCCGCTTTGCTCGCAGCATCGTTGGATTCGAGCCCTGCTTTTATATACCCGTAGTATAGTAGAAAATGCGCAGTTACCTATGAAACATGTTCGTTTCCAGCCCGGTGGACAAGAGATTACCTGCAGGGATGGAGAGACTGTTTTGTCAGCAGCGCTTCGAGAAGGCCTTGTCTTTCCTTACAGCTGCCGTAAAGGAAATTGCGGCGTATGTCAGGCCCGCCTCATATCCGGCAAAATTACCCCAAGTCCTGCACCTGATGAGGACATGGGTGCATATTCTGACACAGGTGAAGGGGTACTGTTGTGTCAGGCGATCCCGCTTACTGACCTGGTTATCAAGGCTCATGAACTCGAAGCACTTGCAGGTATACGAGTGCGCACACTGTCATGCCGGGTCCAGAATCTGGAGCCGCTCACTCATAATGTCACTGCATTGACGTTAGGCCTGACGAAAGGTCGAGGTCATCTGGAATTCTGCGCAGGCCAGTATGTGGATCTCTTGCTGTGGGACAATCGTCGCCGCAGCTATTCAATTGCAAGCGCACCCCAAGAAGCTGATGTGATTGAAGTACATGTACACAGGATCCCGGGCGGGCGATTCAGCGAGCAGGAATTTGGCACGATGAAAGCACAGGACCTGCTAGCTATCATCGGTCCTCTGGGAACTTTTTTCCTGCGCGATGACCCACGTCCTACGATATTAATCGCTGCCGGCACGGGTTTTGCTCCCATTTCCGCTATGCTGGAAGACCTGCGAAAGCGGGGTATACAAAGGCGGATACAGTTCTACTGGGAGGTGGTCTCTCGAAAAGACCTGTACCGGCATGAGCAAATTTGCACGTGGGAACGGGAAATGGGCATCAAGTTTATACCCGTGTTGTCTGCACCTGATTCGGACTGGGAAGGGCGGTGTGGCAAGGTGCATGAAGCCGTGCTGGCTGACCATCCGGACCTGTCAGATATGCAGGTATATGCCAGTGGGTTGCCGGAAATGATTGCAGCCGTTCGCAAAACATTTCCCCAGCATGGGTTGCGCGCCGATGCACTGTACTGTGAGTCATTTGAATGCGCAGTGGATTAACCCTGACCCGGTCTACGGTTAAAGTCGTTTTCCCATGCTGCAGTGGTATAAGAAGTCAGGCTGCTATAACCGTTCTATAATAAAAGAAATGCCAATGAGCGCGTAATAGATGAACAACGTAGCACAAAAGCTGGTGGATGGATTTGTTGACGTAATCACGTCTGGCAACAGGCCATTTCGCATTTTATTGTTTGGCGGCATATTCCTCGCGTTGCTGATCATGAATATCTTGGCGAGGCTTTTTGGAGTAAGCACAAAAATTGGCGGGGACATCGACTTGGCAAATTTTGCCCTGATTGTGATATCGCTATTTTTGGGCTTTGGAATCTCCTACTGCATCGTACACTTTGCGCATGCCAGCAAACAAAATCGTACCGGAAGATAACTGCATGAAATTGATCAGGAACCACAAAGGAAGTTCTTGGTAGATAGAAAGATTAGGTAGGCAAATCCTGCCAAATCAAGGCGTACCTTGATTGGTCAACTTTGCCTCGATTGTAGTGCAAAGTGATTTCGGCTCCATGGGCCTTCAGGGTCTGGTTAATCGCACTACGGAAAATCAATTGACGAAACTGGCTATATTCGACACGGTGGAAGGCCGTGCCATGACTCTGAAGGAAGGAGTGCAATACAGGTAATGTAAAACACCAGCATTCCTGGTCCAGTTCGAAGCCAGGCTCTCTTGCCAGCTTGGGCAGCAAATCCTGATCTTTTTGAGCGACCTGTTCAAAAAATGAAAGCAGTTCCTCTTGCAGGTCAGGCATCAAGGCATACTACAGTCGATTGTCGTACCGGCACGGTCCTATCCCTTGTATCACCCCACACTCCTCATGCGCCTCCTGCATTCCCTTTGCGACGACGCATTTTCTTGTACCGGATCCGGGACACAAGGCTCGTCGGGCATCAGGCTGTGTTTGAATACTGTACGACTACCATGAACTGTATTTCAGGAATTTACCATTCATCGTGATCACGACACGATCTCCTTTCGGGTTCTCTTCCTTATCAATGTCCATGGAAAAATCGATGGCACTCATGATGCCATCGCCAAACTTCTCACCAATAATCTGTTTGATGGTGTAGCCATAGACACCGACAATTTCGTAAAACCTGTAGATGACAGGGTCTTGCGGCACAATTTTATCCCAGGCCTTGTTAGGAAATTCCTGCAAAGTGGCACACACATCATCGTCTAGTTCAAGCACCTCGCATAAGCTTTTGGCAGCATCTTCAGGCATGCTGTTCAGCCCATAACTTGCAGAAGCCACCCAGACCTCACCCATACCCATCTTGCTGGCAATTGCTTCCCAGGTGAGTCCTTTTGCCTTTTTCGAGGCCATAATTTGATCGGTCATTTCTTCTTTTGTCATTATTATTTACTCCGTATACGCTACATAGTTATATTTCAGCAAAAAACGGGCCAACTCTGCGAACCAAGAGAGTTCATTGAAATTTTGTCATATCTGGGTCATTAAAGAAGACGTCGTGACTGCATTATTGCACTGAAATGGTGCATTTTTGCACTAAAATCTTGCGGCTGGCTGTTTATAAGGACTCGTGAATATGAAACTTACAGACACGCGTTATTTCGCACCCAATCCGGAATTACTGCATGCTTTTCGTCTGAAGCATCGCTGAAGACCATTCCGAGGCAAGCTCCAGGAAGGCGAGGCATGCGGGACTTTTGTACCCGCTTTTGTGCCAGATCATGCTGACCGTGTGATGAGGAAGTTCTGGCATGACTTCAATAGGATGGAGTCCCCTTTGTGTGTTGATGATGGTACTGGGCAGGACTGTGGCCAGTGAACCCAGTTCAACCATCTCAATGATCACCGTCAGTGAATTGGTCTCAATCACATTTCGTGGTTCAATACCGTAGTCATGGCAATAGCGATCAATATGATGTCGAAGGGCAAAGTCGGTATTCAGCTGTACCAGGGACTCCTTGCCAAAGTCCTGGGCATTGAGATGTTTTTTTCGTTTGGCGCGGGGATGCGCATCGCCGACGGCAAGATAAAGGGCCTCCTCGAACAAGGTAAAAGTTTCCGTATTACTGGAGGCTTCCTCGGAATCGGAGGGCTTGCTGAATGCGATTCCGATGTCAATTCGGGCCTCTGATATTGCAGGCTCAATATCATCTTGGGGCATATCCAGTGTGCTCAGCGTGATGCCAGGATACAGATGGTGATAGCGGGCCAGTAAGGAGCACGTCAGGTAGTCTGTTATTGGCGTCCACCCCAGTCGCAGTGAGCCACGACTGAGATCTTGAACATCCTGGATCGCCCGGGTACCGATGTTCAATTCTCCCCATGCACGGCGTGCATGCTGCAGAAAGATTTTCCCGGCATCGGTCAGTTGTACAGAGCGGCCCGACCGGTCCAGCAGGGGTGACTGCAGGTAATCTTCCAGTTGTTTGATTTGCTGGGATAACGTGGGCTGTGAAACATGCAAGGCCTCTGCCGCACGCGTATAGCTGCCATATTCTGCTATGGCAATCAGGTACTGGAGAGAACGTGGGAAGATGTCCCGTCGGTCCATAGTTAAACCCTATAAGTTTGATAAATATAAAGTCTTGGATTAATAACATAACTCCATTAGACTTGTCATTACCTCACATTAAGGCCCTATAAAATTAGTATATAAGCGAATTCTAAAGTACACCGAATCACCCAACATGCAAGGCAACTTGTTTGACATCCGGATATGCGAAAAATAAGAGGAGTTCAAAACTATGCCATCTGATACCAGACAGAAAGTAATGCGGCACATTGACATAGTCGGTCAATTGCAACCAGCTTTACATCAGCCGCAGCATGCCCCCCTTCCCACTGCTATTGATAACGCTCATTTCAGAGCCTACATGCGTACTTCACACGATGTAGGTGGAGAGCCCGATGTGTCAATTGAGTGGCATGAAAAAGAAGAAGAACAGTGGGAATTAAACACCTACGTGACGTGCGAGTGTTTGGCATGGCGCGGTGTATGGAATGCCGAGGAAAGACGACGTCGGCAGAATGTCGACTTGGGTCAAACACAATACCTGGGTTTGCCTTATTACGGGCGTTGGCTGCTATCTGCTGCAAGGATCATGGTGGATAAGCAGCATATTACTCTCACAGAATTAATGAATAAGATCGATGAGGTGAAAAAGCGACATGAGTAGAGGTCATCATGCTGAAAAAGCGACCGGCAAGGGCGATCCACAATGCTTTGTAGGGGAAGCTCCGCCGCCAAAGTTTAAAGTCGGGGATCGCGTAAGGATCCGGGATTTGCCAGACATTTTCTATACCCGATGCCAAGTGTATACGCGGGGTGCCGAAGGGGTGGTCGCGGTTGTCACACATGAAAGTCCTGCCCCTGAGGATGAGGCCTGGGATAATGTGGATGCACCCGAGTGGTTCTACATTGTGCGCTTCAAGCAGAAGGAGCTTTGGTCGGAATATCCTGATGTTTACGCGAATGACACTTTGCAGACAGAATTTTCAGAACGTTGGCTAGAGCCTGTTTAAGCTTGGCTGACTGTATCGATAAAAAGAATTGAATAGAGAGGAACGAAATGGCAGAGAAACATAAGCCCGCACCTATGGTGGATGAAGTAAGTGACTTTGAGGTTCTGGAAGTTGCCGTTCGAGAGTTGGCTATTGAAAAGGGTCTTTTTAGCGCTGAAGATCATCGGCGTTTTGCAGAATTTGCACATAGCATAGGCCCTTTACCTGCAGCGCGACTCGTGGCGAAGTCCTGGCTGGACCCTGAGTTTAAAAAACTGGCTCTGGAAGACGGGTTTACCGCTAGCAAGGAAGTTGGAATCGACTGGCTGAATCCGACAGGATTTGGGACACCCAGTGATTATTGTGACCTGCGTGTCCTTGAAAACACGCCGTCGGTGCATCATGTGGTCGTGTGCACATTATGTTCATGCTATCCCAGACCGATCCTGGGCCATTCTCCTGAGTGGTACAGGACTCCAAATTATCGTCGCAGACTGGTTCGCTGGCCACGCCAGGTGTTGTCAGAGTTTGGTTTGCAAATTCCAGCAGATGTTGAGGTCAGGGTTGAGGACTCGAATCAGAAATGCCGTTTCATGGTCATGCCTATGCGGCCTGAGGGCACTGAGGACTGGAGTGAAGATCAGCTGGCTGAAATTGTTACACGTGATTGCATGCTGGGAGTTGCATTACCACATCCGGAGCGCAAGGCTGATGACAAGCGGCCCGTACATAAGGCAGCCAACCCGGTTCACGGGCATTGATGCAGCGTGATGGACGACGCCACAGAAAAAAATGCCCCAGGAGCTGATCCGGCGAGCAATATGCCGGAATTTTCTTCTGTGTCTTTGCTGGAGAAGATTCGCACGCAGGGAAAAGCCTGGAAGGACCTGGCAAATCAATACGGTGTGGACAACCCGGATCCTCCATGGAAGATAAATTTGGATTCAACCTGTGAGGCACTTTCTGCTGAGCAGTGTGCGCTCCCGGTACTGGAGCGCAGAAATGAAGAGGATACGCTCTCCGAGAGCATGTACAAAGACGTTCCTTATCCGGAACGACAACTGCTCGCCCTGGCTCATTCCATGATTCAGCGCGGCTTGATAGATGAGGATGAACTTGCGCTTCGCATGAAGTATGTCAGCAAGCGACTAAACAGCGTCTGACGGGGCAATCACAGGTAGCAGGGCATCAGGTAGAGAGCATGACTGAAAGTCAACGATAACAAGGACAACATACTCTATGGCAAATATATTCATGAAGTCTTCATGGGGGAGTGATGATCCCACACGGGCAGCTATGGTGTTTGGGCATGCAAATGCCTTGGCAAGTGCGGGACATGAGGTACGGATATTCCTACTCGGGGAAGCAGTCTGCCTGGCCCGGCCGGTAGTGCGGGAAAATATGATTCCCGTGGGGTGGCCGTCTGTTGCGACTCAATGGGATGAGGCAATTGGGAATGGGGTCAGGATTGAATGCTGTGGTGCATGCTCCAGAGCCAGAGGACTAAGTGAAGACGACATGGCAAAAGCCGGTGCACAACCCGGCAATCCTGATACCTTTGTGGAAAGCGTAGAATGGTCCGATAAGATCATTGCCGAATGAACATGAGACAGGATCGAACAAGTTTGGCTTGGTTCTTGCTTGGGACACTATGCAGGGAATGCATGTAGAGAGATGAAGCAGCTCGTAATATTAGGTATAGACCGACACAGAGGTAGGAAGCATATATGGAAAAACGCAAAGGCGTACACATTAATATCAAGGATCTTACCCACCGCTATACCTCTAAGAGCCCCATTACCTTTGAGAAAGTCAACATTGAGGCCGACCCGGGAGAGGCACTGGTCATCATTGGAAGGTCCGGTTGCGGCAAGTCAACCCTTTTGCATATTTTGGCAGGCTTGCTGGAAAAATCGAGCGGGATTGTCCGTCTCGACGAGAAAGATGTTACGGAGCCTTCATCCCATTGGATAATGATGTTTCAGGCGCCTCATCTTTTCCCGTGGATGACGGTGGAACAGAATGTAGGTACTGGCTTGCGGTTTGCCCATTGGCCAGAAAAAAAAATGAAAAAACGCATTGCCGAGGTGATTAATCTGGTGAGTCTTGACGAGTACGCAAAAAACAATACGCAAGATCTGTCGGGTGGTCAGCAGCAGCGTGTTGCGCTCGCACGCTCCCTGGTAATGGAGCCTGACCTGCTCCTGCTTGACGAGCCTTTTTCTGCACTAGATGCTTTTACTCGCGCGACGCTGCAAAAAGATGTCAGGGCCATTTCAAAGCAACTGGGGTTCAACTTGGTAATGGTGACTCACGATATAGATGAAGCGGTGATCATGGCTGATCGCGCTCTGGTTATGGCAGGTTCGCCTGGCAAAATTGTCCATGACTTCAAGGTGGATCTTGATGATCCGCGTGAAAGACAGGATCCAAAGGTACAGGCGATGCGTGTGAGCTTAATGGAAATTTTCCATCATGCTGCAGGCGTTTCTGTGAACGATTCCAACATGGAAGGAGATGATGCTAACCAATCGGACATAGAGTTGGTTGGTAACTAAAAGAATGTCTGAAAGTGCACTTCAGACCCTATTAACTACGAGAGTAACGATTTGAGGAATTCCGACATGAAGAAAATTTACGAGAAACATGGCGATGGGGTACAGATTGATGATCCCAAACTCGCCATAGAGTATGACCCGCTGTTTAAGGGGGCGTTAGGTACCGGTATCAACCGGCGCGAATTGCTGCAGGTAGGAGGACTTGCTGCATTGGGTGGCGGGGCAGGGGCCTTGCCCATGCCAAGCTTTGCCAAGAAAAAATGGGACCCGGTAATCAAGATCGGCTACATCCCCATCACGGATGCGGCAGCTCTGCTGATTGCGCATGATCAGGGCTATTTCAAGGACGAAGGCATTGATTCTGTGAAGCCAACACTGATCCGTGGTTGGTCGCCCTTGGTAGAAGCCTTTGCAGCTCATCGCTTCAACCTGACCCATATGCTGATCCCGATTCCAGTGTGGATGCGTTATAACAACAAGTATCCGATCAAGATCACTGCTTGGGACCACACCAACGGTTCGGCGGTATTGGTAGGTAAGAAGAGCGGTATCAATGAACCCAAGGACTTTGGCGGTAAACAGTTTGCTGTGCCGTACTGGTACTCGATCCACAACATTGTTTCGCAAAGAATCATGAAAGCGGCTGGTATCAAGCCAGTGATCAGACCACAGTCTGCGAAGCTGGCAGATGATGAGTGCAACTTCCTGGTGTTGGCACCGCCGTCCATGCCGCCTGCACTGGCTGCGGGAACGATTGATGGCTACTGTGTGGCTGAGCCGTTTAACGCCCTGGGCGAGCTTAAAGCGGGTGGAAAGGTACTACGCTTTACAGGTGATGCATGGAAAGGACACCCTTGCTGCGTTGTAGTCATGCATGAAGAGGATGCTATGGACCCCGATCGTGCTGCATGGGCACAGGGAGTACATAATGCGGTAGTCAGAGCCCAGATTCATCTGGCTGAAAACAGGGAAGCCATGTCGGAACTGCTCTCGCGTGACGGTAAAGGCTATTTGCCTGTCCCGAAAGAGGTTGTGAAGCGAGCAATGATGTTTTATGACCCTGCGTACTACAAAAATCCTCAGGCAATCAAGCATCCTGAATGGGATCAGAACCGTATTGATTTTCAGGCATGGCCATACCGGTCAGCGACAGAGCTCGTCGTTAGCGATCTGAAAGAAACGGTAGTTACGGGGGATGCGCGGTTCCTGGACACGCTCACGCCTCAGCATGTAGCCAATGACCTTGTCAATTATGACTACGTGAAGAACGCATTGGAGTCACATCCCAAGTGGAGAAACGATGCGAGCGTGCCGCAAGAAGGTGATCCGTATATCCGTTCGGAGGTGTTTGTACTTTGAGTAACGGAAAAGTAGATGTAGCTGATGTAGATGCAGGCACAAGTACGGCTGCATCTTCAAAAGCTAGGTCAAATACTTCGACTGCAAAGTCGATGGGTAAGAGCCTGTTCAATTGGGCAGCTGGCTTGGGGATCCTGTTTGTATTTTGGTGGTTTGGAGGCTATCTCATTGAGATCAATCCTGACACCACGAACTTCAAGGACTTTGGGCCAATTCCAACGTTCAAGGCATTCCCGGAGCTTTTTGCGATCGGCAAGATACAGGCAGCAGTCACAACAAGTGGTTATCGCTTGGGTGCCGGTCTGCTTATAGCCATTGTCGCGGGTGTACCCATTGGGATTTTGTTGGGTCGTAGTACGATTTTCCGTGAACTCAGTAATTCGCCGTTTCAGTTGATCCGTATGATTAGCCCGCTTTCATGGGAGCCAATCGCGGTCATCGTATTTGCCACCTGGAATGGAGCAATCGTATTTCTGATTGCTGTAGCCGCCATCTGGCCAGTCGTGTTTGCTACGGCAGCAGGCTTGGCCAAGGTGGACCCGGCCTGGTTCAAGGTTGCCCGCAACCTAGGGGCAAAGCCATGGCATATGGTGACGGAAATTATCCTGCCCGCAATTTTGTTTGATATCCTGACCGGTGTTCGACTGGCATTGGGTGTCGGATGGATTGTACTGGTGCCGGCAGAATTTCTTGGAGTCACTTCAGGGCTTGGCTACTCCATAGCAGATGCCAGGGAAACACTCTCCTATGACCAACTGACTGCGATGGTGCTCACTATTGGTGTAATGGGCTACATACTTGACAGCTCCCTTGCGATGCTGATCAAACGCTACAGTTGGCACCATGCAAGGTGAGCGAATACTGGATAAATGAAAATTAATTAGTGCTTTAAACTAAATCGAGGACAAGAGATAACTATGCAAAATCAGATAGCAACCAGTTCAAAACTGCGTGATGTAACGATATCAAAGGCTACGTGGCGGCCACTACAGATTGCCGCCGCCTTTTTGTTGGGGGCCGTAATCTTGTATGGTGTGGGATTTGCAAATTCAGCTGCAGTGCACAATGCAGCCCATGATGTGCGCCACACCCAAGTATTCCCTTGCCACTAGGCATTTGGGAAACATTACAGGAAACTACTGAGAATTCCTCTCGATGGCTTGGCTAATGGTCAGGATGACCATTGGCCAAGCCTGTATTTTTGGCTGGCTTGTAATTTTGAATTCAGGCTGCCCTCTCAGGCGCTATAACTTGCCTTACCTGTAGAGCATACCTGTCTACACGGCTAAAATTTATCCTCCTCTGGAGAATTACTGACTCAATTAGGTAGAGATCATCCCGCCAATCATGAACGGTGCAGGTTAGCTTACTCGAGTTGAACTGGATTCGACGAGTAGAGAGAGTAGTAGTTGTGCCCAAAAAAAGAGGGGTGCAATCTGCACCCCTCGGGTTTTGTGATATGACTTGCCTTTTGGCTAAAAGAGCCCAGGTTATTTGAAGCGGTACTGAAGCAATGTCCAGAACTTCTTGGTATCCGAGGAAAATCCGTCCTCACTTTCGAAGTCTGTATATTTAATTGCAAACAGGAATTTACCCATGAAGGGCTTGCCCCACAGTACGCCCCATTCATCTCCATAATCAGAAATGCGATTGCTTCCTGACATGTACGATCTGTCTGTACTGTAGTCGTGATAATTAATGACGAGTTTGTTTTTGCCAATTTTGTGACCTAAAAGGCCCAGAACTGTCAGGGTCACGCTGGTGTCTTCAATGCCACCAAGAGGGGTTGCTGAACCACCAGGGGCGGCAACAAACTTATCAGCCCAGCCGTTGAAGGCGTGCACTGTAGCTAGAGGGGTTTGAATAGCGTTGTTACCGTTACTCTCCAAGACCTCGTAACCTACTCTTATCTGATAGGTAGGTTCACCAATGGGCATGAAGCCGAGGTTGTCGACCCGTGTGCCGCCAAACCTGATTCCGAACTCAATGTTGTAATAGTCATTATCATCCAGTTTCTGTCCAGTCTGCAGATTCATACCTGCATCGTCAGTTGGGTCTTGGTTCGCCCACTCTAATTCACTCTGAATATCCAATGAATCACTAACCTCGTGTCTACCTTTGAAACGAACACCGTAGGTCTCCGAGTCGAAACTCACTGGGCCTATAAAAGGAGGTGCCATTCCTGTGCCTTCGGGGAAAGGCGTACGGGAATTATCATCAAAATCTAGCAAGTAACCATAAGCAACCAGTTTGCCATTGAACTGCGGGAGCTTGTAAGAGATGTTGATCAGGTGAGAGTCATCCATTTCCCATTCATCGAAAATGGAATCTTCACCAAAGAGCCGCTTCACCTTGTCAATATAGGTATAAGAGATCCCAAGTTTTCCAAGCGTCTTGTCGACTCTGATCGCATCAAACGAAACGTTGTTTCCTCGCCAGATTACATCTCCAACCCATCGATGGTTGTCATAGATAACAGTTTGACGCCCTAATTTGAATGAAAGAGGACCATCACAAGGTCCAGGTGCACTGGGGCAGCCACCCGTTGGGGCGCGCCATCCAATATAGGCTTCATTGATTTCTTCAAAATCATTGTCAGGAATAATAGCATGGCCCTCAATATAACGATTCATTGCTGGCAGATTACCCCGTATAGGAGCCGGCAATGCCATCGGCCCACCTGGAGGGAAGTTTGGGGGTACGCTAAAATCTCCATCAAGGTTTAGCGCTCTGTCCGAGTTCAGGACTTCGTTCATCTCCCCTTCAATACGGGCATAAAAACCATGGAAGCGACCTGTGGTAAAGCCCAGCGCATTCCGTAAGACAACTGCATCAGCCTTGTCAGCATTTTCCATAGGGTGACCACTTGGAAAATCATCCTCCACATCTTCAAATCGTATGCGGGACCAGAAATCAAATCGGCCATTGACCAATGCTTCACCGAGATTCGTATGGTCCGGTGTCATTTTGTGATGAGGGGTATGATGGGTGTTGGGGACATCAGGTAAGCCCACCGCTCCGACACCCTGCGCCAGTACCAGAATGGCTGCAGCCATAAGGCATGGCAGAGGTTTAAAGTTGACCATGGTTTTCTCCTCCCTTGCAAGGGTTTTAGCCAGATTGTCCTTGAGTAACCTAGCCATAAACAGATCCAGAATTCTGTGTTAGATGCTTATTTTAGACTTACACCGGTAACATAAGCTTAATAATCTATCTATAGTAAATAATTGCTCTCCCGTCCAAGACTTTCTCATTATTGAAGCCATAGACTATAACTATGGACCGATTAATACTTATTACATTATAAGGCTGTGGTCAATAAATACAATTGTCTGCCCTGTTCAGGCAGGGAGTCAATCTGAAGGATTCATGCCTGAAACCTTGACACTCATCAAGTGTACTACAGGTCGGGACTAGGCCTGCAGAACTTCCTTTCAGCAACAAGCTAGTCAGAAGGGGTTTCTGGTGCCGTGAGCCACTCCGGGCCAGCTGTAATGGGTCCTGTCAGCGTATGTAAAAAGGCTTCCACCTGTTTCTTCTCTTTTCTTCCCAGGGACAGCTCTCTCGCTTCGTTGTGCCCGACCATGGCAGCAGGTGCGCGATTGTAATGATCAATGACTTCTTCTAACGCTGCCAGTTGCCCGGCATGCATATAGGGAGCAGTTTCCGCGATATTCCTGAGTGACGGGGTTTTGTGTGCACCTACCAAATTTTCGGCGGTTCTGATAAAGCGCAACTCGGTACATTCCCTCGGATTGATGTCAGAAAAATCCCCCAGGCAGTTAAACGGGTCGCCCAATACGCTCTGCACTGCATTTATCCGGCCCTTGCTTGGAAGCGACTCTGGGCTGGACAGCACCGCAGTGTTGTGAAACTCGTGGTTGGTGAATAGTGGGCCGTTATGACAATTGATGCACTGTGCTTTCCCAATGAACAGCCTCAATCCGGCACGCTCATCCTGGCTTAGTATTACCCCGGTCTCCTGGTTCCCGGTGACCAGTGCCTCAACATAGTGATCAAAGCGTGCGGCTGCCGGCAGGAGCATGCGTTCATAGGCGGCGAGGGCCTTGCCAATATTTGTAAAAACTTCTGTAACTGCTGCCTGATCGTCCGAGGACATGGACTGCCAGCTTTCGTTCAGGCTCTTGTTGTCGACTGGGCCTGCAGCTGCAGGAAAACGCGAAGGATCGGAAAAGCTGTCCATGGACCCAAACAGATTTTCATATTGTTCACGGTAGATTTTGTCTAGTGCCACCAGGTGGACGAGTTGCATGCGTGAGCTTCCATGCTCCAGCGGGTTTTCCAGTGGAGACAATGCCTGAGCCCAAAGACTGTCTTTTCTTCCATCCCAGAATAGCCAGGGACTGTACGCCATCCCAACTATACTCATGGTGTTGCGAGTGCCGGTACCCAGTCCTTCAGCAACTTTCAGACCGTCTGTGAAATAGTGTGAGGGTTGATGGCAACTTGCACAGGAGATTTGTCCGTTCGCACTCAGGCGCGTATCGAAAAAAAGACGGTGACCCAGTTTGGCAGCCAGGGGATTGTCGGCCACAGGATTCCCTGTGGTTGTCGGCAAAGACGGGAGGTTGGCAATCCAGAGTGAGCGAAGCAAGGTAATTTCTGATGGAGTCCAGGCCACGCCCTTGCCGGACTGGGTATACCAAATGGCACTGGTCAGAATGATCAGAATGATCAGAATGACCATTACAAGTGTACCTTGGACAGCTTTTGACACGATGGGATGCTTACAGGTTGAGATCGAATGTCACGCGGTCCAAAATTTTATCCTGCTGTATCGATAGCGTGACTTGCCACTGTCCTCCCATATGGAATTTGATCCCCTCCAGAAGGTACCCACCGTTACCAAGGTTTTGGGTAATCCTGGGTCGGGTAGGTAGTCCATGGTCATGCTCTGGCATGCCTCCCTCGATTCGGACAATGGCATCGGTGACTGGCTCACCCGAGCGGTGTTGGATGTGAAGGGTCCAGGCGTGCATGGTGTTGATCACGATTGGATCAAGATGACTGGTGAACCGGACCTCAAAGTGTTGCTTCTCTGTAAGGCGTGACTTCTCAACTCTGGACTGTACAGAATGATCTTCAGCCCATACCAGTGTAGAAAACAGGAAAAGTGCGACAAGGACTGTTTTCATCAAGTTCAGGGATTTAGTCAATGCGATGAGGTCGGTTGATGCCATTCAGAAATCTGCGCATACGGGCGTAACCACCACTCATTAGCCAGTAGTTCAGCTGCAGGAATGCGGCGAGGCCTATAAACCATGGAATCAGGCCCCAGTCTGCACCGCCGACCCGAAATGGAAAGATGGCAGTATAGGTATTTCTGCCTGTAGGACTCTTGGCGGTGACAATACCAATAAAATTTCCCTCCTCAGTAAACTCGTGCAATGCCAGGAACACACCATCTTGCTGGACCTGTGGAGGTTGGTAGAAAACGGTATTACGAGGCAGGTCTTGTTTTATATCGTTCCAGTTTACGAACCGCCCGTAATTATTTACATCCTTGATGATACGGAATTCAACCGGAACTTCTCTAAGACTGTTATGCAGGTATTCCAGAACAAACACGCTCTCATCCGCGTGGGGTATGTCCTCGCATAATTCCTCATGTCGGCTTATTTGGGGCTGATAGATTTTGAAATGAGCCTTGTAAAAACCTATCTGGATGACACAAAGGTCATCCTCCAGAAATACACCCCCATGGGCATGAGCGTTCTGCCATGGCCCTACAGCTAGGAATACCAGAAGAAGTGTTAAGCGTGCCGGGGAGAAAAGTATCAAAAGTCAGGCAGCGTTTTCGCGCGATGTACAGGTGCGGCCAGCATAGCAAACACGCCCGTACTTTTGTGGTCGCTGGATTAGGGTTTGACTGTACCGACGTCGACTACCCGGCTGGTCTGCATGTCAGAAGGTAATGCATGAGCCTCAGGCTGGCGATACGGGAAAAACTAGTGCCCGGATGCGTGGTGATGCTCAACAATGGGGGCTTCATCCACCCCGAAAAACTCAGCACGCGACAGATAGGTGTAGTCCCCTTCGATTGACATCATGCCAATGAGAACCAGCAATGCCAGGGGCGGCAATAAAATCGCCGTGATCAAAGCAAGCCGTTCCCAGGCCATGTGCATGAAAATCGCGACAATGAACCCTGCCTTCAGCATCATGAAGATCAGAATCAGGTTCCATCTCAGGTACCCCTGCAACTGTAAATAATCCACGAAGTAGGAAGCCGCACTGAATACGAATAACAGCAACCAAATTCCAATGTAAATGCTGAGTGGATGTTGTTGACCTTCTTCTGTTGCAGCCGCCATGATTGTTGTCTCCTACCAAAGATAAAAGAATGCGAAAATAAATACCCAGACCAGGTCTACGAAGTGCCAGTACAGGCCCGCGATCTCAACGATGTCGTAACCCTTTTTCTCATAGCGCCCGTTCAGGACGCCAACGGCCACGTACGTCAGATAGATCACACCGCCGCTTACGTGTAATCCGTGAAATCCGGTGATCATGAAAAATGAAGCACCGAACTGGGCAGCACCAAACGGATTCCCCCACGGGCGAACTCCTTCATCAACAATGAGCTTGGTCCACTCGAAGGCTTGCATGCCAACAAACATCAGGCCAAAGCCGGCCGTGACAAGGAGCAGGACAGCAGCTTTCATACGATCTTTGCGGTACCCGTAGTTCACGGCCAATGCCATGGTGCCGCTGCTTGTGATCAAGACAAAGGTCATGATCGCAATCAGGATCAGCGGAATTGGATCCCCGCCAAAGCTCAGGGCAAAGATCTCGCTGGAATTCGGCCAAGGCACGGTGGAGCTGATGCGCACCTTCATATAGCCCGTCAGGAAAGACGTGAAGATAAAGGTGTCACTCAGGAGGAAGATCCACATCATGGCCTTGCCCCAGTGGACCTTGAATACCTCTTTTTCAGCGCTCCAGTCTGATACGAGATCCGTAACGACGTCGTTTGCTGCAACTACATCCGCTGTGCTTTGTGCCATGTTCTCCTTGTCCTCTTTAAGTAGATAGCAGTAACGCAAACAGGCCTAACCAAACCAGCAGCAGAAAATGCCAGTAAATGGTACAGAGCTCAACGCTCATTCGAACCTGATAAATTTCTGTTTTGTTCTGTATCCTGAAAACTGTTTTACTCCAGACCCAAAGTCCGCCCAGTATGTGCAATGCATGTATTGCCGTTAACACATAGAAGAAGGAATTGGCAGGATTTGCAGAAAGGAAGTAACCGTGTTCTTGCAATCCTTGCCAGGCCCACAGTTGTCCTGCAATGAAGGCAAAGGTTAACAGTCCTGCAATCAGCAAATTGTTTCGTACACCATCGACCTGACTTCCCACTGCCGCATTTCGTGCGCGTTGAAAGAACAGGCTTCCCAGGATTAAAAAGGCAGTGTTAAGCCACAGGATCTCCGGCTCAGCCAGCGGGCGCCAGTCACTGAAGTCCATGCGCTGAAAATAGGCGCTGACAAACAGCGAAAACAGTGAAGCCGCGACACAAAGGAACACGACGAGACCAATTTTTGCTGCAGGGATGGAGTGCGCTCCACCGGCATGGTGTTGGCCGATGGGGCCTTCTTCCGCCCAGGGGTGGACATTGATGGTCTGGTAGATGAGCCAGAACACTACGCCCCCCATGATCAGGGCCAATACTATCAGTGTCGCAGTCATGATCTAAACGTCGCCTTCACCTTTTGTGTACCGGCTGGGGATTTCGGTTTGCGGAATGAAATCTTCCTTGGCGCCAGGGACACTGTAGGAGTATGCCCAGCGATATACCACAGGCAGCTCCTTGCCCCAGTTTCCGTGCTTTGGAGGGTAATCCGCAGTTTGCCATTCAATCGTGGTCGCACGCCATGGGTTGCGTGATGACTTTCTGCCTTTGAAAATACTCCAGAAGATATTGATCAGGAACAGGAACTGGGCTGCTGCAACAACCAATGCAGCTATGGTAATACTGACGTTCGCTGACTGTACGCTATCCGGCAGGAATTCCGTGGTACCGTTGGCGTAATACCTGCGGGGCACACCCAGTATGCCGATGTAGTGCATGGGCAGGTAAATCGCATAGGTGCCCAGGAAGGTCAGCCAGAAATGGATTTTCCCCATCGTGTCATTGAGCATCCGCCCGGTGAGCAGGGGGAACCAGTGATAGATTCCTCCAAATACGACCAGGAAGGGGGACACACCCATCACCATGTGGAAATGGCCGACTACGAAGTAGGTGTCAGAAAGTGGTACATCCACAACTACATTTCCCAAGAACAGTCCCGTTATTCCCCCATGGATGAATGTAAAGATAAAACCGATCGAAAACAGCATGGGCACCGTAAGATGTATATTCCCACGCCATAGGGTAAGTACCCAGTTGTAAACCTTGATCGCCGTCGGAACTGCAATGATCAGTGTTGTAGTGGCAAAGAAAAAGCCGAAGTACGGGTTCATTCCACTGACGTACATGTGGTGCGCCCATACGATGAAGCTCAGGCCTCCGATGGCAACAATCGCCCAGACCATCATGCGGTAGCCAAAGATGTTTTTACGGGCGTGTGTACTGATCAGGTCGGAAACGATCCCGAATGCGGGTAGCGCCACGATGTAAACCTCCGGATGGCCAAAGAACCAGAAGAGGTGCTGAAACAGTATCGGACTTCCTCCTTCATGTGACAGGTTCTCGCCCAGCGAAGAGATTGCCGGCATGAAAAAGCTGGTCTCCAGAGTCTTGTCGAGCGTCATCATGATGACGCTGACGAGCAGTGCCGGGAAGGCCAGCAAACCCAGGATTGTAGCCATGATGATGCCCCAGACAGACAAGGGCATACGCATCAGGGTCATGCCCCGTGTACGTGCCTGGAATGCAGTTGTGACATAGTTCAGCCCACCCATGGTGAACGCCACAACAAACAAGCCGAGCGATACGGTCATGCAGATGATGCCCCAGTCAGCACCCGGCGTACCTTCAGTAATTGCCTGTGGAGGGTACAAGGTCCAGCCTGCACCGGTAGGTCCTTCAGGAACAAAGAAACTCGCACATACCACGATGACTGACAACAGGTACACCCAGTAGCTCAGCATATTCATGTATGGAAAGGCCATATCGCGCGCTCCACACATCAGCGGCACAAGGACATTGCCGAATCCACCCAGGAAAAATGCGGTCAGCATGAAGACAATCATGATCATGCCGTGCATGGTCACCGCCTGGTAGTATTCGTCAGGCTGTATAAAGTCAAATACGCCCGGATAACCCAGTTGTAATCGCATCAGGCCAGACAGGATCAGGGCAATCACTCCGACAGCAGTAGCAGTTATGATGTACTGGATACCAATGATCTTGTGATCTTGGCTCCAGACATACATACCAATCCATGTCTTCGGATGGGCAAGTTCTTGCTCTTTATCAGCTAATGCAACGTGTGCCATTCTGGCTTCTCCTCATCGGTATGCTACCGGGTACTGTATTCGTTTCGTGTCTTGTCTTCAAATAGGGTTGTGGAATTGGTCGCCCGGTTAAAACGTGTTGATATATGCAACCAGGTCATTGATTTTCTTATCATTCAGACTGAGCACCATGGACTCCATTTGTCGTCCGGTAGCATCCTGCGGGTGCTGTGCGCCACGTACCCCGTGTTTGAAATTCTTGAGCTGGGTTACCATGTACCAGTCACTCATGCCGGCAAGACGCGGTGCATTCACAGCCCAGCGGCCTTCACCCTGCTTGCCATGACACTTTCCACATGTAGTGTACAAGTCGCGACCATTTTTCACATCGCCCTGGACAGTCTGGGCCGCCGGCTCATCGGGCAAGGTCTGAATGTATGCAGCGATATCTCGAATCAAGGTCTCATTAACCAGCCCTGCTGCCATCGGTGCCATCTGTTGACCCAGGAGGTCTTCGGGGTTTGAGCCTCGGATGCCGTCCCTGAAATAGGTCAACTGGCGTTCCAAATACCAGTCTTCCTGACCACTCAGCTTGGGTGCATTAAGTGCTTGAATACCCTCACCCTGTATGCCGTGGCACGCCGCACAAACCTGGTAATGGGCCTTGCCTGCCTCAGCATGCCCCGGCTTCTGCGCAACCAACATCGCATAGGTAGGTTGATGGGCGAGCCATTCATTAAATTGTTCCTCTTCGACTACGGTGACCTTGCCACGCATGGTGTGATGACCGATACCACAAAGTTCTTCACAAAGAATCTCAAAGGTACCGAGACGCGTGGGGGTTAGCCATATCCAGGGAACCATGCCAGGGACCAGGTCCATCTTCACTCGAAACTGCGGTACTGTGAAATTGTGCAACACATCCTTGGAACGCAGCAGGAACTTGATCGGCAGACCTATCGGAATATGGACTTCGTTACCTTCGATGAGGACATCATCCTGTCCGTACGGATCTTCTTCGTTCATCCCGAAGGGGTTGTCAATACTGATCTTTCGGTTGTCTGAGGTGCCAAGCTGCCCGTCCTTGCCGGGGAAACGAAAGCTCCATTGCCACTGTTGCCCGACGACCTCTACAATTGCAGCGTTCTCCGGAGGGGAAACAAATTTGCCCCATACAATAAGTCCGGGAGCAAGCATGGCCACCACTCCTACGGTGGTAATTGCAGTTAGCCAGCCTTCCAGTTTTTTGTTTTCAGGTTCGTAGCTGGCACGTTGATTCTTGCCTTTGTTACGGTATTTGATAATGCAGTACGCCATGAACAGGTTGGCTGCGACAAAAACCACACCACACACAATGAAGGTGATCGTAACTGTCGTATCGATGGCTCCCCAGTTCGAAGCGATTTCCGTGAAGTACCACGGGCTCATGAAATGGAATACAACGGAACCAACTACCAAAAAGATTAATATGATGGCCATAGCCATGTTCAAGACTCCTTAGTCATTACAATACGGCGGCTACACTGGATTCAGCAGTGTGCGCATCCGGATTACCAAATAATTCCACCACTGCATCTACAGTCCACAAATATCAGGGTGAACAGTCCCAGCAAGTAAAAAATAGAGAAACCGAATAATCTGCGCGTGCTTTGATGCGTAATTGGTTTGCGCGCAAAGTCTATTGTCAAAAGTAAATACGCCAGTCCTAGTACAACACTGAGCACAAGATAAGTGGGGCCAACCACTTGTAGCCAGTACATGGTGGTACTTACGGGAATTAGGACTATCGTGTACAGCAGCATTCGAATCTTCGTGGCCTGTTGCCCATTGGTCACAGGCAGCATGGGGAGCCCTGCCTGGCGGTACTCATCAGCTCGCAAGAGAGCCAGTGCCCAAAAATGTGGAGGCTGCCAAATGAACATGATCAGAAACATGGCCAATGCTGGCAAGCCCACGTCGTTTGTAACCGCTACCCAGCCAATGACGGGCGGCAGTGCACCGGCCACACCACCAATTTCAGTGCACAGGGGTGATGAGCGTTTCAGCCATACGGTGTAGATCATCACGTAAAAATAGGTCGTCGCAGCTGCAAGATATGCTGTCAGGGGGTTCACCAGATAAAAAAGAATTGCAAATGACCACAGACTGAGCATTACGCCCAGCCACAAGGCCTGCTGCGGATGCAGGCGGTAACAGGGTAATGCGCGCATGCGGGTTCTCGCCATACGCTTATCCACTTCCCTATCTACATAATTGTTGAGTGCACCACTTGCGGAGGATGCAAGACCCGTTCCCAACAAGGTGAAGATGATCAGATCCAAAGTTACAGCACCATTCCCAGCCAGCCACATCCCTGTAAATGTGGTGACCAGCACAAGTATGGTGATCCGTGGCTTGCACAACTCAACAAAGTCACTTGCCTGGTCACGTACGGCTGTAATGGTGGCATTCACTGTTTAAGACACTCCCTTGTGAACCGTATGGCACATGAATAAATTTCTCATTGTGAGTTGGCTAGATTGAGATCGTGACTGACCCGTCAGTATGTACAAGGATATTGTGCGGCGATCGTGTTGCTACTCTGTGTGCTTACGAATTGAACCAAAAATTGTATTGCTGGGGTATTCCCCACTCTCATGTTTGAATCTCAAGGGACTGCTGCCCAATCCCATCAACAACAACTGCAAATTGGCATCTTGATGGCCAGTAACAGCCACGGTTGCCCTGGTCGTGCTACCCAACAGAATGGGCATACTACACTATGTAAAATCCAATCGACCGCCAAGATACCAAAGTGATCGGGAAAAGGTACCTGCCTGTTATGGATAACCTCTAATTCTACCATATCTTCAGAAAGGGAGATGAAGCGCAGTGCGGGCCAAAACAGGCAAGTTCCTGGCTCAACCATTGCCGTAGTTCTAGCCAATTTATGTTGACAGATTTCCCCGGAATGTTATTGGTAATAGGAACCATTTACAACAATATGCTGATCCCCTGCTGGCAGCAGGGAACCTCAAGATGCATTCGCCGTCACGATCACGGTGACCGGCTATCTCAGTCTGTGCATGACTCATCCTTTGAATGCCAAAAGTGAAGGAAATTGACCTGCCTCAGTACCTTTGGGAATTCTATCTTGCGTCCGGACCTTCACTGCCCTCAGGTTATGCGCCTAGTGTTTCTTCGACTGACATGGTGTTTGCCTATCAGGCGGGTGCAGGAGTCAGCTATCAGTTCCGGGACAACCTCGTGTTGTGCCTGGGGTATCGCTACCCGGTCTCCGACGACCTGAAATTCAAGGGCAGGAGTAATCCTTTTGGCACTACGGTGCACACGAAAACCGACTTCGATGTCCAGTGCATAGAAATTGGTTTCCGATACCATTTCTGAGGGCCACAGGGTCTAACAGTTTACCCAACAAGGAGCGTGCTCTTTTACTGGATGGCTGGTTGACTTGAGAAGGGTTGGCTGTCACTTGTCCGCGTTCTCAGTTTCAGGCGCTGCAGGATGGCCGTTGCAATTTCTTCGATCGAGATGGAGGTGCTGTCCAGGAAGGGTGTATTGGCAGCCCTGAAAATAGCTTCTGCGCGGCGTATTTCGAACTCACATTGCTCCAATGAGGAATACCGGCTGTTTGGTCTCCTTTCCTGGCGGATTTTGTGCAATTCACCGGGTGACAAGGTGAGTCCGAACAGATGGTCCTGAACGCCCGCGATTGCTCCGGGAAGTGAGCTGCTTTCAAAGTCGGCATCTGCCAGTGGATAATTCGCAGCCTTGAGGTTGAAATGCATGGCCAGATAGAGGCAGGTTGGCGTTTTCCCGCTTCTCGACACTCCGGTGAGCACGATATCTGCATTCTCCAAATCAGAAATTTTTGTTCCATCATCGTGGTTGAGCGTAAAATCCAGTGCTTCGATGCGCTGCACATATTTCAGCGGGCTGCCCACTCCGTGGGTTTCGCCCACCATATGCGAAGCATTCATGCCCAGACGCGATTCCAGTAGCGGGATGAACGTAGAAAAAATATCCAGCACCGGAATGTCATGAGATAAGAAGAGGTGGGTAAGGGACTTGTCCGCAAGGCTGGTGAACACGATGGGTGGTGTAGGTTCTGAATCCATGATGGTTTTGATATGCGCAATAACGCGCCGCGCCTCCTGTTCACTAGAGACAAATGGATAGACCGTTTTGATGAATTCAGTGCCCGGAAACTGCGCAAACAGGGACTGGCCCAGCGATTCGATGGTGATCCCCGTGCTGTCTGAAATAAAAAACACATTTTGTTTTTTTGTGAGCATGTTGTAAATATACCTGATATGAACCGTTATACGATCAATCTTAGTGAAGTCGGTGCTGAGGATGGGCCTTTGGTGGGAGGCAAGAATGCCTCTTTGGGTGAGATGATTCAGAACCTGGACACGTTGGGTGTGCAAGTACCCGGTGGATTCGCAACGACATCGGAAGCATTTCACATGTACCTGGCTGCCAACGGCTTGACCCGGAAAATTGCAGACCAGCTAGAGGCCACGGATGTGGAAGATATTTCCGAGCTGGCCCAGGCGGGGATGAATATACGCGCATGGATACTTGATGCTGAGATGCCTGATGAGCTGCATGCCGGGATTACCGAGGCTTATCTGGAGCTCGAGGCTAGTACCCAGCCGGATGTCGCTGTAGCAGTCCGCTCTTCTGCCACGGCCGAAGATCTGCCGGAAGCCTCTTTTGCAGGTCAGCAGGAGAGCTATCTGAATGTGCGTGGAATCTCAGATGTGCTGGCCGCGGTCAAGCAGGTGTTCGCATCCCTGTTCAGCGACCGTGCGATCGCATACCGCGAAGAAAAGGGATTCGGGCATGATGGGCTTGCACTTTCGGCCGGTATTCAGCAGATGGTCCGCAGCGATTTGGCCGCCAGCGGAGTGATGTTTACCTTGGATACAGAATCGGGTTTCAGGGAGGTGGTGTTTATTACCGCCGGTTATGGGCTTGGGGAAACCATTGTTCAAGGTCAGGTAAACCCTGACGAGTTTTATGTTGCAAAGGCTGCCCTTGCCCGTAAGCACCCTGCCATCATCCGGCGCACCTGTGGCAGCAAGTTGCAGAAGATGATCTACAGGAATTCAGGCAGTGGTACGGAAACCGTAGACGTACCGGAATCCCAGCAAAACCTTTTTTGTATCACCGATGCAGAGATCGAGGCTCTTGCACGGACGGCAGTACTGATCGAGCAGCATTACCAGCGGCCCATGGATATCGAATGGGCCAAGGATGGAGTTAACCAGAAACTGTACATCGTGCAGGCTCGCCCTGAAACTGTACAGAGCATAGAACGAAAAGTGATCGAGAAATACCTGCTTAAAGAAACGTCACAGGTGCTGGTGAGTGGCCGAAGCATCGGACAGCGCATCGGTGCAGGCACGGCCAGAGTCATACCTTCGTTGCAGGAAATTGGGCAGTTGCAGGCAGGTGAGGTACTGGTCACGGACATGACGGACCCTCACTGGGAGCCTGTGATGAAACGCGCAGCAGCCATCGTGACCAATCGTGGCGGGCGTACTTGCCATGCAGCGATCATTGCACGTGAACTGGGTGTGCCAGCCATCGTCGGGTGCGAGGAGGCCACACGCGCCCTGCAGGCTGCACAGGAGATAACCGTATCTTGTGCACAGGGGGATACAGGCTATGTGTATGAGGGCAGGCTTGAATTTGAGATCAGTAAAACCCGACTGGACAGCATGCCTGACATTCCATGCAGGATCATGCTCAATGTCGGCGATCCCGGGCAGGCCTTTCTTTTTTCACAGACCCCCAATGCCGGTGTCGGTCTTGCCCGCCTGGAATTCATGATCAACAAGACGATCGGTGTGCATCCACGTGCACTGATTGATTTTGACCTGCTTCCAGGTGAACTCAAGGCGGCTATTGGTGAACGATGTACTGCTTATGAGGATCCAGAGTCTTTCTATGTGGAAAAGCTGACGGAGGGCATTGCGACCTTGGCGACTGCATTTGAAGACAAACCTGTCCTCGTCCGCTTGTCGGATTTCAAGTCCAATGAGTATGCAAATCTGCTGGGTGGAAATCTGTATGAGCCTTCGGAAGAAAATCCAATGCTCGGGTACCGTGGGTCTTCAAGGTACCTTTCGGAGCAGTTTGCACCTTGTTTTGAACTGGAGTGCCGTGCCTTGCGCATCGTCCACAATGAGATGGGATTTTCGAACATCCAGATCATGGTGCCCTTTGTACGTACTCTCAAGGAGGCTGAGCGAGTGACTGCGTTGCTGGCTGAACATGGATTGAAGCGCTCGGAAAACGGGCTCAAGGTGGTGATGATGTGCGAGGTCCCTTCAAACGCGATACTGGCCGAAGAATTTCTGCGCCATTTCGACGGATTTTCAATCGGTTCAAATGATCTTACGCAAATGACGCTGGGACTCGATCGGGACTCGGAGCTTGTAGCCGGGCAGTTCGACGAAAGGGATGCGGCTGTCAGGTCCTTGATTGGCAAGGTAATCCGAACATGCCGGAAAGAAGAGAAGTATGTGGGCATCTGTGGACAGGGGCCCTCGGATTACCCGGATTTTGCGTATTGGCTGGTTGAGCAGGGCATTGACAGCATCTCGTTGAACCCGGACTCTGTGATTGGTACCTGGATGCACCTTTCAAAATACAGCGGTTGAATCGCAGTTCCCGCAGGGACCTGGGCGTTGCAGATCAGGTCCTTCAATTGGGGGTCCGGCAGTTAACAGATGATTTTGACGCGGCCCGATCTTGAAGCATGATCATTTGAAGCTTTATATGCATGCAACAATGCTGTAGCAACATCGTTATATTTTCGAGCAGTTACTGCTGTATGCTAGGGTAAAAAGAAAGGAGAAAAGCATTGAAAGCTGTCGGTTTGTACAAGTACCTCCCGATTGATGAAACAGATTCATTACTGGACCTTGAGGTGGAGCGACCCAACCCTACAGGCAAGGAGCTCCTGGTCAGTGTGAAGGCCATTGCTGTAAATCCAGTAGATACAAAAATGCGGGCTCCGCAGGACAAGGTGGAGAAAGCCCCCCGCATCCTGGGATGGGATGCAGCGGGCGTAGTTGAAGCCGTGGGCCCGGATGTGACGCTCTTCAGGCCGGGAGATGAGGTGTTTTATGCTGGGAGCTTCATTGACCCGGGTTGCAACAGCGAATTTCATCTTGTTGATGAGCGCATCGTAGGTGGCAAGCCAAAATGCCTGGATTTTGCCCAGGCTGCAGCCCTGCCGCTGACGAGCATCACGGCATGGGAGGCTTTGTTTGATCGATTGGGGATTGATTCAGGGGGTTCGGACCGAGGTCGGCAACTTCTCATCATCGGCGGGGCAGGAGGAGTAGGCTCCATTGCTACACAATTTGCCAAGCAGGTCGCTGAACTGACAGTAACTGTCACTGCCTCACGCCCAAAGTCCCAAGTATGGTGCAAGGAATTCGGCGCAGATCATGTGATCAATCATTATCTGGATATTCCGGAACAGATGAGCCAGCTTGGAATTGCTGAATATGAATATATCTTGTGCCTTAACGATACAGATAAGTACTGGCAGACAATGGCAGCGTTGATCGCGCCACAGGGAAAAATCTGTTCTATCGTCGAAACAGCAGCCTATGTTGATCTTGGTGCGCTAAAGAGCAAAAGCGCGACCTTTGTCTGGGAGTTCATGTTTACCCGCTCCATGTATGAAACAGACGACATGATTGAGCAACATCACCTGCTGAACAGGGTTGCAGACCTGGTGGATGCGGGAACGATCAGGACCACCGTCAACAAAGTACTTGAGCCTATCAGTTCGAAGAACGTGAAGGCAGCCCATGCCGAGATTGAGAACCGGCATACGATGGGCAAGATCGTGCTGCAAGGCTGGGGTTCTTGACTGCAAGCACCTGTAGACTACCAGAGAAGTTTCAGGCCGGAACGAGAGTCTGCAGACCCGCCTTTTAAGATGGCCACCCATCGCTGCCATGGGTTGCAGCCATAACTGATTTTCATTGCACGGGTATTTTTTGCAACAGTATTTTCCGCCAATGGTCGCTCAGGTTACCTAGTGCGATGAATGGAGGGTTAAGCAACGAGTCTTTCGTGTTGTAACGCAAGTCCATGAGTTGGGTGTCGACCAGCGAACCTCCTGCTTCACGCACGACACAATGCGCGGCTGCTGTATCCCATTCAGAAGTAGGCCCGAAACGGGGATAGAGATCTGCACGACCTTCAGCCACCAGGCATGTCTTGATCGAACTGCCAACCCTGATCAGTTCATGCTTGCCAATCTGGGATAGCAGGGTCTGCAAGGAGGGACCCGTGTGTGCCCGGCTGCCACATATCGTTGGGGTGGAATCAGGTGCAGAGAAACGGGTCCTGATTCTGTGTGCAGCCTGCTTGTGCTCCTGCTTGAAAGCACCATGTCCTGTCGCTGCAAAATAACAGGTGCCCTTTGCCGGTAGGTAGACGGCCCCGAGATGTGCGACGTGGTCGATGACCAGGGCGATGTTTACGGTGAATTCATCATTTTTCTTGATGAATTCCCGGGTTCCGTCCAGGGGGTCTATCAACCAGTACTGTTTCCATTTTGCTCTTTGGTCATACGGGATCATAGCTGACTCTTCCGATAGCACGGGGATGTCCGGCGTCAGCATTTGCAGTCGTGTGCAAATCAGGCGGTGAGAGGCAAGGTCTGCCGTGGTCAACGGGGAATGATCTTCTTTCTCCGCTATCTCAAAGCCACCGAGATAAATTTTCATGATCTCCTGTCCGGCCTGCTTTACAATATCGCAGACCGGAGCGATGAGAGCTTCAAGCTTTTTGGTATCCAGGTCCATTACCAGCAGGTAGTTATCTAGGAATCCTTGTTTATGCCAATGTCAGCCGTCTGGGGAAAGGTCAATACTGTATTTCTGGACATGGATGGAACCCTGCTTGACCTGAGTTTCGACTCGTATTTCTGGCTGCAGCACCTGCCCTTGAGGTACAGCCAGAAATACCAGATGGAATTTAGTCATGCGAGGGAGCTATTGCAGTCCTATTATAAAGGAAAAGCCGGCACACTGGATTGGTATTGTACGGATTACTGGACAAAAGAACTGGGTCTTGAAGTCGCTGCATTGAAACGGGAGATCGCCTGGCGAATACGGATTTTCCCCAGTGCAAAACACTTTTTGGAAAAGCTGGCCTCGTCAGAAAAATGTATTGCCCTGGTGACCAATGCACATCCTGACACCATTGCTGTAAAGATGCAGTCAGTGCAAATAGAGCCGTATTTTGACCGCATCATTTCATCGCATGATTTCGGGTGTCCCAAGGAGCAGCAGGAATTCTGGAAAAATTTGAGGCGTGCCTATCCGTTTGACCCGGAAACTACCCTTTTCATCGACGACAATCTGGATGTGCTTGCCGCTGGAGAAGCTTATGGCATTCGCCACTTAATTACCATTCAGCAACCAGACAGCTCCAGACCAAAACGGGATGCCTTGCCGTATCCATCTATTTCAGATTTTTCCGAGATCATGCCGGAGTGACTAGCCCCTGTGCCAATGCTTGAAGCGTTTTTTGCAGTATTCCAGTAACGTTTCATAATTTGGGAAGTGCAGGTCATAGTCGTTTTCCACTGGAGCATCGAATTCGCAGTAGTCATTGTCGTGATCGCGGCAGATCTGCGGACGCGCCTCATAGATCCCGCAATGTCCATCTTTCTGAAGGTGTGAGCAGCGTCCGGCTATCATCAACCACCAGCCTTCATCGTCCTTGTACACCTCAACACCTTCATGTGACACCTGCCAAAGCATATGCTCGTAATCCAGCTTGCTTCGGGGTGTTAGAAGTTCTTCCGTGACATAGGTGCAGCAATACGAGTTCGTGCAGTAGCCGCATTTATTTTCAGCTGTAATCTTAATGCCCGGCTCAAGCTTTATCTTGATGTCTGAAAGGCGTTCCATGAGTTTGAATGTAGGGCAGCCTTAGTTGTCATCCTTTGACTTCTTGGGCGGGGGCTTGAACTTGAGGACGGTTGAGGTGTGTGGTTTGTCGGCAAATTGAGGACGATCCTTGTTTGCGATTCCGATTTCTTCGATAAGCTCGCGCTCCCGCGCAGCGATGAGGCTGAAGCAATCCCGGATGTCCTTGATCGTTTGTTCGCTTAGGGCATGTCGTACACCCGGTCCTGGGGTTGTATCCCGCACAATCTGGGCTAGCAGTTTGCGCATTACGAGCAGTATGCGCTGCTCCTTACTTCTGCTAGTCATATTAAATGGGGTCCAGGTGCTGTCTCGCGCTTTTGTTTAATTGGCTTGTAAACCTCAATATAGCCTAACAGATTTTTATCCAGATACCATCTCATGCCGAGGGGAAAAGAGATACAGTATTAACCTGTTTAGCATGAACAATTTTTGCGGTAGCATGTGGTGTGTCGATCGTTCGATCTCTTATCCAAGGCCAGGAGAGCAAGGCATGTATCAGGCGCAGTTTTCAATCGGTCAGGTTATTATTCATAAAAAATTTAATTACCGGGGTGTCATTTTTGATGTGGACGCGCACTATAGTGGTACAAACGAATGGTACGAACAGGTAGCAAAGTCCAGGCCTCCCAAGGACAAGCCCTGGTACCATGTGCTGGTGGACGGACAGCTGATGACCACCTACGTTGCTGAACAGCATCTGGAGATGGATGTTTCAAAGGCACCCATTACCCACCCCCTGGCTGAAGACTACTTCGACTCCTTTGAAGGTGGGCTATATCGCAGTTTCCGCAACACCAATTAACCATGCTCAAGTCGGTTGCAGCTTTTATTGAAAAGAAAATCCGGCCGCAGCGCGAGACGCTGGATGATGATCACGTCATGCATTTGGCTACTGCAGTGCTATTGCTGGAAGTGAGCCGGGCAGATTTTGATATTCAGGAAGAGGAACTACGCACCATAGTCAGCGCGTTGGCAGAGAGGTTCCGGTTTTCTAAGCAGGAGGTAGAAAATCTGGTTGATCTGGCAGTTTCTGAGCAAGAGCAGCATGTTTCAATCTATCCATTTGTAAAGATTATCAATGACGGTTGTACGATGGAGGAGAAAAAAAGGCTGCTGAGGGACTTATGGAAGACAGCTTATGCCGACAGCAGGCTCGATAAATACGAGGAGTATCAAATACGAAAGATAGCTGACCTGCTGTACCTGCCACACAGCACCTTTATTCAGACCAAACTGGATGTGCAACAGGACCTGGAGTAAGTACTACAAGCGGATATCACCTCCGGACCTGTTCCGTCAGACCATGCTTTTGAGCTTCTTCAGGGGCAAGACACGTACCGACTTGCTGGCTGGCTTAGCCTTGAACGTCATTTCCTCACCCGTAAAGGGGTTGATACCCTTGCGTGCCCTTTTGGCCGGCTTTTTGACCACCTTGATTTTCAGTAGGCCGGGAAGGTTAAAACATCCCGCACCACGTGGCTTCAGTTCTTTTGCAATCATAGCTTCAAGCGAATCAAGCACTGAGGCAACCTGCTTGCGTGAAAGAGCGGTCTCTTCTGCAATGCGGTTTAAAATTGCTGTTTTGGTTGGGGCTTTCTTTTCAGGTCTGGAAGTGGCCATGTAGTGTCATCCTTAATCATCAGTGAACGAGATCGGTCATACGGCCCCACAACCAAGCATCAAGTTAGCAGCGGTGACCAATGTTGCTGTATTTGAACAGTTAACTTTTTGTTGCATTGTAATGAAAAACTGCCGGCTTATCATCTTGTCAGGCTACCCGTCTGAGAAGTCGTATCGAGGTAGGCAAAACCGCTTGGTGGAGTTCCATCCAGGGAAAATACAAAAAAACTGGCAGGCGCTTACAGGTCTGTTTTGATTTTGCCCAGGCTGGGCGCTCCATGAGAGGCATGTGATCTGATCCAGCCAAACCTCCTGTGATACAAGCGCCTAAGAATCAGATTTACAGAACCGGTAAATCGCACTTTCACCGAGTAGATTGGGCCACAGGCATGTTCTCTTTCCTGACCGGCTGGCATGCGTTACTGCAGCCCGCTGAAGAATGCTGATACCCCGTTTCTCACATAGGGCTTCAAAATCTTGAAACGAGCACAAATGAATGTTTGGGGTGTCGTACCATTCATGGGGCAGGGCCCGGGTCACGGGCATATTCCCTCCCAGCCCAAGCTGTACCCGGCTTTTCCAATGGGCAAAGTTGGGGAACGTGACGATTCCTTCCTGTCCGATTCGCAGCATCTCATCCAGAAGCTCGCCCGGGTGCTGGATGGCCTGCAGCGTATGGGTCATGACTACATAGTTGAAAGAGTGTTCGTCAAAAAACTCGGTAATGCCCTTGTCCAGATTGGTCTGGACGACAGGAATTCCCTTGGCAATGCATTGCTGAATATTGGCTATGTCAATTTCCAGGCCATAGCCGGTAACATCGCGTGCCTGGCGCAGGTGTGTCAGCAAAGTACCATCACCACAGCCCAGGTCCAGGATGTGAGTTCCTGGTTGAATCCACTCACAAATGATTTCCAGATCGGGACGAAGAACTGTGCTCATATCTGAAGAGTGTGCATGTAGCTTTGCAGGACACTATGGTATTCAGGGATTGCGGTTAGAAATGCATCGTGTCCAAGATCCGCATCAATTTCCACGTAGCTGACTTTCTTTTTTGCTGCAATAAGTGCCCGGACGATCTCTCGAGAGCGGGCTGGTGAGAATCTCCAGTCCCCGGTAAAGGATATCACCAGAAATTCAGCACCGGTGTTCTGGAAGGCACGGGACAGGTCATCATCCCAATTCAGCGCAGGATCAAAATAGTCCAGTGCCTTGGTCATAATCAGATAGGTATTTGCATCGAACCGATCCACAAAGGATTTTCCCTGGTAGCGCAGGTAGCTCTCGACCTGGAATTCTACGTCAAAGCCAAAATTGAGCTTTCCTTTCCGCAAGTCGCGTCCGAACTTTTGCCGCATGGCGTGATCGGAGAGATAGGTGATATGCCCAAGCATGCGTGCCAGCATAAGTCCTTGACGTGGAGTCGTATTGTGTTCGTAGTAGTGTCCCTGATGGAAGTCAGGATCAGAGAATATGGCCTGCCTCGCTACTTCATTGAACGCGATATTCTGTGCTGTCAATTTGGGTGCTGCAGCTATGACAACTGCCTGGCGCAAGCGATCCGGAAAGTCGATGGCCCATTGCATCACCTGCATGCCGCCCAGACTTCCTCCAATGACTGCAGCCCATTGCTCGATGCCCAGTTCATCCGCGAGATAGCTTTGGCTCACGACCCAGTCATGTACTGTAACCAGTGGAAAATCCGGGCCATACTGCTTCCCGGTTTCGGGGTTGACACTGGCCGGACCGCTGCTGCCCTTGCACCCTCCTAGATTATTGGGGGCAACGACAAAGAAGCGATCTGTATCGAAGGGTTTTCCAGGACCGATACAGTTGTCCCACCATCCTGGTTTGCGATCTTCGGTGCTGTGGTAGCCTGCCGCGTGCTGATCCCCTGAAAGTGCATGACAGATGAGCAGGGCATTGCTGCGCTCAGGGTTTAGTTTGCCATACGTCTCGTAGGCCAGTGTGAATTCTGGCAGTGTGTGACCGCAATCCAGACCCAGAGACCGCTTGATGGTAATAAACTGGCTCTCGACCAGGCCAACCGAATTCACTGGAATAGAGTCAGGCACTTACTTAAATTTTTTGTTTAAACCCCAAGTGTAATGAGTGCATGTATAGCACACAATGTCACGGCAGGCGGGTGTCTTTTTTTGTCACAGTGAATGCAAGAGAATTTTTGCGCAAAACAGTGCAAGAAGTACGGCTGAGGTTGAGAAATCAAACACTCCGACCTGGGGGATCATCCTTCTGGCCGGATCCAGGATAGGGGCTGTGATGGAGTGCAGCACCGAGACAAGCGGATTACTCTGTCGGTGGAGGTGTGGTGCAAGCCAGCTGATCGCGACCAATGCAATGATGGCGAAAATGTAAAGGTTCAATGCCAGATCGATAACCCCGAATAGTGCAGCAAAAACCAGTACTCCAGTTTCGACATCCCTTCCTACAAAAATACCGCGCAGCATCAGTTCGGTAAACTTGACTGCAATCATCAGCAGCAGCGCCGATGTGTCCAGGCGCCCGGACATGG